>CALRLY020000005.1:0-333407 GCA_943368955.1 Chitinophaga pinensis
GTTACACTTACGCCATACTGATCCGCTTCATTGATGATTGACAGTTTCTCCGAAGCCGAGAAACTCCTTCTTGTTTTTGACATGTTTCCTAAATTTACTGACTTAATTGTTTTTACAATTCTGTCCAGTCATTTAGGGGGTCAATACACCATCCCATTCAGTACAATGCACCTTTATTTCGTTTATTACATGAACGGAATATGATTGAGAGTAAGGTCTTTTATACGTGGGAACAGTCACAGAATGGGGAGCTTTATGATCCGGGTTTTGGAATTCACAGAAAATGGGATATTCCTCTTTTGGATGGGTATACGTATTCCTTTGTAAGGAATACATCTTCTCAACCAGGATCGCATCGTTTCCGAGGCATCGTCAATCCTTCCTTAATAAAGGATATAAAAGAATTTTCACCCGATGTCTTACTGGTATATGGCTGGTCTTTTTGGAGTCACCTGAAATTAATGTGGTATTTTCATGGAAAAGTTCCGGTTTATTTCAGAGGAGATTCTACTTTATTGGATGAAACGCAAGTACATCCGGTCAAAAAGATGATCAGGCGTTTGTTTCTGCGAAGTATTTACTTATTTGTTGATAAGGCATTATATGCCGGCTCTGATAACAGGAATTATTTTTTGAAGCACGGACTGAAGGATCATCAATTGTATTGGGTGCCTCATGCAATAGATAATAATCGCTTTGGAAGAATAAGTCATGAAGACCAGGTAAAGGTAAGTGCATGGCGTAAGGAACTTGGTTTTAAAGAAGCAGATTGTGTTTTTTTATTTGCCGGGAAACTGGAATCGAAAAAGAATCCTTCTCTCTTGATTGACGCATTTCTTAATCTCAGCCAAGAAAATGCCGGTTTAATAATTGCCGGTAATGGAGAACTTGAACAAGAGTTGAAAAAGAAAGTTCAGGATAAAAAAGGAATTGTTTTTCTACCGTTTCAAAATCAAAATCAAATGCCTTTGATTTACCGTGTAGCTGATGTTTTTGTGTTACCATCTTCAGGCCCGGGTGAAACTTGGGGTTTGGCGGTGAATGAGGCAATGGCTAGTGGCAGGGCAGTTGTAGTGAGTGACCGGTGTGGGTGTGCTTCCGATCTGGTAAAAGATAATGGGTATGTGTTTGAAGCTGGCAACAAGCAACAATTAGCCAGTATACTTCAGAGTTTTGTTGAACAACCTTCATTGAAGGTTGAAATGGGTTTTAAAAGTAAAGAACTGATTGAGCAGTGGAGTTTTAGTACTGCTGCACAAAGAATTGAAGAAGTACTATGTCGCTGAATAAATTATTCGTATACGTGATTTCGGTGGTAACAACACTTGTTTGTTTCCTTCTCATGGACACTTCATTATACGAAACTGTATCAATTTTTCTTTCAGCATATTTTATTTTCAACTTTATTGATTCAATTGGTAAATCGTACAATGTACTCGATATCCCGATCTTGTTTACATTGTTTCAATGTCTTATCATGCCAATGGTAATTTACCGTGAATTTAATGATGATTATTTCACAATTGCATTGCGGTATGATATGACTGTTTCGGAAGAAAGGTATTATGGATTCATGTTGCCGGCGATCATTATGATGATAGTTGGAATGAAGTTACCGCTGGACCGATTTTTCAAAACGGAAATCAATTATTCACGGTTTTTAAAGTCTTCAAAAGAGTATCTGCAGGGAAAGGGAAGTGCGGGCCTTTTGCTCATTATTATTGGATTGGTTGCCGGTATATTGCAAGTGTTTGCGCCAGGAGAACTGGGGTATCTAATGTATCTGATTAACAAGCTTTTTTTTGTTGGAATTTTTTATATACTTTTTTCAGAGTTTAAGAACAAGTATCTGTATGTAGGAGGCGGGGTTGTTATTTTGTTTGCACAAACTATTGCTACGGGAATGTTTGGCGAGTTGGTATATACGCTGCTTCTGGCCTTTTTATTGCTTGCTCTTGGCAGAAATTATTCATTGCGTAAAAAAATCGGGTTGTCTGCTTTGGGTTTTGTGTTCGTTCTTCTTATGCAGTCCATTAAATCTGAATTTCGTAGAGAAACATGGGTGGCACATGAAGTAGAGTCCAAGTCGTCTACATTTTTGAATCTTGTTGTTGAAAGATTGCAAAATCCATTTGTCTATTCAGATAAATATGAGATTTTTCCGATAGTGGTACGTTTTAACCAGGGCATGATTGTTGGTAAAGTGCTGGACTATGTGCCCAACAGGGTGCCTTTTTATGGGGGAGAAACAATCGCAACATCATTGGCCGCTTCTTTTGTGCCACGTGTGTTATGGCCTGAAAAACCCATAGCAGGTGGTAAACTTAATATGGAACAATTTACCGGGTTGATCATTGAAGGTTACAGTATGAATGTAAGCCCGTTTGGAGAGGCCTATGCCAATTTTGGAGAAACTGAAGGGATAATTTTTATGTTCATTTATGGTTTATTTTTCAACGTGGTTATTTTCTTTCTTTCCCGGAAAGCAATAATGAGACCTACAATCGTTTTGTGGTTTCCGATTTTGTTTATCAATTCAATACAAATAGAAACCGATATATTAATGACGGTAAATTCTTTATTAAAGAGTTTATTATTCATGGCATTCTGCTACTGGGCTGCCGATCGCTTCCTGCGCCTGAAACTCTGATGATCTCCTTACCACGTATCCTCATCTTTTACGATCATTTTTACCCGGCTTACCAGGCAGGCGGACCGGTTCAATCACTCGTCAACTTTGTGCGTGCCATGAGCCGGGAGTACGAATGCTATGTGGTTTGTAAGTCGCATGAAATGAGCAGTACAGCAACACTCAGCGGTATACGACCCGATGAATGGAACACCTGGGAGCAAAAAGCAAAGGTGTACTACCAAACTCCGGCTAACCGTACTGCAACACAATTGAAGCAATTGATCAGCGAAGTGCAACCGCACATCGTTTTCATTAATGGTATTTATTCGTTGTGGTATAACATTCTTCCGCTGCGTGCTTCCATCAGCTATGCAAACAGGCATCCTTCCTGCCGGGTAGTACTTTCTGCCCGGGGAATGTTGTTACAGGGTGCTTTGGAGCAAAAAGCGCTGAAAAAGAAACTATATCTTTTTATTTTCAAATTGCTGGGATGGTCAAAACGTGTCACCTGGCACGCTACAGATGAAGCGGAGGCCGTTTCCATGCAGCGACAGTTCGGCAATCAGCTCAAAATTGGCATAGCTGAAAACTTTCCCAATCTGTTGTCTCCCGCCTCACATCCTCCCAAGCAACCGGGTGAGCTCATGCTGGGCACGATTGCACTCATCAGCCCCATGAAAAATCATTTGAAAGTGCTGGAGGCGTTAACGTCTATTCAATATCCGGTAACCTGGTATGTTTTCGGACCGGTCAAGGATGAACCGTATTGGGCAACTTGTAAAGAGTTGATACAACGGTTGCCAGCTCACATTAAAGTTGACTATCGGGGACCGTTGAATCCTGCTGATGTTCAAAAGGCCATGAATCTGTTTCATGTGTTTCTGATGCCCAGCGAAAGTGAAAATTTCGGCCATGCACTGGTTGAAGCGCTGAGTGCAGGGAAACCCGTCATTACCACCGATACAACTCCTTTTCATGAGCTGCAGCATCACAAGGCTGGATATACTGTAACGCATAGAGAAATCAATACATTACTTCCATCTGCAATTAATAAATTTGTTGTTATGGATGCCGCTGCATTTGAAGAACAGGTGCAGGGTGCCATTGCTTACGCTCAACAACGGTTTCAATACCAAAAGGTGAAAGAAGCATATCAGCAATTGTTTACACAATGAAAAAAACAACTGATTTATCTCTCTATAACAATTCATCGTTTGTTACGGGACGTTCGTTTTTTGTTCGTAGCTGTTGGTTCCTGGTCAATGCCGTTTTTGTGCAATGTGCCTGGAATCCCTCATCGGGCTTCAGAGTGTTGTTGTTACGCTTGTTTGGTGCAGCAATTGGAGAAGGTGTTGTCATCAAGCCTTCTGTTAACATCAAATACCCCTGGAAGCTTACAGTGGGAGATCATGTTTGGATTGGTGAAAAAGTTTGGATTGATAATCTGGCACTAGTAACAATCGGCAATCATGTATGTCTTTCGCAGGACGCTTTTCTGCTTACCGGCAATCATAATTTTAAATCTCCTTCATTCGATCTCATCACCAAACCAATTATATTGGAGGAGGGTGTTTGGATTGGTGCAAAAGCAGTTGTTTGTCCGGGCGTTACCTGTTGTTCTCATTCCGTACTAACAGTAGGATCGGTGGCTACAAAAGACTTAGACGCCTGGCAAATCTATTCCGGCAATCCGGCTCAGGCCATAAAGGAACGGGTTGTTGAAGAAGTATGAAAATTTCCATTATCACCGTCGTTTACAACCGGGCAGCTACTATTGAACGGGCCATTACTTCGGTACTGAGCCAAACTTATCCAAACGTTGAATATCTCATCATTGACGGTGCCTCTACAGACGGTACCGCCGAGGTGGTACAATCCTATAAGGAAAGGGTAGCTGTTGTTTTGTCTGAAAAGGATAAGGGGATGTACGATGCGCTGAACAAGGGCATCCGCCTGGCTACAGGCGATGTGGTGGGAATTCTGCATGCCGATGATGAATTTGCCAACGAACGGGTGTTAGAAGAAGTGGCTTCGGCATTAGCGGCTCACCCACAGTTGGATTGTGTTTACGGCGATGTGGGTTTTGTACAGGAAGACCAGCCGGATAAACTGGTGCGTTATTTTTCATCCTCTATCTTTCACAAACGGATGTTCCGGTACGGCATCATGCCCGCCCATCCTACGTTTTTTTGCTACAGAAAATATTTTGAACAGCATGGCGTTTATCGCACAGATATGGATATAGCTGCAGATTTTGACTTATTATTGCGGTTTCTTAAGACCCACCAGCTCAAATCGGCCTATATACCCCGGATGCTGGTTAAAATGAATATGGGTGGAAAGAGTACCAGGGGACTCAGCAGTACCATAAAAATCAACCGTGAACTGAAACAAATTTTGAAGGAACATAAAATCTCCTCCAGTTATCTGCATTTATATGCCCGTTATTTTATTAAAGTGCAGGAATTTTGGAGAAAAAAAACAAATAATCACACAGGAAACAGGCAGTTGTAAAACAAGTGCAGCTGTCATAAATAACCCAACAAAACATGAAAAAAGCATTACTTACCGGTGTAACCGGACAGGATGGAGCCTATCTCTCTGAATTGCTGTTGAAAAAGGGCTATGAAGTACACGGCATTAAGAGGCGGAGTTCTTTGTTTAATACCGACCGGATTGATCATATCTATGAAGATCCGCATGTCAATAACCGGCATTTTGTATTACACTACGGTGATTTGACCGACAGTACCAACCTCATCCGTATTGTTCAGGAAGTGCAGCCCGATGAAATTTATAATCTCGGCGCCATGAGTCATGTCAAAGTAAGTTTTGATACTCCTGAGTATGTTGCCAATGCCGATGGCATAGGAACATTACGGATTCTGGAGGCAGTACGCCTCTTGGGTCTCACTGAAAAAACAAGAATTTACCAGGCTTCCACATCTGAGTTGTACGGTTTGGTACAAGAGGTTCCTCAGTCTGAAAAAACACCGTTCTATCCCCGTTCTCCCTACGGTGTGGCAAAACTGTACGCTTACTGGATTACTGTAAACTACCGGGAAGCATATAATATGTTTGCCTCTAATGGTATTCTTTTTAACCACGAGTCGCCATTACGTGGAGAAACGTTTGTTACAAGAAAAATTACAAGAGCCGCTGCGAAAATTTCTATGGGCCTGCAGGATAAACTCTGGCTGGGGAATATGAATGCCCAGCGTGACTGGGGTCATGCCAAAGACTATGTAGAAGCAATGTGGTTGATTCTGCAGCAGGATGTAGCAGAAGATTACGTGATTGCTACTGGAATAACAACCGAAGTGCGTGAGTTTGTGAAAATGGCATTTCGTGAAGCTGGTATAGAACTGGAGTTTAAAGGCAAGAATGAAGAGGAAGTGGGTGTGGTTGTTTCCTGTGATGCAGGAGTACATCCAATCCCTGCCGGTACAGTTGTAGTGGCAGTTGATCCCCGTTACTACCGCCCAACAGAGGTGGATCTGCTCATTGGTGATCCCACAAAATCAAAAACAAAACTGGGGTGGGAACCCAAGTACAACCTGGCTGCACTGGTGAAGGAAATGGTGCATGCAGATAAGGAATTGTTTGCCAAAGAAAAACTGCTGAGAGACAGTGGTTTCCAGGTGAAAAATCAATACGAGTAAAATGGAAAGACAAGCGAAAGTATATGTGGCAGGTCACAGAGGCATGGTAGGTTCAGCCATTGTGCGGAAGTTGCAACAGGAAGGATTTGAAAACCTGCTCCTGCGTACCTCTGCAGAGCTGGACTTACGAAACCAGGAAGCGGTTGATAAGTTTTTTAAGGATCATAAGCCTGATTACGTGTTTCTGGCGGCTGCAAAAGTGGGGGGTATTGTTGCAAACAATACTTACAGAGCAGATTTTTTGTACGATAATCTCATGATCCAGAATAACATTATTCATGGATCGTATAAGAATAAGGTAACAAAGCTGTTGTTTCTGGGATCATCTTGCATCTATCCCAAATTTGCAGAGCAACCAATCAGGGAAGAGTCCTTGCTTACTGGGGCGTTGGAGCCAACCAACGAACCCTATGCCATTGCCAAAATTGCGGGGCTGAAGATGTGCGATGCATACCGAAGCCAGTACGGCTGTAATTTTATTTCGGCGATGCCCACCAACCTTTACGGACCCAATGATAACTACGATTTACAGAATTCACATGTACTTCCGGCGTTACTCCGGAAAATGATTGTGGCCAAACGCACACAGCAACCTTTTGTTGAAATATGGGGTACGGGTACGCCACGCCGTGAGTTTCTGCACGTAGATGATCTGGCAGATGCCTGCTTTTTCCTGATGCAGGAATTTAATGAAGCCGGATGGATCAATGTAGGTGTTGGAAGCGATGTGTCTATCAGAGAGCTGGCCGAACTGATAAAAGACATAACAGGATATGCAGGTAAGTTGAAATTCAATACCGAAAAACCCGATGGAACTCCACGGAAGCTGATGGACAGCGCTAAGCTTAATGCATTGGGCTGGAAGGCCGCCATTACCCTGCGGGAGGGAATTCAGAAAGTATACCAGGAGGTACAATCTTTGCCATTCTGATATGTTTGGGTTCTTAAAAAAGAAAACTGCGCCGTTTGAATTTGAAGGATGCTTATCTGGAATAAAAACAGATATGCACTCACATTTACTCCCGGGCATTGATGATGGAGCACCTGATCCCGAAACGTCCATTGAACTGATCCGGGGCTTGATGAAACTGGGCTATTCCCGCTTCATTACCACACCGCATATCTACCCCGATTTATATCCCAATAACCGGGAAACCATCCTCAACGCTCACGCCTTGCTGATGCAACACTTACAGCAGGAGGAGTTGCAGGTTGAGATTGTGCCCGCAGCTGAATATTTTATTGACGATCTGTTTCCTGAACTTCTGGAAAAAGGGGAGCCGCTGTTAACCCTGCATCAGAAAATGGTTCTGGTTGAAATTTCATTTATAAGTCCGCCCCGTGAATTGAATCACGTGATCTTTAACCTCGTTACCAGTGGCTATCAGCCGGTACTGGCCCACCCCGAGCGGTATGCCTATTATCATCAACAAAAGGAAGTATATCATCGCTTTAAAGATCAGGGCTGTCTGCTGCAGATCAATATGCTTTCGTTGCTGGGCTATTATGGCAAGTCGGTTCAGGAAGCAGCCCGCTACCTGGTACAACAGGGGTTGGTTGATCTTATTGGGACCGATCTTCACCACCAACGGCATCTGGAAGCCTTGTATACCCCCTCCCTCATCACAGAAGTGAATTCCATTTTGCAATCGGGCAAACTGCTCAACCCTTTACTCTGATTTTTTTGAAACCCAGGCTCTTAATCATTCTCAATCGCCTTTCTATAGGCGGCCCTGCTGCCAATACGCTGGCTTTAGCCGCCCGCCTGAGTCTTGACTATGAAATATTGCTTGTTGCCGGCAAGCCAGGCGCAGGCGAACATTCGGCAGAACATTTATTGTCAAGTAGTGATGGCTTCCGGGTTGAATTTCTGGAAGAAATCCGAAGGGAAGTACTCCCGTTGCAGGATGTAAAAACATATTATAAACTCCGGAAGATCATACGCTCCTTCAAGCCTCATATTGTACACACGCATGGATCAAAACCCGGTGCATTGGGGCGCCTCGCTGCCTGGCAGGCTGGTGTGCAGGTGATTGTTCATACTTACCATGGACATGTGTTTCATTCGTATTTTTCGAAGCCGGTTTCAGGTGCCATCATTTGGCTCGAACGCTGGCTGGCAAAGCGAACCAGTTTATTGCTGGCTATTAACCAGAAGTTGAAGACGGAGTTAGAAATTACCTACCGCATTGCTCCGGCTGAGAAAATTGTTCTCAACCGGTTGGGTGTGGAATGGGAGCAACTGGAGGACAAAGACGGTACTTCACGATCTCAATTCCGTTCGCAATGGCAATTGGAAGAAGATGAAATGGCTGTGGCCATTGTTGGACGTTTGGTGCCGGTAAAACAGCATCGCCTGTTTCTTCAAATGGCATTACAACTGCTTACCAAACAGCTTGCAAAGAAGTACCGATTCTTTATTGTGGGTGATGGAGAAGAAAAAGGTAGGTTGTTGGAACTTGTCCGGCAAAGCGGCTCTTCCCTGCGCAGCTCCCAAACCGAGGCCCCGGCCGATTTTACCTTTACATCCTGGCAAACGAATATGGGCGCAGTTTTAACAGGTATTGACATCTTGGTACTCACTTCTTTAAACGAAGGAACCCCTGTTTCCATACTTGAGGCAATGGGTGCGGGCAAGCCGGTTGTGGCTACACCCGTGGGAGGAATTCCGGAACTTTTCCAGAAAGCAGGGGTTGGCTTTACTGCTTCAACAGCCGAAGAACTGGCCAACTCGGTGCATAAACTGGCTTTGGACCCCGAACTCAGAGCTCAACAAGGCAATTTAGGAGCCAGTTATATTCAACTTCATTTATCAATCTCTTCACAAGCCGCTGCTCTTTCAGCTATCTTTCAACACCAGTTAAAGCTGCAATAAGTTCCCTTTCTTCTGTTTTGTTTAATCTTTTGGGCATTCTTTTTTCTAAATCAATAAATATCAAGTGGTTAAAATTTATAAATTTGAGAACTTTTTCGTGCAACACTTGTAAATAGTTACAGTATGAACAAGTTCACCATCAAAGATCTGGAGAATTTAAGCGGTATTAAGGCCCATACCATACGTATTTGGGAGCAACGGTATTCGTTCTTGAGGCCACAGCGTACAGCCACTAATATCCGCTACTACAGCAGCCAGGAGTTAAAAACGCTCCTGAATATTTCGTTGCTGAATAAGTACGGGTATAAAATTTCTCATATAAATCGTATGAGCAATGAGGAACTGCGTGCTAAATTGGTAACACTTACCAGCCAGCAAGCGCAGCAGGAACGCATCGTAAATGATCTCATTCAGCATATGATTGACCTCAATATTGAGGATTTTGAGCATGTACTGGATGGCTTCATTCAATCACGGGGCATTGAAAAGACGATTAATCAAATCATATTTCCTTTCCTGGAGCGCATTGGAATTCTGTGGCTAACTGACCATGTCAATCCGGCACAGGAACACCTTATAACAAATATTATCCGGCAAAAAATCATCGTTGGTATTGAAAATATTGTTACCCCGTTTGATCTTCACACGAAGGTACTTCTCTTCATGCCCGAAAACGAGCATCATGAACTGGGGTTACTTTACTTGCAATACCTGTTGAAAAGCAGGGGCGTAAAAACAATTTATTTGGGTGCAAATGTGCCCATGAGTGACCTTGAATTTGTAGTGCAGCTGAAGAAGCCCGATTATGTGTACACCCATCTCACCACAGTCATGAAGGAGTTTAACTTCGATAAATTCCTGCTTCAACTGAAGAACCGAATTACTGACTGCCCGGTGCTTGTATCGGGTCTGCTCACACAGTCGTTTGAAAAAAAGATACCCAGTGGCAATATCCGTTTTCTGAAGTCCCTGCAGGAAGTAACCGAGTTTATATCTACGTTCAAGTAGAAGTAGCTGATAGTAAGATAGTTAAGAATATCCCGCCCGAAAGGCGGGATTTTTTATAGCTATAGGTTTTCCTTTGTTTTATGATTTTAAAAAAATATTAAACAAAAAGCTTGTTAGTTTGGATTATAAGTGTTTAAATTTGACCTATAAACAATTAAACAAATATTGTATGTCCAACGTGGAGTTCAATCAACTGCTGGTTAGCAATACCGACTTTCTCAAGCCGTTTGCTTTTACACTTACGAGAGACAATGAAACGGCAAAAGACTTGTTGCAGGAAACCCTGTACCGGGCCATTGCCAATAAAGAAAAGTACAACGTTGGTACAAATATTAAAGCATGGCTCTACACAATTATGCGCAACATATTTATTAATAATTACCGGCGCAAGGTGAAACAGAACACAATATTTGATTCTACTCCCAATGATTATTTCATCAACTATCAGCAGGCAGTTGTTACCAACAGCGCTGAAAGTTCGATGAAGATGAAGGAAATTCAGAATGCCGTTTATCAACTCCCCGATATTTTTAAGAAGCCGTTCATGCTTTATTTCGAAGGATTCAAATACCATGAAATTGCAGAAATGCTGAATGAGCCACTTGGCACAATTAAGAGTCGTATTCATTTCGCCCGTAAATTGCTGAAAGAACAAATCAGCAGAAACTAATAAACGGATACAAACGGTGCAAAAAGCAATTGTAATAGGTAGCGGATTCGCAGGCCTGGCTGCAGCTTCATTCCTGGCCCGGGATGGATGGAAGGTGACTTTGCTGGAAAAACATCCCATACCTGGCGGCAGGGCACGCAAAATGGAGGTAAATGGTTTTACATTCGATATGGGCCCCAGTTGGTACTGGATGCCCGATATCTTTGAAAGATATTTTCATCAGTTTGGTAAGAAGGTTTCAGATTATTATCAACTGAAACGCCTTGATCCTTCCTACCGCATCTATTTCAGAGAACGGGATATGGATATTCCCGCCAATTTTGAGGCACTAAAACAATTGTTCGATTCTATTGAACCCGGCAGCGGCCGTCAATTAGAGAAGTTTATGAATGAAGCCGCTTATAAGTACCAGGTTGGTATTAATAAGCTGGTGTTCAAACCCGGTCAATCGCTTACGGAATTCCTTGATAAAGATCTTGTCAGCGGTGTATTGAAGCTGGATGTATTTACCTCTATGAGCGAACATGTACGCAAGCATTTCAAAAATCCTATGCTGCGTGAGCTTATGGAATTTCCGGTTTTGTTCCTGGGAGCACTACCGCAGAATATACCTGCTTTGTACAGCCTTATGAATTATGCCGATATTCAGCTTGGTACCTGGTATCCTGTTGGCGGAATGTATAAAATTGTGGAAGGTATGTACCAGCTTGCAGCAGAGTTGGGAGTGGAGTTTCAGTTTGATGCAGAGGTGGAAAAGCTGGAAGTAAGCTCGGGCAAAGTATCATCTGTACACACAAAAAAGGGAATATACACGGCCGATGTTGTCATCAGTGGGGCCGATTATCACCATACAGAAACCAGTTTACTCGAACCCGCTTACC
The DNA here is from genome assembly GCA_943368955.1 of Chitinophaga pinensis. GTDB lineage: Bacteria > Bacteroidota > Bacteroidia > Chitinophagales > Chitinophagaceae > Lacibacter > Lacibacter pinensis_A. The sequence goes on from CALRLY020000005.1 coordinate 11,729, forward strand.
GCAGTTATTCCGATAGTTACTGGAGCAAGCGGGTAATGGCTCCCTCTTGTCTTTTGTATTACGTTGGATTAAATAAAAAGCTGTCGAATGTCCTTCATCATTCATTGTTTTTCGATACAGATTTCGGGAAACACGGAAAGGAGATTTACAGCGAGCCTCAATGGCCTGCGGATCCGTTATTTTATGTAAGTGCCACCACGGCAACCGACCCTTCAGGGGCGCCGGCCGGTCATGAGAACCTGTTTTTTCTGATTCCGGTTGCGGCAGGTTTGCAGGGTGATACGGAAGAAATACGGGATCGCTATTTTGATCAGATACTGGAACGATTTGAAAAACGGACCGGGCAGTCTGTAAAAGAGGCTATTGTCTACAAAAAATCATTTTCTGTGAGCGATTTTGTGAGCGATTATCATGCTTTTAAAGGAAATGCATATGGTTTAGCGAACACTTTGCTGCAAACAGCTGTTTTAAAACCAGCCTGCCGTAGCAAAAAGGTTCGTAACTTGTTTTATACCGGCCAGCTTACGGTACCGGGTCCGGGTGTTCCTCCCAGCCTTATCAGTGGCGAAGTTGTGGCGAAGGAAGTAAGCAGGCATTTCAAAAAAAGGCCTTAAATTACCAAGATATGATGCATTTGTTTCACGAAGTAAGTCAGCAGTGCAGTCGCACAACCACCGAGCGATACAGTACTTCTTTTTCATCTGCTATCAAGCTGTTGCATGAAGAGCTGCGACAACCCGTCTACAATATCTACGGGTTCGTACGTTTTGCCGATGAAATTGTAGATACATTTCATCGCCACAACAAACGTGAATTGCTGCAGGGTTTTATTCGTGAAACCTATGACGCTATCCGGGAGGGTATCAGTCTTAACCCGATTCTTCACAGCTTTCAAATAACTGTTAATCAATACAATATTGATCTGAAACTAGTAGAAGCTTTTTTCAAGAGCATGGAAATGGATCTTGACCGCACTGCCTACAACGAGGCTGGATATAATGAATATATTTACGGAAGCGCAGAGGTGGTTGGATTGATGTGTTTGTATGTGTTTCTGAACGGCGACCAAAAAAAATACGAAGAGCTGAAGCCTTACGCACAATCGCTGGGGGCTGCCTTCCAGAAAGTAAATTTTCTGCGGGATGTAAAGGCCGATTATTCCCAACTCGATCGTACTTATTTTCCCGGTCTTGATTTCTCCAATTTTACCAATCATCAGAAGCGTGAAATAGAAGCCGATATTCAACGTGACTTTGATCATGCTTATGAAGGAATTATACGCCTTCCCAATAAAGCAAAGTTTGGGGTGTATGTAGCCTACAAATATTATCTTTCTCTGTTTCGGAAAATAAAGAAGCTTCAGTCGGAGCGTATTATGAATGAGCGGGTGCGTATTCCCGATTTTCATAAAGCCATGATTTTGTTACGTGCAGGAGTACGCAATCATTTAAACCTCATGTAAGATTATTCCTGTAAACAGCAAGCAATGCAAGAAGTGATATTGGTGAATGAGTTTGATGAGCCTGTAGGTACGATGGAGAAAATGGCTGCACATGAGCAGGCATTGCTGCACCGGGCATTCAGTGTGTTTATTTTTAACAGTGATGGTCTCATGCTGTTGCAGCAACGTGCCGAAGGAAAGTATCACAGCCCGGGCTTGTGGACCAACGCTTGCTGCAGCCACCCTTTCCCGGGTGAGGCGGTTGAAGATGCGGCGATCCGTCGCCTGCAGGAAGAACTGGGTTTTACAACCACGCTGAAAAAAGCTTTTCATTTCACGTATAAAGCGGAGTTTGATAATGGTCTGACCGAGCATGAGTTTGATCATGTATTTACAGGTATCTACGACGGACCCATGGAATTGAACCCCGATGAAGTGAGTGAGATTGTTTATAAGAGTATGGATGAAATTGAATCTTCCCTTCAACTCGTGCCCCATAAATTTACTGCCTGGTTTTTGATTGCTTTTCCACAGTTGAAACAGTGGATGAAGCAACATAACTTTGCTCATGCACCGGTCTAAAAAAGCGATTGTAATCGGAAGTGGGGTAGCTGGTATGGCTGCTTCAATCAGACTCGCCCTGCAGGGGTTTGAAGTGGATGTATTTGAGCAAAACTCCTATGCCGGTGGTAAATTAGCTCTTCTGGAAAAAGAAGGATATCGTTTCGATGCCGGACCTTCTCTTTTCACCCAACCTCAAAATATAGAACAATTGTTTGCAGAAGCCGGAGAACCGCTGGCACCCTTTTTTGAGTATGAGCGTGTACCTCTTTCCTGCAGTTACTTCTTTGAAAACGGAAAAGTGGTTCGTGCCTGGACGGATTCGGATGCGTATGAAAAAGAGTTGATTGAAAAGTTGGGCGAACAACCAGGTGTACTACAGTCTTACCTGAAAGAAAGCGAACAACTTTATCATTCCATCGGGTCTGTTTTTTTAAATCACTCCCTTCACCGCCTGAAAACCTGGGTACAGCCGTCGATTCCCAAAGCATTGGCACATGTAAAATGGTCGTATTTATTCAAATCACTTCACCAACACAACCAATCACGGTTTACCACACCCGAAGCTGTGCAGATTTTCGACCGCTATGCAACGTATAATGGTAGTAATCCGTACCAAACACCGGGTATGATGAGTTTGATTCCACACCTGGAATTAAACGAAGGCACATTCTATCCCAAAGGAGGCATGATCAGTATTACGAATGCCCTGGTGGCGCTGGCAGAAAAAAAAGGAGTTCGGTTTCATTTTAATAGCCCTGTTGAACGCATTATTGAGAACCAGGGCCAGGTTAAGGGAGTCGTGGTTAACCGGCAAAATATACCGGCTGATGTGGTGGTAAGCAATGTGGATGTATATTTTACTTATCAACGTCTGTTGCAGCAGCCACATAAAGCAAAGCAGCTGTTGAAACAGGAACGCAGCTGCAGTGGTATGATTTTTTACTGGGGCATGAAAGAATCATTTCCAGAGCTGCACCTCCACAATATTTTTTTTACAAAAGATTACCGGCAGGAATTTGAACATGTGTTTCAAAAAAAACAATTGTATCACGATCCAACGGTCTATATCAACATCACCTCCAAATTGGAACCGCAACATGCCCCTGCAGGAAAAGAAAACTGGTTTTTGTTAATTAATGCACCTGCAGGTACCGGCCATGATGCTTCACAGCAACGTCAGCAGCTGCGACAACAGGTGATTCAAAAACTATCCCGTATTTTGCAACGAAATGTGGAGGCGGCGATTGAAGTGGAAGAGTTTCTCGATCCGCAACGTATTGAAAGCAGAACAGGTTCTTACCTCGGTGCTCTTTACGGAACGAGCAGTAACAGCAGGATGGCAGCATTTCTGCGTCACCCGAATCATCGTTCATCCCTAAAGGGACTTTATTTCTGCGGGGGAAGTGTGCATCCGGGGGGTGGAATACCACTTTGCTTTAAAAGTGCCGAAATTGTAGGTCGCCAGGTGGCAGCACAGTATTCTTAACGTTTGATTTTAACAGATTGAACCAACATCAAAAAGTAATTACAGCAGCGGCGCTTGCCTTATTGTTTCATACAGTAGGATTGGTGGGCATGATTTTTTTCGACCGTTCTTTATTTGTACAGCTCACGCCTCTTAATATGCTGGTTTCCCTTGCCTTACTTGTTTGGACACAAGAAGGAAAAGATGGCTCCTTCTGGTTGTTTCTGGGAGTTTGTTTTGTTACCGGAATGCTCACAGAATACAGCGGGGTGAATTACCAGCTTTTGTTTGGAGAATATGTGTATGGTGCACCGCTGGGCCCACAGGTGGGTAACGTGCCTTTGATCATTGGTGTAAATTGGTTTATTATGATGATGTGCTGTGGCGTAACGGTTCAATTCCTGCTGAATGCTGTTTGGAACAAGGTAAAAGACGAGGATCAGCCCATGCGGACAGACGTTGGATTCTGGGCTATTGTACTCGATGGTGCCCTGCTGGCTACCGCCTTCGACTGGCTGATGGAACCCGTTGCGGTTAAGTTGGGCTTCTGGACCTGGCTGGGCGATGGTGCCATCCCTTTCAAAAACTACTGGAGCTGGTTCCTGGTAAGTGCGTTGCTGCTGCTGTTGTTCCGGAAACTGCCCTTCCCGAAGCACAACCAATTTGCGATCCATTTGTTATTGATTCAAACTTTATTTTTCCTGATATTAAGAACCTATTTATGAGTCTGTTGCTGTACATCTTGCTGGCGTTCGTTGTTTTTGGAGTGATGGAAGGAATCACCTGGCTCACACATAAATTTGTGATGCATGGATTTCTATGGTACCTCCACGAAGACCATCATCAGCCGAAAGGCCACCTCTTTGAAAAAAATGATGCCTTCTTCCTCATTTTTGCTATACCCAGCTGGCTGTGCATCATGCTGGGGCTGATGAATGAAGTGTATTGGGTGGTGAGTATTGGTGCAGGCATTGCCATGTACGGACTGGCATACTTCATTGTGCACGATATCATCATACACCAACGGTTCAAAATCTTCAGCCGCTGGAACAGTACCTATGTGCGTGCCATTCGTTGGGCACATAAAATGCACCACAAACACATTGATAAAGAAGAAGGTGAAAGTTTTGGCATGCTGCTCGTTCACAAGAAGTACTGGGATAAAGTGCGGAAAGAGAAACAACTCAATCCCCATATTAAATAAGTGGTGTGAATACACAGTACACGTATTTTCTGATTCTTGCCGCTTCACTGGCGGGACCACTGGCACTCAGTTTCGACAAAAAAGTAGCATACCATACCAAGTGGAAATATCTCTTTCCTGCTATTGTTCTGCCGGCTCTCTTTTTCCTGGTGTGGGATGAGTTAAAGACAAGATCGGGTGTATGGAGTTTCAGCAGTGAGCATATCACCGGTATAAAACTAGCGTCCCTTCCGTTGGAAGAAGTGTTGTTCTTTTTCGTGGTTCCTTATTGCTGTGTGTTTATTTACGAGTGTATGATTAGCTATTTTCCCGGTATCCGGTACAGAAAATGGGGAACGCCTGTACTTATGGCTATGGCATCGTTCTTTGTGGTAGCAGCGGTGATGAGTTATGGAAAGAATTACACGTTTTATACGTCTCTCTTCAATGCAATCTTTATTGCTGCATTGCTCCTTTTCCGTAACTGGTTCAAAGGTTTTGATGCTTCTTCTTTCCTGATTTCTTATCTCGTTGTGGTAATCCCGTTTTTGATCGTAAACGGCTTGCTCACGGGAATACCGGTGGTTTTGTACAATGATGCTGAAAACCTGGGCATCCGCATCTTCTCCTTCCTTCCCTGGCCTATGAACAATATTCCGGTGGAAGATATTTTTTACGGAATGCTGCTGATTCTGATGAATGTGGCTTTCTACGAAAAGCTCCGCAATCGTACCATCGCCCGGCTTTAATACAAACGGGTTGATGGGCAACCCACCCGCTTATCTTTTTTCATACTTGGTAATCCGGATGTGCGCTGGTACCAATCCACAAACGGGCGGATGGTGAACGTGAGCTGCACAAAATAATACGCATCTTTGTTTTTTGCATTCCCCCGGAGGGAGCCTGTGGCGGGATAACTACTTGTGCCACGATAGGCCATTTCCAGTGATTTGGGCCCCCGGTTCGCCAGCAGAGCAGCAGGGTCGGCATACGTGGTGCTTACATCATCCACATAATCACTTAACGTGGCACGATAGCCCAATTCTAAACCCACCCGCATATCTTCATTCAATGCATACTCGGCACCAATGCCAAACGGTATGGCCAGTTGCAGCGACTTATATTCTTTCCGGCCCGCAGCAAATCCCTGGCCTTCTGTGCTTAATGGCTGCAGAAATACTTTGCTGCCGCTGTTATCCAGTGCAAATGGTTTGATGTGAAACGGAGCAATGCCGGCAAATACATAAGGCGTCCACCAACGGTCATTTAAACTGAACAGGTTGTACTGAGCGCCTATTTCCAGTTCCCATAAATTGGTTTGAAAACTGAGGTTTCGTTGTTGCAATGCAAGGCTTTTATTGTTTTTGTCGGCTGCCGTGAGAATGCTGTAGCTGAGTAAGGCTCTTGCTGTTAGGTGTTCAGAAAGATCATACCGCACACCCAGGCTGTAAGCCAGCTTTGCCTGTTTGAATGACAGTGATTGATCCTGCAGATCGCCCTGGTAATTTGAGAAGCCAAAGCGGCCGGAAATATGCAGGTTTTGTGCAATGCCCTGCAGTGATACAAGGAGCAGACATATAAAAAGGAGACGCCGCCGTATTGGATGTACATGCTTCATGGTACAAAAAAAACGAAAAAACGCTTCAATTCGTATGTGGGGCATAATCTCTTATTTCTGATAATCACATTGAATTTCTTACGAAAGCATTGTATTTTTAACACATGAAGTTCCGGAACCGGTTTGTAGTACTACTGTTTGTACTGTTGTATACAACAGCCTGCACACCAGTACTGGAACTCTTCAAGTTGCCCGTTTTACTGGCACATTTTAACGAACACAAAGCTGAAAACAGCCAACTTTCTTTACTCGATTTTCTGCAACTGCATTACATCAGCACACATGAACGCAATGTGCCGCATCAGAAGCATAGCGATCTGCCCTTTAAGACTGCTGAGTATACACTAGTTTCTCTTTCAGTTCCAGCATTACCAGTCGTTGAAAAAGCAGTGCCGGAGCTTCCCCTTGTTCTTAGAGAGTTGGTTTATCCCAAGCAGCAAACACCTTCTCCTTCTTCCAGTTATTTTGCCTGCATTTGGCAGCCTCCCCGTTTCAGTTAAGTATTCTTTCGCAGTGAATGCAGGATGTTTCCTGCCGGTTATTCTTTTTTATGAACTCAATTGAGTATTTATGCTGAATAAAATCATTCAGTTTTCCATTAATAATAAGTTGATTATTGGATTACTGATGCTCTTCTGGATTGGTTATGGTGTGTTTCAGACAACACAGCTTCCCATTGATGCAGTGCCGGATATTACCAACAACCAGGTGCAGGTTATTACGGTCACTCCGGCGTTGGGTGCGCCCGATGTGGAGCGGCTTATTACGTTTCCAATTGAGCAGGCCTGCAGTAATATTCCGGGTTTGATAGAAATCAGAAGTTTTTCCCGTTTTGGATTGTCGCTGGTTACCATTGTTTTTAACGACAAAACTGATGTTTATTGGGCCCGCCAGCAGATATCGGAACGTTTGTTACAAGTAAAAGATGTCATTCCTCCCGGTGTAGGTACGCCTTCTCTGGCACCGGTTACAACCGGGCTGGGCGAAATTTATCAATACGTAGTTCGTCCGGCAAAAGGGTACGAATCAAAGTTTGATGCACGGGAATTAAGAACGATTCAGGATTGGATCATTCGCCGGCAATTACTGGGTACACCCGGTGTGGCAGATGTAAGCAGTTTTGGAGGATTATTGAAACAGTATGAAATCGCCATTAAACCCAATGAACTGAAAGCTTACAATATCACCGTGGCCGATGTGTTTTCTGCAATTGAAAACAGTAACCAGAATACCGGCGGGGCCTATATTGAAAAAGGACCAACGATCCTGTATATACGAAGTGAAGGATTAGTGAAAGACATGGCTGATATTGAAAATATTGTTATTCGTCAAACCGCTAACGGCGTTCCTGTATTGGTGCGGAATGTGGCCGAAGTGCGGTTGGGCAGTGCCATCCGTTATGGGGCTATGTGTTATAATAATGAAGGGGAAGTGGCGGGTGCTATTGTTATGATGCTGAAAGGTGAAAATTCCAGTGCCGTGATTCAGCGGGTGAAAGAACGGATTGAACAAATTAAAAAAACGCTGCCCGAAGGTGTCATTATAGAGCCGTTCCTCGATCGTACGAAAATGGTAAACAATGCCATTCATACGGTGGAAAAGAATTTGCTGGAAGGGGCATTGATTGTGGTATTCATCCTGGTATTGTTTCTCGGTAACCTGCGGGCCGGGCTGGTGGTGGCATCTGTCATTCCCTTATCCATGCTGTTTGCCATTAGTATGATGAACCTGTTTGGCGTAAGCGGCAACCTTATGAGTTTGGGGGCGCTTGACTTTGGATTGATTGTAGATGGTGCCGTAATTATTGTGGAGGCAGTGATGCACCGGCTGTCGCATTCCAAATCGTTCAGCCATGTAAACCGTCTTACACAACAGCAAATGGATACAGAAGTACACTCATCTGCTTCACGCATGATGAATTCTGCAGTGTTTGGTCAAATTATTATTCTGATTGTGTACTTGCCCATTCTTTCCCTGGAAGGAATTGAAGGAAAAATGTTTAAGCCTATGGCGCAAACAGTTTCCTTCGCCATTCTGGGTGCGTTCCTGTTATCACTCACCTATGTGCCTATGATGAGTGCGCTGTTGTTGAGCAAAAAGATAAAGCATTCCCCCAATCTTACCGATAAGGTCATGAACTGGCTGGAACGAAAGTACCAGCATTGGTTAGAGAAAGTGCTGCATTTCCCCAAAATGGTCGTAAGCATGGCTGTGATTTTGTTCACAATAGCAGTTGTTGTGCTTACAACTTTGGGCGGAGAATTCATACCCAAACTGGAAGAAGGCGATTTTGCGGTGGATACACGTGTGCTCACCGGAAGTAACCTTACCACAACAATCGAAGCCACACAAAAAACTGCGGATCTGTTGCTGAAGCGTTTTCCGGAAGTTGAAAAAGTGGTAACCAAAATTGGTAGTGGCGAAATTCCAACCGATCCCATGCCCATTGAAGCAAGTGACATGATGGTGATCCTGAAAGATAAAAAAGAGTGGACGTCGGCCAGGTCTTTTGACGAACTGGCTGAAAAAATGGGAGTGGCTCTTGCCGAAGTGCCAGGTGTAACCACCGGCTTCCAGTTTCCGGTGCAGATGCGGTTTAATGAACTGATGACCGGTGCCAGGCAGGATGTGGTATGTAAAATTTTTGGCGATGATCTCGATTCCCTGGCTTCCTATGCTGCCCGCTTGGGTTCCATCGTACAAAGTGTAAACGGAGCAAGGGACTTGTATGTAGAAACGGTAACCGGTTTACCGCAGATTGTGATTTCGTACAACCGTCCTGCTATTGCACAATATGGTCTTAGTGTTTCATCCATCAATGATGTCATATATACAGCCTTTGCCGGTAAAAGCACAGGAACTGTATATGAAGGTGAAAAACGGTTTGACCTTGTTGTTCGTCTGGCCGGTGATTCCCGCAAGAATATCGAAGATGTCCGCAATCTGCTCGTACCTGTTCCCAATGGCACACAAATACCGTTGTACCAGGTGGCAACGATTGAAGAAAAAGAAGGTCCCAGCCAGATCCAACGGGAAGAAGCACGTCGCAGGATTGTTGTGGGCTTTAATGTGCGTGGAAGAGATGTGCAGTCTATTGTGAATGAGCTGCAGCAAAAAGTGGATGCTCAATTGAAATTCCCGTCAGGTTACTACGTTACGTATGGAGGTGCATTTAAAAACCTGGAAGAAGCGAAGATTCGTTTAGGTATTGCTGTGCCGGTGGCTTTGTTACTGATTTTGCTGATGTTGTATTTTGCTTTCAACTCACTGAAATATGGGTTACTGATTTATTCAGCCATCCCTCTATCGGCCATAGGTGGTATTATTTCCTTATGGGCGAGGGGAATGCCCTTCAGTATTTCCGCCGGTGTGGGCTTTATTGCACTATTTGGCGTAGCGGTACTGAACGGAATCGTATTGATTTCTGAATTTCTGCGATTGAAACAGGAGGGGTGGGGTGATCCACGGCGTGTGGTTTTGCAGGGTACAAAAATCAGGTTGCGGCCTGTGTTGATGACGGCTGCCGTGGCATCGCTCGGCTTTTTGCCCATGGCCCTCAGCATGGGTGCAGGTGCCGAAGTACAGCGCCCGTTGTCAACGGTGGTGATTGGCGGATTACTTACATCTACATTACTCACGCTGTTTGTATTACCTGTGTTGTATATTTTATTTGAAAAAGGAGACTCCCGGAAAAAGAAACAGGTGCCTGCAGTGGTTATCCTCTTTGTTCTGATGCTTGGTGGTGTCAATACGGCGAAAGCCCAGCAGGTAATTACGTTACAGCAGGCAGTTGATACGGCGGTTGCCAATAACCTTGTTTTGAAATCGGCACAGCTTACGACTAAATACTATCGCCAGTTGTCGCAAGCTTCGGCCGAACTGCAACCTGCAACCATTAGCGGTCAGTACGGACAGGTGAACAGTTTTTACAATGATAACTGGATAGGCTTGTCGCAATCATTTTCTTTACCCGGTGTCTATAAAGCTCAAAAGGATTTGTTCAGGAAGCAGAGTAATGTCAGTGAAGCAGATGAACAGGTAAAACAGAAACAGTTGGTTGTACAGGTAAGGCAGCGGTATTATGAGTTGCTGCTGCTTACACAAAAAAGCCGATGGCTGCAATGGGCCGATACCATTTATACCCGGTTTCTTGAAAAAGCAGAAGAACGGTTGAAGGCCGGCGCAACAACCATTCTCGAAAAGAACAATGCGCTGCAACAGCAGTTGTTTATCCGCAACCAATTGTTGCAGGTTCAGAAAGAGTACCTGGTGCTGCAACAGGAGTGGCAGCAGTGGTTGAATGTTTCCTGGTTGCCCGAGCCTGCACCCGCTGAATTACAGTACCGACTTTCAGCAACAGCAATGGGCAGCATCCCACATCCGTTACTGGTGTTTCATGACCGGCAGATACAATTGGCGCAACAGCAGGTACAGGTGGAGAAAACAAAACTAAGCCCGGTGTTCACGGCAGGCTATACGAATATTTCCATCATTGGTTACCAAAAGGTGAATGATGTGGAACGCTTCTATAATGGCAATCAGCGCTTTTCTGCCGGAAGCCTGGGTATGAATATTCCCCTGTTTCGAAAGCCGCAGACAAACCGTATCAAAGCGGCCGGTATTGAAGTGCAGCAGCAGGAATTGCTGAAATCCATTACCGAACAGCAGTTACTGAACCGGAAGCGGCAACTGTTGCAGGAATACCTTCAAAACGAGCAAGTGGTTCAGAATTACCAGGCCGTTTTACTGCAGAATGCAGATCAACTGATTCTTACAGCCGATGAACAATTGAAAAAAGGGGAAATCAATTTCCTTGAATGGACCTTGCTGGTCAACCAAACACTAACCGTGCGGCTTCAGTACCTGGATGCATTGCAACTACTTAACACATCCGCCCTGCAGCTGGAACAATTACAATAACGATTAACAGAATAACGATGCATAAAATATTTCTGAATCTTTTACTGGGGATACTCACCCTTTCGGCCTGTAACCAGGCCCCGGCCCCCGCTGAAACAAAAAAAGAACAGCAATCTGAAACCGTTGTAGTGCTCACGAAGCAGCAGTATGAAACAGCAGCCTTGCAGCTGGGTGTTCTTGAAAAGAGGTCTGTCAGCAAACGCCTGCAGGTGAACGGTATGGTGGATGTGCCGCCCCAAAGTATGGTATCCATCAGCTTTCCATTAGGTGGTTACCTCAAATCAACAAAGTTGTTGCCGGGCAGAGAGGTGAAAAAGGGAGAAGTGCTGGCTGTGCTGGAAGATCCGCAATACATACAACTACAGCAGGAGTATCTTATGGCCAAAGCAAAGCTCAGTTTTGCAGAAGCAGATTATATCCGGCAGCGTGAACTGAGTGCATCGCAGTCGGCCAGTGAAAAGGCGCTGCAGCAGGCAAAAAGTGAGTACGACAGTCAGAAAATACTGGTGAAGGCACTGGCACAAAAACTGATGCTGATTAACATCAAGCCGGAACAACTGACGGAAAACAATATCAGCCGGAGTGTGAATGTGTATTCGCCCATACATGGATTCGTGAGTAAAGTGAATGTGAACATCGGGAAATATGTGAGCCCCACGGAGGTGTTGTTTGAGTTAGTTGACCCATCCGACATCCATTTAAACCTGACCGTGTTTGAAAAAGATGCTTCGTTGCTGGCTATTGGTCAGAAAGTGGTTGCCTATAGCAACAATAACCCGGGTGAACAGCATAGTGCCGATATTTTTCTCATCAGCCGTAACGTGAACGAAGACCGGGCTGTGAATGTGCACTGCCATTTTGATGATTATGATCCAAAGCTGTTGCCCGGTATGTACATGAATGCCATTGTGGAGGTTAAGAATGAGCAGGCTGAGGTGTTGCCGGATGATGCAATTGTACGTTGGCAAAATAAATTTTATGTTTTTGTCGTGAAAGATCAGCTGCGTTTTGAAATGGTGGAGGTTACACCGGCAGGATCCAATGAAGGCTACACGGCTATTACCCCAACCGGAAATGCAAGTTTGACAGGTAAACAGTTTGTAACTAAAAATGCCTATACATTATTAATGAAGCTGAAAAACAGCGCAGAAGAAGAATAGGCTACCCGGTATTCAAAGCAACTGTAGTTTGAAGTACCGGTTCGTCAGCTTTTCGCTGCATCTGATCAAAAACGTAATAAAAGAAAAAAAGCGAAGACGTTCATCTTCGCTTTAGTAGCCTCGTCAGGAATCGAACCTGAATCTGGAGCTTCGGAAACTCTTATACTATCCATTGTACTACGAGGCCGGTTAAGGGCTGCAAATATAAGACTTCTGGGGATATGCTATTTAATCAGTCCGCTGGCATTGGTTGCAAATATTTTCACTGCAATGGCCAGCAGTACCACACCAAAGAATTTCCGGATGGCTGTAAGGCCGGAAGGGCCTAGTAAACGTTCAATAGGACTCAGCAACTTTAGTACAGTATAAACAATTGCCAGGTTTACCATAATGCCCAATAATAAGGTGAGTTCACTAAAGTTTGCCCCCAGCGACATAATGGTGGTAAGGGTGCCGGAACCTGCAATGATCGGAAATGCGATCGGTACCAGTGTGGCACTCCGTACATCTTTATCGCTTTTGAAAAACTCATGCCCCAGGATCATTTCCAGCCCCAGTACAAAAATTACAATGGAACCGGCAACGGCAAAGGAGCGACGGTCCACCCCCAGTATATTCAGAAAAGGTTCACCTACAAACAAAAACAGGATCATCAGTAATCCCGATATCACCGTTGCACGAAAAGCCCGGATGCCTCCCATCTTTTCTTTCAGGGCAATCAGCAAGGGAATGGAACCAATGATGTCAATTACAGCGAATAGCGTAAATGTTACCGACAGGAAATGATTGAATGAAAAATCAAAATTCATGGAAGCTTTTCAGCAAAAGTAACGCATCCCCCGTATGTGAAGGATGCGTTACCTCTATCTTTCTGTTACCATTCAAAACTTACGCCTGCCAGCAACAGAAAGGGAATACTGTTAAAGCCCCGCAGATCAAAGAAACGACGGTTGGTGATGTTTTGGGCATCCAGGAAAAACCGGAAGCGGTCTTTGAACTCGTAGGAGGCATATGCATTCAACAGAACATAAGAGCCCAGTTGCTGATCGGCCTTTTTGTAACCTCCTACATCATACCGCCGGCTTACATAGCGGGCAGCTAATGAGAAATTCATTTGTTTTACCGGACTGTAATTCAGCGTTGCGTTTACCTGGTGTGCCGGCCGGCGCAACAGATACTGATACGATGTGTCTGCAAAGCTGATACGGCTTTGGGTGTATTCGGTTCCGCTGATGTAGGTATAGTTTCCACTAAGTGAAATATTTTTCATCAGTTGAACGGTTGTTTCGTACTCCAGTCCACGTACAAGCTGACGGGGAAAATTGAAGTACACGAAATTGATATTATCAAAGTCCATTCCGTTATCAATATCCCTGTAAAAAAATACAAGCCGGTGACGGATGGTCTTGTTCTTTTGCTCCAGCCCTAATTCATAATTGATACTTTCTTCAGGCTTCAGTTCATCATCTCCAAAGGCAGAAAACAATTGATAAAGCCCGGGTGCTTTAAATCCGGTGGCAATACTTCCAAACAAACGCCATTGGTTGTTAAATGAGTAAGTAGGGTTAAAGGTAAAGGTATAATTGCTGCCATAACGGCTGTGTACATTCAACCGTCCACCCAGTTCAATATGCAGTTTTTCAGTTGCTCCTTTGTAAAGTAAAGAAGCGTATAAAGATGACTGGCTGATAGAAGTATCCGGAAAGTTGGTACGGAAAGGTCCGAACGAACTGATAGATAAGAATTGGTTGTTGTAGGTGCCAAACCGGTAATCGCCTCCCTGCAACAGAGTTAGGCGGGAGCTTAGTTTAATGCTGGCAAACAGCTCAGCAAACTGGTTTCGGCTGAAGTAATTGTCCTCAACAAATTTTGAAAACCCACTAATGTCACCACTGTCATTCAGAAACCTGCGTTTATGTTCGCTGTACTGGTAATTACCGGTTACAGTAACACCTTCTTTTTTGAACTGAAAACCCACTCCGCTCATGAGCGTGCGGTTATTGATTGAAAAATCCTCATCATCGGTGAAAGCCCCTGCATCCACATCACTTTTGTAACCACTATATTGTACAAAACTGCGTACACTGAACTGCGGGTTAAACTGGTACTGCACACTGGCGGCTGCTGTATTACCACGGTATCCATCACGGTCGTATCCTTTATTGCGGGAACTGTCATACGCCGCTGAAAAACCATTGGTGCTGATGCGGGAATAGCGTGTTTGCCAGGTGAGCTTACCAGCTGTTCCGAAAAGTTGCAGGTTGCCCCGGAAGGTGCCCAGGTTTCCGCCACTGATGGTTGACTTAAAGCCGAATGGTTTGTTGATTTGTTTTTTATTCGTGATGATGTTGATTACGCCCGTTACGGCATCACTTCCATATAAAGTGGATTGGGCGCCTCTTGCTATTTCAATTCGTTCCACATCCTGAATCGCTAAAAAGTTGAGATCAAACTCGTTGTTGATGAAAGAAGGATCACCCACCGGAATTCCATCAACCAATACCAAAACCCTTCCACTTGCAGCTCCACGCATGTACATGGTTTGAACTGTTCCGGCATTATTAAGGGCTCCGTTGATAGTAATGCCGGCTTGCTCATTCAGCAGTTGTGCCACGGTTTTCCCCTGGCTTTTTTCGAGAATGGCTTTGCTGATGACGGTTACCACTTTACCGGTTTGCGATTGCTTTTGTTCCACCCGGTTGGCGGTGACAATTACTTCGTCAAGAGATTTGGACGTACTGTCGTCCTGTGCGTGTAGCAGGCTGCTGATTGTTAACGCAGCCACCAAAAGAAATCCTGTTTTCATAATCATGAAACATTTTTAAGGTGACTGCTTTCGATAAAAAAGAGAAATGTAACTACCGGCAACTCTTTTTTAAAGAGTGGGATGGATGCTGCATTTCCTGCTTTTCACCCGAAAGCAAAATGAAATTTTTGCGTAATGGCAGGTCTTCTGGCTTACGGTCAACTTCACTGCCTTCCCGTTATAAAACAGTGGCGGTAGTGAGTGAGTTGTTGCTTTTTTAAAGCGCCGTTTACAGCTACGGGGATAGCTCCGGATTTACACCGGATTCCCTTTTCATCCGTTTCCCTGCAGAGCAGGAAATTGGAACCATCACGGCACAAATGTAGAAGCCAATTTTATGGAATTGAAAAAATCTTGTACACAGCCCTGTTGAAAAATTATTTTGAGCACATATGCTTACTCGGCTTTTGGTTTACCTGTCAGCTCAATGCTGATGCCGGCGTAGTAATTGCGTTCCGGGGCTGCATTATAAAAACGTCCTGCCACTGCATTAATATCATTGCCCAGACTGTATGTTTCATTCAACAGGTTGTCAACACCGGCGAACAGGTGCAGTTTGTATCTGTCGCCGAAGCTTTGCTTCTTCCCGATCCGCCAACCCAGCAAATGAAACGGCGCAGCTTCCGCACTGTTGGCATCGTTGAGAAACAGGGATGAGGAATAGTACCAGCTGATGTTGGAATGCCATCCATTTTTCAGTTGTACATCGGCCAGCAACGAAAGTGTGTGTGGCGGAACGGAGGGGACGGTTTTTCCTGTAAAGTTGTTGGTGCCCTGTACAAAGTTGCCATAGCGGAACCGATGCCAGGTATGATCGGCCCGCAGGTGAACAGCGTCAATTTTTCTCCCGGCGGGTGTAAACCAATAGTTGATGGTGCTTTCAATGCCGGTTTGCCGCACATCGCCTGCATTCGTGAAGAAGTCGGCCCCGGATGCATCTCTGCGCTGCACCAGTGCCCGATTCAGGCGGAAGTTGAACACCGTGGCATCCAGCTGCAGGTAGTGATGTTGCGTATTTCGATTATAAGTTACCGTTAGTTCTTTATTCCATCCGTATTCAGCCTCCAGTTCGGTACTGATTATGCCGGTGGATGGAAGTAACTCTGCAACGGTTGGTGGTGAAAAGCCCCGGGAAACTGTTGCGCTCACATGCAGCTGCTTTGTCAGCTTCCGCTTCAGGGCCAGCCTTGGTGCCCATTCATTGCGGTAGGTGCGCTCCTGCAGCACTACTGGGTAGCGGTTCAGCCGCTGAAATGAAACGTTCGTTTTGTTGGCGCTGATGCCGGCAGTAACAAACCAGCGTTGCTGCCACATCCAGTCAGCCTGCGTAAATACAAACCAGCTGGTGTTTCTGATGTCATCGTTGATTTGTAACGTATCCGGGTTGCCGTTTTTATTCTGGAACACCTGGGTATTGAAGTTGCCCTTTTGAAATTCTGCACCGGTAATCCACCGAAAAATGTGTTCTTCCGTTGCTTTTTTCTGAAAGGTAAAGAGGGTTCGTCCGCCAAAGCCGGGTTCTGTACGTCGTTCATAATTGCGGATGGCTGCATTTTGTACCTGGTTCCATACGCCAAAGAGGGTGGTGGAATTGCTGATGGTCGAGGAAAACTGATACCTGTTCGTAATGCCCACGAGAAAGTTTTTCTGCTGAATAGCGGCTTTGGCAGCCACAGCACCGGGAAAACTTCCGGCAGCAGGCCGGGCTTGCCGGGGGTTGGCCTTGTATTCAGCGGCCGTAAGTGCACCGGGTGTTTGGTAATACAGATCAGTATAGAGTACAGAGGCGTTGATGTGCTGTTTTGCAGATACCTTCAGGTCGCTTTGCCAGGAAACATTGTTGCGCTTCATGGCCGATTGCTGGCGGTAGCCATCGGATTTTTGAAAGGCATAGGTAACTT
Source organism: Chitinophaga pinensis (assembly GCA_943368955.1). Lineage (GTDB taxonomy): Bacteria > Bacteroidota > Bacteroidia > Chitinophagales > Chitinophagaceae > Lacibacter > Lacibacter pinensis_A. The sequence continues at coordinate 28,787 of CALRLY020000005.1, forward strand.
GATTCTGCTGTTTTGCAGACCCGAAACGTAAGGATGTAAGTGCGTTGTGCAAACCAAAACTGCCGGTCGTATAGTCAATCGTTGCACCCGGTTGCCAGCGGTCGAAATTGTTGATGAGAATGAGTCCGCCGGTGCCGGCTCCATACAAACTGCCGGCCGGACCTTTCGTTATTTCTATACTGCTGAAATTATTCAACGCAAACTGGTTGAAGTACGTATTTCCACCGGCATCTGTTACGGGAATGTTGTTCCAGTACACTTTTACATTGCGTACACCAAAGGGTGAACGTAAGGAGCTTCCCCTGATGTTGATGCGGTAACTGCCCGGTGATCGTTCCTCCATCCGAACACCGGCAATCGTATTAAAAGCCTGCACGAGCGATGTTTTATTGCTGCGGTCGGCTGCATGGAACGTGAGCACTTTTACAACGGCTGATGCAGAACTCAGTTTCTGGTTCTGCTCAAACGACCGGATCACAATTTCGTCCAATTCTTTCCTCGTGGTATCGGTTGTTTCCTGTGCGTTGGTTGTAGCCGTCAGCAACAGAAAGAAGCAACACCATTTGATTTGCAACTGCATGCTGTAAAGGTAACTGATTCAACCGCTGCCCGAAAGACTGAACACGATGAATGGTTGCATTTCTTCACGGCAGATCACTTATCTTCAAACCTTATTTTCGAGTGTATGCAACATCCGCCAAAACTCAACCTGTTTTCCTTTGTCATGATTGTAATTGGCCTGGTCATTGGCATGGGTATCTTTCGTACGGCTGCCACCAGTGCCAAAGATGCCATTGCACCTTCGGTGTACTTCAGTGCATGGATTGTGGGCGGACTGGTAGCATTGTGCGGTGCATTAACCTATGCTGAAATCGGCAGCCGTTATCCTGTCACCGGTGGTTATTACAAAGTATTTGCACAGGCCTATCATCCCAGCATTGCATTTGCGGTGAACTGCCTCATCCTGGTGAGCAATGCAGCCAGCCTCAGCGGCGTTGCATTGATTGGTAGTGGGTACCTGCTCAAATTAGTTCCCGGCGAGTGGACCGACATTCATAAGGCGCTGGTAAGCTGTGCCGCCATCCTCTTGTTTTACTTTATCAACCTTCGGGGCTTGAAGCTGAGCTCCGGTACACAGAATGTACTGATGGTCATCAAGATTCTGATGGTTATTGTTCTCATTGCAGCGTTGTTCTTTCCCGAACATTATGCTGTTGCTACCGGAACAGAACCTGTACAGCCGGCATCAAACATGGATTGGATCAAAAGCCTGGGAGTCAGCTTGATTGCTGTTTCTTTTACCTATGGAGGCTATCAGCAAACCATCAACTTCGGCCAGGAGGTCAATCGTCCTTCCAAAACCATCCCCAAAGGAATTTTTGTTGGCATATCCGTTATTATTTTGTTGTATCTGCTCGTAAATCTCAGTTATTACAAACTGATTGGATTTGAGCAGATGAAAAATGAGCGTGAAATCGCTTATGTGGTGATGGATAAAATCTTTGGTACAACAGGTGCCACAGTTTTTTCTGCTTTTCTGTTCCTGGGTGTTTTGGCTTATGTAAACGGATTGCTCATGAGCAATCCACGGGTGATGTATGCCATGGGGGAAGATGGAAGTCTGCCCCGCCTCTTTGCGAAGAAAAATGAACGGGAAGTACTTCCGTTTTCACTTACAGTTTTTGCTGCCATCTGTATTGTGATTTTATTTTTCTCCCAGCAGTTTGAACAGATCCTTACGTTCAGCATCTTTCTCGACTGTTTTGGCATGGTGCTCAGCAGTGCCACCATTTTCTGGTTCCGCAGAAAAACAAAGCATCTTGATGGCACCGGTATTTATAAAATGAAATTGTTTCCGCTCATGCCACTTGTATTCATTGGAGCCTATTTATTTGTGGGCACCAGTATTACCATTGCCGACCCACGTGCGGCATTCACCGGAACAGCTTTACTGGCCTTTTTTACTGGCCTGTATTTCTTATTTCACAGAAAGAAAAGATCATTAAAAGACAATTTCATTCCGTGAGTAAATGGACGACCTTCCGGAAACAGGTCGTAATGATTTCAATTACAAGATGCAAAAACCTGATTATATGGATTTATCCTACATCATTAATGAACTGGGCGAAGATCGTGACTTGTACTTCAATGCAGTGGCACCACCCATTATGCAAACCAGCAATTTCCGCTTTCAGAAGGTGGATGAATTGCGGTCAGCTTTTGCCGATGAAATGAGTACTTATCTCTACAGCCGGGGACTCAATCCCACCGTAGATATTCTGCGTAAAAAGCTGGCGGCTCTTGACGGGGCCGAAGATTGCCTGGTGTTCAGCAATGGTGCTGCAGCCATTTTCGCCGGTGTACTGGCCAATGTAAAAGCAGGCGATCATATTGTAAGCGTACAAAAACCCTATACCTGGGTGCAAAAGATGTTTGATGTGATTTTGCCCCGCTTTGGTGTAACAACCACGTATGTGGATGGGCGGGATGCAACCAACTATTTCAACGCCACCCAGCCCAATACCACTTTTTATTACCTGGAAAGTCCCAACAGCTGGGATTTTGCCCTGCAGGACATCAGCGCTATTACGGCTTTTGCCCGGCAGCGGAATATAATCACACTCATCGATAACAGTTACTGTACACCGTTATATCAGAATGTGATAGAACTGGGAGTGGACCTTGCCATGCAAACGGCCACCAAATACATTGGAGGCCACAGCGATACGCTGGGCGGAGTGCTCAGCGGCAGTAAAACCATGATCAAAAAAATATTTGATAGTGAGTATATGAATATCGGCAGCGGTATTCAGCCCTTCAATGCCTGGTTGCTCATCAGGGGGCTCCGTACGTTGCCGGCCCGGCTGGAGCGCATCAACCAAACCACCCAGCAGGTAGTTCAATTTGTAAAACAACACCCGGCTGTTTCTGCTGTTATCTATCCGTTTGATGAAAGCTTTTCTCAGTACGAACTGGCAAAGCGGCAAATGAAACAGGCACCGGGTTTGTTCTCTTTCTTTGTAAAAGCAAAAAGCCGCAGGCAGATTGTAACATTCTGCGAAAGTCTGCAACACATTCTGATGGCAGTTAGCTGGGGCGGGCACGAAAGTCTGATCTTACCGAAATGTGCAGGCATACAGGATCATGAATTTAATGCATCCAACCCGGAACACCAGATGTTGCGGATGTACACGGGCCTGGAAGAAGCCGGGTACCTGGTCAAAGACCTTTCTCAGGCATTTGATCATGCATTTGGTAACGGTAACTGACCCTTCGTCCTCAATTTTATGGAAAGATAACGGTCACACCTTACATTTGTCATATGATTGTCATTGATTTTAGAAAAGCACTTTTATACCTACTCCTGTGCGTTGTTTCTGTACAGGGCATGACCCAGGAAAAATGGGATTTACAAAAATGCGTGGAATATGCATGGGCCAATAACATCTCTGTAAAACAGGCCGATGTGCAGGCACGATTGTCGGAACTGACGTATAACCAAAACAAGTTATCGCAGTATCCCAACGTTTCATTTTCCACGAATACAGGTACCAACTTCGGACGTGCCGTGGATCCAACTTCCAACCTGTTCGTTAGTTCTACGTTGCTGTTTCAACAGTATAATTTTAATGTCAACGGATTGATTTTCAACTGGGGAAATGTTCGTAATACCATTTTAAGTACCCGATACAGTGCCGAGGCTGCTGAAAAAGATGTAGAGCGAACCAAAAACGATATCGGGTTATCCGTTGCAACGACCTACCTGCAGGCCCTGTTGGCAAAAGAGCAGGCTAAAATTGCAAAGGCGCAAATGGATATCACCCGCTCCCGGCTGGCCGATACCCGCAAACGGGTGGATGCCGGTTTGGTCCCCGAACTCAATGCCCTGGAACTGGAAGCGCAGTATGCAAGGGATAGTTCTTCTTTTATTACTGCTCAGGCCACAGCGGAGCAACAGTTGCTTACGCTTAAGGCTACGCTGAATCTGGATGCAGGCGCACCGTTTGACATTACGGAACCTCCGGTAGATAAAATTCCGGTGGAGCAAATTGGCAACCTTACCCCGGAAGTGGTTTATCAAATAGCACTTCAAACCCAACCGCAGCAAAAAGTAAATGATCTGCGTATAAAAGCGATTCAGTACAATTTAAAGGCGGCAAAGGCTAACCTCTACCCATCCTTAAACTGGTTCGGAGGCGTGGGTACCAACTTCGCCAATCCTAATACGAAAGTTACCGGATTCAACTTTCTGGGCTATCAACCGGTTAGTCCCGGATCTCCTGTTGTTAATGTGAACGGAACCAACTATTTTATTCAGCAGCCTGATTTTGAAATTCTGCAAGGCAAAAAAACGGTTGGTGAAATGTGGAATGGCTGGGGAACTCAAATCAACACGAACTTCCGCCAGAATGTAGGTATTCAGTTATCCGTTCCTTTATTCAATGGCGGTATTGCCCGCACCAATTACAAACGGGTTCAGTACGATTTGAAAAATGCAGAATTGCTGAAGGAGCAGGCAAACCAACGATTGAAGAACGATATTTACCAGGCATATCAATCGGCTGTTGCTGCACTCAACCGTTACAATGCCAGTAAAAAAACATTGGATATTTCAGCACGTAGTTTTGAGCTGGCTCAGAAACGATATGACGCAGGGTTGTTACAGCCGATTGAGTTAATCACAAATCAGAATAACTTATTCAGGGCTAGAATTCAGGCACTTTCTGATCAGTTTGATTATGTATTTCGTATGAAAGTGCTTGAGTTTTACAAAGGATTAGGTCTTCGTTTATAAAACAGATAACAGTTTAAATATTGAATGACACGCTATGAGTAAGAAAATTTGGTGGATTATCGGAATTCTATTGGTTGCCATTGTGGCATTGGTGCTGCTGAAAAAGAAAGGAGTCATCGGGAAAGATCAAACCACGAAGGTGGCTGCTGAAACCATTCAGAAACGTACCATTATTGAAACGGTGAGTGCCAGTGGAAAAGTGTACCCCGAAGATGAACGGAAAGTAAGCAGTGATGTAAGCGGCGAAGTGGTGGAAATGTATGTAGATGAAGGCGACAGCGTACGCAAGGGTCAGTTACTGGCACGGGTGTTTGCTGATGTACTTACCAGTGCCCGTGACCGTGCTGCTTCCGTAGTGAATCAGCAACAGGCACAGGTAGATAATACCCAGGCTTCGCTGGCTTCTTTTGAAGCACGTTTTAACCAGGCAAAACTGAACTACGATCGCCAGAAAAAGCTGCTGAATGACAAGGTTATTTCAAGGGCTGAATTTGAAACTGCTGAGAGCCAGTACCTGGCTGCCCAGGCTGATTTCAATGCTGCGAGACAAACCATCCGCAGCGGAAAAGCAGGTGTGCAAAGTGCCCAGGCCAGTTTAACCGAAGCCAATAAGAATCTGAGCCGTACCACTATTATTTCTCCTATGGACGGGATTGTTTCGCTGCTGGCGGTAAAGAAAGGAGAGCGTGTAGCCGGTAACCAGTTTAGCCTTGGTACAGAAGTGTTACGGGTGGCCGATATGAGCAAAATTGAAGTACGGGTGGATGTAGGTGAAAATGATATCCCCAAAGTTAAAATAGGCGACAGTGCCATTATTGAAGTAGATGCCTATAACGATCGGAAGTTTATGGGTGTGGTAACTAAAATTTCCAGCAGCAGTACATCGGCCCAAACGGTTGCGGCAGCCACCACTGGTGATGTTACCAACTATAAAGTTTATATCCGTATAAACCCTGAATCGTATAAAGACCTTATTGATCCGGCCAAAGGAAAAAACCTGCCCTTCCGGCCCGGTATGAGTGCCAGTGCTGATATTATGACCAAACGGCATATTGATGTAATTGCAGTTCCTATCCTGGCTGTTACCACCAGGGATAAAAACGAAAAAGAATCGCAGGCAAAGGCAAAAGAAGAAAAAGAAAAGCAAAAAGCGCAGGGGCAGTCAACCACAGGCGATGCACCGGTACTGAGCGATGATCTGGAAGAAGTGGTGTTTGTGGTACAGGCTGATGGTACCGTGAAGAAAGTGCCTATAAAAACAGATATTCAGGACAATGAATACATTGAGGTTCTGAGTGGCATTAAAGCAGGTGATAAAGTGGTAAGTGCTCCGTATAACACCATCAGTAAGTTGCTGAAAGATGGAATGAAGGTAAATGTGGTGCCAAAAGATAAAGTGTACGAAACGAAATAAAAAGTATTTTTAAGTAGCCTTAGAAGAATCCCGCCTTCAAACGGGATTCTTTTTATTTTGCGGCCAAATCAACATGTTGAAAACAGAACGTCCTCCTGTATTTGCGGTTATAGGCAGTGGTAGCTGGGCTACAGCCCTGGCCAAGATTTTAAGTGATAACGGAGTGCCGGTTCACTGGTATGTCCGCAATCAGCATATTATTGATCATCTTCAGGCGCATCATCATAATCCCAGTTATCTCAGTTCCGCTGCTTTTAAAACACAACATCTTACACTACACCTGCAGGCGGCAGATGCCGTTCGTGCAGCAGCGTATGTGATTCTGGCGATTCCATCTGCTTATATTGAAGAGGTGCTGGATGCATTTCCTTCAGATATATTTGAAGGAAAGCGTGTGATTTCAGCAATCAAAGGCATCATGCCACGAAATAATGTATTGCTCAATGATCAGCTGAAGCAGCAGTTTAATTTTGATATCAATCACTACTACACCATTATGGGTCCCTGCCATGCAGAAGAAGTGGCTTCTGAAAAATTATCGTATCTCACTTTTTCCGGCCTCGAGGAAGATGGTGCTCAGCTTATTGCCGATCAGTTTAAAAATCACTATATCAACACAGTAATCAATACTGATATTTATGGTGTACAGTTTGCTGCCATTCTGAAAAATATTTATGCATTGGGCAGTGGAATTGCTCACGGACTGGAGTATGGCGATAACTTTCTGAGTGTGCTCATAGCGAATGCTGCCGATGAAATGGCAGGCTTCTTACGTAAAGTCGGTATCCGTAATATTGAGGTGGGGGTCCACAAAGAGCCGATACCGGGTGTGCAGCTTCAAAAAAATCCGTACCGAAAGTCGGCCAACTATGCTGCCAGCGTGTACCTGGGCGATTTGCTGGTTACCTGTTATTCGCTGTACAGCCGTAACCGTACATTCGGTAATATGATAGGGAAAGGGTACAGCGTACAGGCGGCCCAGTTAGAAATGAATATGGTGGCCGAAGGTTACAATGCAAGCCGGTCGCTTTTCCAGATCAACAGGGAAGTGGGGGCCGATATGCCGATTGCATCCACTGTATACCGGATTTTATGGGAACAGTTACCCCCCGCAACGGGCTTTCGCCAGATTGAAGAAACCATGATTTGAGAATTTGTTAAAAAAACAGGCGTTAAAACCTTTTCACCCGATTGCTTGTACCTTTACATATATGATACCTGTATCCTTTACCGGGCTTGCGCCGTTGATGCTGCTGGTGATGCTTCTTGCCGGTATCATTCATTATTTTATTTCGGGCGCACGTGCCCGGAATCCTCAGAATGATAGCTACTTTAACGATTAAAATTCGTTTCATTCATTTCAAATACAATACAAACATGCCAGGAACGCTCATCAGAAAAATCAGGGAACAGAAAAAAGTAACACAGGAAGAAGTAGCCCGTCATTTGAATATTTCCCAGAACGCATACAGTAAAATTGAGAATGGTATTACACAATTAACCGTAAACCATGTAAAGCAGATCAGTGGTGCCCTTGGTGTATCGCCGGTGGAACTGCTGGGCGATGAATTCGAAATTCACAAGCCGTTGTCGCTGCAGGCCCAAAGCATCAATAAAGAAGTGTTGATTGATAATCTGAGTCAGCTGAAAGATAAACTGAAATCACTCCCTTTTGATAAGCACGAATTATTTCCTTTGTTTCTTTACCAGCTACAGACTGCAGATAACATTCTGGTTCACATGGAGTGAGCTTGTAGCATTCAGAAAAATAACGCAGCAGCTATTCCATCCGCAAATAATTTTCCTTCACGGGTAAGGATCAGGTGTTGTCCCTGTATCAGCAGGTGACCATTATCGGTGAACGGAAATGCTTTACGCTGCAGTTCATGGGCGGCAGTTTCGCCAAATCGCTCTTGTATGTTTTGTAAGCTGCATCCCTCCTGCAACCGCAGACTGGTCATAATATACTCATTCAGCTGTTGTACCGGCGTCAGCACTTCTTTTTCAAACAAAAGTTCTCCTTTCTGCAGCGCTTCTATGTACTGACGGTTATGTGCCACATTCCATTGCCTGCTGCTTCCGTTAAAGGAGTGAGCCGAAGGTCCCAGCCCCAGGTAATTTTTGCCCTGCCAGTACGATGAATTGTGCCGGCTGCGGTGACCCGGCCTGGCAAAGTTTGAGATTTCATAATGCTCCCAACCGGCTTGCTGCAGTACATCCATCAGCAGCAGAAACTGCCGGCTTTGCTGCTCGCTGTTGACCGGTGTGCGTTGCCCGGTACGGATGAACTTCTCAAGCGGTGTTTGTGGCTCCACTGTTAATGCATAGCAGGAGAGGTGGTTGATTGGCTGCTGTAATACCCACTGCAGGGTTTCTGTCCACTGTTCATCAGATAAAAAGGGGCTTCCGTAAATCAGATCCACCGAAAAATGCTCAAAACCTGCTTGTCGTGCCTTTTCGATCACTGTTTTCGCTTCGGTTGCGGTATGGGCCCGGTTCATCCATTGTAGTTCCTCGTCGTACAGAGATTGAATACCGATACTCAGCCGGTTGATCCCTGCCTGTTTCCACCCGGCAAGGCTTTCTTCTGTCACATCATCAGGATTCGCTTCCAGTGTTATTTCTGCATTTGGGTCAATTTGCCAATGCGTATGCAACGCTTCCGTAATGGTGGTAAGTTCTTGTGTACTGAGAAGGCTGGGCGTTCCTCCCCCGAAATAGATCGTTTCCACTTGTTGTGTGCCGAGGTATTTCTGCTGTAACTCCATTTCTTTCAATAATGCCTGCAGAAATTCGTTCTTATAATGTAGACTGGTACTGAAATGAAAATTACAATAATGGCATCTTTGTTTGCAAAAAGGAATATGAATGTAAATTCCGGCCAAGGGAAAGCTTAATTTAGAACCTGCAAAATTACCCTGTTTGTGATACAACCCCGCTGCTTTTTTCTGTGGATGTTCTTCTCGTTGCTGGTGCTCCAGGGTCGGGCACAACAGGTATTCCCCTTACAGTATCATTTTACAGATTCATTGGTCAAGCCCGAGCAGTTGGGCTTACAAACCTCATTTCCGGGTCAGGCTGCCTGTGCAGAATATATTTTCCGCATTCCTAAATTGTTACAGCAGAAAGGTTTTATGGCCGCATCGGTTGACAGTGTGTGGATGGATTCAACACGGGCCAATGTGCAGGTCTATATAGGAAAGCCTTTACGTTGGGTCCAACTCCAAACCACCGGAATCAGTGCAGATTTGATGAACGCAGCCGGTTACAGAGAACGTAATTTTAAAAATCAACCTTTGGATTATGCTGCCTTACAGAGATTGCAGCAACGTGTACTTGAACAATTAGAAAATAGCGGATATCCGTTTGCCCAGGTTTTGCTCGACAGTATTCAACTTAAGGGCGAAGGGGTGGAAGCACGGCTGATCGTGAACAAAGGACCATTATATAAAATTGACAGCATCCGTGTTTTTGGAAATGTAAATATCAGTAACCGGTTTTTGCAGCGGTACCTTGAAATACCCAACGGCAGTATTTACGAAAAAAGGAAGCTGCAAAGCATCAGTAACAAATTGTTGCAACTACCGTATTTAACGGAAGAACAGCCCTGGAATATGAATCTGCTGGGTACAGGCTCCTTACTCAACCTATATCTGAAAAGCAAAAAAAACAGCCAAATCAATGGAATCCTTGGCTTTCTTCCCTCCAATGATCAGCTGGGGGGCAACAAACTGTTGATAACGGGCGATTTCAATCTGAACCTCAAAAATGGTTTCGGGCTGGGAGAATCGCTGGTAATTCTGTTTCAGCAAATACAAGTACAGTCGCCCCGCCTGCAGCTTTCGTACCAGCAGCCTTTTTTATTTGGTACTGGCTTTGGCGCCGATTTTTCCTTTGATGGATTCAAAAAAGATTCTTCCTTTCTTAACATCCGGTTGCAGCTTGGTGCTCAGTATTCCTTTGGCGGTAACAGAAGTGGCAAAGTGTTTCTTCAGCAGTTTCTTACCAACCTGGACTTGATTGATACGGCTGCTATTCTTTTTTCCAAACGGTTGCCCGAGCAGGTGGATCAAACCACTACGAACATGGGAGTGGATTATGAATGGTGGAATACCGATTACCGTTTTAATCCACGTAAAGGAACCGAACTGCGGCTAACCGGATCGGCCGGTATACGGCGCATCCGTATTAACAATACGATCGCATCAATCAAAAACCCAACCCAGCCCGATTTTAATTATGCATCGTTATACGATTCGCTTCAACGCCGGGCTTATACCTTTCGGGTAAGAGGAACGGCAGCCCGGTATTTTAAAACGGGCAAACAAACAACACTGAAAACAGCTTTGCATGCAGCCTGGGTTCAAAGCCCGGTTTTGTTCCGGAATGAATTATTTCAACTGGGAGGCTTTCAGCTCCTGCGGGGCTTTGATGATGAAAGCATTTTTGCATCAGCTTATATGGTTGCCACCATGGAATACCGTTTGTTAATCGGGCTAAACAGCTACCTCTATGCGTTTACTGATGCAGGTTGGGTTCGCAATAAAAGTCAGAATACAAATACATCCAACCTGTTCAATGGCGCCGGCCTGGGTATTGCGTTTGAAACAAAGGGAGGAATTTTCAACGTGGCGTTTGCAGCCGGTAAACGCAATGATGTTCCATTGAACCTGCGGCAAAGTAAAATTCATTTCGGGTACCTCAATTTCTTTTGAGAAAACAAAATCCATTTGACCGGAACTTCTATTTTTGCTGATCTTCTCATGCGGTTGATTCTTCTCGTTTCAATGTTCCTTTTTGCTGGTGCTGCATCTGTTGCACAGGATTCTGCTGTGCGTACATCTGCCGCAGCAGATACTATAGCGACGAGCAAGCGATATGCACCTGTTACTCCGCCTTATGACTCCTGCAGACAGCTGGTACTTCAACAGGTGCGGTTGAACATAAGCGCCCCTGGCGAATTTTTTTTACAGAAAGAAAAAATCAGCATTCATAAAGACTGGTTATTTTACTACATCCTGGGATTGCTCCTGTTCTTTGGTGTGCTGCGGGTTTCTTACCCCCGGTATCTGAATGATTTGTTCCGGTTTTTTTTCCGCACTTCTTTGCGTGTGAACCAGATACGGGAACAGTTGGCTCAATCGGGCTTGCAATCTCTTTTGTTTAATATCTTTTTTGCACTGGCATTCGGGGTGTATGTGTATCTCGTGGCCATTCACTTTAATGCTTCTGTAAAAACAGAGGAATGGTTGCTTCCTTTTGTGGCTACGGTAAGCCTGTTACTACTCTATGCCGGTAAATATTTTTTTCTGAAAGCAAGCGGTTGGTTGCTCAACATTCATGCTGCAACAGAAGCATACACCTTCATTGTGTTTCTCATCAACAAAGTGGCTGGAATAGTGATTCTTCCCTTTTTGATCGTACTTGCATTTTCACCCCTTGCCATCTCCAACATAGTCGTTACCATTTCAGTGGCACTTGTTCTGGTTCTTTTTCTTTACCGCTTTCTGCGTGCTTACCAACCCGTTCAGGCAGAAATAAAAGTGAGCCGCTTTCATTTTTTAATGTATTTGCTGGCTGTAGAGGTGGCTCCCTTGTTGCTGATCTATAAGTTGTTGAGCCGTTTTTTCTGATATTTTGTCCCTACCTTTGCAAAAATTTTCCTTTTTACGTATGCAGAAAAAAGGGCAGAAGACAAGCAAGGCACCGAAGATTAAGAATATTCTTATAACACAACCCCGCCCGGATTCCGATAAATCGCCCTATTTTGAACTGGAGCGCAAATACAGTGTATCCGTTTCTTTCCACCCGTTTATTCGTATTGAAGGAGTTCCGTCTAAAGATTTCAGGAAGCAGAAAATTGATATTGCCACATTTACTGCTGTTATTTTTACCAGTCGCCATGCTATTGATCACTTCTTCCGTATTTGTGAAGAAATGCGGATCAATGTATCACAGGACACCAAGTATTTTTGCATTACCGAAGCGGTAGCGCTCTACCTTCAGAAATTTATTTTGTACCGCAAGCGCAAAGTCTTCTATGGCGCAGATGGAACCAATAAGAGCCTGTTTGATGTTATTAACAAGCACAAGAATAACGAACGATTTTTATTTCCCTGCAGTGAGAATATGGACAACGAGGTCGTTTCCTGGTTAAAGACGAACCAGTGTGAGTTTGATGTGCCTGTGCTGTACCGCTCGGTCAGCAACGAAGTAAAAGAAGTTATTGAAAAAGGGAATTACGATGTCATCTGCTTCTTTACCCCCAGTGGTGTAAAAAGTCTGTTTGAAAATATTCCTGCTTATCAGCAAAACGGAACCTATATCGGTGCGTTCGGGTTGAACACGTTTAAGGCTGTTACAGAAGCCGGGTTGGAACTCCAGATCAAGGCTCCCGAGCCTCAGGTACCCAGTATGGTTACGGCTCTTGATAAGTTTCTTTCATCGCTTGATAAATAAAAGGTTCCCTATTTGTGGAACAACTGCGGTGTTTGGTTGTAATCTTTGTCTGACTCTCTTTCAATATGCAGCATACCAACCGCCTTTCAGCCGAAACAAGTCCTTATTTACTGCAGCATGCTCATAATCCGGTAGATTGGTATCCCTGGGGTCAGGAAGCCCTTGCGAAGGCAAGAGCAGAAGACAAACCTGTATTGGTAAGTATTGGTTATTCCTCTTGCCATTGGTGTCATGTAATGGAACGGGAAAGTTTTGAAGATCCGGAAACAGCCCGCCTCATGAATACCCATTTTATTAATATTAAAATTGACCGGGAAGAACGGCCTGATCTGGACCATATTTATATGGACGCTGTACAGGCAATGACCGGTAGTGGTGGGTGGCCTTTAAACGTATTTCTTACTCCTTCCCTGAAGCCGTTTTATGGCGGCACTTATTTTCCGCCCGTTCCGTTTCATAACCGTCCTTCGTGGAAAGATGTATTATATGGTGTGGCACGTGCTTATACAGAAAAAAGGGAGGAAGTGGAGCAGCAGGCGGCGGAATTAGTAGCTCACCTGGTAAATGCTAATTCATTCGGGGTCAGTGCATCTGCTTCAAAAGGCCCGGCTTTTGATCGTGCCCAGGCTGATCTGCTGTTTGAAAACCTGATGAAACAGGCCGACCATGAATGGGGCGGTTTTGGTCGTGCCCCTAAATTTCCCCAAACCTTTGCAATCCGTTACCTGCTGCAGTATGCCTGGCGGTATAACAATGATGAAGCATTGAAACATGCCTGCCTGAGTCTTGATAAAATGATCCAGGGCGGAATTTATGATCACATAGGAGGTGGCTTTGCCCGGTACAGTACCGATACGGAATGGCTGGCGCCCCACTTCGAAAAAATGCTGTACGATAATGCGTTGCTTGTAATAGCCCTGAGCGAGGCATTTCAACTTACTGGTAATCTGCTTTATGAGCAATGCATCAGGGAAACGATGCATTTTCTGCAGCGTGAAATGATGAGTGAGGAAGCGGGCTTCTATGCAGCCATTGATGCAGACAGTGAAGGGGTGGAAGGTAAGTTTTATACCTGGACTCACGCAGAAGTCCAGGAAGTTTTAAAAGAGGATGCTTCTTTGTTTTGCCGGTTTTATGATATTACAGAAAAGGGTAATTGGGAGCATGTTTCTATTCCATGGATTCAAACCCCCTTACAGGAGTTTTGTGAAGCAGAAGGGCTCAATAGTGCTGAAACAGCTGAAAAGTTTGCTGATTGCCGGGCCAGGTTGTTGCAGACTCGGTCGGGTCGCATTCGCCCCTTGCTCGATGATAAAGTGCTGCTTGGCTGGAATGCACTGATGAATATGGCCTGTAGTTATGCATTTATGGCTACAGGCGACGATGTCTTCCGCCGCCTGGCTGTGAAAAATATGGAGTTTTTGCTCTGTTCTTTCCGGGGTGAAACGAGCTGGCTGCACTCCTTTCAAAGGGGTGAGGCACGTATACCGGCTTTTTGCGATGACTACGCCTATCTGATTCAGGCTTTATTGCTGCTTCAGGAAATCACATCTGAAACCCGTTACCTGCAGCTGGCGGTACAAATCCAGGAAGAAGCCATAAACCTCTTTGGCGACGAAGAAAGCGGATTGTTTTTCTATACATCCACAGGAGCCACAGATATTATTGTACGGAAAAAGGAGCTCTATGATGGAGCCGTTCCATCAGGCAACTCTATTATGGCCTGGAATCTGCATTACCTGGGAGTAGCTACAAACCAACAGGCATGGATTGGCCGGGCCGCCCGTATGATGGCAGGAGTGGAGCAGGCAGCTGTTCGTTACCCGGTTTCTTTTGGATACTGGGCGCATACATTGCTGTCTGTTTCTGAAGGTGTAAAAGAGATCGTGATCCTGGGTAGCAGTTATGCAAAAGATCGGGATGAAGTATTGCGGTTGTACCTGCCAGGTAAAATCGTACAAGCGGCGGCAGTCGCTGATGAGAGCTTACCCTTATTGGCGGGTAAAAAAACTTGGGGGGAACATTCCCTGTTTTATATTTGTGAGGACTATGCTTGCCAAAAACCGGCAGAATCCTTGCTGGAATTTAAAGAATTTCTGAAAGCCGGCCCCATTAAACAATAAAGTTTTAAAGAAAGCGTTATCGCTCATGGTAAAATATTTCATTTTGACATTTGAAAAAATAATATTAGCATTGCGGTGTAATAAAGGGAAACTGTCCGTACAAACCCTGAATTCATCCAATACCTGTAAGAAAATTAAATTCTTAACAATGAAGAACCAACTGTTAAGCTGTCTGGCAATCGCTACCCTTACCGTACTCATTACCAGCTGCGGAAAATCTAAATCATCTCAAAAGTCTGCCAGTAACGGGCAACTGATTGGCGCTGCATATGGTGCCAAACAAAGCCCCAACAAGCCATACGGCATGGTGCACATTCCCCAGGGAACCTTTCATATGGGACCCAGCGATGAGGATGTGAATTATGCGTTTACCGCCCGTAACCGACAGGTTTCGATCAACGGTTTCTGGATGGATGTTACAGAAATCACTAACAGTGAATATAAGCAGTTTGTATACTGGGTACGTGACTCTATCGCAGCTACGATTCTTGACTACAAGGATGCAAAAACCGGTAATCTGGACCAGAAAAAAATGGCTGGTATCTGGAAAGAAAAAAATGTATTTGAAAAGTTAGGTCAGATGATGATGGCTCCGGATGATCGGATTTTGGGCCGCATGGAAATCGATCCGGACAAACTGATTTATCAGGAAGAATATGTTGACTATAAGGCGGCAGCTTACCGCAAGCCCAATGAGCCCCGTTCAAAGTATATTATAAAGAACCCCGTTAAAATTTACCCCGATACGTTGGTTTGGGTGCGTGATTTCTCATACAGCTATAACGAACCCATGAGCGTACGTTATTTTGCACATCCTGCTTTTGCAAATTATCCGGTTGTAGGTGTTAACTGGAAACAAGCTTCTGCCTTTTGTAACTGGCGCACACGCTTCCTCAATTCTTACCTGGAGTCAAAGAATTATGCCACAGAATCCAGTTTCCGCCTGCCCTCTGAGGCCGAGTGGGAATATGCTGCACGAGGCGGACGCTCACAGTCTATGTTCCCCTGGGGTAACTATTATCTCCGGAACAGGAAGGGATGTCTGATGGCGAATTTCAAACCCGGACGTGGTAACTATCCTGAAGATGGCGGATTCTACACTGTTCGGGCTGACGCATACTGGCCTAACGACTTTGGCTTGTATAACATGGCCGGAAACGTGGCAGAATGGACCGGATCCCTCTATTATGAAGGTGGTTACAATTTTGCACATGACATGAATCCTGATATCCGTTACAATGCAAAAGACAGTGATCCCCCCCGCATGAAGCGTAAGGTAATACGTGGCGGCAGCTGGAAAGATGTAGGGTATTTCCTTCAAACCAGCACCCGTGCATATGAATACCAGGATACATCAAAATCCTATGTTGGCTTCCGTTGTGTAATTGATTTGCCCCCCATGATGCGGAAGAAATAATAGCTCTCGTTTACATGAAACAATTTACCCAATAATCATCACATCAATTACAGGATCCTGTAATTGGTGTGAAACTCTTCAAGAATAAACCACATTTTTAAAACCAACTCTTATGGCAGTTTCTAAATCCACCGAAAAAATTTCAAACATTATCGTTTCGCTTGGTGCGGCAGTAGTAATCTTTGGTGCATGGGCAAAAATCCTTCACCTTTCCTTTGCTGACCTGATGCTTACGATTGGTCTGCTTACAGAAGCAGGCATCTTCCTTGTGTATGCCTACCTTTCAACACAGGGTTATGGCCTTCATGAAGATCACGCTCCGGCAGCTGGTGCAGGTGGAACACCCGCACTTGCTTCTCTTGATAAAATGCTGCAGGATGCTGAAATTACTCCTGCAAGCCTGCGTTCCCTGAGTGATAATTTTCAAAAGCTCAATTCAACTGTTGGTGGCATCAAAGATGTGAGTGATGTGGTAGCTGCTACAGGTGAGTTAAGTACAAAAACGAAAGAGGCCGCAACTGCTATGGGTGGTATGAAAGATGCGTATCAGCAGGCAGCAGCTTCTGTTTCTTCTTTCAATAATGCCGCTGAAGGTACAAAACAGTTTCACGAGCAGGTTCAGTCAATGACCAAAAACCTCAGCTCACTGAATACCATCTACGAACTGGAACTTCAGGATACCAACAATCATCTGAAGGCTATGAATAAGTTCTATGGAAACCTGGTTCAGGCTTCTGAAGCCATGCAGGGTAGTGTTGATGACGCCAAGAAAGCTCATGATCAAATTTCATCATTGGCCAAAAACCTTGGTACACTCAACAATATCTATGGCAATATGATCAATGCCATGCAGGGCCGTTAAGCTGTGCAGGAAGAGTATGAATAATCAGAACCAGAATTAAACCAAAATCCGAACATCATGGCACTACCTAAAGAGCCCCGGCAGAAGATGATCAACCTGATGTATCTGGTGTTAACAGCACTGTTAGCCCTGAACGTATCAGCCGAGATTATCAATGCCTTTAAGGTTGTTGATAACAGTCTTACCACAACCAGTCGTGTGGTAAATTCTTCTACAGAAACAATTATGGCCTCCTTTAAAGAAAAGCTGGCCGATCCTAGTTCAAAAGATAAAGCAGCTGAATGGATGCCAAAGGCAGACAAAGCAATTCAGCTCACTAAAGAAGTATATTCATTTATTGATGAGTTAAAATTGCGCCTGAAAGTGGCTGCAGGATTTGATCCGACAGATCCCAACTCAAAATTCAAAGAAGACAATACCAACTTTACCAGTTTAATGTTTGTGAAACAGAAGTTGGGAGATACTCTCCTGATGAAACTTACCAAGTATAAAGCTGATTTGCTTGCTATTGATCCTGAAGTGGGGAAGGCTCTTGAAAAGACAATTCCTATCAACCTGGAAGTTCCCAAGTCAACCACCACCAAAATGGCTGACGTAACATGGGCCTCTTCTTACTTTTACATGACACCTACAGTAGCAGCTTTAACCATGCTCAGTAAGTTTCAGAACGACATTAAAACTTCCGAAAACCGATTTGTAAATGAATTTCATAATCGTGTTGGACAGGTAGTGGTTCGTTTTGATACGTATTCTCCCATTGTAGGTGCCAACTCTACCTATCTGTTCCCCGGTCAGGAGCTTCAGATTACTGCAGGTATTGGTGCGTTCAGTAAGAATGTTCGTCCAGAAGTGGTAATTGGCGGTCGTTCTGTTCCTATGAACGACGATGGAGTTTCAATATTTAAAACAGCTGTTGGCAATTCAAGTGGTTCTGTACCGGTAGTTATCCGCTATAAAGACCAGGATGGAAAAGACCAGGTTCGTGAAACCAAAATTGAGTATACCGTAGGTACGCCTACAGGTGCATTTGTAAGTGCTGAAAAAGTAAAAGTATTATATATCGGTCTTGAAAACGAACTGGCTGTAACGGGTGGTAATGTGGGTGATGAAAAAGTAAGCGTAAGCAGCAATAACGGATCACTCCGCAAGGTTGGCCCTGGCAAATACATTGCAAGCCCTACTAATACCGGGACGGCAACGGTTACTGTGAATGCAGATGGGAAAACCTCTCAGTTTAACTTCCGTGTAAAAACAGTTCCAAACCCAACTCCAATGGTAGGTGCCAGTGAAGGGGGTCGTATGCCAGCCAACGTGTTTAAGGCGCAACAGGGTGTGCGTGCCGATTTAAAAGACTTTGTATTTGAAGGTGTCACTTTTACAGTGACCGGATATACGTTTTATGCAACTGGTGCTGGATTTATGGAGTCTCCAGGAGTGCGCCCAGGTGTACAAGGCAATTCATTTACACCAGTTCAAGATCTTATGAACCGTTGCCGGCCAGGTACAACTGTAATTATTGATGAAATTAAAGCAGTAGGTCCCGGAGGTAACACACGAAAACTGCCTCCTCTGTCGTTTGTATTGTATTAAATCTATTTTGAAATGAACATGAAAAACCTTGCTTTTGGTTTGCTAACGGTAAGTTTGCTGATGGGCGGTGCTGCACAGGCGCAGCAAAAAAAGCGTACCAGCACAAAACGGCCAGCGGCAACATCCGGTTATGGTACACAACAATCTGGATATGGAAATCAGCAGCAGTCGGGTTATGGAACTCAGCAGCAGCAACAGTCCGGTTATGGTACCCAGCAAACTGGCTCTGGTAACAACAACCAGCAGCAACCTAGTAATAAACCTCAGTCTGGTATCCCTATTGTGGTAGTACCTTCTACCGGTAACGCCGCACTGGACACAATCAAGCCATCTTTGCGTAATGACGCATCAATTGAGCGGAATCTGATCAAAGACCGTCAACCTTTAGCATACGAGCACATCCGTGAAGACGATGCGGTTTACCGTCAACGTGTATGGAGAGAAATCGATACAAGGGAAAAAATGAACCTTGCCTTCCGGTTTGCAGCCGATGAGGATAATGGAAACCAACGTTTCATCGCCATTCTTTTGAAGGCAATCCGCAACAGGGAGATCACCGCTTTTTCAACAGATGACGACCGTTTTACCACTCCTATGACTCCTGCTAAAGTGATGGAAGCATTTTCGGGTGGTTTGGATACTGTTCCTGTTTACGATTTTAATGGCGACATTAAGGAATACCAGGTTCGTGCTCGTGAAGTCGATGCAGATAGTATTTATCGTTTCCGCATCAAAGAAGAGTGGGTATTTGATAAAGAATCATCACGTATGTTTGTCCGGATTCTGGGTATTGCACCTATGAAGCGTTTAACACGCAGTGATGGAACTGACCTCATTCCCGGATCTCCTGAATATGCACCCATGTTTTGGGTATACTATCCCGATTGCCGGCAGTTGTTGTCAAAGTACGAAGCATATAACGGTAAAAACTATGGTGCACGTATGACTTGGGAAGAACTGTTTGAAAACCGGATGTTCAGCAGCTATGTTACTAAATCAACGCTGGATAATCCGTATGACAGAACACTGCGTTCGTACATTAAAGACCCGATTCTGCGATTACTGGAAGGTGAAAACATTAAAGAAAAAATATTTAATTACGAGCAGGATCTCTGGTCGTATTAAAGAAAATAGTTTCGACAGTTTAAAAGCCGCCTAAGGGCGGCTTTTTTATTTCAGACCTTTTACCAGCAACAATCATCCGTGCCTTTCATACAAATAATTTCAGATTTATGATCAGGTACAAAAAACTTAATGAATCATATGATCTAAAGGCAACATTGAAACCGGCAGAAACGTGCAGGGTAACCGACTTCTATATTGTTTACATATCTTAACTAAAAGTTTCGACAACTTAATTCAATGAAAAAATGAAAAATACCCCAAATGTGGTATTGCTTTTCTCTTTTCTCTTTGTATCTTCGTAACGGTTTTTCATAGGATATTGGATTTTAAAGACGGGGCTGGATTTCTATCCTGGCCCCTTTTTTATTTGGCAGATTTTTACTTTAATCTTTCTTTGAGTAACGCCGCTTTCTTCGTACCTATCACTGCACCAAGTTCCTCTATTGTAGCATTCCTGATATTGGCAACGGAACGAAACTTTTTCAGCAAGGTTTCCTGTGTTAGTTTACCAATGCCTGGAATTTCTTCTAACTGGTTACGGAAAGCGCCTTTGCTTCGTTTTTGCCTGTGAAATGTAATACCAAAGCGATGCACCTCGTCTCTTATACTGCGGATCAATTTTAATCCGGCGGATTGATAGGGCAACTTGAGGGATTCTTTATCGCCCAGAAAAAAAATCTCTTCTACGTTCTTTGCAAGTCCTATAAGCGTTAGCCGGTGCTGCAGATTCAGTTGTTTAATGCTTTGGGCAGCAGCTGATAGCTGTCCTTTCCCTCCGTCAATAATTACCAGCTGCGGTAATGCTGCCTGCTCTTCCAGTAAGCGTTTATATCTCCGGTAAACCACTTCTTTCATAGAGTCAAAATCATTAATTCCTTCAACTGTTTTTATATTGTAATGCCGGTAGTCTTTCTTACTGGGAACACCGTCTTTAAAACAAACCATTGCAGCAACAGGGTAGCTGCCCTGGAAATTTGAGTTATCAAAACATTCAATATGCGCCGGCATTTCTTTCAGGTGTAACACTTCCTTCAATTCTTCCAAAACGTAGGATGCCGCTTGTTTATGGCTGCTTGTAAGTTGCAGCGCTTCTTTTCGTTTAAAATCGCTCAGGAAATAACTTACATTCTTTTCAGAGAGATCAAGAAGTTTCTTTTTAGGTCCGGCTTTTGGAACTGTTATAATAAGATTGTGTTGCAAAAATTCAACCGGGAATGGAAGAATCAACTCATTTGATTTGCTGTTGAATGTGTTTCTAATATGCCCGATCATGAACTCCATCACTTCAGCTTCGTTTTCATCAAGCTTGCATTCGACTTCTATGTTTTCTGTTTGAATAATACTTCCATTCTGTACCATCAGGTAATTCAAAAAGGCTTTGTTTTTGTATCGCTTAATAGAAAATACGTCCAGGTTTCCAAGGCGTGGATTGATGATGCTGGAGCGGGAACGGTAGGTTTCGAGGTACTCAATTTTCTTTTTGATAACAGCGGCTCTTTCAAACTGTAATTCATCAACCTCTTTTTTCATTTCATGTTGCAGGTGTTGAATCACAGGCGAAAGGTTGCCGTTCAGAATGTTTCGTACCTGCTCCAGAGTTTGATTGTAATCCTCTTCTGTTTGCAGGCCTTCGCAAGGACCCTTGCAGTTGCCCAGGTGATACTCAAGGCACACTTTAAATTTTTGTTTTCGGATATTGTCGACCGATAAATTCAGTTTGCAATTTCTTATTGGCAAGTTGTGCCGAACCAACTCAATCAGTTCCCTCACTTTTGCCACAGAGGTAAACGGGCCGAGGTAGTGCGAACCGTCCTGATGCTTTCGCCGTGTAAGAAAGACACGTGGGAAGGGTTCTTTTTTTATGACGATAAAAGGATAGGTTTTATCGTCTTTCAGATCAATATTGAACAGCGGTTGAAATTGCTTAATAAGCGAGTTCTCAAGAAATAAAGCATCCTGTTCGGATTCTACGAGTGTATAATCAATCTTATGAATCCTTTTTACAAGCTCTGTTGTTTTATAAGAAGCCTGATTCCGCAAAAAGTAACTGGAAACTCTTTTTTTTAAGTTTTTCGCTTTTCCTACATACAACAGAGTGCCGTTGCTGTCGTAATACTTATAAACACCCGGTTCGGCAGGAATGGAAGGCGATATCGTCCTGTATTGTTCTTGTGTCATAGCACTCGCTATTGCCAGATCACCTGTTCGGTTAAAGAACTGCCTGTTTGTTGCCCCCCACGGGAATGGGTGGTGATAATTGTAAAGCCTTGGTTATGGGTCCATAACAATTGCCTTTTTGCAGTATGTTCATTGGATGATACCGCTTGTACAAGGTATAAACGGTGAATACTGCCGTTCTCTGGATTCACATATACATCAATTCGTTCCACAGCGTTTTTGGGGCTTACAGAACGGTATGTAATTGTTATGGTTTGAAGCGTTGCATCGGCGAAGCTCGTTTCTTCAAATCGTTCACGGAATTTATCTTTCTCCAGTTCGGGAGCAATGAAACCCAAGACAAGATCTTTTACCTGCTGTAATGTAAGATAGACAGAATCGGGCTGCAGCGTATCGGCCGTAGTTAGTTTCAAATAACCGTGAGGTACCGAATCAAGATACTTTAGCTGCCCCCTCAGGTATGCAGCTACATCAATATATTCTTCCTGTTTGCTCTTTTGGTTCTCTCTGCAGCTGTTCAGTTCAACCAGCAGGCAGATGCTCAAAATTGCAATGATTGCACGACTCATGCCGTAAAATTAGCTGAAACAAACTAATGAAATACAAGGCGCAAAGGAATATCTGTGCGCACGAAACTGATTATTTAAGGGTTTTAATAATACCCACTTTAAACCCATAGTCTATCAGGTGTTCCTGAATGGGATATTTTCCTTTGGAGTTTGAAAATAACTGATAACGCAGCTGAGGACCGGCCTGAATATCAACAGATCCTGTTTTAAAGCGAACAAAACTCTCAAGACCTGAATTTACGTTGAACTGTCTTAATAAATCCGGCGCCTTTATATAGTTTCTGTAATCAGTTGTTACGAGGTATCCGGTTGCACTAAGTGTATATGTTGGTTGCAGTGCGGCTGCCAGGTTGAATGAGAGTTTGTTGTTGCCAAGTAACCGGTACTCAATACCCACTGGAACAGAAAACTGGAGTGTTTTATTTTCGAGATTTCTTGGCAATGCGCCTTCTGAGTTACGAAGGGTTGTGAGCCGCTGTATCCTGGTAAAAGAGGTAAGTGTGACTGTTGTGATTTCGGGACCAGACTGGCTGGCTTTTACCCGGTAACGGGTGTAGTTTGCCTGGATACCGCTTTTGAAACGAAGTCTGTTTGAAACTGGAGAAAGTAATGCAATACCTGCTTCCCATCCGGTGGCAACCTCATGCGATACAACGCTTTCAGGATCCAACCGGAGGTTACCGATATTCAGCTTATTGTCTACATACAAAACACGGTAACTGGCAGAAGGTGCGACATAAAACTGCAGTTCTCTTTTGGGCTTTGTTTTGATGTGCACAGGAACAGCTACTTCAAAATTTATGTCTGCATCAGTTTGATTCATTGGCTGCAGTTCCGATTCCGGTTGCGGGGTGGTGGTACCGACCGGAGCTACCAGAAACCGGTCTTCGGCTGAATGTGGTGCTGTTGCAGCCGGAAGAAGGGAACTGTTGACAGATACTCTTTCCTGCAGGCCTGCAATCACAGGTTCTTCCGGAACGGAAGATGCAGGGGTAACAGCACGAAGCGCATCAGGCACTGAAGAAGGCACCTGTGGTACTGATGCCAGATCTTTGACGTAGATTCTGTTTCGGAAGGAAGGCTGTGCCTGATTTCGTTTTTTTCGTTCAACCCTTACCGTTGTTTCTTCAGAAACAGGTACGTCATTCTTAGGTGTTTCGATAGTGTTGACTGATAAAGGGTAAGTTACCGGTTGCCGATTGGATATAACAAGACTGGTGCCTGTAAAAACAAGTAGAAACAGAAATGTGATGGTGCGGTTAAGTGTGGTATTGCGATTGTGGAGTTTCTGATGAATGGAATCCCATACATTGTCCGAAGGATACATGCGGTATGCATCTGCTTTCTGCTTCAGATTCTGCTCAAAAGAATTTTCATTGTACATATTCCGCTCCATAGTCAGTTTTGTTAGGTTTGGTACGAATCGTTAAAACCGAGCATGGGCTGCTGCAACCCACTCATCATGCCTTTTCGGCTGAAGAATGATTTTTTTCTGCACCAAAATCTGTTCCAGCATTGCTTTGGCACGGGTGTATTGCGATCGGCTGGTACTTTCTTCTATGTCCAGCATATGGGCAATTTCCCTGTGACTAAAGCCTTCAATGGCAAAGAGATTCAATACGGTTCTGTAACCCAGTGGCAGGCTGCGGATACATTCTGTAATCTGCTTGGCCTGAATGACAGAAGGAACACTTTCCTCCCGTACCATCAGGTTGTTTGCCTGGGTAATGTCCACACTTTCATTAAACTTCTTATACTTTTTCAGATGATTAATGGACGTGTGAACGATAATGCGCCTGATCCAGCCTTCGAAAGAACCTTTGCCCTGAAACTGATGAATTTGAGTAAAGACTCTGATGAAGCCTTCCTGCAGCATGTCTTCTGCATCTTCCCGGTTACGGGCAAAACGGTAGCACACCGCCAGCATTTTGGGGCTGTAACGGGTATAAAGCTCCTGTTGAGCTGCCGGTTGATTATGAAGACATCCTTGTAAGATTACTTCTTCCGTCATTCAGGTTGGGTTTGCAACCCTGAATTTAGACATTTTCCGGTAAAATTCCGCTGCTTTGTGGAAGTTCTTTTTTAGAAGGAATGCAACCTACTGCACAAATCAAAAAGCCCGATACTTATGCCAGCGGTTTCTTTTTCCTGATTCGTTTGGGGTTATACCACAGCCAGAATCCTGAAATCGTAAGCAGCAGCAGAGCTATTCCCATAATGGATGAGTAGGTTAATTTAAGACCATTCCAACCACTAAGCCGGTCAAGCAGCGATCCGTCGTGCAAATGTTCGATAAAATCGGCCCGTCTTCGCTCAAGGTGCAGTACGTTTCCGGTGGCACCATCCAGTTGCACAGCCCAGTAATGATCTCGAAAGGTAACTTTCAACATGCCCTTATCAGGTCGAATATCCATGCGGTCAACTTCTGCCGGCAGATCGGGGGAAATTCTGGTATGTATTGTTCTAATTGCATTCTTCTGCAACGAATCCAGCGGCAGCCAGCCAGATAATTCTTTACTGCTTCCTTCGTGTGTTTTTGCCAACAGATAACCGCCGCTATTTTTCTTCCAGGCAAGCAACAGCCCTGTGGTACTGATCAATAAAAAAAAGGCAAACAGCACCGATGCAATCCACCGGTGCAATTTGCGGTACCATCTTGTTTTTTTTGCAATTGCAGCGTTGCTCATGCTGCAAATTTATCAGAAGTGGTGCCGAATGCTCAAAATTAAATTTGAGCCGGGTGCAACGATTCCTGATGAGTAAGGCCGGTACAGTCTATTGGTTATGTTTTCCCATCCGGCACTAATCATCCAATGGCCCGAAGGTTTATAGGATGCTTTCACATTGAATGTGTACCAGGCAGGACTATACGGTTTTCCGTTTGCATCTTTTGCATAGATGTCTGTTTTAGCCTGCTCACTTGGTGCCAGGTTCTTGTTAGATAGTGCGCTGTTATACACTCCATATACTTCTGCAAATAGTTTTTTATGCTCATAGCGCAAATGTGTACTTCCGTAAAACGGAGGAGCGTGCCGCAACGGCACCTGCTCATTTTTAACATCATCTGTTTCTTTCCCGCTGATCCAATTGGCATGAGTTATAAATGATACATTTTTTACTACTACGATATCAGCCGAGAACTGAATGCCCGAAACCGTTGCACGTGCCACGTTCTGCAATGCCTCAACGCCGCTGCGTATTCCGTTGAAAAAGATACTGTCTGTGCCGTTGAAAGTAAAAGGCCTTCGTACAATTGCGTTATCAAGCAATGTATGAAATACATTCAGCTCCAGGCGGTAACGGCCGGGTACGTGCCTCACAACTCCGGCTTCAGCATTCCATGCATATTCCGGCTGCAGGGCAGGATTGGGAACGGTGATGATTCCCGGAATACTTTCAAACAACTTTCCTATGTCATCAACATTCGGCATACGGTAGCCGGTAGAGACCATTGCATTGAGCTGCCATCCATCTGCCGGACGGTACACCAGCCCGGCATTACCCGTAAGTGCACCTTTTCTGATGCTTGCTGTTTCATAGGGGAAAGGGATAAATGTTTGATCAAAAGAGGCAGCAAGTGTATTATAACTGAAACGAACACCCGAAGTAAGGGTGAGTTTAGGTTTGATATTCGTTTTGTAGCTGCCATAGAAACTACTCGTACTCCAGGAACTGCCATCGGGGTAGCGTGAGGCGAATGCAGAAGAGGTGTTGTTGGAAATATTGACCTGTTCTCCAAGCGAACGCACTTTGTTCCAAACCAGTTCCATCCCATAGAACAATTCCCCCTTCCCGATTTTTTTTACTGCATCTGCATTGAGGCTGTAGGCCCGAACTTTTTCTGTTTGAATCGTACGGTTGTTATTGGCACGTGTCCGGTCAATACGGCTTTCCTCATAATCCTGGTAAGCCGCAGTAATACGTGCCTCATCGTAGAGGCCGGTTTTTTGAGTGTGCAGGAGTTGCAGGTTGTGCATGGCCCACACCATGGGTCCATAGTTCCATTCTGCAAACCGTAACCGCCCGTTGCGGTATTGAATCAAACGATCATAGCGTGGGGCATCACCTGTGCGTGCATACGTGAAGCCATATACAAGGTCAACATGCTTGCCGGGTTTAAAACGTACTTTTTGCAGCAGGTTCCACTGGTCATAACCGCTGAAACGTTGTACCCGGGGGTCAGCGTTGCGAACAATGCTGTCAACACCATTAATGCGTTGAACATATTCTGTGCGAAGGTAGCTGGCAGGACCACCGTTTTTCCCCATTTTTAAATCGTCAAAACTGCTGTAGGTAAGTGATGTGAGGAAAGCCCATTTTTTTCCACCCAGATTTACATCGGCATGAATTGTTTTTTCCTGATTGGCTGTTGAATACCGCAGCAGACTGCTTCCTTTCACACGAAGTTTCCCGTCTGCAGAAAGTCGGGGCTGCAGTGTGTGAAAATCCATGACTCCGCCAATAGCATCACTTCCGTAAATCAAAGAACCGGGACCAAAGATTACTTCGGTTGTTTCTAGTGCTAGCGCATCAATTGACAAAACATTCTGCACATTGCCGCTTCTGTAAATTGCATTATTCATGCGAACACCATCCACCACCAGCAGTACACGGTTCGTGGCAAAGCCACGGATCATGGGGCTACCACCGCCCAATTGACTTTTTTGGATGAAAACAGCTCCTGTTTGTCCCAGTAAATCCGCAGCCGTTTGAGGATTATTACGAAAAATCTGTTCTTGTGTTACTTTGGTAATCTTATTGGGGACCTCATTTTGATTTCGTTCCCATTTATTGAAGGTAATAATTATCTCTTCCAGGTTTTTTGCACTTGTATCTGTTGCTGTCTTTTCCTGCGCCTGCAATAGTACCGGAATGAAATAGAAATACAACAAACAAATCTGTTTTATCATGGATAAATAAATTTACACCTGCATCATATTGTAAGCACATTATGATGAACGGGTTCAATCAATAATCATAAACAATACTTGCGCATACCGGGCACTTCCTTAACCATAAATATTCATGGATCTTCCGTATTGAATTTCAACCAGAGGATCATCAGGATTTTGATGACAACTGCAACTTCTGCATATGCTTGATGATAAAGTTACATCAGTTGCTCACCAGGACTTCTCCTGTCATTTCCGCAGGTACTGGAAGTTCCATAAACGTAAGGATTGTGGGTGCAATATCCCCCAGTTTGCCGGGTTTCACATTACCCTTCCACTCTTTATCAATTACAAATAACGGTACTGGGTTGAGCGTGTGGGCTGTGTTGGGAGTGCCGTCTTCATTAATCAGAAAATCGGCGTTGCCATGGTCAGCAGTAAGGAACACGGTGTAGCCATGTTCGAGAGCAGCTGTTACTACCCGTTGAACGCAGCTATCTACTGTTTCGACAGCTTTGATTGCTGCGCTGAAAACGCCGGTATGTCCCACCATATCGGCATTGGCGTAGTTGAGGCAAATAAAATCGGCGGTTTCGTTTTCTATTTCCGGAACGATGGCATCTGTTACTTCCTTTGCACTCATTTCCGGCTGGAGATCATAAGTAGCAACCTTCGGAGAAGGTATCATAATCCTTTTTTCGCCTTCAAAAGGTTTTTCCCGGCCTCCGCTGAAAAAGAAACTTACATGCGGATATTTCTCTGTTTCTGCAATACGGATCTGCTTTTTTCCATGCTGTTCCAGTATTTCGCCGAGAGTTTTGGTGAGGTTGTCGGTTTCAAAAATTACATGAACGTTCTGGTACGTTTTGTCGTATTCAGTCATGGTGGTGTAGTGCAGGTTCATCTTCTTCATGTCAAATTCAGGCATATCCTGTTGAGTGAGCACCTGTGTAATTTCACGGCAACGGTCGGTACGGAAGTTGAAGCAAATGACAGCATCTCCCTCTTTGATCATTCCGCCGGTGGCATGGCTGTTGATAATTGGTTTTAAAAACTCATCCGTTATATCCGCTTCATACGAGGCTCGTACAGCTTGCAGTACGTTGTCTGTATGTTGACCTGTTCCGTTGACCAATGCATCGTACGCCAACTTCACACGTTCCCAACGCTTGTCCCGGTCCATTGCATAGTATCTGCCTGTTACAGATGCAATTATGCCGGTTGTTTGATCGAGGTGTTGCTGCAGATCAGTGAGGTAGCCCAACCCGCTTTTGGGATCTGTGTCGCGGCCGTCAGTAAAGGCATGAATCATAACATTCCTGAAGTTCCTGCTATGGCAGAGGCTGGTAATTGCTTTCAGGTGGCTGGTGTGCGAATGCACGCCACCATCGCTTACCAAACCTATCAGGTGCAGTGTTTTTTGGTTGCTGCTTGCATAATCAATGGCAGCGTTCAGTGCCGGATTAGAAGCAAATTCACCGGACCGTACGGCTACATGGATCCGTTGCAGTTCCTGGTAAACAATACGGCCTGCTCCCAGGTTGAGGTGACCCACTTCGCTGTTTCCCATTTGCCCTTCGGGCAGCCCCACTGCTTCACCGCAGGTGGTTAGGGTTGAGTTGGGATACAAATTATATAAACCCGATACAAAAGGAACCCGGGCATTCTGAATGGCGTCTGATGACGGTACTTGTCCCAAGCCCCATCCATCCATTATAATGAGAATTGCTTTTTTGTCTTTCATGTTCAAGAGTTTCGGTAAGAGCAGCTTTGAAAGGCTGCACATCCTGTTTTTGACCTGTTTTTTAACGAAGCAAAGCTACTTTATTTGGGTTAAAATCATTTCTTTATGGAATGATCGGGCAGCATTCCATCCCGAAGTTTTGTCATTCTTATGAGTCTTTGGCATGTTTTTCGTACAAATTGAAGTAAAAGGAAAGAAATGAAACATTTTTTAACATACCGTACCATATTCTTTGTTGGTGCCATTTTTCTACTGCTAACCGGGTTTATGCAGAAAGAAGATGTAGTAGCTGCTATCCGTGCTGGCAGTGCAGAAAAAATGGCAAAATTTTTTGATCATATGGTGGATGTCAGTGTGCCAGGCAAGAGTAATACTTTTAGCAAAGGCCAGGCAGAGTTGGTGCTGAAAGATTTTTTTTCCATGAATCGTGTCAAAAGTTTTGAACTCCAGCATTCGGGAAGTAATCCTTCTGCGAACTTCATTATTGGCACGCTGGTTACCAGCGGAGGCACGTACCGCACAACTGTTTATATGCGTGTAAAAGGAGACAAACAATTGGTTCAGGGAATAGAATTTGATCAGAAATAATCTTCATACAGAGCCTCAACAGCCCCGGACCATCCGGGGCTTTATCTTTTTAAGGAAAGCTATTCCCCAATTATTTTAGATTTGCGTCATGTTATCCAACTATGAAGAGTTATTGACAGAACTCATACATAATGCTTTGAAAGAAGACATAGGGGAGGGCGATCATTCCACCCTGAGTTGTATTGCTGCAGATGCCAATGGCAAGGCAGTTCTTAAGATAAAGGAAGCGGGTGTATTAGCAGGGATGGCAGTTGCAGAAGCCGTTTTTCGTTTCTATGAACCGGGTTGCCGTTTTTATAGAATGAAGAATGATGGCGACGAAATGCAACCAGGCGAAACTGCATTTGAAGTGGAGGCAAGAATTCATACCATTCTGCAGTGCGAACGACTGGTGCTGAACTGTATGCAACGGATGAGCGGCATTGCAACTTTAACAAAAGTGTATACCGATCGGCTAAAAGGAACTAAAACCAAATTGCTCGACACAAGGAAAACAACGCCCAATTTTCGCTTACTCGAAAAAGAGGCCGTACGTATTGGAGGAGGTTTGAATCACCGGTTTGCGCTGTACGATATGATTATGCTCAAAGACAACCATATCGATTATTGTGGTGGCATAGAACCGGCACTTCAAAAAGCCTGGAGTTATGTGCAGCAGGTAAAGCCGGGTCTTAAGATTGAAGTAGAAACTCGTAACCTTGATGAAGTTAAAAAAGCACTTGCTACAGGAAAAGCCGACCGGATTATGCTTGACAACTTTACCCCGGCTCAGCTGAAGGAAGCGGTGCAGTTGATCGATGGTGCTGCAGAAACAGAAGCAAGCGGCGGAATTAATTTGCAAAACCTGGAAGAATATGCTGCTACAGGTGTAGATTTTATCAGCGTTGGTGCTTTAATTCACCAGGCAAGGAGCCTCGATCTGAGTTTAAAGGCACAGTTTGTGTAACCAATCCTCTGTTATGTCGAAAAAAAAGAAACCAGATGTAAATGGATTTGTTTTCAGTACAAATCCTGAATTTCAGTTTGAGTCAACCGATCGGGAAGAAAAGGAAACCTTACCTCCGGCATTGCAAAAACTCCGGGTAAAGCTCGAAACCAAACACCGGGGCGGAAAAGCCGTTACACTTGTTGATGGATTTGCAGGAACCGGTGAAGACGCAGAAAAACTGGGTAAACAATTGAAGAATTTCTGTGGAACAGGCGGGTCTGTAAAAGATAATGAGATTCTGATACAGGGCGATCAACGGGACAAAGTGCTGCAGTTCCTTATAAAAAACGGGTATTTGCATACACGGAAAATCTGATTGTTCCGGAATGTGGCAGATTCTTTTATCTTTAATTTAAAAATTACAGTGGCACTATCTGCGATGTCTTTTTATTTGCTGGGTCTTTACACAGCCCGCCTTGAATTGTTTAAATTCTTTTTTGCACTCGTTTTCGGTGCTTTTTTATGGAGTTTGTATCTTATTTACGAAGCTTCAGGGTCTTCTGCCCGCAAAAAACGCAAACAACGGGCACAGATTTTTATGATAATTACATCAGTTTTGATGATTGGTATGACAATCACCTGGCTGCTCAGTAAAACCAACATCGGATGGTGGTTTGACAAGTAGGAATTTTTTCGTGGTTTCTTATGTACATGTTGCCACAACATTACCGTTGAAAATTTGTTATATTAGCCTCAAGATGGTACATAAAATATCTCAGGGAGTTAAGATCAGTGTGGAAACATTTTACCAACCCGACTACAGCAATCCTTTGTCGGGGGAGTATATGTTTGCTTACCGCATTACCATTGAGAATAATAATCCCCACCCGGTAAAATTGCTCCGCCGGCATTGGAATATTTTTGACAGCAATGGTACCTGGAAGGAGGTAGATGGAGAAGGTGTTATTGGCGTGCAGCCGGTAATTCAGCCTGGTGATCAATATCAGTATGTAAGTGGCTGTAATCTGAAAACAGAAATGGGTAAAATGTTCGGTTACTATCTCATGGAAAATCTGAACAATCATTCTGAATTTGAAGCGAATATTCCTCTTTTTGAAATGATTGCTCCTTTTAAGGGCAATTAATCACCTAAAGGCCAAATTCTTTTGGCACACTCCCTGAAATCTTTAATTTTGAATGCCCTCCCTGGACTGCACCTGTTAAATTCAAAAACGTATGCCGAAAGTAACTTTCAATAACAGAGATCATAGTTTTTTCACCGACCTCAAACAGGCGGTTGATCAGTATTTCAAAGAAAACAATATCAGTAAAACAGGTAATGCAAGTCTGTATATAAAATCACTGGTGCTCATTCCTGCTGCCATTGCCTTGTATTATTTGGTCATATTTGTTGCCATGCCCGCTGCCTGGGCTTTGTTGCTGTGCGCATTATTAGGGTTTGTGTTGGCCAGTATCGGCTTTAATGTAATGCATGATGCCTGTCATGGCAGCTACAGCAGCCGCAAATGGGTAAATGAATTGTTTGGATATTCATTAAATGCACTTGGAGGGAACGCCTTTATCTGGAAATTCAAGCATAACATCATTCACCATACTTACACAAATATTGATGGGTTAGATGATGATATTGCCAAAAGCCCGTTGATGCGTCAATGCAGCACACAGAAGTGGGTTCCCGCTCACCGCTTTCAGCACATTTACGTTGTTTTGGTGTATGCGATTTCATCGTTTGCCTGGGTGGCACTTATGGATTTCAATAAATATTTCAAAGGCAAAGTGTATACCACTACGCTTCAGAAAATGGATGTGAAAGAGCATATCATTTTCTGGGTCAGTAAATTACTCTACATAATTTTTTATGTGGCAATACCTGTTTGGGCGGTGGGAGTTTCTGCCTGGGCTGCAGGATTTGCGGTAATGCATCTGTTCATGGGTTTTACATTGGCAATTGTATTTCAATTAGCACATGTGGTGGAAGAAACAGAATTTGAGGCAGTAGGCGCAGAGCCTGTACAAATTGAAAATGAATGGGCTGTTCACCAGGTAAAGACAACTGCAGATTTTGCCCCTGATAATAAACTGATTTCCTGGTTTGTAGGTGGATTGAATTTTCAGGTAGAGCATCATCTGTTTCCCCGCATCAGCCATGTTCATTATCCTGCACTTCGCAAAATTGTTCAGCAGAAATGCGCCGAACACAATCTTACCTATCATTGTAACCCCACCATGTCGGGTGCTGTTGCCTCACACTTTCGTATGATGAAAGAATTGGGTAAACCGCCTATGGCTTTTGCCTGATCAGCGGGGTTTGTACCCCGACTGGCTTATGATCTCTTTCGCAGGTAATTTCATCCATTCCCGGGGTGTAAGATCCTTCTTCTTTTTGAGGAACGCTTTTATCATCTGCCAACCCATAAAAGCCCCTACATTACCTGGCGATGTTTCCGGCATTCCCTGTGTAAAGGGTCCTTCTGTAAGATAGGGCTGCGTAAGGGCTGGATCTCTTTCGTAGAGCAGATTCTGTTGAGCAAAAAAATTGTAAATACTTCGTTCATTGCTGCGGCACCATTCTAACTGTTTGGCGGTGTACCCCAGCAACAGTGTATCGTTTGTGGCTGGTAAAAAGAGGGATAAAAGTTCTAACCGCTTTCCTTTTTCAACAAACTGCTCCCCCAAAGGTAAACGTGAACTGCTGTCGGGGTACAGGTCATCAATCACCAATTTCATCACATCACTGCAAATAAATTCTTTGGAAAACCTGCGGCTGCGGTAGGTGGGTACAACATTCGTGATAAAACCGGGATCGTTGTAGATGCTGTAATCACTCCCCAGGTAAAACTGTAAACCAATGGCCAGAAAGTGTTCGCCCATGTAGTTAGGGCTTGGTTCGTTATTGCTCATGGGAGCCAACGCATCCATAGGCCCAACGGTTGTAATAATTTCCGGAACCCGGTAGTTCGGAAAGTAATATTGTACATAACGGAACGCTGTTTGTAACTGATTGCTGATAGCTGAAAAGTTACCGTATAGCTCTTGCGATTGGCGGTACACAGGTTCATTGAGGTGTAGAAACCGTTTCGTTCCCCCGAAAGCCAGTTCGTTGGAATCTGATAAAGGGCCCAAACCAAGCACATGATTCACAAACAGGGGTAAAAAATCGGGGTATTGCTGCTGCAGTGCAGCTAATCCGTCTTTTGTGTTGTTACTGTCAATCCGAAAAAAATCTTTCTCGAAGCGTTTCACCGTCAGCTGCAAATCGCTGCCCGATACATCCGGTGCTGAGCCCGTATTCTTGCACGCAAACAGTAAAAAAGTACAGGAAATCAGGAATAAGTTCTTCATATTGCCTGAAAACGTAAAATCGGGTTGATTCGTATATAAATGGTTCATTTGAATTAGATGCAGGAAGAGCAGTAACTCTGCCCGAAAATCTGGAAATTCGTGTTATGAAGATCGTTTTAGCACAACAAAATTATCATATTGGAAACTTTGAAGCGAATACCCGTAAAATTATTGAAGCGGTAGAAGCAGCAAAAGTACAGGGCGCTGATCTGATTCTGTTCAGTGAACTGAGTGTGTGCGGGTATCCACCCCGTGATTTTCTGGAGTTCCACGATTTCATTCAGAAATGTACAAATGCTGTACAGGAAATTCAGGAACATGCTGATTCCATTGCAGTGATCATAGGCGCTCCCGTAAAAAACGAACGAAAGGAAGGAAAGGATTTGCACAATGCTGCTTTTTTCCTCTATGAAAAAGAAGTGAAAGCCGTTATTCATAAATCCTGTTTGCCTAATTATGATGTGTTTGATGAATACCGCTATTTTGAACCGGCTTACGACTGGAACATTGTTCTTTTTAAAGGAAAGAAACTGGCTATTACCATTTGTGAAGATATCTGGAACCTGGGCGATAATCCGTTATACCGGTATTGTCCAATGGATGAGTTAATGAAGTATCAGCCCGACCTGATGCTGAATTTATCGGCTTCTCCGTTTGATTATACACATGTGGAAGATAGAAAAGCAATTGTAAAACTGAATGTACAGAAGTATCAGCTACCCATGCTGTACTGCAATTGTGTGGGCAGCCAGACGGAAATCGTTTTTGATGGAGGTTCGCTGGTATTTGACAAACAGGCGAATCTTGTAAAACAGCTGCCCTTGTTTTCCGAGGCAATGGAAACTGTTGTGCTGCTTGAGGATGGAACCTTCGATGCCCCGGTTCTGGCAACAGCCGCCTCCTTGCCAAATGAAGAATTACAACCCTTACATCTTGATGAAAAGCTTTGTATCCCCCAAATACATGATGCTATCATTTCCGGCATTCGTGATTACTTCCTTAAGATGGGCTTTTCAAAAGCAATTCTTGGCAGCAGCGGTGGAATTGATAGCGCTGTTACCCTGGCACTTGCCTGTTCCGCCTTGGGGAAAGAAAATGTACGGGCCGTGTTAATGCCATCTCAGTATTCTACTGACCATAGTTTGGCAGATGCGGTACAATTGAGTGAAAACCTGGGGAATCCGTATGATATTGTACCCATCAAACCTGTGTACGATTCGTTTTTGGAGCAATTACAACCGTTGTTCGGAAATCTTCCGTTCAGTGTTGCAGAAGAAAACCTGCAGAGCCGAACGAGAGGAAACCTGCTGATGGCGATTGCTAATAAGTTTGGCTATATACTGTTGAATACATCCAATAAAAGTGAATTGGCAACCGGCTATGGAACTTTGTATGGAGATATGGCCGGGGGGCTGGCGGTATTGGGCGACTGCTACAAACTGCAGGTGTATGAACTGGCACGATATATCAACCGCAGCCAGGAAGTGATTCCCCGAAACATTTTGCTAAAACCACCCAGCGCCGAATTACGTCCCGGCCAAAAGGATGCTGACTCGTTGCCCGAATATGAAATGCTGGACCCACTGCTTTATCAATATATTGAACGTCGTCAAGGTCCAGCTGAAATAAAAGCGTTGGGTTATGACCCGTCGCTGGTGGACCGGATTCTCAGATTGGTGAATATGAATGAGTATAAAAGAAACCAGTTTTGTCCCATCATAAGGATCAGCCCCAAAGCATTTGGAGTAGGAAGGAGGGTACCCATAGTGGGTAAATACTTAAGTTAACCGGCAATTTATTTGCATTCCTGCTTTTTTTTCTGGATTTTAGGAGTAGAACAGCTTTCTGATGTTTTGATTTACGCTGACTGAAATCATTGCCGGGAGGGTTGTAAATGTTACAACTTACATTACAATTTTTTACTATGAGAAAGAGCCTTCTTTTCGTTGCAAACCTGTTTTTTCTTTTTTCACTTTCTGCTCAAAAGCTTGAGGGGCCCTTTCAGGCTACTGCGGCACAGTATGGCGATATTAATGCCAATCCACTCGATATGATGCGGGAAAATGTGGTCAAAATTTTTAAAGATGGCTACTGGATTGCAGCAAGTTTTGGTAATTCGGTTAATCCATTCAGAGGGTGTACAGGTGGAAGGTTTACAGTGAAAGAGGGAAAGTATTATGAAGAGGTTATATTCAGTTCCTGGGATAGCACAGCCGCAAACAGGCAGTTTATATTTGACTGTACTGTAACCACTGATCGGTTTGCGCAGTGGGGATATGTCAATTCTGTGAAATATCCCAACCACCTGGTTGATGAAAAATATCAAAAAATTATACCTACTGTGCCGTTAAAAAATAACTCACTGGAAGGGGTTTGGTATTTAGAAACAACGGTATGGGACGGCGATAATCCGTTTCATAGTAAGATTGAAGAAATAAAAATTTATTCCTATCCACGCTTTGCCTGGGCGCAATACAATGCTGTAACCAACCAGTTTATTGGTGCCGGGGGAGGAACTTACCACTTTGACGGGGAAACGTTAGTTGAAACGGTAGAGTATTTTACGTATGAACTTGCCTTAGGAACACGTTTTAAAGTGGAGGTTTCCATGAAGCCAAATGGCACCATGCAGCAGGTGTCCTGGGGTGGCCGTATGGTGGAAATATGGTCAAAGGTGAAGTAAGCGGCAGGTCCGTTTATACAAGTCATTTCACTTGCCGGTTCCGGTGAGCACTTTCTTTTATCTTTGCGGCAAATTAAAGGTATGTTACAGGTTGCGTTTATCCGTCAGCATAAAGAATTAGTAAAAGAACGACTGGCGCTCAAACATTTTTCAGAATTACAGTTGGTAGACGAAGTCATTGCATTGGATGATCAACGGAAGCAGTTGACGTTCCGGTACGATGAAACACAGGCACAACTCAACAAAGCCTCGAAGGAAATCGGTGCGCTGATGGCCAAAGGTGATCAGGAAACGGCCGCTCAACGAAAAGCAGAAGTAGCTTCACTGAAAGCATCCTTGCAGCCCATAACTGATGAGTTGAATGGTGTCGAAAAACAACTGCAGGATACGTTGGTAAAACTACCCAACCTACCCGGTACACTTGTGCCCGCTGGTAAAACGCCGGAGGATAATCAGAAAATAAAGGAAGAAGGTGTAGATCCGGTGTTGCCCGAAGCCGCCTTGCCCCACTGGGAACTGATAAAAAAATTTGATCTTGTTAATTTTGAGTTGGGGGTTAAGTTAACGGGTAGTGGCTTTCCGGTGTACAAAAACAAAGGAGCACGGTTACAGCGTGCCCTCATCAGCTATTTCCTTGATTATAATACAGCAGCAGGTTATACAGAGTATATACCGCCTTACATGGTGAATGAAGCTACGGCCTATGGGACCGGGCAGTTGCCCGATAAGGAGGGACAGATGTATTACATGCCCGCCGATAATTTTTACATGATTCCCACTGCGGAAGTACCAGTGACCAATATTTACCGGGATGAAATTCTGAAGGAATCAGATCTGCCCATCAAAATGACGGCCTACACACCCTGCTTTCGCAGAGAAGCCGGTAGCTTTGGTGCTGATGTACGGGGCCTCAACAGGGTACACCAGTTCGACAAAATTGAAATTGTACAATTGGTGCATCCCGATAAAAGTTATGAAGTGCTGGATGAAATGGTGGCACATGTGGAGCGGCTGGTACAATCACTCGGGTTGAAATACCGTATTCTTCGGCTATGCGGTGGCGATATGAGCTTTGCATCGGCGCTCACATATGATTTTGAAGTGTGGAGCGCTGCTCAGAAAAAATGGCTGGAGTGCAGCAGTGTGAGCAATTTCGAAAGCTTTCAGACTAACCGCATGAAAATACGTTACAAGGATGAAAAAGGGAAAACCCAGCTGATTCACTCGTTGAATGGAAGTTCACTGGCTTTGCCTCGCATTTTGGCGGCAATACTTGAAAACTATCAACGGGAGGACAGGATTGACATTCCGGAAGTACTGCACCGGTACCTTCCCTTTACCAGCATTTCATAAAACGCTGCACGAAAAAAGTGTTTTGAGTTTTTTTTAATGTAAGCTCTTGTTAAAACAACAAGAGCTTTTTTCATTTGAAAGGGTCACATTTATATTTGAAAAAATTTCTGCTATGATAAAATCCGCTTTGCTGCTGGTTACAACAATCATGTGTTGTTCAATCTCAAATGCCCAGATCCATAAAGGCGCCAAATGGCTGGGAGGTTCCGTTTCCATTTCCTCCGAGGTGCGGAAAATTGATCCCAGCAGGGTTGTCAATAACAACTTCTATCTAAACCCGGCTTATGGTATAGCCGTAAAGGAAAATCAAATTGTTGGAGGAGAGTTGGAGCTGAGTTATGGAAAATCAAAGAATGATAATGGAACCATTCAACTTACAAGCGCAGAAGAATATAAAGTAGGCGCTGCTGCATTCAAAAGATGGTACAAACCGTTGGGAAAAAATTTCTACTTGTTCGGCCATTTGCGGGCGGGCGCCAGCTGGAGTAACCGCACGATTAACGGTACAACGCCACAAAATGATCAGAACAAATATCAAACAATTGTCGCTACTGTTTCCTTTTATCCGGGTATTTCCTATGCTTTAAACGGTAAAGTTCACCTGGAGTCAGGATTTAATAACCTGGCTTCCTTACAGTTTTCAAGTACACAGTTCAAATACCTGGAAAATGGCCGGCAGATTGGTAATAACGATGTAACAAACCGCTTTTCTGCAGGAAGCAATTTGTCCAACCAGGGTTGGTTTTTTGTTGGCATTCGTATACTGTTCAATGAAACTTCCGCCAAAAAGGAAAACTAAAAAAGCTGCTCCATCAGGAACAGCTTTTTTAAAAAATTCCGAGTTCAGATTTATTTCAAACTTGCACGTGCACCGTCAATGGCTGCCCACATGCGTCCTGCCTGGCCGGCAGTAAACATATACATACAGGCATCGTTGGTATAATCCATATAGTTCATGGTCATTTCAACGGGTGTACCGGTACAGGTACTTAAATGCGGATAAGTGGGGCAACCACCATTCGAAGCATTGTGCAGGGGTGTATCACCAACAAAATCATTACCGCAGGTTGCATCGCCCCATATGTGGCGCAGATTAAAATAGTGACCTACTTCATGTGTTGCTGTACGCCCTCTGTTGAATGCAGTAAATAATGGATAACTGCCACGGCCGAATGCGTTCGTATGAACAACTACACCATCCGTAGCAGAAGTTCCTCCGGGAAACTGGGCATATCCAAGAATATTATTAGCTAAGACACAAACCCAGATATTGAGCGTTGTGGTAGGGCTCGTAGGATTAATACCACCTCTGCTGGAGCGCTTCATATCATCATTCGTTCTCCAGCTTCTTTTAGTCGTTGACTTTCTTGTAATGTTGGTGGTGGTCCATACAAACCGGATATTCGTATTTCCTGAGCGAACACTCTGGAAAATAGATGGTGTGCTATTGTAATCGGCATTGGTTGCACCGAAATCCTCATTTAATACGTCAATTTGCGACTGAATCTGTGCATTCGAAACATTTTCAGCTGCAGAGTTGTAAAGAACATTTACATGTACAGGTACTTCCAGTACACCATTCACCAGTTTATAATTGGCTGGATTTTCCATGTACTTCTGTGTGAATTTTTCGAGTTCATTCATACGCTTCATCAGCGAAGGATCCTGCAATAATTTTTCCTGAAGTACTTCATAAGAAGCGCAATGACGCTCTTCTGTAGCAGCAATACGTGCATCATCCAATTGCTCTTCAGACTGATCGGTTTTAGCATTTTTGTTACAGGAAAGTAACAGCAATAAAGCAAATACGGATAACAGATTCGTTTTTCTCATACTCAGTTGGGGGTTTAAGTGAAAAATGATCGTTTAAATTAATCGTTTTATGAAAAAGAGAAGTCTATACACAGAAGTTTTAATGCAACTCTGTTTCAAAAGGACCTGAAAACGTAAAAAAACTACATTCAATCAGGGAGTTTTACGCAGATTTTTCAAATCAGTTCCGTTTCTTAACATTTTTATGAACGAATTTCAAAGACTTTTTGCGTTATAGCTAAACCTGGAGAAGATTTTATAGTCCTACAGCAGGTACATTCAATACAATGATTCTATGAGTGCTGAGTTTCTGAAGAAAAATCAACATTTACTCTGGCGGGCAGGGTTTGGTCCGTCTGTGGAACAATGGAAACAACTTTCCACAGTCAGTCCCTTTAAGTTTTATGATGCACTGGAAAAAGCCTCCCGAAAGCCACCTGCTCCGTTTCAATTAGTGAGCAATGTTGTTGAAGGATTGGCTAACGGCATTGATGGATTAAGGCGCTCCGAGCTTACAAAAGAACAAAAGGAACAAATGCAGAAGCGTTCCCGTGCGGAAATCCGCAATCTGAATCTTGAATGGATGAATGAAATGGTCAACAGTGAACAGCAATTGCGGGAAAAAGTGGCTTTCTTTTGGCATGGACATTTTGCCTGCAGGAATCTGAATGCCTTATACCAGCAGGATCTGATTAATATCATTCGGCGGAATGCTTTAGGGAATTTTGGAACCATGCTGAAAGAAGTGAGTCGTAGTGCAGCCATGCTTGCCTTCTTAAACAATCAGCAAAACAGGAAGCAAAAGCCAAATGAAAATTTTGCACGTGAGGTAATGGAATTGTTTACCATGGGACGGGGCAATTATACAGAACAGGATGTTAAAGAAGCGGCAAGGGCATTTACAGGCTGGCAGTTTCAATTAAATGGTGCGTTTGTATTTCGGCCGGCTTTGCATGATGATGGACAGAAAACGGTTCTAGGAAAAACGGGTCATTTTGACGGAGACGATATTCTGAACCTGTTGCTGGAGCAACGTCAAACAGCACGTTATATCACCCATAAGTTGCTCCGTTTCTTTGTTGCAGAACAACCTGATTTGGAAACGGAGGAGAAGCTGGCAAAAGGGTTTTATGAATCGGGATACGAAATAGCTCCTTTGCTGCGGAATATTTTTACATCCGACTGGTTTTATCAACCCCATTACAGGGGAAACCGTATAAAGTCACCGGTTGAATTACTGGTCGGTATCAAACGAACATTGCCCATGGAGCTGCAGGCCCCGGAAATAGTACTGCAGTTGCAGAAAGTACTGGGCCAGGTTCTTTTTTATCCGCCCAATGTTGCCGGTTGGCCGGGAGGGAAAAACTGGATCGACAGTTCTTCACTCATGTTCCGCCTGCGCCTGCCTCAACTCCTGAGTGGAAAAGAAGCGTTGAAACTGCGTCCGAAAAGTGATGATGACCAGGAGATGGGCCGTATGCGCCCTGTTCCATCACAAACCGGGCAAACAGCCAGGCTGCCGGATGTTACGATCAACTGGAAGCCGGTTGTTGCCACGCTTGCACCGGTGCACCGTAACCAATTGCTCGAAGTACTGCAGGGATATTTGTGGTGCGGCGACAAGAGAGCATCTTCACTTAACTTTTACAACGAATTTTTAGATGCGTCTGGGCGTGAGCGTTATATTCAAACAGCGGTACTCCGGCTGATGAGCACACCTGAGTATCAATTATGTTAATGGAACGATTGAACTTCTGAATTATGTACATCAAACGAAAAGAGTTTCTGCAAATCGGATCCCTTGCCACGGCCTCTGTACTGATGCCCCGCTTTCTGAAGGCGTTTGAACACGGTGCGCCGGTTCCTCCGGGAAATAAAGTGGTGGTGGTTCTTCAACTGAGTGGAGGAAATGATGGGTTGAATACGATCATTCCCTTCCGGAATGATTTGTATTACCGCAACCGCCCCCGGCTGGGTATACAAATGAACGAAGCCTTGCGCTTAACAGATGATGCAGGGCTGCATCCTTCTTTGTCTGCTTTGAAAGAATTGTATGATGATGGAAGTCTGGGTATCCTCAACAGTGTCGGTTACCCGAATCCGGATAAAAGTCATTTCCGCAGTATGGATATCTGGCATACGGCCAGCAACAGTACCGACTACTGGAATACCGGTTGGCTGGGTCGCTACCTCGATGCACAATGTGCCGGCTGTTCGCAACCGGTGCAGGCTGTGGAAATTGATGATGTGCTGAGCCTGGCGTTGAAAGGAAATCAACAGAAGGGATTGGCATTCCAGGATCCCCGCCGTATGTATCAATCCAGCCAGGATCCTTTTTACAAACGAATCCTGCAGGAACAGCAGGGCCATGCACATGAAGAAACAGCTGCTTACCTGTATAAAACCATGGCCGAAACCATTTCAAGCGCTGAATTCATTTTTCAACAAAGCCGCTTACGTGCTTCTGCTGAATCTTATCCTGATACTGAGTTGGGTCGTGGGTTAAAAACAATTGCCTCTTTAATCTTCAGTGATATAACAACGAGGGTCTATTATATTTCCCTGGGCAGCTTTGATACACATGTAAACCAGTCATTCCAGCAAAAGCGGCTGTTTACTGAATTGAATGATGCAATCCGTTCTTTTGTAAAGGATCTGAAAACAAACCGGAGGTTTGATGATGTATTACTGTTCACCTTTTCAGAGTTCGGGCGAAGAGTGGCGCAAAATGCAAGCGGTGGTACAGATCACGGAAAGGCAAACAATATGTTTTTTGTAAGCGGAGGATTAAAGCAAAAGGGTTTGCTGAATGCGCTGCCGGATCTGAGTCAACTTGATGATGGTGATTTACAGTTCAGGATGGACTTCAGGCAGGTTTATGCCACGGTTCTCAATCAATGGTTGGGTATGGATGCAGCTGCAATCCTGGGGAATCCGTTTCAACCATTACACTTTCTGTAAAATCATTCATACAGAAGCATTTTGCGTAAAAATACGGTCCGTCAACAAGGTGAAGTTTCCTGTTGTGTGTTTCAGGGAAGTTATTATATTTGTTTGTCCAATATTCGTAAAACCAAAGTCCAAAATCCATGGAAGTATCATATTTCTTCCGGAAGCGCAGGCCTAATGCATTCAGTATTGAGTCGCTCTTCGACAACATTTCTTCCCAGGTTACATCGCAAAATCAATTTGCTGCCAGCAAGGTGGAAGTTCCTTCTGTTCGGAACATTGCAGCCAATATTCTCCAATCTGGAATCCGGCAGGGAGCCATCAATCATATTACCGGGGATATTCATTACGTGGCACTGGGAATGAAAAAAAGGAATACAGTTATTACAATCCATGATTGTGTATTTCTCACCCGTTACAACAAATGGAATCTCAAATACTGGCTTTTTAAATTCTTATGGTACCAGTTGCCTATCTGGCGTGCCAATACAATCACGGTTATCAGCGAAAAAACCAAGAAAGAACTGATGCTTCTTACCGGCACCCGTGCCGATAAAATAAAAGTGGTTCCTAATTTTTTTGATCCCCGTTTTGAATTTGAACCGAAGGAATTCAACGAACAAAAACCCCGCATCCTTCAGATTGGTACCAAGTCCAATAAAAACATCCATAAGCTGGCGGCAGCATTAAAAGGAATTACCTGCGAGCTGCATATAGTTGGTGAGCTGGATGAAAATACAACTGAAGTATTAACTGAAAATAAAATTGAATTTTATTCCTACAGTAATCTTTCATTTGAGGAATTGAAAGAGCAGTACCGGGCTTGTGATATGGTTGTGTTTGCATCTACCTACGAAGGATTTGGTTTACCTATACTGGAAGCATGTGCTGTTGGCCGTCCTTTAATTACCAGCCGTATTTCGCCAATGGATGAAATTGCGGATGATGCTGCCTGTAAAGTGAATCCTTATAATATCCTGGATATCCGCCGGGGAATTATACGGGTGATCACCGATGCTGCTTATCGTGATCAATTGGTAAATAACGGTTGGAAACTCCGGTACCGCTACAGTATTTCCAATATTACAAATCAGTACACAGATATTTATCAGGATATCGCCACTGCACCTGCCCCGGAGTTCTTTCTGCTGCGCCAGGCAAAAGCAGCAGCATCGTTACTTGGAATTGCCTGATTACTTACTAACCCTGTCTATATTAAAAAAAGCTCCCGGAAGGGAGCTTTTTTAGTAAGATTACTCTTTGAGTGTTTCTGTTTTTCGGATTCCGGTTCGGTATAATACAAAGCCCATCAGCAGAAAGAAAGCAGCCCCCAGCAAGTAATAGCCCTGCTCTGATATGGCTGCAGAAAGGGTATGCTCCAGGTTCAGTATTCCTATTGCTGCATTGGTTGTTTCAAACGCAGAAAGAAAGGCAATAATCACTCCGGCGAGTGCACCGCCTGCCACTAAACCTGTTGCAAAGAGATTCCCTTTCCCCAGGTCTTCTTCTTCAGCATTGCCTGCATCACCTGATTTTTTCTTTTTTACATCTACCAGTCCACGAACAGCACCGCCCAGGAAAATCGGAAGGGTGGTGGAAAGCGGCAGGTACAAACCCACTGCAAAACTCAGCGATTTAATACCGCATAATTCCATGGTAACCGCAATAAATACACCCACCAAAACAAACTGCCAGTCGAGGTTGAACGAAAGAATTCCCTTGATCAAGGTTGCCATGAGTGTTCCCTGGGGAGCAGGATATTTATCTGTTCCAATTGCATGTGTAATACCCTGGGCCACCATATCAGCCGTAGGTTTATCCAGAATTTTAATGGTTGCTCCAATGGCGATGGAAGAAACAATGGCGCCTACGAATAATGCCAGCTGTTGATACTTTGGTGTGGCTCCAACTATGTATCCTGTTTTTAAGTCCTGCGAAGTGGCGCCGGCATTGGCAGCAGCAATACAAATCATACCACCTACCACCAGTGCCATGGGCTCATAGACTTTACCTGTCCAGC
Organism: Chitinophaga pinensis; assembly: GCA_943368955.1. Taxonomy (GTDB): domain Bacteria; phylum Bacteroidota; class Bacteroidia; order Chitinophagales; family Chitinophagaceae; genus Lacibacter; species Lacibacter pinensis_A. The sequence goes on from CALRLY020000005.1 coordinate 73,651, forward strand.
CGACTGCTATAAAGATGAGGCAGGTACCCATCAGTGTGGCAATGGTCATGCCGCTGATGGGGTTGTTGGAAGAACCAATCAGTCCCACAATTCTTGAGGAAACGGTAACGAAAAATGCACCAAAGATGATCACCAGTACACCCAGCAACAAGCGGCTGAGGATTGTATCACCGGGTACATTGGGCAGCACAGCCATTAACAGCACAAGGGCCAGGCTTCCGAATCCAACGATTTTAATAGAAAGATCCCGTTCAGTACGCTTTATAGTAACAGGTTCACCCTCTTGTTTTTTAAGGGAGCCAATACTGCCTTTGAAAGAAGAAATAATGGTGGGGATGGTTTTTATCAAGGTAATAAATCCACCTGCCGCAACTGCACCGGCACCAATCTGACGAACATACGCCCGGTAAATGGCTGCTGAATAATCGGTGAAGGTATGTTGTACCGGGTCCCAACCGCCGGGACCGCCTGCTGTAGTAACCGATGCCAGGTAGCCCAGCTTCACCATTTGTGCCGCTATTACATCGGGTGGCACCAATGTGGCCAACAGCGGAATAAATCCAAACCAGGCTAATACACCACCGGCCACCAGTACTCCGGATATCTTCGGGCCAATGATGTAACCCACACCCAGATACTCCGGTGTAATTTCACCGCTCACCCGGGCCGAAGGGAAAAACTTATTCACCTGTTTCGTCATGAAGTAGGGCGTTTCTGCAATCACGTGCAGGATCTTTTGCAGAAAGGCATACACAAACGCAAAGCCGAGACCGAGAAAAGCAGTTTTTGCAAAATCGCCTCCTTTTTCACCGGCTTTCAATACACTGGCGCAGGCAGTTCCTTCGGGATAGGGAAGGGTGCCGTGCTCTTTTACAATGAGGGAACGCCGGAGCGGAATCATCATCAGCGTACCTAAAATTCCCCCGAAAATAGCCAGGGTGAGAATGGTGAAATAGTTAAAAAAGTCGGCACTGTTTTTTTCACTCAGGAACAAAAATCCGGGCAAGGTAAACACCACACCGGCTGCAATACTTTCACCGGCGCTTCCGGTTGTTTGAATGATGTTGTTTTCCAGGATGGTGGTTTTCAAAAACCAGCGTCCCAGTGTAATGGCAATGACGGCAATGGGTATCGAGGCACTGACGGTTAAACCAGCTTTCAAAGCCAGGTATACAGTAGATGCGCCGAAGATGATGCCAAAGGCAGAACCCACCAATACCGATTTGATGGTAAACTCAGGAACCTTTGCATCGTCCGGTATAAACGGTTGAAATTTTGAATCAGACATAACAGTTGGTTTTGGTTCTGGAAGATAAGAAATAAAAAAAGGGAGAAGCGATCTGCTTTCTCCCTTTCTGAAATTGTTTCTTCTTTTTTATTTGATGCCATGCATCATTTTCAGCAATTTTTTACTGAGAACAAAAAGAATAATGGATGCTACTCCGCTCATGACAATAAACAGCACAAAGAAATCAAACAACGATTCCATTTTGTATCCCAGGAAGGCAGTTGGCTTACCCGCTTCCGGGTAAAAAGAGCTGAGTGTACCTGCAAACTTATTAGCAGTAGCATTGGCAAGGAACCATACACCCATCAACAGTGATGCAAAGCGGATTGGAGCCAGTTTGTTTACCAGGGAAAGGCCAATCGGAGACAAGCACAACTCACCAACCGTATGCAGAAAATATAGAGCGATCAACCACATCATACTCACTTTCACTGCGCCAATGTCTTTCACTCCAATAGCAATCACCACATACCCAAGCGATAGAAATAAAAGACCCAGGGCCTGTTTATAAGGCGAAGCAGGTTCCAGGTTTCGTTGGCCGAGTTTGCCCCACATTTCTGCAAACAAGGGAGCCAGTACTACTATGAAAACGGCATTCACACTATTATAAGTAGAAGCGGGAATTTCTTTCAATACAAAGGCATCGCCGCTCACATAACCATTAATGGTAAGGTAAAGCAAACCAAGTCCTATGGCACTGAAGAGAATTTTAAATTCTTTTGCAATCTCCATAATGTTTTGCAACACATAGTATAACAACAAAGCGACTAATGTAATGATGAGGTAAACTGTTCCGTAACTGCTGTTGATATTCACCACCCGGTTCATTTGTTCATCGGCAAAAAAGGTGAGGGATGCTCCTGCCTGTTCAAAGGCCGCCCAGAAGAAGATCACAAAAAAAGCAGCTACATAAATAACAATGATCCGGTCACGCTCCGTTTTGGTAAGAGAACTATCGGAGATAATAAGTCCGGGCGCAGCAATGGAGACACTGAAGATGGCGGAACCAATCCAGTCTTGTCCAAGCAGGAAGTGAAACAGGGCCACCAATGTCACAAAAACGCCTGCCCAGATGCCAATGTTTTTTGACGAAAAACCAGCAGCAGAACCTTCTGTAGTTTGCTCCGTTTCCCGCTTTTTATTTGCTTCTGCGCCAACTGCAACGCCGTCAGGAGTTACCAGGTATTTTTTCTTCATGAGTTCAAATGATGCAACACCCAGCAGCATACCAATACCAGCCGCAAGAAAGCCCCATTTGAAATCGGCAGGGTTGCCGGTGTCACCTAAAATACCGCAAACGATCGGCGAAAAGAAAGCGCCCAGGTTAATGCCCATGTAAAACAACGTAAAGGCAGCATCGAGACGTTTATCGCCACGGGGGTACAATTGCCCCACCATGGTGGAAATATTGGGCTTGAAAAAGCCATTACCAATGATCAACGCCGTTAAACCAAACCACATAAAAACGGTGGCAAGACTTACGTTTTGATAATTGCTGGCAGAAAAGAACATCAGGAATTGTCCCAGTGCCATCAATAAACCGCCGGCCAGAATGGATTTACGATTTCCCCAGTACCGGTCGGCTACATAGCCGCCTACCAGTGGTGTAAGGTATACCAGGCCGGTGTAACTACCGTAAATGTTGGAAGCAGTTGCTTTGTCTAAAAACAATGCTTTCGTCATGTAGAGTGTGAAAATAGCACGCATGCCGTAGTAGCTGAAGCGCTCCCACATTTCTGTAAAAAACAAAACAAACAATCCTTTCGGATGCTTATGGCTTGTTGCAACGTCGTTCATAAAATCGGGTTTGGTTAATTAGAAGTAGAGTTCCGAAAGTAAGAAATAATAACAAACGTTTTTCCGTTCTTTCAGGTAGGGAAGAAATCAACCTGCCGCTCCAGTAAATCTTGGCCTGCGTTGCTCCGCACTGTAACTTAGCGGCACATTACCTGCACACAAAACTCCGGTATGAATATTTTACTTCTTGGATCGGGCGGACGGGAGCACGCTTTGGCCTGGAAACTGGCACAAAGTCCGCTCTGTGATCAATTGTTTATTGCACCGGGAAATGCCGGTACGGCCACTTGCGGCACCAACGTGAACCTGAAAATTGATGGAAACTTTGATCAGATGGAGGCGTTTTGCAGGCAAGAGCAGGTGCACCTGGTGGTGGTGGGTCCCGAAGATCCATTAGTGAAAGGGGTGTACGATTTTCTTACACAAGCCCATGAACGGGAGCCAATTGCGGCTGGCTGGAAGGGTGTCATTGGTCCATCGGCCTATGCGGCACAACTGGAAGGAAGCAAAGCCTTTGCCAAACAATTTATGCAACGGAATGGAATTCCCACTGCTGCGTACCGTGAGTTTACAGCAGCAACCATTGCTGAAGCAAAGGAGTATGTGTCTCATCATGCGTTACCGGTGGTTTTGAAGGCAGATGGACTGGCTGCCGGAAAAGGAGTGCTTATTTGCCAAACTCATGCTGAAGCCCTGGCCGAGCTGGAGCTGATGCTGCAGCACGATAAATTCGGAACAGCAGGAAGCAAAGTGGTGGTGGAGGAATTTCTATCGGGTATTGAGCTGAGTGTGTTTGTTCTTACCGACGGGCATAGGTATATCAGGCTTCCGGAAGCAAAAGATTATAAACGCATCGGCGAAGGAGATACGGGTTTAAACACTGGTGGCATGGGGGCTGTAAGCCCGGTTCCGTTTGCAGATGCTGCCTTTATGCAAAAGGTGGAAGAACGAATTATTCGTCCAACCATCCGGGGAATTGAATCAGAACAGCTTGATTATAAAGGGTTTGTGTTTTTCGGGCTCATTAAGGTGGAAAATGATCCTTTTGTGATTGAATACAATTGCCGCATGGGCGACCCGGAAACAGAAGCGGTGATTCCCCGCCTGAAAAGCGACCTGGTGGAGTTGTTATGCGCCGTTACAGACGGAACCTTACAAGATGTAACAATAGAAACCGATCGCCGCTTTGCAGTTACAAGGGTGGCAGTAAGCGGGGGTTACCCCGGCGACTACCAGAAAGGCTATGTGATTGAAGGACTGGATCAACAAATGGCTGATGTGCTTGTGTTCCACTCCGGTACAAAGCGGGAAGAGACTACCGTGGTTACCAATGGCGGCCGGGTGCTGGCCGTAACCTCTTTCGGACATTCGGTTGCCGAATGCAAAGCAAAAGCCGGAGAAGTGCTGAGCCAAATCCGGTTCCGGGATATGTACTTCCGTTCTGATATCGGGTATGAGTTTTTGTAAACTAACGGTAACGAATATGTGAAATTTTTGCAGTTATGATTCTGCCTTTTTTCCGCTGGCAGTTGGCACCGGATTTCAGAAGTTTTCAACAACCCTGTTTTTTTTTGCTAAAATCGCTTGCTGGCAAGGTTTTCGCTTTGTTAATTCCAATTATTTCACTCAAATTTGCACACACCGGAATTCTATAAATTTTCCACCTTACCAAAATGGGACTTTTCAATTTTTTTACACAGGATATTGCCATTGATCTTGGCACTGCCAATACGTTGATCATTCATAATGACGAAATAGTTGTGAACGAGCCATCCATTGTGGCGCTCGACCGCAACAATCCCAAAAATGTGCTCGCCGTGGGGAAGAAGGCTCTCATGATGCACGAAAAAACGCATGAAAGCATACGAACGGTTCGTCCGCTCAAAGATGGTGTAATTGCCGATTTTAATGCAGCGGAACTCATGATCCGGGAACTCATTAAGCTGGTCTACACAAAAAAGCCGTTGTTTCCCCCGAAATGGCGCATGATGATCTGTATTCCCAGCAGCATTACGGAAGTGGAAAAGCGGGCAGTACGTGATAGCGCTGAGCAGGCCGGGGCGCAGGAAGTATACCTCATTCATGAGCCAATGGCTGCGGCTCTGGGTATTGGTATTGATGTGGAAGAGCCCGTTGGTAACATGATTGTAGACATTGGCGGCGGAACCACCGGCATCACTGTTATTGCGTTAGCTGGCATTGTATGCGATCAGAGTATTCGTATTGCGGGTGATGAATTTACGGCCGATATTATGGAAGCATTGCGCCGGTACCACAGTCTCCTTATTGGCGAACGTACGGCTGAGCAGATCAAAATCCAGATTGGTTCGGCTATGAAAGAGCTGGACAATCCACCGGATGATATTCCTGTAAACGGTCGTGACCTTGTTACCGGTATTCCCAAGCAGATTATGGTGAGTTACCAGGAAATTGCGGAAGCGTTGGATAAAAGCATTTTTAAAATTGAAGAGGCCATTTTGAAGGCGTTGGAAATGACGCCGCCCGAACTGGCTGCCGATATTTACCGCCGTGGAATTTATATCACCGGTGGTGGTGCCCTGCTGCGTGGGCTCGATAAGCGGTTAACGCAAAAAATCAAACTACCGGTGCATATTGCCGATGATCCGCTGAAAAGCGTGGTGAGAGGTACCGGTATAGCGCTGAAGAATTACAACCGCTATCCGTTTGTAATGCGTAACTGAGTTGTGTTGAGCCAGTAAAGCCTAAACCCGCCCGTTTGTGCGTAACCTGTTTGCTTTTATTCGCCGGTATTCTGTTCTGATGCTCTTTTTGTTACTGGAGATCATCAGTTTTTACCTGTTGTTCCGCTACAACCGTTTCCACCAGGCCGTTTATATGGATGTGGCAAACGAAATCACCGGTTCACTGCAAGCACAGTACAACAAAGTGAATTCTTTCTTTTCGTTACGCCAGGAGAATGTGGATCTCCGCCGCCGGCTCAACGAACTGCAAAATCAACTGCCTCAAAATTTTCAGCAACCCGATACTTCTGCCCGTTTGGTATCAGATACAGTGCGTATTGATTCGGTGCTCACGGCACGCCGTTACTTGTATCATGAAGCACAGGTAGTGAACAACAGTGTATCACAACCAAATAATTACATTACCCTGCACCGGGGCTCCAAACAGGGAATTGAGCCGGGCATGGTGGTGGTGGGGCCAAACGGGGTAGTAGGAGTGGTGCTGGATGTAACGGATAATTATTCAACGGTCATGAGTATGCTGAATAAACAAAGCCGTATCAGTGCCCGCTTGAAAAATACCGGTGAGGCGGGTCGTATTGAGTGGGATGGGGCCAATTCCCGCCTCGTTCAGTTTCGAGATATTCCCAAAAGCGTAAAAGTGAAAGTGGGCGATACGGTACTCACCAGCCAGTATTCCGATTTTCCACCCGGTATCATGGTAGGCGTAATCAGTAAAATTATTGCTGAACAGAGCACGAACAACTATTTACTGCAGGTGCGTCCTTCTACAGATTTCAGCCGTATTCAAAACGTATTTGTTGTAAAAAATCTCCAGCGTGAGGAACAGCTCGAACTGGAAAGCAGAACCAAAAACAAAAAATGAGCAGCCCGGTACGTTACATATTTCGGTTGGTTCTTTTCGTACTGGTACAGCAGTTTGTTTTGTACCAGGTACCGCCGTTGCATCAATACCTCTCGCCGGTTATTTACTATCTCTTCATTTTATGGTTACCGTTCACCATAGGGCGCAGTTCCTTGTTATTTGTTTCTTTTCTAACAGGTATAACCCTGGATTTTTTCACCAAAACGCCCGGCATGCATGCTGCTGCCTGTCTGTTGATTGGTTACGTGCGACCGTTTTTAATTAATTTTTTGATGCCGCAACAGGGTGTTGAGTTTAATTACCGGGAGCCATCGGCTACCAGCCTTGGAATTGTACCTTATGCTACATATGTAGCGTTACTTACTTTATTGCATCACTCAGTTTTGTTCACCATTCAGGCCTTTCAGTTTGGGAATATCCTCTACCTGGTTTTAAAAACTGCAGGCTCGTTCTTTATTAGTGTCTTATTGGTTTTTATTATAGAAATTATATTTACCCGCAAGCAAAAATTCATTACGAATACGTGATTTTACAACAGCTGAAAACAAGAGCGATCAATGGCCGTATTTAACCAGTCCCGGCAGTTTACCATACAACTGATCATTGCAATTGTATTTGCAGTGATATTGATTCGTTTGATGAGCCTTCAGTTATTTTCTGGGAAATATGCCAAGCTGGCCAACGATCAGGCCATTCTGCGCAAAGTGGTTTACCCCAGCAGGGGAATCATTTTTGACCGGAAGGCTAAAGCCATCCTCGATAATGTAACCATGTATGATTTAATGGTAACACCTTCTCAGCTGCGGGGGGTAGATACCTCGACACTCTGCAGAATCCTGGGCATGGATACTGCAGAATTTAAAAAGCGTATACTCACATCCATTATTAAAAATTCACGGAACCGTCCTTCTGTCTTTGAGCCGCTGCTCACTCCTGATAAGTATGCCCGTGTCAATGAAAATCTCTTTCGGTTTCAACCGGCTTTCTTTTTGCAGGAACGTCCTGTAAGATCGTATCCTTACAAAGCTGCTGCACATATCTTGGGTTATGTGGGAGAGGTGGATTCGGGCATGCTGCGTCGTTCCAACTTTTTTTACCAGATGGGTGATTTTGCGGGGCGAAGCGGACTCGAAAGCCATTATGAACGTATTCTGATGGGACAGCGGGGTATTCAGTATATACTGCGTGATAACTTCAACAGACCTATCGGGCCTTACGAAAAGGGAATGTTTGATACACCTTCTGTTGCCGGACGCCATCTGAATACTTATATTGATATTGAAGTACAACAACTCGCAGAGAAGTTATTAAAAAATAAAGTAGGTAGTGTGGTGGCTATTGAGCCTCAAACCGGAGGTATTATCGCCATGGCGTCCACACCCGGGTACGATCCCAACGAATTAACAGGTCCTGAAGCACGTAAAAATTTCAGCCGCCTGTTTCTCGATCCAGCATCACCAATGCTGAACCGTGGTATGCAGGGTATGTATCCGCCTGGCTCTACCTTTAAGCCGTTGGGGGCTCTTGTGGCCCTGGATGAAGGTTTGGTAACACCATCCTGGGGCTATTCCTGCTTTGGACGCTACGGTCCCTGCGGAAGACCGGCCTGTACCCATAATAATGCGGGTCATGCGGCCAATATGATGCTTTCAATTGCCAACTCCTGTAACTCTTATTATGCGCATGTGTTTCGTATGGCCATTGATAATAAGAATTTCGGAGGCATCGAAGGCGGTTTAATGAAATGGAAGGAGTATATGACAGGTTTTGGTTTGGGGCACCGGGTAGGGGTTGATTTGCCTGGCGAAAAGGCTGGTTATATTCCTGATACATCAAGGTTTAACAATCCTAAGATTTTTGGAAAAAACCGTTGGAATTCCTGCACCATTGCATCACTTGGTATTGGTCAGGGAGAAATGCAGGCAACACCCTTGCAAATGGCCAATGCCATGTGCCTAATTGCAAACCGTGGATGGTATTATATTCCTCATTTTGTAAAATCGATAGAAGGAGAAACAAAAGAAGATACTGTACTCAACAAGTACCGCCAAAAAATTATGCCGCTACACATACCCGATAGTTCGTACCAGGCAGTAATTGATGGTATGGAAATGGTGGTAACGAATGGTACAGCCCGTAATGCAAAAATTGAAGGGTATACGGTGTGTGCTAAAACAGGGACCGTTGAAAACTATTTCAAAAATAAAAAGCAGCAGAACCACTCCTTCTTCGTTGCCTTTGCTCCCAAAGAAAATCCCAAAATAGCCATTTGTGTGGTTGTGGAAAATGCAGGCTATGGTTCCACCTGGGCTGCACCGATTGCTTCGTTGCTGATGGAAAAGTATTTAACAGATTCTATTGCAGGGCCCAGAAGACAAGCCGAAGTGGAACGTATCAGTAATGTGACAATTATTCCTGCAAAGATTCAATACGAGATTCGTGTTCGTGATTCTGTCAAGAGGATGAAAGATTCAGTAAAGCGTACTCAGGTGGAATACAGACAAAATGCAAGAATTGATTCCACTGACGTCACCTTTTTTCCTGTTGATGAATTACCGCTACCACAGCCAATGCAGCCAACGGACCTTCCCCACCGCCGCAAAGAACTCATGTTGGTGCTGCAGGATCAGCGTCGATGGAATTTGAACTTTAGTGAAAGAAACCTCCTATCATGAGTCAGAAACCGGAAGCAATTGGAAAAGGAGTAGATATGACAGTGGTAATCCTGTATTACCTACTGTTGAGTATCGGCTTTATTGCAATTTTTTCAGTAGAGTACCGGTTTGATGATCCTGTATGGAAATCCATTGCGGAGTTGAAGAAAAATTATTCCCGTCAGTTACTCTTTATCGGTGTGGCTTCGCTCGTAGGATTAATCATTCTCCTTATTGACAGTAAGTTCTTTGCCGCAACGGCAAATCTTCTCTATCTGTTTGGCATCCTGCTCATGTTGCTCACCTTTGTTATCGGAAAGGATATCAGTGGTTCCCGTTCCTGGATTGCATTAGGGGGAGGGTTTAACTTGCAGCCTGCTGAACTTTGTAAAGTATTTACGTCTCTGGCTCTTGCAAAATACCTGAGTCGGCAGGAAACAGATTTCTCTCTGTTTAAATCGCAGATTATTGCATTTGCGCTCACACTTGGTCCTGCTGTTTTATCAATCGCCCAAAAGGAAACAGGGCTTGCACTTGTATATTTTTCCTTCTTTCTTGTTATGTACAGAGAAGGATTACCGGCTTCCTATCTAATTGCAGGTTTTTCTTTTGTACTTCTGTTTGTTACAGCAATCGTACTATCGTTTAGTGCCTACGCAGTTATGATTGCAGTTGTTGTACTGATTGCCGTTTACCAGCTATGGAGAAAAATCAAACGGAATTTCTTGCTGCTGATCAGTATTTTGTTACTGGCAGGTGTATGTATGGGATTCAAATATTTTGTTGACTACATCGTCTTTGATAAGATTTTAAAACCCTACCAGGCTGAGCGGGTATTGAGTATGTTTGGTAAAACTTATGAGCCAAAGGATCCTGCCCGCATTGCCCAGTTTGAGAAAGAGCAGGCGGCTGGTAAAAAAAGAGATTACACGTACAATGTGAAACAATCAAAGATTGCCATCGGGTCGGGAGGTTTGCTGGGAAAGGGTTTTCTGAAAGGTGTTACCACTCAAGGCGATTTTGTGCCTGAACAGCATACAGATTTTATCTTTACTGCTGTGGCAGAAAGTTTTGGGTTTTGGGGAAGTGCCATTTTGCTCGGATTGTATTTCTTTCTTTTGATGCGTATCATTCGAATTGGTGAACGACAGCGAAGCACCTTCTCAAGGGTATATGCATACAGTGTGGCATCAATCTTATTCTTCCATTTGTTCATCAATATCTGTATGACCATTGGGTTGATGCCTGTTATTGGCATTACGCTGCCTCTTTTGAGTTATGGCGGTTCTTCATTGGTTACATTCACAATCCTGATTTTCATCTTGTTGCGTTTAGACGCAGACAGGCAAATGGTACTACGTTGAGGTAAAATCAACCTTTTCCTGTTTGGGTTGTTGTAATTCTACACACCCTTTCAACATGAAAAAATTTCTTTGCACGTTTGAGTTACCCGGTTCAATGGATGATACATTCTGGGAGCTGATTCCCTTCCATCGCCGCTATGTTAATGAGCTTATGCGGGATGAAAAAATTGTAACTTATTCTGTGAACCAGGATCGATCCCGTGGATGGGTGGTCATCAATGCAGCAAACGAACGCCAGGCAAGAAAGCTGATTGATGGATTCCCGATCCGGCAGCATATCAGTATTCAACTCGACGAACTGTTCATTTTTGATTCAATGATTGGCTCTCCCAAGCTGATTTTCAATTAATCTTTCGGAAGTTTGCAGCATGAAGATTATTCCCCTTTCCGAAGGAACGTACACAGTTGATGCAAGTAAGAAATTCATTCCCTTTGATGTTTCCACCGACGACATGAAGAACCGTCCGGCCGGTAGTCTGCTGGTTGAAATTCAGCCATTTGCCGTGATTACTTCAAAAGACATACTGGTTCTGGATACCGGTCTCGGATTCAGCACACCTGATGGGGTTCTTCAGTTGCATAACAACCTCATCAATGCCGGCATAAATCCGTTGGATGTAACGAAAGTTTTAATGACTCATCTGCATAAAGACCATGCAGGTGGAATCAGTAAAGAAGATGCTATTCTCCAAAAAAAATTCCTAAGTTTTCCCAACGCCAGGTATATCGTTAACCGGCAGGAACTGGAGATTGCTGTAAGTAATTTATCTAAGTCATATTCCAAAGAAGAGGTAGAGTTGCTTGTTGATAATGAGCAGCTATGGTTGGTGGAAAGTGAAGGAGTGATTGAAGATACCATTCGATACCAATGGACGGGTGCCCACAGTCCCTGGCACCAGGTATTCTGGATACAGGAAGGGAACGAAACAATTTTCTTTGGCGGTGATGTAGCACCACAATTAGTGCAAATGAAATCAAGGTTTGTTGCGAAGTATGACTTTGATGGGAAACGTGCCGCCGAACTACGGACTAAATGGTGGCAGCAGGGACAGGAAGAAAACTGGACTTTTCTGTTTTATCATGATATCAAATCACCTGTTTTCAACTTTTGATCTGCATTTCTTTTGTCAGTAAACCTCCTGTTATCTGTATGGGTTCTTTCGTTTTTTGTAAAAGAATAGTACACGAATCATTTACTCAGCGGAAAAAAATAGGCCAACCCTTAAAAGAGTCGGCCGTTGCTAACCTATGAAAAACACCTATTCACAAATTTATAGCATTCGCATGCTTTTTTCCAATTAATTTCTTTTTCGATGTTGCAACATTGGCCTGTTCGGTTGATTTTTTAACCGATTTAATAAAACTCCCCGGAATTCATGTTCTGCCTGGAAAAATTTATTCATTCTCGGCTGTCCAATGATACCGGAAAAGCGGTCTTTGTATTTTTTTCGGATGTCTACCATCCGCTGTTCTGTTTCAACCACATCCCGGCCCGGATTATTGCGGTTGGCCATTACCACCTGCCGCATTTCTTTTTTGTACTCGTTATAAACGGGCCAAAACTTTTGCGCTTCTTCCGTTGACAACTCCAGTTTGCGGCTGATGAATGCAATTTCAAGTGCCTGAATTTTTTCCTCTTGTTTGAGGTCAGGTTTTTCTTCCTGTGCCATGACTGTTCCGGCTGTTAGAAAGAAAAGTGTTAATAGTGTAACGAATTGTTTCATAATCTGTTCCTCCGTTCTTTTAATTCATGTCAGTAGTTGATGTTTCTTTTTCCAATTCTTCCATATACGAGTCAAGAAACTCCTGGTCAAGGTATTCTGTTTCCTCAGGTAGTGTACTGCTTTCCACCATGGATGGAAGGTTTTCGTCTGAAAAGCCAATACTGGTTGTTTTCAGGTATTGAATCAAGTCTTTATTGTCAACTTCAGCAAGTGATTGCTGAAATTCTTCCTCGGTTTGAATAAGCAGGCCCTCTTTTACAATGTCTGCATTTGTACTACTGTCTGGAAAGAAATAAATGCTACCTGTAATCAGCAACAAAACAGCAGCGGCTGCAGCAAACCGAACCCATAAACGGGAACTGCTCATTGACACTACTTTCGCTGTTGGTGCAGGTTGATTTGTTTGTGCCCCGGGCACTACCAATGATTCAAAGTAACCGGCCGGAACCTGGTAGGGTACTGTTCGTGGCGCTGCTGCTAAAACGGGGGAAAGAGCCTTCAACTCTTCAACTGCAGAAGGATCTTCCTGCTGGTGCAACCGGGCAAGAATTTCATTACTGAGCCCTTCAAAATAACCAGCGGGTACGTTGAAAACGGGCTCCTTGCCGGCAAGGCCAACGATTGGGGACTCTTCTTCACGCCGGGCAATGATCCGGGCCAGAATCACTTCGGGAAGCGTATCAAAAAATCCCTCCGGAACCCTGTAAGGTGTTTGGTGCGAAATGGCTGCAACGGCCGTACTAACTTCCTGTAACTCACTTAATATGTTCAAATCGCTTCTCATTACAATTAATAGATAGGAAAAGGATGGTTGGGTTTAACGGTTCAGAATAAAATCTTCTATTTTTTTTACAGCATGATGGTAGCTTGCTTTCAAAGCACCCTGGCTGGTTTCCAATACACGGCTCATTTCCTCGTAAGGCATTTCATCATAATAGCGAAGATTAAATACAACACGTTGTTTTTCAGGTAATTGCTGAATCGCTAACTGGAGTTTCCATTCCAGTTTATTCGCATCAAAATGTTTATCGGCTTTTATCTGGTTTGATAAATCTGATTCATCTCCCTGGATGGGCACTGCACTTCTTTTTTTCTGTTGTTCCAGGAACGTAAGACTTTCATTGGTGGCAATGCGGTACAGCCAGGTGTACAACTGACTGTCTTCCCGAAACTGTTCCAGGCTGTTCCATACTTTAATGAACATGTTTTGCAGTACATCGTTTGCGTCTTCATGCTCCACTACCATCCTTCGGATGTGCCAGTACAATTTTTCCTGATACTTTTTGATCAGTTGGGTAAATGCTTTTTCTTTCGTGCCGGGGTCACGAAAGAGCAGCAGCAGTTCTTTGTCCTCTGTTTTGGTCATGAATCGGTTTTTTTGGTACGGATGGGTATAAAATTATAAAAACCCGTCAGTAAGACGGGTTTTTGAGCAACAAGTTTAATGTTGTTTTATTTTCTGCTGATGGCTTTTTCTGCCGCTGCAACAATATTTACCGGTTCCAGGCCATATTTTTTCAAAAGCTCGGTGGGTTTTCCGCTTTCTCCAAATGAGTCGTTTACGCCTACAAATTCAACTGGAACAGGGTGGTTCCTGGCAGCTACCTGGGCTATACTGTCGCCCAAACCTCCAATAACGTTGTGCTCCTCACAGGTTACCGCACAACCTGTTTTACGCAGGGATTTGATTACGGCTTCTGTATCGAGTGGCTTAATTGTGTGGATATTGATTACTTCGGCACTGATTCCTTTCTCTTGCAGTTGAAGACCGGCCTGTACTGCCTGCCAAACCATGTGTCCACATGCAAAAATGCTTACATCGGTCCCTTCACCAAGCACCTGGGCTTTACCAATAACAAAATCTTCTGGTTTGGTGAAAATCGGCCAAACGGGTCGTCCAAAGCGAAGATAAACGGGTCCCTTATAGTTGGCGATTGCCATAGTGGCGGCTTTTGTTTGGTTATAGTCTGCCGGCACAATGACAGTCATACCTGGCAGCATTTTCATTAAGCCGATATCTTCCAGGATCTGGTGTGTTGCTCCGTCTTCACCTAACGTTAAGCCGGCATGACTGGCACAAATTTTTACGTTCTTTTCACTATAAGCAACGGATTGTCTAATTTGATCATACACCCTGCCGGTGCTGAAGTTGGCAAAGGTGGTGGTAAAGGGAATTTTCCCCCCGATTGTGAGTCCGGCAGCAATGCCGATCATGTTCGCTTCTGCAATGCCGCACTGGATAAACCTGTCGGGAAATTCTTTCATAAACTGGTTCAGTTTTAAAGAACCAGCAAGATCGGCCGTGAGAGCAACGATATTTGGGTTTAACCGGGCTGCTTCCGCAATACCATCACCAAAACCGCTGCGGGTATCTTTGTTTCCCGTAACCTGAATGTCCTGTAGTGCCATATGCTTAAAGTTGGAATCTGAAAATTTGCTGCAAAGAAACGTCAAAGTTTTGATAGCCGTTGTGGAATGTCGGGAAAGTAATACACCGTTACTGCCATGAACTCAATTCAATCCGGAATGAGGCTGCGAAAACAGGCTTTCGTCTTTCTGCAGGTTGAGTTCCCACTGCCAGGCTGTTTGCATCATATCCTCAATGGTATAGTGCGGCTCCCATCCTAAGAAATTACGTGCTTTATCATTATTGGCGTAGATAGCAATGACATCACCAGGTCTGCGGGGGCCAATTTTATAATTCAGTTGTACTCCGCTTACATTTTCAAAAGCATGTATTGCCTCGAGAACGGTAATTCCTTTTCCTGTACCCAGGTTGAATACTTCGCAGGGAGCAAAGTTTTTTTGCTCAATAAGATAATTGAGCGCAAGGGTATGTGCATGAGCCAGATCGCAAACATGAATGTAGTCACGTATACAGGAGCCATCTCTCGTATCATAGTCATTGCCGTATACCATCATTGTTGGTAATTTCCCCGCAGCTGTTTGCGTAATAGCTGGCACCAGGTTTTGCGGTCGGCCTACCGGTAATTCTCCAATCAGGCCACTGGGGTGTGCACCCACCGGATTAAAATAACGTAACAGGATTGATGTTGTGAGGATACTTTTTATCGTTTCACTTACGATCTGTTCGCCCATCTGTTTGGTATATCCATAAGGACTTTCGGCTGGTTTGGGTTGGGTTTCTTCTGTTACCGGAATCGCATCAGGGTTGCCATAGACGGTGCAGGAAGAAGAAAAGACAAAGTGTGGGATTTTAAAATCGGCAACACATTTCAGCAGGTTGATCAGCGAAACCAGGTTGTTTTCAAAATACATGAGTGGTTTTTCCACGCTTTCACCTACTGCTTTATAGGCAGCGAAATGAATAATGCCGGCGATATCGGTGTTTTCCTGGAACACAGCATAGGTTTCATCAAAATTGCATAGATCAACTTTGTAATTTTTTACTGCTTTGCCTGTAATCTTCTCTACACCCTCCAGCATTTGGGGAATGGAACGGGACTGATTATCCAGGTTTACAACGTCATAACCGTTTTGTAACAGATCAACAATTGTATGAGAGCCGATATAGCCGCATCCACCGGTAACAAGTATCTTCTTCATAAAGCTGTTTTGTTAGTTTATTCTTCAATCAGGTTCATTAAGTATTGACCATATCCGCTTTTCAGAAGCGGTTTGGCAAGAGCTTTCAGTTCATCGGTGCTAATAAAGCCACGCCTCCAGGCAATTTCTTCAATGCAAGCAATTTTAATTCCTTGCCGTTGTTCAATTACCTGAACAAATTGAGAAGCCTGCATGAGGCTGTCAAAAGTGCCTGTGTCAAGCCATGCTGTGCCCCTGTCAAGTATAGAAACCTTCAGCTTGCTGCGTTTCAGGTATTCTTTGTTCACGTCGGTGATTTCATATTCACCCCTTGGGCTTGGCTGCAGTTGTTCGGCGATGTCCACTACCTGGTTATCATAAAAGTACAAGCCGGGTACAGCATAATTGCTTTTCGGATGTTGTGGTTTTTCTTCAATGCTGATGGCATTAAAATCCTTATCAAATTCAACAACTCCATAACGTTCCGGATCGCTTACATGATACGCATAAATAATTCCGCCATCGGGATTGGTATTATGGCGGAGAATATTCCCAAGCCCAGCTCCGTAAAAGATATTATCTCCCAAAACAAGAGCCACACTGTCTGAGCCAATGAACTCCTTTCCAATCACAAAAGCCTGTGCCAGTCCGTTTGGTACAGCCTGTTCTGCATATTCGAACCGGAGGCCTAGACTTTTTCCATCACCGAGTAAACGTTTAAAATGTGGCAGATCATGCGGGGTGGAAATGATGAGAATTTCTCTGATGTCAGCCATCATCAGGATACTGAGGGGATAATAGATCATCGGCTTATCATAAATGGGCATGATCTGTTTACTGATGGCAAACGTGATAGGGTGCAAACGGGTGCCGGATCCGCCGGCAAGAATGATTCCTTTCATACAGTGATTTTATGCTGAATAAGCAGGTAATGGTACTTGTTCATACCGCTGGCAAAGATGGATATTTTCCCCCGAAATAGAAACTCGGTTATTTACCAGATGAGATGATAAATGAAATAGCAAAAGGCTGCCAGTAAACCGCTGACGGGAATGGTCAGAATCCATGCCCATAAAAGGTTAACGGTAACACCCCATCGAACAGCACTGAGACGTTTGGTGGCACCAACGCCTATGATTGATCCGGTTATGGTATGGGTAGTACTAACAGGTGCGCCCATATTGGCTGCTGTAAAAAGAGTAATGGCACCAGCTGTTTCGGCACAAACACCTTCCAGCGGAGTCACTTTGGTAATTTTAGTGCCCATGGTTTTAACGATTTTCCAACCCCCGCTCATGGTTCCCAGACCAATGGCAGAATAACAGGCAAGGGGCACCCAGTTTGGCATTTGTTCAAAGGATTCAATTTGTCCGCCTGCAATTAATGCTGCAGTAATAATTCCCATTACTTTTTGGGCATCATTACCGCCGTGGCCCACACTGAAGGCAGCTGAGGAAACCAGCTGCAATTTTTTATACATGTTGGCAGTGCGATAAGCTGTTTCGCCTTTATAGTAGTTATAGAAATACGATCCTATAAAAATTACTCCTATGAAAATAAGCGCCCACCGTTCGAAGTCTTTTCCCGGCGGGAAAGGGATGTATAAAACACAGGCGGTAACAAGCGCCGCTATGAAGAAAATTTTTGGCCAGAATCTTTTTTGTATGGTAACAATGGTGATGAACATGGAAATGAACATCCCGATGAGTGGGGCAAGTAAAATGAACAACAGGGTTTTATAAATGAGCGATTGGTCAATGCTGTTAAAGCCGGCATGGGCAATGGCGGCACCGGCAAATCCGCCAATGAGAGTGTGTGATGATGACGACGGAATACCATACCACCAGGTTAGCAGGTTCCATAAAATAGCAGCTACAATGCCGCAGAGTACAACAGGCAATGTAATGTATTCCTGGTACACGATTTTGGCAATCGTATTGGCAACTTTATGGTCGCTGAAGATGAAGTAGGCGACAAAATTGAAAAAAGCAGCCCATACCACTGCCTGAAACGGAGTCAGAACCTTCGTAGAAACAATCGTGGCAATGGAGTTAGCGGCATCATGAAATCCGTTAATGTAATCAAAAATCAAAGCCAGTGCGATAATAATAACGACTAAGGTCATAATGGCAGGTTTGCAGCTTTGATTAAGCGTATTTTACAATGATGGATTCAATAACATTGGCTGCATCCTCACACTTATCAGTGGCAATTTCCATAACGGTAAAGATTTCCCGCTTTTTGATGATTTCTTTTGCATCAGTTTCGGTCGCAAACAAATTGAGGATGGCCGTATCAAATTCGTCATCGGCCTGATTTTCAATGCTGTTTATACGAACAAGCGCATCTGTAATCTTGCGCATGTTTTTCATATCACGCAACTCCGAAATGGCATTTTTAATATTATCTGCACCCAGTGCAATCAATTCTCCCATTTTACGGAAGTTGCCTTGCATGGGATCTACCCGATAGAAATTGATTTTTTTGGCGGAGGCAAAAATGTAATCCGCAATATCATCCAGGGCAGATGCGAGGTAATGAATGTCCTCACGATCAAACGGAGTAATGAAATTACGGCTGAGTTCTGTGAAAATTTTATGTGTGAGATCGTCGTTTTTATGTTCCAGATCTTCAATCTGGGAAATAATTTTTTCACGTTCTTCAAACGATGGCTCGTTGAGGAGTTTTTTCAGCAATTGTCCCATTTCCACAACTGTAACGGACACTTCTTCAAACAAACTGTAAAATATCCTGTCTTTCGGCAGAAACAATTTCATTATAGAGTTAAATGCACTCATGAATTTGTGAATTTTTGCAAAAATAGACCCTTCGTACCAGCCCTTTTCAATCGGTCGTTACTTAATAATTTCTTAACATTGGCATTTTGGGGATCAAATTTTGTGTGAAACCAGCTTTTTTTTAGTTGTGGAAGATAAGTATTTGTAAAAGTTGTGAGGCTGGAATTTTTCTATTGCTGCAGGATAATATGAACTCCTTCTGTTTGTGCTGAAATTCCTTTGCTGAACGGTTATTTTTTGATTAACTTTCTTTAAATCATCTTTTTCAGCCGCCCCAAGACTCATCTTCGGACTCAAAATAAATCGGTTTCGTTTGAAAAAGAAAGAACAGATTCATTTAATACAGGAACTGGAACGAATTGACTCGGCTATGCTGCAGGCTGAATCAGATTTTTTCCGGCAAGTACAGCAAGTACATACTTCAAATCTGAAAAACGGTATTAATCTCCTTCATTACCTGGCTCTAAGAAGTATGGATATCAGGGACTTGCAAGACCAATTGCATGCGTTTGGGTTATCCTCGTTGGCAAGTTCCGAAAGCCATATTCGAGGTCAACTCCTATCCATACTTCAACGTCTTGGCAAACAGGTGAAAATACCTTCCGGAGTGTTTACTTATAAAAGCAGCAAAGAAGCGGTCAGGCAAAAGGCTGTTGGCCTGTTAGGTGTCAGGGAAGATGCAGCAATTCCATACATTATGGTTACACTGGATACATTTCATGCAAGTGACTACGCTGCCGTAAAAGGTTTGTTACAATCCGGTATGAATGTTGCCCGTATCAATTGTGCGCATGATGATGAAGCAACATGGTTCCGTATGATTCAACAGGTCCGCAAGGCTTCCAAAATTACCGGGCTTGGTTGCCGGATTTACATGGATCTGGCCGGGCCCAAAATAAGAACAGTCTTAGCCGGAAAAAAGAAGCTGAAAGTATCAGATGGTGGTTTTATTGATCTATGCGATGGAGAAAGTGGTGCTTTACAAAACGAACACACAGTAGGGTGTTCTATACCTTCTATTGGTGAACAACTGCAACCTGGCGAAACAGTTTTGTTTGATGATGGATTAATTGAAGCAAGGGTGGAGCAGGTTGAAAAAGAAATAGCCCGTCTCCGCATCATGCGTATTTCATCAAAAAAACCTTTTATCAAACCTGAAAAAGGGATCAATTTTCCTGATTCAAATTTGTTGTTTCCGGCACTAACCGAATTTGACCGAAAATGTCTTCCATTTATTAGTAAACATGCCGATATAGTTGGCTTTTCTTTTGTCCGGACTACCAGGGATCTGGATGTTTTGAGAGAGGCAATGGGGAAAAACAGGCATGTATCGGTTGTTATTAAAATTGAAACGCCTGAGGCAGTCAAGAATCTGCCTTCTTTGTTGTTAAACGGAATGATCGATGAGTTTACAGGTGTAATGATTGCACGTGGCGATCTGGCTGTTGAAATTGGATTTGAGCGAATGAGTGAAATTCAGGAAGAGATTCTTTGGATCTGTGAAGCAGCTCATGTACCTGTAATATGGGCCACACAAGTGCTTGAAAGTCTTAATAAATCGGGGGTTGCAACACGCTCAGAAGTTACAGATGCGGCACACGCAGCGCAGGCCGACTGTGTGATGGTGAATAAAGGTACTTATACCATCAGGGTAATTGAAACGCTGAAAGATATCCTGCAAAGGAGTGGAGGACATCATGTAAAAAAACGCTATACATTCCGGCCTTTAAGTATTGCTACACGTTTTTTGAGTAAATGACTTTCCTGACCACTGATTTTTTTGGTTCCTATCCAGCCACTTACATTGGCTTTTTTTAGAACAGTCCAGGTTTTTGTTTGAAAATCCGTTAACAATTCCTTAATGCTGGCTTCATATTCGAGTAATATACCACAGGTTCCTTTGCGTACAATTTTACATTATGAGCCGGTACAGCTACGGGACGATTGCGCTGTTTGTTATCTTTCTTTCTTCTTCCTTCTATTCCTTTTCTCAATCCGTTCGTTTGTATGGGCGTGTGTTGAATCAAAAAAATGAACCTGTTGCAGGCGCCTCCGTTGTAATAAAAGGTCAAACAAGGGCGATGGCGGCAGATGTGGAAGGCCGTTTTTCAATGACCCTTGATGCCGGTAAACAATATGTGCTGTCTGTAAGTGCTGTTGGATATAAGACCAAAGAGGTGGAAGAAATAGAAGTAAAACTGAACGATGAGAACGTGATTACCATTGTGCTTGAGGTTGCCGCAAAAGAAGGTGCGGAAATTGTAATCCGCAGCACTGTAAAGCGGGAAAACACATCCGGACTTCTCAATTTCCAACGCAACAATACATCACTTTCCAGCGGCCTGGCAGCAGATTTTATCCGCCGTACTCCCGATAAAAATACCAGCGAAGTGCTGCGAAGAGTAAGCGGCGCTTCTATCCAGGATAATAAGTATGTAGTAGTACGTGGCTTGAGTGACCGCTACAACCAGGCGCTTATCAATAACGCCATGCTTCCATCCTCTGAACCCGATAAAAAAGCATTTTCATTTGATGTAATTCCTTCTCAGCTGATTGACAATATTATTATCAATAAAACCGCCACACCAGATTTAACCGGGGAGTTTGCAGGCGGATTGGTTCAGATTAATACAAAAGATATTCCGTCTAAAAATTTTGTAACAGTTGGAATTGGATTGGGATTCAATACACAATCCATAGGGAAAGATTTTATCAGTAACGAAAGGGGAGCAACAGATTGGTTAGGATTTGATGATAGAAGAAACATTCCTTCTTCATACCCCATGAAGTTTGGCGAATTCAACACCTTGCCGGTTGAGCAACGCAGACAGATTGCTGCTGACTTTCGTGATGATGTATGGGATGAAGTTCGTTCTGTAGCAGGCCCGATTCAGTCCTACAACATTACCTGGGGAAATTCCCTGCGTGGACAGAAGGGAAGTACCTTTGGTTCTGTTGTTGGTGTTACCTACCGCAATTCTAAATTAGTTTATACCGCTACCAAGGAATTGTTTGAAAATGATGGGCAGCAGGCATTTTTTGATTTTACTGACCGGCAGAATAAATACAGTACAAATGTGGGGGCGATTGCCAATTTTGCCTGGACGAAGGGAAAACATAAGGTGGCATTTAAAAACCTCTTCAATCAGTTGTTTGAAGACAACTATTATCAACGTACCGGTATTAACACAGAAAATCTGCAGGATGTACAACTCCGCTCTTCTGTGTTGAATCAGCGAACGCTGTTTTCTTCTCAGTTGGAGGGATCACATACATTCTACAGCAAGCTGAAGTTCAACTGGAACTTCAATTACTCTTACAATAATAAAGAGCAGCCTGATTTGCGGGTAATAACCTACGGAAAAAGTATTGGCACCAACAATCCTTTTTTTGTGAATCTCAGGGGAAACAATACGAATCGTTTCTTCAGTAACCTGACGGATCATGCTTTTGGAACCAATGGCTCTCTGTCTTATGACTTCACAGTTGGTGAACAAAAACAAACTGTAAAAGTTGGGGGAAGTGCAACCGTTCGTCTGCGTGATTTCAGGGCAACTATATTTGGTTATTCTGAACCCACAGATGTTTCACTCATCAGCCTTCCGTTCAACAGCATCTTTAATGCGTCCAACTTCAACAAGAACAACGGTTTTGAAATGATTACTGCATTACAAAACCCACAGGATAAATACTATGGCATTTCTGCTTTGTCTGCGGGGTATGTGATGTTCGATAATAAGTTCTCTGAGAAGTGGAGGTTGATCTGGGGTACAAGGGTTGAAAATTTTGAACAGTTTCTTAAGTCTAATCAGCAGGGTACAGAAAAAGCACAGGTAGTGCTTACTAAAAAACTGGATTTCCTGCCTTCTGCTAACCTTACATATAATGCGGGCAACAAGTCGAACATACGTGCAGCTGTATCCCGCACAGTGGCCCGTCCTGAATTCAGGGAGATCGCTCCCTTTGCCTTTTTCGATTTTGAAGTGATTGCTTCAACAGCTGGTCAACCCAATTTAAGAAGAAGCAGTATTCTGAATGCAGATCTGCGATATGAGTGGTACCCCAAAGCAGGTGAGGTGTTGTCGGCAGGTGTGTTTTTTAAAGACTTTACTGATCCTATTGAGTTGCGGTTGAACAGTGCCAGTGTGGCAACCCGCCGGCAATATGAGTTTCAGAATGCTGCCAATGCTACTCTGTATGGGGCAGAAGTTGAATTCAGAAAAAGCTTGTCATTCCTTTCTAAATCAAAGCAATGGCTTGAGAAGCTTTATTTCACTGGAAATATCTCTCTTATCTATTCCGAAGTATTGCTCTCAAATGTTGATGCCAGTGGTGTAGCTGCAGCACCAACCGCACGTCCTCTTCAGGGGCAATCACCCTATCTTGTTAATGCGGGCTTTCAATATGATTCAAAAAGCGGTAGTGGATTTTCACTTCTCTACAACCGGATCGGACAACGCCTGGCGCTCGTAGGTAATGCAGACTTTGGTGACATTTATGAGCGTCCACGTCATCTTCTTGATTTCCAGGTTACACAAAAGATTCTGAAACGTAAAGGCGAACTGCGTCTTACCATCAGCGACCTTCTCAACCAGCCCATTGAAACTTATGAAAACAGAAATGTAGCGAAAGCATTCAACAGTGGAACAGATAAAATCTTCAGCTCATTTACACCTGGTACAACATTTACAATCGGCTTTACGTATGATTTTGATTTCAAAAAATAAATAAGAAAAACTATAAACAGGATAATATGAAACAAGTCCTTACTTCATTAGCTTTCATCAGTCTTTTTGCTGTATCATCGTGCATTAAAGTTGATATTGATGATTCTGTAACGAACAATGGAACCACGAATCCAACTGCAGGAACTTTGCAGGAGCGCATCATTGCTTCAAAAGTCATTACAGGGGTAATCAATGAAAATGTAGAACTACCCAAGGGTAAGTACACGCTCAGGGGGTATGTGTATGTGAACAACCGTGCACGCATTACATTTGCGCCAGGTACAATAGTCGTGAGCGATACGGTTCAAAAAGGTGCGTTGATTATTGAACAAAATTCGAGAATCATAGCAGATGGTACTGCAAACGAGCCCATCATTTTTACTTCAGGAAAAGCTCCCGGCCAGCGTAAGCCCGGTGATTGGGGTGGTATTGCTATTGCAGGAAATGCACCCACCAACCGTAGTACAACACCTATTCTGGAAGGTGGTATAAACGCTGTATACGGTGGAAGTCTTGCAAGTGACAATAGCGGTGTTCTCCGTTATGTACGAATTGAGTTTGCAGGTATTGCAGCCGATCCCAATTCGGAGATCAATGGTCTTACGTTGGGAGGTGTTGGAAACGGTACCGTTATTGAAAATGTACAGGTCTCCTACGGTAACGACGATGCGTATGAATTTTTTGGTGGCACTGTGAATTGCAGAAACCTCATTGCATTTGCAACAGCTGATGATGATTTTGATTTTGACTTTGGCTATGTAGGACGTATTCAGTTTGGCGTTTCACTCCGTGATCCTTTGTTTGTGGATGGAGGCGATGCCGGTAATGGTATTGAGTGTGACAATGATGGAGCTGGTACTACAGCTTCTCCCCGTACACGTCCTGTGTTGAGCAACTTTACGTTCTGCGGACCTAATGGTGCTTCCGGTACATTACCAAATCATAATTTTAATACACGTTTCCGTCGTTCCACACAGTTTGTTCTGGCAAACTCAATCCTGATGGGTTACCAGGTTGCCGGCTTTCAATTCGAAAGTGATTCTACGGCTGCCGCCTATCTTGATGGACGTTCGCTCTTCCGTAATAATCTGGTTCATGCTGTAACTGCTCCTTACCGTGTTAACTCCACAACATTAACGAATGCTGCTGCCGTTAGAACACAGGCCGAAAGTCAAGGTTGTATCACGTACAGTGACTGGAATGGTATTCAGCTTGAAAATCCTTTCAACCTTTCGGCTCCCAACTTTTTACCCAAAGCAGGCAGTCCTGCTTTGAGTGGCGCCAGCTTTACAGGATTAACAGGTTTTACAACTACAACTTATGTTGGTGCGTTTGGTACAACCAACTGGATGCAGGGCTGGACCAGCTTTACTCCACAAACCAATGTGTATTAATGCTTCTCTGATTCCTTTCCATTAATTATTTATTTATGCCCCCTGCATCCAGGGGGCATTTTTTTTGCCAACTTGATTTGCACTATAGAATGGGTTAGAGCCTTCTTATGAAGAGGGTATTCTTTGGTAAGCTCGAATGGATTTCCTTACATTCTTAAAGAATTCAAATCATAGTCAGCAATCGATATAGAAAATGTAAAAAGTAAAATTCTAACTACGTGCTACAGGGAATTCCAAAATTGATTTTATTTAACAAAAGCGTAATTGCATACTGAAATGAAAATCTGCAGAAACGTTCAACTTTGTTCTATAGTTCTTCAGAAATTTTCCTAAAGCAAGTATCCTTTCTGCCCCCTGTTCCCAGGGGGCATTTTACATTTAATTCATTTGCAGGTAAAGGGATGGTAACATGCCGGCGATATCTTTACATCATCAGTAGTTAGTAATCATAGCAATCCGTATTTTCTCACTTTGTTGAACACCGCTTATTTCTATAAGCGGTGTTTTTTACCACAACACTTCACCTTGTTTCACTCTGAGTTGAATCTGAAACAAGGCTTCAAAGTGCTCAACCGGATTCTGCTTTAAAATCAGAAAACTGGCTTCATAGCCTTCTTTGAGGAGGGCGATTTTACGTTGCGGAAAGATATTGCGGGGGGTTGTTTCGCACCACATTTTTAACAGCTCCAGGTTGGAATAAACCTGTAACTGATAGAGATATTCTATTTCTGTTTTTGCCGTTTGATTGTAGCTGTCGCAGCCAATCGTTACAGGAATGTTTTTCCGTCGTAAACGTTGCAGGTTTTTCTTTTGAATGGTGCGACGTGCAGCATGATGCAGGCTGTCCGTTTCAATTAACTCTGTTTCAGCCAGAGAATAGGTAGGGTCTGTATGTACGTTGTTTCGTTTCATTTTGCGTACCACTGACCAAGGCAGTAAATAATAGCTTTCTTCATATCCTTCTTTCCAGCGGATTTGATAGCCGGGCAAGTGGTTGATTTCAGTAGCTCCGGCTTTTACAGCATTCATTACATCAGCGGGTGTTTCCACATGACAACTGACAGTAAGGCCGGCTGCTTTTGCTTTCGAAACGATGAGTGGTAATAAACGGGGGTTCAGGCCTTTTTTCCCATTAAAAAGTGGATTGTCTTTTCTCTCATTGTATTCTTCACTATACAACAAATAAGCTTTGATGAAACCTGGATTTTGAGAAAGAATAAAAGGCCATTTTTTTTCAAGTTCTTCTTTGGTGTGAATCAGATAATACGCTTCTCCTTCCATGCTTCTGTTCGACCAGTTTGCAATTGATTTTTTGTAAGTAGTTGAAAGCAGGTAGGCGTATAGCCCTTCCGGATGCCCTCCTGGAGAAGTCAATCCGCCGTTTGCATAAACAACATCAACACTACGGGGGTGGTTGATTCTGTCTTTGATTTTATTGGTTGTGTAGGGGATGCTGTTTGGATTTTTGATGTAAAAAATTCCATCAGCGAGGTATCGTTCTATAAATACAGGGAGGTCCAGTTCCACATCAGGCGAATGATTATGTGCTTCGCCAAACGGTGGAATCACAAATTGCTGCTGCAGGTTAATAACCGTATCAATAGTTGCAGGTCGTATTTTCGTAAGCATTCCGTTAACGGTAAAGAACTCTTCTTCCCGGAATCCGGTTCCGTTGAACCAGCGACCGTTGACCCAGTGAATACTTTTTTGCTGGGCATTCAAATGCTGGCTGATTAATAGCAGAAAAATGAGTATCAGTTTTCGCATAGCTGTTTCAACGCATTATCTCTGAAGCAGGAGTGGATATTTTTCCTTTTGTTTCAAGTGTAAACCCAAAGGTTGATCCTACATCTATGGTACTCCGTACATGGATCCGTTGGCCGTGTGCTTCAATAATATGTTTGCATATAGCGAGTCCGAGGCCGCTGCCGCCTTCCTTTCGGCTCCGTGCCAGATCTGTGCGGTAAAATCGTTCAAAAATGCGGGATAAATGTTCTTCAGCAATGCCATGACCGGTATCACTGATTTCAATGAGAGCATGGTCATCGTCTGTTTTATAACAACTGAAAACAATGGATCCATTGTACTTACCATATTTGATGGCATTATCAACGAGGTTGATAAGTACCATTCTGATTTTTTCTTTATCTGCAAAAACCCAAACGGGACCTTCGCTTCCTTTTTTGATGCTGGTTCTGATATGATTTTCTGCTGATTTGATCGAGAGCGCCTCAAACACTTCCAGAATCAGCTCCTGGACGATGAAGTTACTTTTGAACAGTTGCTGTTCGCCACTTTCCAATTTTGAAATTTCATCCAGGTCTGCAACCAGGTTAACCAGGCGCTCTACATTCCGGGACGTGTTCGTGAGGAATTTACGTGCCAGTTCTTCTTTATTCATGGCGCCGCTCAGCAAGGTATCTACATAGCCCTGTATGGCAAAAATGGGCGTTTTTAATTCGTGGCTGAGATTCTGGAGAAACTCTTTTCTGTATTGTTCGGTTTGCCTGAGTCGCTCCACTTCCCTTTTTTTCTGTTCGGCCCATTGTTCCACTTCCCGGCCAACTTCTTCCAGGCTTTTTTCAGGCAAAACCGATTCGTAGAATACTTCCTGCCGTTTTGTAGCTTTTGTTTGGGAAATAAATTTATAAATGAGTTTGATACGCCTGTAAATAAACCTTTCCGTGAAATAGCGTATGAGCAGGTAGCTCACAAGAAATAAAACTGAAAAACTGATGAGTGCTGCCCAGAATCCGTCTTCAAAAAAATAAATGGCAATGCCCGCCAGTAATGAAATCGCAAAGGCGTTAATTGCAGCAACTTGTACAGGGGTGAGATTTCTGATATTAAGCATAGACGCAGGACCGGCCTGTTTTTATGCTAAGATAAATCCTCTCAGGATGTGATCCATTCAAATTTATACCCAACACCTTTTACGGTTTTGATACAGTCGATGCCCAGTTTTTGGCGGATTTTACGGATATGAACATCAATCGTGCGGTCTCCCACAATTACTTCGGAACCCCACACCTGGCTGAGTATTTCATGACGAAGGAACACCCGTCCCGGCTTTGAAGCAAGCAAGGCCAGCAGTTCAAACTCTTTTTTTGCAAGAGTGATATCCTGGCCGTTGTGTTTTACGATGTACTGTTCTTTATCAATCAATATATCGCCCACTTTAATAACCGTTTCATCGCTCCGGAAGGTACGCCTCAGCAGTGCGTTCACCCGGCTAATGAGTACTTTCGGACTGATGGGTTTGGTTACATAATCATCAGCTCCCATTTCCAGCCCTTTTACATGCGTTGTTTCATCGCTGAGTGCTGTAAGTATGAGGATCAATGTTTGAGAAAACTCCGGTTGAGAGCGTAGAATCTGGCAAACTTCCATTCCTGTTTTTCGGGGCATCATTACATCCAGAACGATCAGATCGGGCTTGTGAAGGCGGGCCTGTTCCAGCGCTTCATCACCATCCCTGGCAGTTACAACACTGTACCCTTCGGCAGAAAGATTATAGTTAAGAATTTCCAGGATATCCGGTTCGTCATCAGCAATCAGGATTTTGATAGTCCTTTGTTCCATTGGAATGATATTGTTGCAAATTTAGACGGCAGTATGCATCAAGATTCGCTCTCAATATTATAAAATTGTTAACGACTTTCTCGCTTATTTCATCCATCTTTTCAAAAACGTTCCAGATCAGACACCGCTGAGTTTAAAAAATGAAGCTAATTTTGCGCATATGAAGCAAGTTCTTCTTGGCCTGATGTTCCTTTGTGTATCCTGTTACGGGCATGCCCAAACAATGGTTTCCTTCGATACAAGTAAAGTTGAAATTCCCATGAACCGTATGTTGTGGCATGATAACCTTGACAAGGAGCAAAAGAGGACTGATAAGCTCGATGGTAAGGTGGATGGATTTCTGAAACTTACTTCCAATGATGATCTGAATATACAGATCACGGATGCATTCCTCCGCCGTATTGATGAACTACAGCTCCGGATAGAACGTCTGCCTGCTGATCATAATTTTAAATTGGGTTACCTCCGTGGACTTCGGGAAATGCTGCAGGATTACAATCAGCGGGTAAAGCAGAAGCGGTCAGTTGCTCCCTTTGCACCACTGCTACTGGAAAGTTTTGAACAATGCATGACCCGTCAGTCCGCCGGCCAATCGATTCTGCAGGTATTTGAGCTGTTACCTTATGAGGCAGGTGAAATACTGGCTCCTTTGTTTGTGCTCAGCAAAGAGGTGAATGCTGTTAAGGAAGTGGTATACCTGAAAAAAACAGCAGCTGACCCACTTTCCATTTTGCCCGGCTTGCCTGCTTTTGCTGAATCGGCGTTTGCAGACAGCCTTATTACTGTTGCTGCGTTAAAAGTGCCCCTCGATCTGTACACGTATGCACAGGCGGTTAAGTCTTCGCAAGGCCAGATGATCCGTGTATCAAAAGATGTACGGGTAAAGACAATTGTACGGCTCAGTGAACTGCCGAATGGTACCTTGTATCTCCCGTTTCTGGATGAGTTTATTAACCAACGGCTTAGCATTGATGAAGTAAAAACCGTTGCTGAAAATGAATTGCTTTACTTCCGCCTGCTTGTCAAAACCCAGGTCCGTTACTACGAACGTATATCAAGAGGCGATACTCCTTTGCTGGCCCAGTCACTTGCAGAAATGCTGCAGCGGAAAGCAACGGATGCATTTGTAAATGTTATGAACGAGCTGCATGATGCTCCTGAAGCCACTCGTTTCCGTGTTGCGGAGAACTTAACACCCCAGGAAATTTATTACCTCATTGTTACAACCGAAGAAATTATCTACACCAGTACCTATACCAATCTGTACAAACGGATGATGGATCGTTTCCCCGGCCGCCGCAGCGATTCGCTTTTGATGAGCGTTCACCTGGACAGGTTCAAGAAATTCATTAAAATGGCTGCTAACTACAACCGGCTCGATGATTTTCTATCGGCCATGCCGCAGTTACGCAGCAACCAGCTGATGTACGCATTTGTGAACGGATTACAGAAATCAACTTCGTTGGAAGATGCTGTGGATGTGGCAGATAGTTACGGAAGTATTGTAAACCCGGTGCTGAAAAATTTTCTGAAGGAGCAGGTAACGTTGAACTACGAAAAGTTTCAAAAGAATAATGAAAAGCGGGGGCAAACTATTTACCAGATTTTACAAACCCTCTTCCGATCTTCTGAGGATTCAACTATGAACTTGTCTGCTATTCTGGGTATACCACCTGTTTACCGCATTGATTATAACAGCCTGGCCGATGACAGTGGCAGAGTGGTGCAACAGGTGTTCTTTTACGGCGACGAAGATGGTGTGATTTCGTTCCGGAATTTTATGGGCCTGTTTAATAACCGTCCCGAGTGGAAAGTGGTAACAGGAAAAGAGTGGGTAACCATTACTGCAACACAGGGAAGACCGTACACTATTTATGCAAACCTGCCTCTTGACTATAAAAAAGATCTTGATCAACAGGCGCAGGAACATCTCATTGAATATCTAAACGCCAACAACATCAACCCTACGGTGGTGGTGCACAGGGGGCATAGTTATCATCTGAAGTACACCATCCGTCAGATGATGCCTTCTTCCCGGATTGTGATGTTAGGTTCCTGCGGTGGATATCAGAATCTTGCCAAAATCCTGAATGTGAACGATGACGCACATATCATCTCCACCAAGCAGGTAGGTAGTTATTCTGTCAATGAACCCATCCTGCGTTCACTCAATGAAATGATCCGTACCGGTAAAAATATTGAGTGGATTCCGCTGTGGCAACAGGTAACCAATTCTGTGAAGGGTGATCCTAAAGCAAGCGAATTGATTAAAGATTACGTTCCACCTCATAAAAATTTAGGAGCCATTTTTATTAAAGCGTACCGCAGAGCAACAGGCGAAATCTGACAGTACGGTGAATGCAGGATTTCCGGTAACTTACCGGCATCTTGAATCGTTCCACACCCATACATTCGCATTTTACAGGTCGCCAATGGGCCGGTATTCTTTATTTTTCAATTGTGGTATTCTGTACCTACGCTTCGGTATTTGCTTTTCGGAAACCCTTTACGGTAGCAACTTTTGCCGGCACAACTTATGCAGGGGTTCCGTATCAAACCTGGCTGATCATAAGCCAGGTGATTGGATACATGCTCAGTAAGTTTTACGGTATTCGTTTCATTGCAGAATTACAGCGCTTTGGAAGATGGAAAACGAGTCTGGCCCTGTTAAGTACAGCGTGGCTGAGCCTGTTGCTTTTCGCTGTTGTACCGGCACCCTGGGGCATTGTGTGTTTTTTAGTGAATGGTTTTGTACTGGGCTTTATGTGGGGCATTGTATTCAGTTATGTTGAAGGAAGGCGTGCTACTGACTTTATTGGTGTGGTGCTGGCGGTTAGCTTCATATTTGCAGGCGGCTTCAGCAGGAGTGTGGCGAAATGGCTTTTAGTGGATTGGAATGTTTCTGAAAGCTGGATGCCGGTTATTACAGCTTCTTTGTTTGCCATACCTCTGGTATTGTTTTATTACCTGATGGAACAGGCACCTCCGCCCGACTTGGAAGACCGGGCAGAACGTACAGTGCGTCAGCCGATGGACAGCCAGGAGCGAAAGCAGTTCATCCGCAGGTTTGCTCCCGGTGTGGTAATGTTTGTGATCATTTACCTGTTGCTTACAATTTTGCGTGATTTGCGTGACAATTATATGGCTACAATGTGGAATGAGTTAGGGTATGCTGGTAATACCACCCTCTTTTCGCAAACAGAAACCATTACTTCTCTTGTGGTATTGCTGGTCACCGGCGGATTGATTTTTGTACGCCGCAATAAAACAGCTTTTCTGTTGATCCACATTTTACTGGTTGCAGGTTTTCTCATTGCGGGAACGGGCTCTTTCCTGTTTCGTAGAGACTTGATTGGCGGGGTAGCCTGGATGCAACTAACGGGACTAGGTTTGTATTTGTCGTATGTACTATTTAATAGTGTTTTCTTTGAACGCCTGCTGGCCACTTTCCGTGTGGCAGGAAACGTAGGCTTCCTGATCTACATAGCAGATGCATGGGGGTACCTGGGCAGTATTTCCATTATGCTTATGAAAGAATTTGCACAGCTTGCCATCAGCTGGGTTTCTTTTTATTCATCATTGTCGTTAGTGCTGGCAGCAACAGGTGCCATAACCGCAGTATGTTCCTGGCTGTATTTCAGTCGGAAAATGTAGTGGCAAATCACCGTTGCTATGCACGAAATCCTTTTTGACTCTGTTTACGGAGAGCAGATCAAAGCAATTACCTTTGCAGCAAAAAAAATTGACAGCGCAGAAGAAACAGAAGAAGGTTTTTCAGTTCCGGCAGCTGCGCCGTGTGTTGGGCTATGCCAGTCCTTATAAAAGCAGGTACTACAGTTCCATGCTCCTGGCAGTTCTGCTCGCCCTTCTTGCCCCGGTTCGACCCTGGTTAATCAACCTTACCGTTACTGATTACATCCAGGGACGCATGGCAGAAATGTTGCTGCGGATTACGTTGTTCCAGTTGATTTTTATTCTGCTTGAAACCTTTGTACGCTTTTTCTTTTCCTATTTCACGGCATGGTTAGGTCAAATGGTGGTAAAAGATCTGCGGGTGCAGGTGTTCCGTAAAATTCTGGGTTTGAACTTGCGGCAGTTTGATAAAACACCAATCGGAACACTCACAACAAGAACCGTTAATGATATTGAAACGATCAGTGACATTTTTGCCGAAGGGTTTATTCCGCTACTGGCCGATTTCCTGACGATTGTTGCAGTGCTGTTTACGATGTTTTATTTGAACTGGCAACTCACACTGATCTGTCTCATTCCGTTTCCATTGTTATTAGTAGCAACGTATTACTTCAAAGAAAGTGTGAACCATTCATTTCACCGGGTGCGGAATGCCGTGGCCGCTCTAAATGCTTTTGTGCAGGAGCATATTCAGGGTATGCAGTTGGTACAAGCCTTTGCGGTGGAAGAAGAGGAGTTTAAAAAATTCAGAAACATTAATAAAGAGCACCGGAATGCCAACATTAAAGCCATTTTCGCTTATTCGGTGTTTTTTCCGGTGGTGGAAATTATTCTGGCGGTTTCGCTGGGCTTGTTGGTGTGGTATGGTGCGGGGCAGGCAGCTGCGGCACCTGGTGAAGCAGGAGCACAACTGGCCGGCCAGGTAATGGCGTTTATTCTGTTGTTGAATATGTTGTTCCGCCCCCTGCGTGTTATAGCCGATAAGTTTAATGTATTGCAAATGGGTATGGTGGCCAGTGAGCGGGTGTTTGCAGTATTGGATAACCCCGATGAGTTGCAGCAACCGTCAACCGGTTACCGTACCGGTGCAGCCGTCACAAACGGAAGCATTGAGTTTAAAGATGTTTGGTTTGCTTACAAAGATGAAAATTGGGTGCTTCGCAATATCAGTTTCCAGGTGAAACCGGGCGAAACAGTGGCGCTGGTAGGGCATACGGGCAGCGGAAAAACCTCCATTATCAGTCTCATCAACCGTTTATATGAAATTCAAAGAGGTGCCATTTGTATCGATGGTATTCCCGTCAATGAACTGGAGCCGGGTGTTTTAAGAAGCCGGATTGGTGTGGTATTACAGGATGTATTTCTGTTTCCGGGAAGTATTACCGAAAATGTTACGTTGCGGAATGCCCACATACCCAAGGAAAAAGTGGTGGAAGCAGCAAAGCTGATTGATTTGCACGAGTTTATTGAGCGGCTTCCCGGCGGCTATGACTATCAGGTGATGGAACGGGGTGCCACGCTTTCACAGGGGCAGCGGCAGTTGCTCAGTTTCATAAGGGCTTTATTGTATAATCCTTCCATTCTCATTCTGGACGAAGCTACCTCTGCAGTAGATACAGAAACCGAACAGCTGATCCAGCATGCTATTGAAAAGCTGATCGAAGGTCGTACGTCCATTGTCATTGCTCATCGGCTGAGTACCATACGCAAGGCCAGTAAAATCATTGTGTTGGACAAAGGCGAAATCCGGGAAATGGGCACGCATGAGGAACTGCTGGCAGCCGGTGGCTACTATGCCCGGCTGTACGAGATGCAATTTGCCGGGGCTGTGGTGTAATCGGTTATCATATCCAGAACCTGAAACCAACCAAAAACTTCCGGTTGTGACGAACGACGGCTTCTTAACATTTTTTTGGATCGGCCCCATCTTTTATCTGCCTGCACCTTATCTTTGCGCAAAATTTCAGGGTAGGTATGTACTTCAGAAGCTTCAAATCCTTATTGGCAGCGGTTTTCAGCGCAATTTTCCTGTTTTTTGCAGCCCCGGTATGGGCCGGCGGTGGAGAGGGTGGCGGCAAGCTGGATCCTGCTAAGGTGATTATGGAGCATATTAAAGATGCCCATGAATTTCACTTCTTTACGATCAAGAAGGGTGATGGATCTGAATTTCATGCAAGCATTCCCCTGCCGGTAATTCTGTATTCTCCGGCACCCGATCGTGGACTGGATGTATTCCTTTCTTCCAAATTTCACCACGGCCATGATGCTTACAAGGGCTACAAGTTGCATGAAGGAAAAATTCATGCTGTAAATGAAGCCGGTGAGGAATTACATGACGTAAAAGTCTATGACCTGTCTATCACCAAAAATGTGGTGCAGATGATTCTGGCACTTACGCTGCTGGTGGTGCTCATGATCAGCCTGGCCAATCGCTACAAAAGAGGCGAAGGTGTTACCTCTGCTCCCAAAGGCTGGCAAAATGCCGTAGAGCCGGTAATTACATTTGTGCGGGACGAGGTGGCAAAGCCCAACCTGGGACACAATGCACAGAAATACCTGCCTTACCTGTTAACGGTTTTCTTTTTCATCCTCATCAACAATCTGTTTGGACTCATTCCCGGTTCAGCGAACGTTACCGGTAATATCGCCTTTACAATTGTTTTGGGCGTGATTTCGTTCTTTGTCATTCTGTTCAGCACCAACAAGCATTTCTGGGGCCATATTTTCTGGTATCCAGGTGTACCGGTACCGGTGCGGGTGTTTATTATGCTGCCGGTTGAACTGCTGGGCGTATTTACAAAGCCCTTCGCTTTGATTGTCCGTTTGTTTGCCAACATGGTGGCAGGACACATTATCATCTTAAGCTTTATTACGTTGATTTTCATTTTCGGGTCTATGAGTGTTGTAGCCGGCTGGGGCTTTTCGCCTCTGTCTATCGCTTTTGCAGTGTTCATTTACCTGATCGAAATATTGGTTGCGTTCATCCAGGCGTTCATCTTTACCAACCTTACGGCTGTTTTCATTGGCCAGGCACGGGAAGGCGAGCATCATGATGATCACCACTAAACTCTTTTTTTCATTTTTAAATTGTAAGTATCATGAGTCTCATGACCCTTTTGCTTGAAGTTCAACCCGGTTTATCGCACATTGGTGGTGCTATTGGTGCTGGTTTAGCCGCTATTGGTGCCGGTATCGGTATCGGTCAGATTGGTAAAGGTGCAGTTGAATCCATTGCCCGTCAGCCGGAAGCTTCAAATGACATTCGTGCAAACATGATCCTGACTGCTGCGTTCGTTGAGGGTGTTGCCCTGTTCGCAGTTATTGCAGGTCTGCTGGCTGTTTTGAAATAAGCCCCGCACGTAAAACAATCACTGCATCCAAAGCACAGGGCGGCGGATGCAGTTTTTAAAAAACTGATTCAATTTAGATATTATGGATTTGTTGTTACCTGGTCTTGGTTTGTTGTTCTGGACGCTGTTGGCATTCGGAATTGTGTTTTTCATTCTGAAAAAATTTGCGTGGAAACCGATCCTGGCTTCCTTACAGGAGCGGGAAGAAAGCATTGCCGGTTCGCTGGAAGCTGCCCAGAAAATGAAAGCTGAAATGGCACAACTCAAAAATGAGAATGAAGCTATGATGGCCAAAGCACGTGAAGAGCGTACCCAGTTGCTGAAAGAAGCTCGTGAAACAAGAGACAAGATTGTGAACGAAGCTAAAGAGCAGGCAAAAGCGGAAGCCAATAAAATTATCCTGGAAGCGCAGGCGGCCATTCAGCAGCAGAAAATGGCTGCTTTGACCGATGTAAAGAACCAGGTGGGCAATCTTGTGATTGAAGTGAGCGAAAAAGTACTGCGTCGTGAACTCAGCAATAAACCCGACCAGGAAGCTTACATCAAGCAACTGGCTGGTGAAGTAAAACTCAATTAAGCTGTAAAAGGCTGTACGCTGGTTGTATGGGAGTTTGCTTCTATTTGCACCAGCCTTCAGCCTTCAACCATTAAATATATATGCAAAATCCACGTTTAGCAGGCCGTTATGCAAAGTCACTTGTGACATTTGCGGTTGAGCAACAACAGCTCGATATGGTGCATGCAGATATGCAATACCTGCATGCTGTTTGCCGCCAGAGCCGTGAGTTCACTAATCTGCTCCGCAGCCCGGTCATAAAAGCAGGGAAAAAAGAAGCGATTCTGAAAGAAGTGATTGGTAAACAGATCAGTGCTGTTTCCATGGCGTTTATACACCTGCTTTTACAAAAAGGGCGTGAAAGCAACCTGCCTGAAATTGCCGTTGCGGTAATTGACCAGTACAACGAAATTAAAGGGATTCATAAAGTGAAACTAACCACGGCCGTAGCTGTGAGTGAAGAACTGAAGACAGCCATAATAGCCAAGGTAAAGAAAGATGCGGGCCTTCAGAATATATTGTTGGAAACAGAAGTGAAAGAATCCATTCTCGGGGGTTTTCAACTGGAGTATAACGGTAACCTGGTGGATGCCAGCATTACCCGTGATCTGAGGGATATTCAAAAGCAGTTTCAGCAAAACATTTACGTTCAAAACATTCGATAATCATTGTAAACCTCCCTCTGCTTTGAAGAGGGTAAAATAAAGCGTCATGGCAGTAGATATTAAACCAGATGAGATTTCAGCGATACTTCGCCAGCAGTTAAGCAATTTCAATGTTGGTGCTGATTTGGAAGAAGTAGGAACCGTATTACAGGTGGGTGATGGTATTGCCCGTGTTTATGGTTTGAACAACGTTCGCTATGGTGAACTGGTGGAATTTGAAAATGGTGTTCGTGCCATCGCCCTCAACCTGGAAGAAGATAATGTGGGTGTGGTATTGATGGGTGAAGGTGCAGATATAAAAGAAGGCTCAACGGTGCGCCGAACCGGGCAAATCGCTTCCATTAAAGTGGGAGAGGGTATGACCGGCCGTGTGATCAACATTCTGGGAGAACCAATTGACGGTAAAGGCCCAATCACAGGCGAACTGTATGAAATGCCGCTGGAGCGTAAAGCCCCGGGAGTTATTTTCCGTGAGCCGGTAAAAGAGCCGCTGCAAACCGGTATCAAGGCTATTGATGCAATGATCCCGATCGGACGTGGACAGCGGGAATTGATCATCGGCGACCGCCAGACCGGTAAAACGGCGATTGCGATTGATACCATCATCAACCAAAAAGAATTCTACGAAGCAGGTACTCCTGTTTATTGTATTTACGTGGCTATTGGACAGAAAGCTTCCACCATTGCCGGTGTTATGAAAACACTGGAAGACAATGGCGCTATGAAGTATACTACGATTGTTGCCGCTTCTGCCAGCGATCCTGCTCCCCAGCAGTTCTATGCTCCTTATGCCGGTGCTGCTATTGGTGAGTTCTTCCGTGATACCGGTCGTCCGGCCCTGATCATCTACGATGATCTTTCAAAGCAAGCTGTGGCTTACCGTGAAGTTTCGCTGCTCCTGAGGCGTCCTCCCGGCCGTGAAGCTTATCCCGGTGATGTATTTTATCTCCACAGCCGTTTGCTGGAACGTGCAGCCAAAGTAATCGGCGATGATAACGTAGCAAAAAACATGAACGATGTACCCGATAGCATCAAGCACCTGGTGAAAGGTGGTGGATCGCTCACAGCGCTTCCCATTATTGAAACACAGGCGGGCGACGTTTCTGCGTATATTCCTACAAACGTGATTTCGATTACCGACGGACAGATCTTCCTGGAAGGAAACCTCTTTAACGCAGGTATACGTCCGGCGATCAACGTAGGTATCTCGGTAAGCCGTGTGGGTGGTAATGCACAGATCAAATCCATGAAGAAAGTAGCCGGTACCCTCAAGTTGGACCAGGCATTGTACCGTGAGTTGGAAGCCTTCTCCAAGTTTGGTGGTGATATGGATGCTGCCACAAAAGCGGTAATTGACAAGGGTAGCCGCAACGTGGAAATTCTGAAACAACCGCAGTACACTCCTTATTCAGTGGAAAAGCAGGTAGCCATCATTTACCTCGGTACAAATGGTTTGTTGAACGAAATTCCGGTACGCCGTGTGAAGGAATTTGAAGATCATTTCCTCCAGGAAATGGAAACTAAAATGCCCGATTTGCTGGCTGAGTTCAAAAAAGGAGCGTTGCCTGAAGAAGGACTGAAGAAAATGGTGGAACTGGCGAAAGGCCTTGTTGCACAGTATAAAGCGTAATCACTTCGCAGGAATAAAGAAAAAGGGAGCATTTGTGCTCCCTTTTTTATTTCAGTTTTTTATACATGCGGAAGTGAGGAATCGATACTTCGGTAAACTCATCGCCCTCTACTTTATAGCCTTGTTTTTCGTAAAAACCGAGGGCCACCTTACGGGCATGCATCACCAGTTTTTTATAACCTCTGTCACGGGCAATATTCTCAGCAAAATTCATTAGCGAAGCACCAATTCCTTTACCCTGCAGGTTGTTTTGAACAGCCATCTGACGCAAGCGTACTGTTTGCGGGTCCATACGGGTTAGCAGGCAGCATCCGAGAATCCTGTCGTCTTCAAAGGCGGCAATGAGGATATCGTCCTTTTCTTTTTCAAGCTCACTATCAACAAATGAAAGACCCAGTGGTTTTCGCAGAATTTCCATCCGCAGTTGAATCATCTTTTGATAGTCGCCCGATCCGTGTTGTATCTCTTTTAGTGCCATATGAATAACAGTGGATGAACAAGATACATTTTTTTGCAACACGACAAACACTTGTATGTGTTTCAATTTGAAATGGAAGCAGAAGTTATTTGTCAAGGACCCATGTTGACAGAAAAGCGGGATTTGGTGGGAAACAGGAATCAATTTACAGAAAAAATGAAACCAATCTTATGACTTTAAATAGTTGAATATCATTACTTTAAATGCTTTTCACTGGCTGTGCTTTCCGGTAGAAATACACATTTTTAAATCAGCACTTGCTAATTGGTTAAAAACTCTATTTTTGCAACCTGTAACCAAACTTTTACGACAATGTCAGACATCGCAGCAAGAGTTAAAAAAATCATCGTTGACAAATTAGGTGTGGAAGAATCTGAAGTAAATCCCGAAGCTTCTTTCACCAACGATCTGGGCGCTGATTCTTTAGACACAGTTGAACTGATCATGGAATTTGAAAAGGAATTCAACATTTCAATTCCAGATGAACAAGCTGAAACCATCACTACTGTTGGCCAGGCTATAACTTATTTGGAAGAGCACGCTAAGTAATTGAACACGGCACGTTATTGTGCCTGTGGAACCAATTTTCCCGCATTCATTATGCAGCTTAAACGAGTAGTCGTTACAGGAATCGGTGCCATTACCCCGTTAGGTAAAACTCTTGATGAATATTGGGAGGGTTTGATTAATGGTGTATCCGGCGCCGATTTCATTAAGCAATTTGACTGTTCAAAGTTTAAAACACGCTTTGCCTGCGAGGTGAAGGAGTTTGATCCTACCAATTACCTTGACAGAAAGGAAGCCCGGAAAATTGACCGCTTCACCCAGTTTGCACTGATTGTAAGTGACCAGGCTGTGAAGGATGCCGGCATCAGCAAGGAAAACGTAAACCCTGATAGGGTTGGAGTTATTTTTGCAAGCGGCATTGGCGGGTTAATCACCTTTCAGGAAGAAGTTTCTGCATTTGCACTGGGCGATGGAACGCCCCGTTTCAATCCCTTTTTCATTCCGAAGATGATCCTGGATATTGCAGCCGGGCAAATTTCCATGCGCCACGGATTCCGGGGTCCCAATTTTGCAGTTGTATCGGCTTGTGCTTCTTCAACCAATGCAATCATTGATGCCTATGACAACATCCGGTTGGGTAAGGCAGATATTGTTCTCACAGGTGGAAGCGAAGCTGTTGTAAGTGCCGCTGGTTTAGGCGGATTCAACGCAATGAAGGCCCTCAGCGAACGCAACGATGATCCCAAAACCGCCAGCCGACCATTTGATAAAGAGCGGGATGGATTTGTAATGGGCGAAGGTGCCGGTTTGCTGGTGCTGGAAGAGTTGGAACATGCTTTGAACCGGGGTGCAAAAATTTACTGCGAAATTGCCGGCGGTGGTGCTACTGCCGATGCCCATCATATTACGGCTCCTCACCCGGAAGGCCTGGGTGCCAACAATGTGATGAAAGCAGCGCTCAAAGATGCAGGTCTGCAGCCCGAAGACATTGATTATATCAATGTACACGGTACTTCCACTCCCCTCGGTGATATTGCCGAAACAAAGGCCATCCTGAATGTATTTGGCGAACATGCGTATCACCTGAATATCAGTTCTACCAAATCCATGACTGGCCACTGCCTGGGAGCAGCTGGTGCACTTGAAGCCATTGCCAGTGTAATGGCGGTAAAGCACGATATTGTACCCCCCACGATTAATCATTTTACAGATGATCCGGAACTGGATCCACGCCTGAATTTTACCTTTAACCAGGCACAAAAAAGAACTGTTCGTGCAGCGCTGAGCAATACGTTCGGCTTTGGCGGACATAACGCCTCGGTGATTGTGAAGAAGTTTTCCGGCGCATAGTTTTGCGAGCCGGTATTCCCCGATTTTTACTTCAGATGAATTTCGATTAGTTTTGTTCTCAACCGGACAGTGGCTCAACTGCCTTTTTCTGGTGCAGGACTTTTATGATGCGTAACCTTGTTCGGAAGATATTTTCTTCTAAAAGTAATTTTGAAACCAATCTGCGCAATGTACTGGGTTATACACCTGGCGATCTGCAATTGTATAAAACAGCGCTGAGCCACCGTTCTGTAAAGGAAGGAAGCGACCAGAATAACGAGCGGCTGGAGTTTCTAGGTGATGCAGTGTTGAGTGCAATTGTAGCCGACTATCTCTTCAAAAAATATCCTTATAAAGGCGAAGGCTTTCTCACAGAAATGCGTAGTAAGATGGTGAACAGGGCTACCCTCAACGATATTGCCTTGAAGATGGGGTTAAAAAAAATCACTATTTACAACAAAGGAGATAATTCTTTAAAAATTTCGCAGATTTTCGGCAATACACTGGAAGCATTGCTGGGCGCTATTTACCTGGATCTCGGTTATAGTAAAACAAAAAAGTGGGTGACAAAAAATATCATTGCACCTCATCTTTATATGGAAGACCTCGAGGTGCTGGAAATCAATCAAAAAAACAAACTGTATGGCTGGGCCAACAGGAACGGAAAGACGCTGGAATTTGAAACCCTTGACGAACGTCTCGAAAACGGTCGCCGCCTGTTTACGATTGGTGCGGTTGTAAACGGCGAACTTATAGCTGAAGGAAAAGCCTACAATAAAAAAGATGCCAGCCAGATTGCGGCACAGGCAGCAGTGGAAAAACTGGGGTTGGGAGAGAAATGAGTGCCAACTCTTTTATTGAATAAAAAAGGCCCTGCAGAATCTGCGGGGCCTTTTTGTTTGCGGAGAGACAGGGATTCGAACCCTGGGTACCATTGCTGGCACAACGGTTTTCGAGACCGCCCCGATCGACCGCTCCGGCATCTCTCCGTGAGTTGTAAAATTATTGACAATTGATTTGAACCTGTAATGAAAAAACCCCGCAGAAACGGGGCTTATTTTTTGCGGAGACGAAGGGATTCGAACCCTTGATACCCTTTCGAGTATACACACTTTCCAGGCGTGCTCCTTCAACCACTCGGACACGTCTCCCTGCGGGGGTGCAAAAATAACTGATTCCGTTTAGCCCCCGAATAATTTTCTGGCATTTGTTGTGGTGGCTGCTGCAATTTCTTCTTCGCTGCAACTTTTTGCCTGCGCCAGTGCTTTGCAGATGTAGGTCAGGTAGGCAGGTTCATTCCGCTTGCCCCGGAATGGAACCGGTGTTAAGTAAGGGGCATCGGTTTCCATTACAAGATGTTCTAACGGAATGGAGGCAGCTGTTTCGGCCACGCCTGATTTTTTATAGGTGATGACACCACCAATGCCCATATAAAAACCAAGGTCCATGATTTTCCGTGCTTCTTCCAAGGTGCCGCCAAAACAATGAAAGACACCGGTAAGGTTACCATCCTGGTGCTTTTCTACCAGGTGGATGCAATCCTGCAGGCTGTTGCGGCTGTGGATGACAATAGGACGCTTAAGTGCCTTGGCCCAGGCAATCTGCCGTTCAAAGGCTTCTTTCTGCTGTGGAATAAAAGTTTGATCCCAGTAATAATCAAGCCCGATTTCACCAATGGCCGCAAAAGCACGTTTGCCCAGCCATTCTTCCACCAGCTGCAATTCTTTTTCAAAAGTTTCGTTTACAGAGCAGGGGTGGAGCCCCATCATAGCAAAACACCGGCCGGGGTACTGCTGTTCCAGCAGCAGCATGCCTTCAAGAGAACTGCTGTCAATATTGGGCAGATAGAACCGTTCCACGCCTTGTTGGGTGGCCCGTTCCAGTACCTGGGGTAAATCGGACGTGAATTCGTCGAGGTACAGGTGGGTATGTGTATCAATAAGTGTCATGAGGTGCAAAAATAGAGGGTTGCGGCTATTTGGCGGAGGGAACCATGCCCGGCTTTGTACTTACGCCTGGTGGCTGCCGGGGCCGGAGGGTGCCCACGCAGTGGGTAGTACCCGGTGCAGCAAGGGTACGGAACCCCGCATTACCCGGAACAGGTGCATGGCTTTGACCCAGGGTTGAAAGCCCCAAAAAATAATTTTAACGAAGTTTAAACCAACTGCACCTGCTGCAGTCTTTTATATGTTCACTAAAATTTTAAACACAAAAGCGTATATCATGAAAACAATGAACATGTTCACCAAAGGCACATTGGTTGCCTTATTAACGGGAGGCCTCTTTTTTGCTTCCTGTAAAAAAGAAGCAAAAGTTACCGATGCCGAAGTTGTTGCAACGGTAGAAAGCACTGTTAACGACAGTGAGGCTGATGGAGCCTATGACGATGTGTTCAACACCACCATGGGTATTGGTACCGAAAATGGTGGCGAAGAAATTGGCTGGACAGGTGGTGTAGGCGTATTTGGCCGTATGGAAGGCAATGGTTACACTGGTCGTACCGACAGTACTGGTAACCGATGCTTCACCGTTACCATTACCCCGAAAGACCGGGGTGTGTTCCCGAAAACTGTTGTCATTAACTTCGGAAACGGATGTCTGGGTCGTGATGGAAAACTCCGTAAAGGAAAAATCATTACTGTATACAGCGGCCCCATGCGTGTACCCGGCAGCAAAGCCACTACTACTTTTGAAGGACATAAGATTGACAGTGTGATGGTAGAAGGTACACATGAAGTGGTGAACAGCAGCAGCAGTAACAAACAGGCGCTCACAACGAAGGTGATAGGAGGCAAACTTACCTGGGACAGCGGCCGTTGGGTAAAATGGTCAACGGTTCGTACCATTACCCAGGTGGAAGGTAACGGAACTCCGTTCTTCCCTGTGGATGATATCTTTACCATTACTGGTGCAGGACGTGGCGAAAACAGCAGAGGAAAAAGCTGGGCACATGAAATCAGCGAGCCGTTGGTTAAAAAATTCACCTGCCGCTGGATTTCAAAAGGAGTCATCAAAGTACGTTACAATGCAGTAGTTGGCACACTTGATTTTGGAGATGGTTCCTGCGATAACAAAGCAACACTTACTGTTGGTGACAAAACAAAAGAAATAAGATTGTGATAAGAAAAAACACTTGGAAATAATACAAAAGAAATTGTACCTTAGTCCCAGTTTTCATAGGGTACGGATTAAAAACGGGCCAGGGTGTCTACCCCGGCCCTCCTTTTTTTAAGGGAGTTATCAATCAATTGCTTTGAAAATGAAGCCTTTATCGCTCAGCTGTTGGAGCACTTCGGGTAAGGCTGCCTGTAACCTTGGCCAGGCCTTTTCACTATCATGAAATACAAGAATGGAGCCGGGCTTTGTATGTTTCAGTATATGTTGCACGCAGTTTTTTGCCGAAAGGCGGGTGTCAAAATCTGC
Source organism: Chitinophaga pinensis (assembly GCA_943368955.1). Taxonomy (GTDB): domain Bacteria; phylum Bacteroidota; class Bacteroidia; order Chitinophagales; family Chitinophagaceae; genus Lacibacter; species Lacibacter pinensis_A. The sequence continues at coordinate 117,744 of CALRLY020000005.1, forward strand.
ACTCAATACACTCCACATAATAATACGGTACGGGCGTTGTGCTTGTTGCAGGATTTTTGCCGGAAAGGAACGGATTCGTCCGTACGGAGGGCGAAACAGATCTGAATCGATCCAGTTGCCTGCTTCTTTTACATCGGCCAGCCATTCCTCATCGGAAGTTTTCCAGGCATTTTTGTGATGTTGGGTATGATTGCCGGTCCTGTGCCCGTTTGCCAGGATTTGCTGGTACACCTGCGGCCATTGTTTTACATTGTTGCCAATACAGAAAAACGTGGCTTTTGCATTGTGTTGGTTCAGCTGTTCCAGTACAAAAGGGGTGATTTCGGGGTGCGGACCATCGTCAAATGTGATGTAAACCTGATTTTGCTGGTTGGGTAAACTCCAGGTGAGTCCGGTTGGAAATGTAAGCCGCAGCCACCAGGGAGTTGTAACAATGTAACGCATAAACAGTTTGCTTAATGAGCGGTGATCTGAATTAAAACTCCTTTATAAAAAATATTTTTACCCCGTTTTCGGATAACTTCCTGTTGAGTGGATAGTGTAAACAGCTCATTGGCATACTTGCTTTCCCGTTCATGTTGTGCTGCGGGTGTACTTCCCTGTAATAATGCTTCTGCCGTATATTTTTCGAGTACTTGTGTAATGGTTTGATAAAACAGGGAGGGACTGAGAAACACATCGGCCCCCAGCACCCGGTTGCCGGTTGAGGCGATGATACCAACGGTGTTGCTGTCTTTTAAGGGCAATTGCTGCAAAAAGTAGCGGATATAGGCATTGGAAGTATCGGTCATTTTTTTGTTGCCCAGCAAGGCAGCAAAAGAAGAGGACTTTGTTTGATTGCTGGCTTTAAGCCAGCGGCGTATTTCATCCCATACCAGCGTTTGGTTGGAGGCGCTGTCGATCAGCTTCTGTAAACCACTGTTGGTGTTGCCCCCATATGTAAATTTCTTTTCGTACTTGCTCCATCGGTTTTCTTCGATGCAATATACCGGAACTGTTTGCGATGTAATGCTGCCCGGTAAAATGGTGTCTTTAGCAAATACACGGTCCTGCCTGCCACCTACTGCAATTTCGCCACTGCGGATAAGCAGGTCTTTCCCGGTAGTGTTTTCAACGATAAGAATGTTGATGTTATCCAGCATGTAATTGCCCCGTTCCTTTAGTTTTACTCCACCGCTTTTCATGCCTTCTTTCAAAGTGAGCAGGTGGGAGGGAACTGCAGAACTATCGGCCAGGGAATGTGTTTCTTTCCGTTTGATGGGAATGAGTTTCAGATTCCGGAAGATGACAGCGCTATCATATTCCACCACCAGCGATGGATAAGTGAATTCGGTTTGAGCTGCTGCCTGCAAAACCAACAAAAAAAACACGATCTGAAATACTACACGGGTCATAAGGGTTTAAAAATAGTTCAAAAAAAATGATTGCACCTGTTCTCCCGTTTCACCTGCGTTGCGAAAATCTGCTTGCTGCGATGGGCTTGTTGTTATCTTTGCTGCATGAGTGTACGTGTTCGTTTTGCGCCCAGTCCCACGGGTGGTTTGCATTTAGGCGGTGTACGCACCGTGTTGTACAATTATCTGTTTGCCCGGCATCATGGTGGCACCTTTGTGCTGCGGATTGAAGATACCGACCAAAGCCGCTTTGTGCCTGGGGCAGAAGAATACATTTTCGATTGTTTGTCATGGTGCGGACTGGAGCCCGATGAAAGTCCCCGGCATGGTGGCGCCTACGGCCCCTACCGCCAAAGCGAACGCAAAGAACTGTACCGCAAGTATGCAGAAACACTGGTCACCCGGGGTTATGCTTATTATGCCTTTGATACGCCGGCTGAGTTGGAGCAAATGCGGGAAACCAACCGGACAGCAGAAAATCCATCGCCGCAGTATGATCATACGGTTCGGAAGAAGATGCGCAACAGTCTGTCGCTCACCGATAGCGAAGTAAAAGATCTGCTGGAACAAAATACGCCCCATGTTATCCGCATTAAAATGCCGGAGCATGAAATTGTTTCCTTCAACGACATGATCCGTGGCACCATTCAATATGAAACCGGATTGGTAGATGATAAAGTGCTGCTGAAGGCCGATGGTATGCCTACGTATCACCTGGCGGTGGTAGTGGATGATTACCTGATGAAGATTACCCATGCGTTCCGGGGTGAAGAATGGCTGCCCAGCGCTCCCGTACACCTGCTGCTGTGGAAATACCTGGGCTGGGAATCAGATATGCCCCAATGGGCACACTTGCCGCTCATTCTTGGTCCTTCGGGCAAGCTGAGTAAGCGGGATGGTGCCAAACACGGGTTCCCGGTGTATGCCATGAACTGGACCGATCCCCGCACCAGCGAACATACCGAAGGATTTAAAGAAAAAGGATTTCTGCCCGAAGCATTTGTGAACCTTCTCGCCTTGTTGGGCTGGAATAATGGAACCGAGCAGGAACTGTTTAGCCTGGAACAACTGGTGAATGCATTTGATATGGAGCGGGTGCATAAAGGCGGAGCCCGTTTCGACTACGAAAAAGCAAAATGGTTCAACCACGAGTGGATGAAGAAATTGCAGATTTCAGATTTACGATTGTATATTGAACCGATCTTGACAGCAAACGGAATCGTAGTAAAAGATGCTGCTTACTTAGAGCATATCATTGAATTGGTGCGTGAGCGTTGCACCTTACTGACCGATTTTGTACAACAGGCAGGCTACTTCTTTCAGGCTCCGCAACAATGGGATGTGGAAGCTGTGAAGCCGAAATGGACAGAGCAGAAAAAAGTTTTTTTTGAAACATTTACCGAACAACTGAATGCCCTGGCCAACTGGAATATGGAAGCCATAGAGGAGTTGTTTAAAAATCATGCAGCTGCCAGTAACATCAAGCATGGGGAGTTGCAGCTGCCCCTGCGCATTATGCTGGTGGGAGGGAAGTACGGCCCGGCTGTATTCCAGATTGCTGAGCTGATCGGAAAGGAAGAAACCATTGATCGTATCAGCAAGGCACTACCGTTGTTTTAACCCTGCTGCCGGATCCGCTCCATCAGTTGTACAAAACTTGTGCTGCCGAGCTGTTCAATCAACTGGCGGTCGGCCGGTTCCAGTTCAAACAGTCCAGCTGTGTTCAGCTCAACCTGTTCCGGCGTGCGGATGCCAGGTATCACCGTTGCTACTTCCCGGTAGCTGAGAATGTAACGCAGCGCCAGTTGGGTTTTATTACATTGATATTTTTTGCACAAGTCCCATACAGGTGCCGTGGCCTCCAGCGTGGCATCAATCACTTCACGTGTGAGTCGGTTCTTTCGATGATCATTCTCTGAAAATGCAGCTTGCGTATCAAATTTGCCGGTCAGCAGCCCGAATTGCAGCGGCATACGGGCAATGATGCCATAACCTTTTGCAGCGGCTTGCTGTAAAAGCGGCAAGGCTTTTTGGTTGATGATGTTCAATACGAGTTGAAATCCGTTGCCGAGGTTGTGATCCATCAGAAACTGTGCATCGGCTTCCGGCTCAAAGGTGTTTAGTGATAATCCCCAGTAACGGATTTTGCCCTGCTGCTGCAATTGTAGCATGGCTTCGGTGCATGCGCCGTCCTGCAGGTGCGCCAGCCGGGCGGTATGCAATTGATAATAATCTATACAGTCTAAGCGCAAACGCCGCAATGAAGCCTCACAGGCGCTGACGATGTATTCTTTTGTATAATCGGTGGTAAACTGTCCGTTCCGGGCTACATTGCCCACTTTGGTGGCTATGATTACATCGCTTCGGCCGGCAAGTTCTTTCCCCAGCAGTTCTTCGGAGTGCCCCAGTCCGTAAATATCGGCGGTATCAAAAAAGGTGATGCCTGCATCCAGTGCAGCATGAATGGCTTTTGTGGAAACGGTATCATCGGCATCGCCCCACCCAATGGCCGTTGTGCCCACCATGGCCCCGCCTCCAATGGCCCAGGCGCCGAAACCAATTTCGCTGACCGTAAGACTGGTATGACCAAATTTTCGGTATTGCATGATGTAAATTACCAAGCTGAAACAGGAAACGGTGTATTTTAGCGAAACTTTTTTTCTATGAGCCGTCCGCTACGAGTTTTAGTTGCCAAAGTTGGTCTTGATGGACACGATCGGGGTGCCAAAGTAATTGCCACTGCATTGCGTGATGCCGGTATGGAAGTGATTTACACAGGCCTTCGCCAAACACCGGAAATGGTTGTAAACGCTGCGCTGCAGGAAGATGTGGATGCTATCGGTATCAGTATTCTCAGCGGGGCACATATGACGGTATTTCCCAAAGTAATAGCATTAATGAAAGAAAAAGGAATGAATGATGTTTTGCTCACAGGCGGAGGCATCATCCCCGATGAAGATATACAGGCCCTGAATCAACTGGGCGTGGGGCGTCTGTTCCACCCTGGCACCAACACGCACGAAATTGCAGGTTACATAGGAGAATGGGTGAAAGAGCACCGTTCTTTCTGATTTCCTGTAACTTTTCTGCACCTGCTTCGTTTCATCTGATAAAACCAGAGAATTTATGACCACACGTCCTTTTTTTGCCTTTGTATTCCTGTTGCTGCCGGTGCTTGCCTTAGCCCAGCAACCCGAAGTGGGTGCTCAGCCGGAGTCAACCCGTAAATCAAAATGGTATACCACAAGGGGTGGTGATGCTGCCCTGGTATCATTTTCAAATGTAAGTCGTAACGGTACGCAATTGAATAACGTTCCCCGCTTTACGATGTTTTTGAACAGCGGTACCAACTTCAACAGAAACCTGAGCGATCATGTCGGATTCTTCGTAGGTTACTCCGGTAAAAACCTGGGGGTGATTTATGATGAAAACGATAGCACCCGTTACAAGCGCCGTGTGCTGATGTTGGGTGTACCTGTCGGATTTAAGTTTGGTAACCTGAAAAAAGGGTCCTTCTTTTATTTTGGCGGACAGGCCGATCTGGCGCTGAACTACAAAGAGAAGACTTTCATTAACGGGAAAAAGGTAAGAAAAGATAGTGAATGGTTTGGTGATCAAACCCCTTTGTTCATGCCTTCTGTATTTGCAGGATTTGTGTCCTCTTCCCATGTAGGTCTGAAGGCTCAGTATTTCCCTAACAACTTTTTCAATACTTCTTATGAAAAGAACGGTAGCAGACCTTTTGAGGGGATGAACGCCAACATCTTTTTTCTCACCCTGAGTTACGATTTCTCCCCTAAAGATTTAATGAATAGTAAGTAAGCTTTGTTTTGCAGCGATGCAGGCAGCAGTTCTGCCTGTATCTTTGCAAAAACGATTACTATGTTATTTGAAACCTTACTCACGCAATTGGAGGATGGAATTTTCACCATTACAATCAATCGTCCCGATAAACTGAATGCACTCAACAAAACGGTTTTTGAGGAGTTAAACCGGGCAATGGATGAAGTGGAGCGTAATGCAGAAATCCGTTCTGTCATTATCACCGGTGCTGGTCCCAAGGCATTTGTTGCGGGGGCTGATATTTCTGAATTCAACGGGTTGTCGCAAACCGATGCAATGGCTCTTTCCCGCCGGGGACAACAAACGTTTTTCCGTTTTGAGAAATGTGCCAAGCCGGTAGTTGCTGCCGTAAATGGTTTTGCATTAGGCGGTGGTTGCGAACTGGCTATGAGTTGCCATTTCCGGGTAGCTTCCGAAAATGCAAAATTCGGACAACCGGAAGTGAACCTTGGTCTCATTCCCGGTTATGGTGGCACGCAACGCCTCGTGCAGCTGGTTGGAAAAGGGAAGGCCATGGAACTGTTGATGAGCGCCCACCTCATTGATGCCAATGAAGCCAAACAACTCGGGTTGGTGAATTATGTCACTACTGCTGACACATTACTGAATCACACACGTTCTATACTCGAAGTAATCAACACCAAGGCTCCGTTAGCGGTAGCCGCCTGCATCAAAGCAGCTAATGCTGTGTTTGATGAAACAACTAATGGTTATGAGGTGGAAGTAACAGCCTTCGGGGATGTATTTCGGTCGGAAGACAGGAAGGAAGGAACTACTGCATTTCTTGAAAAACGGAAAGCCCGTTTCACCGGAAAATAGTTCAACACTTCCTGAATCGCCTTTTTGTTATTAAGTACCTTTGCCAACAAATTTTCAGCTAAAATATTTTTTATGGAATACAGAATTGAAAAAGATACAATGGGGGAAGTGAAAGTTCCCGTTCAGGCCTATTATGGTGCCCAGACACAACGCAGTATTGATAACTTCAAAATTGCCCAGGATATCAACCGGATGCCAAAGGAAATCATCCGTGCGTTTGCATACCTCAAGCATGCCGCAGCGATCACCAACCAGGAAGCAGGTGTATTACCTAAGAAAAAGGCAGTGCTTATTGGTAAAGTGTGTAAAGAAATTCTGGAAGGTAAATTGGATGACTATTTTCCATTGGTGGTTTGGCAAACAGGTAGCGGTACGCAAAGCAACATGAATGTGAACGAGGTGGTTGCCTACCGGGGCCATGTGCTGAACGGTGGCAAACTGAGTGATAAAGAAAAATACCTGCACCCGAATGATGATGTGAATAAGAGCCAGAGCAGTAACGATACATTTCCAACTGCCATGCACATTGCGGCTTATAAGATATTGATCGAGACCACCATTCCCGGTATTGAAAAACTGCGGAATACATTGGATAAAAAAGCCAAAGCCTTCAAAAAAGTGGTGAAAATCGGCCGTACACATTTTATGGATGCTACGCCGCTCACACTGGGGCAGGAGTTCAGCGGCTATGTGAGTCAGCTCAATCATGGCTTGAAAGCCATCAAAAACACATTACCGCACCTGAGCGAACTGGCGCTGGGCGGCACGGCTGTTGGCACCGGCATCAATACACCTCCCGGCTATGATGTGAATGTGGCGAAGCATATTGCCAAACTCACCAGGCTTCCGTTCCGCACGGCAGAGAATAAGTTTGAAGCACTGGCAGCTCATGATGCGATTGTGGAAGCGCATGGAGCGTTAAAAACTGTGGCTGTAAGTATCATGAAAATTGCAAACGATATCCGTATGCTTTCCTCTGGTCCACGGAGTGGCATTGGCGAAATATTTATTCCGGATAATGAACCCGGTTCATCCATCATGCCGGGAAAAGTAAATCCCACGCAGTGTGAGGCATTAACGATGATTGCTGCCCAGGTGCTTGGGAATGATGTGGCGATTAATATTGGAGGCGCCACCGGTCATTTTGAGCTGAATGTGTTCAAGCCCGTTATGATTTACAATTTCCTCCACAGTGCTCGTTTGATTGGTGATGGTTGTGTGAGTTTCAATGACAAGTGTGCAGTTGGTATTGAACCGATTGAAGCTAATATTAAAAAGCATGTTGAAAATTCATTGATGCTGGTAACGGCCTTAAATACAAAAATCGGGTATTATAAGGCGGCTGAAATTGCACAGAAAGCACACAAGCAGGGTACCACACTTAAGGAAATGGCTGTGAAGCTGGGATATGTAACGCCGGAGCAGTTTGATGAATGGGTGATACCGGCGAACATGGTAGGTAAAATCTGATCGGGTACAGAAAAAGAGAAGCATTGCTTCTCTTTTTTATTCATAGCTACTGTAATAGTCGGGTTCGGAAGCAGCTGCAACTTCTTTATTTATTTCCTGTTGTGTAAGTGGGGAGCCAAAGAAAAGCTGGTACAGTTTTGATACGTTTTCTACCAGGTTTTCTTTTTGTTCTTTCAGAAGAACCAGGTGTCTTCCGGTTGTTTGAAGTGGTTGTGCTGAAGAAATTCCAGGCGTAAGGAAGGCACTGGGGTTGCTGATTGTTTTCATACAATTGATTTTGGGTAAGGATAAAATGGCTACGCTTCATTTGGGAATGTGTAGCTTTTCATGATTTTATTGTTTCAATAGTTTTTGTTTCTGGTTAAAAGAGGGTGCGTGTACTTCAATAAAATAGAGTCCTGCTGGCAGCTTGCTGATGTTTAATTGTTGCACATTCCATCCTTTCACAAGATGTAGTTTCTGCTGCAGTACAATCCGGCCGGTTTGGTCAATCAATCGGATAGAAGCAGTTTCTTCTTTAAGCGTTTTAATCTGTACGTTAGCAATATCCACGGCAGGATTGGGAGTAATCCGTACCAATAGATCCGAATTACCAAAGTTGATCCGAATGATTTGGGAGTAGCGGTAATGGCCGTCTGCATTCTTCACCTTCAGGCGGTAGTAAACTACATTTGCCAGGCGGGCGGCAAACGCATCGGCATATTGATAATTTATTCTGCCGCTGCTGGTTTTTTTAGCTGCAAGCTGGGCGATGCTTTCAAATTGCAGATTGTTGGTGCTTCTTTCCAGCTCGTAACCCTGAATGTTTTCTTCTTCACTTACGATCCAGTGGATCTGACTTGCTTCACCATGCGGCATGCCGGCAAACCGGATGAGTTGAAAGGGAAGGGTGGAAGCGGCATTTGCAAAGTAGAAGGTGGAAAAGGAGGGAATGGAAGCCTGCAATACATAACCAAAGCTGCCCTGCGCATACCTGCCTGTTATAACAGGTTGCGTAATGGTGCCACCACCATAGCCGCTGCCGCAGTTGTCGTCATTTTTCAGAATCGCCAGGTCATTAGTGGTGGTAACAGCAGCATCAGCTGCACGCAGATTATTGAATTCGCCTGCCGTAAAGTATAAACGAATACTCACATTGGTGGAAGGCTGGATGTCGGGCGTAATGGTGATATTCCGGTTCATGTATGGCATACTTCCGTAACTGCGGGTGGTGCCGCTTTTTACAAAAAAAGAAGTTGTTACATTTCCCAGGTTATTTCCGTTTGCATTTATTTCAGCAACAACATCGCCACTTGGTCCTGTAATGGGAACCCACAAATTGTTATTGCTATTATTAATAAAAATGCCGGAACCTGGCACACAACTGTTGATGGTGGCTGAATCAATTGCAATAGAAGAGGGAATCGTGCTTGTGCCTCCTGAATTTAAATACCCTTTAAAAGTATACTTTACAATACAACCTGCACAGGCACTTGATACCGGGTTATCAGAGGTTGGTCCCGATGTAGAGCCACTTCTGTCAACTACCGCATAAACACTTACTCCATCTGTATCCATGGCCAGATCCCTGAATCTGTTTTGTGTATTGAACACAACCGCTGTATCTGCACCACCGATCAGATCAAGGCCCGTTTCAGCAGCATTGGGTTTTACCCGCATGATATACCCTTTTTTCAAGGAGGCCAGTAATAAACTGTTTCTCCAACCTGGAATTTTTGTATTTGTATAAGACTCCATCCCGGAAGGTGCAATAGAGGCCCAGAATTGATTCATATTTTGTGCATTGCCCGAAGGGGGACCTGTGAAAAATGTGTTGTTATAGATATGCTGAACAGTCCAGGGCGTTGAGGTATTTCCCGCCGGCGGATTAAAAAAACTGTACATGGGATCTTTGTAATCGGCGAGGTTGGAAGCATTCGTTGCCTCGTTAGTGATTAATGGGAGTGAGCTGGTGACAGGTCCTCCTTTGGCATTGTTATAGTTTCCATCGGTACTATAACCAATGACAAGCGGGTGACCGTAATTCTTTCCCCGTTCCAGCACATTCAGTTCATCATCACTGAATGGACCATGTGAAGCTCCATACAATGTAGTTCCGATCAGCGCTAAACTCTGTACGTTTCTGTGCCCGATACTGTAAACAGCGCTCTGGCCTGTTACGGGCCCCACGTTGTTATACGGGTTGTCGTTCGGAATCCACTGATTGTAATCCACTGCGCCCTGGTCTGCATCTGCATCCGGCTCAAGATTAAACCTTAGAATTTTCCCTTCGTAAGATTGAGTGTTTTGTGCTTTAATGGTGCGGTTAATGTTGGCAAATTGCCCGGCACCCATATCGCCTTCGGCATAAAACAGGAACTGTTCTGTTCCTGCAGAAGCTATGATAATACGACCACTGTTGTGATCGTTACTGCCTCTGATGGTATCGCACAATACAACCGGACTTTCGAGTTGTCCTGTTGTGGTGTTAAACGTAAAGCGGACCAGGTTATTTAAAAACAGATGTCCGTTTACTGTTTCACCTGCATACACCTGGTTTAAACCAAGGTATTGGCGTACATAGGCTGCGTACACAAACCGTTTGGCAGGATTTGTATTGAATTCAGGATGTAAAGCCAATCCCATTAAGCCTCCTTGCGGATCAGGCGTTGCCGTTCCGTTCACGATAGCTCCAACGGTATAATTTCTTCTGACTCCTACAGGTAATGAAGCGCTGTTCAAATCCAACGCAATGGTGGACGCTGGCGGGGCAGAGGTGTACCGGTCAGACGGATGAATTCGCCTGATTAAAAATGTTTTTGATTCAGTAACCCATAAGTGACCATCGCTTCCATAGGTGATTTCCCAGGGGCTGTTGAGGCCGGCGCCGTTGCTTGCAATAATTGTATCTGCAAACACCTCCTGCAAACGGGTAGGGGCAGGGCGTTGAATGCATACAGTAAACGTTGTGTTACTGTTGTTGTTGCAATAAACACGCAACAAATAGGTTGTGCCGGGTGTCAGTCCGGAAAAAGCTGCCGACCCTCCTGTACTGCAAAAAACACTGCTAAGACCTGCACAGTTGTTTGTATATACCTGGAAGCGGGGTGCTGTAAGCGCTCCGCTTACAGTAATAGTTGCCTGCGTGGCAGCGGCAGTAAAGCTATACCAAACATCATTTCTATTACCAGAAGAAGCACCGCAGGGAGAGGAGATAGCTGTGTATGTAGATCCTGCCAGTGTACCTGCTGTGTTAACACAAGCAGCATTTGAGCTGAGTGCTGTTGCTGCCCCGCAGGAATTGCTCTGTGCCTGCACATTGTATGTAAAAAGAACAGGCAAAAGAAGAAACAGGATTTTATTCATGTTTTACAAAGGATGATTGGGTTGATAAAAGTAAATACTTAAAACCGCCGTGTCAATAGTAAGAATCCCTTAATTCCCGGTAAAATTTACATGTGTGTTTTAAGGGATTTTGTCTATTGCAGGAGTTGAAACAGTTGTATAGTTTTGTTCTAAATCCGCATACCGATGAAAGTAAAAACTCTACACTCTATCTCTTTTTTTTGTTTGACATCTCATTTTTTCTTCTGTACATGAAGTAAGCAGGCTTGTCATTTGCAGCATTTGAATATGTTCTGATGATACTCTTTTTTATTTCAATCCGTACTCTATGTGTCAAAGCAAACAATACCTTTCGAAAATAGTGAGGCAATGGTTACCAATGCTCCTGTCGTTTTTATGGGCTGAAGTGCAGGCACAAACTTTTTTCGGCACTTCATCGCTTCCCGTTGATAACGCCAGTGCGATTGGTCCCACTGTTACAATTACTCCGCCTGCCTCGATGCTGGCAGGAGATCTTGCAATCATTTATGCACAATACAGAAATACAACAGGTACGCTTACCATTGGTGCAACAGGTGGACAAACCTGGAATGCAATGGCTACTTACACCGGCTCTACCCAGAGCATACGTATTTTCTGGTGCCGGTTTAACGGTACATGGGCGGCAAACCCAACAGTAACGCTCGGTGCCGGTACCAATGCGCTTTCTGCTATGATGTATGTATTCCGGCCCAGCAGTGCTTCCAATATCTGGGCTGTTAATGACGAACAGGTCAACACAGCATCCGGTACGAATCCCAACGTAATTACCGGGTATAATACCATCATGCCTAACTCTGTTACAATGGCATTTTGGAGCAGTGCAGCTGCCAATACATGGGGAACCCTTACAGGCACGGGCTGGAGTAAAACCAGTTTGCCCAACCAGGTACGTAACACAGCAACCAGTGGACAATCGCATACAGCAGCTTATCGTTTAATGACAACCGCCGGCGCAACGAATAATGTGCAACAAACACAATCAGCCACTACCACTGCTTTGCGGAGTATTGTAAGCTGGTACGAAGTTTCAAATGATAACTGCAGTGGCGCTATCAATCTGACATCTGCAACAGTCTGCACGAATACTACCGGTACGGTTTCAAGTGCCACAAATTCAGGTATTGCAGCTCCCTCCTGTGGCGGCACGGCCGATGATGATGTCTGGTACCGTTTTACAGCAGGTGCACCGCTTACAACCATTTCACTCAGCGGCCTGGGTGCCAATCTTAATTCCTCAGGTGCCCGGTTACAATTGTTTTCCGGCTCCTGTGGTTCACTTACATCTTTAGGCTGCGGCACCACTTCGCTAACCGTTAATACATTAACTACGGGCACCCAGTATTATGTACGGGTATATTCTGCCGGTGCTACATCCATTACCAGTTTAGGACAGTTTTCAATTTGTATAACGCATACCAGTCCGCCTGCAAATGATAACTGTTCCGGAGCTGTGAATCTTACTCCTAATAATTCCTGTTCTAATACTAGCGGAAATGTACACGCTGCCTCACCCTCTGGTATTGCTGCTGCTTGTGGGGGTTCTGCCGATGATGATGTATGGTATCGGTTTACGGCTGCGTCAACTGATCAGGTAATTACATTAAGTGGTTTGGGTACCACGCTTTCAGCTTCGGGCGTTCAGATGGAGCTCTTTTCAGGTGCTTGCGGATCATTGACTTCTTTGGCTTGTGGCACATCCCGCATCGGGGCAACAAACTTAATACAAGGCGCTGTCTATTTTATCAGAGTGTACTCAAGTGGCAATACTCCCATCACGGCAAATGGTGGTTTCAGCATTTGTATCACGAACGTGCGGTATGATTTCGGTAAAAGCTTCATCAACCTGAGCAAACCTGCTGGAGGGAGTATTGAAACCGGCGATCAGCTGGAGATCCGCACATCGGTTGTAGTACGTACCGGCAGCATTGACAGTGTTGGATTTTACGATAATATACCTGCCGGTACTGTTTATATACCGGGTACACTTGCCATTCAAACCAATGAGGCAAAAATTTACAAGTCCTTTACAGATGCTCCCGGCGATGACCAGGCTGAAATAATAGGCACAGCTCTGTCGTTCCGGCTGGGATATACCGGAGCCAGCCAATCAACTGCATTCCGGAGAGGACAACTCACCAATACGATGCGGCCTTCGTTTTATAACAGTGCCTGTATTATGCTTATTACATACCGGGTAACCGTTACGGCGGCAACTTTTACAAACATCAATATCGGAGGAGGGTTGGTTACCTATTCTACGAATACACCGGTAGTAAACAGTGTTACACTTCCCAACCGTTTACTGGCAGTGTATCCCAATTATGGCGTATGCTCCAACACAACCGGTGCAAATACATTAGGAACAGAGTCAAACGGAACCTTTGGTTCCGGAAACCTCAAAAACAGAGGTACATCATCGAATGTTCCGGTGGCCTATACGTTTCAGAATTTTGCTGCTAATCAGCCACAAGACTATAACTATGGCATCACAAATAATACAAGTGGTGTTTACTCAACCAATAATTCGCTTCCCAAGCCCAATGCAAACAGGGTGTTTACAGTGTGGGATATCATTGGCGATCATACCGGCGCCTCCAATCCAATAATGGGTAATCCTGCAACGGATACGACCGGAGGAAATACGGGGGGCTATATGCTGGTTGTCAATGCGGCATACCGGATTGATTCGGCGTTTGATCAAACGATTTCCGGACTTTGCCCGAATACGTATTACGAAATCTCCGCCTGGTTCCGGAATATCTGTTCCCGTTGCGGTTGCGATTCTGCTGGAAGAGGTGCTTCTTCGGTCGGATATATTCCAACAGCTCCGGGCGACTCTTCCGGTGTCTATCCGAATGTTTCAATCGGTATAGATGGAGTTACTTATTACAGTTCCGGCAGTTTGCAGTATAGTGGACAGTGGATAAAAAGGGGCTTTATCTTTGTAACCGGCCCTGCCCAAACTTCGTTCACTATGCGGGTGTACAACAACGCACCTGGTGGTGGTGGCAACGATTGGGCATTGGATGATATTTCGGTTGCTACCTGCTTGCCTGAATTACAGTTTTTCCCCACTGCATCCAATCAATTGTGCCGCAATTCGGTGGTAGAGGTTTCGTCAACCGTAAATACTTTCTACGATAATTATAAATACTATCAATGGGAAAGAAGTACCGATGGTGGAACCTCATGGCATGCTGCACCTTTAAAAACAGGTGTTGATAGCTTTCTCTTTACATACTCAGGATCGGATTATACATCTACAGTATATTATCCACAGTTCATTGCAACTGTGATGGACAATGGGAATTTATACAGGCTGAAGATTGCAACAACAATCGCCAATCTTTCTAATAATAACTGTAACACGTATTCTGCTGCAGAAATTGTAACCATCAATATAGGCTCCTGTGATGTACTGCCGGCTGCATTGGGCTATTTTAAAGGAACGTTGAAAGATGGATTCTCCCGGTTACAGTGGCAAACATTAACGGAAGAGGGAGCTGTATGGTTTGAGGTGGAACGAAGTGCAGATGGTGTCCAATTTGAATCTATCGGCAAACTGTCGGGCAGTCAGCAACCGAGTAGGAAATCTTTGTATTATACATTTACTGATCCACAACAGCTTGCAGGAACTGTTTTTTATCGTTTGAAGATCGTTTCAGCTTCAGGTGCATCAACATATAGTAACATTATTCAACTTTCTTCAAATACAAGCAGATTCTCCTTGAAGTCTGTTATCAATCCGTTTTACGATCAGGTCCGGTTAGAACTGCAGGCTCCTGTACAGGAATGGATCACTGTTCAGCTGTTGGACACATATGGCAGGCATATTCATTCCATGAAAACACAGGTAGAACCCGGCACGAATTCTATCCTGTTCCGGCAAGTACAAACATTACAGCAGGGAAATTATATTTTGCTGATACGCACTTCAGAAGGAACGCTCCAGAAATTGATACAAAGACTATAAATACATTCTTTCATAAAAAGCGCCCCGCAACTGCAGGGCGTTTTTTTATGAAACCTGACTTTCGTCATTTACGTTCGAGTCTGTTTCTACTGTAGGATTCGTTTCCTCCTTTTTTTCCTGGAAAAAGCGTTTCTGGAAAAGAAGAATGGTAATGATGCCCATTGAAATCGATGCATCAGCAATGTTAAAAATCGGTTGGAAAAAAGTGAAGGGCTTTCCGCCGATGAAAGGAACCCATTCGGGCATGATTTTATTATCAATAACCGGGAAGTAGAGCATATCCACCACATGGCCGTGGAGGAAGCCGGCATATCCTTTGTCGGGGAACATGGTTGCCAGCGGGCCACCAACTTCGCTTGCGGTAAAGATCATTCCATAAAACATACTGTCAATCAGGTTTCCTGCTGCACCCGCATAAATCAAAGCGGCGCAAAAAATAAAGCCCGGGTGATATTTGTAATCAACAATCCGTTTCATGTACCATGTGCCGAATAAAACAGCAACAAGCCGGAAGAGGGTCAGCAGTAACTTTCCCCACTCGCCGCCGAATTTCCAGCCATAGGCCATACCTTCATTTTCTATAAAGTAAAAACGGAACCAATTGCCAAGAATGAACCGTTCTTCATGATAGAACATAGATGTCTTAACCCAGATTTTCAACGCCTGGTCGGCAAATAGAATGATCAGAATGACGAAAACTGCAGTTCTTAATTTCACGAATGCGATTTTTAGTATGCAAATATATATCGAAACGAGGTGTGGCTATTCTTCAAAGTACACCCGTTTTACCCGCTGGCTGATGCCGGTCATCAGTTCATAGGGAATTGTATGTGCTTGTTTCGAAACCTGCTGCACCGAAAGTGCTTTGCCAAATACCTCTACCGGGTCACCTTCTTTCACGTGAGGAATGTCTGTTACATCAAGCATTGTCATGTCCATGCATACCAACCCAATGACTGGTGCAGGCACTCCATGAACCAACATGAATCCCCGGCCGTTACTCAGGTTCCGGGGGTACCCATCGGCATAACCAATACGAACGGTAGCAATTACAGATGGTCTGTTGATCAATCCGTTTCTGTTGTAACCAACTGTATCGCCGGGTTGTAGTTGTTTCAGTTGAGCAATGGTTGTTTTGAGATGCACGGCTTCCTCCAGTTGAAGTGGTGAACCAGCCGTACCAATTCCGTAAAGACCAATACCAAGCCGTACCATTTCATATTGAAGTTGGGGATGCCTCAAAATGCCTCCTGTATTGCTCAGGTGCCTCAGGAAGCTTTGCCCGGTTGCGGCCTGTAGAAGTGTGCAGGCTTTTTCAAACCTGTGGGCCTGTTCTGTTGTAAAAGCATCAAATGCGGAAGCTTCTGAACCCACGAGGTGGCTGAAAACCGACTGGATGGAAAATGCAGTGTTGTTTTGTAAACGTGTACAAAGTTCCGGCCACTCCTGCTCGGCAAAACCCAGTCGGTGCATGCCTGTATCTATTTTTATATGAACCGGATAATTTTCAAGCCCCTCTTCCTGCAGATGTTGTTGAAATGCTTCCAGCATTCCAAACGAGTAAAGCTCCGGTTCCAGTCCGTACGAGGTGATGACATCAAAGGACACCTGTTCGGCATTCATAATCATAATGGGCAGCGAAATACCAGCTCTTCGCAGTTCCACACCTTCATCTGCAAACGCAACAGCCAGGAAATGGGCCCCAAGTTGTTGCAACAGGTTGGCGACTTCATAGCTTCCTGCTCCGTACGAAAAAGCCTTTACAACTGCCATCACCTTCACGCCGGACTTGAGTTGCTGCTGAATTGCTTTATAGTTTCTGGACAGTGCGCTCAGGTTTATTTCCAGTACGGTTTCATGAACCTGTAATTCCAGGAGGTGAACAATCCGTTCCAGTTCAAAACTTCTTGCACCTTTTATGAGAATTGCTTCCTCAGCAAAAGAAATGCTGTTTAATTCATCCAATAACTGATCTGTATTGTCGAAAGCGATATGCTTGATGCTGGCCGGTAACAGCCGGGGCAGGTACAGTTGGCTGGCGGGTCCCACACTGATCACACGTTGCACATGGTAGCTGACGAGCTGTGTTACCAGCTGCCGGTAAGTTTCTTCCTGCTGTAATGCAGTAACAGGCAAATCGGATAAAATGACGGTTTTTTGTTTATGCAGCCGTTGTTGGTGCAGGAGGTTCAGTGCAATTTCAAAGGAATGTAAATCGGCGCTGTAACTGTCGTTGACAAGTGTACAGTTGTGTTGTCCCTTTTTTAACTCCAGCCGCAGACTTACGGGTTTCAGGTGCCTTACTCTTTCCTGCAGTTGAGCAATGGTTATGCCCAGGTGCAGGCAAACACAGGTACAGGTCAGTATGTTATGTACGGAGGCCTGATCGGTGAAAGGAATCTGCAATTGAAACGGTTCACTTTTCCATTTTAGTTGTAACTGGAAGGAAGCAGGCTGTTTGGTTGCTTCCACCAGTTGCAGCGTGCAGTGTTGATTGTTTCCCCAGGTGATGAAGGTGGTTTCCTGTTTGTCCGGTAAGGTGTATCCTATTTGTTCGGGTGAATATATAACGGTATTGCATTGACGGAATAAAAAAGA
Source organism: Chitinophaga pinensis (assembly GCA_943368955.1). Classification (GTDB taxonomy): domain Bacteria; phylum Bacteroidota; class Bacteroidia; order Chitinophagales; family Chitinophagaceae; genus Lacibacter; species Lacibacter pinensis_A. Next base: position 135,207 of record CALRLY020000005.1, read on the forward strand.
TTTTTCATTGAATTTTTCCTGGTTGTCAAAAAAACCTTCCTGGTGTGCATCGCCCAGGTTAGTGAAAACACCAATTGTGGGCTGAATAATGTTTGCCAGTGTTTCCATTTCGCCTTTCTGTGAGATGCCGGCTTCAAAGATGGCCAGTTCGTGTTCGGGCTGGAGTTGCCAAACACTCAGGGGAACTCCGATTTTTGAGTTATAGCTTTTCGGACTCCGCACTATTTTCCACTGATCATGAAGCAATTGATAGAGCCATTCTTTCACAATCGTTTTTCCATTGCTGCCGGTAATGCCAATTACAGGAAGGGGAGAACCATCTGTATGTATTGTACAGTGTTGACGGTGCCAGGCTGCAAGTTGCTGAAGTGCTTTCAGGGTATCGTTAACAAGAATGAAGGCCGCATCCGGAAATATACTGTAATCAGCCTGCTGTTGAATCACAAAATTTCTGATCCCCCGGGCATAAGCGGCGGCAATGTAAGAATGTCCGTTCCGGTGTGAAGTCTGCAGTGCAAAAAAGATACTGGTGGCTGGATGCACAATGCGGCGGCTGTCGATGCATAAATGCTCAATCTTTTCATGATCTTTTGATTCCTGAACAACAGTTCCATCTATGGCAACTGCAATTGTATGGAGTGTATAGCCTGTCATGAAACCAGTTGATTTAATCCTTTACCTCTTTGGGCAGTCCTTTTTTGTTATGATAGATAGAGTAAATGATGGAACCGGCTATACAGCTTACGATCACCACCAACGAAAGAATGACCTGGGTTGATTTATTGACAACCGTTGCAATCAGTTCTTCGCCCAGCATTTTCAGTCCAATGAATACAAGAACGATGGCGATTCCCTGCTGCAGGTAATCAAATTTACTGACTGCGCCACGCAATAAAAAGAAGAGAGAACGAAGGCCCAGAACTGCAAAAATATTCGACGTATAAATTACCAGCACATTCCGGCTGATGCCCATTACGGCAGGAATACTATCCAATGCAAAAACAATATCAGTTGTAGCCAGCATTACAATAACAACAAATAGTACGGTATAAACCGGTTTTCCATTATGGCGTACAAAATACCGGCCGTTACCATCGCTGAGCGTAATGGGTAAATAGCGTTTCAGAAACAGGTACACCTTGCTGTCGCCCGGATTGAATTCCTCTTCCTGGTTGCTTGTAAACATTTTGAAGCCGGTATAAACAAGGAAAATGCCGAATATGTATAACATCCAGTGAAAGCGTTGCACCAGTTCAACTCCCAATGTTATGAAAACAACACGGAACAAAATGGCAAGTAAGATTCCTATTAAGAGCGCACGGGGTATATAGTCTTCCTTGACTTTGAAAAAACTGAATATGAGTACAAACACAAAAATATTATCTATACTCAGGCTCCACTCCATCAGGTAAGCGCTGATGTATTCCAGCGATGTACTTTTTCCCTCTTCGTACCATACAAAGGCACCAAAGCCCAAACCCAGCGTCACCCAAAACAATGTTTGATACAGCGATTGTTTGATTGTGAGCGTTTTTGATTTTTTGCTGAGTAACCCAAGGTCCAGTACAACAGCCAGCACCAGTACAATTCCAAAAACGAGATAAGTAATCTGTGTATGTGTCATGAAATAAATTAAGTATAAAGAAAGTTGCTGATTATTTTTTCTGATAGGCGGTTTTTCTCCAGTGGTGGAACAAACCTGCACCCAACAACAAAAGCAGTAACGGGCTGACTATATTGATGAATTGCCATTGGAAACGTTCTTCTTCCAGTTTGGTTTTATTCAGAAGCCGTACTGTTATTTCTCTATTACGTAAGGCTACAATAGCTGCGTTTCCCGTCATGTATTGCAAGGTGTTTTCAAGAAGTGCTCTGTTAGCGAAAGCCCGCTCCTGCACCCGGCTGTAACCCATTGGAAACGGTTCACGTTGTGTGTAAGTGTTTAATACTGCATCACCATCGGCAACCACCAGTTGCGAAGCAGGTATTACAGACTGAGTGGCAAATGAGCCATAGTGCTTTGAAAAAAAATCTTTCATTTCTGCTGTTGTACGATTAGCATATAAACTGGTAAAACCACCTTCCAGCAGTATGGCTACCGGCAGGTTCTTTTTGTTGTATAAGTCTGGGTTTTCAATCGTTTTCAATTCCTCCAGACTCACTATAGCGGGTGTACTAACGGTTTTTGCGTTTGCAGATGAAGTCAGCAGCACATACTTCTGTACACCCGGTGCTTTCACTGTATCAATGGTATTTACAAACAGCCCCAGCACCGGTTCGAGGTTGCGGGTAATCGGATGGTTGCCGGTTGGGTTCAGTAGCGGGTAGTAATTAAATGGCACATCCTCAAGCTGTGGTTGTCCGCCGGCAGTACCAACCACGAGCTTACTGAGATCGCATTGCAAATCCTGCAGCAGATCTCTGTTGATCCGTATTCCGTACCTGAACAACAAATCATCAAGGTTGAGTCCACGATCGAATGCAAGCGTTTTTGCGGTAAAAGCAAGGCTGTCTTTTTCAGCATAGAGCATATCGAGGAACCAAAGAATTTTACCACCCTGCATCACATACTGATCCAACTTCATTTTTGCAGAATCACTGAAAGGGAGCGATGGTTTCACAACCATTATAGCGGCCATTTCCCGGGGGATGTAAGGATTTCTGTTCACATCAATGATCTGAACATCATAATCAGCTTCCAGTGTTTGAACAAGATCATAAGTTTCAGGGCCGGTAGGTTCGCCATTCCCAATCGCATACCCGATAACAGGTTTATTGGTGCGTTGGATTTTTTCAATGGCATTCGCAAATTTAAATTCCAGCAACGCTTCTGCGTTGCCGATGCTCCGGGCTTCATCTAATTGCAGCCTTCCGCTGAGCGGATCACGGCTGTATTCTGTTTTCCCACTGAGTAAGTCAACAGGAATGACCCGGTTGTTCAAGCGAACCAGTGCAGCAGGAAAAATGACCCGTTGCGATTGTTCATTTTCTTTCTGCTGAACCTGCAGGGTGTAAGGCATGATGCCCAGTGTTTTCAGCGAATCGGCAACCAGTTGTTGTTTGAACTCGGCTTCAAAGCCGGGACGGGCAGCCAGCAGACTGTCGGTATTCAGTCCCATCATTCGCAGACTGTCTGTAAAATTTTTATAAAGTACATCCCGTGCTTCTTCCGGAATCAGCTCTTCTGCATTCACAAAGCGTATCTGCAGATTGGGTCCTGCATACGATTTCATTTCGGTAAGTAAATCGCTGGTGCTGTTTTGCAGTTTCCTGAAAACAGCCGGGAATTCTCCGTTCAGAAAAACGTCAATAGTAACCGGCTCTTTGATATTTTTGAGCAGGGTTCTGGTTGCAGCAGAAAGGGAGTACCGTTGCTCGGCAGTGAGATCGGCCCGTAATGGAATATACTGCACAGCTGCATTGATCAGCAGCAAACCCATGAGCAGGAAGGCCCAGCTGTATTTTGAATGGATCAGTTGTTTCATCTGGCGCCTTGTTTACTTTTTTATTTGTACCCGTTGGGTGGTTATAAATAAGAACAGTATAATCACTGACAGAAAATATACTACCTCACGTATATCTATAACCCCTCTGGCAAGTGACCGGTAATGGTATTCCATGCCCAGTTGCTGGAGGTAGAAATCAGCGCCTGATTGAAGCAGGGGTAGTGAACTGATTGCTTCCGGGCCACTGAACATAAGAAAGCACAAAAAGGCTCCTGCCAGAAATGCTACAACTGCATTATTTGTAAAACTGCCGGCACATAAACTGATGGAAGCAAATGAGCTGCTCAGGAACAAAAGGCCTATGTACGATCCCAGCGTTCCGCCCATATCGATTGATACATTTTCTGCTGCCAGTAGTTGAATACTCACTACATAAATCAGGGTTGGCACAAGTGCCATCAGTACCACAAACAGGGTGGCCAGGTATTTACCGGTGACAATTTCTTTTGCAGTAAGGGGTCTTGTCTGCAGCAGTTCCATAGTGCCACTCCTCCATTCATCCGGCAGCAGCCGCATTGTGATTGCAGGAATGAGTAACAATAAAACAAAGGGTGCCAGGGTAAAAAAGTTTTCAAGGCTGGCATAACCGAAATCCAGGATGTTGAAACTGGAAAAAACGAATAAAAACAGGCCGTTCAGGAGTAAAAAAAGCGCCACCGATAAGTAGCCGGTTAGATTACTGAAAAACTGCCGGAATTCTTTTTTGCAAATAGCCCACATAGACGACAAAAATAACGGATTCGGGTCACCCAAGCAGCGATCTGTTCAGGAAGGTCATTTCTTAAAAGGAAAGAAAGAAAAAGGATGTTTTTACAAATCGGATCAGAACACTTAGCTTTGTTACGAATATCCAGCTGAACCTACTTTTTAATCTCTCCAATATTCATTCGAACCACCTGTTGTTCATCCGTTCCCCCCAACGTGTATCCTGTTTTTTTAAATTTCAATAAATCAAGATTTATGAAAAAATCTTTACTTTCTGTCGTCCTTTTTTTCGGACTACTACAGGCACAGGCGCAATTCCAGAGTGCTACGATTGATGGTGTATTAAGCACCGGCGAATATCCAAACAGCTGGGCTGATGGAGGTGGCCGCACTTTTTACATGACCTGGGATGATACTTACCTGTATTTTGCCGTGGACGGATTAACCAATGCTACTGATGCAATTCATCTGCACATAGATACAGATCCACAACTTCTTGCTAACAGCGGCACCGTAGCCAATGGTAATATTGTAGGTTACGGTTTTGGCTTTGGAGGCTATGATGGGGTAGAGTACGGACAACTTCCATTCCGCTCCAATTTTCTGGGTATAAACGATCTGGGAGATTCCCGCATGTACTTCCCGGATGGTGCGGGTGGATGGATTCAGGAAGGGGTGCTTCCGTTAGACCGGGGCGAAGGCGGTACGTACCGTGAAGGCCGCATTCCATGGTCGGTTGTAACCCAGGGGGGTGGCCGTCCGGCTGCTATCAACTTCTTTTTCTGGATTTCTTTCGGTGGTACTTTTTATGGCGGAACCAGCAACCCCGCAGATGATGATTTTGCCAGCACGTCCAATCTGACGGGGCGCCATTACTTCAATCTGTCTCAAACAACGAACGCAACAGCCGGTACTGCCTTCAGCCGTTTGTGCTTTATTAATTCCCGTCAAGCTGAAACAATTTATGGATTTGGCGCTACGAACAGCTATTGGGATGTAGCTTCAGCCGACGGACAGGTACTGCTGGTAGATAAGGATCTGATTATTGCCAATCAGCTTCGGATTGAAGGCGGCTCCACCTGGCGTCCTTCCGGCGACAGAGCGGTTGTTTTCGCCGGAACAACCGGAACTATATCCAATTTAGGGTTCATGGATGCGAATCCTTCATTTGGTAACACCATGAATTACGTGGTAAACGGAATTGTGCAGGTTGCTCCGGGATCAAATCCTGTTGATGTTTACAATATGACGGTCAACGGTATTTTTAATATGAATAATGTGGATCTCCGTACAGGTAACTTCGGCACCATCACCGTATCGAATACTGGTTCTCTTGGTTGCGGAACTGGTATTGTTGGTACATATGCAAGTACTTCGTCATTTGTGATGCTCGGTAATGCCAATATTGGTTTGAGCTCTCCCGATGGTATTACACTGGCCCCTGCTGCAACGGGCAATGTTCGTACAACCAACCGTACTTATTCCGGAACAGGCGGGTATGCTTATGGCGCACCTTCAGGTAATACTTTGTCACAGGTGACTGGTAATGGCTTGCCGGCAACGGTTCGTGTCCTGGCTGCAGCCAATGGCAATGCGCTCACACTTTCTGCCCCTGTAACTGTAACCGATCAGTTGGTGATCAATAATAACAACATCAATCTGAATGGTAATAACTTAACACTGGGCACCTCCGCCACGTTCAGCCGTACCGCTCCCGGGCATGTGATCACTTATAACGGAAGTACTCCGGCACAGGTGGTGAAGAGCGACATCAGTTCAGCATTTACGTTTCATGTAGGAGCCGGATCAGAGTATTTGCCTGTAACAATAACGCCATCAACAAATTCTACATTCAGTGTGGGTGTATTTAACCCTGCAGCTACCAATGGCGTGGCCGGTGGTCCTGCTTTTGCCCCCGCCATTTTGAATAACCTGGTTGATGCAACCTGGAATATTGACCGTTCAGCTGGTTCTGGTGCAACGGATGTTACCCTCAGCTGGCCTGCCGCACTGGAAGGTGCCGGTTTTGCAAACCAGCCCAATGGAGCTATTGGCATCAGCCGGTTTAGTGGTACTTGGTCGGGTTTCCTGGCTACTTCTGCCGATAATACAACCAATACAGTCACTGCTTCATTCAGCAGTTTCTCTCCTTTTATTGTAGGATCATCAGCTAGCGCTTTGCCTGTGACCTTTACAACTGTTAACGGACGCATTGAAAACGGCAAAGCCCGCATCAACTGGGCGGCCGAGGAAAGCGATAACCTGAGCCATTATGAAGTGGAAAAATCAACCAATGGTGCTGCATTTGGCAAAGCGCTGGAAGTAGCCCGTGGCAACAACAGTGGCCGTGGTACGTACACAGCCCTCGATGCCAGCCTTACCAACGGTGCTAATTTCTACCGTGTGGTGGCTGTAGGTAAAGATGGCGACCGTAAATATTCCACTACCATCCGCCTGAATGCTACCGGAGGTAAAAAAGCGATGCTGGTTTTACCGGCTGCCGATGCCAGCCAGTTGGCCCTGCGTTTCAATGGAATGGAAAGTGGTACCTACCTGCTGAACGTAGTAAACAGCAACGGCCAGGTAGTGTACAGCCGTAACCTGGTACTGAACGGCGCTGAGCAAACCCAGGTACTTGACCTTGGCAAAGCTTTGCCTGCCGGTGTGTACCATGTGGTACTGAAAGGACAGCAGGAGCAGTTCAGCCGTGGATTTGTACGGTAATTCAGATATTTATTTCAGTCAAAGCCCTCCTTCCAAGGAGGGCTTTTTCATTGTTAAAGATTTGACTATGAACATGAAACAGCTAACGGCTGTATGCAGAATTTTAATTATAATTGTAGGGTCAAAAGAATGTTTGCCTTTACGTGGACTTTGTATAAAACTGGAATAATTTTTGTGCCTGTTTGCCGGTTTCGTACAAAACAAACAAGTCGCTTCTAAAGACTGTAGATCCAATCTCCCCTTTGAAAATCCAATAATGTGAGCTGTTGATTTCCTGAGCGTGTTTTCTAAACCGGTTGAGTCCGGAAACTATTGATTATGACTACATATTTACAGTTGCTTGTAAATACTACTTTTCTTCGTGGAATCACTGAAGCACTTTCCCTTTTTTCTTTTAAATATTCTCAGAGACTAGTTTGTTTACAGGTTGTTTTTCTTATTCTTCTTGTAAGTGTTACCAAAGCACAAGTCACTTATGCATGGCGAGATATTGCACCTAATGGAAACTGGAATGAAGCTAATAACTGGTGGCGTGGATTTACGGAAGTTCCCGGTGGGAATGAAGTCCTGTCTTTTGAAAACAATAACCAGCTTACTACAACCAATAATCTTGCAAATACGTCCCGTTTCCGAATAGTATTTCAGAATGCAGCCAATAATTCACGTACGCTGAATGGTGTAACTACAAATACATTTTTTGACTTTGGCGGTAATCCACCAGCTATTTTTAACAACAGCGGCGTAAATCATACCATTAACTTTCCTATTGTAAATGGAAATACATCCGGCACGAATCGCATGGAATTTAATGCTGCCAATGGTAATCTAACAATAGGTTCAAGCATTTCAGGCAATGGAGGAACGAGAAATATTGTAGGAATGGGAGCCAGCAATGTTTTTTTTAATGGTGTAATATCTAATGGGAGTGCAACTTTAAATTTCAATAAAGAAGGTAGTGGTACTGCATCATTTGGTGCCTCTAATACTTATACTGGAACCACAACTATTACTGGGGGTACCTTATCACTTGTTGCTTCCGCTGTTTTGCCGACAACCAATACTGTTACCATTAATGGGGGTACGCTCATCATTGCTAATGCCAGCGCTCTGACCAATAACAATAATATCACACTTACCGCTGGTACACTTGCTTTGGGTGCCGTGGCTTCTGGCTCCACCACTACTGTGGGAACAGTTGCCATTTCTGCCGGAACAAACCTAAATCTGTCAGCCGCTCCCACCACTTGCACTTTTGTAATGGACAATACAAGCGGACTGGGTTCTTCAGGACTTACAATACAAGGTTGGTTACCCACAAAACGTATTCTCTTAACCAATACAGCACATATTTCTACCGTATTAGGCAACATCACATTTGCCGGATTTGGAGTTGGGGCCAGGTTAATTAACGGAAATGAGTTGGTGCCCAGCTTGTTGCATTATACAAATGGAACTGGTGGTGGTAATTTTAGTGCTGCGGCCTCCTGGTTGGCTTCCGGCGGGCAGCCTCCTTTACCTGGCGATGGCACACGATCAATTTACATTCAGCCTAATGATGAACTTATTCTCAATACCAACTTTTCTGGTCTTAACGTACAGATAGGGGCAGGCGGCCGGCTTATAATGAATGCCGTCAATACCATTACACTGTTTTCTAATGGTACATTCACCCACGCTGGAGAAATCAATATGACGGCAGGAAGCAACATCATCCTGAACAATAATGTAACATGGAATAATACAGGCGGTACATTTACGGGGTCTTCAGCGGGTCGTGTTACCTTTACATCCAATGGTTCTGTAATCGGAACAGTTACGTTTCCTGATGTTCACATATCCGGTGGAGTAAATTTTGGAATTGCTTCAACAATAGGTACAAGTTCTGCACTCACTATTAACAGCGGAGGCTCTGTACAGCTGAATGCTCCTTTCTATGCCGTTGATTCGTGGTTGGTTTATAATACAAACAATACATACAATCGGGGGGCCGAATGGCAACCAGGTTCTTCGGGGCAGGGAGTTCCGTTTAATGTACAGGTTAATAGCAGTTCTGCTTTAAATCTCGACATAGTCAATGATGGTATAAATCATAACCCGGCAGAGGAACGACAAGCCAGAGGAAGTGTAGATTTGTATGGAGGCCTCACCATGGGAGGGTTGGGAGGAACTATGAGCGCCCCCTTAACAGTGGGCGGGAATATGATTATCCGAAGTACCGGCACTCTCGTATTAGGGCGGCAGGCTCCTGCAACTGTTAATACAGCAGACCTTATTCTTTCCGGTAATTGGACAGCTGAGGCGGGAAGCACATTTTTCCCCAGTCAGCGTGCTGTTCAATTTGTTGGTACTAATCCAATTCAAACAATCAATTTTGGAGGTGCCGGCGCTGAGGATTTTGCATATATTCTAATCAATAAGCCCGGTAACGGAACCGTCCTTTTAAATACAGACATTAACTTAAATGGTGAGAACCTCGGACACCCACTTCAACTAATTAATGGAGTTCTGGATTTGAATGGCCGAACCTTGTTATTCCGTACGTTTAACACAACGGCACACCAGGGAATTTTAATAGACGGAACCCCGGGAAACCTTGTACGCAACGTCATTAGCAGTTCCGGTACGCCAGCTAACTTTATTTTTACACATGGCGATGGCTCTACTCGTATTGCTACAGTAAGCAGGAACAGCGGAGCTGCATCAACACTTTCTTTTGCTTCAAATATTGTAGTGCAAATCAGCCGCACAGCAGCAGGAGAAAGCGGAGTAAACTTTGGAGATGCCCTTACAACAATCAACGGTACACTCCAAATTAACGGGGGCGGCTTTGTAAGTGTCAATCCACCCACCTATGCCGACCTGTCTTTGCTTCGGTACAATACAGGTGGTGACTATAACAGAAGTGTAGAGTGGAGTACTGCTTCCAGCGGACCCGGGCATCCCTTTAATGTGCGGATATCAAGGCCGGCAGTACCACAAACCCGTTTAATTGCCGGTCCTACAGTAGCATATTCCACAACTGATTTAAACTTGCGTGGCAGCCTGACTATTGATGACGGAAATACATTTGATATGACAAATGCAGCCGGAGGTACATCCACCAATATGGCGGTTCCTTTAACCGCTGGTTTGGATATTAATATCAGTGGTACTTTAATTGCTTCTCAAAATGCTGGAGGAAACATTATTCTCGGAAGAAGCTGGACAAGATTTATCGGTGGGGTGTTTACGCATAACAACAGGTCGGTTACGTTTAACAGCGGCATCAATGCAACCGTTGCCGGGCCGGGTGTTGGCGAGTCATTTTATTCATTGATCATAAGTAAGGCAGTCCTGAATAATACGGTTACTTTGAATAGTCCAGTTATTGTTACGAATGATCTCACGTTAACAATGGGTGTGTTTCTTTCATCGGTCAGTAACTTGTTTATCATGAATGCCGGCACAACCTACACCGGCGGATCAACCAACTCTTTTGTTGGCGGTCCTCTGAAAAAAATTGGTAATACAGCCTTTACCTATCCGGTTGGAAAAATTGCAGGCGGGGCCAATCATTACAGAACCATTGGAATATCAGCACCCGGTAACATAACAGATGAATTTACAGCTGAGTTTCACAGAAATAGTTCTTACAACGTTGGTACTATTAGTCCCGGTGCAGCAGCAGCCGGTTTACAATGGGTAAGCGCCTGTGAGTTCTGGGATTTAGTGCGTGATCTGGGAAGCAGTGTTGTAAGTGTTACTCTCTCCTGGACAGCTCAAAGCCGTTGTAATGTTGGCGCCTATGTTACCAGCATCGGGCAATTACGGGTTGTTGAAAATTTAGTGAATCCCCGTACCTGGAGTGGAATAACAGCCAATTGGGGAGATAACTTCGGGCGTCATGGAGAAACAGGAGATAATACAGAAGGCACCATTACCTACAATACTACCGGCATCTACCACCGGTTCACACTTGGTACCATTGATACCAGGGGCAACCCGCTCCCGTTTCAGGTATTTCAGTTTAAAGGGAACAAGCGTAGCTCTGATGTGGAACTCATTTGGAAAGTTGCCGGTAATCAAGATCAGCAACAGTATACAGTTGAACACAGTGCTGATGGCATTAACTTTAAAACAATTGCTGTTGTTGCAGCTATTCCTGATTTAAATAATGCATCATATTCGGCCCTGCATGCACAACCGGTAACGGGACTCAACTATTACAGAATTACAGCCAGGAGCCGCTTGAATCAATCGCAAACATCCCAAACCATCCAGGTTTGGTTTGGAAAAGCAGTTGGCAAACCCGGCATCTACCCCAACCCAATCGTTAACAGCCAGGTGAACATTCATTCCAATGGTTTACCGAAAGGTGTATACAATATTCATTTGGTGGGGATGGATGGCAAGCTGCTGCAGCAACAACGTTGGGTTCATACAGGAAATCAGCCTGTATACCAAGTGCAGCTGAATCCTGCTCTGCCCCGTGGTATGTACTGGATTCATATCAGCGGTGACCTGCAGGAACCCATTCAACTTAAGATCTTAAAATAACCTTTCGTATGAACAACCGTTCTTTTTTACCCGGCTTTTCAGCCGGGTATTTTTTACAGTGTGCAGCGGAACAATGATTGGGCCTGTCTTTTCTGATTAGTAACTTTTTTCAGCCGTTCTACTATTGATTAAGACCCAAAACCAACTGCAAAAAAAATCCCCTCACCTGAGGGGATTTGATTTTTATTTCTTCTGATGTTAAACGGCAAAACTTTCACCACAACCACAAGTGCGGCTGGCATTGGGATTACTGAAATAAAAGCCTTTCCCATTTAAGCCTTCGCTGAAATCGAGCGTGGTGTTTACGAGGTACAAAAAGCTTTTCAGGTCGGTTACCACCTTCACTCCGTTGTCTTCAAATACCTGGTCGTTGGGTTTTGATTCATTGTCAAAATCCAGTTTGTAGCTCAATCCGCTGCATCCGCCACCTACCACCGAGACTCTCAGAAAATAGTCGTTGCCGGCTACTGCGGCCTGCTCCATCAGGTTTTTTACCTTTTCCCGTGCTTTATCACTAACAAAAATCATGTACAAAATCTTTTAACTACTACAATTGAACGGCCGGATCGTTTATCCAGCACAAGGCAAAATTACAATTTTCAGGTACAGTGTGTTGTTAAAGTGATGGGAACACCTCAGGTGCCATGGTTCAGTTCTTTCACAGCCGACACAAGTGTTTCAACGGCAAAATGTATATCGGCTTCTGTAGTATACCGGCCCATACTCAGGCGGATGCTGCTGCGGACTTCCTCTTGCGAAAGTCCCATAGCCGTGAGTACATGGCTGGGTTGTGCCAAAGCGCTGCTGCAGGCACTGCCGGCCGACGCAGCCAGCTTTGGATAAATTCGTCCAGGTATGTTAACACCCCCGGGTATAGGAAAACACAGATTGCTGATGGAAGGTAAACGGCTGGCGTTGGCACCGTTGATACGCACCGGCAACCGGCTGGTCAGTTCCTGTTCCAGCAGCTGGCGTAAGCGGAGGAGGGTGGCTTGTTCTTCGTTCATTTTCTGCAGGCATAGATTGGCAGCTGCTCCCATACCCACAATGCCCGGTACGTTCAGCGTGCCACTTCGGAAACCCCGTTCATGTCCACCACCGGTAATTTGTGCTTTGAGGGCTACACGTGGATCTTTGCGGCGGATATAAAGCGCTCCGCAGCCTTTGGGACCGTAAAATTTATGGGCAGAGAAAGCAAGAATATCCATTTGATCTTTTTGTACGGATAACGGAATCTTTCCTGCAGCCTGAGTTGCATCGCAAAAAACAAGGGCACCTTTTTCTTTGGCAACCGACGCAATTTCTGCAACCGGGTGAATGACCCCTGTTTCGTTGTTGGCATACATCATTGCAACCAGCAGGGTATCGCTGGTGAACGCAGAACGGAGTTCATCCATAGAAATGAGTCCGTCCTCATTCACTCCAAGCCGGGTAATACGGAATCCTTCTTTTTCAAGGGCTGCACAGGTATCAAGTACGGCTTTGTGTTCTGTGGCGCAAGTGATGATATGGTTCCGCTTTTTTCCATAAGCTCCGGCCACGCCACGTACTGCCAGGTTGCAGCTTTCTGTTGCTCCTGAGGTGAAAATAAGTTCCTCTTTTTCACAGTTGATCAGTGCAGCAATTTGTTCACGGGCTATGGTAACTGCTTCTTCCGCTTCCCAGCCATAAGCATGTGTTTTGCTGGCAGCATTCCCGAAGTTTTGATGAAACCAGGGAAGCATTTGCTGTAAAACACGCTCATCCACCGGCGTGGTGGCAGCATAATCAAAGTAAACGGGGCGATTCATAAAATCAGTTGAAAAGGAAACAGCGATCATGCAAAGTTACACTTGACGGCAGTAACTTTCCGGCAAATTCACATCTATGCGCAAAGTGGAACATATCGGCATTGCCGTAAAAGACCTGGCAGTATCCATTCCTTTATTTGAGAAATTACTCAACACTTCCTGCTACAAAACAGAGCAGGTGGAAAGCGAGCATGTTAATACCGCTTTTTTTCAAAAAGGAGAAACCAAGCTGGAATTACTGGAAAGCACAGTGCCGGACGGCGTTATTGCAAAATTTATTGAAAAGAAAGGGGAGGGCTTGCATCATATTGCCTTTGAGGTGGAAGACATTGAAGCAGAAATGAAGCGGCTGCAAAACGAAGGGTTTGTTTTACTCAACGCTCAACCTAAAGCCGGAGCCGATAACAAACTCGTTTGCTTCCTGCACCCCAAGGGTACAAATGGTGTGTTGGTGGAATTGTGCCAGGAGCGCCGGTGATAACTCAATTCGTTATTGCTTTACAAACATCGTTTGTTGCTTCGTTACTCCGTTTTCAAGCAAGCGTACAAGATAGGTTCCTGCAGCCATACCGTTTGCAGGAAGGCTTAACACATTTCCGATACCTGGGATTAATTGCTTTACAATTGTACCATTGCTGTTGATGATTTGCAATTCATACCTGCTGCCACTTCCGGCCACGGGCAGGTATATGTGTGCGGTGTTTGCTACCGGGTTTGGAAATACCTTTAATTGAGTTTCTGAAGAATTACTTACCCTTACCACATCTGAAAAGTAGAAATGTCCATCAATATCTACCTGCTTTAAGCGGTACAGGCTGATTCCGTGTTCGGGAGAAGCATCTCTGAACTGGTAGGATGCAACCCCACTGTTGAATCCTTTTGCTGCAACAGTACCTATGGACACCCAGGTGTTATTATCTGTGCTTCGTTGAATTTCAAAATGACTGCTGTTTTGTTCATATTGGGTGCTCCAATCCAGTTCAACGAGAACAGATGATTTCTTTACAGCCCGGAACAATCCTATTTTAACAGGCAGTACACCAGCTCCCTGGCAACCTAGTGCTGTTGATCCACAACCATCGTTGATATACCAAGGGCCGCTAAGTGAGGTATTGCTTGGACCCCAGACAATTTTAGAACCTATTTTGATAATATCCGAATTTCCGTTGGCAGCCAATATCCTTCCTCCGGTATAAATCTGAAAATTACTGTTGCATCCAATATGTAGTTTGCCCCCCGCTTTGAAATCGATGGTACCACAAACAAAAATGAATAACTGAGGTGTGGCAGCAGCATTGGATGGGCAAGTGTTGGCTGCATCATAAGTTGGATTCGTTACCTGAACTGTTACACCGGCAGGAATGCAAACAACATCATTGTTGGCAGGCAGGGTTCCTCCATTCCATGTGGTAGCCTGATGCCAAGCGCCATTTTGCACTACTGGCCATTTTGTGCAGGTATTAGCTGATGGAATAGTTACCGGGCTTGGTGCAGAAGGCATGGTATTGCACACAGGTTTCAGGAAACCAAAGGGCCAACTGCTTTGGGCACTGCTTTGCTGCGTACAAATAAGCAAACCAATAAAAAAGGCAAAGAGGTATCTAACTTTCATTTTAACCATTTGTTTTCAGGCGATAGGAAAACTATAATGGTTCGTTTCAGAGGAGAGGATGAAAAGGTATGGATCTACGTTCTGGGTACAACCTAGAGTTATAGAACCGTAAAAATACGCACAAATTATCCAAACTTGCAAATTTGTTAAGAAATAACTTGTTCCATTTTCATACTCCGGGAGCCTTTTATCAAAATATGGCTGTTTTCAAGCTGCTGATTATCAATCCATTGTTTCGCATCTTCGGTTTTGTCAAAAGACAGGTACGGATGCTTCAGTTTCAGGAAATCACCGCCTACAAGTACTACATCCTGCCAGTTATACTGTTCAATCAGCTCAATCAGCGCCTGGTGCTCGGCCAGGCTTTCATCACCCAGTTCGGCCATGGCACCCAACAGTAAAACTTTCTTATCGGCATGCAGCCGGGCAAAGTTTTCAATCGCTGCTTTCATGCTGCTGGGGTTGGCGTTGTAGGCATCCAGAATGACGATGTTCCCTTTCCAGTTGATGAGTTGCGACCGGCTGTTGGAGGGGGCATACTGCTCAATGGCTCGTTTAATTTTTTCGGCCGGAACGCCAAAATAGGTGCCCACTGCTACGGCTGCCAGCACGTTGGAACAGTTGTAATCGCCTACCAGTTGAGTGGAAATAATCCCGATTTCAGGATTACTGGTAATAGCTACTTTCAGAAAAGGTTCACTTTCCAGCAGGGTGCCGGTAACATCAGCAGAGGTTGTGCCATAGGTATACCGGTGGGTAATTGCCTTGCTCATGTCCTGCAGGTAGTCGAGGTCGTTATTAATGAATATGGTGCCACCACTTTCCCTTATAAAATCATATAGCTCACCCTTTCCTTTTTTTACTCCTTCTATTCCCCCAAATCCTTCCAGGTGGGCTTTACCTACATTGTTGATCAGTCCGTAGTTGGGCAGGGTGTAGTTGCAATAGCCGGCTATTTCCTGCTGGTGATTGGCCCCCATCTCCACCACTGCCATTTCTGCATCGGGCTTAATTTTGAGCAGGGTTAACGGAACGCCGATGTGGTTGTTCAGGTTTCCTTCAGTTGTATAGGTTTTGAAATGCGAGGAAAGAACCGCATGAATCAATTCTTTGGTGGTTGTTTTGCCATTACTACCGGTGATAGCCAGGAAGGGAATTGAAAACTGCTGCCGGTGGTATTTGGCCAGCTCCTGCAATGTTGTCAATACATCCTCTGTATGAATGATACGGTCATCGCTGATGCCTGTGTCTTCATCTACAATTACAGCGGCTGCCCCGAGTTGTAAAGCCTGTGCTGCAAACAGGTTACCATTAAAATGTTCGCCTTTCAGGGCAAAAAAGATTTGCCCGGCTTTCAGTTTGCGTGTATCTGTCTGAATCTCCGTGTGCTTTAAATAAAGCTGGTAAAGTTGTTCAATATTCATACCTCTCTTTGTGCAAATATGCATTCCCTCAAAATTCAATAAAAAACCCCAACAATTTGTTGGGGCTTTTTACATATTTACAGGAATTTATCTTCTTTTTCGGTTGTTCTGTTTACGTTGGTCAAACCAGTTACCGGTTTTGTAACCGTTTCCTTCCTGGCTGCCATAACGGGTCATGGCACAACGGAAACCGATCATTGAACTGCTTTGATCTTCTTCCAGGAAGCGGCGTGCACCAGGGCTGAGCCAATAAGCACGATCGTTCCAGCTACCGCCTTTATAAACACGGCTCTTGTCGCTCACTAAAGTAGTTACACCATAACCATATTGAACGCTGCTGAGGGAGTCGCCATCCAGGTAGTCAATTGCATAACCCTTTTGGTAGTTACGACGGTTTTTCACTTCGTCTGCAGTTTCATCACGGTATTTTATGCGTCCTAACGAATCACGCTCCGGCTTACCGGTGCTCAGATCCATACGTTGGAAGTTATTACCACGGAAGTAGTTGAAGTCATCACCATCAGTAGGCGTGAGCGGACGAAACACATCGGCTACCCATTCGCTTACATTACCGGCCATATTAAACAAACCAAATCCATTGGGGTAAAATGCTTTGATAGGGCCGGGAATAGCGGAACGGTCGTTCAAACCACCAGCTACACCCATATTATCACCCGCACCCCGCTTAAAGTTTGCCAGGAATTGACCTTGCCAGGCACTGTTTTTTGCATCACGAAGACCATTTACATTCTGAGCCCAGGGATACACTTGTTTATTCGCAATCAATTCCTCACCACGACGCTTTTCAGTGCGGCGGGGATTTGGGTTTTGAGCTACATAACCATAGGCTGCATATTCCCATTCAGCTTCAGTAGGCAGGCGGTAATCGGGGAGAATAATACCTTCTTCAAAGCTGATGTTGGTGGGAACCTGCTTGTTAACAGGATCTTTGAACTGAGAAATGCCTTTACCGGGCGTTGCCTGGTATTCTCCCAGCAGGTAAGCCTTGGTATTAAAGTTTTCCTGTCCGCCGCCCTGCATTTGTTTTTGCAGTTCCGCTTTTTTATTAGTGATACCTCTTTCCCAGAGAACATTTTCGTTTACACGGTCAGTTCTCCACAAGCAATAATCATGAGCTTGTTTCCAACTCACACCCACAACTGGATAGAGATTGTAAGACGGATGACGGAAATAGTATTCCACATATGGCTCATTGTAAGCAAGTTCACTACGCCAAACCAATGTGTCGGGGAGCGCCCGGTTGGTAATGGCAGTATCATTAAATACCCGGTTGAGCCAGAAGAGATATTCACGGTAGTGTACGTTGGCTACTTCTGTTTCATCCATATAGAAGGAGGCGACCGTTACACGACGGGGAATATTGTTCCAGTCACGCATAACATCTTCCTCTGTGGCACCCATGGTAAACGTACCACCTTGCACAAACACAAGACCTGGTCCTGATTTTTGCTCTTTTTCTTTGGAAACACGGAAGCCACTTCCAGAGGGATCATTGTACGTCCAGCCAGTGTTAGAGGATTTTTCCGGCGCTTTCTTAAAAATGCCGCCGTTCTTACAGGAAGTGAACAGTAAGGTAGTTCCCATAAGCAGGATACCGGTAAATTTCAGGGAGAAAAGGTTTTTCATCTTTTCGTTTTGTTGATTAACGACTGAGGTTCAAAAATATTGTATTGGATTTTACAGCCCAAATTTACATTTTGCTGTCAACAAACATAGTATTTTATTTATTAATAATGTACTACTGCTTCAAATTCAAGTATTTTTGACAGGAACCCGTATGAGGAAATTACTGTTTTTTTTAATCATAGTTGTCTCACTTTCCAGTCAGGGCCAGCGCACCTACCGGGCGAATTCTGTGCTTGCAACCGGAGCCTGGTATAAGCTGGCAGTAAAAGCAGAAGGTGTTTACCGGGTGGATGTTGCTGCGCTCCAGTCTCTTGGTATCAATGTCAGTAATTTAGCCAGCAACAGCATCCGCCTGTATGGAAACGGTGGTGCAATGTTACCTGAGGCAAACAACAAGCCCCGTCCTGATGATCTTGTTGAGAATGCAATTTTTGTTTCAGACGGGGGAGATGGTTTGTTTAATGGCAGCGATTTCTTTTTATTTTATGCATCCGGTCCTGATGCATGGACGAAAGACTCTGTCAATAAACGGTTCCGGCATCAAAAAAATCTTTACTCCGATCAGTCGTTCTTTTTTATTACAATTGGCGGTAATGGGTTGCGGGTACAACCCCGTGCTGCGGGTTCTACTGCCAACCAGGTCGTTACCAACTTCCGTGACCGTTATTTTTATGAGCTTGATACTGTGAATTTTTTGCGTAGCGGCAAAGAATGGTACGGAGAAGAATTCAGCAATGCACCCGGGAAAGTGCTGAGCCGGACTTACCCGGTTAGTTTTCCGAACCTGGTTACAACGGCACCGGTCACTTTGATTTCGAATGTGGCTGCAAGAAGCGTTGGCGGTAGCAGCAATTTTACAGTGAGGGTAGGGTCGGTTATTGGTGCTACTCATTTTATTCCACCAGCCGGTACAGGGCAATATGATCCTGTTGCATTTTTTAATGAAGTGCAGGGCGGATTCAATGCAACTCAAACTTCCTTCGGCTTGCAATATACTTATCAGCCCGGCAGCGTTAACGCACAGGGCTGGTTGAACTGGTTTGAATTGTTCCCGCTGCGACAATTAAGCATGAGTGGTGTCGATCAGTTGTTCTTTCGTGATTGGGAATCGGTTGGGCCGGGCAATGTAGCTGAATACCGCTTACAAGGCGCCGGTGCAGGCACTGTCGTGTGGGATATTACCAACCCCTTGCAACCCGTGCAGGTACAGGGTGTTCTTTCCGGTTCTGAGTTCAGGTTTACTGCCACAGCCGAGCGTCTTCGTGAGTTCGTTGCATTTCAACCACAGAATTTTCTCCGGGCAGAAGCAAAAGGAACTGTCGCCAATCAAAATCTGCACGGCTTATCGGCCCGTGATTATCTTATTATCTGCCATAGTTCACTGTTGCCCGAAGCGCAGCGGCTGGCTGCATGGCATCAGCAGCATTCCGGACTCCGCACGGCAGTAGTAACAACCGAGCAGGTGTTTCAGGAATTTGCTTCCGGCTCACCCGATCCCTCGGCACTGCGTGATTTTGTAAAAATGTTTTACGACCGGGCGGGCAGTACTGCTGCTGATCGTCCCCGCTATCTTTTGTTGTTGGGCGATGCATCGTTTGATTATAAAAACCGCATCCAGGGCAACACCAATTTCGTCCCGGGTTTTCAAAGTGAAGTATCGCTGGACCCTCTTTCTACTTATACCTCCGATGATTTTTACGGATTTCTGGATGATGGCGATGATGTAAATACCAGCTTCCCTTTATCGCTGCTCGACATCGGAATCGGCCGTATTCCTGCAAGAACGTTACAAGAGGCAAAGAATGTGGTGGATAAGATTGTACGCTATCATGACAAAGAAAGTTTTGGTCCCTGGCGTAAGGAAATCACCCTGGTTGCCGATGATGAGGATAACAATCTTCACCTGGATGATGCGGAGTATCATTCATCCGTCATTCAGTCGAAAGGAGCACACCAGCTGAATAAAGTGTATTTAGATGGATTCCGTCAGCAGAGCGGTAGTGGCGGCAGCCGTTACCCCGAAGCCAACCAGGCGATCAATAACCGAATTTTTTCCGGTAATCTCATCTGGAACTATAGTGGCCACGGAGGATTCCGCCGCTTGGCCGAAGAAGTGATTCTTGACCAGGATATGGTCAATACCTGGAGCAATACCAACCGCTTGCCCTTGTTTGTAACTGCCACCTGTGATTTTGCCCCTTATGATAACCCGTTAATCACTTCCTTGGGCGAAAATATTCTGTTGCGGGAGCGAACCGGCGCCATTGCGTTAATGACCACAACACGGGTTGTATTTGCTTTCAGCAACCGCATCATCAATAATAACTATTTCCAAACAGCACTCACGCCCGATGCCAATGGTATATACCCCACGTTGGGTGAGTCCATCCGGTTAACAAAAAATACAACGTATCAGAATTTTGGCGACATCATCAACAACCGCAAGTTTGCCTTGCTGGGCGATCCTGCAGTAAGGCTTGGTTTTCCGGTTTTGAAAGTACGTACCACTTCTTTTAATAACCAACCACCGGGTGCCGACACCTTAAAAGCAATGGATCGTTACATTATTAAAGGTGAAGTGACAGATGTAGCCGGAAACCGCATCAATGGTTTCAACGGTAACGTGTACCCGGTTATATATGATAAGGTACAAACACTCCGTACCTTACGCAATGACCCGACCAGCCAGGTGGTTGATTTTCAGTCGCAGACGAATATCATTTTTAAAGGTAAAGCACAGGTAACCAACGGAGAGTTTACGTATTCGTTTGTGGTACCCCGTGATATCAACTACCAGTTTGGAAATGGCAAAATCAGCTATTATGCCGATAACGGAGCAACTGATGGCGCCGGTAACGAAACATCTGTAGTTGTTGGCGGTGTGGGTAGTAATCCGGTTGTGGACCAATCGGGTCCTGAAGTGAAAGGGTATCTGAATGATGAAAAATTTGTGAACGGAGGTATTACCAACGAAACCCCCGTGCTGGTACTGAAGTTGTTTGACTCCAGCGGTATCAATACCGTTGGTACCGGTATTGGACACGATATTACCGCCACACTAGATAATGATGTAAACCAGTTTTTCATTCTCAATGATTTCTATCAGACAGATGCCAACAGTTACCAAAGGGGCACTGTACGTTTTCAATTGCCCCGGCTGGAAGAAGGAACGCATCAGCTCAAAATCAAGGTGTGGGATGTAATGAATAACAGCAGCGATTATTTGCTTGATTTCCGGGTGGTGAAGGACCAGGAGCTGAAGCTGGAAAAAGTTTACAATTATCCCAACCCATTTACCACCCGCACTACTTTCATGTTTGAACATAACCGACCGGGTGATTTGCTGCAGGTGACGATCCGGATTTTTTCTGTTTCCGGAAAAGTGGTGAAATCTGTATACCGCACAATAAATACTACCGGAAACCGTTCTTTTGAAATTGACTGGGACGGAACTGATGATTTTGGCCGCAAAACAGGAAGAGGCGTTTACATTTACCAACTGGAAGTAAAAGATTCACAAGGTAAAAAACAATCTGCCCTCCAGAAATTAGTGGTTCTCTGATTCATGTCCCCTGCTGTACCCGGCGAAAGCATTATCAAATTGTATCTATTTTTATGCCCAAAATAAAAGCTCGAATGAGAAAACTAACAGGATTAGCCTTACTCTGCCTTATCGTATCCACCTCTTTACAAGCACAAAACGACTCAATTAATGTTGTAACCACTGCCGTACCAATGTTGCGTATATCGCCCGATGCAAGGGCAGGTGGTATGGGTGATCTTGGCATTGCCACCACGCCCGATGCGAATGCTTCTTTCTGGAACCAGGCAAAAATTCCGTTTGCGGCTCAAAAATCAACGATCGGCATTACCTATACGCCCTGGCTCAAAGATCTTGGCTTGAATGACGTATATATTGTTACTGCAGCCGGCTATCATCAGTTTGCCGAGGGTCAGGCAATCTCTGCTTCACTCCGGTATTTCAATCTTGGTAATATACAGTTTACTGATTTTGCAGGAAATGATCTTCAATCCTTCCGTCCACGTGAATGGGCGCTGGATGCCGGGTACAGTCGCAGCCTCAGCGATAAGATAGGGGTGGGTGTTGCCTTACGGTTTATTTACTCTAACCTGGCCAACGGAAATACTAACGGGGTAACCTACAAACCCGGAACAGCAGTGGCCGGAGATCTTTCTTTTTACTACAACGGACTGGATGAAAATGGTAAAGGTCTCACGGCCGGAGCCGTAATGAGTAATCTCGGAAGTAAAATTTCTTATACCAACGATGCCCGTGGTCGAGATTATATTCCCGCCAACCTGGGTTTGGGTGTTATGTACCATGCAGTGATTGATGAAACCAGTAAGATCAGTTTTGGATTGGATGTAAATAAGCTGATGGTGCCCACACCTCCCCGTGAGCGAACACCCGAGGCCCTCGATGCCTACCGTAATAAAAGTGTGTTTGGCAGCTGGTTTTCTTCCTTTGGTGATGCACCGGGCGGCTTTGGAGAGGAGTTGAAAGAGTTTCAGCTTTCCACCGGTATGGAATATGCCTACAACGATCTGTTCTTTGCACGGGCCGGTTATTTTTATGAGGCACGTACGAAAGGAAACCGCCGCTTTTTCAGTGCCGGTTTAGGTGTAAAATATAACAAGCTCGGGTTTAATTTTTCCTACCTGGTACCAACAGGTCAGGGGATCAACCGCAATCCATTGAGTAATACCACCCGCTTCAGCATCCTGTTTGACCTGGGAGGTGGAGAAGAATAGGGGCGCACGAAAAGATTTCAGAAAAAGCGGAGGTATGTTACCTTCGCTTTTTATTTTTTACAAGATTATTATAAAGAGAAGCTGTTATGGGACTTCGCATTGGTTCAGGTATTGATTTTCATCAATTGGTAGAGGGGAGAAAACTGATTATCGGAGGTGTAGAAATCCCCCACCACAAAGGTGCTCTGGGTCATAGCGATGCAGATGTGCTGCTGCACGCCATTTGCGATGCCTTGCTGGGTGCCTTGGCGCTGGGCGATATTGGTAAGCATTTCCCGAACACTTCTCCTGCGTTTAAGGATATTGACAGCAGAATTCTGTTGCAATTGTCGTACGATAAAATCAAAGAGGCAGGGTACCATGTTGTGAATGTGGATTCAACCCTGTGCCTCGAAGCTCCGAAGATAAAACCCTATGTGGCCCAGATGCAGACAATCATAGCCGGCATTCTTGAACTGGAGCCGGGAGATGTATCTGTAAAAGCAACTACTACAGAAACCATGGGCTTTGCCGGGCGGGAAGAAGGCCTCGTTGCCTATGCAACGGTATTACTTGAAAAATGAGTCGTATGAAGGTTAAGGTCGTAAATCAGTCTCCTCATCCGCTACCGCAATATGCTACACCCGGTTCCAGCGGAATGGACGTACGGGCGCATCTGGAGCACCCGCTGGAAGTGAAATCTATGGAACGGGTGCTTGTGCCAACCGGTTTGTTCATTGAGTTGCCCGTTGGATATGAAGCACAAATACGACCCCGTAGCGGACTGGCATGGAAGCAGGGCATTACCTGTTTAAATACCCCTGGTACGATTGATGCGGACTACAGAGGCGAAATAAAAGTCATTCTTATCAACCTTGATACGATGACCCACACTATTCAACCAGGCGACCGCATTGCTCAAATGGTGATTCAGCAGGTGGAACAGATAGTGTGGGAGCCTGTGGCAAGCTTAAATGAATCGGAGCGGAACGAAGGAGGGTTTGGAAGTACCGGAAAAAAATAAGTGTATGAAAGTATTGCATTACATAATCATCTTTGTTTTGACAGCGTGGCTGTTTGCCTGCCGTTCTACCAAAAAAATCCAGCAGGCAATTGTTAAAAAAGACAGTGTGGCTGTGGTGATGGTGGAAGATTTGCCCAACCATGCAGATACTGTTGAAATGGTAAATCATTTGCTAGATAGTGTTGCCAAACGCCAAATGGCTTATTCAACTTTTTCTGCCAAGATAAAAGTGGATTATTCGAATCAGAAGGGCAAACAACCCGATTTTGTTGCCAATGTGCGGATGCGGAAAGACAGCATCATCTGGATTTCACTGAGTAACGATATAGGAATTGAAGGATTGCGGATTATCATTTCACCCGACAGCATTCATGTATTAGACAAACTGGCGAATACATACCAGCAGCGTCCTCTGAGTTCCATTCAGGAAGTAAGCCAGATTCCCTTTGCTTTTACAGATCTGCAGAATTTGCTCATTGGTATTCCTGTGTTCTTCAACAAAGACAGTATTCTTTCTTACAGCAGTAAAACAACAGGGTACACGATTCTGAGTTATGGCCCATTGTTTCGCCATTTTTTATCTATTGACCCAGAGTACAGAATTGAAAAAAGCAAGCTGGACGATACAGACCCTGTCCTCAACAGAACGGCTGATTTGTTTTACAAAGAATATGAAGACAAAACCGGATTTCTCTTTTCTACCTATCGTGAAATTTTTATCTCTCAGCAAAACAAGCTGAATGTGCAGCTCAAGTTTAAAGATTACAAATTCAATGAAGTGTTAACATTTCCTTTCTCAATTCCTAAAAGATACAAAAGAATTGATTGAGGCTATACGGAATTCTTCACAGAACCGTTAATGAAGCCGGGAATGAACCCTTATTTTTGCATCTATTAACCCAGGCGTATGCGTTTGATTGTACTGTTTTTCAGCTTTTTGTTACTCTCTGTGTGTTCCATTGCTCAAAACAATGAGAAAGCAGAGCTGGAACGGAAGAAAAGACAAACCCTGCAGGAAATTGATATCCTGAACCGGCAATACAATGAAATAAAAAAGAATAAGAAAGAAAGCCTGGGACAGCTGGCAATGATTCAGCAGAAAATCAGGCTCAGAAACCAGGTCATTGACAATATCAACCGTCAGGTTCGTGTTATTAATAAAGACATCGATTATTCATACAGGGAAATGCGTCGCTTGCAAAAGGATCTTGATACCCTCAAGATGAACTACGCACAAAACGCAGTGTATGCCTATAAAAACCGCAGTCGCTACGATTTTCTGAATTTTTTGTTCTCTGCAAATAATTTTAATGATGCCATACGACGGGTATCCTACATGCGGGCCTACCGCAGCTACCGTATGCAGCAGGTTGATGCTATTGTTAAGACAGAAGAGTTGTACAAGCAAAAAATCACACAACTGACAAACAACCGCAAAGAAAAAAGTTCGGCACTTCAGGATCAGACAAAGGAAATGGGTGAGCTGGTGAAGGATAAGCAGGAGCAGGACCAGGTTGTGAACAATCTGAAAAAACGGGAAAAAGAGATCAATAGTCAGATTGCTGCCAAGAAAAAGCAAGCAACACAACTCGATGCAGCTATCAAAGCAGTTGTACGGCGTGAAATTGAACTGGCGAAGAAAGAAGCGGAGCGACGAGCCAAAGATGAGCGGGAGCGGCTGGAAAAAGAAAAAGCGAAAGCTGCACCGGAAACTACCACCGGTGTAACAAAACCGGCAACTACGCCCAAAAAAGAGGAGCCTGTAAAAAAACAGGAAAGTTATCTTGAGTATAACAAGGAGGATATGGCATTGGGCAGCAGCTTTGAAAGCAGTAAAGGACGCTTACCTTTTCCGGTAGATAATGGATATGTGAAAATCGGGTTTGGCAGTTATACGGTTCCCGGCACTACAATTAAAGGTTACCAGGAGTTCATAACGATTGCTTCACCAGTTGGCACTACTGTAAAAGCAGTGTTTGATGGCGAAGTGGTGAGTGTTGCTGAAATTGGCACACAAATGACGGTCACCATTCGTCATGGTAAATACTTCACCTTGTACAGTAATCTCAGTTCTATCTCCGTTTCGAAAGGGCAGAATATAAAAGCCGGTCAGGCTCTTGGCCGGGTGGCTACGGATATGGACGGCGAGGGCTCCATCGAATTTATTCTTACCAAAGAGTTTCAAAATCTCAACCCGCAGTCCTGGTTACGGGGCCGTTGATACGGGCACAAACCGATTGTACAAAGATTCGTACAATGGTACAATATTATGAATATCAAATGAGGCGGCATGTTCACGTGCCTGTTGCTTCATTTGTTCCAGCTTGCTTTCATTTGTAAGTAATTCTATACCCAGTTTACTCATTTCTTCTACTGCACCAACGGGTGCCATAAAGCCGGTTTGGCCCTGGATATTGATTTCCGGCAAGCCGCCTGCGTTGCTGGATAAAACAGGAACACCCGATGCCATTGCCTCCAATGCCGACAAACCAAAGCTTTCATACTCAGAAGGGAGAACAAACAGGTCGGATATTGCAAGAATTTCTTCCATTTCCTGCTGCTTGCCCAGGAAGCGTACATCATCGCAGATTTTGAGTGCACGGCATTGCTCTTCAGCATCGGGGCGATCGGGGCCATCACCCACCATCAGTAATTTCGAAGGCACTTTTTTATGGATGCGTGCAAAAATATCTATCACATCATGCACCCGTTTAACTTTCCGGAAGTTGGATGCATGGGCAATAATTTTTTCACCATTGGGGGCCAGTACCTTCCGGAACGCATCAAGCGGTTTTTTTGCGAAGCGTACTACATCTACAAAATTGTAAATGACTTCTATATCCTTCTCAATATCAAAAATGTTGTAAGTTTCTTTGCGCAGGTTATTTGAAACGGCTGTTATGGCATCGCTTTCATTGATGGAGAAAGCAACTACCGGGGCAAACGTTTTATCTTTCCCCACCAGTGTAATATCTGTGCCATGCAAGGTGGTAATAACGGGAATATCTTTCCCTTTCTTTTTCAGGATCTGTTTTGCCATATAGGCGGCCGATGCATGGGGAATAGCATAGTGTACATGCAGCAGATCCAGATCATTATTCAGTACCACATCCACCATGGTACTGGCAAGCGTGGTTTCGTACGGTGGATAGTCGAATAACGGGTAATGAGGAACCCGTACTTCATGGTAAAAAATATTTGTAAAGAAGCCACTTAACCGTACCGGTTGCTGGTAGGTAATGAAATGAACCATATGGCCTTTTTCTGCCAGCGCTTTACCTAATTCAGTTGCCAGTACACCGCTTCCGCCAAATGTGGGATAACAAACAATTCCGATTTTCATATTCCGGTTCTTGATGAGCGAAGTTAGGATTTATAAACAGTAGTTATGAGGAATGGTTTTGCCATTGATGCGCTATTTGGTACGTTTGTACAAATTCATATAGTAGTATGAAATACAGGATGCTCTTATTGATTGTGTTGGTTTTTGGGGTTTATACATCGGATGCACAAATGACTGACTCCACAGTCTTCCGCCGTATTTCAGATTTTGTTTTTACTCACGGAAAAGCATATGAGCACCTGCGTATTTTATGCAAGCAGGTAGGACCCAGGCTCAGCGGTTCACCGGGTGCAGCCAATGCTGTACAGGAAACCTTCCGCATGATGAAGGAACTGGGCGCCGATACCGTTTATTTGCAGGAGTGTATGGTGCCCCACTGGGTACGTGGAGCAAAAGAAGCAGCTGTTCTCTACAATCCACAAGGTACCAGCGTTACACTCAATGTTTGTGCTTTAGGAAACAGCGTGGGCACCGGGAAAAAGGGAATCAAAGCCAGCGTGGTGGAAGTGCGGTCGTTTAAAGAACTGGATGCTTTAGGTGAGGCAGGTTTAAAAGGGAAGATTGTGTTTTATAATTTTCCGATGAACCCCACGAATGTTGAAACCTTCCGTTCGTATGGCGAAGCCGGACAGTTTCGCAGCAGAGGTCCTTCTATGGCTGCCCGTTATGGTGCCGTAGGTGTAATGGTTCGCTCCCTGGCAAGCAATATTGATGATTATCCGCATACGGGTGCCACTACGTATAACGACTCATTCCCTAAAATACCGGCCATTGCTGTTTCCACCCGCCATGCCGAACTGGTTAGTGCGGAACTGAAAAAGGGGAAGGGCTATCAGCTCTTTATCCGGACGGAGTGTGAAATGCTGCCCGATGTGTTGAGTCATAATGTGATTGGTGAAATAAGAGGTAGTGAATTTCCCAACGAAGTCATCACTGTTGGCGGACATCTTGATTCCTGGGATCTGGCGGAGGGAGCTCACGACGATGGTGCAGGCTGTGTGCAAAGCATGGAAATCATTCACATTTATAAAAAATTAGGCATTCGCCCCAAACGCACCATTCGCATTGTAATGTTTATGAATGAAGAAAACGGGTTGCGGGGCGGACGTAAATATGCAGAGGTGGCCGCAACGGAAAACAAGAAGTTCATTTTTGCACTCGAAAGTGATGCCGGCGGATTCACGCCCCGGGCTTTCGGTTTTTCACAAGGCGGCGCCACACTGGAAAAACTTCGTCAATGGGTACCGTTGTTTAAGCCCTATGGTGTTTATGAATTCCAGGAAGGCGGCGGCGGTGCCGATATTGGTCCGTTACGCCCTTTGGGAACACTGCTCTGCGGACTGCGACCCGATTCACAGCGGTACTTTGATCATCATCATGCTGCCAATGATACGTTTGAATGGGTAAGCAAACGGGAACTGGAACTGGGCGCCATCAACATGGCCCTGCTGGTGTACGTGGTGGATCAGTACGGCTTATAACTTCAGGAATCACATTCCCGGTTGAGCACTTCCACTACTTTGTTGTAAAATCCCGTTGCACGTTCTGGTGAGGACCCAATGCAAACCAACCCGAGTTTGCCGTATTGGGAGAGGGCGCTGATCAGGTGAAACACAACCCCTTCTTCTGTTGCACCATTGTAATGCAGCCCGTTACACATAGCAATATCAATCAGGTCGTGGGGTGTAAGTCCTTTGTAACAATCACGTTGCAGGTTATCAGTGGCAAAATAGAACCGTTCTTTATAATCGTGCATGAAAAATGATCCCTGCGTTGCATCATATTCGCCCTCTGTTAAAAACTGAAGCATGAGGTAGGGGTGTGTGGTACCACCTTTCCGCAGGTTAATTTCTATTGCATAGTGTTTCCAGCCGGTTGATTCTTTTACACTCATAAAGTCGATACCAAACCTTCCCAGCACGCCTCTTCGTTTTAACTCTTCACCTGCGAGTACGCCGATTCTTCCCAGATCGGGCGCATATTCATGATTTGCAGGAAACGTGGCTCCTAAAAAGATTTGCCCGCTTTCAGGGTCCAGCACCTGGTCGTGCGTTGATAAAACAGATACATTTCCAATAGGATTAATGCGGCATTGAACCGAGGGAGACGCTTTTTCTGAACCATCAATGAAGACCTCCACAATCGCCTGCATGTGTTCGAGCTTTTCAAAAAACGTATCGTAGTGCAACCGTTCAGCAATGATCTGCAGCCGGTGCGGTAGCTGGTCACGGATCCAGTCTTCCAGCCGGGTTCCGTTAGGCGCATCTTTGTAAGAGAAAATGGCATTGCCGTCGCCCGAAAAGCCATCATTCAGTTTGATGACTGCTTTTTGCAAACCAGGGTGCATTTGTTTGAGCAAGGCGAGTTTTTCAATTACTTCTTCTTCGTTCTGCACATCTTCAAAACCATCGGGTAATGGTATGCCGCAGGCTTTAAATATTTTCCGGCTGCCGCTTTTTGTACCCAAAAAGTTGAGATCGGGATTAGTGCCATAAATGGGCAGGTTCAACTGCAGCGCCAGTTCCCGTTCTTTTTCGGTTACATTAAAAAAACTGATGTGTGCCGGATGACTTGCCGGAATACTTTGGCGGATGCGCTGAATGAGCCGGGGCCGTTCCAGAATTTTATCAGTAAGCGGTTTCGCCGATCCATCAAAACAACTCAGCAGGGTAAGTCGTTGCCGGGCATGGTAACTGGTAATGCCCGGCAGCAGGTGCAGGTAATAATCTACAATCACCGGATCAATCGGCACACTGGTAACTATGGTGAGGTAGGTGCGGGGCATACGCAGCAGCATGAGCAGGCACAGCATACGCTCTTCGTAGTAATAATGTCCCTTTACCCGTTTCAGTATTTCCCGGTCCAGCGTAAGGCTGGGGATAATAACCACAGCCCGTGGTTCCATTTTGTTATCGAAAATCTGTTGGTATTGTTCGGCAAATTGTTCCTGCAAACGCTCAAACTGTTCCGTTTGGGCATGGCTGATGCGGGGGAGTGAATGAATGGGTTGGTATGGACCGATATGCCGGAGACTCATTCTATGTAAGTTTTGTGAGGAACTTAGAAAGGTAGAATGCTCCTTTTTTCTTTCCGATGATGAATGTCAGTACGAAGGCTGATTTCAGCGATTACCATTCTTGTCCACTCCACACAGCTCCACCCACGCTGTCACGCCCGGCACCCGTAACGCTGCTGAGACAGTTGGGTTCTTCTCTCCAGCGAAGCACGGCAATGAACGCCATAATGAGTGCTTCTTTGAAGTTGATGAGTTGCTCATCGGGAACAACGATTTCGACGGACGGCACATAATGCTGCATGCGTTCCACGAGGTAGGTATTGAAGGCGCCACCGCCGGTTGCAAGCAGTTGTTCTCCTGGTGTGGCGTTTCCGGACGGAAGTAGTTCAATTGCTGCTTTCAATTGTTGTGCAATATGTTCGGTATAGGTGCATAGCTCATCTGCCAGCGGCAATCCTTTTTCTTTAATGAGCGGAAACACCACATCTGTTCCAAATTCATTGGCCAGTGATTTAGGGAAGGGCTGCCGGTAATAAGCCAGGTCATTCAGTTCACGGAGCAACGCTTCGTTTACCTGTCCGCTACGGGCCAGTCGTCCTCCCTCATCATAAGCCTGGCCGGTTGGTTGTACCAGTAGGTTGAGCACCCGGTTGGCTGCGCAAATATCAAAAGCGTTGTAAGGTTCTGTATTGCAGGACAAATTGGCAATGCCTCCAATGTTTAGGAAGTAACGGTATTGTTGCAGCAACCATTTTTCGCCAATAGGTACAATGGGTGCTCCCTGTCCGCCGAGCGCCACATCCATATTGCGTAAATCGCTTACTACGTTGATGCCGGTTGCTGCGGCAAGAGCGGCACCATCGCCCAACTGGTGGGTAAGCCGGGTAGCCGGGCTGTGAAAGGTGGTGTGGCCGTGAGAACCAATGAGTTGAATTTTGTACTGCAGTTGATGGGCTTCTATAAAACGGTTGACATAAGTACCCAGCAGCTGACCATAATCAGCATGCAACTGCATATAGGCTGCGGCAGAAAGCTGGGGCGCCGTTCGCAGTTTTTCCATCCATTCTTCTGTATACTCATAACAGTCAGCTGAAAGAATCTGGTAACTCCAGCGGTTACCGGTTACTTCAAATTCTGCAAATGCAAGATCCAGTCCGTCGAGCGAACTGCCGCTCATTAATCCCAATGCTCTGTAAACCATTTCAAAAAAGTTAGATGTTGCTGCCTGTTCAACCCCTCTTTCCCGGAAAATAAATTTTTTATGGTGGGTGCTGACTTTTAGCTTTGTAAAAGTAAGGCAAGAGCTTGTTTCAGTAGCAGAAACAGGTTAGTTTCTGCGTGACTTTCTCCATCAAATGACCGAATAAAGAACATGGTAATCAATTTAAGCGAACAACATTCCCTGCTCAGTAACTGGGTAGCTGAACTGAGAGACACAACTGTTCAAACCGATCGTATGCGTTTCCGCCGTAACCTGGAGCGTATTGGCGAGGTGGCTGCCTATGAAATCAGTAAAACACTCAAATGGAAGGAAGAAGAAATAACTACGCCATTGGGGATTTCTGTTATGAAAGTGCTGGAGCAACAACCTGTACTGGCTACCATTCTCCGTGCAGGATTGCCGTTGCACCAGGGTATGCTCAATTATTTTGATAAGGCCGATAATGCTTTTATTTCTGCGTACCGCAAGCATCACAGAGATGGTTCCTTTGAAATCAGCCTCGACTATGTTAGCTGCCCGGCTCTTGAAAACAGGGTGGTCATCATTTCAGACCCCATGCTGGCCACAGGGAGTTCGCTGGTGAAAACAGTCCAATACCTGCGGGATGAAGGAATGCCCAGCGAAATACATATTGTATGTGCTATTGCCTGTTCGGTGGGTATTGAGTATGTACACCGCAACGAACCCAAAGTGAAGATCTGGTGTGCGGCAATCGACGAAGAGCTTACGGCTAAAGGATATATAGTACCGGGCCTGGGCGATGCGGGTGACCTTGCCTACGGATCAAAGGTGCAGATGTAATACGAAAATTAGCCGGCAGACGTTATCTTTATAGTTTACAGTGCCTCCATGATTAACACAGCTTCTGAAACAACATGCGTTTTTTTGTAACAATACTCTTCACGGTCTCTCTGTTCCGTGCTTCGGCACAGGACCCGAACTTTTCCCAGTTTTTTGCGTCTCCGTTAACCTTAAACCCTGCCCTCACAGGCAAGTTCGACGGGCTTGTACGGGTGGCCGGCAACTACAGAAATCAATGGCCCACGATTAATTCAGCTTTTCGAACCACAACGGTGAGTGCCGATTTTGGCATGCTGGCCAACCGGATACCTGAGTACGATCAGTTTGGGGGTGGTGTTATGGGCATGTACGATATTAACGGCAGCGGTGTTATGAAAAACAGTTACCTGTCGGGATCTCTTGCCTATCATAAAGCGCTGGATGAATACGGGTTTCATCAGTTGGGAGTTGGCTTCAGCGCCACCTATGCACAACGCAGACTTGATGCCAGCAAGCTGAATTTTGAAGATGAATTAACCTCACTCGGCTTTACGGGTAATACAGCTGAGATTTTTGGCAGTAATGGGTTTCTCAATATTAATTACGCTGATGTGAACGCAGGTATTATTTACAACGGTTCCACAAGCGAATACAATAATTTTTATGTAGGAGCCTCGGTGTATCATATCAACCGGCCGAAGGTGAGTTTCCAGGGTGCCAACTTTTTATTGAATCCCCGGTATACTGTTCACGGTGGAGGATATTTTCCCATAGCCAGTGCCACTACTTTGTTTGTGAGCGGAATTCACCAGCGCCAGGCCGGCGCTACGGAAACTTTATTTGGGGCAGCTATTGGCCTTACGGTTAACAATGATTTTGAGAATGCAGTGGATGTATATGCAGGCAGCTGGATCCGGTTAGGCGATGCCGTTATACCTTATGTGGGGCTGGAGTTTAATAGTATGCGGGTGGGCATCAGTTACGATGTAAACACCTCCAGGCTGGCTGCTGCCTCTCAAAGACGGGGAGGTATGGAAGTATCACTCATTTATGTTCAGAAGCACGCCGATCCGAATAAAAAGAAACTGAACTGTCCCCGTTTCTGATACAAGACAACTCCAGGTTGTACCAGTGTTTTTATTTAAACAATCTTTACTGACGTTCGCTGGTTACATTGCTCCATTTCCTGCAATTTTGCAGTATGTCGCATCCCCGGGAAATCCAGATCAAGAATTACAGTTATCAGTTACCTGAAGACAGAATTGCCCTCTTTCCGTTAGAGGAACGGGATCAAAGCAAGCTGCTTATTTACAACAACGGGGCTATAGATGTTTCTGTTTACCGCAAACTTCCCGATCTTCTCAGGCCCGAAACGTTGCTGTTATTCAACAATACAAAGGTGGTGGAAGCACGACTGTTTTTTCAGAAAGATACGGGTGGTACCATTGAAATTTTTTGCCTGGAACCGGCAGGCCAGCTCGACGTGTCGCAGGGGATGCGTGCTGCGGGGAAAGTTTTCTGGAATTGCCTGGTGGGTGGGGTGTCTAAATGGAAGCAACCGGTATTGGAAAAAGTAATGGAAGTGGACGGTGAGTCAATCCGCCTGTATGCCCGCCTGGTGGAGCGGTTGGGCGATTCATTTGTAGTGGAGTTTTCCTGGTTTCCCTCACACCTGCAGTTTGGGGTAGTGTTACACAAAGCAGGTGTAATACCCCTGCCGCCTTACCTGCATCGTAAAGCCGAAGAGGGTGATTATGAGCGTTACCAGACGGTTTATGCCAGTAAGGAAGGAAGTGTGGCTGCACCTACTGCCGGTTTGCACTTTACAAATCCCCTGCTGGAGCAACTGGCTGCAAAAGGTATACAGTCTTCTTACGTTACACTGCATGTGGGTGCCGGTACCTTTTTGCCGGTGAAAGCAGAAACAATTGGCCAGCATACCATGCACCGGGAGTGGATTCAGGTGGCAAGGGAAACGTTGGAACAAATCATTAACCTGCATCCCTATGATGTCATTCCTGTTGGCACTACATCACTCCGCACGCTTGAGTCGTTGTACTGGATGGGCGTGAAGGCTTTTTTCAATCCGGGGTGCACCCTGGAACAACTGGAAGTGCAGCAATGGGATGCCTATACATTGGCGGAACATAAGGTGCCGGTGGAGCAATCACTTCAGGCGCTCCTGGCCTGGATCAATGACCGGCAGATGAACGAGGTTGTTTGCCAAACCCAGCTGATGATTGCACCCGGCTATCAGTTCCGTATTGCCGATGCATTGATCACCAATTTTCACCAGCCCGATTCTACCTTGCTGCTGCTGGTGGCAGCGTTGATTGGGGAAGACTGGCGGAAGGTATACCAATATGCACTGGATCATGATTTCCGGTTTCTCAGCTATGGCGACGGAAGCCTCCTTTGGAAAAGCAATGCAGTTTGAGTAAGGTTCTGTTCCGTTCGGCCAACAAATTCTTGACAAATTCTAACCATCTCCTACCTTTGAATCTTTGTTACGAACCAAACAACTGTTAGGTCAATCCTCACTTAAAATTAATTTGTGGGAAAGCATACATCGAAAGTTACGCCAGCCGGACTTCTTATTGCCTTAGGTATTATTTACGGCGATATCGGGACCTCTCCCTTGTACGTTTACAATGCAATTATCGGAAACAGGGTAGTTAATGAAACGCTGATCATTGGTACGCTATCTTTGATTTTATGGACACTCACCCTGCAAACCACTATCAAATATGTGGTGATGGTGCTTCGTGCCGATAACAATGGCGAGGGTGGAATCTTTTCTCTGTATGCATTGGTACGCAGACGAAAGAAATGGCTGGTCCTTCCGGCAATGATTGGCGGTGCCTCTTTGCTGGCAGATGGGATTATCACACCACCCATCTCCATCACCTCGGCTGTAGAAGGATTAAAAGTATTACCGCAGTTACGGGGATTGCATCAAGATACCATTGTTATCATTGTACTTGCGATCCTCACACTTTTTTTCTTTACCCAGCAATTTGGTACGGGTTCGATTGGTGTTTGGTTTGGACCCATTATGTTGGTTTGGTTTGGTATGCTGGCTGTATTGGGTGTTATTCATGTGTTCGATGATCTTTCCATTTTTAAAGCACTGAGCCCTTATTATGCGATTGATTTTTTAAGAACCTATCCACATGGTTTTTGGTTGTTGGGGGCCGTGTTCCTGTGTACTACCGGTGCTGAAGCTTTGTACAGCGATCTGGGGCATTGTGGCCGAGGAAACATACGTGTATCCTGGGTGTTTGTAAAAGTGGCTTTGATGTTGAATTATTTTGGACAGGGAGCTTCTTTACTGGCACATCACAACGGTCAGCATATTACCGACGCCATGAAAGCCAGTACCGGTATTCATGCATTCTATGATCTCATGCCACATTGGTTTATTATACCCGGAGTATTGATTGCCACCAGTGCGGCAATTATTGCAAGCCAGGCTATGATTGCGGGGGCGTTTACATTGATCAGTGAAGCCATGCGGCTGAATCTGTGGCCCCGGCTGAAGATCAATTACCCTTCAGAGGAAAGAGGTCAGCTGTTTATTCCTTTTATGAACCTCTTCATTTTTGCAGGTTGCATATTCGTTGTATTGTATTTCAGAGAGTCGTCAAAAATGGAAGCCGCTTATGGTCTTGCTATTATTGTTACCATGACGATGACTACCATTCTGTTTGCGAATTATCTTGTGTTGCACCGTGTTAAGTCGGTATTTATTTATTTATTTCTCATTGCTTATTTAATTATTGAGGTGGCTTACCTGGTTGCGTTACTTGATAAGTTTACGCATGGAGGTTATATTACTCTCATCATTGGATTTGTCATGTTTGTGGTTATGTATGTTTGGTTCCGAGCACGTAAAATCAAAAACCGCTATGTGGAGTTTGTGCGGCTGGAGCATTATTTACCCATGTTGCAGGAGTTGAGTAATGATCTTACTGTTACAAAGTATTCCACCCATCTCGTATATCTTACAAGCGCCAATAACCCTCACGAACTTGAACATAAAATCATCTATTCCATTTTAAACCGCAAACCCAAACGGGCCGATATTTACTGGTTTGTGCATGTGGATACGCTCGATGATCCGTACACCTGCGAGTATGAAGTAAGCACCATCATTCCCAATGAAGTGATTCGTGTTGAATTCCGTCTGGGCTTCCGCATGCAGCCACGCATCAATCTCATGTTCCGGAAAGTGGTCGAGGAAATGGTGGCCAATAAAGAAGTGAATATCACCAGCCGGTATGAAAGCCTGCAGCGGAACAATGTGGTGGGCGACTTCCAGTTCATTGTAATGGAAAAATTCCTGAGCCAGGATAACGAACTGCCGTTCTTTGAGCGGGTAGTTATGCGCCTTTATTTTATGATTAAAAAGGTGGGACTTAGCGAAGAAAAAGGCTTTGGCCTCGATCAGAGCAATGTGGCTATTGAAAAGTTTCCGCTCATTGTTTCCCCCATCAGCAACCTGAAGCTGAAGCGTATTTACAGGGAAGAAGAAGAGTTGCCCGGTTTATAAGCTTCCTGCAATTGAGGTTATTTTCTTAATTTAACGGAAAACCATTTGTTTTGTCCGAATACATACTGTATGTAGTTGCCGGTTATTTACTGTTGATGCTCATTGCCTACCTGGTGCAGGAGCGGTTTATTTTCAAGCCAGAAAAGCTGGATCCTGCCTTTGAGTTCCGGTATGATGCGCCGTTCCGGGAAGTAAGTTTTACCCCCGAAGAAGGAGTTTCGATCAGTGGCATTCAGTTTTATGTGGAAAATCCGCATGGGCTGGTTCTTTATTTTCATGGCAACAGCCGCAGCATCAAGGGATGGGGCAAATATGCGGGTGATTTTTTCCGGTTTGGGTATGATGTGGTGTTGGTTGATTACCGGGGGTTTGGCAAAAGTACGGGTAAGCGGAGTGAGCATGCGATGTTATCGGACATGCAGTTTGTATATGAGCAGCTGGCCCTTCAGTACCCCGAAGATCATATCATTGTCTACGGTCGCAGTATGGGCAGCGGTTTTGCATCCAAGCTGGCTTCGGATAATCATCCCCGTTATTTAATCCTTGATGCTCCTTATTACAGTTTCCGTAAAGTAGTCGAACGATTTTTGCCGTTTCTGCCCATACGGTTTGTGCTCCGGTATCAACTCCGTACCGATCGCTGGATCCGGAATGTTCAGTGCCATACCTATATCCTGCACGGAACAAGGGACTGGCTGATACCGCTGAAGCACAGCGAACGGCTGCAGCAAATCAACCCCCGGCGCATAACGCTGATCCGCATAAAAGGCGGGGGGCATAACAATCTTCCTTCCTTCCCCGAATATCATAATTTTCTACGTGATATTCTGAAAGTATGAGTATGGTGAAGAAACAACTTTCGTGGTTTAGTATTTTCAAAATTGTACTGTCTGTTTATGCAGTAACCGGAATTGTATTGTGGCACTTACAGGAAAAAATTTTATTTCATCCCACACCGCTCTCTTCCCATGCTACATTTGAATTTGAGCAGCCGTTCAGAGAATATTTATTGCCCATTTCAGATAACAGCCGGTTGAGTATTGTCCGTTTTTTCCCGGCAGACACTCTTCATAAAAAAGGGGTAGTGCTATACTTTCATGGCAATAGAGAAAACATCAACCGCTATGCAAGGTTTGCAGAAGATTTTACATCGGTGGGTTATGAGGTTTGGATGATGGATTATCCGGGTTTCGGTAAATCCACCGGTTCATTAACAGAAGATCGTTTGTATAAAGATGCCGATATCATCTATCGCATGGCTGCAGGATCTGTTTCATCGGATAGCATTCTTATTTACGGAAAATCACTTGGCACCGGCGTTGCTGCGGAATTAGCCAGCCGGCGGAATTGTAAACGGCTGATACTGGAAACACCTTACTATAGTATTCCTGAGCTGGCCTGGTTTCATTTCCCTCTTTTTCCGGTGAAACGGATGTTGCGTTATGAGTTTCCCACTTATGCCTGTTTGCCCCGTGTAAAAGCGCCTGTTACTATTTTCCAGGGAACCCGTGACCGCATTATACCTTACCGGCATGCAAAAAAACTGCTGCCTTTACTCAAGAAAGAAGATGAATTTGTTACCATTGAACAAGGAAACCACAACAACCTGTCGGACTTTCCTTATTACCGCTTGAAGTTGCGGGCTGTATTATGAAGAACTACCTCTAGTTTGTACAAGTACCTGCAGGTCGAAGTTGATGATGATCAGGTCATCAATTTTGATCATGTTAAACGGGGTACGTGGTTTCACCTGAAAATCACTCATGAGCAATTCCTTACTGGCAATGAGCCGGTACAAATGAGGACTTTGTTTGTTTACTTGTACAGTAACAACAACCGGTTTCGTTACGCCTGCAATGGTAAGATGGGTGGTTGCTTTGTAGGTATACCAGTTATTGAGCACCAGTTGTGCTTGGTTCTGCTGCGGAACAGCTTCCAGCAGTTCCATTTTTATATAGGGAAATTCATCAGATTTAAGTGCTTTATGAAGGTCTTTGTTCATCAGCTTGTTCTTACAGCTGATCAGTTCTGTTTTGATCAGCAATTGTGCTTTGTTGAACTGGATGCTTCGGTTCCGCTCGTTGATGGTACCGGTAAGTGTTGCAGCCTGGTACTGATCTTTGCAAAAGCACTGAAAGGTGTTGATGTTGGTTGATCCGTTGAGGAACATCCTGCTTTTTGCATCAATCTGGTAAACAACCTGGAAATTGGGCGATGCAGACGGCAAACCCACAACCAACAGCAGATAGAACCATTTCATAAAAATAAATTTACAAATAAAACAAAGCCCTGTAATGGTACAGGGCTTTGAAACATTGGTATATGAAATCAGAATCCAACAACTGCCTGAATCACATATCCACTAAACTTACCACCACTGAACAGGCTGGTTGAAGCATAATTTTCATATTTCTGTCTAACTACTTCACCTTTCAGTAAAACATTCCGGGTTAAGAACCAACCGGCACCCAGTGCGGTTCTTGTAACTGTTTGATCAGTTCCGGCAACTACTAATTCACCTTTCACCTGGTTGTAACGAACGCCCAGGAATACATTTTCTCTTGCTCCGAAACGATAGATACCATCAATTGCAATTTGGTTGAAGCTGCGTTTTGCAGTAGCAGCAACTACTTCGTTAATGGATCTTCCTGATGCAGTTTCATAAGTGCCAAATAACTCAAAACCATAAGCTTTCACCAAACCGTTTAATTGAATAGCTGTAATCTGGTTGGTAAGCCCGGGGTTAATACGGCCGCTGGTAAAGTTTGCTGTAGCATTGGCGGTAGCGCTTTCCATAACCATGAAGTAGTTACTACCTGTACGGTCGCCGGCATACAATGTGCTGCGTCCTGAACTGTTATTATGGTATACTGATGCAGCACCTCTTAAACGGATTTTTTCATCAATTTTTGTATCGTAGGCAATTTTACCATAGATAGAAGGATTGCGCTTGTAAGTATTTGTAGTGCTACCGGGACGAAGAGGCACCTGTTGTGTACCATTGATTAAACCATTGCTTACACCCAGCATTCCGGTGAAGCCACTTTGACGAAGATATACCTCACCACCAATTTCAGTTGCAAAGGCATCCACAATGTAGTTTTCAATGAAGGGATTGTACAGGGTTTGACCACCATCAGAACGACGGAAGTGTTGATCGCCATAGTTGATTTCCATATGACCGATTTTAACCGTTGTAACTTTCATAATGTCCTGCCATACTTTTCCTTTGAACGGAAGTTTGTCGAACTGAATGTATCCACCTTTCACCCACGCTTCGTTATGGTGGCGGGAGGCGAGATACGTTACAAGATTCAGCGTAATACCATCTGCTAACTGAACGTCAATGTTCAGGTTGGCTGCTGCCAGGTTAAAACCGGGAGACAGGCGTGGAAAACGTGCAGGAGATCCGATTGCATTTGAGTGCTTCAGGCCCTGGAAACCTTGTGTAAAGCCGGCACCGATTCTTACTTTAAAACCGTCGTACTTAACGGTATCATCCTGTTTGGGTGTTTCAAAAACATTAATACCTCTTTGGTCGTAATGTCTGAAATACTGAATTTGCTGAGCAGTTACGGTTGCTGCAGTGATCACCAGGATAAAGACTGCAACAAGTGTTTTGAGTGATTGCATTTTCATATACTTTGTTTTTAAGAGTGTTTGAAAAAATGGTTGTTTATGGGTTTAAATTTTATTTATGTTGTAAAATCACGCTGAAATCAAGTTTCACCTCATCACTTACTTTTAGTGCTCCCAGCATAAAGACAGGGGGTTTTATACCGTATGTGGACATCAGAATTTTTTTACTTCCTTTTATTTCAATTTCACCAGTCGGCAGTGTTTTCACTTTCAGAACGAGTTCTGTAGGTTTTGATGTGCCCCCAATTGTAAGATTGCCGGCAACAGTGATTGTGCTTTCAGTTCCGCTTTTCTGGATACTATTTACTTTGGTAAATACATAGGTAATGTTGGGATGTTTATCGGCTTTCAGTGTTTCATGGGTTCTGGAGTCCATGAGTCCTGAATTTTTATGACTTTTTATGGACTTGGTTGCCACATTTACAGTGGCAGCATTAATTTTTTCAACCACACCGTTTGTAATGGTAATATCACTTTGCACAGTAACATTCGTTGCCGAAGAGGACCAATCGTGCATGGTAGATCCACCTTCAATGGTAAGTTTGTACGATTTGGCTGTGTAGTTCTGTGCTTGTATGGCAGGAGTTGAAAACAGTCCTGATAAGAAAGCAAGGCAGAGGGGAAGAATATAACGCATAGTATTAAAGTTTGAGTAAAATGCAGGACAAAAGTTGCAAAGATTCAATTCATGAAACATGATTAATCACCGTTGAAACAGTGATTTTTATCACACTACGGTTTGATAAAAGTCAACGTTGAGACATTAAAACTTCTGCATTAAGTAAAAAAAGGATTCCCTTTCTATTGTGTAAAATCAGCTTTCTGCTCAAATTTCTGAGAGGGTTACGATTTCATTTTTTACAGTCAGGCGATGAGGTACGCCTACTTTTAATGCCACATTTTCAGTGCTGTGACTTACAGGAAAGTGAAAACAAACAGGATAGGGGGCTTCTTTTATCAGATCATAAAGAAGGCGGTCAATTGATTTTCCGAAAGGACGCTCTGTGTCTTTTATGTCGGTGAATCCGCCAAGAATCATGCCGGCCAATTGATCCAGGTGGCCACTGCGTCGCAGTTGCAGCATCATGCGTTCAATATTGTAAAGTTGTTCTCCCACATCTTCCAGAAACAAAATTTTATTTTTTGTCCGGAACATCGAAGGGGTGCCTGCCAGGTGTGCCAGCAGTGCCAGGTTTCCACCCACCAGTTCGCCTTCCGCAATTCCCGGTTGGTTCAGCCGGAACGGTTTGCATCGATAGTTGGATGCGACTCCTTC
This sequence comes from Chitinophaga pinensis, assembly GCA_943368955.1. Classification (GTDB taxonomy): domain Bacteria; phylum Bacteroidota; class Bacteroidia; order Chitinophagales; family Chitinophagaceae; genus Lacibacter; species Lacibacter pinensis_A. The sequence continues at coordinate 176,755 of CALRLY020000005.1, forward strand.
CAAAGCCTGTTTCAATGAACGAATAGATTGGTGGCGTTCACCTGATTGATTGAAGGCACCTGCCATGGGTGCATGAAGTGTGGCAATTTTATGATGCCTGTTGATATGTGCATGCAGAACGGTAATGTCGCTGAACCCAATGATCCATTTCGGTTGTTTTTTGAACAAGCTGAAATCCAGTGTGTCAACCAGATGTGTAGTGCCATATCCTCCACGGGCACACAGTATCGCACTGATTTCCGGAGCATCCAGCATGGCCTGCAGCTCTTCCAGGCGCTGTTCTGCACTTCCACTAAAATAGTTTTTCGAACGGCTGCTCAGGGTTTTTCCAACCAATACTTCGTAACCCCATCCCCGGAGCGTTTTGATACAGGCGGCAGCTTTTTCGGCAGCCATATATCCGGCAGGACAGGTGAGGGCAATGGTATCGCCTTTTCTTAAAAAGGGAGCTTGTTTCATGCAGGCACTAAAATTAACGGAATTACCTGTTTTACAGGGTGTTTCTTCTTAAGGTGATTTGAAATAAAATATTTCCGGAGAAGTAAAATTTTTCTATCTTGCTGCCTGATTAGCACTTTATCCCGAAGAACCAGTTTCTTAATCTCCAATTTCGCTAACCTGTTCGCAGGACCAACCACAGTACCCAATCTCCTTCTGTAAAACTGGTATTTCAAAACTTATTTATTTAATCGTATGACCTATTGTATGAACAATTGCAGAACCTTTATGTTTCTGCGTCTATGCAGCAAACCTGTGCTTTTTATTTTTATCCTGTTAGTTCAGGGTTTCTTTTTTCAACCGGTTCACGCCCAGGTAATTCCTCCAAATGGTCCCGGAGGCCCGGTGCTTGTAATTGGAAGTTCCTCCGATCCGTTTGCCCGCTATAGTGCTGAAATGCTTCGGGCAGAAGGAATGAATGAATTTTCTGTCCTCAATCTTGGCTCTGTAAATTCCACCGTACTTGCTTCTTATGATGTGGTGGTACTGGGGCGCCAGTCGCTTACCACTACTCAGGTGACTATGTTCACTAACTGGGTCAATAACGGTGGAGTACTCATTGCCATCAGGCCCGATAAACGATTGGCGGGGCTTCTTGGTGTTACGGATGCGGTTGCCACGCTTTCCAATCGGTATCTGCTTATTCAAACAGCAAGCGGTCCTGGCAAAGGGCTTGTAAGCGAAACAATTCAGTTCCACGGAACAGCGGATTTGTATAACCTGAATGGTGCTACGGCGCTGGCTACTTTTTATTCCACTGCTACAACGGCCACCACAAATCCGGCCGTTACCTGGCGAAATGTGGGATCGAATGGCGGGAAAGCGATCGGCTTTTTGTACGACCTGAACCGTTCGGTTGTTTTTACCCGCCAGGGAAATCCAGCCTGGGCCGCAGATGACAGAGACGGAGATGGCAGGGTACGTTCCAACGATTTGTTTTTTGGTCCGAAAGTGGGTGATGTGCAACCCAGCTGGGTGGATTTTTCGAAGATTCAGATACCGCAGGCAGATGAACAACAGCGATTGCTTGCCAATATTATAATCCGGGCTAACGAACATAAAAAGCCATTACCCCGCTTCTGGTACCTGCCATCAGACCACCAGGCGGCAGTAGTTATTTCCGGTGACAATCACGGTGGAACCGGGACGGGTGAATTTTTTAATTACCTGCGTTCTGTAAGCCCTTCCAACACAGCTCAGGCAGTCCAAAACTGGCAGGCAATCCGGGGTACTTCTAATGTATATCCCAATCACCCGATGTCGAACAGTGTTGCCTCTTCTTTTCAGGCACAGGGATTTGAAATCAGTCTGCACCTGAATACCAATTGCGCAGGTTTCACTTCTACATCTGTTCAAACATCTCTTCAAACGCAGTTGGCAGCTTTTACAGCGGCGTACCCGGGGCTCACTCCACCCTCCACCTGCCGCATCCATTGCGGAATGTGGAGCAGTTGGTCGGGTTTGGCCTCGGCTGAACAGCAAAACGGAATTCGTTTGAGCAAGGATTATTATTATTTTCCGGCTCCATGGGTACAGAACCGTCCCGGACTTTTTACCGGCTCCGGATTGCCCATGCGTTATACTACCTCTACCGGTACACTCATAGATAATTACCAGGTACCTACACAAATAACGGATGAATCGGGTCAGGATATTACGCTGCACATCAATACTCTTTTAAATAATGCAACGGGTTCCAATGGATATTATGGTGTTTTTTGTGTGAACATTCATACCGATAATTTTTTCAAAACAGAAGTAGATAAAATTGTAGCTGCTGCACAATCAAGAAATGTACCACTCATTTCATCAAAGCAGCTGCTTACCTGGCTCGATGGCAGAAATGCATCGTCATTCAGTGCCTTCAGTTGGGCTGGTAACCAGCTTGGCTTTACGATTAATGCGGCAACAGGCTCCACCAATATGAGGGCCATGTTACCCCGTTTCACTGGAACAGGCGGAACACTCAGCCTCCAATCAGTTTCACGTAACGGCAGCCCCGTTAGAGTTATTTACAGAACCATTAAGGGAGTGGAATATGCCTTGTTCGACGGACTGGCCGGAGCTTATACGGCAGTTTATGCGGTTAACAATTGTACTGCTCCCACCGGAGCTATTTCTGTTGTTTCGTCAACAGCCTGCCCGGGTTCTCCTGTTTCACTGCAGTTAAACAGTGCCAGCGGCACAGCGCCTTATACACTTGTAGTGAATGGTAAAACGTATGAAAATGTAACAACGGGTGTTCCGTTTGCAACAGTTGTTCCCGGAGAGGTAAGCTTGTGGAATGCACCGCCGGTTCTTGCTACCCATAATGTAACAGATGGAAATCAACCCGTGGAACTGGGATTGAAATTCCGTTCCAATGTTGCAGGATACGTAACCGGTGTGCAGTTTTATAAGTCGGACTTAAGTACCGGCGCTCATGTAGGTAAGCTGTATGCGTCTAATGGAACATTGCTGGCCACTGTTTCTTTCAGCGGCACAAATGACAACAGTTTTGGATGGCGGCAGGCCCGGTTCAGTCAGCCTGTGCTGATTCAACCCAATACAACTTATGTTGTAAGTTATTTTTCGCCCAGCGGTTATTTTTCCTATACCGATTTCTTCTTTAATACAAATTTTGTAAACGGTCCGCTCACTGCTTTGCAAGACGGAGTTGATGGATTAAACGGACTGGGAGGTTATGGCAGCGGTTTCCCCACTTCGTCTTTCCAGTCACGTAATTATTGGGTAGATGTATTGTTTACACCCGTGAGTGTTACGCAGTCTTCTTTTGTTCTTACAACCCTTACTGAAAATAATGGTTGTACTACAACTGCACCCAATATCAGTACTGCCACTCCTCCCTCTTGTGGTCCGCTTCCTGTAGAGTTGCTTTCCTTTACAGCAACAGCCCGGCAACAGGATGTATCCCTGAAATGGAAAACCGGATCGGAGCAGGAGAATAAAGGGTTTGTCATTCAGCGCAGTACCGATACAAGAAACTGGTTTGCTGTTGGCTTCGTTAACGGAGCCGGCAACAGTGCTGTTACACTTCAGTATTCCTTTGTTGATAAAGGACTGGCTCCTGGAAAATATTTCTACCGGCTGGTACAGCAGGATTTCGATGGTACCGAGAAAAACTCACCTGTGGAGCAGGTTGTAATCAGCGGTGGACTGCTGTTTGAGTTGAAACAAAACTACCCGAATCCGTTCCGCAATCAAACAACAGTTGAGTTTGTTTTGCCACAACAGGGCAGAGCTACACTTGCCTTATTTGATTTGAATGGAAAGCGGGTGCAGACACTACTCGATGAAACACGTGGCAAAGGCGTTCATATTGTTACGTTGCATACTCAAAAACTCACAAGTGGTATTTATTACCTCCGTTTAGAATCGGGAGGTAGTAATGCGGTGCGAAAAATAATTATTCAGTAAAATAAAAAACCCCGGTTCAATGCCGGGGTTTTTTCATTTCGGTCAGGCGTACTTCATTGTTGCTGACAGTCAGTTTGTGTTTCACACCACACTTCAATGCATAATTCTGTTTCTGATGACCCACCGGGAAATCAAAACAAACCGGGTAGTTGCAGTCGGGAATTTTTTCAAGCACAATTTGTTGTAAGGTTTTTCCAAATTCATCGGCCGGGTCATCGGCTGGTTTTATTTTGAATCCGCCAACGATCAGCCCGGCCAGGTGATCCAGTTTTCCACTACGTTTCAGGTTCCAGAACATGCGGTCAATGCTGTAGAGGTATTCGCCGGTGTCTTCCAGAAAGAGAATTTTATTCGTAGTACGCAGATCGCTTTTGCTTCCGGCAAGCGATTCGATCGTTTTTAAATTGCCACCGATGAGGATGCCTTCGGCTTCGCCGTTTTTGTTTCCGCTTGAGGCAGCGGTTATATATTCCATCTGTTGCCCCATCAGCGCATCCCGTATGGATAAAATAGTTTGTTGTTGAATACTGTCGGCTTCGGACCAGACGCTCGGAAAACTATTGCACATTTTTGAATGGATGGAGGCGATACCATACTTGCGGTTGAGGTGGCAATGCAACACCGTTATATCGCTGAAGCCAAGGATCCATTTCGGATTTTTTTTCAGGAGCGAAAAGTCAAGCTGGTCAATAATGCGCACAAAACCATAACCACCCCGGGCACATAAAATGGCTTTGACCGATGGGTTATTGATCAACTGCTGAAAATCTTCTCTCCGTTCTTCATCTGTACCGCCAAAAGTTACATCACGTTTTCCGATCGTGTTGCCTGTAACAACCTGCAGGCCCCAACTTTTTAGTTGCTCAATTGCAGGTTGCACCTCCGCAACAGTTATATACCCGGCGGGCGAAGTAATGGCAATCACATCGCCTTTCTGCAAAACCGGGGGAAGCAATGGTGCAGCAGTTGATTCGTCTGTTGAAATGCTGCCCAACGCACTCAAAGGGGCGCCTGCAACCAGCAGGGTGGAGAGAAATTGTTGACGGTCCATACACTAAAAATAAGAAATGGCTGCAGGAAGTTTTTGGTATCTTTCCGTAACAAAGATTGAATATGAAACCATTGCTCGTTTTGCTACTGCTCCTTGGTACGTACAGGGGTATGACACAGGATTTTACTTTGTATCAAAAAAAGGAATATGTAACGGAGCAAGGGAAACATTTACCCTATCGTATACTGTTTCCGGCGGATTATGAGCGAACTAAAAAATACCCTCTTCTTTTATTTTTACACGGGGCAGGCGAGCGGGGAACAGAAAATGAGCGGCAGTTGATCCATGGCTCAAAACTGTTTCTGAAGTCTGAGAACCGGCAGCAGTTTCCTGCGATTGTTGTGTTGCCGCAATGCCCTAAAGAATCGTTCTGGGCTTCTGTGAAGATTGATACCACGAAACGTCCCTTCGCCATTGCATTTGATTACTCGGGCCAACCCAACTGGCCATTGGCAGCAGCCAATGAACTGGTGCAGCAGTTAATCCGTACCGAAGCGGTAGACCCACGCCGGGTATACATTACCGGATTGTCCATGGGAGGAATGGGTACTTTTGAATCTGTTTATCGTTACCCGGGCTTGTATGCGGCGGCACTGCCCATCTGTGGTGGTGGCGATGTGATGTTGTACGACCAGCGGGTCAAGACAACAAAGTTCTGGGTATTTCATGGTGATGCAGATGTGGTGGTGGATGTACAACTGTCACGGGAGATGGTGACGAAGCTGAAACAACAAAAGATAACGGTGAAGTATACCGAATACCCTGGTGTGAACCACAACAGCTGGGATAACGCATTTGCGGAGCCCGCTTTCCTGAAGTGGATGTTTCAGCAAAAGTTGAAAAAAGCAAAACGTTGACTTGTTTTGCTGCCGGTTCTTCGTTTTGGGCAATGGAACTGATTGCGGTATTTTTGCAGCCGCCTTCAACGGATTTCTTGCCGGGCAGCGGTAAGAACGATCCAGTGAGTGACACAAGAGGCGATGAACAGAATTCCTAAAGCCGGTACAACATGAATTTACCCAAACGATATTTAATTACGAGTGCACTTCCGTATGCCAACGGATTGAAACATGTGGGACACCTGGCTGGTGCGTATATTCCTGCTGATATTTATGCCCGCTACCTGCGTGCACAGAAGCGGGATGTGGTGTTTGTATGCGGGAGCGATGAGCATGGTACCGCTATTCCCATCCAGGCAACTAAAGAAGGAACCACGCCCCGTGCTATTATTGACAAATACCACGAAGCGATGAAGCAGGATTTTGAAGACCTGAGCATGAGCTTCGACATGTATCACCGAACCAGTGAACCATTACACCATGAAACAGCACAGGAATTTTTCACCTACCTGAATGAACGGGGCGAACTGGAAACGAAGGAAACAGAACAATACTACGACGAAGAGGCCAAAGCGTTTCTGGCCGACCGTTACATAAAAGGAACCTGCCCCAACTGTGGCAGCGACCGTGCTTTTGGCGATCAGTGTGAAAACTGTGGCCGTACCCTCAGCCCCGATGAGTTGATCAACCCCGTTAGTACGCTGAGTGGCCATGCGCCTGTGAAGAAAAAAACAACGCACTGGTATTTGCCACTGGGTAAGCATGAAGCATTTTTACGGGAATGGATCCTGGAACAACACAAAGATGATTGGCGGGCCAATGTGGTGGGGCAATGTAAAAGCTGGATAGATGGCGGACTGCAATCCCGTGCTGTAACACGTGACCTCGACTGGGGTATACAGGTACCCCTGCCCGATGCTACGGGTAAAATGCTGTATGTGTGGTTTGATGCACCGATTGGCTACATCAGTGCCACCAAACAATGGGCGATTGAAAACAAGAAAGACTGGAAACCTTACTGGTACGACCAGGATACTAAGCTGGTTCATTTCATAGGCAAAGACAATATTGTGTTTCACTGCATCATCTTCCCCATAATGCTGAAACTGCATGGGAATGTGCTGCCTGCCAATGTTCCGGCCAATGAATTTTTAAATCTCGAAGGCGATAAGATGAGTACCAGCCGCAACTGGAAGCTGGATATGCGGGATTATATCAACGATTTTGTGAAGAAAGAAAATGGCGGTCCGCAGTGTGTGGATATGCTGCGCTATTACCTCACACAAATTGCACCCGAAACCAAGGATAGTGAGTTTATGTGGAAGGGGTTTCAGGATGCAGTCAACAGTGAACTGGTGAGCATTTTTGGAAACTTCATCAACCGCACCTGGGTGCTCATGCACAAGCTCTGTGGTGGAAAAGTGCCCAAACTACATGAAGAGTTACTTGATGCCGATGATCAGGAGCTTATGCACAACATTCAGTTGTCAGCCCAAACCGTTGAACGGTTACTGGAAGAGTGTAAGTTCCGGGAGGCCTTGTTTGAAGTAATTGATCTCAGCCGCAAGGGCAATCAATACATGCAGAAGAAGGAACCGTGGATTGTTGCAAAGAAAGTGGCAGAGAACCCCGATGCGCAGAAAACCATTGACAATACCATGCACCTGTGCCTGCAGTTATCGGCCAACCTGGCCATCCTCATCAATCCCTTTTTACCCAACACAGCAAAGAAAATGCTGTACATGATGAAAGTGGTGGAAAAAATGCTGGAATGGCAGCATGCCGGTAAACTGAAGTTGTTAAGTGTTGGCTATGCCTTACGGGCACCGGAACTATTATTCCGCAAAATTGAAGACGAAGAAATCAAAGCACAGATAGAAAAACTGAAGGCCGGGTTGGTAACTGTTGCAAGTTCCGGGTCGCCGGCTACCAGTATAACCACGCCTGACCAGCAACCAGCAATCAGCAACCTGAAACCGGTCATTCAATTTGACGATTTTGCCAAAATTGATTTGAAGGTGGGAACTATTCTGGCCGCTGAAAAAGTAGAGAAGGCTGATAAACTCCTGAAGCTTTCGGTGGATGTAGGTTTTGAAACCCGCACTATTGTCAGCGGCATTGCATTGCATTTCAAGCCCGAGGAAATCGTAGGGAAACAGGTAGTGGTGGTGGCCAATCTTGCCCCCCGGAAAATGCGGGGCATTGAAAGCAATGGTATGATTCTGATGGCGGAAGATGCTGCAGGAAAACTTCATTTTGTTCGACCCGAGGCCATCATCAATGCAGGTGCCGGGGTGAGTTGATGAAGCGTTAATGCGCCATATCATCATACGAAATTCCGTTTTCCGGTTGCGTATGATTTTGAGACGTTTTTACTGTCGGGGTTGTTTCATCGGCCCTGTTTGTTTCCTGGAGATAACCTCTATAGCTTTTGTATTTCTTCATGAACTGAATGCCTGCACTGGTAAGGTACAAAAAGCCGGCTTTCCCAAAGCCCAGTGAGCTTTTTACCAGGTTGGTATGTATGAGCAGTTCCCGTAAATGCTCCACCTGTTTTTCTGTAATATCCAATTGTAAAGGAGCCAGAATCTCTTTTTCAAAGTGCATTTCATTTTTATCCAGATTGCTGTATAAGACCCGGAGAATATAGTCGAGCAGGTCATCTTCTGTAATGATTTGTGCTGAGGAATTACTTTGCTGTTGTTCCATAAAACGGGTTTCTATTGTTATACAACCAGATTTTTTTTTGGTTCTGCCAGTGGTGTTAAAAATCAAAAAAATTGCCACAGATTTCCTGCCCGGACTTAACGTATTTTTTTAACTGCCACTGTAAAAGAATGTGAAAACTTGTACTATCTTCGATCAAAATAGTTGCATAACTAACTAATTTAAGATCTCACGGATTTCACTGAAAAACACAGAAATGGAACTTAATGAACTAACCTATAAAATTCGGGGAGCCGTGTATAAGGTTCATAAATCGCTGGGACCTGGTTTGTTTGAAAGTGTATATGAAGCAGCCTTGTTATATGAACTGAAGCAACTTGGTTTCAGTACTCAAAACCAGGTCGGCGTTCCGGTGAACTATAATGGTGTACAGCTGGAAATTGGGTTTAGATTGGATTTATTGATTGAGAATGAAGTTATTGTTGAAATTAAGTCTGTTGATGCTTTACAGGACGTTCATAAAAAGCAATTATTGACCTACTTGCGGTTAACACAGAAAAAAATCGGGCTGCTTGTAAATTTTAATACGATAAGCCTGATTGATAAAGTAAGTATAATAAGAATTATAAATGGATGGTAGGTGCATGATAGTTAAACTAAAATCCGGTTTGCTGAAATTTTTATAATTGGAATTGAAATTTTAAATATAAGTCATCTGTGGCCTTCTGTGCCATCTGTGAGAAAAAATGAAGCTATATGAAAAGAAACATTAAGAAAGTGGTTGTTTTGGGTTCCGGAGTCATGGGTTCCCGCATTGCCTGTCACTTTGCAGGAGCCGGTATACAGGTGTTGTTGCTTGATATGGTTCCCAAGGAGTTTGAAGCAAGTACCAAGCCAGCCGAACGGAACAAACTGGTGAATGATGCCTTGCAGGCAGCGGTGAAAAGCAATCCCTCACCGGTTTACACCAAAGATGTATTGAAGAAAATCACCACCGGGAACTTTACCGACAATATGAAAGATATTGCCACCGCCGACTGGATCCTTGAAGTGGTGGTGGAGCGCCTTGATATCAAACAAAAAATATTTGAGCAGGTGGAGCAGTACCGCAAGCCAGGTACGTTAATTACTTCTAATACATCGGGCATTCCTATATACATGATGGCGGAAGGCAGGAGCGATGATTTTAAAAAACATTTCTGCGGCACGCACTTTTTCAATCCACCCCGCTACCTGCGCTTGCTGGAAATCATTCCCACACCCCATACTGATCCTGCAGTTGTTGATTTCCTGATGCATTACGGAGATGTGATCCTCGGAAAAACAACGGTTTTGTGTAAAGACACGCCGGCGTTTATTGCCAACCGGATTGGTATATTCAGTATCGTGAATATTTTTCACCTCATGAGCAAGCATGGATTCACTATTGATGAAATTGATGCGCTCACCGGCCCGGTAATTGGACGTCCTAAATCAGCCACCTTCCGCACTGCGGATGTAGTAGGGATTGATACATTAGTGAAAGTAGCAAAAGGAGTCGCTGATAATTGTCCGAATGATGAAGCCAAAGAAAAATTTGCGATTCCGACCTGGCTGGATGCCATGTTGACCAACAACTGGCTGGGCGATAAGACGGGACAAGGGTTCTTCAAAAAGATAAAAGGGGCCGGAGGTGAAAAAGAAATTCTAACGCTCGACCTTGCCACTATGGAATACAAGCCCCGGGTCAAACCAAAGTTTGCCAGTGTGGATGCCGCCAAACCAATTGATGATCTCAAACAACGAATCAAAATGCTGCACGGTGCTCCCGATAAGGCGGGTAACTTTTACCGTGAATTTCACTTTGGGTTGTTCTCTTATATTTCACATCGTATACCCGAAATCAGCGATGAATTGTACCGGGTGGATGATGCCATGATGGCCGGCTTTGGCTGGGAAATCGGGGCTTTTGAAAGCTGGGACCTTGTAGGTGTAGCCAAAACGGTGGAAGCTATGAAGGCAGCCGGTTATTCCGTTGCTTCCTGGGTAGATGAAATGATTGCTTCCGGCGCAACTGCCTTTTATAAAGTGGAAAACGGAAAGCGGTTGTGCTATGACGTTAGCAGTAAGTCATACAAAGCACTCCCGGGAGGCGAGGCTTTCATTGTCATGAAGAATTTTGAAGGTCAAACGGTTTGGAAAAACAGTGCCTGCCGTACGTACCACCTGGGCGATGAGGTGCTTGGCCTCGAATGGAGTACCAAAATGAACAGCATTGGTGCAGAAGTACTGGAAGGCATCACCAAATCTATTTCACTGGCGGAAGAAAAATACAAAGGACTGGTAATTGCCAACGAAGGTGCCAACTTCAGCGCCGGAGCGAATGTGGGTATGATTTTTATGTTTGCGATTGAGCAGGAATACGATGAGCTGGATCTGGCCATCCGTATGTTCCAGAATGCCATGATGCGTGCCCGCTACTCATCAGTGCCGGTTGTAACTGCACCTCATGGATTAACGCTGGGCGGTGGATGCGAACTCAACCTGCATGCAGATAAAGTATGTGCAGCTGCTGAAACCTATATCGGACTGGTGGAATTGGGTGTGGGCCTTATTCCCGGTGGCGGTGGCACCAAAGAGTTTGTGCTGCGTGCTGCTGATGAAATGCATGAAGATGAACCGGAAACCATCACGTTGAAAAATCGTTTTCTGAATATTGCAACGGCCAAAGTGGCTACTTCTGCACAAGAAGGATATGGTATCGGTGTATTCCGTAAAGGTCTTGATGAAGTAGTAATGAATCAAGGTCGGCGTATTGCAGAAGCGAAGCGCAGCGTACTGGATTTATATGATAGCGGCTATGTACAGCCGGTACAGCGTACCGATGTGAAAGTGCTGGGGCAATCTGCACTCGGTACCTTATACGCCGGTATCAATGGAATGTGGCGTGCCGGTTATGCTACCGATCATGATGCACTGGTGGCACGAAAACTTGCCTATGTGATGTGTGGTGGTGATTTGAGTGAACCGCAATTCGTAACTGAACAGTACCTGCTGGACCTGGAGCGGGAAGCATTCCTCAGCCTTACAGGTGAAAAGAAGACCCTGGAACGTATTCAGAGTGTACTCAAAAGCGGCCGGCCTGTACGCAACTAGGTTTGTTAAAAAATCAGCGATGCAAAAGATCACCACTACTGGTGATCTTTTTTGTAACTACATTCGGTTATGGGTGAAGTGGAACTGATAGAAAAGCACAGGCTGCTGGTTATTCATTCCGACTTGTTTTTTTATGGTAAGGCAGCTTCCGGAAAACTGGCAACAGAAATCGCCCGTTCTGTAGAATTGCAATGGAATGAACCAGAGGGGAAAATATGGTTCCGTGGAAACTGGCACCTTGTTCAATTTCGTACCCGTGGTTTTTTCGAGCCACTCAATCCCGAAGAGGTTTGGTATAATACAAATGCCCGTTTGAATTTCTTTCGTATTGAAGAATATTCGCCGGCAGACATTTCTTTTGTTGACGGATTGGGTTGTAATACAGGTTATTTTAAACTGGCAAACCTGCTTCAAACTTCTACCACTGCAGCTCATGAATACGGACATACACTGGGGCTGGAGCATCCGGTGCAGCTTGATATCAGGGGAAAAGGAGCTCCGGGTATCATGTTCCCACGGGGTACCCTTTGCGATCCCGTATACCAGTACGAACCGGGTAAACCTGCGGGTGTAAAAGGAGGAACGCTGGATCCCCGATACCGGAAAGTCCTCCAATCCGATATTGATGCACTTGCATTACACAGGTTGAAATTTAATGCCCGCAATATTGCCGTTCTTGGAGCGTTTTCGAGTGTCTATCATTCAGATTATTCGCTGAACGGGGAAATCAATATCTTCTCATAACTTTTAATCAATAATTTGTTCGAATGAGTATTCTTACAGTAAAAGAGCTGATCAAGTCGTACGGAAGAATTCAGGCATTGAAAGGAGTTTCGTTCGCCGTGCCGGAGGGTGCCGTATTTGGTATTCTGGGGCCCAACGGAAGCGGCAAAACAACATTGCTCAGCATCATTCTGGATGTTTTGAATGCCGACTCCGGTTCGTACGAGTGGTTTGGTAAACCTGCAGCGCCCGATCTGCGCAAGCATATTGGTTCGCTGCTGGAAACGCCTAACTTTTATCACTACCTCTCAGCGGTTAATAATCTGAAAATCACCAGTAGTATCAGCGGGCGGGGTGATATAAATGCCATTGATGCTGTTTTACAGAAAGTAAAATTGTATGAGCGACGGAACAGCCGCTTCAACACCTACAGTCTGGGCATGAAACAACGGCTGGCTATTGCTGCTGCTTTACTGGGTGCACCAAAAATTCTGGTTCTCGATGAGCCGACCAATGGGCTGGACCCGGTGGGAATCATGGAAACACGGGAACTGATAATTGAACTCAGCAAAAAAGGACACACCATCATTATGGCCAGTCACCTGCTGGATGAAGTGGAAAAGGTTTGTACGCATGTAGCCATTTTGAAAACAGGAACACTGGTTGCTTCTGGTCCGGTCCATGATGTACTGGTGGATGAGGATATTGTAGAAATCAGTGCAGCAAATATGGAGTTGTTACAACAGATGGTGCAGGATTTTCCCGGGGCACATCAAATAGTTTCTTCGGAACAGTATATACAATTGTACTTTGAAAAAGGAACGGCACAATTGGATGCGGTGAACCGCTTCTGTTATGATAAGGGTATTGTACTTACACATTTACTCCTGAAACGGAAACGCCTGGAAGAAAAATTCTTTGAATTAACCAACAACTGACTTTAATTCTTTTACTATGCTTCATTTATTACGTACGGAGTGGCTCAAGATTAAAAACTATCCCGGTTTCTGGTGGATTATGCTGGTTACTGTTTTATCCTTTCCCGGCATTAACGGACTTATTTATTTTATTTACAAGGAACAAACAGAAAATGAGAAAGTAGCAGCCCAAATGTTGAAAATGCTGATCGGGAATCCATTTGAGTTTCCCGAAGTGTTCCGTACAGTTGCCTTTACCTCTTCTTTATTTGTGGTGATTCCGGCAATTCTCATCATTATGCTCATTACCAATGAGTATACGTATAAAACCAACCGGCAGAATGTGATTGACGGCTGGAGCCGGAATGAATTTATTATTGCCAAGTTTTTGAATGTAGTGATTGTTTCGCTGATCGTGATTGCCTTGTATGTACTGGTAAGCGTGGTGATTGGATTTATAACAGGCGGGGAAGAAGTAAAGAATCCCTTTGAGCTGGCGCATTATATTCTGTACTACAGCTTGCAGGTGTTTGCACAATTGTCGTTTGCATTTTTGCTGGGCTTACTCATAAGACGTGCGTTTATTGCGTTGGGAGCCTTTATCTTCTATAAAGTCATTGCTGAAAATATACTCTCCGGCCTACTGCTCCGTTATGCAAAGGATGCCGGTCGTTTTTTGCCTACAGAAGCATCGGACCGGTTGACTCCGATCCCTGCATTTTTGGGAAAGCTGGACCCTGCAGAATACGAAAAAACGCTTTCACTGCTGAATCAACAGGTGGTTATTACTGCAGCATATGTGCTCCTTTTCTGGGTTCTGATTTTCTGGATTTATAAAAAAAGAGATTTATGAGTGATTTGAAGTTTGTATACAGGAGTTTTTTATTGATGGGAGTACTTTCTTTTTTTTCAGTGGCAGGTACAGCACAAAACGTACAAACCACGATTAAAACAGAAGCTATGAAAATGGCCCGTGCCTTAACCGTTTTTGATTTTGAAACCTATTCGCAGTACATGTATCCTTCGCTGGTGAATGACGGGAAGAGTATGCAGATGATCCGCCAGGGAATTGACTCTGCTGAGAAATACCGCAAGCAATTCGGTATTAAAATCAAATCCGTGCTTATTGGGCATCCTTCGCCAGTGGTGGTTCATAAAAAAGTGATGCAGAGCCTGTTGTCGCAAACAACAACTGTGGAAGCAATTCTGGGTACCGTAACGACAGAAAATACATTGATTGCTTTATCTAAGGATGGTAAAACATGGTATTTTGTAGATGCTCTTTTATATCGGCAGCCCAATAGCAGGCAAAAGCTGCCCGAATTGAGCCCGCAATTGGTCATTCCGGAGCCCAAACAACCGGTCATTACACCCGCACAACAATCAAAGAAGAACTAAGTGAGGGGATTGGTTTTTTCAGTCTGGCTGACTTTTGCATAATTCATTAAGGGCCGCTTGAATCGTGGGGTATCCGAACCGGAATCCGGCAGCACTGATCTTCTCTGCAGAGGTGGTGCAGCTTTTCAATATCTCAATGCTCATTTCTCCTAACATTAACTTTAATATGAACGCAGGTACAGGAACAGGAATGTAAAACCTGTTTCGAAGCGTGGTTGCTAATTGTATGGTCAGCTCCTTGTTACTAACCGGCTGTGGGGCAGTTGCATTGTACGCTCCCTTCATTTCCGTATGTTCCATTGCAAATTCAAACATTCTGCAGAGGTCGGCGATGTGGATCCAGCTGATCATTTGATCGCCGCTGCCGAGGATGGCCGCTATGCCAAACTTCAATGGTTTCATAAATTCGGTAAAGGCTCCTCCTTTATTGCTCAGCACAATCCCGATACGCAACTTCACCAAACGAATGCCCAGCTGCATCACAGGTTCCATACCTGCTTCCCAAAGCCGGCATGTTTCGCCCAAAAAATCAGTGGCGGGCGGGGTTTCTTCCGTAAAAGCAATTCCCCGATCGGGGCCGTACCATCCAATGGCAGATGCACTGATCACGGCCTGCACGTTGTGGTTTGTTTCTTGAAGGGCACGTACCAGTAAAGCGCTGCTTTCTGTACGGCTACGGAGAATTTCGTTCTTCCGTGTAGTTGTCCAACGTTTTTCTGCTACTCCGGCACCTGCAAGATGAACAACAAAATCAGTTTGCTCAAAGGCGCTGGCATCATAGGTGCCTGCATCAACATCCCAGCGGGCATAGCTCAGCCCTGTTTGAGTACTTTGCTGCTGTTTCCTGCTCAGAATGATGACGGAATGCCCTTTTGAGAGGAGATAATTAGTGAATGCGGTGCCGACCATGCCGGTTCCGCCGGTAATGCAGATGGTTGCCATAATTTTTTACTTCAGGAAGTTGCAAGATAATTTTTAACGGGCTCTTTTGAACCGTTTGTAAGCTTTCCATGTAATTTTACATATATCTGATTCTTCAATTATGATCCGCTCACTTGCTATATTGTTTTTTTTCATTCTTACAGCAACCTACCCGGGAAAGGCCCAACGGATTTTTTATTCCGAGCCGGACCGTGATGATGTAAGAAATCTCAAGTTCGAACTCCTCGGCAAATTCAGTAACCAATACATGGTTTACAAGAATGTCCGGAACAATCATTCAGTTGTATTGTACACACCGGATATGGTTGTAAAAGAAAAAGTACCCCTTGATTTCATTCCGGAGCGGGCCATTAATGTAGATGTATTCAGCAACCAGGAGTCTGTACTCGTCATTTACCAGTTTCAACGCAAAAATATCGTGTATTGTATGGGCGTAAAGCTGGATGGAAACGGTAAAACTGTTGGCGAACCTCTGGAGCTTGATACAACACATATTGGTACGTTTGCCAGCAATAAAGTTTATTCGGTTCTCAGCAGTGATGATAAGCAGAAACTGATGGTGTTTAAAATGCGAAACCGTTTTCGTGATGATTTTGAGTTTCGAACCCTGCTGCTGAGTAATAATCTCATGCCCATACGCCGTGCAGGATTCAATTATGTACTTGAGAATACGAAGGAAGCCATTGCTGATTTCTATCTTGACAACGAGGGCAATTTCCTGTTTACACATGTAAAACACCAGTTGGAAAAAGAATACATCAGCATGGCAAACCTATGTATGCTGCCCACGTATGGCGATTCGGTAGTGAAGCGTCCTTTATCCCTCAAAGGTGTTTTTCTGGATGAACTTCGTATAAAGGTTGACAATAACAACGGCCGCTATATACTTGCTTCGTTTTATTCAAAGTTAAAACGGGGAACGATTGATGGAATGTATTTAGCAGTTGCACCCAAAGATTTCAGCACGCCTCCCTTGGAAAAGCTTATGGAGTTTGATGATGAGTTGCGGCAAATGGCACGGGGCGAAAGCAGTACTAAAAATGCATTCAACGATTACTATCTCAAACACTTCATTGTTCGGAAGGACGGAGGTGTGTTAATGACAGCAGAAAGTGCGTATACGAATTCAAGAGGCAATAATTTTAACCGGTGGGATAATCCTTTCCTGTGGGGGAGCCCCTGGGGTATGGGCGCAGGTTCGTTCTGGGGCTGGAATCCTTACAATCCATGGGGATGGGGCGGTTTTGGAGGTTGGGGTAGCCCCTGGGGCTGGAATTCATTTGGCGGCTCACAAACCGTACGCTACTATACAAATAATGTGTTGCTTTTCTCGTTTGATAAAGAAGCCGACCTGCAATGGAAAAGTGTGATGGCCAAGTCGCAGTTTGATGACAATACCGATAACCTCCTTTCTTACCAGATTATGAATTCCGGATCTGAGTTGTTGTTTCTGTACAATGAATGGAACCGCCGCAGCCCGATGCTGTCGGCACAATCAGTAACAGCATCCGGTCAGCTGAACCGGCAGCAACCTTTACGCAGTCTTGATAAAGGATATGAGTTTATGATCCGTTATGGTAAGCAGGTGTCGGCACGTGAAATGCTAGTGCCGGTAATGTACCGCAGCACGGTTGGCTTTGCCCGTGTTGAGTTTTAAAGGCGATTTATTTGGAAAGTTGCTTTTCTTTCCAAATGTTTGCGGTTGAATACACTTTTGCCTGTGATCCGTTTTTTTTCCGGTAACAATCCGCTGAACGTACTGATGCTTTTTTTTGCAGGGATCCTGCTAAGGCTACCGTATTTCCTGAATCCAGCGGTGCCGGTAAGTTCAGCCGATGATGGTTTTTTATACCAGGTACTGTTGAAATGGTTGCAGCCGGCAGGCTCTTTTTTTCTGCCCTTGTACCCAATATTCAGCTACCTGTTGTTGTTTTTACAGGCGGTTACATTTAACGGGCTCATTAACAGGCAGCGTTTGTATCCACAACCCAACCTGCTGCTCGGGTTCTCCTTTCTGTTGCTCACCAGCCTTGTGCCGGAATGGAACCAGCTTTCTCCCGCACTATTGATTAACACTGTAATGGTGTGGGCCTGGCCTCTCATGATTGGTCTCTACCACAATCAAAAACCAGCCGGGAGTCTGTTTAATCTCGGCTTCGCTTTTGGGGTGTGCTCGTTTATTTACTTTCCTGCAATTTATTACCTGTTGTTGTTATATGTGGCACTGGCAATTTTTCGTCCCTTCCGTTTAACAGAGTGGCTGATCACACTGGTAGGAGTGGCCCTTCCCTTTTATTTTCTGTTGGTTTATTTCTTTGTATGGGACCGCTGGAATCTTACAGCCTCCATTGTGCCGGCACATGACCTGGTGATTCCGCAAATGCCGTTCACGACAGGCGTATGGATTGTCATTCTGCTCATATTCATACCCTTGCTGCTGGGCTTATTCCTGAGCCGCCGGCTGGTGGTGCGCATGTTGGTGCATGCACGGAAGAGTTGGAGTTTTATGATCGTTTACCTGGTTGTTGCATTGGTGCTGCCTTTTATCAGCGGGCCCGGTTGGTACAGCCATCTTTTACTTGCGATTGTTCCTGTTAGCTTTTTTCATACAGGGTTTTACCTGGCCCCCCGAAGTAAGTTCTTCCCCGAATTAGTGATTTGGCTGATCATTGGCTGGAGCGTTTTGAATAATTTCTTCCTGCAGAAATAGAACCACGCCAATCCGTTACCTTTGCTGCCGTGAAATTGCCTTTGGAGTGAAACGCATTTTTCGAATTCTAAAGTACATCTGATGAAGTTTGGTATTGTTGTTTTTCCCGGTTCCAATTGCGACAGAGATATGCAGGATGCACTGCAACAGGATCTGAACCAGGAGGTGCTTATGCTGTGGCATAAAGACAAAGACCTCAGTCACTTTTCTACCGATGATTGCATTGTGTTGCCGGGTGGTTTTTCATACGGCGACTACCTGCGTTGTGGCGCCATTGCACGGTTTAGTCCCATGATGCAGAGCGTTATTGAGTTTGCACAACGGGGCGGCAAAGTGCTGGGTGTATGCAATGGCTTTCAGATTTTGTGCGAAAGTCACCTGTTACCGGGCGTATTACTCCGGAATGCCAATCAACAGTTTATCTGTAAAAATGTCTTTATTACCGGGTCCGAAGGGAAAGCGCTGAAAATTCCAATTGCACATGGCGAAGGACGATATTTTGCAAGCGAGTCGCTGCTGGATGAACTGGAAGCAGACAACCAGGTTCTATACCGCTATTGTGATGAAACAGGATCGGTTACCTCCGCTTCCAATCCAAATGGTTCGCTCAGGAATATTGCCGGCATCTGCAATAAGGAACGGAATGTTATGGGCATGATGCCGCATCCGGAGAGGGCCACCAGTTCATTACTGGAGAATACCGATGGCCGGCATATTTTCAAAACTTTGTTAATTCAAAGTGAATTGGTATCCTGAAAGAGCCATTTCGTCCCGTTTCGGCAATGACTTACACAGTTTTGTAACTTTTGCAACATTTCAGGAAGAAATTTGGATACATCTTTGCAATAAGATTCAGGGAATTTCAGGAAGCGGATTTGTTGCGAAGGGAATGTTGAAATAATCCTGTGAGCTGTATTAAATATCAGCCCGAAAAGCAATTTATAAATATCAGACATGAAATACTTTTTTACAACCGTTTTCTTTTTCGTGGCCACCAGCATCAGCATGGCTCAGAGTGGTTCAAAAGTGAAGTGGCAGTTTACATCTAAAAAAATTGCAGATAAGAAGTATGAAATCCGGTTGAGTGCGGTCATTGACAAAGGTTGGCATTTGTACAGCCAGGTGCAGGCAGAAGATGCCATTGCTCTTCCCACTACCGTTACCTTTGCGAATAATCCATTACTCATCATGACCGGCAAACCTAAAGAAGTGGGTAAGTTGTATGATCAATATGATAAAGCCACCGCTTCACGGTCCCGCTTTTATTCCGATAAAGTGGAATTTGTACAGGTGGTTACAACTAAATCAAACGTCAAGACTGCCGTTAGCGGCGAAATTGAGTTTATGGTGTGTGATGATAAACAATGCCTGCCACCCGATAAAGTCAGGTTTTCTGTAAAACTGTAATTGTATTCCCGCCTTCGCACGAATGGCGGGTTTTTAACTTTCTGCTATATGAGTCAAATTCTGCTGCGTTCCTGTTCTCTGATTGTATTTCTTTTGGGAGTATTGTTTGCCGGTGCACAGGATACGCCACTGGTGCAATGGACGATCAGTAGTAAAAAAATATCGGCTACTGAATACCAGTTGCAGTTCACTGGTACAGTTCAGAAAGGTAAGTTTGTTTACCTTTTTACAAAAACAGCGGAGGGGCTCGATTCTGTTACAGTGCAATTTGCAGACAGTTCTATCCTTACATCCGGAACAGCCTCAATAGCAGGCAACACCAGCACTTATGCCGATCCGGTTTTTGATGGCAAGCTTGTTATAATTGGCAAAGAACAGGTGCAACTCAACCAGTTGATCCGCATTGCCGGCGTTGTTCCGGCATTATTGAAAGGCAAGCTGGTTTATGCCACAGGCGGATCCGATGAATTTTTACCAGCACAGGAATATGTGTTTGAAGTGCCGCTGGAAGGGGGGGTATCACAAGCGGCACGTATAAAAATCAGTAGTATTGATGTAAACAAGCCCCAGGTGCAATGTGGTGATGAGGGAACGGAAGGCAAGAGCTTATGGGGCATTTTTCTGCTGGGGCTCGTAGGTGGGTTTATTGCATTATTAACGCCTTGTGTATTTCCGCTCATTCCGCTCACAGTTTCCTTTTTCACCAAACGGAGCGGCACCAGGCAACAGGCCAT
Source organism: Chitinophaga pinensis (assembly GCA_943368955.1). GTDB lineage: Bacteria > Bacteroidota > Bacteroidia > Chitinophagales > Chitinophagaceae > Lacibacter > Lacibacter pinensis_A. Next base: position 197,193 of record CALRLY020000005.1, read on the forward strand.
CAGCAGGGCTATGCTGTACGGCTTTTTTATTTTTCTGATCTATCTGATTCTCAGTATTCCTTTTCACCTGCTGGATCAAACCAATCCGGAAATTCTAAATAATATTTCCACCAATGTTTGGTTGAATCTTATCTTCTTTGTTGTATTTGTGGTGTTTGCTATTTCTTTCTTTGGCTTTTTTGAAATTACCCTGCCTGGTAACCTGGCCAGTGGTGCCGATTCAAAGGCCAGTATTTCGAGTTGGAGCGGTATTTTCTTTATGGCACTCACACTGGCGATTGTTTCGTTTTCCTGCACGGGCCCCATACTGGGATCCTTGCTCGCCGGGGCGCTTACCAAAGAAGGAGGTGCCTGGCAGTTGACGTTTGGAATGGGGGGATTTGGGCTGGGCCTTGCGATGCCGTTTGCTTTATTTGCCATGTTTCCGCAATGGTTACAGTCGCTGCCAAAGAGCGGTGGCTGGCTCAATACCGTAAAAGTGGTGCTGGGCTTCCTGGAGTTGGCCATGGCTGTAAAGTTCCTGAGCAATGCCGACCTGGTGGAGCAGTGGGGCTTGCTGAAACGGGAAGTGTTTTTTGCGATCTGGATTGTCATTGGTGCAGCCATCGTTCTGTACCTCTTAGGGCTGATTCGTTTTCCGCATGACGATAAAAAAATCACCATTGGAAAAACAAGGTGGGCATTTATCATTCTCTTTGCGATTGCCACACTTTACCTGGTGCCGGGCGTCACCAATACCCGCATGGCCAACCTGGGGTTCATCAGTGGTTTTCCGCCGCCCTTATGCTACAGTGTCTACAAAAACCCGGTAAACTGCGAACATTCAATGGAACCGTTGCGTGATTATGAAGAAGCGCTGTCACTGGCAAGAAAGCTCAATAAGCCGCTGCTCATTGATTTTACCGGGTGGGCTTGTGTCAACTGCCGGCGTATGGAAGAAAATGTGTGGACCGATCCGGAAGTGCAGCAACTGATGAAAGAAAAATTTGTAGTGGTAAGTTTGTATGTGGATGAACGGATTATTCTGCCGGCGGCTCAGCAACAAACATTCATCACCAAAACAGGAGCCAAAAAAGAAATCATTACGGTGGGTGATAAATGGGCAACCTTCCAGAGCGAAAATTTCAATGCAGTAGCGCAACCGCAATATGCAATACTGGATTTGCAGGAACGGGCACTTACCCGCACAAAAGGATACACTCCCGGGGCTGCCGAGTTTAAATCCTGGCTTGAATGTGGGTTGCAGGCTTTTGGTCAGTAATACAAGGGCACATCGTGCCGTTCCTTACTTCCGGGTAATAGAAAAGCTGCATAAGGCAGATTTCAGGTTGGCAACTACCCCTGGCAGGGGTTTGACTTTGAGGATTGGATTTTAAGACGGAGCTGTTGGTTGTACAAATTGACATCGGCCGGTGTAACAGGTTCTCTTTCGAGGTGGTCTTTATTGTCAGGATATTGGATCAGTTTTTTTCGTAGGTCTTAATCAGGATATGTTCCGAAATTGTTGCCTGACCGATGTCAATCGTACAATACAAAAGTAGAAGCACCTCCGGTACTGCACAAGAGCAGAATTGACCGTTTTCCGACTGCCAGTATTTACGCAACTTCCTGAAATTGTACGAAGCATTTCTACGTAGAACTACGAAAGGCAGGAACAGGCGAAAAAAAACTGTTTAAGATATTGTTTTATATTCATAATGAAAGTGTTACGTACACTGTTTCAGGTGCCGGCTTACGTATTAATCCCTTTGTGCTTCCGTAATTTTACCAATAAAAACCACGTGTTTTGTTTTTTGTTCCACAACCTTTGAGTATATTGCACAAACCCATTAAATGCAAAGCCATCCAATGTCTTCCGATTTAAAAATCAAATTTGCGATTGCAGACGATCACAAAATTTTCCGGGACGGTATTAAAATGGCCCTGTCAGACCGTCCTCACCTGAAGCTTATCTGGGAAGCACAGGATGGGAAAGATATGATGCACAAGCTGGCAATTAAAAAACCCGATCTGTTATTGTTAGACATCCGCATGCCGGAACTTGATGGAATCAATGCCCTGCCCATGATCCGGCAGGAACATGAGGATATCAGAATTGTGGTTTTAAGTATGTACGATGATCAGCAAATGGTGAGCAAAATGATGGAAATGGGCGCTAATGCTTATCTCACCAAAACGACCGACCCCAACGAGATCTATGATGCCATCCTCACCTGTATGAATGAAGATTTTTACTTTAATGATCTCGTGAACCAGGCTGTGTTGCTGAAACTGAATCATAAGAAATCAGTTCGCCAGTTCTATCCCAACCCGGTGAAGTTTAATGAAAAGGAATTACAGATTCTCAAGTACCTGGCAGAAGATAAAACAACGGAAGAAATTTCAAAACTCGTATTTTTAAGTCCGAGAACGATTGAAACCATCCGCCAGAACATGAAAAGCAAGGCAGGCGTGAAAACCATCGCTGGTTTGATAGTTTATGGCATGAGAAACAAACTCCTGGAATAGCAGTTGCGTAAAAACCACAATTGTAAATTCAGGTAGAACTACCTACGAAAACTCCCCGGAATTCGGCAACTTGCAGGTTGATTCACTGTGTTTTAAAATCCGGCCTCCTATGTATACGGCAAAAACCAACAAAACAAAAGAAACCTTGGCAGACGTTATTAATGTAGCAATTACTGATGATCATGTTCTCTTCCGGCAAGGCGTGAAAACCGCACTGGGCATGAAGAAGGATATTAAAATCCTGTTTGAAGCAGATAACGGTATGCACTTGCTGAACATGCTCAAACATATTCAGCCCGACGTTATTTTGCTGGATGTGAGTATGCCGATCATGGGTGGAATTGAAACATTGCCCGAAGTAAAGCGTCTCTATCCCCATATAAAAATTATCATGCTTACCATGCATGATGAGCATACCATGATTGCCAAACTCATGGAAATGGGAGCCAATTCTTACCTCACCAAAAATTCTGACAGCGAACTGATTTACGAGGCTATCAAGACCTGCCACGAACAGGAATATTTCTTTAATGCCCTTACCAATAAAGCCCTGATTGACGGATTGAAAATGAAACGGAATGGAGAAGGGGCTTACGCACATGAAGTGAAGCTGAATGATAAGGAAATAACCGTGCTGAAGCTTATGTGTGAAGAAAAAAGTACGAAGGAAATTGCAGACATAGTTGACTTAAGCCCACGTACTGTGGAAGCAATCCGAGATAAACTGAAATCAAAAATCGGTGCCCGTTCTACTGCTGGTCTTATTTTGTATGCAGTGAAAAACAATATCATTGAAGGATAACATCAATCCTTAATCCTGTAACAGTAAAGAGGCGGTACCCATTGGTATCGCCTCTTTGCTTATTTTCGTTTTATGAGTGTCGGGTTTTATCTAATGAACGGGAAAATGATAGAGGCACAGGAGTCAACCATTCATCCCGATAACCGTTCGTTTCGCTATGGCGAAGGGCTGTTTGAAACCATGCGCTGGTGCAAGGGGCAGCTTCCGTTATGGAATGAGCATTGGAGCCGGCTCACGGCTTCTTTACCACAATTGTACTTTGCATTACCGGTTCATTTTACAGATGCCTTCTTATTACAGGAAATTCAACGCTTGCTGAAAAGGAACAAACTCAATGGGGATGCACGGATCCGTTTGACCGTTTTCAAAGGCGAAGGCGGTATATGGGAACCTCCTTCCTCTTCCTTCAATTATCTGCTGCAATGCTGGCCTCTTGCACAGGAACAACCTCAACTCAACGTAAACGGACTGGAACTGGGGGTATTCGATTCCGGATGGAAGTCCTGTGATGCATTTTCCAACATCAAAAGCAACAATTACCTGCTGTATGCGCTGGCGGCACAGTATGCCAAATCCAGTCACTGGAATGAATGTATTGTATTGAACCAGTTTCAACGGGTGTGCGATACCACCATTGCCAATCTCTTTTTCATACGTGATCACATCATTCATACCCCGGCTTTAACAGAAGGTTGTGTGGCAGGTGTGATGCGTTCTTACTTACTCGAGCAATGGAAAAAGGAAGGGCGTGCCGTGGTGGAAGGTGCTTTTGAAGTACAGGATTTGATGGATGCCGATGAACTGTTTCTGACCAATGCCATTCATGGTATACGCTGGGTAAAGTCGTTTGGTGAAAAACAGTACCGCTGCGAGGAAACCGCACAGTTATTTGAGGAGTACATCCGTCCACTGTTCCGCTGAACATTCCGTTTCTCTGTTCGTTATACTCTCATGTCGTTATCGAAAGTAACTATCTGTTGGTTTCGCCGGGATCTGCGCCTGCACGATCAGGCAGCGCTGTATCATGCGTTGAAGTCGGGTTTTCCTGTAGTGCCATTATTCATCTTCGACAAATCAATTCTGGATCAACTGGAAGAAACAACCGACCGTCGGGTGGAATTTATCCATGCCGCCATCACCGGCATGCAACAGCAGTTGCATGCCTGGGGTTCTTCCATGGAGGTGCATTACGGATTTCCGCAACAGGTATTCGAACAACTGCTCACCCGTTACGATGTGCAGCAAGTATTCACCAATCATGATTACGAACCCTATGCGTTGAAACGGGATGCAGTGGTGGCGCAGTTCCTCAACAGTAAGGGCATTGTTTTTCATACTTACAAAGACCAGGTGATCTTTGAAAAAGACGAAGTGGTGAAAGATGATGGAAAGCCTTACACGGTTTTCACACCGTACAGCCGAAAATGGAAGGCCAGACTCGGCGAACTGCAGCTGCCATCTTACCCGGTCGAATCTTACAGGCAGCAGTTCTTTCAACAGGCTGTACTGCCCGTGCCCACGCTGGAAGATATGGGTTTTCAGCCCGCAGGTTTGCCTTTTCCTCCGGCTGCTGCCAAAGAAGAAATACTGAAGCATTATAAGGAGCGACGTGACTTACCCTCGGTTGAGGGAACCAGCCGGTTAGGGGTGCATCTGCGCTTCGGTACCATCAGCATCCGGGAACTGGCCCGGAAAGCAGCTGGGCTGAGCGAAACCTATCTGAACGAACTCATCTGGCGGGATTTCTATCATATGATTCTCTGGAAGTTTCCACAGGTGGGAGAGGGGAAAGCATTTAAACGGGAGTACGAAGCAATCCAGTGGCGGAACAATGAAGCGGAGTTTGAACACTGGTGCAACGGTACCACCGGTTATCCCATTGTAGATGCAGGGATGCGGGAACTCAACGCTACAGGCTTTATGCACAACCGGGTGCGTATGATTGTTGCTTCCTTCTTAACCAAACACCTATTGATCGACTGGCGCTGGGGTGAAGTGTATTTTGCTAAAAAACTGCTGGATTTTGACCTGGCTGCCAACAACGGTGGCTGGCAATGGGCCGCCGGAAGCGGTTGTGATGCAGCGCCGTACTTCCGCATTTTTAATCCGTATCTGCAAACGAAAAAATTTGATCCGGAATTGAAGTATGTCCGTCGCTGGGTGCCGGAGTTTGAACAGTTCAGCTATCCCAAACCCATCGTGGATCATGAACTGGCCCGCAAACGCTGCCTCGAAGTGTATGCAAAGGCCTTGAAGAAAGAGTCCTGATCAAAAGAAAACCATGCCCCCACCGCTGTTGTTGAACCGGGGATTTACGAAATTATTCAGCACGCTTCCGAAACGGTAGGTAACACCAAAGCCCATAAAGAAATTGTAATTCGTTTGCAATTGCCGGCGGCGTGATAAAATATCATCAGCTGTTGCATTGCCCTTGGGAAGAAAAATCTGGTCACGTACAATGGACGGGAATGCATACACATTAAACGACAAATTACCTGTAAGGCGTACATCTACAAATGTGTTAAATGATAAATTGTATAAGCGCCAGTTGTGAAAAAAGTTACGGTAACTCATACCGGTTGAAATGGTGCCCCACTTTTGATTTAAAGAGAGGTTGACGGACAAATTGTGACCCGCCAGTACTTCTGCTTTTTTTCCGTAAATCGTACTGTCATAGTATTGGTTGCGGCGTACATCGGGGCCATAGCGGATGGTAAGCAACTTGCTGTTCACACTGGTGTAAGGAAATACATTGTACTCCACGGCCGGACTGAAGTAAAAGCTGCTTTGCATATTGACAAACGTTGCCTGTGAAGCATTCACTTCATAGCCATAGGTCCAGTGCTGGTTGATGCTTTTTGCAAGCAGGTGCGAAAAATTGATACTATGATTTTTAACCAGAATCTTCTGGTCGTTAATGATAAAGGTGTTTCGGTTATCATCGGCATTCAATGAAAAGGAAACCTTCAGTTTGTCTGTAATACGATCGGCTGATAAACGGCTGCCCAGGTTGCGGGAGCGATAATTTTGATCGCTGCTGAAATTTCCATTGATGCGGGCACGGTACACCCAGTAGTTCCATTTGTCTTTTGTGGCGGCATTACCGGCTTTTTCTTTTGAATCGGGATTTGCCTGCAGTTTAGTTTGTAAGGTAACTTCATTCAGATAGCCTGCTTTGGCAATAAACGGAATTAATCCAGCCTTGAGGTAATGTACCAGTGCCTGGCGTTCCTCTGCATCAGTGGCCAGTGGTAAGGTTTCAAACCGTAATGTATCGGCTGCTTTCTGATAGCGGTTGAGTCCATAAAATATCAGCTGAAACTGCTCGCCACCGCTCCCCATTTCCTGGGAGGTGATGAGCACATGTACATCGGCTGAAATACGGTCTACAATGTAATCAACGGTGTTGATTTCTGTGCGGATGTAGGTCTCATCGCACCAGGTATTACTGCAATCCAGGAATACTTTAATCCGTTGTTTGGAGTTGGTTGATTGCTGGGCATTTGCAGCAAGGGCGACAAATGAAAACAGCAGCAGAATAAAATATTTCATGAATGTGTTTAGGAGAACGAAGCTATAAGAAGACGGAAAACACTTTACTCCGCCTGCATGATTTGATAAATGTTTAACATTTCCTCAATGGCCTTGCTTCCTACTTCACCCATATCAGCTGAAAAATCATTTACATATAACTCAATGTGCCGGCGCATTACCTCTTCACTCATCTCCTGTGCATGTGCTTTCACATAATTGCTAACGGTGGGGTATTGTTGCCATGCATAAGCAATACTTTGCTGAATCAGGCGGTTCAGCTGTTGAACCATTGGTTCCTCCACCCGGTTGTGCGTAACAATGCCGCCTAGGGGAATAGGCAGACCGGTCTGTTGTTCCCATAAGGTACCCAGGTCGGCTACTTTATACAATTCCTTTTGCTGGTAGGTGAATCTGTTTTCGTGTATGATTACGCCCAGGTCAACCTCTCCATTGAGTACGGCCTGTTCAATTTCATGAAACACCCGGAACTGTTTGTTGTTGGCTTTCGGAAACGCATGGGTAAATAAAAAATGAGCGGTGGTATTGCGGCCTGGCACAGCAATACTGCGTTGATTGACCCAGTCCTGCAGCTTCTCAGCACTTGCCGGCGGTTGTTTCGATATCAATAACGGACCCACACCATTGCCCAACGCTCCACCGCTGCTGAGCAAACGGTATTCGTTGCGGATGAGCGGATATACACCGTAGCTGATCTTCGACACATCCAGCCGACCCTCCAGCGCCCATTCGTTGAGTGTTTGCACATCTTCCAGCACAACATCAAACTCCAGTCCGCCCGTATCAATCTTATGATTGACAAGCGCATCAAATATAAATGTGTCATTCGGACAGGGAGAAAAGCCAAGGGTCAGTTTCATGTGGACTATTTGGTGGTTACTGTTGCAAGGATCTTCATTAATTCCTTGTTCAGGTTGATGACAGATTCTTTCATGTTCCATCGCTGTTTGTTCCGTTCTGCAATGTAGTTGCTCACGGCACGTAGTTGGAGGAAGGGAATTTGTTCCATCAGCGCCACATAGTGCAGGGCAGCGCCTTCCATCGATTCCACCACCGGTGCAAAATGAGATTCATAAAACTTCACTTTGCTGCGGGAAGTGGTAATTTCATTCACTGTAACTCCGGTCACTTTTTTCAGCTTCACTTCTTTCAACAACTCGCTTTTATTGACCAGCCATCCTTTTTGAAACGGAAATTGGTTTTCAGGAACCAGTTTCAGGTCAAACAAGGTTTTCAGTTCTTTCAGTTCAATCACGCTCTGGTCGGCAATGGTTTCTTTTTTAACCGCCAGTACGGTGCCTAGCGGCACGTTCCGGTCAAAGCAACCGCCTACGCCTGCCTGGATGATGAGGCCGGGACGTTTCAGGCTCAGGTAGCGTGTGAGGTGATAGGTGGTGGCCGTTAGTCCAATGCCGGTTATCAATACATCAATAGGGTTATGTTGTTGAAACGCAGTGTTTTGCTGCAGTTCCCGCAACAAAGGACTGATTTCAATGGGCGTGGCGGCAATCACCAGGCAAGGTTTCATAGCTGAACTTGTTTTACCGGCAAGGTACGAAGATGACTGCGTTCCACTGGCAGGTATGGCCCTGTGTATCGCTCATTTTTGCATCAATTCACCTACTTTTGCGCCCTTATCAATTCTTCCGCCCAATGCTGTGAAGAATACAAATCAAAGTAAAGCATGGTTTACTTAACACGAATTGAGCATTTTAATGCGGCCCACAAGCTCTCCAATCCCAATTGGAGCAAAGAAAAAAACGAAGCAGTTTTTGGAAAATGTGCCAATGAAAACTGGCATGGTCACAATTACGAACTGTATGTAACCATCAAAGGTGAGCCCGATCCTGATACCGGATTTTTGTATGATGTAAAAAAACTGAGCGAATTAATCCGTGACTATGTGATTGAGTTGGTGGATCATAAAAACCTCAATACCGATGTGGAGTTTTTGCGTGGCAAAATGTGTTCCACCGAAAACCTGGCCATCGGCATCTGGCAGCAACTGGCGCCCCATCTCCCCACAGGTGTTTCCCTGCATTGCATCAAACTCTACGAAACGCCCCGCATTTATGTAGAATATTTCGGCGGGTGAACTATTTTATAACAGCAATGTTTAATTAGCGTTCCGTATTTCTTTTGTAACTTGAGAGAAGCGGAATGAATCCTTTATGACGAATCAGAAAAAAGTGGCCGTGTTCCGGCAGGAACATTTCAATGCAGCGCATCGGTTGTACAATCCCGGTTGGACGAATGAACAGAACGATGCTGTGTTTGGCAAATGCAACAATCCTTCGTTTCATGGGCATAACTACGAATTGATTGTGAAGGTAACGGGTGTTCCCAATCCCGATACCGGCTATGTGATTGATTTAAAAGTATTGAGCGATTTAATACAAGCGCAAGTACTTGATCGCTTCGATCATAAAAATCTCAATCTCGATACGGTAGAATTCCGGAATCTGAATCCCACAGCAGAGCATATTGCCATGGTGATTTATGAGTTACTTCGTCCGCATATCAACGAAGAAAATGAGTTACAGATCCGCCTGTACGAAACGCCCCGGAACTTTGTGGAATATCCGGCTTAATCACGAACAAATAACATTCAACATATGGCTTACAAAAAATCAGAACAGTACGATGCTTCCGTAACGGAGGGGTTGACTGAGAATTACAAATCCGTCCTCACCCTGCTGGGTGAAGATGCAGAGCGGGAAGGATTGCTGAAAACACCGGAGCGGGTGGCCAAAGCCATGCAGTACCTGGTGCAGGGCTACCAGATGGATGCAAAAGCCATCCTCGACAGTGCCCGGTTTCATGAAGATGTGAGTGAAATGATCATCGTCAAGGACATCGAGTTGTACAGCATGTGCGAACATCATATGCTGCCCTTCTTTGGTAAAGCGCATGTGGCCTACATCCCCAACGGAGTTATTACAGGGCTGAGCAAAATTGCAAGGGTGGTGGACGTGTTCTCCCGCCGCCTGCAGGTACAGGAGCGGCTCACCACTCAAATTCTTGAGGCCATCCAGGCCTCATTGAATCCGCTGGGTGTAGCTGTGGTAATAGAAGCCCAACACCTCTGCATGATGATGCGGGGAGTGCAAAAGCAGAATTCCTTAACCACCACGTCAGCGTTTTCCGGTGAGTTTCAGAAAGATACCACCCGCAGTGAGTTTCTGCGCCTGATTTCAAGCAAGCTCAACTAAGAAGGTTGTACGTATTCAGGAAGTCTGGTGCAGAAATGTACCAGACTTCTTTATTTTTGAACCCTTATAAGATAAGAACATGAAACATGCATATGTATTTCCCGGACAGGGCTCGCAGTTTCCCGGTATGGGAAAAGCGCTTTATGATAGCAATGAAGCAGCCCGCAACTTGTTTGAAACCGCCAATGACATTCTAGGGTTCCGCATTTCAGATATTATGTTCACAGGAACGGAAGAAGACCTGAAGCAGACCAATGTTACCCAACCGGCGGTGTTCCTGCATTCGGTGGTGGCGTTTGAGTGTTTAACCGATAAAACCCCCGCTATGGTGGCCGGTCATTCTTTGGGCGAGTTCAGCGCCCTGGTGGCCAATGGAGCCCTGCGGTTTGAAGATGCCCTGCAACTGGTGAGTGTGCGGGCCACGGCCATGCAAAAAGCCTGCCTGGCACAACCTTCCACCATGGCAGCAGTGCTGGCCCTGGCCGATGAAAAAGTGGAAGAAATCTGCCGCCAGGTGTTCGAAGAAACCGGCGAGGTTGTGGTGCCGGCTAATTATAACTGTCCCGGTCAGCTGGTGATCAGCGGTTCGCTCAAAGGCATTGATCTTGCCTGTGAACGCATGAAAGCCGCCGGTGCCAAGCGTGCCCTCGTACTGCCGGTGGGCGGTGCGTTTCACAGTCCGCTTATGGAACCGGCCAAAGAAGAACTGAAAGCCAAAATTGAAGCAACCGTGTTTCAAGACCCGGCTTGCCCCGTATTCCAGAACGTGGTGGCAGCGGCGGTAACCGATAAAGAAGCCATCCAGCAAAACCTCATTGATCAGTTAACCGGTGCCGTTCGTTGGACCCAAAGCGTACAGGCCATGATTGCCGCCGGTGCCGGGCGCTTTACCGAAGCCGGTCCGGGTAAAGTTCTGCAGGGACTGGTGCAGAAGATCAATAAAGAAATGCAGGTGGATGGGGTGAGTTGAAGAGATTTGGGTTGATTGATATTTTTTAAACAGTAAATCAAAAAATGCAGCAAAGATGAATGGCTGCATTTTTTAGTTCGAGTTTCTGCAACCTGGGCGTGGCGATCGTTGGCAGCCAGTGGAACAGACGATGAAAAATAATCAGCAGAGGAAGTGCTTTTCGTTAAAATAATTGAGGGAATCGTGTTATATTAATAGAAATATTTCCAGCATATGCGATTCCGAACAATGCAAACAACCACTCTGTTGATGTTGGTTTCGATCATTTCTCTTTCAGCCGGATTGTTGAGTTCCAGTCAGCCGCCAACCGGCCATACCGGTGCAACTTCCGGAATTACATGTGCCGATTGTCATTCCGGCAGTGCGTTAAATGCAACGGGAGGGTCTGTAGTCATCAATGGCCTTCCTGCAACGTATACGCCTGGTTCGGTGTATCCTTTTTCCGTTACAATTACACACAGGAATTCTGATCGCACACGCTGGGGTTTTGCGGTACGTGCTGTTGGATCGGGTAATAATGATGTGGGTACTTTTTCAGTTATAGCGCCTGCCAATGCTGTACCGAATGAAAGTGAATTGGGACACATCAATGCCCCGGTTACGACCGCCGGCACAACCTATACGTTTAGCAACCTTCGATGGACGGCACCGGCAAATCCCACTGCTCAGGACCAGGCCATTACGTTTTATGTGGCCGGTAATGCGGCCAATGGCGATTTCTCCACTACCGGCGATAACATTTATACAGTTGCAAGGAGCATGACACTCCTGTCTTCTTCCGTTCAGGAAGTTATACCGGGGGTGAAACATTGGAAAGTGCTGAACACGCCGGGTTCTTCAGTGATAGTGGTGAAACTCAGTTTAACAGCGGCAACTGCCATATCCTTCAGCCTGTATGATGCAGGCGGCAGAAGAATACAGTCGGTACCCATGCAGAAGTTTGCAGCCGGAGAACACCAGCAGCTGATCACAACAGGAAGGGTTACTTCCGGTATTTACATTCTCGAAATCAGTTCAGCCGCAGGTACGTCAACACAAAAAGTTTTTCTGCACGAGTAAAAACGTATTGGTTTAAAATGAAGGTTGTTGACTGTTGGTGTTACAGGGCGACAATTGCCAAACAACAGGTAGAAAAGCATGCTTTTCATTGATGAACAGTAATGGTAAAGCAATAATTGCCATTTACGTCTTTGTTAGATTTCCGACTGTGTGTGGGAAATTACTTCTGTTCGTAATCGTATTGTATAAGAAAGAATGGGTGAAATAGAATGTGAAGTGATTCGTGGAAATATGAACCACGGCGGCGGAGACTAGGATAGTTTGAACTTACTGAATCAATTACAGTTTGATGATAAATCGTATAATAAATAACATACACAATAATCCCATTAGATATTGAACTAAAAAAGCATAAACAAACTTAAGTTTTGTAAAGTTCAGTTTATTGAGGTCTACCCTTAACGAAAAGAAAACAAATAAGGTATACAGGATAACAATTGAGTAAAATCTTAACTTTCTATTTTCTTGTTTGTATGCAGTTGCTCGTTGACCTTCCTTTAAAGGATAAATCTCGAAAATCTCCTTCCAACAAAATAAATTAAAGATGAAAAAACTAATTAAAAACCCCAAGGTCCAAATAAAGACTAAAATAGGTTGGTAGCCATGATACCACCAAATGCAATTTATAAAATGAAAAATACGAGAGTCTTTAAAATTTCTATATTGCAAATCTACTATTTTATAACTACGTTCTTTTCCTTCACGTTCAAACTTTTCTAATAAGTTTTTGTAGCTATTTATAATTACATCTTTGCTGTCACTTGAGTCAAAGACTAGTCTTATGTTTGGTGAGAAATCAAATCTTAAATTATCTAAATTCGAATTTATAAGCCCTAGGTAAACTTTCGAGAATTTTTCTCTAAATCCAATTATAATCTGTGCTGGAATATTTTGACAATTTCTGATTACTATTTTATCAACTGCCATATCAGCTAAGTAAACATTGGAGCCAAATGTGCAATTGTTAAAAACAAATGTTGAATTAGGAATTTGGTCAAAGAATACGAAAGGAGCGTTTATATGGCAGTTATAAAATGTGAATGTGTTTTCATTTTTATACCAACTTTTATCTCTTTGTAGTTCTTTGTTAGCTTCTGAAATTATACCAACAGAGAAATGGTTAATGGTATCATTTTGAAATAATATATTACAACCACTTCTTCTGTCGTATGCAAAATCAAACTGGGAAATTGTTGAATTGAATATTCTAATTTCACCTGAGTCCTTAAATGAGCACTGTAATAACTGAATCTTAATATTCCTATTATTTTGCATCACTATATGGGAAATCGAACTATCATTTGTTAAACTGATCCTTAATTTGTTAGTATTAGTAACAGAAAGGTTGTTAAGTTGGCTTGAGACTATGTGGATTTCTCCGCTTGTATTAAAAATTGGAAGAAGTGTAATCTTACAACTGTCAATGATGTAAAAGCCTGAATTCTCAGATTGTACAGATTTAAATCCGGGTGATTCAAAAACGCTAAAGTCAGAATTTCTAAAATAGACTTGCGTAAATTTGTTTTTGGGATAAATTAATGAATTAAAAAATCCATTATTGTTAGAATATGGAATTTGAAATATTTTCTTGTCAATTACAAGATGGCCTGGGGCATATGCTTTTCCAATTCCCTCTAGTGAAATTGGTTTTGAAGCATACAAAGTATCTTTAGCAAATGTTGCATTAGTAATAAAAAAATAAACAATAAAATAGGCAACTAGCAGTCTTATCATTTAGATTTTTTATTGATTCTAAAAAATTGTAGGTATTTCTATTTTGATGACGTACAGCACATAAATATACGCAACTATCAAAAAAATGCTTCTTTGAAAATCAATCAAATATTCTTGTTTTGAAATTTGAGGTTTTGGTGTAGGAATGATTTTTGCGGTAACGGAAATTCGTCAATAAAATATGTTTATATATTAAGATACTCATTTGTTCTTTTTATCTTCTCTCATGTCATCATTCTTTGAATGTTTTATTTTTTGTTTCGGGTCATACACTACAAGAACCGTTGTTTCTGAAAGATTACCATAACCATTTCTTCCCATCATTTTAAAATTTGATACAAAAGCTTCGTGATTTATTGACCAAATGAAAAATTGATTTGGTAGTGGAACAAATGATTCAATATTTTTTAGTTTGTATTTAGCATTTAAGGCAAGCATTGTTGTAACCAATTCGAATGCTTCAATATCTGAGTAATTGTTATTGCTTATAAAATCGTCCCACGCTTTCTTTATTATCGAACTTTTGTAAAGTACTTTGGTAAGTTCACCATGCCCATTTTCAATCATAACATACGCCGAAAACATATATAGAGAATCTTCAGAATCCATTTTCTTAAATTCTGTAGTTTTTTTTGAAATTGATACAGTTTGTGAGGCGTTGTTAACCTTGGTTGTAGTGTTACTTTTAGTTGTTTTTTTTGTTTGTGAAAAGCAACTATTAATCAAGAAAAATCCAATGATTATAAATACCACTTTCATATAAAAAATATTTAAATATTTGATTTTTTGTCTTTAAAATGTAATACTGCAATTCACCCATTCCCCGTCAAAGCTGGCGTTGAACTTTTTGTAGAAGTTGATGGCGGGTTCGTTCCATTCCAGCACCTGCCACACAATGGCATTGAACTTCCGTTCTTTTGCTTCAGCAATCAGTTGCTCCATCAGCAAGGCACCAATACCCTGGCCACGGGCAGCTTCGGTTACGATAATATCTTCCAGGTACATACGCTGTCCCTTCCAGGTGGAGTAGCGGATGTAGTACAACGCAAAGCCAAGGATGGTTCCGTTTTCTTCCGCTACAAAGGCCCACCACACCGGGTTGGCGCCAAAGCCGCTTTCTTCAAAATGGTCCAGGGTAACGGTTACTTCCTGCGGGGCACGTTCGTAAGTGGCCAATTCCTGCACCAGTTCCAGCAATCGTGGACAATCTTCTTTTACAGCTCTTCTGATTATAATACTCATACTTGCAAACGCATTTAGTTTTATCCTTTCTTAATTAGGATTCATTGTATAGTTTTTATCACATTCAAAGTGCTTTTATTCCTTTGTGTCCTTCGTGAACCTCTTTGTGTGCTTCGTGGTTCAACCTGTTTTTTACCACAAGGGGCACGAAGCAATCCACAAAGATCACAAGGGATTTTTCTGACTATTCTTATCTGTCACCATCCATACATAATTACAAAGCCGCCAGCGCCTGTTCAAAATCGGCAATCAGGTCTTTGCTGTCTTCAATGCCTGCAGAAATGCGCAGCAGGTTATCGGGAGTGAGCGATTGCTCTCCTTCTATGGATTTGCGGTGCTCTACCAGGCTTTCCACTCCCCCCAGGCTGGTGGCATGGGCAAACAGTTGCAACTTGCCAGCCAGTTGCAGTGCCTGGGAGCGGCCACCTTTTACCAATATGGATAACATCCCTCCATACCCGTTCTGCATCTGCCGTGCAGCTACTTCATGCTGCGGGTGCGAGGGCAGTCCCGGATACACTACCTGCTCAATAGACGGATGTGTTTCTAAATACTGTGCCAACGCCATAGAATTGGTGCTGTGAATGGGCATACGGGCTGCAAACGTAGCCAGGCTGCGGCACAGCAACCAGCAGTCGTACGGAGAAGGAACAGCACCGCCCAGCTTCTGGCAGGCACGGATGAACATACTCCGTTCATTCTCCTCCCGGAACACCAGGGCACCGCCCAGGATATCACTATGTCCACCCATGTACTTGGTGGTGGAATGCAGCACGATATCAACGCCTAACGTTAATGGCTTGGTGTAATACGGTGTGGCCCAGGTATTATCGGCCACGGTAAAACAGCCGTGCGCCTGTGCAAGTTCCACCACGGCTTTGATATCGGTGATTTTAAGCAGTGGATTCGAAGGCGTTTCCATCCAAACGAGCTTTGTGTTGGGTTGAATGGATTGCTCCACTTGCGCCAGGTTGGTCATATCCACCAGCGTATAGGTCACACCAAATCCGCTGAACATCGTATCGAGAATGGAACGGATCGAGAAATACGTATCATCAGGCAACAACACATGATCGCCGGTTTTCAGGCTCTGGAATACAGCCGTGGCTGCGGCCAGACCAGAAGCAAAACTCACACAGCCGGTACCCTCTTCCATCCCGGCGATTTTCAGTTCCAGTGAATGCCGGTTGGGATTATCGTAACGGGAATAGAAATATCCGCTGGGATAGTTAATGCCATCATCGCCCCGCTCAAAGGTGGTGGAGAGGATGATGGGGGCCATCACCGCTCCTGAATCATCTTTCACATTGTGTTCGTGTATCAGCCGGGTGGAAAACTCCATAAATGTTGTATATAGTTAAGGCTTTAAAAATACGCAATCCTGCAGGTTGCAACCGTATACGTTCTGTAATTATTCAGTATTTTTCAGCATCAGTTTTTTATGAAACAATCGCTTGTACATTTTGCTGCTTACAATCACTGGGCCAACCGGGTGCTTTGTGATGCAGTGCTGAGTCTCAAAGAAGGGCTGCACGAACAGATCGTTGTTTCCAGCTTTCCCAATTTATACAGTACACTGCTACACATCTGGGATGCGGAAAGTGGCTGGTGGCAAAGCCTCGAGGGTCATACCACCCATATCATTCCCAGCCAGCAGTTCAACCCCAACCTGCGGGAGCTGGTAAACGGACTGTTGAATCAGTCGGCTCTGTGGGAACGGTATGCTGCCGCTGCTTCCACAGAGGAATGGAGCCGCCAGCTACAGTGCCATCATGTGGCTGGTGGTACCTATACCGCCACCGCCACGGAAATTCTCTTACATGTGGTGAACCACAGCAGTTACCACCGGGGCCAGTTGATTGGAATGATGCGGCAACTGGGTGAAGCACAGGTGCCCAACAGCGACTTCAGCACCTGGCTCAACCTGCAGCAGGATTGAAAAATCAACCGGCAGACTGATGCGCATCATGTGCTGTGCAGGCATGAATCTTTAATGTTGCAACTTAAATTCTGCTTGCTATGCCGGTTGTTCCCTCGGATATTGACATTGCGCAGGCGGCGCCTATCCGCCACATTAAAGAAATTGCTGCACGTATTGGTGTTTCCAAAGACGACCTGGAGTATTACGGGAAGTATAAAGCCAAGCTGCCGTTATCATTGATTGATGAATCAAAAGCAGCTGATGGAAATCTCATTCTTGTAACGGCCATTACACCCACACCACTGGGCGAAGGAAAAACCACGGTGGCCATCGGGCTCACAGAAGGCATGAACCGTATCGGCAAAAAAACCATTGCGGTATTGCGGGAACCATCGTTGGGTCCCGTATTTGGGGTGAAAGGCGGTGCTGCCGGTGGCGGCTATTCGCAGGTGATTCCCATGGAAGATATCAACCTTCATTTCACCGGCGATTTTGCAGCGGTGGAAAAAGCCAACAACCTGCTTTCTGCTTTAATTGATAACAACCTGCAGAACAAACTACACAGTCTCAACATTGATCCCCGCACCATTGTGTGGAAACGGGTGATGGACATGAACGACCGGGCCCTGCGGCACATTGTGGTGGGATTGGGCGGTACCGGCGATGGAATTCCCCGTGAAGAAGGATTTAACATCACCCCGGCTTCTGAAATCATGGCCATCCTGTGTATGAGCCGTGACCTGCAGGATCTTAAAAAACGCCTGGGGAATATCTTCATTGGCTCCACCTTCGACGGAAAGCCGGTCTTTGCCCGTGACCTGAATGCAGTTGGGGCGATGGCCGTGCTGATGAAAGATGCCATCAAGCCCAACCTGGTGCAAACACTCGAAGGCAATGCCGCTATTTTGCACGGTGGCCCGTTTGCGAGTATAGCACAGGGGACCAATTCAGTGATTGCCACGAAAATGGGCTTGTCGTTAGGTGACTATGTGGTGACCGAAGCCGGATTTGGCGCCGACCTGGGCGCCGAAAAGTTTTTCAACATTAAAAGTGTATCCGCCGGTTTGAAACCGAAAGCGGTGGTGGTGGTGGCAACGGTGAAGGCATTACGTTATCACGGCGGCGCCAAAAAAGAAGAGTGGCTCACGCCCTCGGTGCAGCGGGTGGAGGCAGGGTTGCCCAACCTGCGCAAGCATCTGGAAAATCTCCAGTTATTTGGTATGCGTCCGGTGGTGGCCATCAATCATTTTTCCAGTGATACAGACGAAGAAATCAGGCTCATTCAGCAGCAGTGCAACAGCATGGGCATCCGTGCGGTGGTGGTGCGTGCCTGGGCCGAGGGAGGGAAAGGTTGTGAAGATCTGGCACGGGCAGTGGCCGATTCCATTGCACGAAAGGAAAGTGAGTTTTACCCGTTGTACGACTGGAAGTTACCGCTGGAAGAAAAAATTCACCTCATTGCCACCCGTATTTACGGTGCTGCCACGGTGGAATATTCACCACGGGCCAAGGCACAGCTGAAAAAGATTCCACAGCTGGGCTTTGAACAGTTACCGGTGTGTATGGCCAAAACACCCCGGTCGTTCAGCGATGATGAAAACAAGCGGGGACGGCCTGAGAATTTCAGCATCACTGTTCGTGAATTTGAGTACGCTACCGGTGCAGGCTTTGTGATTCCCATTCTGGGCGATATGATGCGTATGCCCGGGCTGCCGGCTGTTCCCTCTGCCGAGCATATTGATATTGATGAAAACGGAAAGATCACAGGGCTCTTTTGATGAAAGTAAAGGAACGTCTCAATAACTCCCGGATCAGTAATTAGTTGATTAAGTTACAGATACGAAAAAGGCTGTACCAGTTGCGTACAGCCTTTTTTATCTTAACAGCTCCTGTTGTTTACTTAGGATCGTAGGCCCATTTTACCCAGGTGGCACCCCAGGTAAAACCTCCACCAAAAGCAGCAAGAACAATATTGTCGCCTTTCTTCAGTTGCGATTCCCATTCCCACAAACACAAGGGGATGGTAGCGGCAGTGGTATTGCCGTATTTGCTGATATTGATCATCACTTTTTCCTTCGGCAAGCCCATGCGGTTGGCGGTGGCATCAATGATGCGCAGGTTGGCCTGGTGTGGTACCAGCCAGGCAACATCATCGCTGGTGAGTTGATTGCGTTCCATCAGTTCGGCACTGACATCCGCCATGCCTTTTACGGCAAATTTGAACACCGATTGACCTTCCTGGTAAGCGAAGTGCTCCCGGTTGGCCACGGTTTCCTGGGAAGCGGGCTTGAGTGAACCTCCTGCTTTCATGTGCAGGAACGGTCGGCCCGAACCATCGGTCCGCAGAATGCTGTCGAGTACACCATATCCTTCCTGGTTGGGTTCCAGCAAAACGGCTGCAGCCGCATCGCCAAACAGGATGCAGGTATTGCGGTCGGTATAATCCACGATGGCACTCATTTTATCGGCGCCTACCACCACCACTTTCTGAAAGCGGCCGCTTTCAATATAAGTTGCTCCGGTAGTAAGGGCAAACAAAAAGCCACTGCAGGCAGCACTCAGGTCGAAGCCCCAGGCATTGGTGGCCCCGATTTTATCGCACACAATATTGGCCGTGGCTGGAAACACCATATCCGGTGTTACGGTCGCCACAATCAAACAATCAATTTCTTTGGGGTCAATTCCTCTTTTTTTGCACAGTTCTAATACAGCGGGAGCCGCCATGTCGGACGTAGCTAAGCCTTCACCTTTCAATATCCGGCGCTCTTCAATACCGGTGCGGCTGCGGATCCACTCATCGTTGGTTTCCACCATTTGTTCCAGGTCAAAATTGGTTAACCGGTCTTCAGGGGCCCATCCGGCAACAGCGGTAATGGCTGCAGTTGTTTTATTAGTCATTGTTTCGTTTGCATTAAAAGCGTGCAAATTTACAGGAATTTCCAACAGGCCTGTTTTTAACCTTTTTCCTCTATTTTCGCCCCATGTACGCCTATCTGAAAGGAGCCTTCACGTTTAAATCGCCCACCGTTGTGCACGTAGAAGTGCAGGGGGTGGGGTATGAAGTGCAGGTAAGTCTTCATACTTATAGCAAAATCCAGTCGCTGGCTGAAGGGAAACTGTTTACGTATCTCCAGGTTAAGGAGGATGCACATATACTCTTTGGTTTTTTTGACCCGGCAGAAAAAGAAGTGTTTCTGCACCTCCTGAGCGTTTCAGGGGTAGGTGCCACCACGGCCCGGGTGATGCTTTCTTCGCTGCAACCCGGCGAAATTGTACGGGCTATTTTATCGGGAAATGAGGGGTTGCTGGAGAAGGTAAAAGGCATCGGCAAAAAAACGGCGCAGCGCATTGTATTGGAACTCAGGGACAAACTTTCTAAATCGGCTCCCGATACGAATATTCCTGCATTGACACACAATACTTTAGAGCAAGAAGCGTTAATTGCAATGACCGCCTTGGGCATTGCACGTTCTGCTGCTGAAACGGCCATCCGCAAAGCACAGCAGCAGGGGGCTTTCAGCCAGGTGGAAGAGCTGATCAAAGCGGCTCTGAAATCTTTGTAAAACCAGTAACGAACCAACACACGCTTTGAGATTTTGACCTTCTTGCAACACTCCATATTCCGTGTTACAGTTTTTGTGACTGTATGTGTACTCTCTGTTTCCTCCGTATTGGCAGGAAGCCATGACCGTTTTCCCTTTCGCAGAGATACAGTGCCTTCCCGTGACACCCTGCGGTTTCCCTTAACCGACCGGCGGGGCGATGCGTTTTTATACCCCAACCGCAATACTTTTGACCTGCAGCGACCGTCTGCCATATCCGATTCGATTGCCTACGACCCGGAAACCAAGCGCTATTTTATTTATGAAAAAATCGGCCGGAGCTGGTTCCGCAAGCCTACCTGGATGACGTTTGATGAAATGGTGGCCTACAAAGCCCGGAAAGATGAACAGGAATATTTTCAGCGCCGGTTGAATACCACCCTCAACTTAAACCGCAAAATCCAGGACCCCAAACTGCAGGTGCGGGAAAGTTTTTTTAACCGTCTGTTCAGCAACACAGGGATTCCCAAGGTGGAAATCCGTCCGCAGGGTGATGTAACTCTTACCGCCGGGTATCTTGGTCAGAACATCAAGAATCCCACCCTGCCCGAACGTGCCCGCCGGAATGGCGGATTTGATTTTGACATGCAGGCCAATTTCGGACTGAATGCGAAAATCGGCGATAAGCTGAACTTCCCGGTTACCTACAACACCCTCGCCAACTTTCAATTTGAGAACCAGTTAAAATTGGATTATACCGGCAACAGCGATCAGATCATTAAGCGTATTCAGGCGGGGAACGTTGCTTTTCCGGCCAAAGGAAGCCTGATGCCCGGAGCTTCAACGTTGTTTGGTATCAAAACCGAGTTGCAGTTTGGAAAATTGTTTGTCACCACAGTGCTGGCCAACCAGAATTCCAGCCGGCAGCAAATGCAGCTGCAGGGTGGGGCCGGACTGCAATCCTTTGAAGTGAAGGCCGACGAATACGAAGAAAACCGTCACTTCCTGCTGGGACAGTATTTCCGGAAGAACTATAACAAAAACATGAAAAATCTCCCGGCGGTAATCACGCCCGTCCAGATTCTGCGGATGGAAGTGTGGGTGACCAACCGTACCGGTTCCACCACCGAAAACCGGAATGTGGTGGCGTTTATGGATTTGGGAGAAAATGAACCATTTAACACGAATATCAATTCACTTACAGGCTCCGATTTACCACAAAACGGAGCCAATGATTTATACCAGCGCATTGTGAACGATCCTACTACCCGTGATGCATCGTTGGTAACAACCCGTTTGAGTGCATTGGGCCTGGTGGCTGTGCAGGATTTTGAGCGAACGTTTGCCCGCAAACTGCGCCCCGAAGAATATTATTTCAACCAGCAGATCGGGTTTATTTCGTTGAACACCGTATTGCAGCCCGATGAGGTACTGGGGGTTGCTTTTCAGTATACGGTGAACGGTCGGGTGTTCCAAGTGGGTGAGTTTTCGAACGATGTTACGCCCGATACCACCCAGAATAACTCTGGTACACAAAAGGTGCTGTTTTTGAAAATGCTCAAAGCAACTTCGCAGCGTCCGTTGCTGCCGATCTGGCGCCTGATGATGAAGAACGTGTATGCAGTGGGATACGGTCAACTGGAGCGCAAGGATTTTAAATTCAATATCCTCTACCAGGAACCCGGTGGTGGTGAGAAGCGATATATTCCTGAAGGAGAAGAAAAGGGCCGGCCCATCCTGGAGCTGGTGAATCTTGACCGGCTGAATAACCAGAACGATCCTCAGCCGGATGGTGTGTTTGATTATGTGGAAGGATTTACGGTGAACTCCCAGCAAAGCCGGGTGATATTCCCCTTGCTGGAGCCTTTTGGGAAAGATCTGGAAACTATTTTCCGAGGTACCGATTCGGCTGAGCTGCGCCGTAAGTATTTATTTTATCCGTTGTACGATTCTATTAAATGGGTGGCACAGCAATCGCCACAGTTGAACCGTTATGTGTTTAAAGGTGCTTCCCGCAGTGCCGGTGGTGGTTCTGAAATTCCCATTGGTGCGTTCAATGTGCCGCAGGGTTCGGTTACAGTGTCTGCTGGCGGACAAATGCTGCGGGAGAACGTGGATTACGTGGTGGACTATAACCTGGGTACTGTAAAAATTATCAACCAGGCGATCTTGAATGCAAATATTCCCATCCAGGTAGGATTTGAAAATAACGCCACCTTCGGTATGCAGAACCGCAACTTCATGGCACTGCGGCTCGACTACCGGGCGATTGAAACGCAAACCAAACAACTCAGTGTGGGAGCCGCCATCATGCGGTTAGGCGAACGTCCCTTCTTCACCAAAATGAATTATGGCGATGATCCTATCCGTAACACCATGGTGGGTGCCGATCTGAATTTCCGCAGCGACTGGAAGCGTATGACCAAATGGCTGGATGCCTTACCATTTTACACCACCCGTCAAACTTCTTCTGTTAACCTGTATGGCGAAGGAGCCCGCATTATACCAAGTACTGCCCGGCAGATACGCCCGGAAAAAGGCGAAGGCGGTTTGGTGTATATAGATGATTTTGAAGGCACCCGCAACGGTATTGACTTGCGGTTTCCGTTCATTGCCTGGACATTAGCATCA
The DNA here is from genome assembly GCA_943368955.1 of Chitinophaga pinensis. Lineage (GTDB taxonomy): Bacteria > Bacteroidota > Bacteroidia > Chitinophagales > Chitinophagaceae > Lacibacter > Lacibacter pinensis_A. The sequence goes on from CALRLY020000005.1 coordinate 220,366, forward strand.
ACCCCCAATGGTGCCAGGGATCGCTTTGGCGTGGAACTGTTCCCTGAGGCCGGCCTGGTGAATGATCTGGGCTATGGGTTTAACCGGAGCAAACTGGCCTGGTATAATATCGAGCCGGTATTACAGGAACGTCGCAGCATCAATAATCCGCTGGGCAATAACCTGGATGAATTGTCGGACCCCCGTGTTCGTTTTGTCAACCGGGTGGAAGTATTTCCACAAGCCACACCCGATCTGGGCCAGAACCAACTCATTACATTTGATCTTGCTTTTTTCCCGACCGACCGGGGGCCGTATAACTATGATGCACGCCCCGGCAGTATTAATCCTGTAAATGGAAAACTGCTCAATCCCAAACGACGTTGGGGTGGTATCATGCGGGCCATTGACCAGATAGATTTTGAAACCAACAACATTGAATTCATCGAAATGTGGGTTCAGGATCCTTTTATTCTGAATCCGAACAGTTCAGGTGGACAACTGTATTTTAACCTCGGTAATATTTCTGAAGATATTTTGAAGGATGGCCGCCGTTTTTATGAAAACGGGTTGAGTACAACACAAACCCTGGCCCGTGAAGATACCAGTACCTGGGCAAGGGTACCCCGTAACCCCATCCAGATTGCACAAGCCTTCAGCAACATTGTGGAAGAACGACCGCAGCAGGATGTGGGTTTTGATGGAATGGATGATCCGCAGGAACAGCAATTCCGTAATGATTTTTTGACGGCCTACCGTAACAACATCAGCACCGGCGCATCGTTTCAGCAACTGTTCAACGATCCCAGCAGCGATAACTACCGTCATTTCCGGGATGAATTGTACAACCAGTCAGGAGCAGGTATTCTTGCCCGTTATAAGCAATTCAACAATCCGCATGGTAACAGTCCGGTTGCCACCAACGATCAGGCTTACACGCCCGCTTCTTCTCTGTACCCTGATAATGAGGATCTCAACCGTGACAACACGTTGAATGAAGTAGAGGAATATTTCCAGTATGGAATTGAGCTGCGGCCGAAAAATGATCCTTTCATGCAGGTAGGTCAGAATTTCATTGCCGACCGCCGGGATGTGGATGTAAAACTTGCCAATGGCAACAGCCGTATCGAAACCTGGTACCTGTTCCGTATCCCCATCCGCCAATACCAGCAGAAGGTGGGTAATATACCCGACTTTAAATCCATCCGCTTCATGCGTATGTTTATGACCGGTTTTGAGGATTCACTCGTGGTACGTTTTGGGAAGCTGGAACTGGTGCGTAACATGTGGCGTTCGTTCCAGTTTGCTCTGGATACTACCGGTCAGTACAAACCAGTTCAGAATGTTTCAGCAACATCATTTAATGTAACGGCGGTAAACGTAGAGGAAAACGATAAGCGCTTCCCCGTGAATTATGTAATTCCTCCCGGTATTGAACGGGTGCAGCAATTGAGTAATAACGGTATTAACTTGCTGCAGAATGAGCAGGCGCTCAGTATGCAGCTCTGTAACCTGCTGGATGGCGATAGCCGGGCTGTATTTAAATCCACCAATTTTGATTTCCGTCAATACCGCCGGGTGCGTATGTTCCTGCATGCTGAGTCAAGTGGAAAGTCAGATGACCTGCAGGATGATGAGTTGGTGGCAGTCATACGGTTTGGTACAGATTTTATCAATAACTATTACGAGGTCCGCATGCCGCTGAAAGTGACCCGGTGGGGCAGTTTCTTAAAAGATACCATTGTGTGGCCTTCAGCGAACGAATTCGACGTAAACCTAGAAGAGTTGGTTCGGTTTAAATTACGAAGAACCGGAAACGTGTTACTGCCTTATTCTGAAAACAGGCCGAACGGAATCAGATGGACGGTGATGGGAAATCCCAACCTGGGTGAAGTGAGAGGCTTCCTGGTGGGCATTGAAAACCGTCCGGGTGATGCTGCTTCCACTGTATGTGCAGAGGTATGGGTCAATGAACTGCGTCTGAGCGGCCTCGATGAAAAAGGTGGCTGGGCTGCTACCGGCCGTATGGATTTGCAGTTGGCCGATCTGGGTACCATCACCATTTCTGCGGCAGGCCGTAGTTCCGGTTTTGGTACCATTGAGCAGCGGGTGAATGAACGCAGCCGGGAGTACTTTACCCAGTTTGATGTGGCCACGAATCTGCAGCTGGGCAAACTGCTGCCAAAAACTGCTGCTATTGATATTCCTTTTTATGCCAGTTATTCCCAAACAGTCATGAATCCGGAATATGATCCCTACGATCAGGATGTCAAATTCAGAGATAAACTTAATTCTGTTTCTAATAAGGACTCAGTAAAACGGATATCACAGGATTTTGTGGGCATCACCACTGTAAATGTTACCAACCTGCGCAAGAACAAAACCAATAACAAGCCTGCAAAAATTTATGATATTTCCAACTTCGATGCCAGTTATTCGTATACGAAAACAGAACGCCGGAATCCGTTGATTGAAAGTGATGTGTTGGAAAAGCATTATGCCGGAATGGGATATAACTATGCCCCGCAGCCGAAGTTTGTGGAGCCATTTAAAAAGTTGATCAAGTACCGTAGTCCCTGGTGGAATATTGTGAAAGAATTTAACTTCAACTACCGCCCGAGTCTGCTCAGTTTCCGGGCCGATGTGAACCGCCAGTTTGGTGCTGCCCGTGCCCGTGAAGTACAGATACAGGGCGTGCCCCCCAGTCCGTTCCAGATTCCTGAAACCTACGATAAGTATTTTGTATTTGACCGGGTGTATAATATGCGTTGGGATTTGACCAAATCAATCAATATTGATTTTTCAGCTACCAACAATGCCCGTGTGGATGAACCTGTAGGGCGCATTGATACTAAAGAGAAACGAGATTCTGTCCGGAAGAACTTCCTCAGAGGAGGCCGAAACGTAATCTATCGGCAAACAGCCAATGCTTCTTATAATTTTCCGCTGAGTAAAATTCCGGCGCTGGACTGGACTACCGCCCGGTTTAATTACTCCACCACCTATAACTGGATCGGAGCCTCCCGGTTGGCAGTGAACCTGGGTAACACGATGGAAAACTCACAGCAGCGGATTTTTACCGGTCAGCTCGATTTTAACCGTCTCTACTCCAAGTCCAAGTGGTTGCGTGCCCTGGATGTAACGCCCAATCCAAATGCCACACCACAGCTGGCTTCGCCCAATATCAAGTTTAATCCAAAAGATACGGTGGGTAAAAGCAAGAAATACGTTGCGAAACTGTTCCGCAGGCTGAACCGGCTGGAAGCCAAAACAGATAAGGGTATACAACCCGAGCTTAGCGGAGGCATGCGTTTTGCGGGCAAGTTGCTTACATCGCTTAAGAATGTAAACGTGAATTTTAATGAATCCTTTAATTCACGTATACCCGGATTTACAGATAGCCCACGCTATATGGGTAATAACTGGGGCACCCGTGCACCCGGACTTGATTTTGTGTTTGGCCGTCAACCCGATGTGAACTGGCTGAATAAAGCGGCGAATAATGGCTGGATGACCCGTGATACCAATTTCAACTTCCTGTTTACACAAAGCTACCGTCAGGAACTGAAGCTGGAAGCAACGGTAGAGCCTTTACGTGATTTTACCATTGATCTGAATCTTAGCCGTTCTTTCAGTAAGAATTATTCCAGTCTGTTTAAAGATACCCTGGGCGGCGGGAAGTTTGCCAACCTGAATCCTTATGCCGGTGGTGGTTTTGATATCACCTTCATTTCGTTTCAGACCATGTTCCGGAAGTATTCACCCACTGCACCAGGTGAGTCATTCCTGCAGTTTGAACAAAACCGCTTGCTTCTTTCCCAGCGTCTTGGTTTGCTCAATCCGTACAGCCAGCTTCAGAACCCCGATAACTTTTTCAAAGGATACGGCCGTTATGCACAGGATGTGCTGATTCCTTCCTTTATTGCAGCCTACACCAACCAGGATCCGTTGAAAGTGGGATTGATAGATCAGAAGAATGATAGGATCAATGATAATCCGTTCCGCCGCTACCTTCCCAAACCCAACTGGCGCTTAACCTACAGTGGATTGAGCAGACTTCCGGGAATGGATAAGATCTTTACCAACTTTACAATTACACATGGTTACAACAGTAACCTCAGCATGAATAACTTTACTTCTGCATTGTTGTATGCCGATCAGTTTGGTCTTGGATTCCCGTCTTTTGTTGATACCATCTCCAACAATTTTGTTCCGTTTTTCCTGGTGCCCAATGTTACCATCAGTGAAAAGTTTTCGCCTCTGATTGGTGTGGATGTACAATTTGCCAATCAGTTGAGTTTGCGGTTGGATTATGGCCGGAGCCGGACGATCAGTTTAAGTCTGATTGACTTCCAGGTGAGCGAAGTGCGGAGTGTGGACATCACCGTTGGTGCCGGTTGGCGCAAACGTGGTCTGAAGCTGCCGTTTAAAGTGCCGTTTAGTAAAAACGGATCACGAACGTTAGAGAATGATATTAACTTCCGTTTTGACCTGACGTATCGTGATAACGCCATTGCCAACAATATCCTCGATCAGCGGAATACCATTCCCACCGGCGGACAAAAAGTGTTAAGCATTAATCCTTCCATTGACTATGTGCTGAACAACCGTATCCGCCTGCGTTTGTTTTTGGAACAAAACAGGGTAGTGGGCTACATTGCAACGCCGCCACCGGTTGTGAATACAAGAGCCGGTTTACAGGTGAATATCAGTTTGGCTCAATAAGTTTTAAGAAAAACAGGCAACGGAATGATCGTTGCCTGTTTTGTTTGTAACCTGTTTTAAGTACTATTCAGAATAAGTAATGGTCAGACTTTTTTTTCCGGATAAAGTGTTGGATGGAACGCAGGCAGTTTTCTCTTGTTTGTTACCTGTTCATAGGCGTAAGCAAGAGAAATAAGCAGTCCTTCCTGGTAGGCACCGCTGATAAAGGACAGTCCGACCGGCAGGCCATGTACATCGCCCATGGGCACAGTAATATGTGGGTACCCGGCCATAGCAGCAGGCGGACAAAAATAAAATCCGGGATCTGAATCACCGTTTACTAAATCAATGCAGCCGGCTGGTCCATAACTGGTGCCAATGATAGCGTCGAGTTTATTTTGCTGCAGTAGTTGATCAATTATCTTACGGGCAGAAGTACTTTTCTTGACAGCTTCTGTATATTCTTTCTCTGTAAGAGCTCCTTTGGCAACACTCATTTCCACCAGTTCCTGTTGGAAGTAAGGCATGACAGTCGCTGCTTCTTTTTTATTGAAGGCGATGAGTTCGTCCATGCTCTTTACACCATTGCTGACACCTGAAAGATATTTATTGAGCCCATCCTTAAACTCATAAAGCAGTACTGTAAACTCAGCATCTCCTAACGGACGGGTTGCTTTGAGCAATTCCACTTCCACCAGTTCAGCTCCCTGTTCTTTCAGGGTATTGATTGCCTGCTGATACAACGATACCACAGCTTCATGTCTGCCTTTTAGAAAGGATGCTTCATAGCCAATTCGTTTGCCTTTCAGACTGTCCTTTATCAAAAATGAACTGTAGTCGGTTCCTTCTTTTTCCTTGCTGGTAAGAGTGGCAGCATCGGTTTCATCAGCTCCTGCAAGAACGCCTAACAGACGTGCAGCATCTGCAACAGTTCGTGCCATGGGGCCGGCTGTATCCTGCGTGGCAGAAATGGGAATAATGCCCGAGCGGCTTAGTAAGCCAACGGTGGGCTTAATTCCAACAATACCGCAAAAGGAAGCAGGGGCAATAACAGAACCATCTGTTTCGGTTCCAACAGCTACCACACACAGATTTGCAGCTACCGCAGCACCGGAACCAGAACTGGAGCCGCAGGGAGAGCGATCAAGAAAGTAGGGGTTTTTCGTTTGCCCGCCCCGGCTGCTCCAGCCGCTGGATGAACGGGTGGAGCGGAAGTTGGCCCATTCGCTGAGATTGGTCTTTCCCAATATAACGGCACCCGCTTTACGAAGTTGTTGTACAATAAACGCATCTTCTTTTGCCACATGGTTGGCCAGAGCAAGAGAACCGGCAGTCGTTTTCATTTTGTCTGCGGTACCAATATTGTCTTTGATCAGAACCGGAATGCCATGCAATGGTCCCCTGATTTTTCCTTCCTGTAATTCTTTATCTCTTTCTGCTGCAATAGCGATCGCATCCGGATTGATTTCAATCACTGAATGCAATGCAAAACCTGCCTGGTCTATTTCACCAATGCGCTTCAGGTACGCTTCGGTCAGCTGCCTGGAGCTGAGAGAGCCGTCTTTCAAACGCTGCTGTACTTGTTCGATGGTGATTTCATTCCATTCAAACTCATCTTTGAATGAGGATGTATTGGAGGTGGTGCCGGCTTCCTGGCTCGTGCAGGAATTCAGACCCAGGGCAGTGAAAGTAAATCCGGCCAGTGATCCGTTACGTAAAAAGTTTCTGCGGTTCATCCTGATTATTTTGAAATGGTGACTGATTGAGCAGGTGCTTCCATTCACAGGTTCGCAACGTATAAAGTCGTGTAGTTTACTTGCGTAATGCTTTTCTGATTCCTTCCTGAACCAGAGGTTCCATTACCTTATAACCTGCCAGGTTGGGATGTACGCCATCATAACCCAATGATGACAGCAAGCCTCCCTGGCCATCATTCATAGCCCCGTAATAATCAACATAAACATGCTTTTGTTGCCGGCAATACGATTGTAACAGTTCATTCAGCTGTACAATTTTGGGTGCCGGATTCAATCCTCTTCTCCAGGGAAAATCAGCGGCCGGTAACACAGAACAGAGTATCACTTTTATTTTATTGGCACGTGCCAGTTCTGCCATGGATACAATGTTGCCAAATATCTGTTCAATTGTTATGGGGCCGGTATTTTGAGCAATATCGTTAATGCCTGCCAGGATAACAACGGCAGCCGGCTTCAGTTCAATTACATCTGCCCGGAAGCGTACCAGCATTTGTGGGGTTGTTTGTCCGCTAATGCCTCTGTTGATGTAAGGGTTCTGTTTAAAAAAATTACTGTCAGCACCAGCCCATCCTTCTGTTATGGAGTTTCCCATAAACACCACACGCTGCCCGTTTGCAGCAGTTGTCAGAAGTGCTTTGTTGGCAGTTGCGTATCGTTTGAGATTCCCCCAATCGTTCAGTAGTTGTTCGTTTTGTGCCATAGATTGCATTGAAAAAGAAAAAGAACAGAAAAGCAGCAGGCAGGCAACAGCATAACGGTACATGAGCAGTTGATTGATCCTTAAATATACTGAAAGAACACACATACACTGCATGGGTTGTTGTAAAACCTGTCATTAGCGGGTAATTACTTGCATCACATGTGGCAAAATGTACCAGCAGAAAAGGGTAATGAGTACAATGCTTATGATATTGATTACGAATCCCGCCTTGAGCATGTCTTTGAGCGGTATATGGCCGCTGCCAAAAACAATTGCATTAGGCGGAGTACCCATAGGCAGCATGGATGCAGCACTGGCTGCCAGCGTCATAGGAATACCCAGCAAAAGCGGGTCGAGCTGAAGGGCATCGGCTATAGCGGCGAGCACGGGGGCAAAAACAATCACCTGTGCTACATTGCTCATGACTTCGCTCAGAAAGATTGAAATGACAACCACTACAAGCACAATGCCTATACCGTTAGACGGGCCGGTTTCGGCCAGACTGTTACCAATCAATTGCATGACACCGGTTTCTTCCAATGCCCCGGCCAGGGCAATGCCGCCGCCAAATAGCAGCAGAATTCCCCATGACATATTCGATGTATCACTCCATTCCAGCAGTTGTTTTGATTTTGTCTGTTGGTCGTTTGATGCAGGTGTGGCAAACAAAGCAAGGGCCCCTGCAATTGCAATCATGTTATCGTCCAGGCGAAACCAGTTCAGTTGGTTCAGAAAATCCTTGGTAATCCATAGCAATGCGGTGCAGATAAAAATCAGCAGTACCCGCTGCTCGTTGCGGCTGATGGGGCCGAGTTGCTGCAGTTCCTGTTCAATAAAAGAGTTGGCCTCTTTGCTGTTGTTGATCCGGTTGGGGAACATCCACTGTGTAAGTGCTACGTACATACCTGCCAAAAGAAGTAGTGCCAGCGGGGTGCATACCAGCATCCAGTCGAGAAACTGAATGCTGTAATTATATTTTTTTTCAATAAATCCAACAAACGCCACATTGGGGGGTGTACCAATGATAGTAGCCATTCCTCCAATATTACTGGCGTAGGCAACAACCAGCATCAGTACCAAAGAAAAATTGCGGATACGGGTGCCGGGTTGTTCGTGTTCCTTCATTACTGCAATAACACTCATGGCAATGGGAAACATCATCATTGTGGTAGCTGTATTACTGAGCCACATACTAAGGAAGCCGCAGGCAAGAATGAAACCAAGGATAATACGGTTGCCACTTGTACCGGTACGTTTTACAATCAGCAGTGCAATGCGTTTATGGAGATTCCATTTTTCGATTGCCAGTCCCAGAAGGAACCCACCCATGAACAAAAAGATAACCGGATTGCTGTAGGCTTTGGCGGTAGATTCAATGGTACTGATTCCCAGGAGTGGAAACAACAGCAGAGGTAATAAGGCAACAGCAGGCATGGGTAAGGTTTCACTCACCCACCAGCCAATCATGAGCATACCGGTAGCAACTGCTTTATTGGCTTCGGGTGAGAGATGCATTGGATTCCATAACCATAGTAAAAAGGCGAGTAATGGCAACCCCAGTAATTGTAAAAAATATTTGCTTCTGTGTAACCAGTCTTTCATAATAAAACAATTCCTTTCTGATTGAGTGCGTGTGGTGTTACATTCGGGTGGCCCGGTACAAAAAAACGGTACAGCCATCGGGCAGCATTGCCGGCATAATCCACACCAATACGGGGCGATACTGCAACAGGCAATGCTGTTTCTTTTTCTTCTGCCAGGTACAAAGAGTCGCTCAGCAGGCTACTGCCATTATGCGCCAGCGTTATTCCCATCAGGCGGGTAACCATAGCGGGCCCTGCACCGGGCCGACGGCCTTTACCCGATGCGAATCCTTCAAATCCTTCTAATGGTTCTGCACCACGGATTAATACAGCATCCGGAATGCCTTCCGCATTGGTAACTACATTCAAAAGCGCATGAATACCATAGCACAGGTATACATAAGCGGTGCCTCCGGGTGCAAACATGATCTCTGTGCGTTTTGTACGTTTGTTTCCAAATGCATGCGATGCGGCATCAACGGCTCCTGCATATGCTTCCGTTTCAACAATCCGTGCCACCTTCGTTTGTCCGTTAAAACAACTGATTACACATTTGCCAATCAGTTCCCGGGCAACCTGTACCACATCCTCTCTTCTGTAAAAATCTGTCTGCAGCTTCTGCATTTTGTTGTATTTTGCCAGAATTGTTACCCGGAGAAGCACCTGTATCTACTGAGACCAAAATTCAATCAATGTGTTAAAGGAACTTGTTATATCAATACAGGCTTATTTCAGGGCGCACCAGTTCATCAGCCGCCACAAGTTATGGAAATGGATCTTGATTCCCGGACTCATTTATGCGCTTTTGTTTAGTGGCGGTATGTATCTGTTCTGGTCAACATCAGGTGATTTTCTAGACTGGCTGTTTAATGAGGTGGGTATCAAACGATGGCTCGAAGCGATGAACAACAGCTTCCTGAATTTCCTGTTTATTTTCAGTAGCATCATTTTTCAGCTGATCCTCATGTTCTTTTATTTTTCTTTGTTCAAATATTTGTTTTTGATAGTCGGCTCACCGGTGTTTGCTTATTTAAGTGAAAAGGTGGAAAGTATTATTGAAGGGAATGAATACCCAATCACATTGTCGCAGCTTACCAGTGATATTCTGCGTGGTATACGCCTCGCATTGCGTAATTCATTGTGGCAAACTGTTTACACGGTATCAATTCTTATTCTGTCACTTGTACCGGTAGTTGGATGGGTGAGTCCGCTGATTGCTTACCTGGTGGAGTGTTATTACTACGGTTTTTCCATGCTCGATTACAGTGCGGAGCGGCACAAACTCACACCACAGCAAAGCATTGCTTTTATCAGCAGCAAAAAAGGCCTGGCAATCGGTAACGGAATGGTCTTTTACCTGATGCACCTTGTTCCCTTTGTAGGCTGGGTGCTGGCTCCAGCCTATGCAGTAATTGCAGCTACCCTGAGTCTTTATCACCCGAACGATACTCCCTGATGGCGCTTGTGTACCTCATACCGGCCCCTTTGCACGATGAAAGTACGTTCGTGCTCCCAGCCTATGTATTGGATGCGGTAAAAGCTTGCAACGTGTTGTTTGCAGAAAATGAACGCACGGCACGTCGGTTTCTGAAAAAACTGGATCCTGCCATAGTAATTGATTCATTTGAATGGTTTACTATTCATAAAGCAGAAGATGCAGTACGTCAGCAATTGATTCAAAAGCTGAAAGAAGGGAAAACCATTGGCATCATCAGCGAAGCGGGGTGCCCCGGTATTGCCGATCCTGGTCAGCTGTTGGTGGAAACGGCCTGGCAGCAACATGCAACGGTGAAGCCGCTGGTGGGTCCCAGTTCTATTTTACTGGCGCTGATGGCAAGTGGTTTTAACGGACAGCAATTTTCATTTCAGGGATACCTGCCGGTGGATGCAGTGCAGCGCAATCGGAAACTGAAACAACTGGATGAGCTTTCGGCCAGGGAAAAAAGCACCCAGATTTTTATTGAAACACCCTACCGCAATCAGCAGTTACTGGATGCAATCGTTAAAAGTTGTCATCCACGCAGCCGTCTTTGTGTAGCTGTTGATTTAACAGCGCCAACTGAAGAAATTCATGTAGCCACCATCGGGGAATGGAAGCAAAAAAAAACCGACCTGCATAAAAGGCCGGCGATTTTTTTACTGTATGCAGGATAACTGCATTACTCATCTTTCATATCAATAATTTTATCAACAATGTATTTGGAATGCCCTCGCCACGGAAGTTTTCCAAAGTACTCTTTGTAATGCAGTTCAAATTCTTTTCCGCTGTTTAACATCAGTACGTTGGCAATACTGTCATTCTCTACACTGAATTCAAACTCATAGCTGGCAATGGAGCCGGGTGATTTAGAGCGGAATCCTGTTTGAATCAACTTTCCTTCATAGGTTTTAAAGATGTATCCTTTCTTCACCATGTAATTCAGCTCGCCGGCCTTTACACCTTCGCCGAAAACATAGTAAAATTTCCAGTAAACATAAATGCCGGTGCCAATAAAAAGCAACAGGAGGAAGATGGTGAGAAACTTTCGCATAAGCGTGTTTTAGGTGTTAAAAGTACATATGTTTTCTTGATCGGCAGAACCGGCAGTTCAATCCTAAAGCAGCCGGAAGTTGTCGCCGTCAAACAACCCCATATCGCTGAGCTTCAGATGGGGAATGACCAGCAGCGCCATGAACGATAAAGTCATAAATGGGGCTGCCAGTGTGCTGCCCATTTCTTTGGCCAATGCATCAGCGGCGCTGTAAGCTTCCGCTACGGCATAGCCGTCGTGGTTGCTCATGAGTCCTGCTACGGGTAAAGGTACTACGGCTTCTTTCCAGCCGGCTCCTTCCGGATGTACGGCAGCCACTCCGCCTCTTGCTTCAATAACACGGTTTACTGCCTGGCACAAGCTGTGGGTGCTGGTGCCTACTGCAATGATGTTGTGGCTGTCATGTGCCACAGAGGAGGCAATGGCTCCTGTTTTGAATCCAAAGTTTTTTACAAAGCATTTGGCAATGGGTGCGGGGTGATACCGGTTTACCACCACCATATACAATAAATCGTTCTCTGTATTCGCAAGCAGGTTCTGCTCCTCAATTGTGAAAGCAGAAATGGGTTCGGTGAGTTTATGAGTAATTAGTTGTCCATCCAATGCTTCCACTACATATACCTGTTCCATATTTTCAGCATCTGTATGCCCAAACTTGGTGAGCGGAAAATTAAAATCGCCCGGTTGTTTTAATGCACAATCGAAATGATTGAGCACGGCTGCTTTCTCTGTTGTAATAAGTGATGTGCCGTTTTCTGCCACCAGTTGTCCGTTGATGTAGGTTTGCTGTACCTTAAATTCTTTCAGGTCGGTTACTGCAATAAAATCAGCCGCATCACCTTCACGGAGCAATCCAACGTTCAGTCGGTAATGAACGACAGGATTAACACAGGCAGCCTGCAATACGTGAAACACATCAATACCTTTGGCTACTGCTCTGGCACAAAGCTGGTCAATATGTCCGTTTACCAGGCTGTCGGGGTGCTTGTCGTCACTGCAGAACATCATCTGTTCCGGATAATCATGCAGCAGATCAATCAGGGCATCAAAGTTTTTAGCAGCGCTGCCTTCCCGGATGATGATTTTCATTCCGTACTGCAGTTTTTCAAAGGCTTCTTCCCTTGTAAAGCATTCGTGATCGGTGGTAATACCGGCGTTGATGTAGTGGCGTACGGCATCTCCCCGTAGCCCGGGTGCATGGCCATCTACCGGTTTGCCCAGTTCATGTGCGGCTGCAATTTTGCTGAGTACTTCCTCATCGCCGTTCAGTACGCCTGGAAAGTTCATCATTTCGCTGAGGTACTTCACTTCCGGTCGTTGCAATAGGGTTTTTACATCTGTTGCATCCAAAACGGCACCGGCGGTTTCAAAAGTGGTGGCAGGCACACAACTGGGTGCTCCAAAAAAGAATTTGAAGGGAACGGTTTTGCCGTTTTCAATCATGTATTCAACTCCCGCCATGCCACATACGTTGGCAATTTCGTGGGGATCGCTGATGGTGGCAACCGTTCCATGCACAACCGACAGACGTGCAAATTCCGATGGTACCAGCATGGAACTTTCGACATGCACGTGGCTGTCAATAAATCCCGGAAGCAGATAAGGTAGGGATGGATCGGGTTCTATAGCCAGAGGTTTTACGGCCGTAATGATTCCATTTTCGATTGTGACGGTTCCCCGAACAATCTGGCGGGCGGGGATGTTAACGATATTTCCTGTCAATGTTAAGGGCGGCATAGCAGAGTAAAGCTTGTTAAATTCCATTAATGCCCCAAGTTAAGGGATAGATGGATGAAAAGGCAGGTGTTATAGCTTTAATTTTGGAACGGGAAGATTTACAGAAAAAAAATGAGGCCGCTGTAACTTTTTCTACAATTTTGTAACATATAACCAAATACAAAAAAATGAAAACAATCAAATTTCTATCATTCGTAGTTGCAGCCTGTATGAGCCTGTCAACCGTGAAAGCACAAACGGCCGATGAGGTGGTGAACAAGCACATTGAAGCCATTGGAGGAAAGGATAACTGGAAGAAAATCAACAGTATGGTGCAGACTGGCTCTATGACCGTACAGGGAGCTGATGTTCAGGTGGTTTCCACCGTACTTCATGGAAAAGGATACCGTAATGAAATTACATTAATGGGAATGACCGGTTACCAGATCCTGACTCCCACAGAAGGCTGGAATTTTATGCCTTTCAGCGGACAAACTGCTCCCGAAGCGGTTACAGCAGATGATCTGAAGCAAGGCCAGGATCAACTGGATGCGCAGGGTGTACTGGTTGATTACCAGGCAAAGGGTCATAAAGTTGAATTATTAGGAAAAGAAGATGTGGACGGAACAGAATGCTTCAAACTCAAAGTCACACTAAAAAGCGGAAGTGTTCAAACCTATTTCATTGACCCCACTTCTTATTACCTTGTAAAAGCCATTTCAACCCGTTCTGCTAACGGACAGGAAATGGAGATGAGTACAACGTTCAGTAACTATAAGAAGTTGCCTGAAGGTGTTGTAATTCCCATGAGTGTTTCCATTCCGCTCGGTCCCGGTTTCAATGCCGATTTTAATCTTGAGAAAGTGGAAATCAACAAAGCGGTTGATGAATCTCTTTTCAAACCAGCTAAATAATTACAGACTTTTTGTCGTAAACCCCGGCTCCCGTCGGGGTTTTTTGATTCTAAAATTTTCTATTTTTTATGCAAAAGATCAGTATCGTCATTTTCTTGCTGTTTTCAGCCTTTGCTGCAACTGCACAAACCAATATCAATGCTGCCACTTTTGGAATGATGGAGGCACGTTATCTGGGGCCGGGTACGATGAGCGGACGTATTACCGATATTGCCGGCGTAAATGAAGATGGGGGGAAAACGATCTATGTTGGAACAGCCGGAGGAGGTGTTTGGAAAACAGTCAATGCCGGTTTTTCTTTTAAGCCCATCTTCGATAAATACAATCAGAGTATCGGAGCGATTGCAGTAGATCAGAAAAATCCCAAAATTCTGTATGTAGGCACCGGCGAAAGTAATATGCGGAACTCTGTGTCCATCGGCGACGGAATGTATAAGTCAACCGATGCCGGCGCCAACTGGACCAAGATCGGTTTAGATAGCACACAGCATATTTCAAAAGTCTTACTCGACCCGTCTAACTCTGATGTCATTTACGTGGCAGCACCCGGTCCGCTCTGGAGCGATGGAACCCAACGGGGCCTTTTTAAGTCGACTGATGCCGGTAAAACCTGGAATAAAGTTTTATACATTAATGAGAAAACAGGTGTGGCAGATGTGGATCTGGATCCTTCCAACCCGTCCGTTCTTTATGCTACAACCTGGGAGTTCCGCCGCCTTCCTTATGCCTTTAACAGCGGTGGTAACGGAAGCGGTATTTATAAAAGTACAGACGGTGGTGCAACATGGAAGGAGCTGACAAACGGACTTCCAGCCAAACCCTTTGGCCGTGTTGCATTGGCGTTGGCGCCTTCTGCTCCATCGCAGCTGTGGGCAATTGTGGAAAGTGAGAATACCGGTTTATATATTTCATCTGATGCGGGCGCCACATGGAAACAACAAAGCGCTACCAGCAACATCACCTCCCGTCCGTTTTACTTTTCCACGCTGGAAGTAGATCCCAAAGATCCAAAGCGGGTGTACCGGCCGGCTTTCAGTTTTGCTTATTCCAACGATGGTGGCTTTTCGTTTGCAGAAGCCAGTAATGAAGGAGGCTGGATTCACAGCGATCATCATGCTCTTTGGATTCATCCGGTAAATACGAATATCATGTACCTCGGTACAGATGGTGGTGTTTATTACAGTCTTGACAGGGGAGTGCATTGGAAGTTTGTAAATAATCTGCCGGTTGGTCAGTTTTATCATGTCAGCACCGATAACCAGGAGCCCTATCGGGTATTTGGCGGCTTGCAGGATAACGGTAGCTGGGTAGCCCCCAGTTCGGCCCCCGGTGGTGTTTTAAATGGTGACTGGAAAAGTATTTTTGGGGGAGATGGTTTCTGGGTACAACCCGATGCGGAGCTTTCTCATATCGCCTATGCCGAGTACCAGGGCGGAAATATGTTCCGGGTAAACATAAAAGATGGCACCTATATTGGCATAAAGCCACAGGCCGTTGCAGGTGAGGAGCCTCTCCGTTTTAATTGGAACACGCCCCTGGTGAAGGGTGCGAAAAATCCACGTAATCTATACTCAGCTTCACAATATCTCTACCGGAGTAAGGACAGGGGAGCTAACTGGGAAAAAATATCTCCCGACCTTACAACCAACGATAAGAAAAAGCAGGAGCAGGAAAAAAGTGGTGGATTGAGCATGGATATTACCAGTGCTGAAAATCATTGTACCATTTTTACTGTAGCTGAGTCGCCATTGGATGAACAGCTGATTTGGGTGGGAACAGATGATGGCAATTTGCAGTACACCACCAATGGGGGCAAAGCATGGGTCAATGTTTCCGCTGCGTATGCTGCTGCCGGTATTCCTGCAGGAACCTGGGTGAGCAGTATTGAACCTTCAGTATTTGATAAAAGCCGGGTGTATGTAACCTTTGATAACCATTCGTACGGCGATCATAAAACGTATGTTGCTGTTAGTAATGACATGGGGAAAACCTGGAAGAAATTTCAAAGCGATGAATTCACTGGTTTTGCACATAAGATTAAGGAAGATCCTGTTAACCAGCAGTTACTGTTCCTGGGTACAGAAATGGGCTTGTTTGCGAGTGTGGACGGCGGTGCTCAATGGTTCCGTATGAAAAATAATCTGCCCTGGTATGCGCTGGTTCGGGATATTGTGATAGAACCCCGCACCAATGATCTGATCCTCGCAACTCATGGCAGAGGCATCATCATCATCCCCGATATTTCGCCCATGCGCAAAATCACTGCAGCAGTAGCGGAACAGCCTGTCGTGTTGTTGAACGATCAGCCCATGACTCTAACGATGGGAAAATGGAACAGCAGTTTCCCCAATGCATCCGGCGATTGGAATGGAGGTGTGACTTCTTCTATTGCGCCTCTTCAGTATTACCTGAAAGAGCGGGCAAGCAGTATACAACTGGAAGTGTATGATACAAATGGCGTTTTATTGCAGAAACTATCACCTTCTAACAGAAAAGGATATAACAAAACTGTTTGGAATCAGCGGATGAATCCGCCCAAAACAGCAAAAGGAGGAAATCAGTCAGAACCTGCTGCCTTTACCGGAATGCAGGTATTGCCCGGTAACTATGTAGTGAAAATGAAGGTAAACGGTAAAGAATATGCGCAAAACATACAGATGGTACATGATAATTCAAATGCCGGATTTACACTGCAGGACCGCCAGTTGCAGTACAAAACCGGTATGGAATTATTTGCCATGAATGAACAACTGGCCGTATTGGTTGACAGCATCAATACCGTGCAGCAGTTGTTAAAAAAGAATATGGATTCCATGTCTAATAAAAAATCGGCCGCCTTGCTGAAATCTTATTGGGAGAAGCTGGAAGAATTCCGCCTGACACTTGTGCCACCTGTCATTAAAGGAACAGGGGAAATCAAGCGTTTGCGGAGCGAAATCGGTGATCTGTATACTTCCGTAGTAGGACAGGAAGCGGCACCCGGGAATTTGCAACTGCAACGGGTTGGATTTTTGAAGGATGAGTTAAGCAAAGCAGAGCAAAAATATGCGTTGCTACGGCAACAGTTTGAAAAGAAGGTAATGGAAGCTTTGCAAAAAGAAAAGGGTTCAACCATTAAAAAATCGTCCGTAAAAAATTAATGTTTTAACTGGTTCTGAAAGCCGCTCATCAAAAGATGAGCGGCTTTTTTTATTCCGACATGGATTCATTCGTACATTCAGTACTTCAAATTTAAATTGCATGAGAAAGATTGTTTGGCTGTTCAGCACGCTTTTGCTGACTTCTGTTGCCTTTGCACAAAAAAAGAAAACAGCTTCGCCCGTTCCGGAAGGAACGTCCACCGAAGCGGTGTATTCCAAATTAGCCTATCGGTCTATTGGTCCTTTTCGGGGAGGCCGCAGTGCTGCAGTAGCAGGCAGTTATAAAAACCGCACCACTTTTTACATGGGCGCCACTGGTGGCGGTGTTTGGAAAACATCCGATGGCGGCAGTAACTGGAAGAATATCAGCGATAAATATTTTGGCGGCAGTATGGGAGCGGTTGCAGTTGCTCCCTCTGACGAAAGTATTCTTTATGCAGGAGAAGGTGAAAACACCATGCGTGGAAATGTGAGTGAAGGACTGGGCGGACTGTGGCGCAGTGAGGATGGCGGCCGCAGCTGGAAAAATATAGGTCTGAAAGACGGTCGTCATATCATCCGTATCGTCATTCATCCCAAAAATCCGGATGTGGTTTGGGTGGCTGTAATGGGACATCTGTTTGGTCCCAATCAACAGCGGGGTGTATACAAAACAACCGATGGCGGAAAGACCTGGAAGCAAACCCTGTTTGTGAATGAGCAAACCGGCGCTTCTGACCTGGTGATGGAGCCGGGCAATCCGTCCACACTCTATGCCGGCATGTGGCGGGTGATCCGCACTCCCTACTCATTGGAAAGTGGTGGTGAAGGAAGTGGTTTGTATAAGTCAACCGATGGCGGTGAAACATGGACCAATGTTTCTGCTAAAAAGGGCTTACCAAAGGGCACATGGGGCATTACAGGTGTTGCGTTTGCCCCTTCTAACACAGAACGTATCTATGCCATCATAGAAAATGCCAATGGCGGATTATTCAGAAGCGATGATGCCGGTGAAACCTGGCAACTGATGAGCAATGATAACAATATCCGCCAGCGGGCCTGGTATTATACCAAAGTGTTTGTTGACCCGAAGAATGCGGATGTGGTGTATTGTCCCAACGTCAACTTTATGCGCAGCCGGGATGGGGGACGAACCTTTCAATCCATCCGCACACCACATGGCGATCATCATGATTTGTGGATTGATCCGGAAGATGGCAACCGCATGATCGTGGCCGATGATGGTGGTGCACAGGTGAGCTTTGATGGTGGCGCCAACTGGAGTACCTACATGAACCAACCTACCGGACAATTTTACCGTGTTTCAACCGATAACAGTGTACCCTACCGCATCCTGGGTGCCCAGCAGGATAATTCCACCATCCGCATTAAAAGCCGCACCAACGGTGCCGGCATTACGGAGCAGGACTGGCAGGAAACAGCAGGCAGCGAAAGTGGCTATGTTGTGGCCGATCCATCCAACCCCGATATTGTCTACGGAGGGAACTACGGCGGCTATCTCTCACGTTTAGATCATCGTACCGGCGAAAACCGGGCAATCAGTGTGTGGCCCGATAATCCCATGGGTGCCGGGGCGGATGTGCTCAAGTACCGCTTCCAGTGGAATTTCCCCATCTTCTTTTCTCCTCACAATCCAAAGCGGTTATATGCTGCGGGGAATGTGTTGTTTGTTACCGAAAACGAAGGTCAGAGCTGGACGGCATTGGGTGGCGATTTAACCACCAATGACAAGAGCAAACAGCAGTCCAGCGGCGGGCCTATTACAAAAGACAATACCAGTGTGGAATACTATTGTACCATTTTTTCCGCTACAGAAAGTTTTGTGGAAAAGGATCTGTTATGGGCCGGAAGTGATGACGGGCTGATTCATGTAAGTAAAGATGGTGGCAGGAATTGGGAGAAAGTAACGCCGCCCAACGCTCCTGCATTTATGATGTGGAACTGCGTGGAAGTGGATCCGTTCAAAAAAGGAGCTGCTTATTTTATAGGAACGAGGTATAAGCTGGATGATTACACGCCGTACATCTACAAAACGGAAGATTACGGGAAAACCTGGAAGTTGATTACAAATGGTATCAATAACATGCATTTCACCCGTGCCCTGCGGGCCGACCGTAAGCGTCCGGGTTTGTTATATGCCGGTACCGAATTTGGTATGTATATTTCATTTGATGATGGTGCCAGCTGGAGACCCTTTCAGCTGAACATGCCCGTTGTACCCATTACCGATATGACCATAAAAGATAACGACCTTGTTATTGCTACACAAGGAAGAGGATTTTATGTGCTGGACGACCTGGGTGTGCTGCAACAGGTGAACAATTTCGTTGCTGATAAAAAGATGCATGTATTTGCGCCTGCTGCTGCTGTGCGGATGCAGGCAAATCCATTTTCCGGCAGGTTTGGTGCCCCCCGTAACGCCGGAGCCAATCCACCGGCAGGTGCTGTGGTGCATTACTTGTTACATGAAGCAACGGATAGTACACAACTAACAATATCTGTTCTCGATAAAAACAAAAAGCTTATCCGCTCCTACGGTACAGGTACAAAAGAGAAATTGGAACCGAAAGACGGGCTCAACACTTTCGCATGGAACCTTACTTATCCCGAAGCAGAGCGGGTGGAAGGGATGATTTTATGGAACGGCGTGCCCGGCAGTATTACCGCACCTCCCGGCATGTACTATTACCGGTTCAGGAGCGGATCCGATTCTGTGGAAGTACCGTTTGAAGTAAAAGCAGATCCCAACTATTCACTTACACAAGCTGATTATGAAGCCCAGTTTGAATTCCTGCTGGCCGTACAACAGAAGTTCAACGATGTGCAGAAGTCGGTGAAAGACATCAGAACCCTGCGTACACAAATCAATGAGTTTATAGCCCGGCAGGGTAAAGATTGTCCGAAAGAAGTGAAAGACAAAGCCACTGAACTGACAAAGCAACTCACAACCATTGAAGAAGCTTTGTACCAAACAAAGGCAAAGAGCAGCCAGGATGTGTTGAATTATCCCATCCGCCTGAATGATAAGCTGGCCGGTTTGTTTGATGTGGCGAACAGTGGTATCAACCCACCCAGCAAGCAGGCCAGAGATGTGTTTGCCGATTTAAGCAACCAGGCCGATGTGCAATTGAATCAGCTGAAGAGAATCATTGCGGAAGGGGTGCCGGCGTTCAACACCCTCATTCGAGAAAAAGGGTTACCGGTCATTCGTATTCAGTAAATCGTTTCGTTGAATTGTTGTTGCGGCGGCCGAAGGCCGCCGCAACTCTTTCACGCTGTTTTGCTTATTTTGCACCAACATGAAAGCCTCACTTCTTGCTTTGCTGCTTTGCTGGATGCTGCTCCTGGGAACAGGTGTTTCCTATTATCCCAAATGGGAAAAACAGGGATCGGAAGCCACCATCAGCTGGGATGTATCGGGCTACTACCTCTACCTGCCAGCGCTGTTCATATATAAGGATATGAAGCAGTGTGGCTTTTATGAAAAGATTTTAACAAAGTACCAGCCCACTCCCGATTTTCAGCAGGCATTCCGGCACGAAGCATCCGGGAATTATGTGTTTAAGTACTCTTCCGGGCAGGCATTCCTGATGGCGCCTTTTTTCTTTGCCGGTCATTTTGTGGCTAAAAAAACCACCTGGCTCAATGATGGATATTCGTATCCCTATCAGTTAGCCATTGGTATTGGTATGCTCTTCTATGCATTGCTGGGCGTGTGGTTGCTGCGGAATGTGCTGCTCCGTTTTTTTTCAGACAACATAACTGCTGTTACGTTACTGATCATTGTATTTGCCACTAACTATCTTAATTATGCGGCCATTGACGGGGCCATGACGCATAATACCCTGTTCACGATGTATGCTGCTTTGTTACTCGTTAGTATCCGTTTTTATGAAGCACCATCTTTACAAAAGGCGCTCTTGATCGGTTCGCTGTGCGGACTGGCCACATTGATCCGGCCGACAGAAATTATTTCTGCCATGATACCCGTCTTGTGGGGCCTTGGTTCTCTTGCTGCTTTGCAACAACGTGTTTCCTTTTTTTTGAAAAACTATAAATACCTGTTAGCTGCGGGTTGCATGATGGCCGCTTTTATGGCGGTTCAGCCGCTGTACTGGAAGTGGGCGTCGGGCGACTGGATTGTGTACAGCTACCAGGACCAGGGCTTCAGCTGGCTGAAACCGCATTTGTACAATGGTTTTTTCAGCTCACGCAGCGGATGGATTACGTATACACCGGTGATGTTGCTGGCGTTGGTTGGATTCCCGTTTCTTTATCGCAAAAGCAAAGAATTATTCTGGGCAACGGCTGTCTTCAGTTTTCTGTTCATCTATATCTGTTTTGCGTGGGATATCTGGTGGTACGGAGGAAGTCTCGGTATCCGCTCTATGGTGCAGGCGTACCCGGTGCTGGCTATTGTAATAGCGGCCTTGTTGGAGCGGATGGCTTCGGTTGCTTTCTGGAAACGAATCATGATGGTTTGCTTTGTGTTGTTTTGTACCTGGCACAATTTCTGGCTCACCCACCAGGCACATAAAGGAGGCTTGCTGCGTGCCGGTGAAATGACCGATGCGTACCTGATGGCCATCCTGTTCCGGAATAAAGTTCCTGATGAAGCGCAGTTCCTGCTGGATAATAAAGATCAGTTTGTAAAAACACCCAAAGCTGCTTCAGAACTTTATTTCAACAATTTTGAAGAGGAGTCGCAAGAACATACGACCACCGACTATGCGATCAGTGGTAAGAGTCTTTTTCTGAACCAGTCGAAGCAAACCGTTCCGGAATTTTCATTTCCGTTCAGCAACCGTTCCCGCAGCTGGCTGCGTGTTTCCGCTGATTTCCGTTCAGGACAAAAGGAATGGAACACCTGGCGCATGACCCAGTTTATGGTGAAGTTTTACAGGAAGGATGAGGTGGTGAAATGGAATTACATCCGGGTGTTTCGGGTGTTGAATGAAAATGAAACACGAACCATTCATTTAGATGCAAAACTACCCGATGTGGAGTTCGACCGGGTGGCTGTTACCTTCTGGAATGCCGATAGTGATAAACCCATCCTCATTGATAACCTAAGGGTATTGCTGCTGGAAAACTGAGTTTATTCCTCATCCAGTAAATCGGGCCGGCGTTCCCGGGTGCGTTGCAGGGCCTGTTCATGCCGCCAGTCTTCAATTTTTTTCAGATCACCGCTGAGCAGGATATCGGGTACCTTCCATCCGTTGTAATCGGCCGGGCGGGTGTATACCGGCGGGGCCAGCAGGTTGTCCTGGAAGGAATCGGTAAGGGCCGATGTTTCATCGTTCAGCACACCAGGGATCAGCCGGCCAATGGTATCAACCAGCACCGCCGCACCCAGTTCGCCGCCACTTAATACATAGTCTCCAATTGATATTTCTTTGGTTACATATTGTTGACGGATGCGCTCATCAATTCCCTTGTAATGACCGCAGATCAACAACAACCGGTTCTTCAGTGACAACTGGTTGGCCGTTTTCTGGCGGAAGGTTTCTCCATCGGGTGTTAAATAAATGATTTCATCAAATGTGCCATCTTTCTGCAATTCGAGGATCGCTTTCTCCAGCGGTTCGCACATCATCACCATACCCGCACCACCACCGTACTGATAGTCATCTACCTGTCCGTATTCATTGACGGCCCATTTCCGCAATTGATGAACCGTAACCCGGAGCAAACCTTTTTCCTGGGCCCGTTTCATGATCGAATGATTGAGCGGACTTTCCAGTAATTCGGGTACCACAGAAAGAATATGAATATCCATAGATGCAAAGATAAGCGGAAGCTTAGGTTGTGTGAAGTTTGATGGATAGGGTAGCTGTTAGGAAGAGAAATTTGAATTACTCCATAAATTCATCCAGGTCTCTCCGTTCTTTTTTGGTAGGTCTGCCCACTTTGCTGAGGCGTTTGCCCGTATGAAACGAGGAGGCGACATACTGCATCCGTTCCAATTCTTCCACAGGTGTAATATCAACATAGTATTTTATGGCCTCGCTGTACTGGGCCCGGTTGTACAGTAAGCCGGTTACTTTGATACGCCACCGTTTGGCTTCGGTTTTTACTTCGTATTCGTCGCCAATACTTACCTGGCGGGAGGCCTTACAGGCATCACCGTTGTACTTCACTTTTCCGCTGTCGCAGGCAGCGGCGGCTTGTGTACGTGTTTTGAACAGCCGGATGGCCCAGAGATATTTGTCGATGCGGAGTTTTTCGTTTCCGTTCATAACAAATGCAAGTTACAATGCCTGATTTGATTATTTTAGAATCATATTTCTACACCATGAACAGATTCATTCTCTGCTTTTTATTCCAGGTACTGACTGTCGTCTCCTTTTCCCAATTCAAGGCCGATAAAGCTAAATGGTCGCCCGATGGAGCTGCATTGTATGAAAACGACAAGGGAGCTGTTGTAAAAATGCAGCTGACCACCGGTCAGCAAACAGTACTCTTTCCGGCCAGTGCACTCAAATTGGCCGATGGGAAAAAACTCAGCCTCGCCGATTTTACAGTACATCCCTCTGAAACAAAGGTGCTGTTGTTTACGAACACGGCCCGTGTGTGGCGCTATAACACCCGGGGCGATTACTGGTTGTATGATGTGGCTTCGAAAACCTTGAAGCAGGTGGGTGTTGATCGTCCGGCCCAGAGTCTGCTCTATGCCAAGCTTTCGCCTGATGGCAGCAAAGTGGCCTATGTATCGCAAAACAATTTGTATGTGGAAGAGGTGGCAACCGGAAGCGTACAGCAACTTACCTTCAGCAACAACGCACCCAAGCTCATTCACGGCACCTTTGATTGGGTGTATGAAGAAGAGTTCGGCTGCAGGGATGGATTCCGCTGGAGTGCCGATGGCGGCAGCATTGCCTTCTGGCAGGTGGATGCTGGGAAAATCCGGGATTACTACATGCTCAATACCACCGACAGTAATTATTCGCAGGTGATTCCGGTGGAATATCCCAAGGTGGGCGAATTACCGTCGCCGGTGCGCATTGGCGTGGTGCAGGTGAACAGTGGTACCATCACCTGGATGAACATTCCCGGCGATCCATCGAACAACTATCTGCCCCGCATGGAGTGGAGTGGTGCCGGTGAACTGGTGGTACAGCAACTCAACCGCAAACAGAATGAAAGCCGCCTGTATTTCTGCAACGCCACTACCGGCGAAGCACAACTGTTTTACACAGAAACCGATGCAGCGTGGATTGACATCAAAAGCCGCTGGAATGATGATGATCCACGGGGGTGGGAGTTTGTCAATGGTGGAAAAGAGTTTTTATGGGTGAGCGAAAAAGACGGTTGGCGGCATCTTTATAAAATCAACCGGCAAGGTAAAGAAACACTGCTCACCAGCGGTACGTATGATATTGCCACCATCAGTGCTATTGATGAAGCGAACAATGATGTGTATTTCATTGCATCGCCCGATAACCCGTTGCAACGCTACCTGTACAAAGTGAAAATGGATGGAAAAAGCAAAGCCACCAGGGTTACACCGGCTGGTTATGCCGGCACTAACAGCTATGAATTGTCTCCTGCTGCGCAGTTTGCCAGGCATGAATTCACCAGCCGGGCTGTAATGCCGGCCTCGCAACTCATCCGCTTGCCGGGACATACGCCGGTGGCGGGTGATGATTTATTGAAAACGATCAAACCTGCTAACCGCAGTAACCTGGAATTCTTTACGATTACAACAGAAGATGGCGTGACGATGGATGGCTGGATCAGCAAACCTAAAAACTACGACAGTACCAAAAAATATCCGTTGCTTTTATATGCTTACAGCGAGCCGGGTGCCACTACCGTGGAAGATGATTTTTATGCGGGGTATAATTACCTGTTTAACGGCGATCTGAACGCACAAGGATATTTCTATGTGTCGTTCAACAACCGGGGCACACCTACACTGAAGGGAGCTGCCTGGCGAAAAAGTATTTACCGGCAGGTGGGTCGGTTGAACATCCGTGACCAGGCGATGGGAGTAAAGCAACTGCTGAAAGAACGTTCTTATCTCGATCCGGCACGGGTTGCTGTCTGGGGCTGGAGTGGCGGCGGCTCCACCACACTTCATTTGTTATTTCAGTATCCTGATATCTTCCAGACCGGTATTGCCATTGCAGCCGTGGGTAATCAATTGTTTTATGATAATATTTACCAGGAACGGTACATGGGCCTGCCTCAGGAAAACAAGGATGATTTCGTCAAAGGGTCGCCCGTTACTTATGCAAAAAATTTAAAAGGAAACCTGTTGTATATCCACGGTACCGGTGATGATAACGTGCATTACAGCAATGCCGAAGTGCTGGTGAATGAACTGGTGAAGCATGGTAAGCTGTTTCAGTTCATGCCGTATCCCAACCGCAGTCACAGTCTCAGCGAGGGGCAGGGTACTTTTCCACACCTGATGAAACTGTATACCAATTTTTTGAAAGAACATTGTACGCCCGGCGCTAAGTGAGCAGATTCAAACTGAAAGCAGATGCCTGGCTGGTAGGTTCATGCACAACTACAAATGAGAATTGTGGGCTCGGGCTATGTAATCAGTAAAAGTATTTTTTCACCTGGATCGTAGTCTTGGTAACTTCAATACATTTGTTCATATGAGTAGTAAAAAAGAATATATCCCCCATGCTTGGGAAAAAGTAGATTGTCTTTTCTGTGGTTCAAACCGAAGCAAACCTTATGAACAATTTGGCAGCAGATTGCAGTACCAATCGGTACTCTGCAGTAATTGCCGTTTGGTCTATCTTTCTCCCCGGCCAGTTTACGATCAGGAATTTATTGATGCTGCCTATGCTTCCTATTATCAATATGCAGAAAACCTGGAACTAAATAATGATACGAAAGTTCTTCATTCAAATGTTGAACTGTTTCAAAAGGAGCTTGCCTTTATTGAAAAATTTGATCCGGTCAAATCAGCAGTGCTGGACGTTGGGAGTGCTATGGGTACGTTTCTGTATGCAGCTAAGTCTTACTATCCGGAAGCAGTGGGTTTAGATGTTTCAGTAAATATGGCACGGTTTGTAGAAAAGCAACTAGGGGTAAAAGTGTTTATATGCCAACTGGAGCAGTTTGAGTATCCTAAAAAGTTTTCAATGATTCATATGAGTCATGTACTCGAACATATACCCAACCCGGTTGAGTGGCTGGGAAAAGCGAAACAATTACTTGATAACCGGGGAGTATTGGTGATTAATATTCCTAATAAATTTTCTTTAACCAGGCGGATTCAGCATGCCTTGTATAAGCTACGTCTCAAGAAACAGTTTTCAAGTAAATGGAAGGATCCTTCCATTACCCCTGATCATTTGTTTGAGCCTACGATTCCTGCAATGCATTTTGTGCTGAAGAAAACAGGGTATCAAGTACTTGAATACTATACCTACAGTAGAAAAGATCCGGTTTCGAACCGTTCTTTGTTATCCCGGTTTTATAACCGGTTTTTAAAAACAGGCAGTAACTTAACATTTATCTGCCGGCCGGCATGATTCAGCATGCAAGAAGTGGATTCATTTTTAAAAATTCTGTCTGAAGAGAAGTCAATCAACAAGTTTGCATTTCATTGTTTAAATTCCTGGCTATAAAAAAAGCACAGACTCCTCATCTGTGCTTTTCCGTGAAATCTGTGAGAAACCTTTCTGTTACATCTCCGCAAAGTGCTTATGGAAATACGGAATGGTTTCGATGCCTTTGTAAAAATTAAACACATCATATTTTTCATTCGGGCTATGCAGGTTGTCGCTGTCGAGACCAAAACCCAGGAACACAATTTTAATGCCCAGCTCCTGCTCAAACAGGGCACAAATGGGAATACTGCCGCCGCCCCGCACGGGGATGGGATCTTTACCAAACGTATCTTTTATGGCAGCCGCTGCAGCTTTGTAGCCCTTGCTATCGATGGGCGTCATATAGGGTTCGCCGCCATGATGCTCACTGGCTGTTACGGTAACACCTTCGGGTGCCATACTTTGAAAATAATTGATCAGCTTTTCGGTGATCTTGTGCGATGACTGGTTGGGCACCAAACGGGTGGAAATTTTCGCAAAGGCTTTGGAAGGCAGTACAGTCTTGGCTCCTTCGCCGGTATAACCACCCCAAATGCCGTTGACTTCCAGTGTGGGACGGATACCGGTACGCTCATTCGTGGTAAATCCTTTTTCGCCCCAGAGTTTGGATACACCCAGGTCGGCCGCATACTCCTGCTCATCAAACGGGGCAGCCGCCATCAGCTTCCGTTCTTCGGGCGTGGCTTCCACTACATCATCATAAAAACCGGGGATGGTGATGTGATTGTTTTCATCATGACAGGCTGCAATCATTTTTGCGAGCATGGTAGCCGGGTTGGCCACAGCACCTCCGTACACACCACTGTGCAAATCCCGGTTAGGGCCGGTCACTTCCACTTCAATATAACTGAGTCCACGTACGCCGATGTCAATGGAGGGGTGCTCCATACTCAGCATCGCTGTATCGCTGATGAGAATGACATCTGCTTTCAGCAGCTCTTTGTTTTGCTTGACGAAGGTGGCCAGGTTGGGACTGCCTACTTCTTCTTCCCCTTCAATACAAAATTTAAGATTGGTAGTAAGGGTGTTGGTCTGCACCATGGTTTCCAGTGCCTTTACATGCATATAAAACTGTCCCTTATCATCGCAGGCACCACGGGCATAGATCTTTCCGTCTTTGATCACAGGTTCAAACGGTCCACTGTGCCACAGGTTCAACGGATCGGCAGGTTGCACATCGTAGTGACCATACACCAAAACGGTGGGTTTGGCCGGATCAATAATTTTTTCACCATACACTACCGGATGACCGGCAGTGGGATAAATCGTTACTGTATCAGCACCAGCTTCCAGCAGGCGCTGTTTTACCGCTTCGGCGCAGCGCACCATATCTTCTTTATGTTCACTTTTAGCACTGATGGAGGGAATGCGTAATAAGTCGAGCAGTTCGTTCAGGAAACGGTCTTTGTGTTGTTCCTGGTAGTCTTTCCAAGCTTGCATGGCAATCTGTATTTATCGTTAGAAATGAGCAACGAAAGTAGTGCATTCGGCAGATTCGTTCCAATGATTTTGAATAGTCTTGTACAGATTTTTACCCGAAAGATTTACACATCCGTTAATGAAATGGTAAGGTTGAAAGAATGGATGTTTTTTACAATAAGTTACAAGCAGGCGTCGTTACTTTTGCATACCAACTATATAACAGCCTCTGCCGGTTCTACTTCCGCTTGCTATATGTGAAGATGTTTCCGCAGAGGCTGTGCCTATTTCAGGAATACCTCTTTTTCAGGAGCGCTGTACCATAACAAAACAACAACCAAAGAATGGTGACAGCCACCAGTGCAAATTTCACCGTTGCAAACAGCCAGGTACACCAGGCGCTCACATCGGTACTGTTGCCCTTAAGCGATTGCAACAGCAGCAGATTTTCGGCCACATCCAGCAGCCCGGCTTTGAGGGCGCCTATGGACAAAATTTGTGATATCAGTTGTTGTGCGCCTCTTTGCTGTAAAGAACAGGAATAGCAGAGAGTAAATAAGAGCAGACTGTAAAACAAAAGAAAGAAAAAATCAATTTGTGTATTCTGTACAGCATGTTGCACTACATCGGCTGAGGAGTAAGAAGCCCATGCCTGTACAATGGCATCGGTACGTTCTTTTGTTTTCGCCAGTTCCAGCGACACAATCCCTGCCGGGCTTTGAGAAAAGGAGCTGAGCAGTTGACCATGCCACCGCATTACCAGCAGCAGGCAAAGGGTACCTGTGAACAAAATCCATTTCAGCAGGCGTTGACTCATGTGTGAGGTTGAAAAAA
The DNA here is from genome assembly GCA_943368955.1 of Chitinophaga pinensis. Taxonomy (GTDB): domain Bacteria; phylum Bacteroidota; class Bacteroidia; order Chitinophagales; family Chitinophagaceae; genus Lacibacter; species Lacibacter pinensis_A. Next base: position 249,221 of record CALRLY020000005.1, read on the forward strand.
GTTAAACCAGTGCAGCGTAGCGTTGCTGTACAAAGTTCCAGTTTACTACTTTCCACCAGTTGCTGATATAATCGGCCCGTTTGTTCTGGTACTTGAGGTAGTATGCATGTTCCCAAACATCAATGCCGAGTAACGGTGTCCCCTTTATGTCAGAAACATCCATCAACGGGTTATCCTGGTTGGGCGAGGAACCGATTTTCAGCTTTTTATCTGCATCAACATACAGCCAGGCCCAGCCACTGCCAAATCGGTTTTTGCCGGCATCACTGAGTTGCGTTTGAAACGCCTCAAAACTGCCAAAGGATTGTACTAGTGCAGAGCGTAGACTTCCTTTTTCAAGTTCATTACCACCTTTACTCATGCATTTCCAGAAGAGTTCATGATTATAATGACCACCGCCGTTGTTACGGAGCTTAGCCGTGTATTTTGAAATGCGTTGCAATACTGTTTCCAAAGGTTGGTTGGTATCCACACCTTCTGCTTTTGCCGCATCTTTGAGATTAGTGGCATACGCCCCGGCATGTTTACTGTAATGGATTTCCATGGTCAATGCATCAATCACCGGTTCCAGGTCGGCATACCCATAGGGCAGGGGTGTTTGATCAAACCCGGTGGTTAATGAACCAAGACCGGCTTTTGCAGTTGCACAACCGGCCAGCAATTCGCCTCCACTCAAGCCGGCCAGTGCAATGGCAGCCGCTGTTTTGGTTCCAGAAGCAAGAAACGACCGACGGGATAGGGATGATGCCATAAAAAATGCTTTAATCTGTTAAGTTACTAACTATACAGGGTAACTCAGGTTGTTTTTTCTTTCAGGAGTTTCGACAGTTTCAGTTTACGGAGCATGCGGTAATAAAATTCGGCATTCAGCAACTGCGAATCCTTCATGGCTTTATAGGTGAGGAATACACCAATCGGGATCAAAACAGACGTAGACAACCACATGCCGGCAAAGGGCAGCAGCACATCTTCTTTCACCATTTTTTCGCCACTTGTGTTAATGATGTGAAAGAGAATGAAAAATACCACAGAGATCACAAGCGGTAACCCAATTCCTCCTTTTCGTATAATAGAACCCAGCGGAGCACCAATGAGGAACAATACAATGCAGGCAAACGACAGGCTGAACTTACGGTGCCGTTCCATCTGGTGCAGCCGTATCTGTCGTTGCTGCTCTTTATGATCATACGCCATCAGCTCCACCTGGCTTTTAAGCGAAGCAACCCTGCTTTCCACGCTGGCAAATACATTGCGCTTCAGACTATCCGGTATAAACTGTTTGACGGAGGTAAACTTTGCTTTTGAAGAAACCGGTTTCTTCCATACACTGTCGGGCAGATCAAATGGCATAAATCCACTGAGGTTAGACAGCGTTTTGTTCAGGTTGTTTTTAGATTCTTTTTGCATGGAATCAATAACGGTGGTGAGTTGTTGCAGACTCAGCATTTTGTAAAAACGCTTAAAGGTGGAGTCGGCTGTCTTCGATAACCTGAAGGAGCTCAGGTCAAACACTTTTTTGTATTCTTTAAAACCCAACCGGTAAAAATCGGTTTCAATGGTACCCGAAGCGCCCTTTTCCTGGTAGCGCCAGCCGTTCCGCAGATTGAAGAGCAGAAACCGTTGGTCGTCCGAAAACATCATACTCCCTTCATCTGCAATAATCATCTGGTCCTGCAGGGTATAGCTCTGCTCATAAATGATTACATTTTGGATGAGCGTATCATTCACTTTTTTGCCCACTTTAATGGTGTAACCATCCAGCTTATTGTAAAAGATACCTTCTTTGATATCAAATGCAGGTTTCGCCACCCGTATATCATACAACAGCGTACGCATTTTCAATTCCGCTACCGGAATGATAAAGTTGGCAAATAAAAATGCGGTAAGAGCCAGCAAGCCCGAGGAGAGGAAAATAGGACGCATGAACCGGATCAGGGGTATACCGGCGCTTTTGATGGCTACCAACTCAAAGGTTTCGCCCAGGTTGCCAAATGTAATGATGGAGGAGAGCAAAATTCCAAGCGGCAGGGCCAGCGGCACCAGTGTGGCTGTGAGGTACGAAATAAACTGCAGCAAGGTTTTCAGATCCAGCCCTTTTCCTACAAATTCATCAATATACAGCCAGAAGAATTGCACCACCAGGATAAACAGTGCAATAAAGAATGTGGCCAGAAAGGGTCCGATAAAGGCTTTTAATATAAGTTTGTCTAACTTTTTTATCACGGTACAGTTCGTTCATGCAGGAACAGGCAAATGTAAGTCTTTCAGCTTTTGAGTTGGAACTGGTTTCCAATCCGGAGTGGATTTTAACAAAGAACCGTATTATGGAGCAGGTAATGCAGCTGCTGGGCGCCGTGAGCACCCATATCCGCCACCATCCCCTGCTGCACACGCTGCCACAGGAACTGACGGCAGTACCCCCCAAAATTTCAAAAGGTGAAAACTACCTCGGCTTGCCGTATGTTGTACTCGATTATCCCCGCCTGTTTGGAAAGGAAGATGTGTTTGCCATCCGTAGTTTTTTCTGGTGGGGGCATTATTTTACCTGCACGCTGCACCTGAAAGGAACATGGAAAGCATACTATCAGCACCGGCTGGTGGAAGCGTGTAAAAAAGGGCTACTGGTGGATGCGATGATGAACCGTACCCAGGACGAATGGGTACATGAGTTGAATGACGATCAATGGCAACCTGTAACCACAGAAGCATTTCAGCAGAATGAAGCCGGGGCGTTATTGAAAATAGCCTTTCGCTGTGAGGTGAAACAATGGGAGGAAGCACCGGATTTTTTTGCCAAATCGGTTGCCCTCTTCCTGGAAGCTTTGCGTGGTTAATTGCCCAGCCGGTGAAACAGGTCTTTCACCTGGTACTCCCACAACTGACTTTGGTCCTTGATCTCCTTTTTTTCAGCAAAGTCTTTGATCACCAGAATTGTTTGATTGGAAATTTCCGTCTTTTCAATCCGGAATTCAAAATACTCATCTTTCCCGCTGTGCAGCCAACGGTAGCGGATATATTTATCATCCTCTTTTTCCAATAATTCGGCTTTGTCAACTGTTCCGTTCCAGTTAAAACTGTACACGCCGTCACGCTCATCCACTTTATCGGCAAACCATTCCTGCAAACCGGATGGATTGAATAAAAATTCAAACAAAATCGAGGGAGAACATTTAACCGGGAACTCTAAGGTGTATAAAACTTTTTTGCTCATTGTAACAGATTCATCCGAAGAGGATGAAATGCAATAATAAAAAAATAAAGCAGGAATCAAAATTTTTGGGTTCGAATTTTTGTTTAGCGCAGTTTTTCTTTTTTTTAAACAAAAACACTTACAAATAACTGAACTACAAAGGGTTATTAAAATTTATTTTGAAAATGTTAATAGTTTGTTTAAATTAGGTTTCGATTTTTGTGCCGTAAGATTCCATTTACGAACTGAAAACAGTCAACTATGCAGGAATTTTTACAAGCAATTCGGTCCGTTGAAGATCACTTAAACAACCAATAAACCAATACTTATGAGCATGCGCCAACTCAAAATCACGAAGTCGATTACCAACCGGGAATCGCAAAGCCTGGAGAAGTATCTCCAGGAAATCGGTAAGGTAGAGTTGATTACACCGGAAGAAGAAGTACGACTGGCAGAGCGGATCAGGCAGGGCGATCAACGGGCCCTTGACCGTTTAACGAAAGCCAATCTCCGGTTCGTGGTATCGGTTGCCAAACAATACCAGAACCAGGGCCTTTCACTCCCCGATCTGATTAATGAAGGTAATCTTGGTTTGATTAAAGCAGCGCAGCGTTTTGATGAAACACGTGGCTTTAAGTTTATTTCCTATGCCGTTTGGTGGATCCGTCAAAGTATTCTGCAGTCGCTGGCCGAACAGTCACGTATTGTGCGCCTTCCTTTGAATAAAGTGGGATTAACCAATCGCATCAACAAAGCTTTTTCGCAACTGGAGCAGGAGTTCGAACGGGAACCCTCAGCCGAAGAACTGGCAGAAATGCTGGAAATTGAAACCGATGAAGTGGCTGCCACGCTGGGTATCTCTGCACGTCATGTGAGCATGGATTCGCCGCTGTCGGATGGAGAAGATAATACACTCATGGATGTACTCAATAATCCCAATGCAGATGCCACCGATGGGCAACTGGAACACAACGAATCTTTAAAAACGGAAATTGACCGTTCCCTCAATACACTAACCGAGCGGCAACAGGAAGTGATCCGGTATTTCTTTGGTATTGGAGTGGATCATCCGCTGAGCCTTGAAGATATTGGCGAACGATTCAACCTCACCCGGGAACGGGTGCGCCAGATCAAAGACAAGGCCATCAGCAGACTGAAAACCAATACCCGTTGCAAGCATTTAAAGGGCTATTTAGGCTAACGCTTTTATTTTACAAAGCTTTTAAAAAGGGAAATGAGCAATCATTTCCCTTTTTTGTTTCTGAAGGGTGTAGTGCCTGTAACACAAGCACACGCATCTGCTTTGAAACATACCTACTTGTTTTATCTTCGCAACCAGTTATGAACCGTTTTCTGCCATACTTGCTCATTGCGGCCGTCAGCTCCCTGCTGTTTGTCCACTCACTGGGTAAAGTGCCCTTGTTCGATTGGGATGAAATCAACTTTGCCGAAAGTGCCCGTGAAATGATCGAAACCGGCAATTACATGCGGGTGCAGATTAACTACCAACCATTCTGGGAAAAACCACCGTTGTTTTTCTGGATGCAGTCGGCTTCCATGCACCTTTTTGGCGTGAATGAATTTGCTGCCCGGTTCCCCAATGCGGTTTGCGGTGTGGTTACATTGCTCGTGTTGTTTGCCATCGGCCGCCGTTTGCACAACGATCGGTTCGCCTGGTGGTGGGTGCTTATTTATGCCGGCACCTTTCTTCCGCATCTCTATTTCAAAAGCGGCATTATTGATCCCTGGTTCAACCTCTTCATCTTTTTGGGAATTTATTTCCTGGGCCGCTTTCTTGATGCCAAAGAAGAACGACAGTCTGAATGGACTCATGTGTGTTTTTCAGCCCTCTTCACCGGTATGGGTGTGCTCACCAAAGGTCCGGTAGCAATACTGGTGGTATTGCTTACGTATGCCTTGTTCCTGTTGTTTAACCGGGGCAGGGGATGGGTGGCGTTGAAATACTACCTGTTGTGGGGCCTTGTACTATTGCTGGTGTCTTTCTTGTGGTTTGGGCTGGAAATTGTGCAGCACGGCTGGTGGTTTGTGAATGAATTTGTTACCTACCAGATCCGCCTCGCACAAACGAAAGATGCCGGTCATGGCGGCTTTCTGCTGTACCATTTTGTAGTGGTGCTTATCGGCTGTTTCCCGGCATCGTTGCTCCTGTTCCGGTACAACAACCGGGAACAGGAAACCGACCGGCAGCTCATCTTCCGCAAGCTGATGATAGCTTCGCTCATCGTCATCCTGGTGGTGTTTACCATCGTTAAAACAAAAATCGTTCACTATTCTTCATTTGCCTATCTGCCTGTGGGTTACCTGGCGGCAGCAACGGTGTATGGCTTGCTGAACCAAACCGCCCAGTTGAAAAAATGGCAGCAGGTATCCCTGCTCGTGCTGGGGCTGATCTGGAGTGTGTTGTTCATTGCTCTGCCGCTGATTGGCAATCAAATCGAATGGTTGAAACCACTGCTGCAGAAAGACCGTTTTGCACTGGGCAATATCCAGGCGCAGGTCGAGTGGAATTACGGGCTGGTGGTACCGGGTGTTCTGTTTCTTATAGCCGTACTAGTGTCTTATGCGTGGCTGCGGCAACGGAAAATCCAACAGGCACTTTTGTTATTACTCGTTGCCTGTATCGTTGCCATGCAGGTATTACTAACGGCCTTTACGCCCCGCATTGAAAAGTACTCCCAACATGCAGCGGTTGAGTTTTATCAATCGCTGCAGGGAAAAGATGTGTATGTGCGACCCATCGGGTACAAGAGCTATGCCCATTACTTCTATGCCCGTGTGCAACCCGGCAACCGCAAAGAATCAAAAGACCAGGAATGGCTGCTGACCGGACCGGTGGATAAGCCCACCTATTTCGTGAGCAAAATCACCCGCAAGGAAGCCTTGCTGAAAGACTACGGCGACTATCTGGAAGTGTTGTATGAGAAAAACGGGTTTGTGTTTTATAAGAGAAAGTGAGGAAAAGAAGGTAGAAGGAAGAATATAGAATGTAGGAGGTAGAAAAGGTTAACTAAAGCAAAAAATTCATCAGCCTGTAAACCTTTTGAACACTTGAACCCCGAACCTCTGGAACCTTTAATACAGCTTACTCCTCATCAACCCCCACTTACAAAGCCGGTACACAACGGACACTTTCAGGCAGCCGATGCCGTACTTCATACTTCTGCGGAAGTTGATGCTGCTGGCTTCTTCGAAATACTTTGTGGGACAGGTTACTTCGCCAATCTCAAAACCGCTGTAAAAAATCTGCGATACCATTTCATTGTCGAAAATGAAATCATCATCGCATGCATCAAGCTTTACTGCTTCCAGCACTTCTTTACTGAAGGCCCGGTAACCGGTGTGGTATTCCGATAGTTTTTGTCCGAGTAAAATGTTTTGTGTGAGCGTTAAAAAACGATTGGCTACGTATTTGTACAAGGGCATGCCGCCTTTCAGTGCGCCATTCCCCAGGATGCGGCTGCCAAACACAACCGGGTACACATTGTTGCCAATGATGCTGATCATAGCATGCAGCAGCATGGGTGTGTATTGATAGTCGGGGTGCAGCATCACCACAATATCACCGCCCAGTTCGAGCGCTTTTTTGTAACAACTTTTCTGGTTACCACCATAGCCCTTATTGTTCTCATGCCGTACGACATGGCGGATGCCAAGTTCCTTTGCTTTATCCACGGTTTCATCCTTACTGGCATCATCCACCAGTACTACCTCATCCACAATATCGAACGGAATTTCCCGGTAGGTAATTTCCAGCGTTTTGGCCGCATTGTAAGCGGGCAGCACCACAATTACTTTTTTGTTGTTGAACATAGCGGCAAAGATATAGCTCACGTACGAAGTACAAAGCCGGAAGTACGAAGAAGAAAGGCAGAGGCCATCAAAGAAAGCGGTGGATGGAACACAACCATCCTGGGAACATAAGCTGCGGTCGACGTTTTCCCTGTTTTCCCTTTGGGGGATAGGGTGTACATTTGCAACCCCAAACTGGTATACTATGTTTCAGAATTTAAGCGAACGGCTGGAGAGTGCGTTTAAGAATATCAAAGGCGAAGGCCGTATCACCGAACTCAACATTGCTGCAACGGTAAAAGACATCCGTCGTGCCTTGGTGGATGCCGATGTGAATTTTAAAATCGCCAAAGAATTTACCGATACGGTGAAGGACAAGGCGCTGGGAAGTAAAGTGTTGCTGGCGGTGAATCCCGGTCAGCAGATGGTGAAAATTGTGCAGGACGAACTGACCGAGCTTATGGGCGGCAGCGAAGCTGAATTCGACCTCAAAGGCGCACCGGCCGTCATCCTCATCGCTGGTCTGCAGGGTAGTGGTAAAACCACTTTCAGCGGTAAACTGGCCAACTACCTCAAAACAAAAAAGGGCAAAAGCCCCCTGCTGGTGGCGGCTGATATTTACCGTCCGGCGGCCATTGACCAGTTGACGGTGCTGGGCACTCAAATAGGGGTGGAGGTGTACAGCGAACGGGACAACAAGGACGCTGTGGCAATTGCCCAAAACGCCATCAAAGAAGCGAAAGCCAAAAACAAAAACGTTGTCATCATCGATACCGCCGGCCGTTTGGCCATTGATGAAGTGCTGATGACCGAGGTGGCCAACATACGTAATGCCGTTACACCCAATGAAATTCTGTTTGTGGTGGACAGTATGACCGGCCAGGATGCGGTCAACACCGCCAAATCCTTCAACGACCGGCTCGATTTCACCGGGGTGGTACTGACCAAACTTGACGGCGATACCCGGGGTGGTGCGGCGCTTTCCATCAAATACACCGTGAACAAGCCCATCAAGTTTGTGAGCAGTGGCGAAAAAATGGATACGCTGGATGTGTTTTATCCCGACCGGATGGCGCAGCGGATCCTGGGCATGGGTGATATTACTTCACTCGTGGAAAAGGCCCAGGCCCAGTTTGATGAAGAGGAGGCCAAAAAGCTGGAGAAGAAAATCCGCAAAAATCAATTCGATTTTGAGGATTTCAAGCAGCAGCTGGAGCAGATCAAGAAAATGGGAAACCTGAAAGATCTGATGGGCATGATTCCCGGTATGGGCAAGGCCCTGAAAGATGTGGAAATCAGCGACGATGCTTTTAAAGGTGTGGAAGCCATCATTAACTCCATGACGCCCCAGGAGCGGGCCAACCCCGATCTTATCAACCAAAGCCGCCGGGTTCGTATTGCCAAAGGCTGCGGAAAAGACCTTGCCGATGTAAATGCTTTCATGAAACAATTTGAGCAAATGAAGCAAATGATGGGTATGATGAGCAAAATGCCCATGGGCCGTATGATGCCCGGAATGGGTCGCCGGTAAATTTATTGAACTGCGGTTGGATTTTTGAACAGAAGATACTAATTTTGCAGTCCTTATAAAAGATAACCTAATTATTCACGCATTTAAATTTTAATTTACGATGCCAGTAAAAATCCGACTGCAACGTCACGGGTCGAAGAAGCGACCCTTCTATTTCATCGTAGTGGCTGATGCAAGAGCCCCCAGAGATGGAAAATTCATTCAGAAAATTGGTACTTACAACCCCGTAACAGAGCCTGCTGTGATCCAGATTGATCGTCAGAAAGCACTGGAGTGGCTGCACAAAGGTGCTCAGCCTACAGATACGGTTCGCAAAATCCTTTCCAATAAGGGAGTGTTGTACCTGAAGCACCTGTTGCGTGGTGTGAGCCTTGGTTTGTTCGACCAGGCTGCTGCTATGGAAAAATTCCAGGCATGGCACCAGGAGCACGAAGCTACCGAAGCGAAAAAGCGTGAAGAAGCCCGTCGTGCCCGCTTTAAGCAACGCAGTGGTGGTAACTACCAGCGCCGTCCCGCTGCTCCCCGCCGCCCTGAAGGTGGTGAAGCAGAAGCACCGGCAGCACCCGCCGCAGAATAAGAACAACTGTTTTTTTACATAGGATCCCTCACCAACCGGTGGGGGATTTTTTTGCCTTCCACCCTAAACCTTATGCCCTAAACCCTATATCCTATACCCCTTCAAACAATATCTTTGCTGCATGGATCAATATTTCAGCATCGGGCAGATTGTGGCCTCGTTTGGATTGCAGGGTGAAGTGGTACTCAAACACAACCTGGGAAAAAAAACATCGCTGAAAGGACTGGAGGTCCTGTTTGTCGAAGAAGCCAAAGACAAACTATTGCCCTATTTTATTACCGGTACGAAAATTAAAAATGAGGCAGAAGTATTTCTTTCCCTCGATGGGATTTCAACAAAAGAAGCAGCCCGTAAACTGAACCACAAAAAAGTATGGTTGCGGGAAGAAGATTTTAAAAAACATGCCGGGAAATCGGCGCCCATTTCCCTGATCGGCTACCAGATGGTGGACAATGGTACAGTGCTGGGCGGTATCCTGGAGGTGATTGAACAGCCGCTGCAGATCCTCTGCCGCCTGGAAATTGAGGGAAAAGAAGTACTCATTCCCCTGCATGAAGAAACCATCCGCAGTATCAACCACAAGAAAAGGGAAGTGCATGTGGAGTTGCCCGATGGTTTGCTGGATGTGTACCTCAGTTAAAAAATGAATATTGTATGTATAAAATCGCTTCAATCCTCGCCGTATTGATTTGTCTTGTGACTACAGGGCAGGCGCAATATGCCATTGCTTCAACAGACGGGGAAGGAAGGACCATACAAGGACTCGGTGCGCTTGCCATTAATCATATTAAGCCAGATGATATTGACGGAACGCCGTTGTTGTTTGAAAACTGGAAAAATGGCCGGGTCCTTCTCCGTATGAATAAAATGATCAACGGAATCCCCTTGCAGCTGAACCTGGAACGGAATGTTCCCTACTTTCAGCGTGACAGTGCCCGCTATGAATTCACCGACCGGGTGTTGGAGTTTTCTTTTGTACATGATACGGCAGGAACGACGGATACGTTTCTCTTCCGCAGTAACTATCCTTTCAATGGCAAATACACCGACCGATCTTATTACCGGGTATTGGCCGAAGGACCACAAGTACAGTTGCTGAGCTACACCTACAAAACCATCCAGGAGAATTTCGGGTTCGACAAAACCTACAAACGGGCCTACCAGCTGCGGGAAGAACTCTTTTTCTATATGCCCGGCAGCAAACAGTTTTTCCCGGTACAGGGAAAAAAATCGGCACAACAGGCGTTGCCGAACTTTTCAGAACGGATTGAACAACTCTGCCGCCTGAACAAGTGGAATCTGAAAACCACAGAACAGCTCCGGCAATTAGTGCGGCAATTGAATTCAACACAGTAACAGCAATGCCCCGCCAGCGGATCATAGCACACTTTGACCTGGATACATTTTTTGTATCGGTGGAGCGGCTGAACGATCCTTCCCTCATCGGCAAGCTAGTGATCGTTGGTGGCACCCGTGAAAGGGGTGTGGTAAGCACCTGCAGCTACGAAACCCGTGTGTTTGGCGTACACAGCGGCATGCCCATGGCAAAGGCGGTGAAACTTTGTCCGCAGGCAATCGTGCTGCCCGGTTCCCGGGGTGAGTACAGCCGCTACTCCCGCTGGGTGACCGATATTATTGCTGCCAAAGCGCCGCTGTTTGAAAAAGCGTCCATTGATGAGTTTTACATTGACCTGACGGGAATGGATCGTTTTTTTGATCCGTTTCAATGGACGGTTGATTTGCGTCAGCAGATCCTGGAGGAGACAAAGCTGCCCATTTCCTTCGCCATTGCCGGTAATAAACTGGTGGCGAAAATTGCCACCGACCTGGCAAAGCCGAACAACTACATTTTTGTACCGTTTGGCGGGGAAAAAGAATTCCTCGCTCCACTGCGGGTGAATAAAATTCCGGGTGTGGGCGAGCATGCATTTCATGCGTTGCTCGACATTGGTATTGAAACCATTGGTGAGCTGCAGCAAGCCAATCCGGTTGTACTGGAGCAGCACCTGGGCAAGCATGGTTCCGATTTATGGCGGCGGGCCCAGGGCATCAGCAGCAGTGAAGTGGCTTCTTACCATGAAGCCAAATCGGTTTCCAGTGAAAATACCTTTCATGAAAACCGGAACGACCTTTCGTTTCTCGAATCGGAAATTGTACGTCTCACCGAAAAAATTGCACACGAGTTGCGGCAGGATGATAAAATGGCCGGGTGCATCTCGGTGAAAATCCGATACCCCGATTTTGAAACACAACAACGGCAGGCCACTATACCCTACACCTGTTATGATGATGAACTGATCGCCCATGCCAAAGACCTCTTTCACCAATTATACCGCAGTGGCAAACCCGTACGGTTGCTGGGGGTGAAGCTCAGCGAACTGACCGGTGATGCACGGCAGACCAACCTGTTCAACGATGTACAGAAGAAAACAGAATTATACAAGGCGATTGACGAAGTGAAAGACCGTTTTGGAAAAGCCTTGCTCACCAAAGGACGAACGGTGGGTAAGAAGCATAAGAACGATGAGCCCGGAGAGGTGTCCTGATTTCACTTCATCCACTTCTCAAACTGTTGCAACATCGCCTTCAGGTCCTTGGGTGGAAGTGCTTCCAGCGTTACTACTGTTCCATCCGTATCCCTGAAGCTGAGTTTCCAGGCATGCAGGGCCAAACGGTTGAGCAGGGGACGTTCGGCTTCTTCTTCTTTCGACAGTTTGAATTTTTTTCGTTTGATTGTTGACAGTAACACGGGTTCGTTGGGTCCGTATAAATCATCGCACACAATGGGATGACCGATGTGTTTCATATGTACCCGTATCTGGTGGGTGCGGCCGGTATGTATCTGAAACTGCATCCAGCTGTAAAGCCCGTGTTGTTTCAATACCTGGTAATCGGTTACGGAAGGTTTCCCTTTCTGATGGGTGATGTAGGTTGCCTTTTTTACCGGGTGTTCCATGATGGGGGCATCTATTGAACCTGCCTCATGCACCGGTTGCCCATGTACCAGCCCCAGGTAATATTTTTCCACTTCCCGTTCTTCAAATTGCCGGGAGAGATGCTTGTGGGTTACTTCGTCTTTGGCAAATACAATGAGTCCGCTGGTGAACTTATCGAGCCGGTGTACGATCCACACTTTGCCATACTGTTCCTGCAGCAGATCTTTCAGAGAGGGCTCCGATTGTTCCCGGTCGGGGATCGATAGGAGTCCCGATGGTTTGTTCAACGCAATCCAGTGCGCTGTTTCAGCAACGATTTCCGGTCTATTCTTCATCTCGGTTCTTACCTTTTTTCTCTTCTTTCTTTTTGACGAATGATTTATTCAGAAACTTGAGCAGCCGCACTTCTTTTTCATTGAGAAAGCGCCATTTGCCCCGGTCGACATTCTTTTTGGTGAGGTTGGCAAACAAAACACGGTCCAGTCCTTTTACGTCATAGCCCAAATGTTCAAACATGCGACGTACAATGCGGTTACGGCCACTGTGAATTTCAATGCCCACGAGTTTCTTGTTTTTCGGATCGGCATAACCCACTGCATCAGGAGCAATAAAGCCATCTTCCAGTGTAACGCCCTGCAGAAGTTGTTCAAAATCACCTTTTTCCAGCGGACGGTCCAGTGTTACTTCATACACTTTTTTCACCTGGAAGCTGGGGTGTGATAGTTTCTGCGTCAGCTCTCCGTCATTGGTCAGCAGTAACACCCCCGTTGTATTCCGGTCGAGCCGGCCCACCGGGTAAATGCGCTGGGTGGTTACGCCCTTCATCAGATCCATGATGGTCTTGCGTCCCTGCGGATCATCGGAAGTGGTGATGTAATCTTTGGGTTTATTCAGTAAAATGTAAACCAGGTCTTTCTGAATACTGATCTTTTTTCCGTTCACCTTTACTTCATCTTTCTCTGCCACTTTAAATCCTGGCTCGGTTACAACAGTGCCGTTGACCTTCACTTTTTCATCTTTAATCAGTTCCACCGCTTCCCTTCGGCTGCTTACACCGCAGTGAGCCAGGTATTTATTGAGGGGCATTTGTGCGGCAACGGTTTCCCGTTTGAAGGTTACAGGTGGTACCGGCGTTTTCAGAGTACCTGTTCCAGCCTCTTCTTTTTTGCCGAAACGGGTATCTCTGGTTTTCAAACTTTTTTCCGCCGCTTTCTTTTTAGCGAAGTATTCGTTTTTTTCTGCTCTGATTTGTTTCTTTTCCTGGCGGAATTCTTCTTTCTTCTGCGCATTGGTTTTGCGACCTGAAAATTTTCCGAAATTGCTTTTTGTCATGTGGTTGTGTTTACTGTTTTGCAACAGGAGTTATGAATTCCCCCTTTAGGGGGTTAGGGGGCTACTTCTTTATTCGCCAATTGTCCGCAAGCGGCATCAATATCTTTACCCCGGCTACGGCGGAGCCGTGCGTTCACCCTGTTTTTTTCGAGGTACGACATAAACTGCTCGGTTACCTTTTCATCGGGCTTCTGGAAGCGGGCTTTGTCTATAGGGTTGTATTCAATGATGTTGATCAGATCAGCCGGAACCTGCCGGTAAATTTTAATCAGCTCATCGGCATCTTTCAGACTGTCATTAAAATCTTTGAACAATATGTATTCAAACGTGATTTCGTTGCCCGTCTTTTTATAAAAATAATTCAAGGACTCAATCAGCGATTTGATGTTGTTGGTATCATTGATGGGCATGATTTCGTTGCGTTTGGCATCATTGGCTGCGTGCAGCGATAGTGCCAGTTTGAACCGCACTTCATCATCACCCAGTTGCCTGATCTGTTTGGCTACGCCGGCAGTGGAAACGGTAATGCGGCGGGGGCTCATGGCCAATCCATCCGGTGCTGTAATCCGTTCAATGGATTGCAAAACATTCCGGTAATTGAGCAGCGGTTCGCCCATGCCCATAAACACAATGTTGCTGAGTTTTTTGTTATAGACCCGTTCGCATTGCTGGTTGATGAGTACGACTTCATCATATATTTCATCAAAGCTGAGGTTGCGTTTGCGTTCCATATACCCGGTAGCACAAAACTTACAGGTAAGGGAACAACCGATCTGCGAGGAAACACAGGCGGTTTTCCTGTCTTCGGTAGGAATGAGCACTCCTTCCACCAGGTGCCCGTCGTGTGTACGGAAACGGGATTTAATGGTACCATCGGCGGAGTACTGCGTGGCATCCACGGTTAAAGCCGGCAGGGTAAACTGTTCGCCCAACTTCTGGCGCAGGTCTTTGCTCAGGTTGGTCATGTCGGCAAAACTGTGGGCATGTTTCTGCCACAGCCATTCATACACCTGTTTGGCTCTGAATTTTGGCTCACCCATTTCCTGAAAATAGGTCTGAATCTCATCCAATCCAAGATTCCTTATATTCTGTCCGTTCCCTGCCTGCATCCGGCAAAGGTACAAAGCGGCGACCGATTGAGGGGAGTTCTTTACATTTGAAGTCAAAGCTGTTTGCATATGAAGCCTGTCTATGTGATTGATTGTTTACGCACACCCATTGGTAAATACGGCGGTGCCCTTGCTTCGGTGCGCCCCGATGATTTACTGGCACACGTTCTAAAAGCCCTGCTGCAACGGAACCCGGGCGTGGATCCTTCGAAAATTGAAGATGTGATCGCCGGCGCTGCCAACCAAAGCGGCGAAGACAACCGTAATGTGGCCCGCATGGCGGCCTTACTTGCCGGGTTGCCGGCTTCAGTAGCCGGGGCCACCGTTAACCGTTTATGTGCCAGTGGACTGCAGGCGATTATGGATGCTGCCCGTGCCATTGCCTGCGGCGAAGGCGAATTGTATATCGCCTGCGGGGTGGAGAGTATGACCCGTTCGCCGTTTGTAATGCCCAAGCAGGCCGAACCGTTTGGACGGAAAGCCGAACTGGTGGATACCACGCTGGGCTGGCGGTTCATCAATCCCCGGCTGGCAGAATTATATCATCCCTATTCCATGGGCGAAACCGCCGAAAACGTAGCCCGGCAGTGGACTATTTCCCGCCATGCCCAGGATGAGTTTGCATTGCAAAGCCAGGAACGTTATTTTGCTGCCCGGGCAGCGGGAAAATGGACCGATGAGCTGGTGTTTGTAGAAGCCATGCAGGGCAGACAGCCGATCATTGTACAGGAAGATGAACATCCCCGTAAAACATCGCTGGAACAACTGGCGCAATTAAAACCCGCTTTTTTGAAAGATGGTACAGTAACGGCCGGCAATTCCAGCGGCATCAACGACGGGGCCGCTGCTTTGCTGCTGGCCAGTGAGGAAGCAGTTAAAAAATATGCACTTACGCCTATGGCACAAATTGCCGGTATGGCGGTGGCGGGTGTTGACCCGGCTGTGATGGGCATTGGTCCGGTTCCTGCCACCCGAAAGGCATTACAACGTGCCCGCCTTTCAGTGGATGACCTGGGTTTAATTGAACTAAATGAAGCCTTTGCGTCGCAGAGTATTGCCTGTATTCATGATTTGGGGCTCGACATACAAAAAGTTAATGTAAACGGGGGAGCAATTGCATTGGGCCATCCGTTAGGCTGCAGCGGTGTACGTATTTCCACCACGTTACTGCATGAAATGAAACGCAGTCATACACGTTTTGGTCTTGCAACAATGTGTGTGGGGGTAGGGCAGGGTGCTGCTATTGTTTACGAACGAATCTGATTCCTCCCGGATTACTGGCGTACAACAGCTGGTAACTGCTTCCAGCTGCCTCCCAGGAAATATGTTTTTCCCTCCCATTCGTATTGGAGTAAAACCGGAAAGCGTTTCAGGTGCGCCGGGTAAACGGCTCCATTCGTGGCTTCTCCCAATTGTATCTGTACTACATTCGATCCGTTTCCGGGTACCAGTGTGCGGGTGTTTCTTTTTCTGCCCAGTGAAACCGATTCTTTTTGCCGAACAGGAGTAGTTATGTTTTGAGTAGTGAACGCAAAAGCTTCTCCCTCCAGCCATACTTGTGCAATATTGATTTCCCTTCCGGACCAGGGTTGCACAAAAAGGAAGTAGCGTTGGTTTTCTTTTTTTGGCCCGCTGATTACAGTATTCGCTCCGCCACTTACAGATTGGCGGTAAGCATATAATTTTTTGACAGGATAACGACCGGCCGTTTGATGACCGGTCGTTCCTGTAAAAAATAAAATTGCCAAAAGAAGAACTTTCATGTTGTTTGTTTCAGGATCAGATGCAGGAATGTATTTCTTTTCACATCACGACTTGCCTTTTACAAACTGTTGAATGTGTTTGTATGTACGGATGTCGCTGATAATTTCAAGAATATAATTTCCGGCAGGTAATTGTCCAATATTCAATGCACCGGGCTGGTAACTGTTGGTTTGTTGCAGCAGGGTTTGCCCCGACAGATTGGTAATCCGTACTGTAACAGAGCGAATGCCCGTCATGGTGCCTGTTTGATAACGGAGTACGTCAGTCGCCACAGTGGGATAAACAGAGGTAATAAACCGCTTATCATTCACAACGTAATTGTTCACCGATGTGGGCACTGACGGTATGAACGTATAAAACAAACCGTTACCATGAGTGCCTACGGCCAGCAGATTATCAGATGGCCGGAGGACAAGGTCTGCTATAATTGAACCACGCATTGGCGCAGATCCTTCAAGGTTCCAAACGGTTCCATTTCCATTCATGGTTCTGGTGCTGAATAATCCAATCGATGTGCCCACATAATAATCAACTCCCGATGCAGTGACAGCAATGGCACAACTGCGGAACGAGGCATCGGAAATATTTCCTTCCACCAGTTGCCAGGAGGGGAATGAACTTGTGGCATTACCCGTCCAGAAAGCACTGGACACTCCATAGTTGGATACAACAGCCAACACAGTATCAGGATTGCGGGGGTTCACTGCAATTTCACGCACCAGTGATTCGGTGGTCATTCCAGCAAGGGGTGAAATATCTACCGGTGCTGTTGCGGCTGCTCCGTCTCGTGGATTCTGCAACCGGAAAATTTTACCATTGGAGGTGCCAATAAACAAGTAACTATTGATGGTGGAATAAGTACCCCAAGTGGTGGCCAGCGCAAAAATGCTGTTGCCATTACCGATGGCATTGCTCACGCCGGTTAACTGTGTCCAGTTGCCGGAGTTTACACTTGATGCATTAGTGGTACGCCACAGCGTGTTTAAACCTGCATAGTAAATGGTGTTCGTATTAACCGGATCCAGGTGGAAATAAGTGATAAATTCACTGCCCGGTGAAGCTGAAGGAGAGATGGGGCCAGGGGTAATGGTTGAGGATGCACCGCTCAGAAAGATCCGGTACATATCTCCGTCCTGCACACTGGCATAAAGGAATTGTGAACTAGCCGTACTGGCATTAAGCCCTACCGATCCCCCATCGCCGCCTACCAGTTCATAATGATCGTCGGCATCAGCGGGAACAGGGAATCCAATATTACTCAGTAAACCATTGACATCCCGGTATAAAGTTGAGTTGTCCTGTGCGCCTCCTGCAAAAATCAATGAACCATTTCTCGGGTCAACCGCAATATGATAATATTGAACTGTTTGGTACCTGTTCGAAATCCGGTTCCAGGCTACAGAAGATGCCGTAATATTATTGGTTACCTGCAAGCCGCCATCATTCCCTACGATCATCCGGTTAGGGTTAGAGGGATCGAATGTGAAAGAGTGGAAGTCCACATGGCTGAAACTGTTCGGGTCTGAATATGATTCAGAAAAATCACCACCAATAAGCGTACCTTTTGATGCAAATCCATTGGTGGAGCGGTACAGGTTCACGCCGCCGGCTAATACAAGATCCGGATTGGTGGGGTGAACGGCCAATAGCATATTATACTCCTCCTGTGTTTCCATATAGGTTTCAAATACATCCACACCGTCAATCTGGTCACCTGCCAGGAAACTGCTGCGGTTACTGCTCCAGCTGGGCGTTCCACCGCTGAAATCTACACGAAACAGATCGGCTTCGGGTTGTGAATCGTCAAATGCCACGAACGCATTGTCATACATCACATAGGCAATATTCGGGTTGCTGGGAGCAATGGCCAGTACGGTACGGCCCCATCCGCCGGTAAAGCTGCCTCCTGCAGTTGCATTGGAATAAGCACGCCATCCGGCAACGGAGTCGGCATTGCCCAACCGCCCGCCTGCAATACGTGTCCAGTTGACGCCGTTGGTGGAGGTCCAAACCCCGGTCGTATCCCGGTCCGTATTACGGCCGCTGAAACTGGCGAGATAACGGGAGCCTGTGCGGGAAATGGCAATATCGGTCACCATGTTATAAATACTCTGGCTCAGGTTGCTTTCACGCAAGACAGAGCTCCAGGTGGCGCCGCCATCTGTAGAACGTAAAATAAAATTCAGGATCGCAGCAAACACATGTCCGTTGGCATCTACCTGGATATTAAACACAAAGTCAAATACATTATCAATCTCTTCGGGCAAGCCATCCGATGTGGATACCAGTACAGTCCAGCTAGCCCCATTGTCGGTCGATTTTAAAATTCCGTTACCCGGTATAAATGCATTAGGATAAGATGGAGAAGCTCCATTCAATTCGCCTGTTCCTGCGTACCAGGTATTCTGGTTACCGGGACGAGGGTCTTGTGCAATACAAGTGACCGTACGATTTACGCCCATAGGGTGTACAAAATTCCAGTTGGCACCACCATCGGTTGAGCGGTAAATACCACCCGAAACACCGGCCGCAATAATGACCTGGTTTGTTCGCATATCAAATGCCAATGCCCGGGTGCGGCCACCACGCTGGGAGGGCCCTGCAGCTGTATAAACATTGTTTAAGGTAGTGCGGTTTGAACTGTTTTGCCTCGCAATAATTCTGTTCAGGAGCTTTTCTTCTGTACGCCTTATATCACGTGGAATTTTCCCTGTTTTAGGATCATGCAATAATTTCCATTCATACTCCCAGCGGCGGGCGCTGTTTTTTTGTTCATGCTCCCGCTCATTGTAGGAGATCGAAAGTTTTTTTTGAACCCTGGCCTTTGTTAAGGTTTCTTTTTGAGTAGGTTTTGTAACAAACCATATGCCTCCAGCCAGAAGAAGTACAGCAGTTGCGACGAGTAGAATTCGATTCATAAAAGATGTTTATCCCTGAAAAATTGGAATTTACAGCTTTTTATGGAAATCTGTGACTCTTGAAGCTGTTTGCAGAATGTTTGAATCGCAAATGACCAAAATCTTTTTACAGAGTTGCTACTTTTCTTAAAAGTCAAACCGGAAGAGTTGATCCCAGTTGAGTGTTTGCTGCTCACCGGTGAGCCGGTTTTTAAGGTTACAACTTCCATTTTCCAGTTCTTTATCGCCCAATATCACGACAAACGGAATTCCTTTCTTTTCAGCATATTTGAACTGCTTGTCCATTTTAGATGGTTCATGAAACAGCTCACTTGCTATGCCACGGGAACGGAGTTGCTGCAGGAGTATAAAAGCTTGTCTGCTTTCTGCTTCGCCCAGGTTAAAGAACAGAACCTTGGTGCCGGTATGAACTCCTGCCGGAAACAGGTTCAGTTCTTCCAGTACATCGTAAATGCGGTCTACGCCAAACGAAATACCCACACCCGGAATATTGGGTACACCAAACAAACCAGTGAGATCATCGTAACGGCCGCCACCGCCAATACTGCCCATTTGCACACCTTTGGCTTTCACTTCAAAAATGACGCCGGTGTAATAGTTGAGTCCACGTGCAAGGGTGAAATCGAATTGCAGATTGCTGAGTTGCGATTGCAGATGGACGGTTTCGAGTTCTTTGATTCCTTGTTTGCCGTTTTCCGTATGACCCAGTAAGGATTGAATGGCCACCAGTTTTTCTTCGTTGCTGCCGCTGATCTGCAGGTATTGTTCGATGATCGTGATTTGTTCCGTTGTTAATCCCCGTTGTTGTAATTCTTCTTTTACTTTTTCCAGCCCGATTTTATCCAGTTTATCAATTGCAACGGTTATATCAGTCATTTTATCACTGCCGCCACATTCTTCCGCCAGTGCGGCCAGGATTTTCCGGCTGTTGATTTTGATGTCAACTTCCAGTCCCAGTTTTTGAAAAACAGTGGCATAAATAGTTGTCAGTTCCACTTCATTGAACAGCGATTTGCTGCCTACCACATCCGCATCACATTGGTAAAATTCACGGTAGCGTCCTTTCTGTGGCCGGTCGGCCCGCCACACGGGTTGTACCTGGTAGCGTTTGAACGGCATTGTGAGTTGCTGGTGGTTCATGGCTACATACCGGGCAAAGGGAATGGTAAGATCATAGCGTAATGCCCGTTCCGTTATACCGGTGTTATTCTTTCCGTTCAAAACGGTTTCGAAATCGGTCCGGGCCTTGTTGTGTTTTTCGGGCCGTTCGAGCCCGTTATTGAGAATTTTAAAGATCAATTTATCTCCTTCTTCTCCATATTTTCCCATCAGCGTATCCAGGTTTTCCATGGCTGGTGTTTCTATGGGCTCAAATCCGTATAATTCAAAAACAGTTTTAATGGTGGAGAAAATGTAATTGCGTTTCCGCACCACTTCTGCATTAAAATCACGGGTGCCCTGTGGTATCGAAACCTGAACTTTAGCCATTGGAATAAACGTTTAGTGTAAACGCAGAGAGTGTTTCTAAAGTGAAAACCTGCCTGCTTTAAACTTCTTTTTTAAATTTTTCGATGATCGTTTCACATGCTTTATCAATCAATTCAAATACTTGATGGTACCCGTCTTCTTCACCATACCAGGGATCGGGTACGCCCCGGTTTTGACCGGCATACAGTTCATTCAGCAACAGATCAATTTTTGTTTCTTCAAAAGCCGCACCCGCCATGCGTTTCACGTCTGAATAATTACTGCTGTCCATTACATAAATAAAGTCATACTCCCCGAAATCTTCTTTCCGGAATTGCCGTGCTCTTTGTTGGCTGATGTCAATTCCGTTGATGCGGGCAACCTTTTGGCTCAACTCGTGAGGCGGTTCACCCACATGCCAGTTTCCGGTTCCCGCACTATGCACGTCCCACCTGAGTCCTCTTGCGTCGGCTTTATGCTGGAGAATGCCTTCTGCCAGCGGACTCCGGCAAATATTGCCCAAACAAACCATGAGTATGCGCATGGCACAAAGATAACAGACAGACTCATTGCTTTTGTTTTACAGTGGAATGACAATTTGTAATATGGAATCCGGCTGGCAGGTGAATCAAAGGGAAAACGAACACCATGACTGCACAACAACTTCTTGCCGCCGATTTTCTCGACATTTTGTTTGAGTACCGTAATAAAGCATATGGGGCCTATGCCATCCGACGTTCGTATGCCCATCACATGTGGGCTGGCGTTGGAGGCATGTTGTTGCTGGTGCTTCTTGCCTCTGCCTGGTTAATGCGTCATCAGCCAGAAGCGATGGTGGATCGTTATCTGCCGGTGCATCCGCCCCCTGTAGTGGAACTGATTCCGTGGAACGAACATAAAAAGTCCGAACCGGCACCCCGGGCGTCTGCAACTGCCCGCCCGGCCACACAGGTCGACCGAAATATTACTCTTGTGCCCGATGATGAGATCATTGAACATCCGGTGCCCGACAGAACCGATCCGGCCGAATATGTTCCCGGTGCGGTCAATGCACCTGCCACTGGTACTGGTGCCGAACAAATGGTGCAATTGCCGGCCGGTGGTACAGGGAATGGGCAGGCCCAGCTTCCGTTGGAACCGGAGGAAACGGCTGTATTTCATTCGGCTGAAGTGATGCCCGTATTCCCGGGCGGGGAAGCGGCTTTGTATCGCTATCTGCAACGCATGCTGCGGGTGCCGGAAGAACTGGAGCCCGGCAGCAGGAAAACGGTTCAGGTGCGATTTGTTGTAAATACGTCAGGGGAGGTGACAGACATTGAAATTCTGCGCAGCGCCGGTGCCTCTTATGACCGGGAAGTGATTCGGGTGGTGGAACGCATGCCCCGCTGGAAACCCGGAAAACAAAACGGCCGCCCCGTATCTGTTTATTTTACACAACCGGTTACGTTTGCTGGCGGCAGCGAGTAAAATTTAAGTAACTTGCCCGCTCTCTAAAACAATCCCGATGTCACAAGTTCCAAAACAGACTCCCAAACGAAAACGCATCAGCGTAAGGGCTGTCTTTGATCTGGCAATGGGCTTCATTTATGCAGCTGTGGGTGGGGTATTGGTGCTGTCGGAGTACATCGGATTGAAACTGGCTTTTCCTCCACCTGAATTGTTACTTGCCTTTGGGTCGGTTAGTATTTTATATGGCGCCTTCCGGGTGTACCGGGGTGTTAAATCGTTTTATTCAGCAGAAATATGAAGTGGATGGTACTGGTTGGGTTGGTAGCAGCAGTGCTGTGGGGATGCGAGGATCCTGCAAAACTCCGGGCCTTGGATTCGGCCAATGAAGGAACCATTTACATCAGTGTGGACGAAGCTTTCCGTCCGGTGATGGAAGAGCAAATCAGGGTGTATAAAGCGTTACATCCTAAAACAAATATTGTTGCCCGGTATAAAGCAGAAGCCGAATGCTGGAACGATTTGTTGAATGATTCTGTTCGGATGGTGATTGTTACCAAAAAAATTACCCAGCAGGAAGCCGCTTATTATTATGACTCATTGGGTTTGTACCCGCAAAGCGGCCAGGTTGCCTGGGATGCGGTTGCCTTGGTTGTAAACAGGCAGGCACCTGATTCGGTGTTTACCACCGGGGATATAAAAGCGATTCTGCAGGGCAAAAGTCCGTTACCTTACAAACCTGTATTTGATGGAACCAAAGCAACCAGTACCGTACGCTATGCGCTGGATTCCATTTTACAAGGTGAGCCAATGGATCTCCGGCAGGTTACCGCAGCAAGGAGCAGCAGAGAGGTGGTGGAATACATCAGTACTCATCCCGGGTATATCGGGTTTACTGGCGTTAGCTGGATTGCCAACCCGGAAGATACAGCCCAGTTGCAGCTGTTGAAAAAAGTACGCATCGCCTGGCTTCCCTGCCGAACCTGTGCCGACATTTCTTTTACCAAACCCATGCAGGAAGAGATATTAACAAACCGTTATCCATACACCAGAGGCATCTTTTACGTCATAAAAGAAAAACACACAGGATTGGGCACAGCATTTGTAAATTTTATGAAAAGTGATAAAGGGCAGTTGATTTTCAGGCGTGCCTACCTGGTGCCGGCATGGAAGCCGTTTCTGGTAAGAGAAACACAAATGAAATTAGTGAAGCCAATCCGACAATAATTTATATTTTTACCGTCCCGAAAGGAACGAAATGGACCCGAAAAATTTTAATCAAACATGCAGATGAAACGTACATTCCTTTTAGCCATTGTTGCCTTCATAGGCACAGCAGTTACAGCTCAAACTCTTGAAGAAGGGAAGAAGTTCCTCTATTACGAGCGCTACAACAGTGCCAAAGAGGTGTTTGAAAAGCTGCTGGCAGCGAAACCGAATGATGCCGACGCATCCTATTGGCTGGGACAAACCTACCTGGGCATGGAAAATATCAGCCAGGCAAGGCAAACTTATCAAACTGCATTACAGTCCAATGGAAACAACCCTCTGTTACTGGCAGGTATGGGTCAGGTTGAACTGATGGAAAATAAAGCAACCGATGCACGTAACCGTTTTGAAACGGCATTGAGTCTTACCAAATCCAAAAATCTGGATGTATTGCATGCGGTGGCACGGGCAAACGTTTACTCCAAAGGAGGCGACCCTTCCTATGCAATCAGTAAACTGCAACTGGCAACAGCCCTCAAAGGGTTTAAAGATGCATCTGTTTATATAACCATGGGTGATGCATACCGTAAAATGGTTGATGGTGGTAATGCAGTAGTGGCTTATAAACAAGCGCTCATGCTTGATCCGGTAATGGCCGCAGCCCGTCACAAAGAAGGCCAGATTTATGAAACCCAAAAGAACAGGGAATATTTTCTGCCTGCCTTTGAAGAAGCTGTTCAAATGGATCCGAACTACGGACCGGCTTTCTATTCGCTGTATGTGTTCTGGTATTACCGTGATGTGGCAAAAGCAGAAAGTTACCTGAATAAATATATTTCTGTTATTGATACAGACCCTCAGAATGACTATTTCCGGATTGATCTGAAGTATGCTTCCAAACAATTTCAGGAGGCGATTAATGAGTCCGATGCACTGATTGCCAAGGTTGGTGTAAACGTGATCAAGCCCCGTATCTACCGCCTGAAAGCCTATAGCTATAAGTCGCTGAGCGATTTTACAAATGCACGTAAGAGTGCTGATGAGTTCTTCCAGAAGGCAAAGCCAGAGGATATAGTACCCAAGGATTATGAGCTGTATGGTGATATTCTGGCTGGTATTCCGGGTTCCGAAACACAGGCGTATTCATTTTATGATCGTGCCATGACTATGGATACTTCAGCCGATAACAAAGCGGCTTACCTTCAAAAGGCAGCAGATTTGGCAAAAACACTGAAAGACAAGCCAGGTATGGCCGATTGGTTGGCAAAACAGTACAACACAAAAAAGAATCCCAACAATGTGGATTTGTACAACCTGGGCCGTGCGTTTTTTGATGCCGGCGACTCAAACTTCGGTTATTATGCCAAGGCCGATAGTGTGTTTTCTCTTTATACGACTAAGTATCCCACCCAGGCTTATGGTTACTACTGGCGGGCACGCAGTAACTGGGGTATTGATACAAATATGATGAATTCCCTGGCCAACCCCCATTTTGAAAAGTTTATTGAAGTGGCTACAACGGGGGCAGATTCTGCTACCTTCCGTCCCCAGGTAAAAGTGGCTTACAAATATTTTGTTGGATATAACATTTTTGTCAAAAAAGATTACAAGGCTGCTATTGAGTACTGTGATAGAATTCTGGCCATTGATCCGAATGACAGAGAAGCGCAGGAATACAAGCGCCAGCTTACCGGTAATAAGCCGGCCACAACACCGGGCACAAAACCTGCTGGCAGCAAGCCGGCCGGCACAGGTGCAGGAGTAAAGCGATGATCCTTGTCGAACTTTCTGAAATCCTCATCAACTGGTGAGGATTTTTTATTTTACGAACTGATTTTATCTGGCATGGCTGTCTTATTTTTGCCCCGTCAAAAAACCAGCCCATGAATCTTTGGATGTTCTTGCTGCAGACAGATCCCGTGACTCAGGTAATAAAAGAAGCCAACAGCCCGGCCAGTTATTTCCCGGTAGCCGTACAGTTGCTTTTTGCCGTAGGATTGGTTGCCTTTATCATCATTCTCACACATTGGCTGGGTCCGAAACGCCCGACAGCCGATAAGCTCGAAAACTTTGAAAGTGGAATTGAAATCCACGGAAATGCCCGTCAGCCGATGGCAGTAAAGTATTTTCTCGTTGCCATCCTGTTTGTGCTGTTTGATGTGGAAGTAATTTTCTTTTACCCTTATGCAGTCAACTTCCGCCAGCTGGGCTGGGAAGGTTTTCTCGCCGTTTTAATGTTTGTGGGTTTTTTCCTTTGTGGCTTTTACTACATCTGGAAGAAAGGAGCCTTAAACTGGGAAGACTAAATAAATCATTGAAATTGAATATTTAACATTGAATAATTCGAACTCTGAAGCAACTGGCTTGTTATTCAATTTTATTGATTCAATCTAAAATTCAAATAAGCTATGTCTCGTCCGGTACAATTTAATATCAATCCCAAACCGTTAGATCTGAAAGGTCATGTCAGCATGGTTGATATGCCCGATGGGCATATGGGTGAAGGTTTTTTTGCAACCAAGCTGAATGAAGTAGTGGGGTTGGCCCGTAAAAATTCCATCTGGCCTCTGCCATTTGCCACTTCCTGCTGCGGGATCGAATTTATGGCTACTGCTGCCGCTCATTACGATATTGGCCGTTTTGGTGCTGAGCGGATGGCTTTTACGCCCCGCCAGTGCGATCTCATGATGGTAATGGGAACCATCTCCAAAAAAATGGGTCCTGTGGTAAAACAGGTGTACCTGCAAATGGCCGAACCCCGCTGGGTAATGGCCGTAGGAGCCTGTGCCAGCAGCGGAGGTATTTTCGACACTTACAGCGTACTTCAGGGAATTGACCAGGTGGTACCTGTGGATGTGTATGTACCTGGTTGCCCCCCCCGGCCCGAAGCAATCCTGGATGGGCTGATTAAAATTCAGGAATTAGTTGGGCAGGAGAGCCTGAGAAGAAGAAACAGTGACCATTATAAAGCTTTATTGGAGAGTTACGGTATTCAATAATATTGCAGATTTTGGATTTTAGATTGTAGATGGAAACAAACAATCTGAAATCTTAAATCGTAAATCTAAAATCAACAATGGGTTTGACCAACGAACAAATACAAGCAAAACTGGTTGAAAAATTTGGCGATCAGGTTTCTGGTTTTTCAGAGCCGTATGGAATGCTCACGTTTGAGGCTCCAAAAGAACTGAATCTGAAAGTGCTTCAGTTTTTATATGATGATGAGGCCTTAAAGTTCCGGTTCCTTACAGATTTACAGGCGGTACATTATCCAAACGACAAGGGAAGGGAGTTAGCTGTTGTATATCATCTGCATAACCTGGAAGATAATGTGCGTATCCGTTTTAAAGTGTTTACCGCTATCAGTCAGCCCGATGTTTTTACAGCCACCCAATTGTTCCTGACAGCTAACTGGATGGAGCGTGAAACCTATGATTTCTTCGGAGTAAACTTTGTAGGGCACCCGAATCTGAAGCGTATTCTGAACGTAGATGAAATGGACTATTTTCCCCTTCGTAAGGAATATCCGCTGGAAGACCAGTCACGTATTGACAAAGACGATGAAATGTTCGGAAGAGGTGGAAGTGTTAATTGATTCATGTTTAATTGAGAATTACCAATGAGCGACGTTCAAAATATATTGCTGCCGGAGGGTTCCATTGAAAAGCAAACCACTACGCTGAACCTTGGTCCCACGCACCCTGCCACGCATGGTGTGTTTCAGAATATTCTCGAAATGGATGGGGAGCGAATTCTCAGTGCAGAATCCACCGTTGGATATATTCACCGGGCTTTTGAAAAACTGGCTGAGCGACGTCCGCTCTACCAGGTAACACCCATCACCGACCGGTTGAATTACTGCAGCAGCCCCATTAACAATATGGGCTGGCATATCACCTGCGAAAAGCTGCTCGGCATTGAAACGCCTAAGCGGGTGGATTACCTGCGGGTAATCATTATGGAACTGGCCCGTATTGCCGATCATGTTATTTGTAACTCCGTTATTGGTGTGGATACAGGAGCGTTAACCGGTTTCGTGTATGTAATGGAATACCGGGAGCTCATTTATGAAATCTATGAAGAAATCTGCGGTAGCCGCCTCACCACGAACATTGGCCGTATCGGCGGGTTTGAACGGAATTTCACACCCGTTGCCTGGCAAAAACTGGAAAAATTCCTGAAAGATTTTCCGAAGGCGTTGAAGGAATTTGAAAACCTCTTTACCCGCAACCGCATTTTCATGGAACGTACCATTGGCTGTGGAGCCATTTCTGCAGAAAAGGCGTTGAACTATGGTTTTACCGGACCTAACCTGCGTGCAGCAGGAGTTGACTATGACGTGCGGGTTCATACCCCTTATTCATCGTACCAGGATTTTGACTTTACAATCCCTGTAGGATCAACCGGTGATACGTACGACCGCTTCCTCGTTCGGAATGAAGAAATGTGGCAGAGCCTGAGCTTGATTGAACAGGCCTTTCAGAAAATTCAGGATTTCAAAGGAACCGAAGCAGAAGTATATCATGCCAACGTACCGGAATACTATCTGCCTGATAAAAAAGATGTGTACACCAGCATGGAAGCACTCATCTGGCATTTCAAAATCATCATGGGTGAAATTGAAATGCCGAAAGGCGAAGTTTACCAAAGCGTGGAAGGCGCAAATGGTGAGTTAGGGTATTACCTCATCAGTGATGGGGGACGAACTCCTTACCGCTTGCATTTCCGCAGGCCTTGTTTCATTTATTACCAGGCGTATGCCGAAATGATTAAAGGCAGCATGTTAAGCGATGCAATTATTTTGATGAGTAGTCTGAATTTGATCGCAGGAGAGTTGGATGCTTAAATATTGCAGATCCAGGATTTCAGATGTTGATAACAGCAATCTGAAATTGCAGATCTAAAATCTAAAATAGAAAATGAGATTTACTGACGATAAGTTAAAACTGGTGGATGAGATGATTTCTCATTACCCGGAAGGAAAGCAGAAAAGTGCATTGCTTCCCTTGTTGCATTTCATCCAGAAAGAAAATGGAGGCTGGTTAAGCAGCGAAGCGATGGATTATGCAGCTGAATTACTGAAGATAGCTCCTATTGAAGTGTATGAAGTGGCAACTTTCTACAGCATGTACAATTTGCAGCCTGTTGGCAAAACAGTTTTTGAAGTGTGCCAGACAGGGCCCTGCATGTTAAGAGGCAGCGATGAGATTGTGGCGTACATCCATGAAAAACTGGGCATTAAACCCGGTCAAACAACATCCGATGGCTTATTTACATTGAAAGTGGTGGAATGCCTGGGTGCCTGTGGTTATGCGCCCATGATGCAGTTGGGGCCAGATTACCGTGAGCATTTGACCAAAGAAAAGATAGATGCATTGATTGCGGAAGGGATGGCAAAAGCAAATTAAAAGCTGATGAATAAAAAAATACCAAAACTTGTCTGGATTGCATTTTTCATGACCTTACTGGGCGTGCTGATGGTCCTTACCAGTTATGTTGTGGATGCATCAGAAAAGAGAGTGACATTAGCAACAGCCGGACTTGTTTTAGTGATAGTATCAATCGTTTTGAGATGGACATACCGGTTTAAACCCGGTTGGTTCGAAAAGAAACAAAAATCATAATTGCTCCGTAAGAGATCAGGAACTATGGGTAGAAAATTATTACTGGAAAAAGCACAGATTGAAGGCATCCGGCACTACGATGTGTATCGCCGTGAAGGAGGATACCGCAGCGTGGAAAAGGCATTGAAAACAATGTCGCCTGAAGCCATTGTGGAAGAAGTAAAGAAAAGCGGATTGCGTGGCCGTGGTGGTGCGGGCTTTCCTACAGGAATGAAATGGAGTTTCCTTGCCAAACCTGAAGGTGTTCCCCGTTATGTGGTGTGCAATGCCGATGAAAGTGAACCCGGCACATTTAAGGACAGATACTTAATGGAGTTCATTCCGCATTTGTTGATTGAAGGAATGATCCTGGCATCCTATGCACTCGGCAGCAACTGTTCTTATATCTACATCCGTGGTGAATATTGGTGGGTGAAAGAAATTTTAGAACAAGCCATTGCTGAGGCAAAGAATGCAGGCTGGCTCGGTAAAAATATTTTGGGCAGTGGTTTTGATTGTGAAGTATATGTACAACCCGGTGCTGGTGCTTATATCTGCGGTGAAGAAACGGCATTGATTGAAAGTTTGGAAGGCAAGCGTGGTAATCCACGGATTAAGCCTCCGTTCCCGGCAGTGAAGGGATTGTGGGGGTGCCCAACAGTGGTGAACAATGTGGAAACGATTGCAGCGGTAGTACCGATTGTGAATGATGGTGGTGATGAATATGCCAAGATTGGTATTGGTAAATCAACCGGAACGAAATTGATTTCTGCCTGCGGTAATATCAACAAGCCGGGTGTGTATGAAATTGAAATGAATATTTCAGTGGAAGAATTTATTTACAGTGATGAATACTGCGGCGGTATTGCCAATGGCAAGCGCCTGAAAGCATGTATTCCCGGTGGTTCATCTGTTCCCATTCTTCCGGCAAACCTGTTGTTGAAGACAGCAAAAGGCGAAACCCGCATGATGACGTATGAAAGTTTGAGTGATGGTGGTTTTGCAACCGGCAGTATGATGGGTAGCGGTGGATTTATTGTAATGGATGAAGACCAGTGCGTGGTGAAACATACATATACACTAGCCCGTTTCTATCGTCATGAAAGTTGCGGACAATGTTCACCCTGCCGGGAAGGAACAGGATGGATGGAAAAGATTTTATTGAATATTGAGAATGGAAAAGGGAAGATGACTGATATTGATTTGTTGTGGGATATTCAGCGCAAAATTGAAGGAAATACCATTTGTCCGCTGGGTGATGCAGCAGCATGGCCGGTAGCAGCTGCGATCCGTCATTTCCGTGATGAGTTTGAATGGCATGTAACCAATCCGGATGATGCAGTGAAACGTAATTATGGATTGGCGAATTATGCGAAGCCTTTGGAAGTGGCAGTGCCTTCAGTTTAAAATTTTTAAGAAGCTATTTAGATAAACATGTCTGAACAAAAACAACTTTTTAAAGTAACCATCGACAACATCACCATTGAAGTGGAGCCGGGAACAACCATTCTCAATGCTGCACGTAAAATTGGTGGTGAAGTGGCGCCGCCTGCTATGTGTTATTACACAACACTGAAAGACAGCGGCGGTAAATGCCGTACCTGTTTGGTGGAAGTAGCTGCCGGTTCTGCTGCAGACCCAAGGCCTATGCCCAAGCTGGTGGCAAGCTGCCGCACCAACGTCATGGATGGCATGGTGGTGAAAAACATTACCAGCGAACGTGTATTGGATGCACGCAATGGTGTGGTGGAGTTTTTATTAATCAATCATCCGCTGGATTGCCCCATTTGCGACCAGGCCGGCGAATGTCATCTGCAGGATTTGAGTTATGAGCATGGCAAGGGTGCCAGCCGTTATGAATTCAAACGAAGAACATTTGATAAACATAGTTTGGGAGAATATATTTCCCTGCACATGACACGCTGTATTTTATGTTACCGTTGTGTGTATGTGGCCGACCAGGTAAGTACAGAACGGAAGCATGGTATTTTAATGCGGGGTGATCATGCTGAAATTGCAACTTACATTGAACAAAATCTGAATAACGATTTTATCGGTAATGTAATCGACGTTTGTCCTGTTGGCGCATTAACCGATAAAACATTCCGTTTTAAAAACCGTGTTTGGTTTACCAAGCCGGTGGATGCACATTGCAACTGTGATAAATGCAGTGGCGAAGTACAATTGTGGATGCGGGGTGATGAAGTACTTCGTGTAACAGCCCGTAAAGATGAGTGGGGTGAAGTAAAGAAGAGTAGCAAAGGTACTCCTGGCTGGATCTGCAATACCTGTCGCTTTGAGCGGAAAAAACTCAGCGACTGGGTGATTGAAGGCCCATCAAAGGTAAATCGCCATTCTGTGATTTCGCAGGGGCATTACGAAGGCTTAAAAAAGCCGGCTGAAACCGTAGCAAAAGTAATGGGACGCAATCCAAAGCTGTTGATGGATATAAAAGATGTGAGTGAAGTAAACCAGGTGGAATTAAGTGAACTGAACGGCCCGGCTACTTCACAGGTTTTTAAACAAATTAAGAAAGAAAATTAATGGACCTGTTTCTGTTAGCTGTA
Source organism: Chitinophaga pinensis (assembly GCA_943368955.1). Taxonomy (GTDB): domain Bacteria; phylum Bacteroidota; class Bacteroidia; order Chitinophagales; family Chitinophagaceae; genus Lacibacter; species Lacibacter pinensis_A. Next base: position 280,680 of record CALRLY020000005.1, read on the forward strand.
GACTGGTTGCTGGTACTGGAGAAGTTTCTCTTCATTGCCGCAGTCATTACGATTTCCTTAGTAGTGGCTATGTACACCACATATGCCGAACGTAAAGTTGCTGCTGTTATACAGGACCGTTATGGTCCCAACCGGGCTGGCCCCTTCGGATTGTTGCAGCCTGTTGCAGATGGAATGAAACTTTTTTTCAAAGAAGAAATTATTCCCAGTAACGCAAATAAATTCCTGTTCATCCTGGGTCCTTCTCTTGCGATGATTACGGCCATGCTTACCGGCGCTGTGATTCCATGGGGAGATAAAGTGGAATTATTCGGCCGCACCATTGAACTGCAGATCGCCGACATTAATATTGGTGTGCTCTATGTATTTGGTGTGGTGAGCTTAGGTGTTTATGGAATTATGATTGGTTCCTGGGCCAGTAACAATAAGTATTCTTTGATGGGCGGACTCCGGGCTGCCTCGCAAATTATTTCTTACGAGCTGGCAATGGGTCTTTCAATTATTGCCCTCCTTATGATTACAGGAACGCTCAGCCTGCGTGAAATGGTAACCCAGCAGATTAATGGCTATTGGAATATTATTTATCAACCGTTGGGCTTTTTTATTTTCCTGGTTTGTGCTTTTGCTGAATGTAACCGTACACCTTTTGATTTGCCCGAAGCAGAAAATGAGCTGATAGGCGGGTATCATGCAGAGTACTCCAGTATGAAGCTGGGTTTCTATCTTTTTTCTGAGTACATTAATATGTTCATCAGTAGTGCCGTAATGGCCAGTTTGTATTTTGGGGGTTATGATATTCCGTTTGTGAGTGAAGCAGCATGGGGACTTTCAGCCAATATTATGGCGCTGATAGGTGTTGCTGTGCTCATGGCCAAGATTGTCTTCTTCCTGTTCCTGTTCATGTGGGTGCGCTGGACCATTCCCCGCTTCCGGTATGATCAGTTGATGAACCTGGGTTGGAAAAGTTTGATACCGCTGGCGTTGGCGAATATGCTGATTACAGGAGCTGTTGTTTTATTTCTGAATAAGTAATGAATTCAATTATAAAAAAACGTACATGCAATTAACAAGTAAAGCAAAAGCAGTTGACCGCCGGCCGTTAAGTTTCGCCGAGAAGCTGTATATGCCTGCTATTTTGAAGGGAATGGCCATTACGTTTAGTCATATTTTCAAAAAGAAGGTTACCATTAACTACCCCGAAGAAACCCGCCCTTTCAGTCCCGTTTTCCGTGGATTGCATATTTTGAACAGGGATGAAGAAGGAAGAGAAAACTGTACAGCCTGCGGTTTATGTGCAGTAGCTTGTCCGGCCGAGGCAATCACTATGGATGCGGCAGAACGCTTACCCGGGGAAGAACATTTGTACAGGGAAGAAAAGTATGCGGCTAAGTATGAAATCAATATGTTGCGCTGCATATTTTGTGGACTGTGTGAAGAAGCATGCCCGAAGGATGCCATCTATCTTACCGAAACCTTTGCGCCTGCAAACTACAGCCGTAAAAGTTTTATTTATGGGAAGGATAACCTGGTAATTCCTCATCCCACCCAGGATCCTGAAGCCTACACAAAGGCAAAAGGGTTAATTGATGAACGTAAAGAAAAAGCTAAACAACAGACTGCCTGACATGTCAATAAGTGAAATTTTATTCTGGTTTTTAAGTGCGGTTGCTATCGGCAGTGCACTAATGATGGTTACCAGCCGTAATCCTGTTTACAGTGTACTCTGGTTGATTGTGGTGTTTTTCGCCATCAGTGCACACTATATTCTTCTCAATGCCCAGTTCCTCGCCATCGTGAACATTATTGTTTACGCAGGCGCTATCATGGTACTCTTCCTGTTTGTGATTATGTTGATGAACCTGAATGCAGATAATGAACCGCAAAAAAATAAGTGGCTGAAATTTGCAGGGGGTATAGCAGGCGGCAGTTTATTGCTGATTGTGGTTGCTGCACTGCGTCAGAGCGAACAATTAGTAAACCAGAAAACCATTGATGGAGGAAATACAGGCCTGATTCATAACCTGGGGATGGTGCTGTTTAAAGATTATGTGTTGCCGTTTGAAATCAGTAGTATTTTATTCATCAGTGCAATGGTGGGAGCTGTTGTCATAGGGAAAAAAGGAGATTGAGGATATTCGAAATTTGGGAGCCGGAACTTACGTGTTTCACTCACCGGATTCTAACATGGTCAAAATGTATTTATGCCGATAAATTATTATGTCATTCTAGCTGTTGCGTTATTCAGTATTGGTGTAGCCGGCGTTCTTACACGGCGCAACGCCATTATCATTTTTATGTGTGTTGAATTGATGCTCAATGCAGTGAACCTGTTGTTGGTGGCTTTCAGCAAAATGCATTATGCCAATGCGATGGGTATTACTCCCGGAACGAACGTAGGTACCGAGGCGCAATTGTTTGTATTTTTTATTATGGTGGTTGCAGCAGCAGAAGTGAGTGTGGGCCTTGCGATCATAGTTATGATGTACAGGAATATTCACAGCGTGGATGTAAATTTTTTAAACAGACTGAAACATTAACAAGCATATATGCCAATGCTGAATACCAAATGTCATGGTGCATTTCCTTCAGCAGTAAGCATTCAGCGTTAAGCTTACGATTATGAGTAAATTGGTTTATTTGGTTCCCTTATTCCCGTTCATTGGATTCCTTTTGAATGGTTTGGGACGAAATGCACTGAGTAAAGCGGTCAGCGGTATCATTGGCAGTGCAATGGTGCTGGCCTCTTTTATTGTCAGCCTGCTGATTTTTAATGAAACAACAAAAGATGGGTTTGAAGCTGTCACAGTAACTCTGTTTCATTTCATCGATGTGGCAGGTTTGCAAATTCCTTTTGCCTTCCAGGTAGATCAATTGTCGGTACTATTTCTCCTTGTCATCACAGGTGTTGGGTTCCTGATCCATCTGTATTCCACAGCATATATGCACGAAGAGGAGCCACATCATTTTGCACGCTATTTTGCTTACCTGAACCTGTTTGTATTCAGTATGTTGTTGCTGGTGCTGGGAGCCAATTACCTCATTATGTTTATTGGCTGGGAAGGCGTGGGGCTGTGCTCCTATCTTCTTATTGGGTACTGGTTTAAGAATACCGAATACGGAAAAGCTGCCCGTAAAGCGTTTGTTATGAACCGCATTGGAGATCTTGGTTTTCTGCTGGGATTATTTTTTATCATACAGCAGTTTGGAACCCTTACGTATACTGAAATTTTTCCGCAGGCGGGGAGTGCCACAACAGCTGTTCTTACAACAATCACCCTGCTGTTGTTTATAGGTGCAACCGGTAAAAGTGCACAGATACCCTTATATACCTGGCTGCCCGATGCGATGGCAGGTCCTACTCCGGTTTCGGCACTGATCCACGCAGCCACCATGGTTACGGCCGGTATTTACATGATTGCCCGTAGTAACATTTTATATACACTTGCCCCGGCTTCTCAAACGGTTGTAGCTGTAGTGGGATTGACAACAGCAATCCTTGCTGCTACCATAGCCATCAAACAATACGATATTAAAAAGGTGCTTGCCTATTCTACTGTAAGCCAATTGGGTTATATGTTCCTTGGATTGGGTGTGGGCGCATATACCGGTGCTGTATTCCACGTAATGACACATGCTTTCTTTAAAGCTTTGTTATTCCTTGGGGCAGGTTCTGTGATTCATGCCATGCACCATGAGCAGGATATACGTAAGATGGGCGGACTGTCAAAGAAGTTACCCATCACGCATCTTACTTTCCTGTTGGCGTGTATTGCCATCGCCGGTATTCCCCCGTTCAGTGGCTTTTTCTCAAAAGACGAAATACTCATTGCAGCGTACGCACATAACCCTGTGCTTTATTGGATTGGTTTGGGCGGTGCATTACTGACAGCTTTTTATATGTTCCGTTTATATGCCATGACCTTCCGTGGAAGTTTCCGTGGTACGCATGAGCAGGAACATCATCTGCATGAAAGCCCCTGGCAAATGACTGTGCCGCTGATTGTCCTGGCGGTGCTGGCGGTTGTTTCCGGTTTTGTTGGAATTCCAGAATTGTTTGCTGCTGACGCTCACCGGCTGCAACAATACCTGGCACCTGTATTTGAAGCATCAGCACAACAAATGTCTGCTCATACCATTTCTCATTCAACTGAATATGTCCTGTTGGCTGTAAGTATTACATTGATAGCTGTTGCCATCTTATATGCGTTGAATCGGTTCAGCAAAAAACCTGAAACGACAGCACCGGAGGGTTTTGGTAAAGTATTATATGGTAAATGGTATGTGGATGAGTTATATGATGCTGTAATAAGCAAACCACTGCAAGCAACCGCCTCATTCTTTAACAGCGTTATTGAAAAAAGCGGGATTGATGGAGTAGTAAATGGTGTTGGAAAATCGGTGCATTGGGGCGGACGTCAACTTCGGTTGCTTCAAAGCGGACAGGTAGGTAGTTATGTTTTGTGGATGGTATTGGGAATGCTTGTATTCCTTGTATTAACAACCACTATTCTTAAATAATTTAGGTAAGCTCATTATGATTGCATTATTGTTAATAATAGTTCCCTTACTTGGCGGTGTGCTCAGTTTTATAGTGAAGCAGGAAAAGGCTGTTAAAACATGGTCTTTGCTCGTGAGCCTTATAACACTGGCTGCTGCTGTTTGGCTGGCTGGTTTTGGAAATACAGCAGGGGAAAATCAATTTCAGGCAGCATGGCTTCCTCAACTTGGCTCTTCTTTTTCGTTGCTTGCCGATGGTGCAGCTGTTCTGCTTTGTCTGTTAACAGCCATCGTTTACCCATTAATCTTTTTAGTAATCTGGAAGAACCAATATGAATCGCCTGCCGCTTTTTATGGTTTAATGCTGATGGCACAGGCCGGCATTACCGGTGTGTTCCTGGCTGCAGATGGTTTGTTGTTTTATTTCTTTTGGGAACTGGCACTTATTCCGGTTTATTTCCTTTGCTCCCGCTGGGGTGGCGAACGCCGCATTGCAGTTACGTTCAAGTTTTTCATTTACACCTTTGTGGGTTCTTTGTTGATGTTAGCCGGATTGGTGTATCTCTACTATCAAACACCCGATCAGTCTTTCGCTATACAATCGTTGTACAAAGCACCCTTAAGCAGCGAACAGCAAACCTGGCTGTTCTGGTTGTTCTTTATTGCATTTGCTGTAAAAATGCCTGTGTTTCCGTTTCATACCTGGCAGCCCGATACGTACGAGCAGGCGCCCACAGCTGTTACGATGGTGATGAGTGCGCTCATGGTGAAGATGGGACTTTTTGCTGTAGTCAGATGGCTCTTACCCATTTTCCCCGATGGAGTGGATCAATTTGACAATGTGGTAATCGGTCTGAGTGTGGTAGGTATGATCTACGCCAGTTTGCTTGCCATGCAACAGGATGATCTCAAGCGTTTCATCGCCTACTCATCCATTGCACACATTGGCTTAATGAATGCAGCACTTTTTGTTAACAATGAAAGTGGGCTTCAGGGTGCAATGATCCAGTTCTTCAGCCATGGTGTGAATGTGCTGGGTATGTGGATTGTAGTCGAACTGATTGAACAGAAGCTTGGCACACGCAAAATGAGTGAACTGGGTGGCCTGGCTCAAAAAAACCCGGTACTTGCAATTCTGCTTGTAATAGTAGCTCTTGCCAACGTGGCATTACCACTTACGAATGCGTTTGTAGGAGAGTTCCTGATGTTTAACGGCCTTTTCCAATTTAATGTCTGGTATGCAGCAGCAGGAGGAATCAGCATCATCCTAAGCGCTGTATACACTTTACGTATGATTCAGAATGTATTCTTTGGTAATACCAACGAACGCACAGCCCAGGCATCTGATATCAATTTGAGAGAACAGTTGAGCCTGATTGTAATTGTAGCGGCCATTTTTGTAATGGGCATCTATCCCCAACCGGTGTTTGAACTGGCAAAGGATACAGTATCTGTTTTGTTAACTATTTCCCGGTAAGTGAAGAACCGGGATGTGCGATATTTTTCCGAAGCTTTCTGTTCTTGTAACAGAAGTTGATTTTTAAAAGAGCATAACAAATGAACCTGATTTTAACTTCTGCTGTTTGGGGAATTGTGATGATGTTCAGCGGTCTTTTTTCAAAGAAAAAAGAGAGTGCAATCAACTGGGCTGTCTCCGGTGCATTTCTGCTGTTGCTTGTAAACCTGCTTGATATAGGTGGCGTTTCTTTGTTTCAGACCGATTTTAAAGGAATGCTTTCCTATGATATGTTCAGCTATGTGTTTCTCGTAATTGTTGCTGTTTCGTTGCTGCTGTATTTTGTATTGAATGGAAAGGATATTGTTGCAGTAGGAAATCATCCTTTCGAATACTTTGCGTTGATTTTCTTCGTAATGGTGGGAGTGGGACTTGTTTCTTTTTTCAACAATCTGCTCATACTCTTTATTGGTATTGAAATTATTTCTATCCCTCTTTATATTCTAACAGGTAGTGATAAGCGGAATTTAAAAAGTAATGAGGCAGCCCTTAAGTACTTCCTCATGGGATGTTTTTCAACCGGTATTATGCTTTTGGGTATTGCATTTTTATATGGAGCTACCGGTTCTTTCCAATTAGGTCGGCTTTCAGTGATGGAAGGAAGTGAATTTACAATCTTCTTTCAAATTGGTCTTGTATTACTGCTTATTTCACTTGCATTTAAAGTTTCAGCAGTTCCGTTTCATTTCTGGACACCTGATGTATATGATGGTGCCCCTACAGTATTCACGTCCTTTATGGCTGCTATTGTAAAACTGGCTGCATTTGTTGGATTTGCCAACCTGTTTCTCAACGCATTTTCAAATGCTGTTGCGCAATGGCAGCTTACTGTGGCAATTTTGATTGCGCTTACTCTTTTTGTAGGCAATATAACCGCAGTTTATCAGCAAAGTGTAAAACGCATGCTGGCATACTCATCCATTGCACAGGCAGGATTTATGCTCTTTGCTGTATTTGCTCTCAACGATATGGCACGGCAGGGTTTGCTACTGTATACACTTGCTTATTGTTTTGCCAGCATTGGAATCTTTGCGGTGCTGGTTAAAATGAAAGATTATACGTTTGACGGGTTTAATGGGTTAGCTTCCAAAGAGCCGGTATTGGCTTTTTCTCTTACTGTATTTCTGCTTTCGCTTGCAGGAATTCCACTTACCGCCGGGTTCTTTGCAAAGTATTTTATGCTGGCTGCTGCCGTAAAAACAGGTACGTATCTCTGGCTGGTGATTTTTGCAGTAATTATGGCTGCGGTGAGTGTATATTACTATTTCCGTGTAATTCAGGCTATGTACTTTAAAAAAAGCGAGGAGGGTATGACCGCACCGGCTGTTTCGCAGTCGTTTAAGGCTATTTTACTCGTAACTGCTATTGCAATTCTGGCTTTCGGCATCTTCCCGTATCAGTTGCTGCTGAACTGGCTTAACCTGTTTTAGGCCGTTCTTCCCAAAGAACTTGTTTATCGGGCTGCGTTTCTTAATTTCGGGTATCCTTAAATTATGACGCTGCAAGATATTTTGTCGTTGTCGTGGCGAACCGTCCGATCTAACAGACTGCGAACCGGAATCACCGTTTCTATTATTGCCTTTGGTATTATGGCGCTGATTGGTATTATTACTGCCATTGAAGCCATGAACCAAAGTTTGTATGAAAATTTTTCTATCCTTGGTGCCAATTCCTTCAGCCTTCGTTACAGGGAGCGAAACATCCGGATAGGAGGCCCCCCTCGTAGTGATTTAACACGGCAGCAACGGGGAGCCCGCCGTCAACGGAGTTCTACCATGGACCGCTTTATTACGTATGATGAAGCCCGCCTGTTCAAAGAGCGGTACAACTTTCCTGCTACCGTTAGTATTTCCAAGTTCGCCAGCGGTAATGCAACTATTTTTTTTAATGAACAAAAGACGAACCCGAATGTGCGGGTGATTGGCGGAGATGAAAGTTATCTGCTCAACAGCGGCTATCAACTTCAGGTAGGCCGTGATTTCAACCAGGTGGATATAGAGAGTGGTCGCAATGTGGTTGTTATCGGAAGTGACCTGGTAACCAAATTATTCCGGGGAAAGCATGAATATGCGGTAGGAAAAATGATCCGGATCGGATCTGGTAAGTACAGAATCATTGGCACAATGCAGCCACGAGGAGCCAGTTCATTTCTATCGCTTGATAATATAGCAATCCTTACGTATAACAATGTAAGGCGGGTTTTCTCAAATGCAGGCAGCTATAACATCACAATTAAAGCCGAAGACTTTAAGCAAATGGATGCTGCAATTGGAGAGGCAACCGGTATTTTCCGCTCGGTTCGGAAACTTCACTTTAAGGATGCTGATAATTTTTATGTTGACCGGAGTGATACGTTGGTGGAAACTTTGAAAAATACACTTCGTTATGTGCGATGGGCTGCAATTATCATTGGTGTGATTACGTTGCTGGGAGCAGCCATTGGTCTTACAAATATTATGTTAGTGGCAGTAAGTGAACGCACCCGTGAAATCGGGCTTTCGAAATCAATCGGGGCCCCGGCATCGAGTATCCGAACGCAGTTCTTATGGGAAAGCATACTCATCAGTTTACTGGGCGCTACCTTTGGAATTGTATTGGGCATTGCTGTCGGCAATTTATTTTCTATGTATTTGAAAACAGGTTTTGTGGTTCCCTGGTTGTGGGTGTTGATTGGAGTGGTGATTTGTTTTCTTACAGGCTTATCAGCTGGATTATACCCGGCTATAAAAGCCTCAAAACTGGATCCCATAACAGCCCTGCGGTATGAGTAACATTGATTCAATTATAAAAAAAATCCCCGCTTACAAGAGCGGGGATTTTTTTATAAGCATGTTCTTGCTATTTAGGATCCACTGCATTACCAATGCGGTCAACCAGATCCTGCAGGTGCAGTTTGGTCATGGGATCAGCAATCAGCGGTAACGCTGCTTTAACATCTGTGCGGATGGTACGCAGCGTTCCTTTCACCAGCGAATACATATCTGTGTTTTTAGGAGAAATAGAAGGTGTAATCTGAATGGTGATTCCCGGCAGTAGAGTTGCTGGTGCAACTGACGGAAGGAGTGAGATCAACCGTTCGGTAAACATCTTCTGCAGATTGCGGCGGTAGATGTCCGTGGCCGATTTCGCATATACTTCGCTGAAGATGCCTCTGCGCATTTCGTTCATCAAATCAGTCGCTTTGTAAGCATTATTTCCCAAAGCCGTTTCCATTTCAAATAATTTACCCAGCGTATTGGCATTTATCAGGCGGTTGATGATGCTTTCCTGGCGGGTACCAATAACAATTAGTGGATTTTCACCGGTCTTACTGAAGATTTCCTGATTGATCAGCCAGGTGGGGGTGATGAATAATTGCTGATTCAGAAATTTCATGGCCTCCTGTTGAATACTTTTGGGCGTAAACTCATAAACAGGTCCTTCCTGGTAATTCATCTTCGGGGTTTCATAAATACCACCGATATTTTTGGCAACATGCCCCAGGTAGCGGCCAAACTGTCCGTTTACCTGGTTGTACATTTCTGCAAGACCTTCGAAGCTTTCATTCGGAAGGCGGGTCCATTTCAAAAGGTTCGGCACAATGCGCTGCAGGTTTTTAATGCCGTATACCCCTGCTTTCATAGCATCATTTCCGAGATCTTCATTTTGCGAACGGGGATCATCCGGATTGGTTTCTGTTCCAAACCAAAGACGCTTGTTTTTTAACCGTTCAGTTGTTATCTGCTGAAGGGCAGCTGCTTCTTCCGGTGCATTTTTGTACTGGGGCATCCAGCGGTAGCCCCATTCAATCGCCCATTTGTCGTAATCGCCTATTTGAGGCATCAGGGCTTCACGGGAAATATTATCCTCAGGCTGTGCCACATAATTGAAACGTGCATAATCCATAATGGAGGGGGTGTGTCCATTCTTTTCCAGCCATTTTTTATTCCGGAGGCTGTCTACAGGTACTGTGGAGGAAGAACCATAGTTATGCCGTAAGCCCAAGGTATGTCCCACTTCATGAGCTGCCACAAAGCGTATCAGCCGTCCCATCAGCTCATCATCATAAATCATTTGCTGGGCTCCTTTATCGTTGGGCGATACCTGTATAAAATACCAGTTACGCAACAGCTGCATCACATTGTGGTACCAGTTAATATGGCTTTCCAGGATTTCTCCACTACGGGGGTCATGCACATTGGGACCACTTGCATTTTGAGTTTCAGATGGCTTGTAAACAATGGCACTAAACCGGGCATCCTCAATACTCCACGTACTGTCTTCTGAGCGGGTGGGGGCCTGTTTACCTATGATTGCATTTTTAAAGCCCGCTTTTTCAAAGGCAACCTGCCAGTCGTTCACACCCTGTATAAGATACGGTACCCATTTTTTGGGTGTTGCGGGATCTATATAGTAGATGATCGGTTTCTTTGGCTCCACTAACTCACCACGTTTGTATTTTTCAATATCTTCTTCTTTGGGCTCCAGTTTCCAACGTACAGCCATCTCAATTTCCTTCACACCCTGTGGATTGGCATCAAAATCTGTATAACTCCTGGTAAAGAAACCCACCCGTGGGTCGAAATAGCGGGGCTGTGAGGGATGTTGCGGCAACAGTAATACCGAGCTGTTCAGTTCAAGGGTAAAGGCGCCACCCGGGGCAAGGCCTGCAAAGGGGGAGGCACCTGGGCCAGCACTTGCTCCCCGGGAATAGGTTTTAACCGTTTTGATTTCAATGTTTACCGGGTAAGAACGTACGGAATTGATATAGGACTTATCGGACTGTACAGCACCTAACTGCAAACCCGATTTTATGCGGGTGTTGAAAAAAAGAACATCATTGTCGCCATTTAGATAATCAGTTACTTCAATCACGGTAGACCGGGTTCTGGAAACAGAATCATTGCCAAAGGCCCTGATGTCAAAGGATTGCATGATCGGCTGCATATTTGAGTTGACTACAGCTTTGTACATCCCGTTTTCATCGGAACTCCTTTGGTCAAACGAAACCCGTTTCAGAAATATCTTGTTTGAGGGACCTTTTTCAAAGCGGATCACATTGTTATTAATGATATCACCCGCATAGCCCGAAAATCCGTTGCTGAGGCCCGCTGCTGATTTCGATATACGGGATACGACCAGAATATCACGCCCTAATAACGAATCCGGCACTTCAAAATACCATTTGTCATCTAACCGGTGTACCTTAAAAAGACCTTCATCCGTCTGGGCTTTTTCTGTAATCACCTCTTTGTACGGTCGGGGACCGCTGCGCTGAGGTGGGGGTGCAGGAGTGGTGGCTGCGGGCGAACCATTGCTGCCGGTAGTTTGCACCGGGCGGTTTTGGGCCCCGGCAGTTGCAAACACCAGTAATACGGCTGCAGAAAGCAGCATTTTGGGTCTCAGGAATTGCATCATAATCTGATTTAATTTTTTGAATTGCGTGTAGGTACGCAGTTTCAAACAGTTGCTGAAAGGAAAAGTTAAGGATTGAGCCTTTTTAAGGATGAACGGCAAAATGACATAGGTAGAAAAAGACTGAAAAAAATAAAATTCCGGAACTTGTTCAAAATAAATATTTCCCTAACTTGTGCCTCTCGTTCTAAGTGAGAATTTTTTGTTTTGTGAATCATTTTTTTCTTAGAATTGTGTCAAACTTTCAAGTGAAACTTTATAATTAAAAAACCAAAAATCAATTGTCATGGCTGAAACAAAACCAACTGCTGCAAAAGCGGCAACTTCGGTTCAACCCAAGAAAAACAGCAACCTGATTTCATGGCTTGCTCCTATTGTTTGTATTATTATCGGTTATCTGATCTGGCGTTTTATCCTGGGTAATCCATCAGGTTTTAAAGAACCCGATACATCTGGTGCCTGGTTCTGGCCTCATCACAGAAAACCTATAGGAGATTTAAACCGTGTGTATGAAGGCGGTATTATTGTACCGTTCCTGATTGGTTTATTCCTGATGGTGGTTGCTTTTTCTATTGAGCGTTACCTTACCATCCGTAAAGCATTGGGCGCTGGTAATGTTTCTGATTTTGTTCGGAACGTTCAGTATCATCTTGCCAACAAAAACATTGATGCTGCCTTGGCTGCCTGCGATAAACAAAAAGGTTCTGTAGGTAATGTAATGAAAGCCGGCTTGCGCAAATACAAAGAAATGACTACTGAAACCGGTATTGATTCAGATCAGAAGGTGCTGGCTATTCAAAAAGAAGTAGAAGAAGCTACGGCTCTGGAACTGCCCATGCTGCAACAAAACATGGTATTCCTTTCTACAATCACTTCACTGGGTACCCTGATCGCCCTGTTGGGTACAGTATTGGGTATGATCCGTTCATTTGCTGCTCTTGGTGAAGAAGGTGCCGGTGGTGATGCATCGCAGCTGGCCGTGGGTATCTCTGAAGCGTTGTACAACACCGCTCTGGGTATTGCCACTTCTTCATTTGCGCTTATTATGTACAACGTGTTTACAACTAAGATTGACTCCATTACCTACGGTATCGACGAATCAAGCTTTACTTTAACACAAAGCTTTGCGTCTCTCTACAAATAATCAGTTGGTTGTTTGTGGAAACCTTAGAAAATTGAATCAATTACATTAAAAGCACAGGCAATGCCAAAAGTACAAATACAAAAAAAGAGTACGTGGGTGGATATGACGGCCTTTGTGGACGTATCCTTCCTGATTCTTTCGTTCTTTATGCTGGCCACCAAGTTTAAGCCGCCTGAACTCGTAAATATTCAGAATCCAAAATCTGTTTCTTCTGAAAATGTTGCAGAGAAAGATGTGTTCAAAGTAACATTTGACAAAGAAGGTCGCTGTTTCATCAGTTTCAGTACTGATGATGAAGCGAAGGATCGGATTGTAAGTATGCTGAATGTATTAAATACACAGAAAGGGATTGTTTTATCCAACGAAGAGAAAGCAAAATTTGTAAACTTCTCAATTGGAGGCATAGGCGTCCCGTTCTCACAGTTGAAGTCATTATTGGCTCTTTCTGATGACCAGTTCAAAGCGTATAAACAACCGGGTATTCCCATTAAAGATTCTGCCAATAATCAGTTACATGACTGGTTGAATGCACTCCTTACGGGAAGTGGCGGTCGCAAGCCTGCCAACGTTATGTTGAATGGTGATAATGCGGCTGCTTATCCAGAGTTTAAAAACATTCTGGCAGCATTTAAGAAAAACGGTGTGTTTTCCTTTAAACTTGTAACAGCTATGGAGCCGGTTCCTTCCGGAACACCGCTTTATAAAAAGCAACAGACAGAACAGGCCAAATAAGAAAACCCAATTGATCACTTTTAAAAAATAATGCAATGGGAGCAGATGTAGATAGCGGTTCGCACGACCACGGTAAGAAGGGCCCGGGCGTCAAGAAACAGAAAAAGGTACCTGCCAGGGTGGACATGACACCCATGGTGGACTTGGGTTTCCTTCTCATCACATTCTTCATTTTTACTACAACCATGAGTTCGCCCAAGGCATTCAAGCTGAATGTACCGGACGATACGGCCAAGGATGAAGAGCAAACGGAAGCAAAAGCTTCCGGTGCGTTTACTATTCTTCTGAGTAAAGACAACCATGTATATTATTACGAAGGACAGCTTTTACCGGATGGTTCCAACTTTAAATCCACGAACTACAAGGATTTGAGAGGAATTATTCTTGATAAAAAAGCCCGTACTCCGGAAAAAGACCTGGTTGTTATCATTAAGCCCAACGAAACTGCCAATTACAAAAATGTAGTGGATGTGCTTGATGAAATGACAATTGCAGAAATCAAACGCTACGCTATGGTGGATATTGCCGAGTCGGAAGTGGTATTGATTAATGCAACAGAAGGAGGGGCACCCGCCAAGCAATAATTTGTGGAAAGGATGCAGCGATGCATCTCATTAAAAACTACAACTAATATGGACGTAAGTAAAATTTTAAGCTCAGAATTCCTTGACCTTCTGTTTGATGGCAGGAATAAAGACTACGGCGCTTATGAACTCCGTAAAAATTATAATAAGCGTTTACGTCTGGCTCTGGGTATAACAACAGCTGTTGCTTTGCTGGTTTTCCTCATGGCATTTGTGAGTAAAAACATGAGTGGTAATGATAAAAACAAAGTAAAAGTATCGGAAGTTACACTCAGCGATATTAAACAGGAAGAGCAAATGAAGGTGGAACCCCCACCTCCGCCGCCGCCACCTGTTCAGGAGCCTCCCAAGATTGAAATTACTAAGTTCACTCCCCCGAAAATTGTAGAGGATGAAAAATTTGAGGAAAAGAATGAAGTAAAGGAACAGGAGGAAATTACCAACGTTGGTAAAATTGATCAGGAAGGTATCAAAGATCCGGAAGTGGTAAATCCACCAAAGGTAGAACAGGAAACAAAAGTGGTGGAAGCTCCACGGGAAGACGAAAATACCGTTTTCACAAAAGTGGAAGTGGAAGCACAGTTTCCCGGAGGAGAAGATAAATGGAACAAATATGTGTACAATGCCATCATGAAGCGCATTGATGATCTGGTGGAAGATGGTCAGGCTGGTACCGTGGAAGTTCAGTTTATCGTGGATAAAGAAGGCAACGTGAGCAATGTGGAAGCACTGAACATGAAAGGTTCAGTACTGGCACGTGTAGCTACCGATGCTATTAAAAAAGGGCCCAAGTGGATTCCGGCTATTCAAAATGGACGTCAGGTGAAAGCATGGCGCCGTCAGAAAGTAACCTTCCGCCTGCCCGATGAGCAACCGTAACCTTTATCAAAGAAGGAATATACAAGCAACGTCCCCATCGGTTTTCCGGTGGGGATTTTCTTTTCCTGTTAACCCGCCTGTATTTGCTTATGGATTTTCAACGGGAAATCTATCTAAGCAAAAACAACTGTTATGAATGTACAATCATCGGCACAGGGTAAAGAGCTCCGTATTGACTTTGCACCCTTGGTGGACCTGGGTTTTTTGCTGATCACTTTTTTTATTTTCACAACTCACCTGCAGCAGCCCCAAGCCATGCAACTTCATGTGCCGGAAGATGGGCCACCAACAAATGCACCTTTGTCTTCCACTATTACATTAACTCTTAAAGAGCAGGGAATGATTTTTTTCAGGGAGGGAAATGAAATGCGTACACTGGCAAGCGGTAATGTAAACCTGTACAGAAATCATGAGTTACGGACCCTGCTGCTCAATAAAAGAAACCGCTTGTTACAGGAAAATGGTACCGATAAGTATTTTACAGTTTTGATAGAGCCAACTTCGGCCACTCACTATAAAGAACTGGTGGATGTATTCGATGAAATGACTATTTGCGGGATTAAAAAATTTGTCCTCATGAATACAATGCCCTGATTCACCAACAGAAGCAAGTACCTTTGCACCATGCTTGGAAAACTTACCGGATGGGACGATACTATTGTAGCTCTGGCTACCCCGCATGGTGTGGGAGCCATTGGTGTAGTACGAATCAGCGGCAACAAAGCAATCGAAATTGTAAATGCATTATTTCCTTCGAAAAACCTGGCTCAGAAACCATCGCATACCATTCATGTGGGTTTACTGAAAGACGGTGAAAAGGTCTTGGACGAGGTTGTTCTTTCACTCTTTAAAAATCCTAAAAGTTATACGGGAGAAGATGTGGTCGAAATCAGTTGCCACGGCTCGCCATTTATTCAGGAACAAATCATCAATACGCTTGTGAGCAGGGGTGCAAGGCTGGCAAAACCCGGTGAGTTTACACAAAGAGCTTTTTTAAAAGGGAAACTGGATTTAACTCAGGCCGAAGCTGTTGCAGATTTGATCGCCAGTAATACAGAAGCAAGCCGGAATACCGCATTGCATAATATCCGGGGTGGTTTCAGCAATGTGCTCAAAGAGCTGCGTGACCAGCTCATAAGTTTTTCTGCACTAATAGAACTGGAACTGGATTTTTCACAGGAAGACGTTGAGTTTGCCGACCGTACCCAATTCTATGAACTGATCAGGAAATCCAAAAAAACTGTTGTTGATCTGTTGCACTCGTTTCAGCTCGGAAACGTAATCAAAAACGGAGTTAGTGTTGCAATAGTGGGCAAACCCAATGCAGGGAAGTCAACGTTGCTTAATACATTACTGAATGAAAACCGTGCCATTGTAAGTGATATTGCCGGCACAACCAGAGATACGATTGAAGAAGTCATCAACATAAACGGTATTCTGTTTCGTTTGATTGATACGGCAGGAATCCGTGAAAGTAAAGACGTCATTGAAATAATCGGGGTTGAGAAGAGCCTTGAGAAAATGAAAGCAGCCGATTTGGTTTTGTATTTGTTTGATGTGAATGAAGAAAGCCGGACCGATGTTGAAAGTGCATTGCTGCAGGTACAGGCCTCGAATAAAAATTTCATAGCTGTAGGAAACAAAACGGACCTTACAGGAGAGCTGGCTGCACAGCAAAAATTCTCAGGCGATGAAGTGTTATTTATTTCCGCTAAGAATCAATTACATATCGATCTGCTCAAACAAAGAATGGTGGACAAAGTGGTGCAGGGTGCTGTTCAAACAGAAAGTACGATTGTAACAAATGCACGTCATTTTCAGGCATTGCAGGAGGTGAATCAATCCATTGATGATATTTCAGCAGGCCTTGATAACCAAATTTCCGGTGATCTGCTTTCGCTCGATATAAGGCGCTGTTTGCATTACCTCGGAGAAATTACGGGTGAAATCACCAATGAAGACCGGTTGGATTACATCTTCAGTAAGTTTTGTATCGGAAAGTAACCATTAATATTGCTGTACCTGGTACATCTCCATCCAGCGTTCCAGCAGATCACGTTCCATGAGGCGGAGTAAAGACTGATCATTTTTATAATTCATCCGCAGCTGTTTGAGTTGTTGCTGAATGATATCTGCATCATCAGATGCAGGAACCAGGAATAACCTGGCCGCAATGGCATCTGCCTGCTTGCTGTCGGCAGGGTAACACTTCCAGCGGACCAGTTTGGCTTTTGAAGATGCAATTGCAAACCAGTGAGCCGGGATGGTGAATTTCAATTGTTGCCTTACAATGGTATCATAAACAGAACCATTTACATGGACGATTATTTTATGAGGAATAGCAGGCTGTTTCGTTTTCCACGTAAGTATAACAGGCTGAATCATGGCAAAGCTGCTATCTTCCGGAGTCTGCATCAGTTCGTTTCCCCGGAACACAACGCCCGTGATTTTTTGTTTGGTTTCGTTTTCTTCTCCTTTCAGAAACTTCTCAAAAACATAGGTGAAGAACGCACTGGTAACTCCTGTTTCTTTTAGTTTACTGAAACGTGATTTGATTTGTTGAAAACTGAAATTGCCGGCTTCTCTCAACAGAATGGATTTGCCATCATTCTGAATTAGCATAACATCTGCTTTTGAAGACAAAAGCAAGGCATGGTGATCCTGTATAAAAATACCCCTGCGTGCGGGTTCTCGTTTTCCGTCATGAATCCATACAACCTCATTGTTTACATGGTATAAAAGATATCTGTCTGGCACAACCTTGTGCTCAGGATTCAGGTATAACAACCAGCCCCAAAAAATGACTAACAACATATTAATGCTCCTGCGTTAAAAATCGTGACCGGATAGGCAGTTTCAGTTTTTCTTTCAGAAAGAGCAAAAATGCCTCGTACAAATTTATGAAAGTGGGTAGCAGTACCAATACGGTAGTCAGTAAACCCGGATCAAATTTTGTATTTGTGTAGCGGTAAATCAGCACCGATATAAAAACAACAAAAATACTACCCACCAATTGAACGACTGTACCGGCTGCATTAAACCAAACATCTCCTTTGAAAAAAAGGCCGCACATAACTGGAAGAAACAGCCATGCTATTATAAAAGAAACAAACAACACCCTCCAGAAAGGAACCACTTTGATAACATCGTTTTCAAGAACCATGCGCAGGATGTTTGCATGAATAATGCTTCCGTACATATCCGGGTAACTTCTTCCGGAAAGCTGATCGTTGAGGGGAGTGAAGAGTTTGTCTTCATCCAGCCTTGAGTTATTTCGTCCCTGGCCCGAACCAAGGTAACCAAGGATCAGAATTTTATTCTGCAGTTCGCTTATATCAAACAACGGATGCATCAGTTCATCAAAGTTGTGATATCGGAAATTGGCAAGATTGCCCCAGTAATGTATTTCACGGCGCTTTTCCTGTATCCAGTTTCTTTTCTCAAGAATTCCGGCATCATATTCCTGTAACACTAATGTGGTGAATGCCTGTTGCTTTTGAAAAACCGGGTAGTAGTACCGTACAGTTGTATTTTCTTTATCATCGCCCTGCAGGTTCACATATCCTTGTTTCTGTCTGTGAAAGAACTCGTGAGTTTTCAGTGAGCCGGAACTGCTATCAAAATCAGCCACATAACCGTAAACAACCGGCATACTGAGTGTCAGCAATGCATTTCGTAATAAACTATCACCATCACCCTGCCGTTCACGGAAGATAACATCCAGCCCCACAACCCTTGGCTTTCCTTCCTCAATGCGTTTTAGTAAAAACGATAGTTCTTCACGGCTTCTGTTTTCCACATTCACCAGTACAACAGGTCCGTCATAAATATGATCCCGGTTTTTGATTTTGGAATAATACAAATCCGTTAAAGTAAAGTCTTTAAATGCTTCTGTAAAAGGATCAAAAAAAGAAACATTCAGCACTACAAACGATAGCAATCCAACACAGCTGAAAATAAACAGATTCAGTGCAAGATATTCAGTAAAAAACCGCCGGATTCGTTTCATGGGGAGGAAAGTTAATGAAAAAACAAAAGGGCTTACACTTTTCAGTATAAGCCCTTTTTGTTTGACAGATTTGTTCTTAACGTTTCAGATTCAGGGTAAAGGTTCTGCTGTCGTTACAATAGCTGCTGTTGCTCCAGTACAGTTTGCCATCGGTGGTTTGTGCATACCATTTAGTCCAGTTGCCGGGTACCCATACGTCAATACGTACAGAAGTTGCATAAGGACTCAGGCGGCCCTGGTAAATACCTTCCACCCATACATCTACGTAGCTACCGGTGAAGTTGTCAAAATACACGTAGCAATAGCCACGGGTCTTTTTTTCACGGGGATTGCCATCGGGACCGGGCAAATCTTTCTTTTCTTTTACATCCTGCGCTTCTACGGCCACTTTTTTACCGGAAGGTTTTGCCTGTGCAGATGCAGTGTTACCAAAGGCAACGGTAAGACCAATGATGGTTAAGGTCATGAAAACTAACTTTTTCATACTTGTTTGTTTTTGATGGTTTAAAAATGAATGGTTGATTTAAAATAGTGAGATGTTATTATTGTTTTTTGGGTACAATCTGGTAATCAATATAAAACGTGTTCATTACGTCCATTTCCACGCCACCTTCATCACCCGAACCACGTGTTTTGTTTTTTTCGGGCTTTTTCAGAAAAGGCCGGTAATCTAATGGTTCACGACTGGTAATGATCAATAACCGGTTCATACCGTAGGGTGGCCCAATGCTGAATACTTTCGGGTGGCGGATGGTTTGATCCGGTTCCATAAAATACTGCTTCACATCTTCATTGATCCGGTAGCCGGGCATGAGGCTGTTTACAAGCTGGTCGGGTTGAATTTCAAGCAGGGTGTAGTAACAACGCTCCTGTCCGCTGTTTGTAAATTCAAGATTATAAGCATCACCTACAGAAAGCGTGATGTTTCCGTTTTTGTCTTTGATACTGGTTTCCGGCAGATCCTGGGTTTCCATAATTGCGCCCCGTTCATTGCGCTTTACGACTTTTAAGGGGAGCATTTTAAATGTGATACGGATGTTGGTATCTGTTTTCTGAAAATTCATAAAGAATTGACTCCATGCATAATGGCGTAAGCGATAGCGCAGCGTATCGGTGAGCCATGCCTGTTCCATAGAAGTGGGTAGCTCAAGGAACGATTGTCCTTTGTGTTGAAACGAGTAAGCTTCGCCGTTAGCTCCGTTTACCAGTTCCACTGTCAGGTCACCTGCTGTTTCTGACAGTTTCACTTCTTTTACTTTACTGATGGCTTGTGCCAGTTTTTGTCTTACTTCTTCCCGTATGGTTTTCAAAAAAATACCTGTCTGCAGACTGCCGAAATTGATTTCATCCAGGTACACCCAGCTGTTGGCGATCGTTGCTTCTTCAACAGGTGTATTTAATTGTACTGTGGAACTGAAATCGCCTGCAGTTATAATGGTTCCGGTAGCAAGCGGCTTTACATCAAACGTATCCCTTGTATCTGCCGGATAAATTTTAACGGTGGTTCCTTCGAACACGTTGTAAATTTTACCGGTGGCGATTGTAATTTCTTTTCCTTTTACAGTTGAAGGAAGATAATAATCTGTTTTAGTGAGGAGATTCCCTCCGAAAATCTGTTTGTCCAGTTCTCCTTCGGCATCAGGCCGCTGCGATAAACCCCAGCCTTTCATCTGAATTTTAATCTGATCGGCAATGGTTTTGTACGACATCTGGCCGGACGCACTATTCATAATTTTGAAAAAGGCCATGGACAGACTTCCGAAGTCTTCGTTCTGGATGGTTACCTGCGAATTCAATTCCATGGATCCCGAAGCGAAAAATGCAATCATGGGAGCCATTCCTGTTTTCCGGTCGCCCAGTCCGAATAATTTATCATTCACCTGGTTTGTTTTCACAGACGTGGGTGCTTTGTAATTTTTGGGAGCATACTTCGTTGCAGTTCCCCTGAATTTTGTTTCATTACTCCTGGTGGAAGTTCCGGAGTGGCAGGCATCCACCAGCACAACCAGTTCACCACCTTCTCCCAGCTTTTGGCGTACTTCCTCCAGTTTCAGCCCAAATGCATCATCCCGCAGGTGCCGTTCCACACCCGGTTCATAGTCCATGGGTGAATCGTAAGTGACAAGCGCTTCATCGTAACCATCTGTTTCATCTCCGTTATCATCATATACCTGTTGCCCATGACCGCTGAAATGAAATACACAGATATCGCCCGGTTTTGCTTTTTCAATCAGGTACTTTTGAATTCCGTTTATAATACCTTCTTTGGTAGCCTGTGCATCTTTCAAAACCACAATATTCTGTTCTTTAAATCCTTGCTTTTTCAGGGCTTCTTTAATCAGGGGTATGTCTTTGTCGGATGCCAGCGGATTCCAGCCTGTACCAGGTTTGTATTTTGAAATAGCCACAATGAGCGCCAGCTTGTTTTGTTCCTGTCGCTGGCACCAGGCGGAGCTCAGTAAAAAGAGAAACGTAACGGCCAGTAAAAATTTCTGTAGCATGTGCGGTTTTTGTTTCCGGTTTGGTAGTGCAATGATACTCATACTTAAAAATAGGAACTATACCCTTTGGATGGTATTTTTTTGAAAAAGCTTTCTGTTGCTTATCAAATCCACGGCAGATCCAGATGAAGAAACGGAAAATTGGAGTAACTTGAGCGCTCATGGCTGAGTTGTTATTCTGGCTTTTTTTGTGCTTATTTCTTTATACCTACCTGGGCTATCCGGTTTTGCTATGGCTATTCTCTTTTCGCCTTAAAAAAAGGAGTAAACACCGGTCTGAGCTCCCCTCGGTGGCAGTCGTCATTGCAGCTTACAATGAACAAGAAGTAATTGCGGCCAAACTGCTGAATACCCTTCAATTGCATTACCCCGCTTCTAAGATGAAAGTGGTGGTTGTGGCCGACGGTTCCACTGATCGCACAACACCAATTGTACAAGAATTCAACGAGGTGCAGTTATTGTTTCAACCGAAGCGTAATGGTAAATCGGCTGCTATTAACCGGGCCATGGAGTTTGTAGACGCAGAAGTGGTTGTGGTAACAGATGCAAATACGTTTTTATCTTCCGGTACACTTACAGAGCTGCTGGCTCCGTTTGCCGATGAACGGGTGGGAGGAGTGTCAGGTGCCAAAAAGGTACAGGCAGCGGGCACAGTTTCAGCTGCCGGTTCCGGCGAAGGAATTTACTGGCGGTATGAGTCAATGCTAAAAGAACTGGAAGCTTCCTTTTACAGTGTGATCGGTGCAGCCGGAGAACTGTTTGCATTCCGCCGGGACTTATTCCGGCCCATACCTGTAGAAGCGATTACCGACGATTTTTATGTTTCATTATCCATTAACCTGCAGGGTAAAACCATTGCCTATACAACACGTGCTGCGGCTACGGAAGCTGCTTCTCTTTCTTTACAGGATGAATGGAACCGGAAGGTGCGGATTGCTGCAGGCGGATTTCAGTCGCTTGTGTATTTTGCAACAGCACTCAACCCGTTCCTGTATCCAAGGCTTTCCTTTCAGTTTTTTTCGCACAGGGTTCTGCGCTGGATCATAACGACACCGGCTTTACTTTTTATATTCTTTTGTAATGCATGGCTCGTACTGCAGCGCACAGGTGTTGGCTATGATTTTCTTTTTGTGCTACAGTGTTTCTTTTACGGGCTTGCCTTAGCCGGTTTCCTGTTTCGCCATTCCGGAACGAACCGCTTACTACAGCTGCCTTTTTATTTTGTAATGATGCATGCTGCTTTACCGGTGGGGGCATGGCGCTACATGACCGGGCGGCAGTCGGCTGTTTGGCAAAAAGCCAGGAGGCCTGTAACGGAATAGCCTAGTTCAATAATTTTGCAGAACATACAAACGCTATCAATCAAGTTCCTTCCATATTAACCAATTCTGTTGAATACCTCAAAGGGGTAGGGCCACAACGTGCTGACTTGCTGAAGAAAGAACTGAACATTTTCACATTCGGTGATTTGCTGGAACATTTTCCGTACCGGCATCTGGATAAAAGCCGGGTAACACCCATTGCTCAACTGACGCCGCAAATGGACTATGTGCAGGTACGGGGCAAACTGCTGTCGTACGAAGTAGTGGGTCAGTTCAAAGGCAAGCGCCTGCAGGCAGTGTTGCAGGATGAGTCGGGCAAACTGGAACTTACCTGGTTCCAGGGAATTTCCTGGGTGCAGAAACGATTACAGGAAGGAGGCGATTATCTTGTTTTCGGTAAACTGAGTTTTTTCATGAGTAAGCCGCAGTTGGTGCATCCCGAACTGGATGATTACACTGCTGAAATGGGCGAAGGAAAACAAGGCTGGGAGCCTGTATATCCAACAACTGAAAAATTAAAAGCAAGAGGGCTAAACGGGCGTACCATTGGAAAACTTACCGCTGCCTTATTTCCCCAGCTGCATCCCAATGATTTGCCCGAAAACCTGCCCGATCCGCTGCGGAAAGAGCTGCAATTGCCCGGCCGCTATGATGCATACCGCATGATTCATTTCCCTGCATCGCAGCAGGAATATGAAGCTGCCTTGCGACGGTTGAAATTTGAAGAACTCTTCTTTGCCCAGCTGCGGATGGCATTCATTAAAAGCAACCGGCACCGTTTTTCAAAAGGGGTGATGTTTGAAAAAGTTGGCGATTTGTTCAATACCTTTTACAAAGAACATCTGCCGTTTGAGCTCACGAATGCACAAAAGCGGGTGATCAAAGAAATACGGCAGGATACAGCACGTGGTATGCAAATGAACCGGCTGCTGCAGGGTGATGTGGGCAGTGGTAAAACGATTGTGGCCCTCCTGTCTATGTTACTGGCTGCAGATAACGGTTACCAGAGTTGCCTCATGGCTCCTACAGAAATCCTGGCCCAGCAACATTATAACAGCATCAGCCGCCTGCTGTCGGATATGCCGGTGAATGTACAACTGCTGACAGGATCGGTGAAAAAAGCGGAGCGGAAGAAAATTTTACCGGGGCTGCAGGATGGCTCTGTTCAGCTGTTGATTGGTACACATGCAGTCATTGAAGAAGAGGTGCAGTTTCAGAACCTGGGACTTGCCATTGTGGATGAACAACATCGTTTTGGTGTGGCGCAACGTGCCATTCTGAAAGTGAAAGGACAGCTTCCGCCGCATATGCTGGTAATGACAGCCACCCCCATTCCACGTACCATGGCCATGACGGCTTACGGCGATCTGGATTATAGTGTGATGGATGAATTGCCTCCTGGCCGGAAACCGGTCACCACTGTTCACCGTCCGGAATCGGCCCGACCATCTGTCATGGATTTTGTTCGCACAGAAATTGAAAAAGGCAGGCAGGCTTACTTTATCTATCCGTTGATTGAAGAAAGTGCAAAACTGGATCATGAAAACCTGATGAAGGGTTATGAAGAGGTAAAATCCTTTTTTCCGGAACCACGATTTTATATAAGTATGGTACACGGAAAACAAGCCGCCGAAGTGAAGGAAACAAATATGCAGCGGTTTAAACAAAACGATACCCAGATTATGGTGGCCACTACCGTAATTGAAGTGGGGGTGGATGTGCCCAACGCTTCCGTCATGGTGATTGAAAGTGCCGAGCGTTTTGGATTATCGCAGTTGCATCAGCTGCGTGGAAGGGTGGGAAGAGGCAGCGAACAAAGTTTTTGCATTCTTTTAACAGGGCGCAATTTAAGCCGTGACAGCAGAGAACGTCTGAACATTATGTGTGCCACCAATGATGGTTTTTTAATTGCAGAAAAAGATCTCGAAATCCGTGGCCCGGGCGATATTGAGGGCACCCGCCAGAGTGGAATGCTTCATTTTAAACTGGCCAATATCCTGCACGATAAACCGTTACTGGAACTCGCTTCCTTAAAATGTGCGGAACTGCTGGAGGCTGATCCGGATATAAGTTCGGCAGAAAATTTGCAGCTGAAAAACTATATCCTGTCAAAAAAAGGTAAAACGGAGTGGAGTCGCATTGCATAAGAAAACAAAAGTGATGGTTTTGCCGTTTATTTATTAACTTAATGTACGAAGCCGGGACAGAATTCATGAAACGAACAATTTATCTTATCGCTGCTTTTTTTCTCCCCATCCTTGTGAATGCACAACTGGTATTTACAGAAAATAAAGGGCAGTGGGATAAACGGGTGCTTTTTCAAACAAATGCCGGTAACAGTTCTTTTTTCCTGAACCAGGATGGATATACTGTATTAATGCAGCATCCTGGTGATTTTGACCGGATGGCAGAGTATCTGCACGGCCATTCACATGATACATCGGCAGTGAGAGCCTACCGCCGGCCCGAGCGTGCTCCTGTTGTGAGGGCACATGCCTACCGGGTAAAGTTTAAAGGCGCTAATTTTAATACACAGGTTGTAAGAGAAAAAACAGTTGCTGGGTATGAAAATTATTTTACAGGCAGCGATCCTTCAAAGTGGGCTGCCGAGTGTCGTTCGTACCAGGCTGTAACATACAAGAATATTTATCCCGGTATAGATCTCCGGTACTATGTCCAGGACGAGCAGTTAAAGTATGACCTGATTGTTTACCCTGGCGCTGATCTTTCCAGAATTCAACTTGCTTACGAAGGGGCTGCAGGGCTTTCGCTCCGGGGGCAGGAACTGGTGGTCGCCACTTCGGTTGGTGAAGCACGTGAGTTGAAGCCTTATTCCTACCAGTTTGTGAATGGCACCAGGCAGGAGGTCTATTGCCGGTATAAAGTAACCGGAAACAACCTGGCTTTTGATATCCGTAATTACGACAAGGGAACTACGTTGATCATTGATCCTACTCTGGTTTTTTCTTCCTTTAGCCGCTCAACCGGCGATAACTGGGGCTTTACTGCTACACCAGGACCCGATGGCAGTATGTTTGGTGGTGGAATTGCCACCCCCACCGGGTTTCCTGTAACTACCGGAGCTTTTCAAACAACCGGCGGTGGTCCTGCAAGTTCCGGTGCTCCTCCGGACATAGCGATCATGAAACTTTCGCCCGACGGCCGTACCCGTATTTATGCAACTTATATTGGGGGTACCGGGCTGGATCAACCTCACAGCCTGGTTGCTGATGCTGCAGGAAATCTTGTCATAGCCGGCCGTACGAACTCCGGTAACAGCTTTCCAGGCACCTTATTCGGTGTTGGTGGAGGGTATGATATTTTTGTTTCTAAACTCAACGCAACCGGTACGGCACTCATTGGCTCCGTAAGAATTGGTGGTGCAAACAGCGATGGTGTGAATATTACAGATGACCGCCAGCGGGGCGCCACCTCATTAATGAGAAACTATGGCGATGATGGAAGAAGTGAAGTAATTGTAGATGGAAGTAATAATATTTATCTGGCGTCCTGTACAAGAAGCGATGACTTTTTTATCCGTAATGCGTTTCAATCCACTTTTGGAGGTGTGCAGGATGGAGTTGTTCTGAAGCTGAGTCCGAATTGTGATAACGTCATCTGGAGTACCTACCTGGGTACTGATGGCGATGATGCTGCCTTTGTGCTTACAAAAGATCCGGTATCCGGTGATGTGTTTGTAGGGGGTGGTACAACAGCAAATGGATTACCCGGAGCTGGTCCGGGTGTACTGAAGCCGGCTTTCACTGGTGGTGCAGCCACAACTGATGGATTCGTGGCACGCATACGGGATAACGGAAGCAGCGTTTCCATTGTACGCTCTACGTACCTCGGTACAGACCTGATTGACATTGTGTATGGAGTTCAATTCGATAGTAATGGGTTCCCTTATGTGATGGGTACTACCACCGGTGCATGGCCGGTTGTAAACGCTGCTTATTCCAACAGAAATGCAAAACAGTTTATTGCCAAGTTGCGACCTGATTTAAGTGGGTTTGTTTATTCAACCACCTTTGGTTCAGTTGATGCGGCTTCGCCCAATATTTCTCCTGTGGCATTCCTGGTTGATAATTGTGAAAATGTTTATGTTTCCGGTTGGGGCGGTGGAGTCAACAGGGGATCAGGTTATCCTTCTGCCGGCACCAATGGTATGCCGGTAACTTCTGATGCTATTCAGCCGCAGACAGACGGAAGTGATTTTTACTTTTTTGTACTGCAGAAAAATGCATCGGATATTCTATATGGCAGCTTCTTCGGACAGAGAGGTGGGCCAGGTGGTTTAGAACATGTAGATGGCGGAACAAGTCGTTTTGATGCGCAGGGAGTTATTTACCAGGCCGCCTGTGCTAATTGTAAAGCTGTTCCCAGCGGCTTACCGGCACAAAGTCCTTTTCCGATTACGGCAGGTGTGTTTGGGAATATAAACCCCGCTACTACCGGCGGTGGTTGTAACCTGGGAATGGTTAAAATTCGGTTTGATCTGGCAGGGGTGGACGTTGGCATCAGAACTGTAGGAGCCCGCCAGTTAAACTTCTGCCTTCCCGCAACGGTTGAGTTTTCTGATACCCTCCGTCAGGCCCGGCAGTATATCTGGATTTGGGGAGATGGAACGCCGAACGATACAACAACAGCCAATCCCCGCAGACATACGTTTACAAGATCTGGCTTTTTTGATGTGAAAGTGATTGGTATTGACAGCAACTCCTGTAATGTAAAAGATTCTGCGACCCTCCGTATACGTGTTACTACCGATTCAGTAGCCGTAAGGTTTTCATCCAGCCGCCTGCCGCCTTGTAACAGCCTTTCCTTTCAGTTTACCAATACAACAGACAGGCTTACCGCCAATCCGCCCTTCACAAGCAGATCCTTTGTGTGGGAGTGGGGCGATGGTAGCAGAAACGACACGCTAACGGGGCTTCCGCCCAATCCTGTGAACCATACATTCCCCGGACCAGGTACTTATAATGTACGTCTTCGTCTCATTGATTCTAATTTCTGTAATCTGGGCGATACATTCGGGATTGTTAATTTCCAGGTGGCCTCTACCATCCGTGCCGGTTTTGAAGTACAGAATGGATGTGTTCCTTACAATGTGGCCATCAGAGACACATCGGCAGGAGCCGTTACCTATTTATGGGTAAGCAGTGATGGGCAAACATCTACCAATACTCTTCCTGCCTTTGTTTACAATGCCGCAGGTACATACACAATCAGGCAGTTTATCTTTAATAACAGCAGTTGTAACCTGGTTGATTCTACCACCCGGACGTTCCAGGTGGTCAATCCGCCAACGGCCGGCTTTACGTACAGTCCGAATCCATCGCAGGAGAATACGCCCACCCGGTTTACCAGTACCGCCTCTCCCGATGTGGTGAGCTGGTTGTGGAATTTTGGTGATGGCGATACATCCCGTCAACGAAACCCAATTCACCAGTATACTGCCCCTGGTACGTTTGACGTGTGCCAGATTGTAGCCAATAGCCAGGGTTGTACCGATACAATCTGTATACCAGTGGTGGCACTGGTAACAATCATCAATGATCTGCCAAGTGCATTTACGCCCAATGGCGATGGTATAAACGATGTGTTTCTGGTTCGTGGTTTTGGAATTACAAAAATGACCTTACGTGTTTATAACCGTCAGGGATTGCTGGTATTTGAAAGCCGTACTCCATCCATCGGGTGGGATGGTACTTTCAAGGGAATTCCACAACCTATGGATGCTTATGCTTGGACCCTGGATGTAGAATACTTTACAGGTGAAAAAGTAAGGAAGAAGGGTGATGTGACACTGATACGTTAATTGTGGTGTTGCGTAAACGTAAATGAATGAACAACTAACGGAACCCGAATAAATGCGGGGGCCTCATTAAGTGAATAGAAATGCTGACACAAAAAAATATATACGGGAGTTGGTTGGGATTGATGGTTGTTCTGTTGCTGGGCGTCCCGGGAGCTACCGCTCAGGATTTGCATTTTTCGCAGTTCATGAATTCTCCGCTCACCACCAATCCGGCTAACACAGGATTCATTCCGGAAGCCGACTACCGCATTGGTGTGCATTACCGCAGTCAGTGGACTTCTGTACCGGTGCCTTTCAAAACGGCCAGTGTTTTCGGCGACTTTCAATTACTCCGTGAAAAAATTGATAATGGCTGGCTGGGTGCCGGCTTTGTGGTGCTGAACGATGTTGCCGGAAGAGGAAACCTGCGCAGTAATAAAGTGTATGGCTCGCTGGCCTATCACCAGATGCTGGGGCTGAGCAGCTTGCTCTCCGCTGGTTTTAATGCCGGATATGCCAGTAAGCGGATTGATATCACCAAATTCACCTTCGATAACCAATGGAATGGTAAGTTTTTTGATGCTGGTCTGCCTAACGGTGAAGCCTTGCTGCAAAATGGAAATACTTCTTATTTCGACCTGCAGGTAGGTATGAACTATGCGTACTTCCCAACTGACAAAGTGTATGTAAACGCCGGGGTTTCCGTACACCATATCAATACCCCACGTGAGTCATTTTTTTCTAACAGTAACAATGTGGTACCCCGCCGTTATATTGGATTTTTAAACGGTAGTTTTAAACTTAACGACGACTGGATCCTGAATCCCAATTCCTATTTTTCCTCACAGGCCAGAGCCCGGGAATTTGTAATGGGCGCCAATGCAGCTTATAACGTGTCCGGTGATGGTAGTTTTGTTCTGTTTGGCGGCGGTTACTACCGCATGGGCGATGCAGGTATTGCCATGATTGGAATTGAAATGAATAACATCCGTTTTACATTCACATACGATGCAACCATGAGTTCGCTCAGCCGCTTTAATGGTTCGCAGGGAGCCTGGGAATTTTCGCTTATTAAAAACGGATTTTATCAGCAGGGTTTTGCTGATAAAAATATGCAACGTCAGAGTTTGTGTCCCCGTTTCTGATCCTGTAACTTTTTGACGGAAGAACTGGCGCCAGTTTCAATTTCTGTAAGCCGGTGTGCAATTATTTTTTTCAGTAGCATAAGCGGCATGGGTTTGTCAAGCGGAATCTGAATAGCTCCCTTTGATGTTTTATAACCGTTCAGTTCTGCCTTCAACGCTGCAATGGGCCCGGGTGTAGGGTAAAAACCAATATGGGTTTTACAGCCTGCGTAGTAAACCAGCACTTTGCCTTTGCGGAAAGCCGGCATATTCTAACTGATGCATTCTTCTGCATCGGGCAGTAATTGTTTTAAAAGAGCATGAAGCGACTGCAATTGCTCCTGCATACTTTTCGGGAAAGAACGGTGATAGGCTGTAACAGAGGTGAATTTTCGGGGGCCGTAAGGAGAACGTTGTTGTGGCATCGTGACAGTTTAAACGAAATCAGAAAATTACGTTTTTTCGTCCTTTCTACCGTTCAACAGGTCGGGGGGTGTAAGTGCAGAGGCATTTCGCTCATCTTTCTTACTTTTGATGCAAATCAAGTTTTATGAGTCATCAATTACTGAAAGGAAAGAAAGGAATCATATTCGGAGCACTGGATGAAAAGTCTATTGCCTGGAAAACCGCTTTAAAATGTTACGAAGAAGGGGCGCAACTTGTACTTACCAATGCACCTGTTGCTTTACGTTTGGGTGAAATCAACAAACTGAGTGAGGCCTGCGGAAACGCACCTGTTATTGGAGCAGATGTAACCAATATGGAGGATCTGAAAAATCTGTTTGAAAAATCCATAGAACACTTTGGCGGTAAGGTCGACTTTGTACTGCACAGTATTGGCATGAGTTTGAATGTTCGAAAGGGAAAGCATTACACAGAAATGAATTATGAGTGGAATGCCAAAACGCTTGATATATCAGCAATGAGTTTTCACCGGGTGTTGCGGACAGCCTGGGATCTGGACGCCATCAGCGACTGGGGTAGTGTTGTTGCGCTTACTTACATTGCTGCACAGCGTGTATTCCCCGACTACAATGAAATGGCCGATGCCAAGGCACTGCTTGAAAGTGTTACAAGGAGTTTTGGCTATCATTACGGTGTACGTAATAAAGTCCGCATTAATACGATTTCTCAATCACCCACAAGAACCACTGCAGGTAGTGGTGTGAAAGGGTTTGATGGATTTATGACCTATGCAGAAAAAATGAGTCCGCTGGGAAATGCAAGTGCAGAAGATTGTGCCAGCTATATCGCCCTTATGTTCAGCGATTTAACACGCATGGTTACGATGCAAAATCTGTTTCACGACGGTGGCTTCAGCTTTACTGGTGTAACTGCTGAGGTAATTGAACAGATGGAAAAATAAAATCAAGTTACAAATACATGTGTCATTGCGTCTTGATGATGACAAGGATGGCTCAAACTTTTAAAAAAAATAAGAATGAATTGGGTGGAAGTGGTTGGAATGACCGGATCGGTCCTCAGCAGCATAACGTTTGTGCCCCAGGTGTATAAAGCCTGGCAAACGAAAAGTGTGGGCGACCTCAGTATTTATACAATTCTCATCGTAACCACCAGTACCCTGGTATGGCTGGTGTACGGTTTCTTTCACATACCAATGCTGTTACCGGTGGTGTTATGCAATGGATTCATTTTCCTGCTGTCGCTGGTATTACTCTATTTCAAGTTTGCATTTAAATAGAAGTACAGAGCTTCTGTAAAAAAGAAAACCCCGGCTTCAAACCGGGGTTTTTCGTATGTATACGTTTCGTTTAGTATTCATCTTCATTAAAAAAGAAATCATCCTGGCTCGGATAATCGGGCCAGATATCTTCAATACTCTCATAAATCTCTCCCTCATCTTCCAGTTCCTGCAGGTTTTCCACCACCTCAATGGGAGCGCCACTACGTATGGAATAATCAATCAGCTCGTCTTTTGTAGCGGGCCAGGGAGCGTCTTCCAGATAGGATGCCAGTTCAAGAGTCCAAAACATAGTCCTTTTTAATTTTTCGCAAATGTAACCTTCCTGCGGAAATTACCAAATCTGCTTTTCCCGTTTTGTGTAAAAGAATTCACAAGTTTTTTTCGGTCTGCAAGCCGCTGTGGTTTCCTATCTTCGGTCTTTCTGCCTGATCGTTATGTTACGCTGTTCTCAAATCAAAAAAAAATATGGAAACCTCGAAGTGCTGCGTGGGGTGGATGTAGCGGTGGCACCGGGTGAAGTGGTGAGCCTCGTTGGTTCCAGCGGGGCAGGAAAAAGTACCCTGCTGCACATCATGGGAACGCTTGACAAACCCGATTCGGGCCAGGTATGGCTTGGCGATACAGAGCTTACCCAACTAAGAGGCAAAGAATTAGCGGCTTTCCGCAACCGTCATATTGGCTTTGTGTTTCAATTCCATCATCTGCTTCCCGAATTCACGGCACTGGAAAATGTTTGTATTCCGGGATGGTTAAGCAGGGAGAAAAAAAAGGTGGTAGAGGAACGAGCAAAGGAACTGCTTGAATTATTAGGGCTATCGGCCCGCATGGAGAATAAACCCGCTCAGCTTTCCGGTGGTGAACAGCAACGGGTGGCAGTTGCAAGAGCACTCATTAACCGGCCATCGGTGGTGTTGGCCGATGAGCCTACCGGCAACCTCGATTCTGTCAACGCAAAAGAATTACACAAGTTGTTTTTTGATCTGAGGAACGAGTTTCACCAAACCTTCCTGATTGTAACTCATAATGAAGAATTAGCCGCTCAGTGCGACCGCATTATTCATATGAAAGATGGAATGATTTCGGGATAACAGTTCGCCTGTATTGAAAGCAAAGACATGCTTTCAGACCCTTGGCTTCCAGGGCACTTCAGGGGCTCCCAATTCCTGCGCTATAAAACGACTTAATACAAACAGGTAATCGCTCAGGCGGTTCAGGTATTGAATCACCAGCGGATCCACTTCCATTTCCTCCAGTTGCATACGAACGCAATTCCGTTCTGCCCTGCGGCAAACACAACGGGCAATATGAAGCGAAGAAACTGCAGGATGACCACCCGGCAGTAAAAAAGAAGTCATGGCAGGCAGTTGTGCATCCATTTGATCCATCTCCTGCTCCAGTAACTCCACATCAGCAGTGTGCAGATCCGGAATTTTCATCTTACTTTCTTTTTCCGGATCAGTTGCCAGGCTGGAACCAATGGTGAAAAGACGGTCCTGAATTTCTTTCAACAGTTGATTGGTGGCTGCATGCTGCAACTGGTCATTGCAAAAGCCGATATGAGAGTTAAGCTCATCAACGGTTCCATAAGCTTCAATGCGTAAATGGCTCTTGGGTACTTTGGTACCGCCAATTAATGAAGTTGTTCCCTTATCGCCTGTTTTTGTATAAATCCGGAAAGCCATAAACGTATTAAATAAAAAACCATTCCTGCGAAAGCACAGGTAAGACCACTAACAACAAAAAAGGTAAAAGGTTGATCGTTGGTTGGCAACATGTGCAAATACGGTCGCAGCTATCAGGCCGGTATCAGCTCTTTTCGTTTGTCGCTTTCAACCAAACCATCTTTCAGCCGCACCACCCGGTGTGCATAACGGGCAATATCTTCTTCGTGGGTTACCAACACCACCGTATTTCCGAGTTTATGAATATCGGATATAAGATGCATGATTTCGGTGGAGGTTTTGGAATCAAGATTTCCGGTGGGTTCATCTGCGAGAATGATGGATGGATTGTTCACCAGGGCCCGGGCAATAGCCACCCGTTGTATCTGTCCGCCACTCAATTCATTGGATTTATGATGGTGCCGGTCTTCCAGTTTCACTTTCCGCAGCATTTCCATCGCCCGCTCATTCCGTTCTTTTTTAGGAACTCCTGCATAAATCAGTGGCAGGGCCACATTTTCAAGGGCAGTAAGCCGGGGTAACAGATTGAACTGTTGAAACACAAACCCGATTTCCTGGTTCCTGATTTCGGCCAGTGAATCATCGGCCAGCTGGCTCACGTCTTTTCCATTGAGGATGTACTTTCCGGAGCTCAGTGTATCCAGGCAACCCAGGATATTCATTAATGTACTTTTTCCGGAGCCTGAGGGTCCCATGAGTGCTACAAAATCGTTTTTCTCAATTTCGAGATCAATTCCCTTGAGTACCGGTAACTCCTGTTTACCGAGGAAGTAACTTTTCCGCAAATCTTCGAGGTGAATAACAACTGGCATAGGCTTATACTTATTTTTTTATAACTTTTGGTACCAGGAAATAGCGTTCATCTTTTTGGCCGGCCTGCTGAAGTGCTTCTGTACGGCTTAAAGTGGTAGTAACAACGTCTTCCCGCAGTTGATTGATTTCTGTAGTCATGTGCAGCAGAGGTGCCGAACCTGTGGTATCAACTTCCTGCAGTTTTTCAACAAACCCGATCAGTTCCTCCATACCCCGGCGCAGCGGTTCCCGCTGCTCAGGTTCCACACGTAGGCGGGCCAGGTGGGCCAGCTTTTCTATCAGCTCGTTTGTAACTTCCATAGAACAAATATAGTTGTTTCGCTGGTAGACCTGCCGGGAATGGGTCAGTTGGTTGTTAATGCTGAAATCCGGTTCCTGCTTCGTTGTTCACGGTAAAGAAATGTTATCTTCGCCGCCCTGCGCAACGGTTTCAGGAGATTTGAACATAATCAAGATTGTACGTTATGAGTGAGCACAAAGAAATTGTCATGAGTGGTATCCGCCCCACTGGATTTCTGCACCTGGGGAATTATTTCGGCGCCATGCAGAATTATGTGAAACTGCAGGATCAGTATGAATGTTATTTCATGGTAGCCGATTGGCATTCGCTCACAACCCATCCCGATACAAAGGAACTACGGGAAAACGTAAAACGTGTATTTGCTGAAAACATCGCTTGTGGACTCGATCCCGAAAAAGTGGCGCTTTATTGCCAAAGCCATGTGCATGAAACGGCTGAGTTATATCTCTATCTCAATATGCTGGCTTACAAAGGTGAGCTCGAAAAGACTACGACCTTTAAAGACAAAGTACGACTGCAACCCGAAAATGTGAATGCAGGGCTGCTAACGTACCCGGTTCTGCAGGCTGCCGATATCATTTTGCACCGGGCCCGGTATGTGCCGGTGGGGAAGGACCAGGAGCAGCACCTGGAAATGTCACGCAATTTTGTGAACCGCTTTAATCACCGCTACGGAGAAGTGTTTCCCGAACCGCTGGCATTTAACTTTGGCGGCGAACTGGTAAAAGTGCCCAGTCTCGATGGAACGGGTAAAATGAGTAAAAGCGAAAACCAGAATGCCACCATCTACCTGGCCGATAGCGATGACCTTATCCGAAAAAAAGTACTGAAAGCTAAAACAGACCAGGGACCAACCGAACCCAACTCACCCAAGCCCGATTACATTCAGAACTTATTTCAATTGCTGCGCCTTGTGAGTACGCCGGATGTAACAGACAAGTTTGAAGCGGATTATAACAATTGTGTGATCCGGTACGGTGATATGAAAAAGCAACTGGGGGAGGACCTGGCCCGTTTTGTAGCTCCCATACGGGAAAAAGCAGCTGCGATTCAGCATGATGAGGCCTACCTGGCTGAGGTGATGGAAAAAGGTGCAGAGAAAGCAAGGGCCAGTGCAGCAAAAACGATGAAACTGGTGCGGGAAGTGATGGGACTCAATTATTTTTAATTTTCGCTTGACGATAGAAGATTTTACAATACTTTTAAAAACCCTGTAAGCCGTAAGGCGCAGGCTTGTTTCTTACATTTATGGCAAAGTCAAAAAAACCAAAACATATTGCAGTAGCAGGCAACATCGGTGCCGGAAAAACCACTCTTACCGAAATGCTGAGTAAGCATTACAAGTGGATTCCCCAGTTTGAAGACGTGGATCACAATCCCTACCTCAACGATTTTTATGAGGATATGCCCCGCTGGAGTTTTAATCTGCAGATATATTTTCTGAACAACCGTCTCAACCAGGTACTCGAAATTCAACGGGGGTCTGAAACTGTAATACAGGACCGTACCATTTTTGAAGATGCCCACATTTTTGCGCCAAACCTCTATGAAATGGGGCTGATGGGGAAGCGGGACTTCGATAATTACTTTTCATTTTTTGCTACCTTAAAAACAATGGTGTCGCCGCCCGATCTTTTGATTTATCTCAAAGCATCTGTTCCAACACTTGTGGCGCAAATTCAGAAACGGGGCCGTGAATACGAGGAAAACATTCGACTCGATTACCTTAAGCGCCTGAATGAGTATTATAATAAGTGGATTGATACCTATAAAGAAGGAAACCTGCTTGTTATTGACTGTGATAACAACAAGTTTGCAGAAAACGAGGAGCATTTTGGTGATATTATCCGCAAAATTGATTCCCAGTTATACGGATTATTTTAGTGTGCCGAATCACTAAAAAGAAACCCCGCCAGGACTGGCGGGGTTTTTTCTTAGCAAACAATCGATTACGACCACTACACTCACGGGTAAATCCGGAGCATATTCTTTAATAAGTTAATACAAAAAAATCTGTTGAGGTATTTGTCTAATAAATCAGCAAAACATTCATCAGGAATTTCAAAAATAAGGGAAGCCGTCATAACAGCAAACCTGCTTCACTAAATCGGGATAAACAGATTTATAAAAAAGCGGCTGAATCTTAATCAAAATTTAATATATGAAAATAATGTTTGATTATAATTCATATTATGCACCTAATTATTAATTGGTTTCTAAATTTACAAACAAATGTTAGCCTCTTCCTGTTCCGCTTCTGCTAAAATCGAATTGGGCAGCCAACAGGGAACACTTATTTTGCAGTCCAAACCCATGCTATATGAAGTTTCAGCCCTTACAACCTCAACTGTTCAGTAAAAACAGGGAGCGCTTTCAAAAAGCCATGCTTCCCAATTCTATAGCCATTTTTGTGAGTAATGATGAGTGGCCGGTAAATGGTGATGCTCTTCATCCATTCCAGCAGAACAGCGACCTGTTCTGGCTCAGCGGTATTCAGCAGGAAGACAGCATGGTGATTTTGTTTCCCGATAATCCCGACACCAAATACAGGGAGGTATTGGTACTGGTGCGGCCCAATGAGTTGAAGGAAAAATGGGACGGTAATCGCCTGCGTGCTGCCGAAGCCCGTGCTATTTCCGGCATACAAACCATTGTGTGGCTCGATAGTATTGATGCATTGCTGCAACCCTGGATGCACCTGGCCGATCATGTGTACCTCGATAGTAATGAAAACGACCGTAAAGCTTCGTTGATCCGTTCACGTGAGTACCGGTTTATTGATGAAATGAAAAGCCGGTATCCGCTGCACAGCTATCAGCGGGCAGCCAGGATATTGAAAGAGCTGCGTGCCGTTAAAACAGCCGATGAAATTGTGTTGCTGCAAAAAGCCATTGATATTACCGATGTTACGTTCCGCCGGCTGTTGCAATTTATCAGGCCGGGTGTAAAAGAAAACGAAATAGAAGCCGAAATCTGGCATTCGTTTTTGTCACAGGGATCAACGGGACCGGCTTATGGAAGCATTCTCGCCAGTGGCGACAGGGCCCGTACTTTACACTATGTAAGCAATAACGAGGTATGTAAAGACGGCGAACTGGTGCTCATGGACTTTGGCGCACAGTATGGTGGGTACTGTGCCGATTTAACCCGTACGGTTCCTGTAAACGGAAAATTTACCCGCCGTCAGAAAACAGTGTACAATGCCTGCCTGCATTTGCACAACTATGCAAAAAGCCTGCTGAAACCCGGCATCAATATTGTCGATTATACAGAGAAAGTGGGAGAAGAAGCCACGCAGCAATTTCTCAAAATCGGGCTGCTTCGTAAAAGTGAAGTAAAGAATGAAGACCCCGAAAACCGGGCGTACCGCAAATATCTCTACCACGGTATTTCGCATCACCTGGGGATTGATGTACACGACCTGGGCACCCGTACTGCTCCCATCAAAGCAGGTATGGTGTTTACAGTAGAACCCGGCATTTATATCGAAGAAGAACAAATGGGAATCCGGATTGAAAACAATCTGTGGATAACCCGAAACGGAAACAAAGACCTGATGCAGCATATTCCGATTACGGTAGAGGATATCGAAGCCCTGATGAAAAAATGAATCACCAGTGAACGGCAGTAACAGCCGGCATGCTGCAGAAAGAAATAAGAACATAACAGAAACGAATACACGAAACCCAGGTTCCTCAGGCTGAAAATACCTGGCAACAGCGTTGAAATATGAAACAAATTCCAAATCTTTTTACTCTGCTTAATCTCTTTCTGGGAGGTATAGCAATTATCTTCATACTACAGCCTGGAGAGTCGGTTACCGCAGTAGAAGAGGGCAACCTGCTCATCCATTTGCCCGAACGGTTGGCAATGGCCTCCTTTTTCATTTTTGCTGCCGGTGTGGTTGATTTTCTCGATGGCTTCCTGGCTCGGTGGATGAATGCCACTTCAGAAATGGGAAAGCAACTCGATTCGCTCAGCGATGTGGTTACGTTTGGAGTAGCGCCCTCTATGATTGTTTACCAGTTGCTGCGTATGAGCTACCTGAAAGAAGAATCGGCACTGGATACATCTATGCTCTGGCTGCTGCCTGCACTGCTGCTGGCTTGCTGTGCTGCCTGGCGCCTGGCAAAGTTTAATATTGACGACCGGCAAACAACTTCTTTCCGTGGCGTACCCACACCCATTACAGCAATGGTGGTGGCTTCATTGCCGCTCATTGCCTGGTATAACACATGGGAACTGGCACCCCTCGTTATCAACAAGTGGCTGTTGTACGGGCTCCTGCTGCTGCTTAGCTACCTGATGGTGAGCGACATCCCCATCATGGGCCTGAAGTTTAAAGACTACACCATCAAAAGTAACCGGCCCAAATTGTTACTGGTGGCAATTGCGGTTCTGCTGGTAGTGGTATTCAGCTGGGCTGCTTTACCGCTCATTTATGTTACGTATGTTGCTTTATCTTTGCTGCTGCGGAAACAAATTTCATAAACAAATTTTTCAAGAATGACCTACTCAGTACAGGTAAAGGTGATGCCCCTCAAAGAATTACTCGACCCACAGGGAAAAGCAGTAATGGGCGGATTAAAGAACCTGGGTTTACAAGGCGTTACCGATGTGCGGATTGGTAAAAGTATTCAACTGCAGATCGAAGCTGCTTCAGCCGATGAAGCAAAAGCCAAGGCAGAAGAAGCTGCCCGCAAATTGCTTTCAAACCAGGTCATGGAACAATTTGAAGTGGAAGTGCAGGCATAAGGTTCATACGATTCTAACAAGAGCAGGCAATTCCGCTGTTCAAATAATCACGGGTGCTATACATTATACCTTCTCCCATCGGTAATTTAAAGGATATCACACTCCGGGCACTGGAGGTGCTGAAAGAAGCGGATTTGATATTAGCAGAAGATACCCGTACCACTTCCGTGCTGCTCAATCATTATTCCATTCAACGGCCCATCAGTCCGTATCACCAGCACAACGAGCATAAAATTGTACAGCATCTGGTTGATCAGTTGAAAGATGGGCGCAACATGGCTTTGTTGACTGATGCCGGTACACCGGGTATCAGCGATCCTGCTTTTCTGCTGGTGC
Organism: Chitinophaga pinensis; assembly: GCA_943368955.1. Taxonomy (GTDB): domain Bacteria; phylum Bacteroidota; class Bacteroidia; order Chitinophagales; family Chitinophagaceae; genus Lacibacter; species Lacibacter pinensis_A. Next base: position 319,774 of record CALRLY020000005.1, read on the forward strand.
GGGAATGTGTGAAGCATGAAATCAGGGTTGAAACATTGCCCGGCGCCACTGCCTTTGTTCCGGCATTGGTTAACAGTGGGCTTCCTGCTTCCCGGTTTACTTTTGAGGGATTTTTGCCGCAAAAAAAAGGAAGGCAAACGCATCTCAAATCTCTCGAAGCCGAAGAACGTACCATGATCTTTTATGAATCACCGTACCGGCTCTTAAAAACATTGTCCGATTTTATACAGTACTTCGGTCAAGAGAGACAATGCTGTGTGAGTCGTGAGCTGACAAAAATGTTTGAAGAAAACAAACGGGGTACGTTACAAGAAGTACACGACTATTTTTTGCAAAAAGGAGTTAAAGGAGAAATTGTGATTGTGGTGGGAGGAAAGGATTAATACCAACTGCTGATTTCTTCTAATGATTTTCGTTTGAGGTCCGGCACCCATGCTTCTGCTGCAGGGTAACCAACAGGTATCAGCAAAAACGGTTTTTCATTAGCCGGCCGCTTCAGGAGGGTGCTTAAAAAATTCATGGGTGAAGGTGTATGTGTCAGTGCCACAAGTCCGGCATGATGAATTGCCGCAAGCAAAAGTCCCACAGCAATTCCCACACTTTCTTTTACATAGTAGTTTTGATGTTTGTGAAGTTCTGCATCAGTTTCATAGGAGCGCCCGAATACGATAATGAGGTAAGGTGCCGTTTCCAGAAATGGTTTTTCCCAGTTGGTGCCAAGCGGAGCTAAATCTGCCAGCCATTCTTCGCTCATCCGGTCTTCATAACTTTTCCGTTCTTCTGCTTCTGCGGCTACCCGAATCTGTTGCTTCAACGAAGCATCCTGAACCACACAAAACGTCCAGGGTTGTTTATGTGCTCCGGAGGGGGCTGTGCCGGCAGTAAGCAAAATTGTTTCCATCAGTTTTGCAGGCACCGGGGCCGGCGAAAAATCACGGCAGGAGCGGCGGCGGTTCATTTCCTGGTAAAACAATTGGCTTCGTTGCAGCCGGTCCGTTTCTGTACCGGATTCGGTCTGGTACAGAACAAACGGGTAACCGTTAAACATTTTCACTTTTTGCATAGACCTGTTTTCCCGAAATTTACAGCAAATGTTACGATATGAAGCAGTTACTGCTTGGTGTTTTATTACTGAAACTTGTTACGGTAGCAACTTCTCAAACCACAAACTGGCAACAAAAGGTGAAATACCGGATGGATGTGCAGATGGATGTTTCCACAAACCGGCTAACCGGTAAACAGGTGATTCTCTATACAAACCAATCGCCCGATACACTGGATCAGTTGTTTTATCATTTATACTGGAATGCGTTTCAGCCGAACAGTATGATGGATACCCGCAGCAGGGAACTGGGAAAGAATAAAGTTGGTAACCGCCAGGATTGGGATCCCCGGGTGAAAGACCGTATTCTTAACCTGAAGGAAGATGAAATCGGTTATCAAAGAGTAAGATGGCTGAAGCTGAATGGTGTTCAACAGCAAACCAAAGAACAGGAAACGATTTTACAGGTATTGCTCCAAAAACCCATATTGCCCCGGCAAACGGTTACATTGGAACTTGAATTTGAAGCACAGGTGCCGCTGCAGGTGCGTCGTGCGGGAAGAGATGCTGCTAACGGAGTCCGTTATTCGATGTCGCAATGGTACCCGAAACTATGTGAATACGATGCAGATGGCTGGCACCCCAATCCATACATTGCCCGTGAATTTTATGGGGTGTGGGGCGATTTTGATGTGAATATCACGATTGATAAAAGTTATATCATTGGAGGAACCGGTTATCTTACCAATGCCAACTCCATTGGTTATGGCTATGAAACAAACGGAGTAAACGTCGTTAGGCCCGCAGGAAATACGCTCACCTGGCGCTTTACAGCCCCCAACGTACACGACTTTATGTGGGCTGCCGATCCTGACTTTAAACACATCGTACGTCCGGTGAAGAATGGACCGGTTATACATGTACTCTACAAAAACCGGCCGGGTGATAAGAAAAATGATTCCAACTGGAACCGCATTGCAGAAGCGGCTGAAATTGTGTACCCTTTTATAAAGGATAACTTCGGAGCCTATCCCTACAAGCAATATTCGTTCATCCAGGGTGGCGATGGTGGTATGGAGTATCCCATGGCAACCCTGCTGGCCAGTTCCAGCCTGGGTACTGCTTTTCATGAATGGATGCACAGCTGGTACCAGATGATCCTCGGCACCAATGAAAGTCTTTATGCATGGATGGATGAAGGATTTACTGAATTTGCCACCGACAGGGTGGAGCATTACTATGCTGTTGAAATGGCAAAAAGAATCGGAAAGCAGCATAAAGACGTCCAACTACCCATGTACCATCAAAGCAATTACAATGGTTATTTTTCATTGGTGAAAAGCGGACTGGAAGAACCCATGACCACCCATGCGGATCATTTTAACACGAACTATGCTTATTCCGTGGCTTCTTACTCCAAAGGTTGTGTGTTTTTATCGCAGTTGGGCTATATCACCGGTGAATCGGTTCGCAATAAAATTTTACTCGACTACTACAATAAATGGCGCTTTCGTCATCCGGATGTAAACGATTTTGTACGTGTTGCCGAACGAACCAGCGGCTTGCAACTCGATTGGTATAAGGAGTATTGGATCAATGGCACCAAAACCATTGATTATGCGATTGATAGTTTGTGGGAAGAAGGCGGGAAGTCTAAAATCAGAATCAAGCGAATGGGTGAAATTCCGATGCCGGTGGACCTGGTACTTACGTTCAAAGATGGATCACAGGAACTGCACTATATGCCCATGTACCTCATGTTTGGTGAAAAGCCGGCAGAAAATACGATGAAGCGGAAAGTGTACCCTTCCTGGAAATGGACTCACACCACTTATGTAGTGGAGTGCGACCGCCGGCTCACTGAATTAACCATGGTGGAAATTGACCCTACCCAACGAATGGCAGATGTGGATCGAAGGAATAATAAACTCGAAATTAAATGGTGAGGAGGTGACTCAAACGTAAACGTTACCACTTTACCGCCCGAGGTATTTATTAACGGCCTCGACTTTGTTGTTTACATGCAGTTTTTCGTAAATATGGTAGAGATGCTTCCGAACTGTGTCTTGTGCAGTAAATAATTCCTGGGCAATTTCTCTTACGAGGTGTCCCTTTGCAAGCAGGTCCAGAATTTCTTTCTCCCTTCTTGTGAGTAATGCAATGGTTTCGGCAGAGAGGTTTTGCGGATCGGTTCCAGGCTGTTCCTGTACCACAGGCAGATTTTTAAATGCGTTCACAACCTTTCGGGCAATCTGGCTACTCATGGGTGAACCACCTTCATTCAGGTCACAAATTGCATCTATTAATTTGGTGGGGGAAGACTTTTTTAAGATATAACCACTTGCTCCCGCCCTCAATGCATCATAAATTTTTTCGTCTTCTTCATAAACGGTACACATCAGAAACTGTATTTGAGGATGTGCAGCTTTTAAGATTCTCACCACATCAATACCGCTCATACTGCCGAGACCAATGTCCATAAGAACGACTCTCGGTTGAACCGAAGGTAACTGCTCCAGTGCCTCTTCGCCTGTGGCAAAAGAGCCTGCCAGCCGGCAGGTGTCGCTCAGCTCAACAATTTGTTCTAATGCCTTGCGGATATCCGTTACATCTTCCACAATGCCTACAGGTATTTTATTCATAGTACAAAGCTGTAAAATAATTCAGCAATCTGCAAAAACGATGATTTGTTTTTACCGTTTCACCAGCAACAAGTACTTCTGCTGAAAAAATTCTTCCGGAAACAACTGGCCGATGTCCCAAATAACAGGGTGCAGACCACTTTCGTGAATTTCCTGTGTCAGATCGCCGCCTTTCAAACAAATTAATCCGCCGAACACGGGTTCTTCCGCAGCAGTTGCAGAACGGCCTTGTCCTTTTGCCTTGAGAATGGGCACACTCCATTTCCATAAATCTTTCAATGGAGCCACCGCCCTGCTCACTACAAAGTCAAACTTCCGGTTATGGATTTCTTCAGTTCGGGTATGCATGGTTGTTACATTCTGCAGCCCCAGCGCATCTGCCACCGCATCTACCACTTTCAGTTTTTTTCCAATACTGTCTGTTAAAAGGAATTGCACTTCGGGAAAGAAGATCGCCAGTGGAATACCGGGAAAGCCGCCGCCGGTACCCAGGTCAACAATGTGTGTGCCGGGCTGAAAATGAAACACAGCTGCAATAGAGAGAGAATGCAGCACATGTTTCTCATACAAGCGGTCAATATCCTTTCGGGAAATGACGTTTATTTTTTCATTCCACTCATGATACAAACTCTGCAGTTGCTGTAATTGTTGCAACTGCACAGGTGTAAAATCGCTGAAGTATTTCAGAAGTAGGTCCATTATTTCCAGTAGTTTTTGGGCTTACGGAAAAGGGTATCGGCAAACAGCAGGTAATACCACCACTGCCAGAAATCGAGGATCGGATACAGCCAGAATAAATCTCCTTCCTTCAGCTTCTTCATGCTTCGGTAATAAATAACTCCCTGCAGCAATAACCTGAAACCGTATATGCTCAGTACCAGCCACCAGTTGTAAACAACAGCGGCTGTAATCAATAATGGATAAAAGAGGAAATGACTTGTGGAATAGAGACTCAGCAAAAACTTGTGTAGTTTTTTATAATACCTGCTTGTGGTATAGTGTCTCGCTTTCTGGCTCCTCCAGTTACTCCATGATTGTTTGGGCTCAGAATAGGTAAAGGCTTCCTCATCAATTACAATAGCTGTATTGGTTTTGGTGGCAACCCGGTTGATAAACAAATCATCATCACCTCCGGGCAATTGATTGTGCATCGAAAATCCTTTGTTGCGGAGGAAGAGTTCTTTTTTATACGCAAGGTTACGACCCACACCCATATAAGGTAAACCTGCCAGTGCAAAGGAAAAATATTGCAGTGCACTCAGGAATGTTTCAAAGCGGATGAGTTTATTCAGTAGTCCGGGCTTTTTGTAGTGCGCTCCGTAACCCAATACAATTTCTTTGCCGGGTGCAAATCCTTCCTGCATGCGTTCCACCCAATTGGCAGAGGCGGGCTTACAGTCGGCATCGGTTAGTAACAGCAATTCGTGTTTCGCTTCTTTGATTCCCATGGATAACGGAAACTTTTTTCCCTGTATAAGCCGGGCTTCCTGCTTCAGGTCAATGGGCCGCAGTTGACGGAAGGGTTTCGACAAATACTCAAGCACATATTTGCTGTCGTCGTATGAATTGTCGTTCACCGCCACTACTTCATAAGTTGATGGGTATTGCTGCTGTAAAACTTCCGGCAGATTATCGGCCAGGTTCTGCGCTTCATCACGGGCACAGATCACCACCGATACCGGGTGTTGCTGGTTGGTGTTGCGCCGGGGCTTGCGGTAAAAGGCAAGGCGGGTAAAGAACCAGAGCAGGTAAAATACCTGAATGGCTGCCACCACGCAAAATCCAATAAAAACAAGTTCCTTCCAGGTTATATCCATAAGAGGCTGCGAAAATATTGCATCCTGAACAAATCAGGGCGAATGCTTCTTCACACCCGGTGTGGAAACAAAACAGCGCACCGTATCTTTGCCCGCTTATGGCTGCACTGCATTTTCAACTGGAACAAACAGATCGTAACACGAAGGCCCGGGCCGGATTGATCACGACCGATCATGGTACGATTCCCACACCCATCTTTATGCCCGTGGGAACGGTTGGTAGTGTAAAATCACTAACCATTCAACAACTGGAAGAAGAGGTGCAGGCAAAAATTATCCTGGGGAATACCTATCACCTCTACCTGCGCCCGGGAACAGACGTGCTGGAAGCAGCTGGTGGATTGCACCGTTTCAATGGCTGGCATCATCCCATCCTTACCGATAGCGGCGGCTACCAGGTTTTTTCATTAGCCGGCAACCGTAAAATCAAAGAAGAAGGGGTGGTGTTTCAAAGTCATATTGATGGCAGCAGGCATCTGTTTACGCCGGAGTCAGTCATGGATATTCAGCGGAAAATCGGTGCAGATATTATAATGGCCTTTGATGAGTGCCCGCCTTATCCCAGCGATTATCATTATGCAAAAAAGTCAATGGAGCTCACGCATCGCTGGCTCGACAGGTGTATTGAACGGTTTTCCAATACACCCGATCTGTATGGTTATACGCAGAATCTTTTCCCGATTGTGCAGGGTGGTACTTATAAAGATCTTCGGATTGCTTCTTCGCAGTTTGTTGCTTCGAAAAACCTGACGGGTTGTGCTATCGGCGGATTGAGTGTAGGTGAACCCGAAGAAATGATGTATGAGTTTACAGCGCTTTGCTGCGATGAATTACCCGTGCATAAGCCCCGCTACCTCATGGGGGTTGGTACACCCTGGAACATTCTCGAATGCATTGCACTGGGAGTGGATATGTTTGATTGTGTGATGCCTACCCGTAACGGACGTAATGCCATGTTGTTTACCAGTAAAGGAGTCATCAATATTGATAATAAAAAATGGGAGCGTGATTTTTCTCCCATTGATGATGCCATTGGCAGTCACATCAGCGCTTATTACAGCAAAGCCTATTTACGTCACCTCATAAAGGCGAAAGAAATTACGGGCCTAACCATTGCCAGTGTACATAATCTTGCGTTTTACCTCTGGTTGGTGCAGGAAGCAAGGGCCCATATTCTGAAAGGTGATTTTGATTCATGGAAAAAGGAACTGATCCCGGTTTTGAAAACCCGCTTATAAGAAGACAGATGAACCGGAAGCCGGCGGAAAACTTTTACGTATTTTAACGGTCCCACCTCCTGAAACTATCCGTACTTTGCAGCCGGCATGAAAATTCTGGATGCATATATTCTCAAGACCTTCCTGAAGACGTTCATTTTTTCACTCTTCCTCTTCACACTCATTGCAGTGGCTGTTGATGCGAGTGAAAAAGCGGAAGACTTTATTCAAAGCCGTCTTACAACACTACAGGTAATCCAGAAATATTATTTCGGTTTTATACCTCATATTACCAGCTTATTGTTCCCGGTTTTTGTTCTGATTTCGGTTGTTTTTTTTACATCCAAACTGGCTTTCAGGAGCGAAATAATCGCAATGCTCAGTACAGGTATGAGTCTCAGCCGGGTGCTGTTACCGTATTGGATGGGTGGGGGAATCCTGGCCTTGTCACTTTCACTTGCCAACCATTTTCTTGTGCCTGCGGCAAATAAAATCCGTACGGACTTCGAAAATAAATACATTGACATGGGTACGATCCAAAGCAAATCGTATCAATATCTCACCAACCTGCATTTCCGGATTGATACATTTACCTATGCCGGCATGCGCAGCTACGACACTACTTCCAAAACAGGACAGGGCTTCTTTCTGGAGCGACTGGAAGGAAACCAGATGCAGTATAACCTGCGGAGTGAAACCATTAGTTGGGATACTGCAAAAAAGGAATGGAAACTGGAAAATGTAGTGGAGCGGAAAATAAAAGGTATCAGGGAAGAAGTCAAACATATGCAGAGCTATACCATACGGTTAGGCTACCTTCCTTCTGATATTGTGGACGATGAGTTTAAAAAAGATAAGCTGAAAACACCCGCTCTGTCACGTTTGATCCGGCAGGAAAAAAGAAGGGGCTCCGAAGGTGTTACCGCTCTTCAATTCGAACGCTACCGACGTGATTCTTATGCTGTTTCCGTTATTATCATGACACTCATTGCCGGTATTCTGGCGTCCCGCAAAGTGCGGGGAGGAAGTGGCTTGCACCTTGCACTTGCATTTGTCATTGGGGTAACCTTCATTATCGTTGATAAATTTTCGATGGTGTTTTCCACCAAAGGCAATCTGCCTCCGTTGGTTGCAGCATGGATTCCTTCTGTATTGTTCGGGATAGTAGCATTGTGGCTCTACCGGAAATCTCCTAAGTAACGGTCGGGTGCTTGTATAAAAGTTAGGTTTTTGTGAAAGATGTTGGATTTGATGAAAAATCAGAAACTTTTCAATCGAACAGATGTTAGTGATGGCGTCGAATAGTTAACTTTGGACAGTTCCTCAATTGTTTGTCAGATACTAAAATAAGTTTATGGGAATTTTAAAAGATACGTTTAAGGCGAAGGCTGATGCCGCCAATACCGAAATTAAGGAGATTTTAAAGCAACACGGTAGTAAAGTAATTGGAGAAGTAACGCTTTCACAGATTTACCAGGGAATGCGGGGGATGACAGGTCTTGTAACAGAAACTTCCTTACTCGACGCACAGGAGGGTATTCGTTTCAGGGGCCATTCCATTCCGGAACTGCAGGAAAAACTGCCCCGTGCACCCAAAGGAGAACAACCCTTGCCCGAAGGTTTATTTTACCTGATGCTGACAGGTGATCTTCCTTCCCAGGAAAATGCAAACTATATTACGGACATCTGGCAACGCCGCAGCCATGTACCCAATCATGTGTTTGCAGCTATTGATGCACTGCCCTTGAATACACACCCCATGACGATGTATGTAGTAGGTGTGATGGCGCTGCAAACGGAAAGCTATTTCGCAAAAAAATATGCAGAAGGGATCAATAAAAAAGACTATTGGGAGCCGGTATTTGATGATGCCATGATTCTGTTGGCCCGTTTGCCCCGTATTGCTGCTTATATCTACCGCCGTAAATACAAGAATAACGAACATATACACCCGAACGGATTGCTCGACTGGGCCGGAAACCTGGCCCATATGCTCGGGTACGAAGATCAGGGCTTTATGGAACTAATGCGACTGTACATGACCATTCATGCCGATCATGAAGGAGGAAATGTATCAGCACATACCACCCACCTCGTAGGCAGCGCCCTCAGTGATCCGTACCTCGCTTATGCAGCTGGTATGAACGGACTGGCAGGGCCTTTACATGGACTGGCCAACCAGGAGGTAATCAAATGGATTTTTGAAATGCAGGAGTCATTGCAGACAAATGAACCTTCAAAAGATCAGATTGCAGAATATGTGAAAAAAACACTGGGCGAAGGAAAAGTGGTGCCGGGTTATGGTCATGCTGTTTTGCGTAAAACCGATCCGAGGTTCACGGCTCAAATGGAATTTGGTAAAAAACATATGCCCGATGATAAGCTCGTAAATACCGTTTGGAATATTTATGAGGTGGTTCCACCCATATTGCAATCGTTGGGTAAAATCAAAAACCCCTGGCCGAATGTAGATGCACACAGTGGGGCACTGCTGGTTCACTACGGAATGGTGGAATATGAGTATTATACAGTACTGTTTTCGGTGAGCCGTGCATTGGGTGTGCTTACCAGCCTTATCTGGGATCGTGCATTGGGGCTGCCTCTTGAACGGCCAAAATCAGTGACAACAGAATTGGTGAAATCATGGATTGACGGAAAAGATACAATCTGGGGTGAATAAAAATACGGATGATTACTTTCAGGACCGCTTCTTTGACGAAGCGGTCTTTTTTTTGCGCACCATCGGCTTGTTCAAAAGCCGGGCTTCCCGGTTCCAGTCGGCAGCCTGCAGTAACAATTGTTCTATCTGCATCGTTGTTACTTCCTTTACTTGTCTAAGCAGGACCGACGCTACCATGGCCCTTCCTTTCAATTCAAGCTGGGGCCAGGCGAGTACCAGATCCTTGCCCCTGCAAAAACAAAGTTCTATGCCGTCTTTCACTTCGTTGATATAGCAAAACATGCCATAGTAATGATAAAACGGTAAACGGAAACTGAAGCGTTCTTCTACATGCGGAACCGTTTCATAAATCAGCTCCCGCAGCAGCTCCGCAATTTCCCGTTTGGTTTCGGGCAGGCATTCAATGTAGTTACTCACCTGGTGATGCATACAGTAAAGTGAAAGGCTGAATCACATGTTTTCTGGCAGAAAAAACGGAATCAGTTCAATTGTTTCAACAATTTGCTTATCTGCGCCTTTGTACGTTTCAGTTCTGCCTGCTGCTGGATAATAAAACTGTTTTCACTCAGCTTTCCGGTTACCACTTCCATTTCTTTTTCAGTTGCATAGACCATTTTCCGGAAGGGATTTGTATAATCTTTGGTACGGGACTCAACAATTCCCTGTACCATCCACTCCTTCAGGCGCAGGTAGTTGGTTAGTAAAGCTTTCAGGTCGCTGGTGCTGATCGAACGTTTCTCATGCAGCTCCATCCAGGAAGCAACTGCATGTTTCAGTTTCCGTTGTGGATAGGCAGCTGCCTGCTTTTTATAAAAGTTGTGAACGGCCTCCCAATCTTTTACCTTGTTTGTTTCAATATCCCGGATCAGTTTTTCGAGTTCCTGTTCTTCCAGTAACTGTCCGCCTGCATTCACCCAGTTTTGTTTGGGGGTAAAACGTCCGGCTTGCTGTTGCAGCCAGGTACCAACAGCAGAAGGTTTATCTGCCTGTAATCGTTTGAGTAACTGATCGGCGGTATAATAGTCAATCAGCTCACGGAACAATTGGTAGCTCTGTCTTACTTTCAACAGCACTACTTTCCGCTTGGAATTTTCAAACCCTTCGGCCAGGATTTCGGTACGGTCCACAACAGGATCATTGCTCAGAAGCAGCTTTCGGCCCAGTTGCTGGTAAAACGCTGGCTTCTTGCCGGTTGTACCCGCAACCGCTTTGCCTGTTGCTTCTTCCAGTAAAGCCAGCGAATCAAACAATTCATTGATGCTGTCGGGTGCCAGAAAATCATACTCCAGCGGTTGTACAACGGAGGGGCGGTTGTCACGATCCACATACTTGCCTGCATTGCGGGCCAGTGCATAAAGGTTGTACAGAAACCAATAACCCGGCATAACCACCAGCCAGTCATTGGATTCATCATTGCTCACCAGTGAAAAGGGAATGGGGATGTTCAGTTCTGCCGGGTAATCGCCCTTCGCCAATAGAGTATACGTGGCGAAACGTGAATTATGTTTGATGCTTACACACAAGGCGGGCCAGAAACCTCTTCCGGCAATCAGTTCGCCATCGGCACTGCGGCTGTTATGATTGCTGCCTAATGTAGCGCCTGCAGCAATATTGCTTTGGCCCATGACCATTGCAGCGCATAAAAATGAATTGTTATGATGTTGCTCGTGTGCCGGAAAAATCAGCGAGTTCAGCACTTCACAGCAACTGATTGTTGCATTGTTTCCCAGGTAGGAGTTGATGAGACGGGCCCCGTATTTAAGTTGAGAATTAGAGGCCATGTAAAATCGAACAGCTTTTACTCCATAAAAGGCTCGGCATTTTTCTTCCATAATGCCGTTGACGAGTTCGCAACCTTCTCCCACCTGCGAACTGGCATGAGCAGAAGAGTTGATGGTCAGGTTTTTGAGTTTATTGGCTCCTTTAAGATACGCATCTGTACCCACCCATACATCCTTGATGATTTTACAGCTTTTAATAACAGTACGGTCACCCACTTTTCCGTAATAGCCACGGTTTTTATCAAACTTTTTATCCGTAAAGGATTTTAGTTGCTCCTGTAGCTTGTCACGGTCACGGAAACGACTCCATAGCCATGCATCACCCGGCAGCATTCCATCAAAGGGAACAATTTTACGCCCTGCATTTTCATTGCATACTTCCAGCCAGATTCTGATTCGTTCTTCTTCTCCCTGTTTGAGAATGCCATTCCCGAATTTGGCATAATTCGTAGTTCCCATTTCTTCAACATTGGTGATGATCACTTCGTTCCCAATGATATAATGAGAGAGGTAATGTACATTGTCAATTACAACGTTGTCGCCAAAATCGCAGCTGATGATGGTGCTGTTATACAAACCCACTTGCAGCTTAACCGCATGGAATTCCAGGTAATAGGGCTCCAGTTTTCCAATACGTACCAGGCCGAAAAACTTGCAGTTTTTTACCAGCTCGGGGTTAAAGGCATCTGATACCAGCAGGTGATTCCAGTTATCGGACGTATTACGGTTCCGCACCAGCACTTCAATTTCCAATGCATTCAAATGACGGTAGGTAATACCACTGCGGTTTTGTTTGTTCCGCAGATAGTATTCATCTTTCCCCTTGGGCAGGTACGCAGCAGGAATGAAGTTGTAGCCCAGGTTGGGTATGGGGCTTTTTGTAATTGCATTCATAAAGCAAAGTGCTTTTAGTCTTTAAACGAACCACTCATTCACTACTTATTCCACCGTCACACTCTTCGCCAGGTTCCTGGGTTTATCTACGTCGTATCCTTTGGCAACACCCACATAGTACGATAGTAATTGCAGCGGAACAACACTGAGCATAGGTGCCACAATTTCATCAGCCGGAGGAATGGCAAATACATCGTCACTTAAAGTGGGACTGATGGTATCGCCTTCTGTAATAATGGAAATCACTTTTCCTTTCCGGGCTTTGATTTCCTGCATGTTGCTGATGATCTTCTCGTGGAAAGAATCTTTGGTGGCCACAAATACAACGGGCAGGGTTTCTGTAACCAACGCAATGGGGCCGTGCTTCATTTCTGCAGCTGGATATCCTTCTGCATGGATATAGGAGATTTCTTTCAGCTTCAGTGCTCCTTCCAATGCCACAGGGAAGTTGTATCCACGTCCAAGGAACAGCGCATCGGTAGCATCTTTGTATTTTTCAGCAATGACTTTGATTTCTTCTGTGTTTTTCAGAATCGAAGCTACTTTTTCGGGAATGGCTTCCAGTTCCAGTAACAGGTTTTTGTAACGATCTTCCTCAATGGTTCCTTTTTCTCGTGCAATCTTGAGGGCTACCATCGTTAAAACAGCCAGTTGTGCTGTAAAGGCCTTGGTACTGGCAACACCAATTTCGGGCCCGGCATGGGTATAGGCTCCTGCATGCGATAAGCGGGCAATACTGCTGCCAACCGCATTTACAACACCAAACACAAGAGCCCCCTGTTCTTTTGCTTTGTCAATTGCAACAATTGTATCGGCTGTTTCTCCGCTTTGTGAAATAGCAATAATCACATCTCCCTTGTTTACAACGGGATTACGGTACCTGAATTCAGAAGCGTATTCCACTTCCACCGGAATGCGGCATAGCTCTTCAAAAATATATTCAGCTACCAGGCCCGCATGCCAGCTGGTACCACAGGCAATCATCACAATACGCTGGGCGTTTTTCAATTGTTCCATGTGGTTTTGCACACCCGCCATGGTAATGGTACCTGCAGTTGCATCAATCCTTCCACGTAAGCAATCGTAAATGGTACTGGGTTGTTCATGAATTTCTTTGATCATGAAATGATCATAACCGCCTTTTTCAATGGCGGCCAGTTCCATATCGAGTTTGGTGATATAAGGCGTTACTTTTTCATTACCCAGATTTTTGAGAATTAATTCATCGGGACGAACAATGGCCAGCTCGTAATCATTTACATATACCACCTCTTTGGTGTATTCAATGATGGGCGAGGCATCGCTGGCGAGAAAGTGTTCTCCCTTGCCAATACCAATCACCAACGGTGAGCCTTTACGTGCTGCAATAATGGTAGTGGGATCTTCCTGGTCAATCAGCAGAATACAGTAAGCACCTACCACCCGTTTCAGGGCCACACGTACGGCTTCTTCCAGGGAACAATCGTTGTTCTGCTGAATGTCGTCAATAAAGTTGAGTAGTACTTCTGTGTCGGTATCGCTGCTGAAGGTATAACCCTTATTCAGCAGTTCTTTTTTAATC
>CALRLY020000006.1:0-155739 GCA_943368955.1 Chitinophaga pinensis
ATCAGATGCGTGCATGAAGGTCGGTAAAAAAGGAATGGTTCCTGTTTCACCAGCTGCCTTCAAAATTGATTAACAACCTCACTATCCTTGTGAGCTCAACCCCTGAAATCCTTTACCAGCAAGGATTTCAGGGCATATACAAAAAAGGCCACCCTTTCGGATGGCCTTTTCAGGAAGAATATAAAATCTTACTTCAGATGCTTTGACAGGAATTTTGCCATATCAAACATAGACACCTGAGCTTTGCCACCGAACACGGGTTTCAGTTTTGCATCGGCATTGATCATGCGCTTGTTTTTTGCATCCTGCAATTTGTTTGCTTTAATGTACACCCAGATTTTTTTAACCGCTTCCGTGCGGGGTACAGCTTTGTTGCCGATTACTGCTGCCAGTTCTGCACTGGGAGTAAGCGCCTTCATAAAGGCTGCGTTGGGTTTACGGGCAGCTTTCTTTTTGGGAGCAGCTTTCTTAGGAGCGGCTTTCTTAGCAGCTTTTTTAGGAGCAGCTTTTTTGGGGGCGGCTTTCTTAGCAGCCTTTTTTGGTGCAGCTTTTTTAGGAGCAGCTTTCTTTGCTTTTTTTGTTGCCATTTTGTTTTTGATTTAGAATGATAATGGGTGATTTGTATTTACCGTATCAAATATAAAATAATTCTTTATCCAACAACATATTTTCCACCTTTTTTCATTGGAGAAACATCGCTGCACTACATCGAAAGAAAACTGTTAAAATGCATCTTACGGCCTCTTTTCCTGAGGCATCGTTTTCATGCGGGGCTGTATCAGCTTGTTTGAAGTTGCAGTTCCTGCATCAGGTGCTTGCCCCAATGCAGTGCTTCTTCATTGGACGGCAGCAGGTGATGGTACTTTTCGGGAAGCACTTTTTCAAGGGCTTTTATCACCGAAGCATCGCTTACAACCGGCTTGCGGCTGAGGTAGGCGCCCAGCAAAATCATATTGAGTGTTTTGGGTTGTTTGCGGCGCAAAGCTTCATTGGTGGCGGGTATGCCCATTATTTCAATGTCGGCCCGTTGAGACGGCTGCAGGATATTACTTGAATCATATAACAGCAGGCCACCCGGTTTTACACGGGACGCAAACTTGTCCATAGAAGGCTGGTTTAACACAATCACTGTATCAAATGTGGAAAGGATGGGCGAACTGATGGGTTCATCAGATACGATGGTGATACAGTTGGCAGTTCCTCCTCTCATTTCGGGGCCGTATGAAGGCATCCAGGAAATTTCTTTCTCCTCGATCATACCGGCATACGCCAGCGTCATTCCCATAGAGAGAACGCCCTGACCGCCAAAACCAGCAACAATGATTTCTTCTAACATAATCGTCTTTTTAATACATGTAAGTTTAACCCGGCAGCTTGATATCACCCAGTGGAAAGACCTTCGACATGCTTTCGTCAATAAAATGCATGGATTCAAGCGGGGTCATTTTCCAGTTCGAAGGACAGTTACTGAGTATTTCAATAAAACAGGTGCCTTTCCGTTCTTTCTGGTAACGGAAAGCGTTGAGTAACGCCTTCCTGGTTCGGCGTACAGCATTGGCGCTGTTAACCGTTTGGCGTGTTACATACAGGGAGCCGGGCAGTTGTGCCATCAGTTCCGACACGAGTAACGGCGAACCAACCGCTGCCACATCCCGTCCATACGGACTGGTAGTGGTAACCATACCCGGCAAAGTAGTGGGAGCCATTTGTCCGCTGGTCATTCCATACACTGCGTTATTCATAAAGACAATGAGTATGTTTTCGCCCCGGTTCACGGCATGCAGTGTTTCAGCAATACCAATGGAAGCAAGATCCCCATCGCCCTGGTAAGTAAACACATACTTGTCGGGCATCAGCCGTTTTACAGCAGTGGCTACGGCAGCAGCACGGCCATGGGCTGCTTCCTGCATATCAATATCCATATAGTCGTATGCAAATACAGAGCAGCCCACCGGTGCAATACCAATGGTTTGTTCCTGTATGCCGAGTTCTTCCACCACTTCCATAATAAGTTTATGCACCAGGCTGTGTGCACAACCGGGGCAATAGTGCATAGGTGCCTCCACCAACGTGGATGGCTTGTGGTAAACCTGCTCATATTCTTCTTCCATACAGGGAGGGGCCTGCGGCACTTCCATTGTCAATGCTTCTTCAACTGCCATAACGGTTGTTTTGAATAACGGTTTCCAATTGATGTACAATTTCTTCGGGCGTGGGAACCATTCCGCCCAGCCGGCCGTAAAAGGCTACCGGAATTTTTCCGGCAACTGCCAGCCGCACATCTTCCACCATTTGTCCGGTGTTGAGTTCCACACTCATCATCACCTTCACCTGTGATGCCAGTTCCTGCAGGCGGTCGTACGGGAAAGGGAAAAGCGTAATAGGACGAAACAGTCCGGCTTTGATTCCTTTGGCCCGTGCCAGGTCCATCGCCTTATGACAAATACGGGCACTGAGACCGTACGCAATAAACAGGTACTCTGCATCCTCCACTTTTATTTCTTCATACCGCACCTCATTCTTTTTTATAGTTTCAAATTTCTCCTGCAGGCGCAGGTTGTGCTGCTCCATTTTTTCGGGGAGAATGTGTAACGAGGTAATATAATTACGGCTTCTTGTTTTGGGTTTTCCGGTGGTGGCCCACGAGCGATCAAAAGGCGGTCGCTCATAATCCGGGAACTGGACTTTTTCCATCATCTGTCCAATAGCTCCATCCGACAACATCAACACCGGGTTGCGGTATTTTTCAGCCAAATCAAAGCCGAGGTATACAAAGTCGGCCATCTCCTGCACAGAAGCAGGGGCAAGTACTATGAGCCGGTAATCGCCGTGGCCACCGCCCTTAGTTGACTGAAAATAATCGCCCTGGCCGGGTTGAATCGTTCCAAGTCCAGGTCCGGCACGGTTTACATTTACAATCAGGCAGGGCAGTTCGGCCCCGGCCATATAAGAAATTCCTTCCTGCATGAGGCTGATGCCCGGTGAGGAAGAACTGGTCATGGCACGGAAACCTGCACCTGCAGCTCCGTATAGCATGTTGATGGAGGCTACTTCACTCTCTGCCTGCAATACCACCCGGTTGTGTTTGGGCATTTCACGGGACAGATATTCGAGTACTTCTGACTGAGGCGTGATGGGATAACCGAAATAAGCGTCGCAACCGGCCTGTATGGCCGCTTCTGCCATCGCTTCATTTCCTTTCATTAACCTGGTTTCCATATAGAATTATTTCCGGGTTGTTTATTGAGATTCAAGTGCGGAACGCAGCACTTCTTTTACATCGGGAGGAGTAATGTCCACCGGTTTCTTTTGAGGCCGGGTGCGGTATACGGTAATCACCGCATCGGGACAAACAAGGGCGCAGTTCACGCAGCCGGTACACAGTTCATTGTTGGCAACAGCATAACGATAGCCTTTGATATTAATGGTGGGAGAAAGGGAGAGCGCCTGCTCTTTACAAGTGGCGATGCAGAGTTCGCAGCCTTTGCATTTCTGCACGTCAATTGTTACCATCCCTTTCACTTTGCGGTCCTTCGCAACCTTGGTTGCATTGGCTTCCATATGAAGGTATTTATGTGAAAATAGAGTGTAAAAGTCTACAAAAGCGGTTGTAAATACCATTTGAGCCGTCATTGACAGAACTGATCTTCATCATAAATCAGCTAACGATTGTTCATGCACCTGAAGGGAAACATGTTCGCCGTCATTGGTTGAACCAATAACAGTTGTGAACTTTGCCGGAAAATAATGTTACTATGAAATGGATCTGGGTTCTGCTCACGGGAGCAGTTGTGCTTGTTGCCGCTTTTTATGCGGTGCTGGCGCTGGTACGCAAATGGCTGCATGCACCTTCCTCTGACCTCAACCGCATTTATGATTCTACGATGTTGTAGTTGCTTCCTCTTTTTTTTGCAGGGAAGAAATCAGGATGCCGCTGCCTATGATACAGGCAATACCGGCCCATGATATCCAGCCGGGAAATGCATCGCCCAGCAACATTCCAATAAAAACAGAAAACAGAATATTGGAATATCCAATAACAGAAACAATTCCTGCCCGTGCAGCGCCGTACGCTTTCGTAACAAAATACTGACCGAATAAAGCTGCCAGACCCAGCACTAACACAGCAAACCAATCCCTGGCAGCAGGCAGTTTCCATTCAATAAAAAACAGATCGTCGGCCGGCAACTGAAACAACACCCGTGCAGCCATCAGCAACAGGGGTGTTACAATACCGGTGGCAACAAAAGACAATACAATCACTCTTGTATCGTAATAAGCAGTAAGCCTTCCCACAGTCAGGTACGCAATGGCCGAGGTAATACCGCTCAGCAAGCCAGCCAGGTGATACATCCAGGGAACATCCATGGTGGGACGGTAAATCAGCAACATGCCCGCAAAACCGATGAAAAGAGCCAGGAGCACCCGCCTGCCTTCATACTCACGGAACAGCACAAACGAAAATAAAGCAATGAATAACGCAGAGCTAAGGTTATAGCTCATGGCAGTACCCAGTGGCAGATGCAAAATGCAATACAACAAAGTATAGAGTGCTGTTGTGCCCATCATTCCACGGAACAGGAGTCTGAAAAAATGACCACCCTGCTGACGGGGTGGTTGCAGGAGCAGGCCGGGCAACAATACAGCAAACCCAACCAGGTTGCGCCACAACACCAACTGGCCTGCATTGAATTCTCCTTTGAGCGACTTGGCGGCACCACCCATAACCGAGAAGCCGAGTGCCGCCAGCAACATATAACCAATTCCGGCAGAAACAGAACGTGCAGATGCCTGAGTCATGATCAAAAAATTACCCAACCATTGTTTAATGTTTCAACATTCATGTACGTGCAGCAATGTGAACACAATGTAAACTTATTGGCAGAAAACCGCAAAAAAGTTGTTTTGGGTATCATGCCTCCTGTCGTCCAAAACCCTTGTGTATCAAGGCTTTTAAGATTTTGTTGGCTGTTTCAACATAAAAAAAACGCCCGATAGTTGGTTTGTATGCCGGTTTTTGCGGCTGTAGCTTTGCACCATCAAACGATGAAAAAACGATTCATCGCACACATGCAACTTCCGTAAAAGCGGGTACCCGATCGGACTTTCTCTAACGATTCTCTGCCATTGAACAGAACCTGATTTACTAACATTTAAAAACATTTTTATATGAAAAAGATTCTTGTATTCTCTGCTATCCTGTTAAGTGTTCTTCTTGCAAACAACACTGTTGCTGCCGGTGATAAAAATCCCGGTATGGAAATGAACGCTGCCGGTTTAATCAACAAGCAACCGGTTTACCAGTTACGTGTCAACAACAGCACCACTGCTACTTTTTACATTGTAGTGAAAGATGAGTTTGGAGTGGTGCTGCATGAAGAAACTGTAAATGGTGTAAACATCGTACGCAACTACCAGCTCAATACCGTTGAACTGGGTAATACAAACGTTGTGTTCGAGGTATTCAACAGCAACGGCATTCTCTCCGGCACCTTTAAAGTGAGTGGTAAGTAAGCTGCCCAGCTATTTCTTCCTTCCGGAATTCAATTTTTGAAACAAAGTAAGTTTTATAATCAATAGTTAAGGAACGGACCGCCTTTTCAGGCGGTCCTCTTTCCGTTCTTACTTAGTTTCCAGTGTTGGGTTTCGTTCTTGGAATGAGATAGATTTCCTTTTGCCGTCCGCCGATATAGCGGAAACCATTTTCATCGTAGTAGCCATCTTCTTCCAGCATGATGCGGATGGATTTTTTCCATTCAGGAATCATACTGGCCGCATTGAGTTCAATGGAATAAGCCGTGCGTTCATACAGTGGATAATCGCCACTGCCGGGCACACCGCCCTGCTGATCCCATAAACCAATGGTGGGACCGGCTGCATGGCCGTGAAAGCCCAGCGGATGGGTGTAAATCACCGCTTCAATGCCTTCTGCCTTGGCCTGTGCCAGTGCGGCAGCCAGGATCTGGTTACCGGTACGTCCGGTCCTGAACTGGCCGGTGAGGATGTCCTGCAACCTGTTGGCCTTGACGAAAGCAGCACGGATGCCGGCCGGCACTTCTGTTTCACCGGGCCGCAGCACATAGGCGTGCTGCTGAATATCGGTATTGAGCCGCAGGTAGGTAATGCCGATGTCGACGTGCAACAGATCACCGGGACGGATGATTTCATCTTTCGGCCGGTTGCTGAAGCTGCGCAGGTGTTCGAAGTTGAGTGAATCGTTCCGCTGTACAGCTACCGATGGATGAAACCAGGTATCGTAGCCCAGGCTTCTGATTTTTTGCCGGAACCACCACACCACATCATCGGTTGTGGTAATACCGGGAGTGATGACCAGTTCTGAAAAGCCTTCTTCAATGATGCGGTGCGTAGCCTGCACCAGGGTTGGATAGATCTGCATTTCCCGCTGTGTGCGTGTTTCGAGCCAGGCAATAGCCAGCGGCTCCGCACTACGGATGCGGTTGTGATACGACTTGGGCAACTTGTTCATGAACTCCTGCTGCTCGGTATATACCAGTCCGTCGGCATGGGCAAAATGCGTGGATGTATTTAAAGCAATGGTTTTGGGGTTGCGCTGCTGAATGATGTCCACCAGCTGGTCCCACTGATTGGGAAAGCGTTGCAGATCCCAGCTGGCTTTGATATGTTCGCCTACATTGTAACGGGCAATGGCCAGCTTTTCATATTGCTGCTTTTGCGGGTTATGATAAAACACGAGAATGGTGCGGCGCCGTGCCGATAGCCAGGTGGCAGGCAGCATGGTTTTTAATACCGGATCTTCATTGTACTCACGTGAAATAAGCACCCACATGTCGATTCCGTGGCGCTGCATCAATTCCGGAATCAAGTGATTGAGCCGCTCACCTAACAGCTCGTCCACCACAGCCGCCTGTTCCCGCAGGGGAAGCACCTGTGCGTTCGTAACAGCTGTAAAATGAAAAAGAAGGGAAAAAAGGAAGATCCGTTTCATACATTCCGGTTTGTAACACCGAATGTACTCAAATCAATGCTTTCTGTTCGAAAAGGGTGATTCCGGCAGGCCTAAAAGAAAAACGGTCTGCTGTAGAAACAGCTGACCGTAATCGATTGCTTGCCATATGAAAAAAAAGATAACTTTGTGGTTCTGTGGGGGTTTTGAAGGTCCCCTGTCAAACTCCTTCAACGATTGCCTGCCATATTTCAGCCCTTACTGTTGTTTGACAATGTGAAAGTAGACCACACCTGTGAGCCAGACAAACCAACTTACAGGAGTTTTTATGATCGCAAACCCGGCCAAAACGGCTAAAACCCTTACTGGCAGCGGATTGCAATAAAATTTTGATTTGATGGCAAACCGATATTCTGACATCTTATTTCAATTAATTCACACGCTTGAAAAGGCTGAAAAACGCCATTTCAAACTCTATATCAAGCGCTCATCGGCGAAGGAAGACCTGAAAGTGATCCAGTTATTTGATGCACTGGATAAAATGGAAGAATATGATGAACGCCTCCTGTTTAAAAAGATTCCTTCGCTCACCAAACCGCAGCTCGCCAACTTAAAAACACATTTATACAAAGAACTGCTGGCGAGTCTGCGGCTCCTGCGTACCAGCGATAACATTGATCTGCAGCTGAGTGAACACCTCGACCATGCCCGTCTGTTGTACAACAAAGGATTAAAACTACAGGCATTACGCATTCTGGAAAAAGCAAAGGAACAGGCACGGGCCAATCAAAAGTTCAATACACTGGTACAACTGCTATCTCTCGAAAAGAAGATAGAAATCCTGCACATCACCCGCAGCTCCACCGAAAAAACGCAGCAGCTGGCCGATGAAGCCACAGAAATCAGCAATCACATTGACCGGGTTACCCGTCTGTCGAATATGGCCCTGCTGTTATACCGATGGTATGTCATTCATGGCCATGCCCGCAATGTGGAAGATGAAAAAGATGTGCGCCGCTTTTTCAAAGAAAACCTTCCGAAAGACCTGGAACAGGTGTCGGGCTTTTACGAAAAACTGTACCTGTATCAAAGCTATTGCTGGTATGCGTTCATCCGCCAGGATTTTATCATGTACTACCGCTTTGCACAGAAATGGGTGGATTTGTTTGAAGCAGAGCCTGCACTGAAAAACATTGAAACCGGTCATTACATTAAAGGAGTACATACCCTGCTGAATGCACATTTTGATCTGCGCAATTTCCGTGCGTTTGATGCAACGCTTTCCGCCTTTGAGGAGTTTGCTGAAACCGATGAGGCAAAGCGCTATGAAAATTTCCGTACACATATTTCCATTTACATCAACACAGCCCGCATTAACGGACACCTGATGAAAGGAAGCTTTGCAACAGGAGTGAAGCTGGTGCCGGAAATGGAAGAGAAACTGTCGGAATACAGTTTGTATGTAGATCAGCACCGCATTCTCGTATTCAACTACAAATTTGCATCCTTGTATTTTGGCAACCGCCAGTACGATAAAGCCATTGATTACCTGCAGCAAATCATCAACGGACCGGTGGATCTGCGGATTGACCTGCAATCTTACGCCCGGCTGATGCACCTGATGTGCCATTATGAATTGGGCAATTATGAAATTCTCGACTCACTGGTAAAAGCCGTTCACCGGTTTATGCTGCGCATGAAGAATCTGACCATGGTGGAAGAAGTGATGTTCCGCTTCCTCAAGAAAAATTATCAGAGTCCGCAACAGATTAAAGAAGCGCTGAAAGAATTCCTCGATCAGATCAAAGACCTGGAGAAAAACCGCTTTGAAACAAGAGCTTTTGCCTATCTCGATATCATTTCCTGGGTGGAAAGCAAAGTGCACAACAAGTCCATGAGCGAGGTGCTGCATGAAAAGTATATGAAGAGCAGGCGGAAATAGTATTGCCCGAAATTAAAGTACGTATCGGCCGAACCTCACCTTGTTGCGCATTTGTACGCCTGATTTTTCAGTAACCCTGTTTAGCCATGCCGTTCAGTTTCGTTCGTAAGATGCTAACAGGCCAGATGTTGCCCATATTTTGTTGCTATGTCGCTCCTACGGAGCTATGTTGTCTACACAAACATCCTTTTCTATTGCTATACCGCTCCTACAGAGCTATGATGGGAAATACATATCATCTTCTATTGTTATATCGCTCCCACGGAGCTATGTTGTCTACACAAACATCCTTTTCTATTACTATACTGCTCCTACGGAGCTAAGATGGTAAATATATATCCTCTTCTATTGTTATGTCACTCCTACGGAGCTTTGTTGTCTACACAAACATCCTTTTCTATTGCTACGCCACTCCTACGTAGTTTTCTGCCCGATTGTAATAGCCCCGGAGGAGCGGCATGAAACAAAAGCTATGATCGCTGATCCCTTAAGGACCATTGTTTTGTAGATCTTATGAAGTTTTATGTCCGATTGCATTAGCCCCGGAGGGGCGAAAGATTAATAGATCATCCGTTACAACATGTGTTCAAAGCCCCGGAGGGGCGGCATCGTAAACGCAATGGGTGCAACATTTGATGTGAAGAAAGTCGAATGTATTACAGAAGGTCCATCCTACAACTTCATCAACCGTTCTGCTGCCTGTTGCAGGGTACGGCTCTGTTTGGCAAAACAGAACCGCAATACTTTGTCATCTTTCTTATTGTGATAAAAAGCCGATACCGGTATTGTAGCCACGCCTGCCTCTTTGGTTAACCGCACAGCAAGGTCATAATCACTTTCATCGCTGATGCGGCCGTAACTGGCGCATACAAAATAACTGCCTGAAGTTGGCAACAGATCGAACCGGGTTTGCTTCATGAGTTCCACAAAATAATCCCGCTTCTGCTGCATAAAACGGGGAAGAGACAAATAGGCTTCCCTGTTTTTCAGGTAATCGGCCAGCGCCACCTGCGCCGGTGTAAAACAGGTAAAGGCATTAAACTGGTGCACCTTGCGGTACTCGTTCATCAATGCAGCGGGTGCAATACAGTAGCCCAGCTTCCAGCCGGTGCAGTGGTAGGTTTTACCAAACGAAAAACAAACAAAACTGCGTTCCAGCAGCTCCGGGTATTTCAGTATGCTTTCATGCGGTTTTCCATCGAAAATGAGATGCTCATACACTTCATCACTCACAATAAAGATACCGGTGCCCGACGTAATTTCTTTCAGCTCCTGCAGGTCCTGCTGTTCCAGCACACTGCCGGTTGGGTTATGCGGCGAGTTAATGATGATCGCTTTGGTACGGGAGGTGATGGCCGTACGTACCAGGTCCCAGTCGATCCGGTAATCGGGATACGTAAGAGGTAACGGTATGGCCTTGGCGCCGTTAATTTCAATATTGGGAATATAGCTGTCGTACGCCGGTTCAAATACAATCACTTCATCACCAGGCCGCAGGATGGTGGTGAAGGCAGTATAAATCGCATAGGTTCCACCGGGCGTGATGGTTATCTCTGTTCCGGGATTTACGTTGGCGTTGTACAAAAACGCTGCTTTCTCTGCAATCGCTTCCCGCAGGGCTGGTAAACCGGGCATGGGCGCATACTGATTGTGACCCTGTTTCATTGCTTCATACACCCGGGCTGTTAGTTCTTCGCTCATGGGGTAATCCGGGAAGCCCTGTCCGAGGTTCACGGCTTTATGTTCCGTGGCCAGGGCGCTCATCACTGTAAAAATGGTAGTGCCAATATCAGGAAGTTTTGATTGTATTACCGGTCTCATTTGCAGAAAGATTCGTTCCGGAACTAAAGGTACTCTGAAAACACAATCAGTATCCCGTTACAGATAAAAACGCATAAGAAAAAACAAGAAAAGGAATGACAAAACTCATAGTTCGGGAACAATACCACCTCTACCTTGCTTCGCCTTTCAGGCAATTCACGATTAAATGGTTTCATATGACGAACAAACACAGACAGGCAGTTCAGAACTTTCTGGAGTGGGCTCAAAACAGAAATATTGCACAACCCGAATTTATGCAGGCCGTTTCAGAGGTTGCGAATGCTGTCATTCCCTTTATTGAGGAACATCCCGAGTATAAACAGGCCCGCATCCTCGAACGAATGACGGAAGCAGAACGGATCATCATCTTCCGGGTACCCTGGGTAGATGACAAAGGGGTTTTACAAATCAACCGGGGCTACCGGGTGCAGATGAACAGTGCGATTGGACCGTACAAAGGCGGCTTACGGTTTCACCCTTCCGTAAACCTGGGTATTTTAAAATTTCTTGCCTTTGAACAGGTGTATAAAAATGCACTCACAACCCTGCCGATGGGTGGTGGTAAGGGAGGCTCCGACTTTGATCCGAAAGGAAAAACCGACAATGAAGTGATGACTTTCTGCCAGAGCTATATGACCGAATTGTTCCGGCATATTGATGCAGATACAGATGTGCCCGCCGGAGATATAGGTGTGGGCGGACGGGAAATCGGCTTTCTGTTCGGACAATACAAGCGCCTGAAAAATAAATTCACGGGTGTACTTACCGGAAAAGGACACTCTTTCGGCGGCAGCCTGATTCGTCCGGAAGCCACCGGTTACGGCCTTTGCTATTTTGCTTCGGAAATGCTGGCAACCAAAGGCGATAGTTTCAAAGGAAAGCGGGTGGTTATATCGGGCAGCGGCAATGTGTCGCAGTATGCCATTGAAAAAGTGATCCATTTGGGAGGAATTCCTGTTACGGCCTCTGATTCCGATGGGTTTATTTACGATCCTGCCGGAATTACTGCTGAAAAACTTGCCTATTTGATGGAGTTAAAAAATGAACGTAGGGGCCGCATCAAAGAATATGCAGAACATGTTGGATGCGAATACCATCCCGGCAAAAAACCATGGGGCATCGCCTGTGACATTGCTCTGCCATGCGCCACTCAAAATGAAATGGATGGCCATGAAGCCAAGCAACTGCTGGCCAACGGTTGCAAGCTGGTGGCCGAAGGGGCCAACATGCCCTGCACGCCTGCTGCCATTCATGAGTTTGATCAGGCGGGCATCCTCTATGCCCCGGGTAAAGCCTCCAATGCCGGTGGTGTGGCAACATCGGGACTCGAAATGTCGCAAAACTCCTTACGGCTTTCCTGGACAAGGGAACAGGTGGATGAAAAGCTGAAAGACATCATGAAGAATATTCATGCACAGTGCCTGAAATACGGTAAAGAAGAAAACGGAACCATTGACTATGTAAAAGGTGCCAACATTGCCGGCTTTGTGAAAGTAGCCGATGCCATGCTCGCCGAAGGTCACGTATAAACCAGCTATTGATTATGAAACCGTCACCCGGCACCGGTTAACCGGTGGCCGGGTGCTTTTTTAGTGAGTACCTGGTTTTCGTTTGGAAACCAGTTCATACGAATGATTGATCCATTCTTTTAACAGTGCTGATGTAATACTGCCGTTGACGATAATTGTATTCCAGTGCTTTTTGTTCATGTGGTAGCCGGGCAGCACACAGTTGTATTGCTCCCGCAACTCCAGTGCTCTTTCAGGATTGCATTTCACATTCAACCGCAACTCCTCTGTATCCAGCGGCAGTAGCAGAAACACTTTTCCATTCACTTTGTAAACAAGTACATCGGGACCGAACGGCAGGGTTTCTTCCACCTCCGGAAGCGACAGACAGTAATCCCGTATCTCTTCAATATTCATAGAGAATCAACAAATGTTGCCGGTTGTAACATGTAGCATTGTCCTTGTTTCCTTTATTGCAACTGCTGCATGGCTTGCTTCAGCTTGCCCAGGAATTCAGGGATTTCTTCCTTGCGGCAGGTGCCCACACTCAGGCGGTACCAAGGCATTTCCTTTCCTCCTCCAAATGCATAGAACGGTACTATAGCCAGCTTTGCTTCCTCCAGCAGGTACTGCGTTACATCGGCCTGGGATTGCAGTACTGTGCCGTCGGGTTTTTTCATGCCGGCCAAATCTATTTTGATTGTGAGATAAATAGCGCCCTGCGGTTCCACCACATCCACCCGGTAGCCTTCCTGCTGCAGCTGCCGGAATCCATCAGCAATGGTAACTAACCGGTATTGAAGTTGTTCCTTAAACTCCTGCAGGTAGCGGTCAATAGCAGCCGACTGCTGCAGCCAGGCAGCGGTAGCTTTTTGCTCGGCCATAGGTGCCCAGGCTCCCACGTGCGACAGGATTGCTTTCAGTTTGGAAATGATGAGCTCCGGTCCCAGTGCCCAGCCTACCCGTACACCGGTGGCAGCAAACACCTTGCTGATACCATCAATAAAAACCGTAACCTCTTTCATTTCGGGGCGCAGACTCACAGGGTTGTAATGATGATTGTCGCCAAACGTAAGCGTCCAGTACATCTGATCAAACAACAGGAACAATTTCTTTTCATCCGCACCTCTTGATTTATTTTCTTCCAGCACCAGGTCGCAGATTTTTTCCAGTTCCTCTTTGGGAATCATGGTGCCGGTGGGGTTCTGAGGCGTACACAAACACAGCAGGCTGGCCCCTTTCAGCAGCGGCTTTATTTCTTCAGCCACCGGCATAAAATTGTTTTCATGCTTTGCTTCGATGACCACGTGTTCAGCCTCGGTGAAATGCACATAGTGATTGTTGTTCCATGAAGGAACCGCATATACAACCCGGTCGCCTTTGTCAACCAGCGCCCGGAATACCGCATACAACAACGGTCTTCCGCCGGAAGCGATCTGAATTTCATTCACACCGTATTCAATCCCCTCCCGTTCCCTGATGAATTGCGAAACACTTTGACGCAGTTCCAGGATTCCTTCAGCGGCCGGATAGGTTGTAAACCTGTTTTGATAGGCTTTGATAATTTCCTGCTCCAACTCGGCAGGAATGGGAAACACACTGCTGTCGAAATCGCCGATGGTGAAATTATAAATACGCTCACCCAACCGCATACGCTCCCGTATCTGGTTTCCGAGTTTTACAATTTCGGAGCCCACCAGTGTTTCTGACAAATGCGACAACTTCATGTAGTTCTGTTTTGCCGCAAAGGTACTTGAATCGTACACTAAACCAGGTTGCCTTTTGTAAGCAATTCTTCCACCGGACGCCGCTGCGAGGGTGGCATTTCTTCTTTTCCAAAACCAAGTCGCAGTAACAGGAGTGGCTCTGCTTCCAGCTGAAGTGTTTCTTTCAGCCGCTTGCGCACTTGTTCTTCTTCGCAAGCCATATTAAAATGTGAGTGACTGAGATTATAACGGGTAGCCGTCAATGCAAGGCGCTCAAAATTGCGGCCCAGTTTCACCCAGCCTTCTTTACTGTTGTCTTTTGCCGCCAATACAGCAAGTGCAGGTGCCTGTTCCAGTTGCTCGGCTGCCTTGGAAGCCTCATTGCCGGGCGAAACAAAGTGGCGGAAAAAGAAGCGGCCAACAGCAGGTGGCGTTGACGGAGCGCCTACGGCACCGGACGGGATACCATCATGTGTGGCCTCGGCTGATTTATGATTGAACCGTATCCACTGCATCAGCTCGTCTTTAAACGCCGGGTTGCGGAATTGCATGCGGGCTGCAACGGCTGAAAGGCGGGCCAGCTTTTCTTTCTGCTCGTCTTCAGTAACAAGCACCAGCTGCACTTCTTCTTCCTGAACACTCTTCTGCAAGAGATGCAGCATTTCAAAGGGTACCGGGTCGGCGTTGTACTCGCCCCGGTTCACATGCCGCAGCGAAATATGTTCAAACAGCGGATCGGGCTTCAAGGACTCGTCTTCATACAAATGAATGATTACACCGGTATTGGTCCCCTTGAGATCGTACATCACATTCCCACCATAGCCGAAATGAGAGGCCGCCAGCAACAGATTTTCCAATGCACAACCAAGGCTGATGTACAGCGCATGATCATCGGCATCCACAACGGGCAAACGACGGGTAAAGTCGGGTGAAATGCGGATATAATGCCCTTCCACCGTAAACTTCCAGGGCTGGGTATTGTGACCGGAAGGAGCAAGCGACGCAAACTCCAGGATACTTTTAAAATATGGTAACATGGCAGCGATATTTAGTACTAAGTTCAGACGATGAACCTTGCAATTTTATGATCACGATCAAGCCAATAGCTGAGTTCGGGTATGTTTTTCCGGCGAAGCTGAAGGTCGCCCGCCTTATTCGGCATGGTTGATAAATTAAACACCTTATCTTGCAGCCGAAAGAAGCAATATTTTACTACCTTCCATCCGCTAATAAAATCAGAACTGAATTATGAAGTTTATAGTTTCCTCATCTGCCTTATTAAAGCAACTGCAGCAGATCAATGGTGTGATTAATGCCAATACGGTGCTTCCTATTCTGGAAGATTTCCTGTTTGAAATCAACAAAAACAAACTGACCGTGGTTGCCACCGACCTGGAAACGGTGATGAAGATTCACATGGATATTGAAGCGAAGGACAGTGGCCGGGTGTGTATTCCTGCTAAAATTCTGATGGATACGCTGAAGAACCTGCCCGATCAGCCGCTTACATTCAACATTGATAAAAACTTTGGTGTGGAAATCACCAGCGATAACGGTAAGTATAAAGTGATGGGCGAAAACCCCGACAACTTCCCCAAGGAACCTGTGGCCGATGATACGACTTCGTTCACCACAACCTCCGGTGCCCTGGTAACCGCTATCAACAAAACATTGTTTGCCGTAAGCAACGACGATCTGCGTCCGGCTATGACAGGAGTGTACTTTGAGCTGGATAAAAAAGGTCTCACCTTTGTTGCCACCGATGCCCACCGTCTCGTTCGCTACAAACGAACCGATGTGAGCTGCCCTAAAAGCGAAAACTTCATTGTTCCTAAAAAACCGTTGAACCTGCTGAAGACAGCATTGCCGGGCAATGATGATGAAATCACTCTTTCCTACAACAGCAATCACCTGTTTGTCATTCACGGCACCACCGAGCTGGTCTGCCGGTTGATTGACGCCCGTTTCCCTGATTATAAAGTGGTGATCCCCGCCGATAATCCTTATAGCATGATCCTGGGCCGCAACGATTTTCAAAGTGCCCTGCGCCGTGTGAGTGTGTTCAGTAACAAGAGCACCAACCAGGTGGTTCTGAGCATCAGCGGTAGCGAGCTGCACCTGGCTGCACAGGATGTGGATTTCAGTTTTGAAGGAAACGAACGCATGAAATGTTCGTACGATGGCGAGGATATGCAGATTGCTTTCAACGCCCGTTTCCTGGTGGAAATGCTGAGCGCTGTGGAAACAGACGAAGTAAAAATGGAGCTGAGTACGCCCACCAAAGCCGGTCTCATTAAACCCACCGAACAAAACGAAGGGGAAGATGTGCTGATGCTGGTGATGCCGCTCATGCTGAATCAATAGAGCAACCCAAACCAACTGATACAAATCCTGTTCATACTGAGCAGGATTTTTTATTTTACAACCCATGCGCTTTGTTCCCATTTACTCCTTCGATAATTACATTGATGCCAACCTCAAGCTGGGCCTGCTGCAGGAAGAAGGCATCAACTGCTGGCTGATGGATGAACATACGGTGACCATTGATCCTATTGTAAGCAACGCCATTGGCGGCATTAAGCTTATGGTGCATGAAGTGCAGGTGGAGCGGGCCCGGGAACTGATGCAACTGCTGACGCAACGTGAAAAAGCAGCACACGCCTGTCCGCACTGTGTCTCCACCAACATTGAATACATCGTCAGCAACCGCAAGCCGGGCAACTGGTTCAGTGCCATTTTTTCCTTCCTGTTGGGGAGTTATGCCGTAGCGCCCGGGAAACTGTATCATTGTTTTGATTGCGGGGAAGAATTTGATTTAAACACGGAGGCACAGGAGTGACTTTCTATGATCACAGAGGAAAATACAAGTGGCTCACAGAAAGCGCAGAAGAGCACAGAAGAAGCATTTTTCCTTATCTGTGTAAATCCGTGTAATCTGTGAGAAATTCAATTCGTGGAACCTGTATCCGCAAGAAGAATAGTTGCTCACAGATGACGCAGAAGAGCACAGAAGAGAATCTCTATTCCGGCATTCATCCGTGTAATTCATGTAATTCTAATCAATCCGTGTTACCCACATCTGCATTCATTCGTGTAATCCGTGCAATTCCGAATTAATCCGTGTTACCCAAAATCCGTGTAATTCTTATTCAATCCGTGTCACCCCACCCGCTTTTTCTTTGTAATTTCCCCCCTCAAACCCCTGCCATATGTTAGAACGTTTTGTTGAATTCTGGGACAACATCTCTACCCTGCAACGGTTGTTTACGGTACTGGCGCCGCTGCTGTTTTTCTGGCTGCTGGAATATGTGATTCCGTTGTTTACGTTTGACAAGCCCTACAACAAAGTACGGCACACCGGCATCAACCTGGTGTTCCTGGCCACCTCATTTATTGTCAATATCATTCTCGGTATTGCCACGGTTGCTGTGAGCACGTGGGTGACCCAACAGCAGATCGGTGTGATGAACTGGGTGGCCATGCCCTTGTGGGTGAAGTTGTTGTTGACATTGTTCATCATGGATCTGTTTGCCCAGTACATTCCGCATTACCTCATGCACAAAGTAAAACCCTTGTGGCGGTTTCATGTGGTGCACCACAGCGATACGCATGTGGATGTAAGCACCGGCACCCGGCACCATCCCGGCGAATGGATTATTCGTGAAAGTTTTACCATTATCGGCATCATCGTCATGGGCGTGCCGGTTGGTTTGTATTTCATGCACCGCAGTTTCCAGGCCTTGTTTACCTATTTCAATCACGCCAATATTCAGTTACCGAAGTGGCTCGACCGCACTATCGGACTGGTCTTTGTGTCGCCCGACATGCATAAGTTTCACCATCACTACAAGCGGCCCTGGACCGATATGAATTTTGCCAATAGCTTTTCCATCTGGGACCGGGTGTTTGGCACCCTGGTGTACGACGATACCAAAAGGATCCGCTACGGTATTGATACATTAGATGATTCGTTGGATGAAAATGTGGCATTTCAGCTGAAGGTGCCCTTTGACCACAGGATTCAGGTAACGAGGCCGGAGGAGGAGTAATATGCATCCCACCACTCTCGTTCTCGGCATTGGCAATACCCTCCGTTCAGATGATGGAGTGGCAGCGTACATCTGTACCCGCCTGCAGGAAGAGGCGCTGCCGGGCGTTACCATTCAAACCACACAGCAACTGCAAACAGAGTTTCTGGAAGAGTTTCAGCAATACGACCGGGTGGTAATTGTGGATGCTTCTGTTACAGCCAATGAAGTAAAACTGGAGCGGGTGGATGCAGGCGGTGCGGCCGTTGCCTCCACGCATCATATGAGCCTTTCGCTCATGGCTGCCATGGCGCAGCAATTGTATGGGAAGCCCTTACAGCTCTATGCATGCTCAATTCCCGTACTTCATTTCCGCATGGGCGACACGTTATCAAGTGTGGCAGAGGAACAGGCAACAAAAGCCATTGCCCTGCTGCGCAACTGGCTGCAGCAGCCTTAACCCCGTTCAATTTCTTTTACCAACGTACCAGCCTTGTCTACCAGGCGGATAACCATGGGCATTTGCCCCAGTGCATGGGTGGAGCAGGACAGACAAGGATCGTAACAACGGATGGTACTTTCCACCCGGTTGAGCATGCCTTCCTGCACATCACTACCATTCACATACTGCCGGGCCACTTCCAGCACCGAGCGGTTCATGGAGGGATTGTTCTGCCCGGTGGCGATGAGCAGGTTCACCTTGAGCAGCTTTCCTGTTTCATCGGTTTTGTAATGATGGAACAAAGTGCCACGGGGTGCTTCGGAGCTGCCGATTCCTTCTTCGTAATTCCAGCGGCCATGGTGCTGAATATGAGTGGAAGTCACCTGCGGATCGTTGAGGATGCGTTCTGCATCTTCCACATCGCTGAGTGCTTCAATGAGCCGGGTGTAGTGATAATAGAACGTGCCGTGTACCGGGCGGCCGTTGTTGATTTGCTTAAACAGTTCAAACTCTTTCTGTGCCCGTTCGGTTTTCATGCGGGTGGCTACGTTTAACCGTGCCAGTGGTCCCACCCGGTAAAATCCCTTTTCAAACCCATACGGCTTGTAATACGGATACTTGAGGTACGACCAGTTCACACTCCGCTCAGCAATATAATCCAGGTATTCGGTGGGCGACAGCTGGTCCTGCAGAATCACACCATCTTCATTGATAAACCGAAGTTTACCATCATACAGTTCGTGCTCACCACCAGGCCCTACGGTACCCAGGTACAGGGTGGGTGATGGAGCAAAGGTTTGCACCATTTCTGCGTTTTCTTCCTGAAACTGCTTGATGATATTGATGCCCAGCTGCACCGTTTCCAGCGCTTCGGGTATCCATGCCAGTAAAGCCTGCCGGTTGTCTTCGGTAAGCGGGAACGCCATACCGCCGGGCACAATACCCATGATGTGGATTTTTTTACCGGTGATGCGTTCGCTCAGTTCCTGTCCGAATTTGCGAAGGCGGATGCCCCGCAGGGCAATATCGGGGAACTGTTCGGCAATGCCGAGAATGTTTCTCTTGGCCGGATCACTGTCGTAGCCCAACAAAAAGTCGGGCGACGACAAGTGAAAGAATGATAAGGCATGAGAAGAAAGATTTTGACCGATGTGCATCAACCGCCGTAACAGGTTGGCCGTGTAGGTGGGCTGAATGCCCTGGATCATTTCGCAGGCTTTCACACTTGCAAGCGTATGGCTGGTGGGACAAATACCGCAGATCCTGGGTGTGATGGTGGGCATTTCGGTGTACATGCGTCCTTCGCAGAATTTTTCAAACCCACGAAATTCATTCACATGAAACAAGGCATCACTCACCTGTCCCTGTTCATCCAGTTCCAGTGTTATATTGGCGTGTCCTTCAATGCGTGTTACCGGCGATATAAAGATTTTACGCTTATCCATACTTCAGTTTTTTAGCCGCACTCAGGTTGGGAATACGGTCGTTTAAGAATTCGAACAGCACATAAAAAATGGCATCGGCATCGGGCGGGCAGCCGGGCAGCACAAAATCCACCTTTACCACTTCCTGCAGCGGCACTACCTTTTCGTTCAGCTTCAGCAAGGAGGGATGGTTGGGCAATTCCCCTTCATCGTCGTTGCTTGCGGCATATACATACGAAGTTTCAAATACTTCTTTCAGCGGAAAATAGTTGCGCATGCCGGTTACATTGGTCATCACAGCACAATCGCCCAGCGCAATCAGCAGTTTGCTGTGTTTACGGATGTGGAGGATTTCACGGTAATGCTCATCGCTGGTAACCGATCCTTCCACCAGGGCAATATCCACATCCGGAAATTCTTTTCCATCCACCACAGGGCTTTTCACAATATCGGCCAGCTTGGCTACGTCGAGAATCCGTTCGTCAATATCCAGCAGCGACATATGGCAACCGGAGCATCCGCCCAGCCAAACCGTTGCTAATTTTTTCTTGTTCATACGTGAGTGTTTACAATCAGAGTTTCATTTTCCGGCGTTCCACCAGCTCGGTGATCATACCCGGGTTTTTATTGAGTTGTCCCTGTACAACCGCCTTCGGCCATATAGCACCGGTAGGACAGGCATGCAGGCATTTACCGCAGGAGGTACAGGTTTCAGAAAGCCCCCAGGGTGTGTTGAAGTCGGAAATAATACGCACTTCATGTCCACGTCCCATTATATCCCAGTTGTGGGCGCCTTCCACTTCATTACACACCCGCACGCAGCGTGTACACATGATGCAGCGGTTGTGATCCATGACATACCAGGGGTGTGATGTATCTACTTCGCAACTCGGGAAAAGATGCGGATAGCGGATATGATCCAGTTCTACTTTATATCCCAGGTTCTGCAGTTCACATTTTCCGTTGGCCACACATACGGCACACATGTGATTACGTTCGGCAAAAAAGAGTTCGGTGGTAATGCGCTGGTATTTTTTTATGCGTTCGGTGGCCGTTTGAATCACCATATTGGCCGCCACTTTGGTGGTACAGGCCGGCATCAGTTTGTTAATACCTTCAATTTCCACCAGGCACAGGCGGCAGGCCCCGATGTCCATCACTCCTTTGAGGTGACACATGGTGAGCACTTCAATGCCATTTTCCCTGCAAACCTCGAGAATCATTTTAGACGGATCGGCATTGTATGTTTGGTTATTGATCGTAACAGGAATCGTGTTCATAAAACAGGTTTCGTTGAAAACAGTTAAGTGTGCTGTACAATTTTAGTTTCATACTCCTGGCGGAAATGACGCAGGGTACTCAGCAGTGGATTGGGCGCCGAGGCACCTAGACCGCAGAGGCTGGTTTCTTTCACATAAACAGCCAGTTCTTCGAGCCGGTCGAGGTCAATTTGCGTGGCCTTGTTGTCGTAGATTTTCTGCAGCAGGTCGTGCATCATTTTAGTACCCACCCGGCAGGGAACGCATTTGCCGCAGCTTTCATCCATGCAGAATTCCATGAAGAAGCGGGCCACATCCACCATATCGCTGCTTTCATCCATCACAATCAATCCACCGGAGCCCATAATGGAGCCGAGGTTCATGAGCGATTCGTAGTCCATTTTTACATCCAGGTGTTCGGCCGGAATGCAACCACCGGAAGGTCCGCCCGTTTGTGCGGCTTTGAACGTGCCATTGTTCTGAATACCACCGCCGATTTCAAACACAATTTCACGGAGGGAGGTGCCCATCGGCACTTCAATGAGTCCGGAATAATTGATTTTACCCGCCAGTGCAAACACTTTGGTACCGGCGCTTTTAGCCGTTCCGGTTTCGCTGTACCACTCACCCCCCTTGACGATGATGGGAGCAATGGCCGCAAACGTTTCCACATTATTAATTAAGGTAGGCTTGCCCCACAGGCCCGATTCGGCCGGAAAGGGCGGACGTGGTTTGGGTGTACCCCGTTTGCCTTCAATGGAAGCAATGAGCGCTGTTTCTTCGCCACAAACAAACGCACCGGCACCGATGCGTACTTCCACTTCAAAAGAAAAGGTACTGCCAAGGATGTTTTTACCCAGAAGCCCCAGTTTGTTCGCCTGCTTAATGGCTGCTTCAATGCGTTTAATCGCCAGCGGATATTCGCCACGGATGTAGGCATATCCTTTGCTGGCGCCGATGGCATAACCGGCAATGGCCATGCCTTCGAGGATGCGGTGCGGATTGCCTTCCAGTATGCTGCGATCCATAAAAGCTCCAGGATCGCCTTCATCGCCGTTACAAATCACATACTTCTGATCACTTACATATTTGTAAACGCTTTCCCACTTCAATCCTGTTGGATACCCGGCTCCACCCCGTCCCCGGATGCGGCTGTGTTTTACTTCTGAAATCACCTCTTCCGGGCTCATGAGAAAAAGCGCTTTTTCCAATGCCTGGTAGCCACCTGCTGCCAGGTAATCCTCAATGACTTCGGGATTGATATCGCCGCAATCTTTTAAGGCAATCTTGTGTTGCTTTTTGAAAAACGGATCTTCATTAGCGTTTACAAAGGTTTGCTCCCGTGAATCAGCAAACAACAATAGCTCTTCTAATGGTTTCTGTTCCACCAGCTGACTTTGAATAATGCGGTCGAGGTTGTGGCAATCCACCCGCTGGTAGATGGTGTTTTCGGGCAGGTATTTCACCAACGGACCCTGGTTACAGGGGCCCATGCAGCCGGTAGGCACCACTTCGACGTCCTGTTCCATGCCCCGGGCTTTTACTTCGTCCTGTAATTTTTTCAACACCTCTTCTGAGCCCGATGAAATACAACCGGCTCCGCAACACACACAAATTTTATGTTTCAGCTGTTGTTGCTTGTCTTTTGCTTTCTGGGCTAGTGCCTGCAGTTCCTGGCGGTTCATACAATTCCGGTTTTTTCTTTGATGGTATCAATGATGGTGGCATCGGTAACTTTTCCGAGCACTTCATTGTCTATAACAACTGCGGGAGCCAGTCCACAGGCTCCAATACAGCGGGCTGCCTGTACACCCAGCTTTTCATCTGCAGTAACCTGGCCGGGTTTCAGTCCGTAGGCAGCTTCAATTTTGTTCAGCAGCGCCTGTGCTCCTTTTACATAGCAGGCAGTGCCGGTACATACCAGGCAGGTATGTTCGCCTTTGGATTTGAGTGAAAAGAAATGATAAAAGGTAACGGTGGAGTACACACGTGATGGAGGCAACCGTAATTCTTTTGCAATGTAGGCAAGTACTTCACGGGGCAAAAATCCGTACGCATTTTGTGCTGTGTGAAGTATTTCAATTAATGCATCGGGACGGCGGTTTTCTTTTTTGATTTTTGCCGCAATCAGTTTTACCCGTGGGTCTGTTTTGGGCAGCTCGGCTACAGGAGCTGTCGGCGTGCTGATCATAAAATAATTTTCTGATAGTTTACAAAGAGGCAAGGCAGGTGCAACAGGTCATGGCAGTTCGAGCCTCCTTCAATAAGGCCCGTACCATGCGATCAGAAAACGGGGCTAAGCTAAGCAAGCTGTTATTGGCATTTTATGATCAGTATCAGTGAATTTTCTGTTTTCTAACACGGATCAACTGATTGTACAACCAAGAGTTATAACGAGAAGTGGGCGAAAAGGCCGTTCTTACTTGTAAGACAGATCATAAGAAGCAGTGATGACCGTCATTCCACACATGGCGGGATCATTCTAATCTAGCATATTCTTTCTCAACGAAATCAGAACGGTCATGGATCTTCTATTCTACAGCCTGTACCTGCTGCCTGTTTTGATCAGTCTTTTACTACTGATCGTTCCTAAACCACTTGCAAGGATCCTAGTTACGGGAGCCGGACTATTGCTTTCGGGTCTTTCTGTTTATGCATTCACCTTACTGGATCAACCCTATTCCATTACCCTGCCGCATCATGTGAACTTATGGGTAGCCGGTGCCGATATTGCCTTGTTGTTCTTCTTTGGTTGGGTGGCACTCCGGTATAAGAGTCTGCCTGTTGGCCTCCTGACCCTCTTGCAACTGGGGGCTTCTGTTTGGCTGTTCACCAATGCAACGCACAGCAATGCACCGCAACTGCTCGTGGATCAGTTGAGCGGCTTTATGTTCCTGCTCATCAATATCATCAGCAGCGTGATTGCTGTGTACTCACTGCGGTATATAGACGAAGAAGACTGCAGCAGCTTCCGTAAAAAATATTTTCTGTCCACCATCTTCTGGTTCATTGCGGTAATGAACCTGCTGGTATCAAGCGACAATCTTGAGTTTTTCTTCCTGCTCTTTGAACTGACCACACTCGCTTCGTTTCTGTTTATTTCCTTCCGGAGAGATGCCGTTTCTGTTTCCAACGGTCTTACGGCACTGTGGATGAACCAGGTGGGAGGTGTGGCCATTCTTGCTGCCATCATCTTTCTGAATGTCACTGGTGTAGGAGAAGCCACTTTCAGCAACCTGCTGGCCCAAAGTACAAACCAGCCACTGCTGCTGCCATTGGCCCTGCTGTCCATTGCCGCCCTGATCAAAGGTGCACAAATGCCCTTCAGCAAATGGCTGCTGGGCGCTATGGTGGCACCCACACCGGTAAGTGCCTTACTGCACTCTTCCACTATGGTTAAAATTGCACCGTTTGTCATCCTCCGTTTATCACCCGTGCTCAAGGATACGCCGGTAGCACAGGTACTGATGGCGCTGACAGGATTTGTTTTTGTAGCCGCAGCGGTAGGCGCTTTATCGCAGGATAATTTCAAACGCATTCTCGCACATTCAACCATTGCATTACTGGCCTTGATGATGTTACTGGCTGCAGCAGCCACGCCGGTTACCATAACGGCAGCGCTCATCCTCATTCTGTTTCACGGCATTTCCAAATGCATGCTGTTCCTGAATGCAGGTATACTCGAACGGGTATTCCACCTCAAGCAGGCATCGGATATGGACAAGCTGGGGGAAAGTGGTCCGTTCACCGCCATGGTAATCACCATCGGTTTCCTGTCGCTCCTGTTACCGCCATTCGGTGCCTTCCTCGGCAAGTGGATGAGTATTGAAACATTGGGCACACTGGCCACCGAACAAAAGCTGTTGGGCGCTCTGCTGCTGGTGGCCATTGCAGGTGGTGGTGCTGTGTTGTCCTTATTATATTTTAAAGTGATTGGAGTATTGCTGGCCCGCAGCGGGGAGCGTGATAAAATTCAGTTTGAACACACAGGTCCGTTTTATGCAGCCACTACCTATCTGTTACTCGGATTACTGCTGATAACGGTTGTTGGATTGCCGTTATTACTTACAGAAATATTCACACCGGTTGCTTCATCATTGCTGGGTGTTCCTGTTGTTGTATCAACCGAAGGCTGGAGCCTGGTACTCGGTGGCATGAAGTTGCCCTTTGTTCCGATGGCACTGGCCTTTTTCCTGCTGCCGGCAACCATCCTGGCAGCAATGTTTGTTCGTTTTAAACAGGTCGACCGTGCCAAGGAATATATGTGCGGCGAAAATGTTCAGTACTCTTTTTCATCACTCTATTTTTCAACCGATAAAGCAACACCGTGGTTTGCAGCCGTTGGTCTTTTGTTTTTTGCACTGCTGTTGGTGGTGGCTGTACTATAAATGAATTTCTATGAGCCCATTGATTGTATCCATCCTGCTGATTCTGCTGGCACCGGTGCTGGGCGGATTCCTCTATGGTTTTGAACGCATCATCAAGGCACGCATGCAGCGGAGAATCGGTCCACCGTTGTTGCAGCCCTTCTTTGATTTTCTGAAGCTGGCCGATAAGCGGCAGATGATTGTGCACTCTGCCCACGCCTTTCTCGGCATCATGCACTTCGTATCGCTTTGGGTGGCACTAGGCGTATTGCTGCTGGGCGGTGATTTAATCCTCGTCATCTTCCTGCACCTGCTGTCCACCGCCTTACTGCTGCTGGCTGCTTATAGTACAAGATCCATCTTCAGTCATTTGGGCGCCAACCGTACGGCTATCAGCATCCTTGCCTACGAACCGGTACTTATTTTGATTGCCGTAAGCATGTATATGGTGACCGGCAGTTTTGATGCAGCGGCAGCCTTTCAGGCCGATCAACCACTGTTGTACAAAATGCCGCTGGCATTTGTTGCGCTGCTGCTGGTATTACCCATTAAGCTAAAGAAATCACCATTTGATGTGGCAGAAGCCCACCAGGAAGTTACGGGCGGTGTGGAACTTGAATTTTCCGGCTTGTTCTACGAAGCCGTTTACACTGCTAAATGGCTTGATTATGTTTTCTGCTATACACTAGTGTATTTATTTGCAGGTAGCAATGTATGGCTGGGTCTTGCTCTGATGGTGGGTACATTTTTTTATCTCAATGCCTTAGACAATTCAACAGCAAGGGTGAGTTACAAACAGATGCTTCGCTTTTCGCTGACCGTTTCGTTCTCTCTCGCCTTTCTGAATTTATTATTAAACACATTCTTATGAACCTTTCTTCGTTCCGTAAAAAATCGCCCTGGATCCTGCATTACAATGCCGGAGGCTGTAACGGATGCGATATTGAAATCCTCGCCTGCCTGGGTCCCAAATACGATATCGAACGGTTTGGTATGATCAATACCGGCAACCCCAAGCAATCGGATATTCTGCTGGTGACCGGCCCCGTTACCAAACGCTCACGGGAGAGGCTTGTTGAAATATATGCACAAATGCCCGAGCCCAAAGTGGTCATTGCCTGCGGTGCCTGCGCCAGCACGGGTGGTGTGTTCCGGGGCATGTACAACTGCGAAGGCGGTATTGACCAGTACATTCCGGTGGATGTATATGTATGCGGCTGCGGTACCCGTCCCGAACAGATTATTGATGGAGTGGTGCAAGGGCTGGCCATCCTCGAACAAAAATCAAAAGAGCTGGAACCTTCTGTACGGCTGCAGAAAGACGCCGTGCAGGAAGAAGACCAACTCAACCGCCGCCATATTACCGATCAGATTCAACCCCTGTTATCATGAACAAAATTGAAACCACGTTAGAACAGGTAAAACAAGACATCGCCGCCTTTTACAATCCGAAGCTGCATCACTTTATGGTAATGAACGCTGTGGAAGTGGGCAACGAAATGGAAGTACAATGGTTCTTTGCCGATTATGCCCATCCCTGCGAAACCACCTGCTTCTTCATGCGGGTAAATCCGGATACCGAAATCCCTTCCATCCGGGATATTGTGGTATCGGCCTGGGTGGCAGAAGCCGAGCTGGTGGACCTGATGAACATCCGCATCGAAAACACAGCGAAAGGATTTGTATTGGAACCCGACTCTGAAAGCGGTCCGTTACGTAAGAACAATTAATTATGGCACAACGATACGAAATACCGGTTGGTGCCCAGCACATCTCGCTGCTGGAGCCTTTGCATTTCAAGTTCACCACCGAGAATGAAACAATTGTAAAAACCGATGCCAATGTGTACTACGTACACCGGGGCATTGAACAGGCCTGTTGCAGCAAATTCAAATTCCGGCAAGTGAGTTTTGTGGTGGGACGGGTATGCGGGCTCTGCTCCATTTCTCACACCACGGCTTACTCGCAGGTGGCCGAAAAACTGGTGAAGATTGAAATCCCCCGACGGGCCAAATACCTGCGCATGCTGGTGATTGAGCTCGACCGCATACACTCGCACCTGTTATGCCTGAGCCATGTGGCCGAAAACTCCGGTTTTGAAGCGCTGTTCATGAAAACCATGCAGTACCGGGAGTTTTCCATGGAACTGCTGGAAGCAGTTTGCGGCAACCGGATTCAATATGATTTTTCCATTGTGGGCGGCGTTTCAAGGGATCTGAAAGCACATGTGGCCGATAGTATTCTCAAACGGTTGAACACCTTTCTGCCACAACTGGATGAGCTGCTCGACATCTACCAGAACAACTGGACGCTTTCGCTGAAGAATAGCGGAGCAGGAGCCATCACAAAAGCCGATGCCCAGCGGCTGAATGTAGTGGGCCCGTTTGCCCGTGCAGCCGGACTGGAAGTGGATGTACGGAACGAAACCGAAGACCTGCTGCCCTGGAAAGAAGTGGGCTTTGAAATGGTAACCGAAACCACCGGTGACGTATATGCACGTAACATAGTGCGGCTTCGGGAGCTGTACGTTTCCATCCGCATCATTCAGAACATCATCAATGGTTTGCCGGAAGGCGATCTCATCACCGAAACAAAAGCTTTCCCCGATGGTGAGGCCACCGTTCGGCTGGAAGCGCCCCGTGGCGAACTGTTTTATTATGCTAAAGGCAACAAAACACAGATACTGGAACGGCTCAAAATCAAGGCGCCTACGTTTTCCAACGTGGCTGCCATGACGGAAGCCTTTACGGGAAACGAATACGGATCGGCGCCAGCCATTATTGCTTCCTACGATCCCTGTCTTTCCTGCACCGCCCGATAAATCAAACAAAAACATGAAAACATTTCTGAAAGCACTCGGCAACGTTTTTAAAAAACCGGTCACCACAAAATACCCGTTTGAACCTACGTTTATCCCCGATGACTACCGGGGCTTGATTGGGTTTGAAGAAAGTCTCTGCATCTGGTGCAGGCGCTGTGAAGCGGTTTGTCCGCCCGGTGCGATTGTTTTCTCCCAGGACATGGAAGGCAAACAAACCTACCACTTCAACCGGGCGGTGTGTATTTATTGTGGTGAATGTGTGCGTGCCTGTCCGAAAGAAGGAGCCATTTTTCAAACAAATGAACCAGCTCCGTTTGCATTGAAACAAGAAAACATTAATAACGGCTGGAACAAGTTGTATGCCGAAGCATTGGAAAGCCGGGAATTGTATGCGGCGGAAAAGAAACGGAAAGCAGCCGAAAAAGCAGCAGCAGCCAAACAGGATGATGTAAAACCCAATACGGAAAGTAATGCATGAGCTATCCATAGCCCGTTCCATTCTTGCGATTGCTGAGCAGGCGATTCCTGCCGATACACCGGGGTTTGTGTCGGGTATTACGGTTCAGGTGGGCGCCCTGAGCACTATTGAAGTAGAGGCATTGCGGTTTGCTTTTGATGCAATAAAAGAAGACACGCAGCTGGGCAAGGCAGAAATGCTGATTGATCTTGTTGCCGGCGAAGCCCTTTGTACACACTGCGGTACTGTTTTTACGATGAACACCTGGTCTGTCCCCTGCCCGCATTGCAACCGGTTTTCAGCAAGTATCCAAAAAGGGAAAGAACTGAAAGTTTTGAATCTTACCATGGAAGACTAAACTGACATCCGGCAAATAAACGCATGTTAGCAAGCAGTGAAATTTTATAGAACTTTTATTATTTATTCATTTACTTTTGCTGCACATTTCTCAATAAGTGAACAATCAGATCACACATAGAAACAATACAACCTTGCAAAACGGATTTTTTTTCGTTCCGGCAGTTGTAATGCCCCGACCCCGACGTGCCTGCTGACAGGACGAACCCCTCACCATGGTCCCTGTCAGTGAACAAGCTCCCCGGAATTTTACAAAGGATTGGTTATCCACTTTTACATAAGGCTTTTATGCAATCATGGACAATCAGGAAATTATCATTCGTGTAGCCAACAGCGGCGACACCCATTACGCCGAAACAATCACTAAAGAGATGGAGGAAAGTGCCAAAGCACGTGGCACCGGTATTGCCAAACGCAGTCCGCAGTACATCGCCGACAAAATGAACGAAGGCAAGGCTGTGATTGCACATTTAAACGACGGTACCTGGATTGGCTTCTGTTATATTGAAACATGGAGCCA
This sequence comes from Chitinophaga pinensis, assembly GCA_943368955.1. GTDB lineage: Bacteria > Bacteroidota > Bacteroidia > Chitinophagales > Chitinophagaceae > Lacibacter > Lacibacter pinensis_A. Next base: position 29,578 of record CALRLY020000006.1, read on the forward strand.
CGGTGCATTTGTAGCCAACAGCGGATTGATTGTGTCGCCTGCATACCGCAAAAGCGGCGTAGCTAAAAAAATAAAAGAGGAAATTTTTAAACTCAGCCGCAAGCTTTTTCCCGAAGCAAAAATTTTTGGTTTAACAACAGGTCTGGCTGTGATGAAGATAAACAGCGATCTCGGCTATGAACCGGTAACCTATAGTGAACTGACACAGGATGAAGAATTCTGGGCGGGTTGTAAAAGCTGTGTGAACTATGACATTCTTATGAGCAAAGAGCGTAAGAACTGTATGTGCACTGCCATGCTCTACGATCCGGCCGATCACTACGAACCCGAAGAAACGAAACAGTATTTCGAGGAAAACAAAAGCGGCTTTGAACGGTTGCTTCGTTTTAAAGAATGGAAATTCATCAAAGCGCTTCGGAGAAAGGAGCCTGCAGGAAGCGAACCCAAAGCGAAAAAACTGTTTCACCTGTTTTAATTCAATTAATGAAAATGAGTGCTGCACTCATCCTGTCGCTGTTATACCATTCTTAGTACCATTTAACTACCGATACATGTCAAACAAAATCGTTCTTGGTTTCAGTGGTGGTCTCGATACCACTTACTGTGCAAAATATTTAAGTGATGATAAAGGCTATGAAGTACACAGCATTATTGTAAACACCGGCGGCTTTGATGAAGCGGAACTTAAACGCATTGAAGCACATGCCTATAGACTTGGTGTAAAAACGCATACGACTATTGATGCAGTGAAAGGTTACTATGACCGCATCATTAAATACCTGGTGTTTGGCAATTGTTTAAAAAACAACACCTATCCGCTGAGCGTAAGTGCAGAACGGTTGGTGCAGGCCTTGCATATTGCTGAGCATGCAAAAAACCTCAATGCAATGGCAGTTGCACATGGCAGCACAGGAGCGGGCAACGACCAGGTTCGGTTTGATATGATTTTTAATATAATGCTGCCCGGTGTTGAAATCATTACACCCATCAGGGACATGAAGCTGAGTAGAGAAGAAGAGATTGCTTATCTCAAAGCAAAAGGTGTGGAAATGAATTTTGAAAAAGCAGCTTACAGTATCAACAAAGGATTATGGGGCACAAGTGTGGGCGGCAGAGAAACACTCAACAGCAAAGGCATGTTACCGGAAGAAGCGTGGCCTACGCAGTTAGCAGCTGAGGGAGTTGGGAATCTGGAATTAGGGTTTGAGAAGGGAGAATTGTACAGCGTAAACGGAAAACGATTCAACCACCCTTCAGAAGCAATTGAAGAAGTGCAGAAAATTGCCGGTCCGTTTGCTATTGGAAGAGATATACATGTGGGTGATACCATCATTGGCATTAAGGGCCGTGTGGGATTTGAAGCTGCAGCGCCCATGATTATTTTAAAAGCACATCATGCACTGGAAAAACATGTGCTCACCAAATGGCAGCTGCAATGGAAAGATACATTGGCACAGTTCTATGGCAACTGGTTGCACGAAGGACAGATTTTGGACCCCGTGATGCGTGATATTGAAGCGTATTTTGAAAACAGTCAGCAAAACGTAACAGGTAATGTGTTTGTGCAGCTGATGCCGTATCGGTTTATGATTGAAGGTATTGAAAGCAAGTACGACCTTATGAGCAGCAAGTTTGGCAAGTATGGTGAAATGAATAGTGGTTATACAGGAGATGATGTGCGGGGCTTCAGCACCATCTTTGGTAACCAAACAAGAATCTGGAATTCCGTTAAGGACGAAAATAATAAGTGATGGGTACAAAAAAAATAAAGATTGGTATCATTGGTGGTGCTGGTTACACAGGTGGTGAGCTCATTCGTTTGCTCATCAATCATCCGCATGCTGAAATCAAATTCATTCACAGCAGAAGTAATGCAGGGAAGTTGGTATCAACTGTGCATCAGGATTTGATGGGCGAAGAATTGGTATTTGCAGCTGATATATCAAATGACATTGATGTATTGTTTTTATGTTTAGGTCATGGTGAATCAAAAAATTTTTTAACTGAGAACAAGATTGATGATAAAATAAAAGTTATTGATCTGGCCAATGATTTTCGTTTGCAACAAAACGCTTCGTTTGAAAATAGAACGTTTGTATACGGCTTGCCTGAGTTGAACAGAGAACAAATTCTATCTGCAAATAACATTGCTAATCCGGGTTGCTTTGCCACAGCTATTCAATTAGGATTATTACCGCTTGCAAAAGCTGGCCTGTTGGGCGATGTTTATACTACCGGCATTACCGGAAGTACCGGAGCAGGGCAAAGTTTAGCTGCCACCTCACACTTCAGCTGGCGGGCCAATAACATACAGGCATATAAAACCCTAACACACCAGCATTTAGGAGAGATTCGTGAATCACTTGTACAACTTCAGCCCAATACCGACATCGCTGTAAACTTTGTTCCATGGAGAGGCGATTTCACAAGGGGCATCTTCATCAGCTCTCAGTTACAATGTGACAAGAATTTAGAAGTGCTGCACGCTTTGTATCAAGATTTTTATACAGGTCATCCGTTTACGCATATTACTAAAGACGCTGTATTTTTAAAACAGGTGGTCAACACCAACAAATGTGTGATACAATTGGAAAAAGTGGGAAAGCAATTGGTTGTGCATTCAGCAATTGACAATCTATTGAAAGGTGCAAGTGGACAAGCATTACAGAATATGAACCTGATGTTTGGGTTTGAGGAGACGGTGGGGTTGAATTTGAAGGCCAGCTGGTTTTAAGTTGTAAGTAATAAGTATTAAGTCCTGAGAAATGCAGAATTATAAAGATTTAAAGGTTTGGGAAAAAGCACACTATTTCACGCTTAATATTTATGAGATTACAAAAGCGTTTCCGAAAGAAGAAATTTATGGTCTCACCAGCCAGATGCGAAGATCAGCGTCATCAATACCCGCAAATATTGCTGAAGGGTGTGGCAAAAACTCAAGAATGGATTTTGCTAATTTTTTGAATATTGCTTTAGGCTCTTCAAATGAGACAGATTACTTCCTTTTATTAGCGAAAGACTTGAACTATATAAATCAGGATTCCTTTATTCAACTAAACAAGCAAATAAATGAGATTAAGGCTATGTTAATTGCATTAATTTCAAAGGTGAGAGGATAAACTTATTACTTATAACTTACAACTTATGACTCTTTTTGATGTATACCCGATAAACGAAATCACTATCACCAAAGCCAAAGGCTCCTACGTGTGGGATGATAAAGGCGAACAATTTTTAGATATGTACGGTGGGCATGCTGTTATCAGCATCGGTCATACACATCCGCATTGGGTAAAACGAATTGAAGAGCAGTTACACCAGATTGCTTTTTATTCTAATTCCATCAAAATTCCTATTCAGAAGCAATTAGCGGAAAAGCTGGGAAAGATAAGTGGTAAAGAAGAGTATCAACTCTTTCTGTGTAACAGTGGCGCCGAAGCAAATGAAAATGCTTTGAAGCTGGCGAGTTTTTACAATGGCAGAAAAAAAGTAATTGCCTTCAGCAAAGCTTTTCATGGAAGAACATCTTTAGCAGTAAGTGCAACAGATAATAAAAATTACATCGCACCTGTTAATGAAACAGACAACGTACTCTTTCTTCCGTTCAATGATGCAGAGGCATTACAAAATACATTTGACAAACAGGGGAATGAAATTTCATCTGTTATCATCGAAGGCATCCAGGGTGTGGGAGGTATCAATGTGGCCGACAATTCATTTCTTAAGTTAATCCGCACTCTATGTGATGCGCATGGAGCTGTGTACATAGCAGACAGTGTGCAATGCGGTTATGGCAGAAGTGGTAAATTCTTCAGTCATGATTATGCCGGCGTTGATGCAGATATCTATACAATGGCCAAGGGTATGGGCAACGGGTTTCCTATCGGCGGTATTATCATTGCCCCGCATATAAAACCCAAACATTTTCAACTGGGTACCACCTTTGGCGGTAATCACTTAGCCTGTGCAGCAGCGTTGGCCGTCCTGGAAGTAATGGAAGAAGAAAAGTTAATGGGCAATGCTGTAATGATGGGTAAGTATCTAAAAGAAGAACTGGAGCAGATAGATGGAATCAAAAATATTCGTGGTCGTGGATTGATGATAGGTTTTGATGTGCCGGATGAGCTGAAAGATTTAAAAAAGAACCTGCTCATCAACCAAAAGATTTTTACAGGAGAGGCAAAGCCTAATGTGATTCGTTTGCTGCCAAGCCTTGGATTGAAGAAGAAAGATGCAGAAATGTTCATTGATGCATTAAAAGAAGAAATTGAAAATTTAACCAGCTAATTGTTTGAAATGAAACAATTCATCTCCGTTCATGATGTAACCAATATTGATGCACTTGTGCAAAAAGCACTCATGTACAAAGCCAATCCATTTGCAGATAAATCATTGGGTGCCGGTAAACGCATGGGTTTGATTTTTTTGAATCCAAGTCTGCGTACCCGCCTCAGCACACAAATAGCAGCTGAAAATCTAGGCATGCAGCCAATCGTATTCAACGTAGGCAGCGAGGGCTGGACATGGGAGTTTGAAGAAGAAGCCATCATGAGTGGTACCTCTGTGGAACATGTAAAAGACGCTGCACCCATTCTTGGAAATTATTTTGATATCCTTGCCATCAGAACATTTCCCGGACTTAAGATTAAGGAAGATGATTACAGCGAGCTATTCATCAAACAATTTATCAAATATGCGGGTGTGCCGGTTGTGAGTCTGGAAAGTGCAACATTGCATCCGTTGCAATCACTTACTGATATTCTTACAATAACTGAAGAATTAAATAAATCTCAAATCGTAAAACGTAAACCTAAAATCGTTCTCACCTGGGCTCCCCACATCAAGCCGCTCCCCCAATGCGTAGCCAACAGTTTTGCTCAGTGGATGAATGCATGGGACAAAGCAGACTTTGTTATTACACATCCGCAAGACTATGAACTGGATGAACAGTTTACAAAAGGTGCAACCATCACGCACAACCAGGAAGAAGCATTGAGGGATGCAGATTTTGTCTATGTAAAGAACTGGAGCACGTTTTCTGATTATGGTAAAATTTATTGCAACGACCCTGATTGGATGCTCACAGAAGAAAAATTGAAACAAACAAACAATGCACGCATCATGCATTGCTTACCTGTACGCAGAAATGTAGAATTGAGTGATGAAGTGCTGGACAGTCAGCACAGCGTTGTAACACAACAGGCTAGTAACAGAGTATGGGCGGCACAGGCGGTTCTCTCAGAAATTCTAAAGTCCAATGGATAAGCTATACGTTATAAAGATTGGTGGTAACATCATTGATGATGAAGTAAAACTTTTATCATTCTTACAATCATTTGTATCAGTAAATGCAAAAAAAATTTTAATACACGGCGGTGGAAAGTTAGCCACAAGAATAGCTGAAGCAATGGGCATACAGCAACAAATGGTAGATGGCAGAAGAATCACCGATGCCGAAACTTTGAAGATTGTAACAATGGTATATGCCGGGCACATCAATAAGAATATTGTAGCACGACTGCAATCATTCGGCTGTAATGCAATAGGCATGAGCGGGGCTGACGGTAATGTAATTAAAGCACACAAACGTGTGGCGGAAATTGATTACGGTTTTGTGGGTGATATTGATGAAGTCAATTCAGAATTATTGCATACCCTTTTGCAAATAAATGATGCAGTAGTACTGGCGCCCATCACACATGATGGTAAAGGCCAACTGCTCAACACGAATGCCGATACCATTGCACAGGAAGTGGCAAAAGCAATGAGCCGGCTGTATGAAACCGAACTCATTTACAGTTTTGAAAAAGCCGGCGTGTTGCTGGATGTGAATGATGAAACTACCGTCATCAGCACCATCAATCCAACCTCTTATGCACAACTCAGGGCAGAACAGAAAATCTTTGCAGGCATGTTGCCTAAATTAGACAATGCATTTGCAGCCATCAGCAACGGCGTACATAAGGTCATCATCGGCAAAGCAGAGGAACTGGAGCACTTAATTGATGGAACAAAAGGAACCACAATTATCAATGAGTAAAGACGTCAAGATATTATACCAGGATGCAGTCAAGCTGTTGAAGCAACTCATCAGCAAACCATCCTTCAGCAAAGAGGAAACTGAAACGGCTGCCATCATCGGCAAGTTCTTTGCAGAAAGAGGCATCGCAGCGTTCAGGGTTGGCAACAACATCTATGCGCTGAATGAGCACTTTGATGAAAACAAACCCACCATTCTGCTCAACTCCCATCATGATACCGTAAAGCCCAACAAAGGATATACCCTCAATCCATTTGAACCCATTGAACAAGATGGAAAGCTTTTTGGATTGGGGAGCAATGATGCAGGCGGATGTTTAGTTGCACTCATTGCTACGTTTGTACATTTCTATTCGCAGCAACATTTACAATACAATATCGTTCTTGCTGCCACTGCAGAAGAAGAAATCAGCGGTACCGGTGGTATTGAAATGACATTACCTTATTTACCAAAAATTGATTGTGCGATTGTGGGTGAACCCACGCAAATGCAAATGGCTGTTGCCGAACGAGGCCTGATGGTGCTGGATTGTGTGACAACCGGCAAAGCCGGACATGCAGCAAGAAACGAAGGTGACAATGCGCTTTATAAAGCCATCAAAGACATTGAATGGTTTCAAAACTATCAGTTCCAAAAAAACAGCGACTTACTCGGGGCTTGTAAGTTTACGGTTACTTCCATTGAAACGGATAACAAACAGCACAATGTTGTTCCGGCTCAATGTAAATTCATTGTTGATGTTCGTGTAAACGAGTTGTACAGTTTTGAGGATTTGCTGCACATCATCAAAGCCAATGTGCAAAGTGAGGTTACTCCAAGAAGTACAAGATTAAAATCAACTAATATCGATTTAAATCATCCTTTGGTAAAAGCAGGAGTTGAATTGGGAAGAAGTTATTATGGTTCGCCTACTACAAGTGATAAAGCATTGATGCCATTTCCAGCTTTGAAAATAGGTCCGGGCGACAGTGCAAGAAGTCATACTGCAGATGAGTTTGTTTATTTGGATGAGATAAACGAAGGCATTGAGTTATACATTCAACTTTTAAACAAGATTCTGTAAACGGTTACAGGTTTCAGGTTGCCAGTTACAGGTAAATATGCAAAGAGTATGAAAAGTTACAGGGAGCTTGATGTTTATAAAGAATCGAAGCAACTGGCAATTGAAATTCATAAGATGTCGCTCCTGTTACCAAAACTTGAATTGTACGAGGAAGGGAGCCAGATAAGGCGTTCTTCAAAATCGGTTACAAGTGCAATTGTTGAAGGATATGGAAGAAGAAGATACAAACAGGACTTCATCAAGTTTCTTGTTTACGCTCAGGCTGAATGTGATGAAACAATCGTACATCTTGTCTTTTTGTTCGAAACAGAATCTTTGAAAGACAAAGAAATATATGATAGTCTTACTCAACGATATACTATCTTAAGTAAGAAGATTAATAATTTTATTCAATGGGTGGAAGATAACTGGAACAATTTTCCAAACACGGAGGGTAACAACCAGTAACCTGAAACCAGTAACCAGCAACAAAACAATGAAACTCTGGCAAAAAGAAACGACTTCAACCTCTCTACTGGTAGAACAGTTTACAGTGGGCAGAGATAAAGAATTTGATTTACTCTTAGCTAAGTATGACGTACAGGGCTCCATCGCCCATGTAACCATGCTGGGCGAAGTGGGACTGATGACTAAAGAAGAAGCAGACCTTGCTGTAAAGGAGTTGAATGAAATATTAAAAACCATTGAGAGCGGTTCGTTTATTATTGACGAAGGAGTGGAAGATGTGCATTCGCAGGTGGAGCAATTACTTACAGAACGAATCGGCGATGCAGGAAAAAAAATTCACAGCGGCAGAAGCAGAAACGACCAGGTAGCTGTTGATATCAAACTCTACCTCCGTGCAGAAATCAACAACATCAAAGCAGAAGTAAAAAACCTGTTTGATTTACTCATCAGCAAAAGTGAAGAACACAAAGACAAACTGCTGCCGGGCTACACCCATCTGCAAATTGCTATGCCTTCCTCTGCAGGTCTTTGGCTCGGCGCTTATGCAGAGAGCCTGGTAGATGATTTGGAGCTACTGGCTGCGGCTTATCATATCGTCAACAAAAATCCACTGGGCAGCGGTGCAGGCTACGGCTCGTCGTTTCCGCTCAGCAGAAAAAGAACAACGGAACTCTTGCAATTTGCAACGCTCAACTGGAACAGTGTATATGCACAAATGACCCGTGGCAAAGCGGAGAAAGCAACCGCCACCGGTATCAGCGCCATTGCAGCCACACTCAGCAGGCTGAGTATGGATTGTTGCTTGTACATGAATCAGAACTTCGGCTTTATTTCATTTCCTGATGAGCTGACCACCGGAAGCAGCATCATGCCACATAAAAAGAATCCCGATGTGTTTGAGCTCATCCGTGCCAAATGCAACCGCATTCAATCCATTCCCAATGAACTCACATTATTGCTGAGCAATCTGCCCAGCGGCTACCACAGGGATTTGCAGCTCACCAAGGAAATACTGTTTCCTGCCATCGAAGAAATCAAAGCCTGTTTGCAACTGATGCAGCTGATGCTGCAAAACATCCGCATCAAAGAACATATTCTGGCAGATGAAAAATACAAGTACCTTTTTAGTGTGGAAGCAGTGAATGAGCTGGTGAACAAAGGCGTACCGTTCCGGGAGGCCTATCAGCAAATAGGAAACGCTATCAACAACGGCGAATTCGAATATGATCTGCAACAGCTGCATCATACGCATGAAGGCAGTATCGGCAACCTGTGTAACCCGGAAATAGCCAGGGGAATGGAGGCTGTACTTCAGAAATTTCAATAAAAAAAGCCCCGCTGATGCGTGGCTTTCATGGGAACAGGATTTTTCCCTTATTCTGCAACAAGTTTCTTCAGTAACCGGAACTGCCGTGCCTGTGGTGATTCAAAAGATTCCATCAATTGTTCCACGAACAAACGGAAGGTTCTGGCGAATAAAGAACTTTTGTTGCGGGTAATGGTTGCTTTCATAATTATTGGATTTTCTGATATAAAAATAATCAGGGTGCAATTTCTGTGCAAGAGCAGTTCTACCCGATCTGAAAATGTAAAAAATACGTAGTTCCCTGTAAAATTCCGATACTTTCGTGGTATGATGCTGCTGGCCATCGCATGGGCTGTTTTTTATACATTGCACAGTTTACTGGCTGCAAACGGTGTCAAACGCTGGGTTTCAGAATACACGCTCATCCGGCCTGGCCGGTCTTACCGGCTGTTTTACAACACTATGTCGCTGCTGCTGTTTCTTGTGTTATTAATGCTCCATAGCGCAACGCCTTCAAAACAATGGTTTTCAGCGGGAACAGGTTGGATGATAGCCGGAGTGCTGCTTATCGGCTGCGGACTGCTACTGGGACTGCTGGCCCTCCGCACCTACAACGGCGCTGCCTTCCTGGGACTGCAGGAAGAGGACAACCGGCGCCTGAATACAAACGGACTGAACGCTTATATGCGGCATCCACTGTACACCGCCACACTACTGCTGATACTTGGTTTTTGCCTGGTGCAGCCGGTTGCAAAAAACTGGATGGTACTGATGCTCACGTTTCTTTACCTGCTCATTGGCATGCGCCTGGAAGAAAAGAAACTGATCGAACTATTCGGAGAAGACTACATCCGCTATCGGCAAAAAGTAAAGAAACTCATTCCCTATCTTTTCTGAATAATTGTATTTTGCAGGCAAATCAATATCTGCAATGAAAAAAATCGGCCTGCTCCTCTTCACCTGCTTACTCGCATTCATCGCATCTGCACAAATCAAAACCACAGCTCCTTCTGTAAAACCTACCATTGAGCGTGTGCTCACTTCCTATACCTACCAGTTTTCGGACATCAAAGGAGAACGGCTCGGTAGCGATCCGGGGACCATTCAGTTCCGTTCCACCTTACAATCGCCTGGTTCAGTTGAAAACAAAGTGATTGGTTATACCGGTAAACGAACAACTTATTGGGTGTGGGAAAGCAAAATCCTGGCAACAGAAGATTTTGAAGAACTGAAACGCAAATACAAAGCCGTTTACAACGATATCAGCGGTGGAATCCTGAAAACAACCACCCGTCGTTTTGTAGCTACAGGTCCTTATGAAAGTCCGTCGGAAGAACAGCGCCTGTGGAGCAACCAGTTCCGCATCAACGAAAACCAGGCACCACACAGCAATATCATCATTGATCTCATTGCGGAAAACATCGGCTTTGAATGGGTCATCTGGCTGCGGGTGTACGATAAAGAACGGGATGCCGATATGCGGCCCACACAGCAAATCATTGAAGAGGACCAGGACTGATCAGCAAATCCTCGGCAACTGCTCGCCGGTTAAATAGTTCACTACACGACGGCCACCGATTTTACTTTTCAGCATCACTTTGCCGTGATGTTCATCCACCACTTCGCCAATGATGGCCGCCTGCTCAAATCCGGATTGGCCGCTCAGCAGTTGTACAAACGGTTCGGCTATATCCTGTTTTACTATTGCAAGGAACAACCCCTCGTTCGCCACATACAGCGGATCGAGTCCCAGCATTTCACAGGCGCCTTCGACCTGCTCAGCAACGGGTATGGCTTTTTGCTCTAACAAATAACCCAGCTTTGTGAGTCCGGCCACTTCGTTGAGCACACTGGCCACCCCACCCCGGGTGGGATCACGCAGGAAATGAATAGAAGTGCCAAAGGCATCGAGTAATTGTTGTGTGATCTGATTCAGCGGTTGCGAATCGGTTTCAATGGTGGTTTCAAATTCCAGTCCCTTCCGCAGACTCATAATGGCAATGCCGTGTGCGGCAATGGGTCCGCTGAGAATGATTTTATCGCCTACTTCAATCCGGTTGTGATGAATCAGCGCCTGCGGGTGCAGCACACCTATCCCACTTGTATTGACGAAGATTTTATCACCCTTTCCTTTTTCCACCACCTTGGTATCGCCGGTCACCACCTGCACGCCTGCCTGTTCAGCCGCCGCTTTAATGTGCACCAGCACCTGCCAGAATTCTTCCATGGGCAATCCTTCTTCGAGTATAAACGCCAGCGACAGCACTTTGGGCGAGGCGCCGCACATGGACAAATCGTTCACCGTTCCATTCACCGCCAGGTCGCCGATGTTGCCGCCGGGAAAAAAGATGGGCGATACCACGTAACTATCGGTACTGAAGGCGAGCTTTCCATCGAACTGCAGCACGGCACCATCATGCTGCTGATCGAGATAATCATTTTTCAGGATATCAAATACACCGCTTTGCAACAGGCGCTGGGTGAGTAGTCCGCCACTGCCATGCCCCATGGTAATGACATCAAAATCAAACTTCGGCATGGGGCACTGCAGTTGCATGGTTCTTTTTTCTGTCATGTTACAAAATAACCAGAAACAGGAAAAAGAAAAAATGACTTTTCTACTGAACTTTCATGTTATAGCGCAGTACCTGGTCACGGATGATTTTTTCTACTTCTGTTTCCAGTGTGGCTGATTGCTTGCCACCGCTTCCTTTAGCTTGCTGCTCCCGGATGTAGGCAGCCCGTTGTTGATTGGCGCTGACAATCTGTGCCTGAATGGAAATCCGTTCTTTCCGCTTCTGATCCACCACTTGTTTGAGTTGAGGTTTGGTTTTGCGTTGCAAACTATCGGGCAATGTTTTAAAATCAAGTTGATCGTACACCGCATCGCCTTCCGAAGCACGGTCTACCAGGTCCCAGCCGGCATTATTATAAATTTTAGAATTGCTTTTTGCTTCAGCCCTTTGAATAGCAGCCTTCTTGCTGACGGTTTCATTGGCCGCATCCATCCGTTCCTGTTTGCTGTAGTATTGTTTGCCCTGCACACCATACGGAATATAGGTTTGATTGAGTTGCTGGTTCAGTTTATAAATCAACTCATCAAACGGAGTGGGCATGTCTTCAATTTTTTCATTCTGATTGATGAAGGAAAAGTTACCGTTCCCACACTCTGCCTGCAGGTTCCAGTATTCACGAATGGCCTGCATGCGGTCGCCGCAGTAAACGGTATTCACCACCACGCCTTTACTTTTAGCCGCATCGCAGGCTTTGGTAAAGGGAACAGTTCCCTGGCGGAAGCTTTCATTCCCGGCAATAAAAATCACTTTGTACGATGCCGGATTGGGATCCCACTTCAGTTCCTGGATGGAACGATAGATGACCTGACCGCAATATTCATCGCCCCCGTTGGTGGTTAAACCAAACAGGTTTTCGGAAAGCGAATCGAGGTCTGAAATAAAATTATTGATCTGTTTAATGTAGCCACTTTCCCGGTCGTTGCGGGGCGTACCGTATTCATACAAGGCAATTTCAATGCGGGGCGCTTTTTTGTTGCTGCATTGCACCCGGCCGAGTGTGTTGACCATAGTCCAGAGCTGTGCCTTAGCCTGGTCAATGAGTCCGTCCATACTGTTGCTCACATCCAGTAAAATGGCGACTTGAATTTTTTGTTCAGCAGAAGTAGTTGCTTCCTTGAGAACAGTTGGATCCGCTGGTGGTGCTGAGGTGAGATAGAATTGTTGTCGTTTACCTTGTTTGAAATTCGTTCCTGCAGTTAACAACAAAATAATAGCTGCCATACTTCCGGCAGCAAGCAATGGTTTCATGTAGCGTTGCATAGCGTTGTGTTTCTGATGAAACGCAGTACTGAAACAATTGCATAAAGCAGAACGATGTTTTTGGAAAGCTTTAACAGCTGCGGCACTTACAATATCTCTTCCGGCTTTGTGTGATAATGATAATAGGCTGCACAGGCCCCTTCACTGCTCACCATGGGTGCACCTAATGGGTGCTCGGGTTTGCATTTTTTCCCAAAGTGCGGACATTCAAAGGGCTTCTTCAATCCTTTCATGATTTGCCCGCTGATGCATTCGTTATTGCCATCCACCACCGGTGTTCCCAGGTTGAATTTTATACGTGCATTGTATTGTTTATAGCGTTCGTTCACCTCGTAGCCACTCATGGGTATTTCGCCAATACCCCGCCAGCTGCGGTCGCTGATGGTGAATACCTGCTCTATGGTTTCCTGTGCCATACGGTTGCCTTCCCGTTGCACACTGCGGGCATACTGGTTCTCCAGTTTGTATTCCCCTTTTTCCAGTTGCTGCACCGCCATTAAAATTCCCTGCAGCAAATCCACCGGTTCAAAACCGGTAACCACGATGGGCGTTTTGTATTTTTCAACAATGGGATCGTACTCCTCCATACCCATGATGGTGCATACATGCCCGGCTGCCAGGAACGCATCAATCCGGTTTTCTTCATCGCCCAGAATGGCTTCCATAGCCGGCGGCACCAACACATGTGAAGCAAGAATACTGTAATTCGGTACGCCCATTTTATCGGCATGTACCACGCTGAGTGCATTGGCCGGAGCGGTGGTTTCAAACCCAACGGCAAAAAACACGACTTCTTTACCGGGATTTTGTTTCGCCAGTTCCACTGCTTCCAGTGGTGAATACAAGATCCGCACATCGGCTCCGGCTGCTTTTGCTTCCAGTAAACTTTTCGTTGTACCGGGCACCCGCAGCATATCGCCAAAGGAACAGAGGATCACATTCGGTTGTTCGCTCAGCAAAATGGCCTCGTCAATAATGCCAATCGGTGTCACACACACCGGGCAACCCGGACCGTGTACCATGGTAATTTCTTTCGGCAGCATTTCCAACAGTCCATTTTTCACCAGGCTGTGTGTTTGCCCGCCGCAGATTTCCATAATCGTCCACGGCTTGGTGGTGCTGCGTTTGATTTCATCAACATACTGATGAACCAGTTCGGGGTCTCTATACTCTGATAAAAATTTCATATTCAATGATTGAAGGACTGAAGGATTGAAAGACTGAATTATGCAGACACCGTTTTGCGGGAGGTAGCTAGTATTTTCAAAATCTCTTCTGTCTCTTTTTTAATAGTATTTAATTTTTCTGATCGAAAGATTGAGCTTTCTTCGCAGATTTCAATCCAGAAAAGAGTTTCATCAGCTTCTTCTACACAAATACTCAATTTTGAATAGAATTCCGCTTTGGATCTGGCTCTGCAAGCTGCCCGATAGTTTGCTGCTACAGAGGTCGTGCTTCGGATCAATTGTCTTCCTGCGATTCTTGCTTCTTCCGTTTTTGGGAAAGATCGAAACAACTGAATAATTTCAACAGCATTTTTCTTTGTTCGCACTTTAAATTGTTCTGCAAACAGGTTTTTGTCATAGCTCATAGCTTAATGTTTTAGATGTTTCACAATTAAAACATTAAGATAAACATTTCACTACCCAATCCTTCATTCCTTCATTCCTTCATTCCTTCATTCCCTAATTCTTCCACCTCTCCCATCATCTTCAGGTATTCAAACGTTTTATGCGCTTCTTCTTCATCCACTTTGCTGATGGCAACACCCACATGTACCAGTACATAATCACCAATAACCGCATCGGGCACCATGGACAGGTTGATTTCTTTCTGAATTCCACCAAACGAAACCTTACCGGTTCGGAAGGTGGCATCGAGCTGACCGGTGATGGAGACAATTTTTCCAGGAATGGCTAAACACATAAATAGATTTTTATTTATCGGTAAACATATTGATTTTTCTGAACTGCCTGACCCTGTTTTTGCAGCTGCAGCCAGGCCAATTGCCCAAATGAAATACACTCATCATTGGGCGACAACTGTTGATGAAAATATAACTGATGATGTTCCTGCAATTGCTGGATCAGTAAATCCACCAACAGTGCATTCTGAAACACACCGCCACTAAAAGCCAATTGCGTTACACCGGCATACTGTGCGACTTTTGCCACCAGCCGCACCAGGGCAGCATGTACATTCCACGCAATACCGGCAGCATCGGCTCCCGACTGTACATCTGCCACTACCTGCTCCAGTACCGGTTGCCAGTACACCACATTCTTAAAGAGGCGGAAATCGTAGACCTTGGCAGGAGGTTGCTTACAGGTAAGCGCCAGTGCTTCCAGCTTCATGGCTGCCTCGCCTTCATAGCTGTTAATATCGGTGAGGCCCAGCAGACTAGCCACGCCATCCAGCAAGCGGCCCACACTGGAAGTTTGAATGTTATGCTGGTTCATGCGGAGCTGGTTCTGGTACAGGTTCCATTCGGTTTGCGTAAACTTTTCTTTCAGCAACGGATGAGCAGCATCCAGGTAATGTAGCAACGAAAGAGCGCTCAACCTTGGTTCACGGGCCATTTTATCGCCCAACAGCACGGGAAAGTAATGCAGGCGGGCATAGCGTTGCAGTCGCTGGTTACTCCAGGTAAAAAATTCACCGCCCCAGCTGTTGCCATCGGTACCATAGCCGGTTCCGTCGAAGGCAACACCCAATACCGGTTGTTCTGTTTCCAACAACTGATTTTCGGCGAGCACGGCTGCCACATGTGCTTCATGATGCTGGATTTCCACTAAGGGAAGTCCTTCTTCGGCCGCCAGGTTCCGGCCCAGTTCACTCACCGCATAACCCGGGTGCTTATCCACCAGCACCACGTCCGGATCAGCATGCAGTAATTGTCGCAAATGCGAAAGCGTTGCTTTGTAACTCACCTGCGATTCGTAAGTACCCTGGTCACCCAAATACTGACTGATGTAACAATGATTTCGCTGTTGCAGCGCAAAGCTGCCTTTCAGTTCGGCCCCCATTGCCAGCAACGTGGTATCACCAGTTGCAAAAGGAACCTGGTAGTAGCCAGGGGCCAGTCCACGGGAGCGGCGCAGTACAATCCGTTGCTGCTGTTGCGGTGTAAACTGCACCACACTATCGTCCTGCGGTGTGGTGATTAACCGTTCATGGGTAAGTACAAAATCAGCAATCTCGCCCAGGAATTCGAGCGCCTGGTCGTCTTGATAAATGATAGGGGAACCACTGATATTACCACTGGTGGCAACAACCGGTTTGCCAAATGCTTCAGCAATCAGTGCCAGCAGCGGCGCATACGGCAGCATCACACCCAGCCTGTGCAAACCCGGCGCCACCTGCTCTGTACAAATGCCGGAAGACGGCGTATCCTGCAAGCGGCAAAGCACAATCGGCGCCACCGTACCCAACAATTCGTTCTTTTCGTTTTCTGTCACCACTACATCCTGCTCCAACACTTGTAGTGAAGGATAGAGTACCGCAAAGGGCTTGGCGGGACGGTGCTTCCGTTCCCGTAAAGTGTGCACTGCAAAATAGTTGGTGGCATCGCACAGCAGTAAATAACCGCCGATGCCTTTCACAGCCACTGTATGACCGTTTGCTAATGCGTCTTTCACCATTACCAGGATGCACTCGGTGTCATTACAAATGTTTTCGCCTTCCTGGTTGTACAAATGAAGGGGAATACCACAGGCCTCACAGGAGTTGGTCTGGCTGTAATACCGCCGGTTCAGCGGATCATGGTACTCCTTTTTACACTGCCAGCATTGTTCATAGGGTTCCATAGTGGTGTTACACCGGTCATATGGAAGCGCTGTTGCCACCGAATAACGGGGACCGCAATGTGTGCAGGTAATGAAGGGATAATGATAACGCCGGTTGTTGGGGTCCGTTAGTTCTGCCCGGCAGTCGTTACACATCGCAAAATCGGGCGTGAGTAATAATTCCGGAACCACCGACTCCTCGCTTTCGATGATATGAAACTCCTGGAATTGCTGCGGGGCGATCACTTCGGCATGATGGTGTGTAATCACCGCATGCTGTGGTGGATCAGTAATCAGTGAATGGTAAAATGTTTTAAGCGCCTCTTCTTCAGCGCTGGCATAAATATGAACCCCGTTGGTGGTATTGCAAACGGTTCCTTTAATATTTTGTTTTAAAGCCAAACGAAACACATGCGGACGAAAGCCCACGCCTTGTACCAATCCGCTGATATGTATATGCCAGGTTTGCAAGTAGTTTTTGTTTATTAAAGAGACTGTGTGTCGTCATTTCATTCCTTCATTTGAAGTCACCCGTTTCCCACTGTTCCTGTTTCTGCTCACGCATGTTCATGTTCTGCCACCCTTTGTTTCAGCCAGCTGTACCATTCCTGCAGGCCATCACCTTTATAAGCGCTCAACTCCAGTATTTCAATGGCCGGATTCACTTTGCGTGCATTTTCCTTGAACGCTTCCACGTTGAAGGGAACATACGGCAATAAATCTGTTTTGTTGAGAATACAAAGCTGGGAACTGTGAAACATGTCTGGGTATTTGAGCGGTTTATCATCGCCTTCCGTAACGGAAGCGATTACCACACGAATGCTTTCGCCGAGGTCAAACATGGCCGGACAAACCAGGTTGCCTACGTTTTCAATAAACACAACGGCCTGTTCTTTGGGTTTGAGATGCTGGATAGCATGCAGCACCATATGCGCATCGAGGTGACATCCTTTACCGGTGTTTATTTGCACTACGGGTGTTCCGGTGGCGTGAATACGATCACCATCGTTACTCGTTTGCTGATCACCTTCAATCACATAGCAGCTGAGTTCTTCTTTCAGGTCGGTGAGTGTTTTTTCCAGCAGGGTAGTCTTGCCCGAACCGGGCGAACTCACCAGGTTCAGCGCTGTAATATTCTTCGCTTCAAAATAACCCCGGTTCCGTTCGGCCAGCAGGTTGTTTTGATGCAATACATCCTGCTCCACATCCAGTACCCGTTTGTTAGACGCATGGGAATGATCGCCATGACTGTGCGGATGTGTATGGTGATGCTCATCGCCATGCGGGTGATCGTGGGTGTGATGATGTTCGTGTTTATGATGATGCCCGGTGATTTCATGGATGGAAACTTCGCCATTAGCATCGCAACCGCAAGTAGCACACATAGTTCAATGATTGAATGAGTGATTAATTGAATAAGTGAATGTTGGATTACCATTTATACCACAACCAACGATTTCACCCTCAGTTCTTTTCCTTTTTTTATCGTAATGAAATGGCCGTTGCAAACCGGGCAGGCATCGTACAACTGGTGTACCGAAAATTCAATATTACAATCCGTACAACACCCCAACCCTTCGATGCGGTTCACCACCCGTTCGGCATATTGCAGTGGTGTGTCTTTGATTACCTGTTGCCAGGCAAAATCAAAAGCCTGCATCTCCACGCCGCTCAGTTCGCCAATGTCGAGTTCAATTTCTTCAATCGCATCAGCTTTTGCAAGAGTAGCCTGTTCGGAAGCAATTTCCACAATGCTCATGACGATTGACAGTTCATGCATGATCAGTGCTTTTGCTCTTCCACGTCGTGCATTTCTTTCTTACGTCCCACAAAAAAGATCACAACAGCCAGTGCCAGCAGTGCGAAAAGAACATGTTCGGGTTCCACCATATAATGTTTGATGGTAAAGCCTTCGGTTTCACCATGGCCGGGATGAGCCCATGTAAGAAGGGGAAGCAACAGGGCGATCAGGAGCATCAGTCGTTTCATAATTCGTTTATTTTAAAAGAAATCAATGTTAGTTGATGCCCGGTACAGGGGCAATGAGCAAAGTCAGTTTTTACTTTGACTATGATCATTTCAACGGGTGCTAAAGCTTTCAACCTTTAGTCACTCTTTCACCCTTAACACTTGTCGTATGTCAACCATCACCGAACAGCGCATGCCTACTTATTATGAAGAAGTGGTGCGCAAGGGTTACTCCCGTAAGGATTTTCTGAAATTCTGTACCATGATGGCCGCTTATATGGGCCTGGATAAATCCGGGCTGGGCCAGGTAACCGATGCGCTGAAAAGCAAACCCCGGCTGCCGGTCATCTGGCTGCATTTCCAGGAATGCACCTGCTGCAGCGAGAGTTTCATACGGTCGTCGCACCCGATGGTGGCCGACATTCTGCTCGACCAGATTTCCCTTGATTATACCGAAACACTGATGGCCGCCAGTGGTCACCAGGCAGAGGAGGCCATGAAGCATACGATGGAAAAATACAAGGGTGAATACATTCTTTGTGTAGAGGGAAGTGTGCCTACCGATGCCGATGGTGTGTACTGCATGATTGGAGGTAAAACGAGTATGCAGATTCTCGAAGAAGCCGCCGCCGGTGCCAAAGCCGTCATTGCCTGGGGTAGTTGCGCCTGCAACGGATGTGTACAGGCAGCGTCTCCCAATCCCACTTCGGCGACACCCATTCACAAACTGGTGAAAGGAAAGCCCATTATTAAAGTGCCGGGTTGTCCGCCCATTGGTGAAGTTATGGCCGGCGTGATTGTACATGTAGTAACCTTTGGACGCATTCCCGAACTGGATGGAGTGGGTCGCCCCAAAGCCTTCTACAGCAAGCGGGTGCATGATACCTGCTACCGCCGTCCGTATTACGATGCCGGACTGTTTGTGGAAACCTTCGATGATGAAAATGCCAAAAAAGGATACTGTTTATATAAGGTAGGCTGTAAAGGACCGTCCACTTACAACGCCTGTGGGGTTACGAAATGGAACAACGGTACTTCTTTCCCCATTCAGAGTGGTCATGGCTGCTTTGGTTGCAGCGAAGCCAACTTCTGGGATAATGGCCGCATTTACGAACGAGCCTCGGCGTTCCCGGGTTTCGGAATCGAGGCCACGGCGGATAAAGTGGGTGCTGTGGCCCTGGGTGTTACTGTGGCAGCCCTCGCCGGACACGCCATCATGACCAATGTGCGTAAAAGCAAACTCATCGGTCAACTGGAGAAAGAAGGAAAACAAAGTGAAAAGGATTTAGAGAATACTTGATGAAGGCTGAACGCTTACTGCAAAATGCAGCGTGCTGCCGGTGAAAACACATCTCCCATACAATCACTACAAAACAAATATATGAGCCAGCGTATTGTTGTAGACCCCATCACCCGCATCGAAGGTCACCTTCGGGTGGAAGCTGAAATTGAAAATGGAAAAATCAAAGACGCCTTCAGCAGCGGCACGATGGTGCGCCTGCTGGAAGAAATTTTAAAAGGACGTGACCCCCGTGATGCGTGGGCCTTTGTGGGCCGGGTGTGTGGTGTATGTACATCGGTGCATTCTTTAACCTCGGTTCGTTCGGTGGAAGATGCGCTGGATATTACCATTCCCCCTAATGCCGAACTGGTGCGCAACATCATGTTCTGCACACAATACATGCACGACCATGTGGTGCATTTTTACCATCTCCACGCTATGGACTGGGTGGATGTGGTGGCAGCACTGAAAGCCGATCCGCAAAAAACATCGGAACTGGCTCAAAGCATTTCCAAATGGCCCAAGAGCAGTCCGGGTTACTTCAGCGATCTGCAAACCCGCATCAAAAAGTTCGTGGAAAGCGGACAACTGGGCATTTTCGCCAACGGTTACTGGGGGCATCCGGCGTACAAACTTCCCGCTGAAGTCAACCTCATTGGCCTGGCGCACTACCTGGAAGCACTCGACTGGCAGAAAGAAATTGTAAAAGTACATGCTGTGTTTGGCGGTAAGAACCCGCACCCCAACTACCTGGTGGGAGGTATGGCCTGCGCTATCAGCCTGGATGATGTAAGCGGCATCAATGCCGAACGGTTATCGCTGGTGAAAAAGCAGCTCGATATGGCCAAAACCTTTATTGAGCAGGTGTACATCCCCGACCTGATGGCCATTGCTTCCTTCTACAAAGACTGGGGTGCCATTGGTGGCGGACTGGGCAGCTTTATGGCCTATGGCGATTTGGGCACCAACGGCTACCGGGATCCTTCTTCTTACAAATTCCCGGGTGGTGTGATTCTGAACAAAGACATTTCCAAAGTGTACGATGTGGATCTGCGGAAGGACGATGAAATCCAGGAATTCATCAACCACAGCTGGTATGAATATGAAGGCGGCGATAAAACCGGTCTGCATCCCTGGAAAGGTGAAAGCAAGGTAAAGTACACCGGCCCCAAACCTCCATTTGAATTTCTCAATACGAACGAAAAATACAGTTACCTCAAAACACCCCGGTGGAAAGGCAACCCCGTGGAAGTGGGTCCGCTGGCCCGTATGCTTGTGGGTTATGCACGGGGACGGGAAGATTTTAAAGCCGTGGTGGACAAAGCGCTCACCGATTTGCAGGTACCAATAACCGCCCTGTTCTCTACCCTGGGACGCACCGCAGCACGTGGACTGGAAAGTGTACTGGTGGCGCAATGGGCACAAGAGTTTTACGATCAGCTCATCACCAATATCAAAAATGGTGATACCCGCATGGCCGATATGACCAAGTTTGATCCCAAGAAATGGCCGGCATCCGCAAAGGGAGTGGGTTATTCCGAAGCACCCCGTGGCGCACTGGCCCACTGGATCAATATTGAAGATGGAAAAATTGCCAACTACCAGCTGGTGGTTCCGTCTACCTGGAATGCTTCGCCCCGTGACGGTAACGGTAAACAATCGGCCTATGAAGCCGCCCTCATAGATACACCGGTGCATGATCCCAAGCAACCGCTGGAAATCATACGCACCATTCACTCGTTTGATCCCTGCCTGGCCTGTGCCGTACACTTGTACGACGAAGAAGGCAAGCATATCAACCGCATCAGTATCCTGGGCGACTGAAACAAATTGAATTGAACCTCCGGGTAACGTACCCGGCTAAACGAACAGAACAATGGGAACAACAAGCCATCCGGTTAAAATACACCGGCTCCGCAGAGTGTTTGTATGGGAACTGCCCGTACGCATTTTTCACTGGCTGAACGCACTGGTTATCCTGGCGCTGATTGTAACCGGCTTTTACATCGGCGATCCGCTGGCCATCATCAGCAGTAAGGAGCCCGCCACCCGTTTTACCATGGGCTGGGTGAAGACAGTTCATTTTGTAGCAGCCTATATCTTTTTCTTCAATTTCCTGTTCCGGCTGTACTGGGGATTTGTGGGTAATAAGTATGCCGACTGGAAAAATTTCATCCCCACCAACAAAAAATACTTCCAGGGCATGTGGCAGGTACTGAAGATGGATATTCTCATGCTGAGGGGAAAAGAACATATGGCCGTAGGTCATAACGAAGTGGCAGGCTTTACGTACTTTGTCACTTTCATTCTCTTCCTGGTACAATGTATTACCGGTTTTGGCCTTTATGCTGAAATGAGCGATTTCTGGTTTGCCCGCTTGTGGGCCTGGGTGCCTTCTTTGTTTGGCGGCGAAATTCTGCTGCGCCAGATTCATCACTGGGCGATGTGGTTCTTCATTCTGTTTACGGTGGTGCATGTGTACCTCGTGTTTTACCACGATTACGTAGAAGGAAGAGGTGAAGTATCCAGCATGTTCGGCGGATGGAAGTTTATTGAAGAGGAAGTGTTTGAAGAAGCAAAAGCCGAAAAGGAAAAAGAACTAATAAAAAGAGAGCAGGTGGTGGAAGAAGTAACGACAAATACATAAACTATAAATACTATTTTTTAACCCACGCATCATCGTAACCATCAATTTTATATGCTGGAAATTTTTGAGCAGGTCCGGGCGTTTATTGCACAGCCTTGGCCCTGGTATGTAGCCGGCCCTATCCTGGCCCTGATTATGTTTATTCTGTTATACTTCGGTCATGAATTCGGAATTTCTGACAACTTCCGGTTGATGTGTGCAGCCGATGGCGCTGATGAACTCAATGAATTTTTTAAAGTAGACTGGACCAAGGGCGAATGGAATATGCTTGTGGCCCTGGGTGCTGTGTTCGGTGGCTACTTTGTAAGTCATTATTTCATAGGAGCAGAAGGCAATGTGGCCCATGTGAGCGATGCAACGCTTTCGGCATTGAGTCAAATGGGCATCGACACCAGTAAAGGCGTGGTACCGCTGGTGCCCGATTTCATCAGCTGGGAAGGATTGCTCAACTGGAAAAGCTGGCTCATCATTGCCGGCGGCGGTTTCCTGGTAGGCTTCGGCGCCCGGTATGCCGGTGGTTGCACCAGTGGTCATGCCATCAGCGGACTTTCGGCCCTGCAGCTGCCTTCGCTCATTGCCGTGGTGGGCTTTTTTGCCGGCGGCCTGTTTGTAACCTATGTCATCATTCCTTTATTGTTTCCTCTATAAACTATTGAATCATGAGAATGTCAAGATATATCCTGGTAGGCATGCTGCTGGGTTTTGTATTGTATAAAAGCGAAGCGGTAAGCTGGTTCCGCATTTATGAAATGTTCCGCTTTGAAAGTTTTCACATGTACGGCATCATTGGCAGTGCGGTCGTTGCAGGTATCATCATTGTGCAGATCATCAAACGCCGGCACGTACACAATGTAGAAGGACAGGAAATCATCATCAAGGATAAAGCAAAGAGTGTTCCCCGGTATTTAATCGGCGGAGCCATCTTCGGAATGGGGTGGGCGCTGGCAGGCGCTTGTCCGGCCCCGATGTTTATTCTGCTGGGAAGTGGCGTAACCGTTTTCATTGTATATCTCATTTTTGCGATGACCGGAACGTTTGTGTACGGACTTCTCCGGAAATATCTTCCACACTGATTGCTGTAATTAAAAAAAGGAAATTATGAAGAAAGACCTGTTAATTCTTGGTATCGGCAATTACCTCATGGCCGATGAAGGTGTAGGCGTTCACACCGCCCGTTATCTGCAGGAGCAGTTGTTACCGGAAGGCGTGGATGTGCTCGACGGTGGCACCGGTGGCTTTCACCTGCAGGAATATTTTGAATCGTATGAAGATGTCATAATGGTTGATGCAACACTCGATGGCAGAGAGCCGGGCACCTTCCGGCTGATCAAGCCGAAGTTTGCTACTGACTTTCCGCAGGCGATGAGCACGCATGATATCGGGTTGAAAGACCTGGTAGGCGCTTTGCAGCTACTCGACCGTATGCCCCGCATTCATTTGTTTGTGGTGAGCATTGAAAGCATCCAGGACCAGGGCATTGAACTGACGCCTTCTATTCAAAAAACAGTTCCATACCTGGCAGAAGAAATTTTATACCTCGTAAAACAAATTCAGAAGAAAAAAGCGCAGTTGTTAGAGAAAGCGTGATTGTAAAAGTTCGAAGTACAAAGCATGAAGTACAGGTGCTCCGTAGGATGAAACACAATCATGATAAGAAGATTCTTCCGCCAACGGCCAACGATGTTTCACCGCAGAGACGCAAAGAAAAAGAGGCTGTGCCTCTTTAGTATAAGGCGAGAGAGCGCAGAGGGATTTTCGCTGTGCGAAAATTTGCTCCGTAGGGCGAAACGTATCCTGATAAGAACATTCTTTCTATCATCTCAAGTACGAGGTACGAAGTTAGAAGTACGTAAACTCTGTAGGGTGAAACGTATCATGACCAGAATGTGCTTTCTATCATCTGCCAACTATCATCTATCATCTGAACTACGAGGTACGAAGTAAAAAGTACGGACGCTCCGTAGAGTGAATTGTTGCCTGCTACGAAGCTTCCTATCTTCTATCTCCTACATTCTACCTTCTACCTTTCTATCAACTATCATCTATCATCTATCATCTTACTTCATCCATTCTTTCTATTCAAATCCAATCCCTTATAAAATCCCAGGTCCCGGTTGGTCATCAATTTGGTGAGCAGGGCAATTTGTCCGGTATGATAGGAATAATGTTCGGTGATGTGCAGGATGATGGCAACGCCTGTTTTCTGAAAGCCCTGCACCGTTCGGGTTTGTAATAGCGATGCATCATCCTGTTGCCGGACTACCTCAGCAACCGCTGTTACAACTGTTGAGAGTTTGGCAAAGAGCTCCTCTTTCGTCAAGCCCACTGTTGTTGAAAATTCAAGGTCCCGCTGGCGCTCATCGGGCAACCCGCCCAAAGAGGATAACACATACTGTGTCATATTACCACAGAGATGCAGGATGAGATTTGCAACGGAGTTGGAGGCAGCATTCGGCTTGTGCCACACTTCCTCTTCGGTGAGCAATTGCAGGCAGGTGTGAATACGTTTGGTGTATTCGTTCAGGTGTTGAATACAATCGTTGAGGAATATCTGATTCATGCTTCTTTTTCCAACAGCAGAGAACAAGAGAAAAATAGTTTACGCAGAGAATCTCTGCGCCACCTCAGCGTTCTTCTTTCTCTGCGGTTGGTCTTTATTTTTTTAACAAGAACGTGATTGGCAAGTCCAACCGCTTCCGCCAGGCATTCTCACTATGATCTTCGCCGGGGAAAAATTTCGTCAGCCAGTTCTTTGCACCAAAGCCTTTTTCTTTCATCACTTCATCGGCCATTTGTTGCAAAGGCGGGTACAAGGCATCCAGGGTGGCATCGCCATAATCGAAATAGATTTTATGCGTTTTGGGTGATGGCAAGTGTAAGCGCATGTACTGCATAAAAGCTGCCGGTATTGGATTGTTGTCCATATTGAAGGTACCCGGCCAATGCGTACTTAAACAAGCAGCACCGCCAAACACTTGTGGATATTCGCAAATAGC
The DNA here is from genome assembly GCA_943368955.1 of Chitinophaga pinensis. GTDB lineage: Bacteria > Bacteroidota > Bacteroidia > Chitinophagales > Chitinophagaceae > Lacibacter > Lacibacter pinensis_A. The sequence continues at coordinate 54,948 of CALRLY020000006.1, forward strand.
ATACATCGAAATTAACCCGCCCATACTGCTGCCGGCTATAAACGTATGCTTCCTTTCTTTTTTAGTGGAATAAGCGCTGTCAATAAACGGTTTGAGTTCTGTTACGAGAAATTTCAGGTAGGCATCGGAGTGGACCTTCTCTCCCTGGAACACCATTGCTCCATTCGTGCGTTTTGAATAGTAAAGGGTATCCTGCTCCTGCTGCGATAAGCTTTCAAAAGGCTTTTGTGGAAAATAATCGGTGTGCCGGTATTTGCCCCCGTTCCAAACGCCTACCACAATAACGTCTTTGATCTTTTTTTCTTTGAGTAAACGACTCACCGTTTCATCCACTCCCCATTCCTGTTTGTTCCAGTTAATAGATGAATCATACAACATCTGTCCGTCGTGCATGTACAAAACGGCATATTTCTTTTTGGGTGAGTAGCCGTCGGGCAACCATACATCCACATGCCGGGCTGTGACAAAGGTTGACGGGAAGCTGTCGTGCCGAATGATGGTACCTGCTGAAGGTACCGGCAACTGTGCTGCTGCATTAAGTACGCAGCTGGAACAGCAAAAAAGAAGCAGGATCAAATGTCGCATGAAAATTTATTGACGTTTCGTTGTTACAGCCAAGTTACGAATGTTCTGTTGTGACACAACAGGCATTCACAAACCAGAAGGCAGTCAGGAAAAGGTGGCGTAGATACCCAAATGAGGGTATTGATTTATAGTGACAGGTTTGCTAACATTGTTGAAACGTCTCATAAATGAAACCACGCTTCCTGGTATTGACAACAATCTGTTTTCTTTTTCTGTATACCGCAACAGCGCAAATGAGTCCGTTTGATGGCTCCTACACGGTGCTGGTAAAAGTAAAAGAAAACAACCTGCCGGCCGATGTGCGGCTGGAACTGAGAGAAATTTCGCTTCCATCCGATTCCTGCAGCTTCAGTCCGAAACTCATACGCATACAATTTCAGTTACCCGGGAACGTTCTCATCAAAAACCGTAACAATAATAAAATCTGGGAAGAAAGGGCACAGGAATATGCCAAAGATGCTTCGTTTATGGCTCCGGGTTATTTTGCTGTTGTATTAAATCATGGGGAGCGGGAATGCATGATTCCCAGCGGGAATGGGTACAATGGGTACGAATACCTGACCCGGAGGTTTCAAATAGTTGCTGTTCAGAAAAACAAAGAAACCATTTTAGTAACCGTACCGGAAGAAAGAGTGTACGACTTAAGCAGGATGCGTGGGCGGTGGAGTGAAATGATGGCGATGGAGGTGACTTTGCGATGAATTCCTCGGATGCAGGTACACAAGACAAGTAAGCCATAAATCATGCATATGCGTACCTATATTTTTTTTGCAGGTATAACACTCCTGCTGGCCTCCTGCAACAACGCAGGCAAAACGGTTTCGGTTCCGGATCTGCCCTATCTCAAAGCCGACACCGTGAACCAATTCAAAGCAGGCGACCGCTTTATCCTGGCCACCAGCACCAACAGCTGTTGTATGTACTGCTGGGAAAACGACAGCACGTTACAGGACGAAATTCCTGCTTCCTCCTTAGTGAAGTATATTGAAACCATTGAAGATCCTTCGGATCCCGATTGTGCCGGCTGCAGCAATTTTTATTACCGGATTTTTGAATGTGTGGCTCCGGGTACCGACACGCTGCGTTATGCCGTTATTCCTATGGGTGAGGTGGGTGGTGCCGGCAGTTGTACAGAACTGGAACGTCAACGGCTGGACAGCAGTCATTTCCGGAAGTATTCGTTCACAGTCGTGCCATAATAACAAAGAGGCCGTTGCATGGGTGCAACGGCCTCTTTGAATTCTCTTTCATGAGTCTTATTTCTTCTTCACCGGGTTGCCATCAGTATCCAGTTCCACAATTTCGTAACCCATCTTTTCAAGTCCGGGTAAAATCTTTGCCTTATCGCCTACGAGCAGGATATTCATCTTGTCAACATTGATCCATTTCCGCACCAATGTATTGATATCATCGGCGGTAATGTTCTTGAGAATATTGGTTTGCTCTGCTGTAAAGTTTGCCGGCAGTTTGTACTCCAGGATGCGTCCGATGAAGCCCGCTTTCTGAAAGCCGGTTTCGTACCGCAACGCATCACGCTGACCAATTGCATTTTTCAGGAAGGCCAGTTCGTCGCCGGTAATACCGTTGGCAACATATTCTTTAAACTCTCTGAATACTTCAGAAAGAGCGCTGTCCGTTGCCTCTGCTTTAATACCGCTGCTGAACTCAAAGGCACCTGTGTAGGCATCCCCATCAAAGCCGCTGCGGGCACCGTAGGTCCAGCCCTTATCTTCCCGCAGGTTGAGGTTGAGGCGGCTGTTGAAGGCACCTCCCAACGGGTAGTTCATAAGGCCGGCTTTATAATATTCGCCGGTAGCATCATATTTCAGCCCGGTTACAGTACCAATGCGGAATTCGGTTTGGGCAGCCTTGGGTACATTCACCAGGTAGATCTTTGTTTTTTCAACAGCAGGTGCAGCAGGAGGAACCGGTACTTCCACTTTTTTATTCGGAAGTTTGTTCAGGAACGAAAGTTTCGGCAGTATTTCAGCTTCGGTTACATCGCCCACCACAACAACATTCACTCCCTGTGAAGTAATGAAGTTGTCGTAGTAGTATTGGATATCTTCCAGCTTCAAGCCTTTCACCGTTGCTTCTGTTCCTTCTTCACCCACACCCAGGATGCTGTTGCTGTAGTTGAGTTTGGCAAATACCATATCAGCAATGGCAGAAGGCTGCGATTTCATTTGTTTGAATCCTTCAATGGCCTGTGTTTTAAACCGTTTGAAGGTTTCTTCTGTAAACTTCGGCAGCAGCATCCGCTCTTCGAGTAAGGCAAGTGTGGCATCCAGGTTTTTCTTCAGCGTTTGTACCTGGAAGGTGATACCGTCCATTCCGCTGAACACGCTCACGTTACTGCCCAGCTTCTGCAACGCCCGGCTCATTTCTTCTGCACTGCGGTTCTTCGTATCCTCGTTCATCATCGTGGCAAAGAAATCGGCCAGTCCTGCTTTGTTCATCTCTTTTCCCTGTAGCAAATGACCGCCGGGAATTTTTACAGAAAGCGTTACGGTGGGTAATTCTGTATTCTGTGCACCAATCACCGACACGCCATTTTCAAATTTCTTTGTCCAGTAGGCAGGTACATTGATCACCGGGTTGGCACCATTGCCGGGCATTTTACTGCGGTCGAATTTATCTTTCGCTTTTACATACTTCAAGCCATCATATCCATAATCCGGCGCTTTGTACTTCGTGGAGTCAATTTTGTAATTATCTTCTGCAACAATTAATTTCTCCTGTCCCTTTGGTAAGATGCTCAGCGTTACCCCGTGTGCATTTTTGATGTATTGAAAATACACCCGTTGTACATCTTCTTTGGTAACACTGCGGTACATGTTCAGAATCTTTTGTACCTGGTTGGGGTTTCCTGTAAAAGTTTGGAACGAGGCCAGCTGCGATACTTTGCCGCTCACACTCTGCAATCCGTTCACCACCTGTGCTTCAATACCGCCCTTGAACCGTTCAATATCTTCATCTGTTACACCCCGAACTTCAAAACTGTCCAATGCCTGCTTGAATAAGGAATAGGCAGAAGCCAGCGATTTGCCGGGCATGGGCACTACGGTAAACCAGAATTCACCGCTCAGTTCGCTAAGCTGACTGCTGGCGCTCGCCTGCAATGCCTTCTGCTTTTTCACCAGCTGCTGGTACAGTACCGAATTGTTCCCCTGTCCCAATATCTGCGCCAGGCAGGCCAGTGCTGCCATGTCTTTGTGATAGTTGGGCACCGTTGCATAGGCTTTGAGCATGATGGGAATACGTGCATAATTATCTACATACGAAACAAAGCGGCTGCGTTCAATCACCGGTAATACTGGTACCATATTCTTTACCTCCGGTCCACGGGGGATGGATCCGAAATATTTCTGCACCAGTTGCAGCACCTGTTTGGGGTTGATATCGCCACCGATGGTAACAGTCGCATTATTGGGACCATACCAACGGAGGAAAAAGTTTTTCAGGTCATTTACATCCACCCGGTCCAGGTCCTCTACATAGCCAATCGTTAACCAGCTGTACGGGTGACCGTAGGGATAGGCATTTTTTGCAAGGTATTCCTGGGCCAGTCCGTAGGGACGGTTGTCATAATTCTGTCCCCGTTCGTTTTTCACCGTGGCACGTTGCACTTCAAATTTTTTCTGTGTAACAGCATCCAGCAAAAAGCCCATACGGTCGGCTTCCAGCCACAGCATTTTCTCCAGTTGATTGCTGGGCACGGTCTGGAAATAGTTGGTACGGTCACGGTTGGTGGTACCATTGAGCGTTCCGCCTGCTTCTGTCACAATTTTAAAATGTTGTTCATCGGCTACGTTATCGCTTCCCTGGAACATCATATGTTCAAAAAAGTGTGCGAACCCGCTTTTCCCGATCTCTTCACGGGCGCTGCCCACATGGTACGTAACATCTATATGCACCAGCGGATCACTGTGGTCTTCATGCAAAATCACCGTGAGGCCGTTGGTTAATACATACTTTTCATAGGGAATCACCAGTTCGTTCCCCTTTTTGGTAACACGCTCCACCAGCCGTGCCTGGCTGAAGGCCGCAAAGGAGATGGTGAGCATCAGTATACCACTTACTAAAAGTGCTTTCAGTTTCATATGCGAGTTTTTGTTTTTGAGTCCCCAAAGTAACAGCAACAACAGGAGTCAACCATACCGTTGGAGTAAAAAGATTTTAAAAAGAACAGGCAGGGGTTCCGATACAGGAATACAGGCATAAAAAAACCACCTGCCTGAATTATTCAGACAGGTGGAACACCTAACTCACTGCAACACCTGATCAGTTGTGCACAATGATGGAAGCACCCAGTGGTGTAGTAGTATTTCCTACAATACCACGGGCAAATACAGTATAAATTTTTCCTGCCTGCAGTACAATACCATTCAAAGGAAGTACAGAGGTAGTGGTACCAGCCACACGTACATCAAAATTGTAGGTGCCTGCATCAACCGGCGTAAAGGCTGAGTTGGCTCCTGCGGTAGTCGCTGTTTCAAAAGAACGGTTGGTAAATACACCTGTAAACGTTGACCCGTTTAATACTCCTACTGTTACAGCCGGAGCACCGGGACTCAGGTGAAAGAAGCGGATATGGGCTTTACCCGAAGCTGGGGCGGTCAGATTGTCTTCCACCAGGATAGCGCCGATAGATGCTAACAGGTTGAAGGCAAACAGAGAATAATTTTTGTCTTTGGTGAACGGCACATCTGCATTGATAACGGAAGTGGATGTACCAGCTGCATTTACTTTGATATTACGGGTACCTGCATTTACAGTAAGGTAACCAGTATTATTGGGGAAAGTGAGCGCTGCGCTGTTAACTTTTTGATTATCAACCAAAAGATCAACACCGGGTGCGTTGGGCGACGCATGTACTACCAGTACACGGGCTTCTTCTTTCTTCTCTTTTTTGCAGGCTGTAAAACTTACAGAAAACAACAAGAGAAGGGCTGCTGAGGTGAGAATAGAGAATGTTTTTTTCATAACTATAAATTTGTTTAGACATTAATAACCATTTGCTAAACAAAAGGTTTGCGAAAAAGGACCGGTTAACGAAAAAATAACGAGTGTGGAGCCTTTTGTGTCTTATCATATAAAATGAGTGAACAAAAGGGGGAGAATGACCGTACGTTCCGCCTGTGAGGTTAACCCAGAATTTCGATAAACAAAAAAACCCGCCGTGTGGCGGGTTTTTTATCTGGCTTCAATTTTTTGTTTTCTTATAGTCCGTTTTCGTTTAGGTACAGAAGCCATTTTCGTTTCATAGGGCCAGTTTTAAAAACAGGGCCATTGGATTTGGATACGGTTTTCTTTAGGATTTGGATACGGTGTCATTTGATTGACAATGTAAACCTACCTCTTCTTTTTTATTCCATCAAGGAAACAAACGGAAAGAAACAGAAAATGAGGGATCAACGGAAGTGGCGCTAAGGGTTACCCCCTAAAAACCGGCTTCCCAGACCGGTTTTTACAGTAACTTTCCCCGGATGACAGCGTTTTTTAACGGCATTGACGTACTGCTGCAGCAGCAATACCCCTTGTTTAACCAGCGCCTGGCACTGGTAACAAACGATGCGGCCTTTACGTATGATGGTATTCCTGTTCGTACTGCCCTTTTACAGTCGGGCGCAACTGTTCTTCGCCTGTTTTCACCGGAACACGGCCTGCAGACAACAGGAGCCGATGGAGAACAGCAACCCGATACCGTTGATGCACGCACACAATTGCCTGTTGTAAGTCTCTACGGCGCCCGGCTGGCACCGGAACCCGTCCACCTGCAGGATGTGGAAGCCGTGCTCTTCGACATTCCCGATGTGGGCTGCCGTTTCTATACCTACCTGTGGACCCTCACGCATGTAATGGAGTCCTGTGCCGTAACAGGCACAAAGCTGATCGTGGCCGACCGTCCCAATCCAACGGGACTGGATTTACGACAGGCAGAAGGACCCTGGCTGAACGAAGCCGTTTGCAGCTCTTTCATCGGCCGCTGGAACCTGCCCGTGCGCCATAGCTGTACCCTGGGCGAGCTGGCCCGTTACTTTGCCGCCACCCGTCTACCTGGCTTACAGCTGGAGGTACTGCCGGTGCAACACTATACCCGGCGTTCGGTGTTTCCTGCTGCTGCATTTGTACCTACCTCACCGGCCATCCGGGAGCTGGAAACAGCACAACTGTATCCCGGCACCTGTTTCCTGGAAGGAGTGAACCTCAACGAAGGCAGGGGAACGGGGCTCGACTTCCGGGTGGCGGCAGCTCCGTGGATCAACCCGGCAGCATTGCTCAGCCAGTTGCAACAGGCCGCCTTGCCGGGTGTTCGTTTTGAAAGCATCAGCTACAAGGCTGTAAACCCGCCCTTTGAGGGAGAGCTGTGCCACGGACTGCGGCTCTTTGTAACCGATACCGATACGTTCCGGCCGGTTCGCACGGGACTGGCCTTGTTACAGGCCGTCAGCAGCAGCCACCCCGGTCAATTGCAACCTCGACTCTACCGCACGGCAGCCAATCCCGGTGGGGCTGATCACCTCGACCGGCTCACGGGTGTGCCGCATTCGCTGCAGCTCATACGCAACCAGGAAGAATTGTCAACAGAAGTCAATCCATTGTGGCAGGACACCCTTCTGCCCTATCTGCTGTATCAATAGCATTCGCCGATGCCGTTCAGCGGAGAACCGGCAACATCAGCACCGATAGCCGGTCGGCCCAACGGCGGTATTCCAGGGCTGATGGATGCAGTCTGTCCGGCGCCAGCAGTGCCGGGTTCGTACGGGCTTCCCTGGTGGAGGGGGTAATATCAAGGTAGGGACAATTGTATTGTTGGGTTACCTGTTTGTTGATAGCGTTGAACCAATCAATCTGTTGCCGGATGCGGGCCGTATCACTGAAGGCGGCAAATGGTGTTACACTGTAGTCGGGGATGGAGAGAACAAACACATGTGATGGACGCCCCCGGGTCAGTTCAATGGCTTTCTGCAGCAGCACGGTAAACCGCTGGCGGTAACCGGTGGTATCACGGGTCTGGTATTGGTCGTTTACACCAATCAGCAGACTTACCACATCATAAATCCCGGGTTGTTGGGCGGTAATAGCACTTTGCAGGGCTGTGGTGGTCCACCCGGTTGCAGCGATATACGTGGGGGCGTTGATATTGATTCCCCCTCCCCGCAACAAGTTTGCTGTTTGAGTGGGGAAACGGCCTGCTTCTTCCACTCCCTGCCCGATCGTGTACGAGTCGCCCAGCGCCAGCCAGGATTTGGAGGTTTGTCCGCCAGGCGGAGGCGTAACCGGGATCAATGGGGCTGCTTCTTTTTTACCCGTACAGGAAAACAGCAGTATGAGAAGGAAAAGCCGATACATAGGCAATATTACAAACCGGAGCGAGGTTTCGTTCAAAAGGGGGAGGGAAGGGAGTAGTTAGTAGGGAGTAGGGAGTAGTCAGAAAGTCGGGAAGATAGAAGTCCGGAAGTGGGAAAACGGGTGATGAAAGGAGGACTGAGGTACGAAGTCAGAAATCGTCGCTTCTTAGGGTGAACCGAATCATATTTAGAACATTCTTCCCGCCAACGGCCAACCACCAACCGCCAACGGTTTTTAACACAGAGGAACACGGAAGGAATGAGGCTGCGCCTCTTTGGGAAGTTGAGAGACACGGAGGGATTTTCGCAGGGCGAAAATGGGCTCCGTAGGGAGAAACGGATCCTGTTTAGCATGTTCTTTCTATCATCTATCATCTGCCAACTATCATCTATCATCTCAAGTACGAGGTACGAAGTTAGAAGTACGTAAACTCCGAAGGATGAAACGTAATCATGATAAGAACGTTCTTCCCGTCAACGGCCAACCGCCAACGGCCAACGAATCAGAACGTTCCTGCTATCATCTGCCAACTATCAACTATCATCTATCATCTTTCCCCGCCAACGAAAACGCATTGTATTCGTACTCTTTCTCCAGTTCACGGCTCAGGGATTTAATTTCCTTTTTGAGATCACGGATCCAGAGACGCAGGAGCAGCCATGCGGCGACAAAGCCCAGCACAAAAAAATGAAAGCCTAAGTAAAGAAGATCGCTGGTAAAGATTGATTGCATATATGAATAATGGATTTTTAGTACAGATTATACTACCCAACAGTTTGGTTCCAAAACTATGCAAACAAGACGCTTGTGCGGAAGGACGTTTCATCTTTAGGGGTTTTCCGCTACCCGACATATAAAAAAAAACCATCATGCTTGTAAGCATAATGGTCTATGGCTTCTTTGTTTAATAATTCTTTTTATAGGTTTTCAATTCAGGTACAGAAGCCGGTCTGGTTTTTCGCAACGGCCAGTTTTCAAAGGCCAGGATTTGGATTTGGATTGGTTTTTTTTAGGATTGGATTGTTCGTCTTTCGACAGTACAAGGTTACGCACTCCTGATCGTGTGTGCAAACTTTTGGCCGGCAAGAATTCAAAATTGAGAGGAAACAGCTGACTGGCTAAGAGGGAACCCTTAGTTCCTCTTTCCATTTGCCTCTTTACCCAGCCGGTAGCCGATGCCGGCACTGCCGTAAAAGGCAGGGGCCAGGACTTCTTTGGATGGTATGCCGTTGGTGTTGATAGTGTAAGGGCTTTGCGGCAGTACATACACCGGGTTTACGAACAACCGAAACCGGTTGAGGGTGAACTGCACCGGCAGACTCAACTCCAGCGACAGCAAGCGGAATGCTCCCGATTGCTCAACCACCACACCACTTACTGTTGTTGTTCCATTTCCGTTTCCGGGCCCGTTACCCTGTCCGCCAACACCCGTGCGTTGTGCACCGTACCGCCGGTAGGTATAGTATTCATTGTAATAATTCTGTGTGCCGAAGAACGCATAGAAAGAAGGCGTTATCTGCAATTGATCACGAAGAGCGTAGAAGGGCCTGCTGATCTCTGCGCCTGTAAAAAAATCCGTTGACCTGCCAAAACCAAGCATCATATCTCCATAGATTGTTACAATGTCATTCAGGTTATAACCCATATAGGCATTGGCATAACTACTGATTGATGACTGTACATTGTAGCTCCCTTCACTGAAAAAACACTTCGTGAACTGGCCACCAGCCGCCACCTGTCCCCGGTTGTACTGGTAACCGGCAGTAAGTGTAAACAAGTCCAGCCGGTTTTCTTTGGCTGTAGTGAGGAGTGATATAGAACTCTGTGCAAAAAGACCAGAGGAGTGATACCAGCCAATAGCCGGACTGAGGTACGGAACCGCAACCGAGTCTTTGCGGCCGGCAAATACAATATCACTGATATAACTGCTGCTGAATTCGACATAAGAACCGGTAGTTGTACCAGCGGGTGCAGGAAGAGAATCGGCTTCGGGTGTTTGTGCTGCCACCGGCACCTGGCTCACCAGGAACCAGAGCAACAGCGCAGAAAAAAATCTATATTTCATAACAACCGGTTACAGGTTACAAAAACGTTACACCCACACCCGACCAGGTAGCGGGTGTAACGGCTGAACAAGAGAAAGTGGCATAAAGGCGATAGCGTTATTGACCACCCCGGTTACCATTGCCGCCACCCGGTTTGTTGCGGTTGCTGTTCATGTGCCGGTTGTTGTTACGGTTCGGTGTTCCGTTCATCTGGCCGTTCCGCATCCTTTTGTTTTGATTCAACTGGTTTTGATTTCTGAAGCGGTTGCCATTCATATCAACACACTCACCATTCCGGAGGCGGATTTGTTTTTTGTCTTTCAGCTGCATAGTACCATCGGGATTACAAACAGCACCATTTTTCATCTGCAATTGTTTTTGCAACTGGGTACGTATGCCGTTTTGATATTGCCAGAGCTGACCATCCTGGAATAACAGGTGATCTTGCTGGTGAATACGGTCTCTTTTCTGCATTTTTTGTTGCGGCTGTGTTGGATCTTGAGCCATGGATATACCTGCTGTTATAACGATAGCAACAAGCATCATCATCGTTTTTTTCATGATTCTGATTTAAAGAGTTAAGAAGAGTAAAGATTCCTGCCTGAGATGATGCGGTAAGAAAGAGGCTGCTGATTGTTGTTACTGTTCCATTGGAGTCGTGCTACTGTGGAAAGACGATCCTGCCTTTCGAAGTATAGGACGCAGAAAGAAGGTAAAAGTTTACGCCCTTCCAAAAAAAAAGCCACCGGGTGCGGTGGCTGGAAAAAGAGTTGATATGTTACCTCTGTTGCTGTTGTTGCCGTTCTTTGTTCATGTGTACCGGCTTCAACTGAATGATGCGCAGGGCATGTAGTACCCGCATAATGAAAAACGTGAGATCAAATTCAAACCAGCGGCGGGCAAAATTGGCATTGTCCTTCGCCTTGTGGTGGTTGTTCTGAAACAGCTCGCCCATGAGCAGGATGCCCCAGGGGGTTGTGTTTTTGGAATGATCTTCAATATTGTAGTTGCGGTAGCCCATTTTGTGGCCAAACCAGTTCACCACGGCACCCTGGATGGGGCCCATAAAGAAATGAACCGGCAGCAACAAAAACCACCAGTAGCTGGGAGCAAAAAAGAAATAGAAACTGATATAGGCTGCAATAAATGCACCCCGGGTGATGTTGTTGTGGCCAAACTTATCCAGCTTGTCCCACACCGGCAGGTACTCCCGTGTAAATTCCGGATCGGGAATGTTTTTACCCGTAACAAATCCACTGAAAATGCGGGCTGTGTGCATCATCATGTGCCAGATGTCTTTAAAGAAATGGGGAGAGTGCGGATCTTTTTCCGTATCGCTGTAAGCATGATGCATGCGGTGCATGACAGCGTAGGCACGGGGTACCAGGAACGAAGAGCCCTGCACAAACCAGGTTAAAAAGTAAAAGGTTTTTTCCCATCCCGGCCGGGCCGTATACATCTGGTGGGAGGCATAGCGGTGCAGGAAAAATGAGTGGAAGAACAGCGACAAAAACCAATGCAGCGTAAAAAACAAAAGAATTGCGGTCATAAAGAAACAAGAGGTAAGTTATAAAACAGTAAAGAACGGGTAATCTGATTTGTTACAAGATTTTGTGTAAAGTTCCTTGCAAAAAAGAAAACAAGGTGACCCTCTGCTATCAACCTTGATACCCGTCATTGTTTCAGGCAGTTTTGGGCCCGTACCTTACTGCCGCATTCATTACTCACTGTTAAACATCTTTTTTATGAAACAATTTTTATTTCTCTGTTTAGCAGGCACTCTTCTTTCCCCTTTGACCCTTTTTGCCCAGTCGGGCACACTTGACAACAGCTTTGGTACCAATGGGAAATATTACGAAAACTTTGGTGTGGCCGGCTTTGAGCTGGTGAATCTGCTGCAACAGCCCGATGGGAAAATCCTGGTGGGCGGCTATGCCCAGTTTACAGCAACGGGATCTGACTTTGTGCTGGCACGTTTTACTTCTTCCGGTGCCCCCGATGCCGGGTTTGGCACCAATGGGGTTGTAACAACGAATATTTCCGGAAGCAGTTCGGATGAACTGATGGCGCTGCGCCTGTTACCCGACGGCAAAATCCTGGTTGCGGGTAACGGCGATCAGAATGTGCTGGTGCGCTACAACAGCAACGGCAGCCTGGACAATAGTTTCGATAGTGATGGTATTTTGGTCATTACCAATCCTGATGCTTTTTCCATCAAAGACATGCAGGTGCTGTCCGATGGCAAAATTGTACTGCTCGGTGATATCTGGACATGGCCGGCAGAACTAGCGGTCCTGCGGTTGAATGCAGCCGGAGCACCCGATCTTACATTCGATGGTGATGGTTTGTTTACCTGGAGTGCCGGCACTCAATCTGTTTACGCTGCCTCCCTTGCCCTGCAGGCCGATGGGAAAATCCTGGTTGGTGGGCTTGTGGAAGAAGAAGACACCGGGAACCTGCTCTACCTGCTGCTGCGCCTTACAACAGCCGGCGTGGCTGATAACAGTTTTGCCGGAGGTGCCGGCTTTATTACACTCAATCCCGGCCCGGAAGATGACGAACTGAACAAGCTGCTCGTTTTGCCCGATGGCAACATCATGGCTGGTGGCTATGGTTACCGCAGCGATGGAGCCATGGTGTACACCACCCTGGTGCGTTACACCAGCTCCGGAACATTGGATACCTATTTTAATAAGAGTGGCATCCGCACCATCGGTTCTGAAGCAACCGGCTTCTTTTCACTGGGTGATATGATTGCCGATGGCGACAAAACCGTACTTACCGGTGTTTGGCGCAATTCCAATGAAGTGTACAGCTTTGCCGTGCTGCGGTTAAATGCCGATGGTGGAAACGATAACACATTTGGAACCAATGGCATCGCCACCACAGGACTCACGGCTCACTCCCAGCTGGGGGTGCTCATTGCCCGCCAAACCGATGGCAAGTACCTTACGGCAGGCTATGTACTGAATGGCAAGAACTACACAGCCGGACTATTACGTTTACAATCCGGCGGTGCTGTAGATGCCTCTTTTGATGGGGATGGCCTTGTGGAGTTTATGATGAGCAACCAGGCCAGCTCCGACCAGGCAAACGTACTGCATGTCTTCAGCGATGATGCGTTCCTTATCGGCGGAAACTATGGTGCCGGACTTAACGAATTGGGGTTCGTAAAAAAATTCAGACCCGATGGAACACCGGATCCTGCTTTTGGTACAGACGGACGGGTAAACCTGATGTCTTCTTTTTCTGTACGGATCAGCGACCTCACCGTATTGAGTAACGGCCAGCTTATAGTGGCCGGCTCGTATTACGATCTCATGAAAGGAGAGGACCTGGTGTTGTACCGTCTCAATGCCAACGGTTCCCCCGATCCCGCCTTCGGCACCAACGGTAAGGTAGTCGTTCCCATCAGTGCGAATACTATGGACCTGTGTTTAAGTATGGGCGTGCTGAGCGATGGCCGCCTTGTGATGCTGGGATTGCGGGAAAGCAGCGGTTCCTCTGTGTTCTACCTGCTTTGCTTCACGGCGAATGGTACTCTTGATGCTTCCTTTGGTACCGGCGGTAAAACGCAGGTGCAGGGCCTGACCATTAACTGGGACTCCTACAGGAGTTCTGCCAACATGCTGCTGGTACAGCCCGATGACCGCATTGTGGTGGTGGGAAGTACAGAAGGAAGTATGAATGAGAATGTGGGCTTGCGCCGCTACACACCCAATGGAGCGGTTGATGCCATGTTCAACAGCGGCATGATTGTAAGCAGCGACCTTGGCGGTGACGAATATGGTGTGGCCGTAGCGCTGCAGTCCGATGGTAAACTGGTGGTATCGGCCCAAACCCTGCACCCGACCTATGGTATGAAATCGGCGGTGCTGCGGTACTTGTCTACCGGTGCCCCCGATAACAGTTTCGGAACCAACGGGCAACGCATCCTGGCGCCTATCAGTCCGTATATGGGCTGGCCGGCGGCTGTCCTGATGCAGCCCGATCAGAAAATTCTGGCGGCCGGCTCTGTACTGAATTCGACGTTTAACAGCTTTATGGTGGTGGCCCGGCTGAAGGCGAATGCCGAAATGGACTCCAGCTTTGGTACCTACGGCGTGGCGATCCTGCCTAACACAGCCGATGGATACGATGCCACCATGGATATGCGCCTGCAAAGCACCGGTAAAATCCTGCTGTGCGGGTTCCTCACCACTGCCGGGCAGGAAGATGCGCTTGTCGTGCGGCTCAACAATACCATTTCCACAGCGGTGACCGACCGGGGGGATGTATTCCAACAGCTGCAACTGGCCCCCAACCCGGTGCAGGATGAATTATGGCTGCGGGGCGGACAACTCCCACCCGGCCGCTACTTCCTGCGGGTGACCACGGCCAATGGGAAACTGGTGGATCAACAATCCTTTAGCGTGAACGGTGGCAGCCTGCAGCAGCAGGTGGCTACGACTCGCTGGCCTGCCGGTGTACTGCTGGTGACCATCAGCAACGGCAACAGCCAAAAAACGTTCCGTGTGGTGAAAGAATAACGACCTCCTGTATCATGGTACAAACGCCCCGGAGTGCCCGGGGCGTTTTTTATAAGCAGTCCATGGAGGCCGGGTTTTCTACTTAACATAATGTCATTTCATACTATTGTCATGCACTATCTATGCTTTATCTATGCTTCATCCATGCAGTATCTATAGGGTTGAGGGGTTTAAGGTTGGTTCCAGAGGTTCAAGGGTTCAAGAGTTCAAGAGTTCCAGAGGTTGGGGGTTTCGATTCCGGAGGATGGAACGTCAATGATTGAAGGACTGAAGGATTGATTGAGTGAATGGTTCCTGCTGCGAAGAGGTTTTCCTGACAACGGCGAACGATTTTTTAACACGGAGACACGGGGAGCGCAGAGGTGAACGGGATCTTACTTAGAAGGTTCTTTCTATCAACTATCATCTACCATCTATCATCTCAAGTACGAGGTACGGCGCTCCGTAGGGTGATCCATTCCTTGCTACGAAGCAGTATTCCGGCTAAAGGCGAACGATTTTTAACACGGAGAAATACAGGAGGTGGGGAAAGAGGCTGCGCCTCTTTGGAATTGGGAGAGAGCACAGAGGGATTTTCGCAGGGCGAAAATGGGCTCCGTAGGGTGAAACGGATCCTGTTTAGCATGTGCTTTCTATCATCTGCCAACTATCATCTATCATCTCAAGTACGAGGTACGAAGTACATACGCTCCGTAGGGTGAAACGTATCATGATAAGAACGTTCTTCCCGCCAACGGCCAACTACCAACCACCAACGAGTTAGAACCTTCTTCCTATCATCTGCCAACTACCATCTATCATCATTTTCCCCGCCCTCTTACTTATATTTGAAACATGCAGCAACCTTCTGCCCGTCTTTTGCAGCCTGCCGTGGTGGTGAGTGCCCTTGGCTTTTTCGTGGATGTGTACGACCTGCTCCTCTTCGGCATCCTGCGCAAACCCAGTCTCGAAGACCTGGGCCTTACACCGGAACAGGTGGTCACCGAGGGTGAATTCATCATCAGCATGCAGATGGTGGGACTCCTGCTGGGCGGCATCCTCTGGGGGATCCTTGGAGATAAAAAAGGAAGGCTCCGTGTTTTGTTTGGTTCCATCCTGCTCTACTCCCTGGCCAATATTGCCAACGGACTGGTAACAGATACGTCTCAATACGCCCTGCTGCGTTTCATTGCAGGCATCGGGCTTGCGGGAGAACTGGGCGCCGGCATCACCCTGGTGAGCGAACTGCTGCCCAAAGAAAAACGGGGAGTAGCGGCCTCCCTCATCGCCGGGTTTGGCATCTTCGGCGCCGTAACCGCTTTTTTCCTGAGCCAGGTGTTTGACTGGCGCATTTGCTACTATATCGGCGGCGGCATGGGATTGCTGCTCCTGCTGCTCCGCATCTCCGTACATGAAAGCAGCCTCTACCGGAAACTGCAGGACCAGCCTGTACAGAAAGGGAATTTCCTCCTCTTCTTCAACAACCGTGACCGGTTTCTGCGGTACCTGCGCTGCATCCTCATCGGGCTGCCGGCCTGGTACATTATTGGTGTGCTGGTTACCTTCAGCGATCAGTTTGCCAAGGAAATGGGCATCGACGGGATTGACCCCGGACGGGCCATCATGTACCAGTACCTGGCTATTGCTTTCGGTGACCTCAGCGTGGGACTACTCAGCCAGTACCTCCAAAGCCGCAAGAAAGCACTCTTCATTTTTTACGGCATCACCATCCTGTTCACCATTCTGTACTTCCTGCAACAGGGCGGCAGTGCGTCCAACTTTTACCTGATCTGCGCAGGCCTGGGCTACGGCACCGGCTTCAGTGTGGTCTATATTACCATGAGCGCCGAGCAGTTTGGCACCAACCTGCGGGCCAGTGCGGCTATCAGTATTCCCAATATGGTACGGGGAGCCCTGCCCCTCATTCTCTTACTCTTCAAAGGACTGCGGGAACTCACCGGCAGCTACCTCACAGGTGGCTGGCTTACCGGCGCCTTGCTCATGAGTATCGCCATTGTTGCTGCCTTGCAAACCAAAGAAACCTTTGGAAGAGACCTGGGATTTGTGGAAGAGTGAGCAAGGAGTGAAGGATGGTTTAAGAGGTTCAAGGGTTCAAGAGGTTGGGGTTGCGTTTCCGGAGCATGGAAAGCAAGGTTTGATTATAAGCGGAACGTACACCCATCTCCCTTTTAGGGGAGTGGCCGCAGGCCGAGGGGTGTAAAGGACAGTTTAAAGTTGAAAGGTTTAAAAGTTGGCTCCTCAGGATGAAACCAAATGCTTTTTTGAAGGTGCTTTCTATCAACTGCCATCGATCATCTATCTTCTTCTTCCTCCGCCAACAGCCAACGATTTTTAACACAGAGACACGGAGAGCGCAGAGGTGAACGGGATCTTACTTAGAAGGTTCTTTCTATCAACTATCATCTACCATCTATCATCTCAAGTACGAGGTACGAACTACGAAGTACGGCGCTCCGTAGGGTGATCCATTCCTTGCTACGAAGCAGTTTCCCGGCTAAAGGCGAACGATTTTTAACACGGAGAAATACAGGAGGTATAGAAAGAGGCTGCGCCTCTTTTGAATTGGGAGAGAAACACAGAGGGATTTTCGCCGGAGCGAAAATGGGCTCCGTTGCATGAAACGAAAGGCAGTTTAGAAGGTGCTTTCTATCAACTATCATCTGCCATCTATCATCTGAAGTACGAGGTACGAACTACGAAGTACGGCGCTCCGTAGCATGAACGAAATCTTCAAAAGAACGTTCTTCCCGCCAACGGCCAACCGCCAACGGTCAACGATTTTTTTACCACAGAGACACGGAGACACAGAGGGATTTTCGCCGGAGCGAAAATGGGATTTCAACACGGAGACACGGGGAGCGCAGAGGTGAAAGAGGGAGTAGGTAGTTTTCAAATTCAACAGTCTGGGTAAATCTACCTGCAGCTTGTTCGATTGCGTAAGGAGACGCAGAGAGATTTTCGCCGGAGCGAAAATGAGCTCCGTAGCATGAAACGTAATCATAATAAGAACGTTCTTCCCGCCAACGGCCAACCACCTACCGCCAACCAATCTAGAATGTTCTTTCTATCAACTATCATCTACCATCTATCATCTCTCTCTCCCCCAACCGCCAACAATTCCAAAGTACGTCGCTCCGTAGGATGAAACGAAAAGCTATTTAGAACTTTCTTTCTATCAACTATCATCTATCAACTATCATCTTCTCCCTAAAAAAACAGCCCACCCAAAGGGCAGGCTGTTGCGTTTATCAGGAGGCGTGGTTATCAACGCCAGATGAGTACTTTTTGGGTAAGCACACCGGTTTGGTTCTGCACCCGCACAATATACATACCGCTGCTGAGGGAAGAAGTATTGAACGACAGTTTCGTGGTACCCGCCACTGTTTGAACCTTCATCTGCGACAGGATGCGTCCGTTCATATCCACCAGCTGTACATGTGTTGGCTGCGACTGACTGTCTTTCACATACAGGTCGATGCGGGAAGCCAGTGTTACGGCCTGCATGCTGTAGCTCAGCTCTGTGCGTTTCGGCAACGCTTCCTGGGGTGCTGCCACCCGCAGGGAAGTCCCCGTCCATACAAAGCTCGAAAACACAGGGTAGTGATCGGAGGTGGTGTTGCCATAATTGGGAACCCAGCTTTCCACTTCGGTGCGCAGGATGCGGGCCGAGTTGGCCACATACGCCTGGTGCATTTCGGTGCCAACGGTGATGTGGTCAATCACATCGCTGAAGGACACGGTGGAACGCTGACCCGCCAGGCTCAGCGGCAGGGTTATGGGGAAGAACGTGGGATTGGTGCGGAAAGAGATGAACGAAGTGGTCGTATCCGGCGCCACCTGTGTGGTGATGGTGCGGTCGAGATCGTCGTTGTAATCGCCCAGTACCACCCAGTTGCCGGCCCCGTACTGCACTACCAGTGAGTCGTGCATTTCCCGGGCACCGTCACGGCGGCGGTTGTAGCTCTGAATGAAATCGGACGTATTGGCTTTGCCGTGAATGTTGAAGAACTGAATGCGGCGGGTGGCACCGTTCAGGGTCACATTGGCCTCGAGCTGGTAGGGCAGGCGGCCGCTGCTCCAGTTGAAGCTGGCATTGGCACTGCCGTTGCGCAGCATGGCATAGGTACGCAGACTCTGCACTTTGGAGGTGCGGAAAACATAGGCCAGTTTCTGGGCGCCGCCGCAGCTGCTGGCCATGGTGCCGTTGGAACAGAAATCGGCCACTACCATGCTATAGCCCGGCATTTGGTTGACAATATTCTGTAACCGGGGAATACTTACCACTTCCTGCAGTGCGTACACATCGGCATTGATGTTCTGTAATACGGTGCGTACTTGCTGTTCCTGCAGGTTATCGTCGGCGGGACCCAGCGATCCGCCAAACCATTCGATGTTCCAGGCCACGACTTTCAATGTATCTGTGGCAGGCGGAGTAGAATTGCTGTTACCGCTTACACTTACAGCGTTGCTGTTGAGCCCGGTAGTGCTGAAGTTGAGGGAACCACTGTAGGTGGTGTTGGCTGCAGCGGGAGCGAAACGAACAAACACCGTTTGGCTGGCTTGTACCTCAGCCTGTGTATACGTGATACTGGGGGCAAAGGCAAGTCCGTCCCTTGACACCTCGAACGAGGCCGGTGCGGTCACCGTTAAACCGGCGGTGAAGTTGGTGGTGGTGAAGCCCACCGTTTGCACGGCAGAAACCGATCCGGCGGGAATGAATCCGAATGACAAAGTGGAGGGGTTCACCGCTAAGGTGGGCGGTGGTGCCGCTTCGGTGGTGAAGGCCCAGGTAGTGGCAGCGCTGATGCCGGCGAAATTGTTACCGGCTGCATCCCGGAACGCACCAGCATCTACTGTAATATAATAACCAGTGCTGTAAGCCAGTCCGCTGAACGGAATGGTGGCGGTGTTGCCGCTCACGGTTACAGCAGCCGCAGTAACAAGGGTGGATTGTACGGCTACATTATCGCTGGTGCGACGTACCGCAATGGTGCCGGCTGTGCCTTTCACAATGTTTTCGTTGAAAGTAACCACCAGGTTGCCGCTGCGTGCCACACCTGTGGCGCCATTGGCGGGGTTAAAGCCCGTGGCGGTGGGAGGTGTAACATCGCCGGCATTGAGCCGCAGGGTAAAATCGTCGATGGCCAGTCCGTCGTCGGCGCCGCTGGCATCAAAGTCGGTCCAGCGCAGCCAAAACACGGTGTTATTGGGAATGCTGAGTCCGGTAATGGTGGCTGAGCGTGCCGACCGGTTGGCGGTATTGTTGCCATCCCTTGCACCAACGGTGGTGGTGAACGGAGACACAAAGTCGAGTGTATTGGCATCGGCCCAGGTGCCGTTGGCCAGTGAAGTGGCGTTGAGGCTGTATTGAAAATCGAGCTGGTCGGTGCGCCCGGCGGTGCCGCAGCGCCATTGCTCCCCGTTATACGTAATGGTGAGCGACGTAATCGTTTGCCCGGTGCTGTTGCGCACCTGGAAGCCAAAGGATGAAACGAGCGATGCCGAACGCAGTGTGCCCAGGGCCCGGTCGGTGTTGGTACCGGTACCGTAGCTGTACGTGTTCGCCGTGGTGGAGGAACCCGCATCGGTGGCATAGCTGGTATTGGCATTGGTGCCGGTTTCCAGCAGGCGCCAGCCTGTGGGTAGTGCAGTTGAGGTGCCCGATGTGGCCCGCAGTGTATTAAAGTTTTGGGTATACGTTGTAGCAGTAGACGTAATGCTGAACTGCGCAGTGGCGGTTGCTGTCACCAACAGGCATAGAAATGCCAGGGGAAGCACCCTGATTTTGGATATCATAAGGATGAAGCTGGTTTTGTTGGGCTAAAGATGTGAAAAATCAGTCATATGACCAATTTTTGTAGAAGGGGAAGGAATTGTAAGTGCGTAAGGGTCAAGGGCGTAAGGGAAAGTCAATGAGTGAAGGATTGAAGGACTGAAGGATTGAACGGATCCTGCTATGAAGCCTTCTTCCTGCCAACGGCCAACCACCAACGGTCAACGATTTTTTAACACGGAGAAATACAGGAGGTAGGGAAAGAGGCTGCGCCTCTTTGGAAAAGGGAGAGAGCACAGAGGGATTTTCGCCGGAGCGAAAATTGGCTCCGTAGGGTGAAACGAAAGGCTTTTCAGCAGGTGCTTTCTATCAACTACCATCTATCATCTATCATCTTTTTCCCGCCAACGGCGAACGATTTTTCAACACGGAGGCACGGGGAGCGCAGAGGTGAAAGAGGGAGAAGGCAGTTCGTTTTCAAATTCAACAGTGTGGGTAAATGCTACCTGCAGCTTGTTCGATTGCGTAAGGAGACGCAGAGGGATTTTCGCCGGAGCGAAAATGGGCTCCGTAGGGGGATTCAATGATTGAATGAGTGAAGGACTGAGGGATTGAATGGGATTTCGGTTCCGGAGCATGGAAATCAAGGTTTGATTATAAAGCAGAACGTGCACCCATCTCCCCTCCCAGGGTCCACGATCCCGGACCTTAGCTTCGGGAGAGTGGCCACAGGCCGAGGGGTGTGCGGAGGTTGGTTTCGGTTGTGGAGTATGATACAATTTTGCCTTCGAATCAAGCTTCCGGGTACATTACAGCTACACAAATACCCCGGCGCTTTACCGAGCTGCTGCCAGCCCTTGAACTCGAACGGGTTCAGAAAATGGAAAAGGAAGAAGATTGAAGATTTGATTTATGTCTAAAGCAGAAAATCCGTCCTTTAATATGAGTTAATTTGAATGCAAAAAACGAAGGATTTGTTATTGTATTTTATCTCTTTTCTGAAGATTATGCCTTGCACAAAGCAGTTGAATATTTTCAGCTTTTAATGATGTTCCTCCCTTTGAAAATGGCAAAATATGATCAAAATGTAAATTATCACTACTGCCACATGTGACACATTTACCTTTATCTCTTTTCCAAACCTCTAGTTTAATTGAAGTAGGTATCATTCTGTTGTGAGCTAATTCGGAAGTATTCTTTTCTTTTCTTTCTTTAAATTCAATAGAACGATCTGTTATTCTTAAAATGAATTTGAAAACTTTTCTTTTATTACTTATTACATATTTTGCATCAATCAACTCGAAAACACCATTATAAACCCAAAGACCCTTTTTAATTTTCTCATAAACACGAATGAGTTCAGCAGAACTTTTTCCATCTTTATAATTTAATGCAGCTTGATAAAATTTACCATTTTCGGTTAGGTTTCCTGTAGGAGATTTTAATGGTTGATTTTCTGATTTAGGATTTTTGGCCCACCCTTTTTGCGCATCATGTCCCTCATAAATTAACAGTTTCCCTTCTTCTTTAACTTCGTCATCATATGGAGATCCTTTTCTTGTTGACATAAGAAATACAGATGTGCCTCCTTTAACACGAAAGTTCATACCTCGCTGTAAACTATAACCTTCAATGACGTTCATTTCTGCGTGTGAAATAATATCGCCAGGATAAATTGCTATCATTTCTTGAACTCTTTAGCATTAAAAAAATCTGCTATTGAAATATCAAGAGCCTTAATGAGTCGTTCTAGAATTTCAACCGATACATTTCTTCTTCCGTTTTCAACATCCGTCACATACGTTCTATCAACTTCAGATTTATATGCCAAGCCTTCCTGCGAAAGATCTTGTTCCTTTCTTAATTCACGAATTCTTAGGCCAATTTTTTCTTTCAAATTCATGCCTGTAAGTTCTGGCAATGTGGCTTTTAAGTCAACGGACTTTAAGAGTCATTTTATATATTTGACAAATCATGATACGGATAGACACTATAGATCAACTAAAAGCAGAAGCTATTTATGATGATAGTAAAGGAGCAAGTGAATTTTTTATTTTATTGAATGGCGGGTCAAGAAGTAGCAAAAGAATAATTTACTATGAAGACTCCAATAGGTTTGATATCTACAACTACATTGATGATACTTGGGAGGATGATCTAACAGTAGAAGAATTAATCAACTTAACCAATATTGGAGTAGCTATTGAAAAGAAAGCATTTTTTAAGTTTGATTAGTTATTTAATTACTCCCACTGTTGCTAAACTGTTCAGACCCCAGCAAATCAGCTACTACCCCACGCTGCCCTGAGTTTCTAACTAAGGACCCAAAAGATATTTTGGTCAAGAATCAAGACGGAACTGCACACTTCCAAAAAAAGTAATCAACAGGCCAACTCCTGAAAAATTCAAAAGAAATTCATTGGCAACTCAAAATAGCCGGGTTTGAATCATTTTGTCAAAGGGCGTAAGAAAAGGTTCGAGGCTTGGCTCTGTGGCAGTAATAGCTTCCATTTAAGCTGAAACAACAATTAACCAGCGATTGTTTGTCGATTGTTTATTTATAAAACAGCTATGAAACCAACCGTTTTATTAAGCGCATTTTATACCTGTCCACTTTAGAATATCGCCGGTGATTTTTTTTATGTCATCATTTACGTCTTTACCTGTGTAACGTAGGACTTTAAAACCTAGCTCTTGTAGTTTCCTGTCTATGTTTCTGTCTCTTTTAGCCTGTTCTTCTGTACGTTCGTGATAGGTATGTCCATCTGTATAAACACAAAGCCTAACATCGTTTTTTTCAATAAAAAAATCAACAACTGTCAAAACCTCTTTGAAATTATTATGAGGATCATGATAACTTTTCCCTTCAGTTGAAATTTCTTGCCCATACCAGTTTAATGGATATTGAGGTTGGAAATGAATATTTGCTCTTTTTAGCTCAAGGAACAACTTTCTCTCTAATGGACTTTGTAATTGAAAAAGGCAAGTCACGCAATTATGGGTCATCTTAAGTTCGCAGTCCTTGCAAAGTTTGTCTGACCTGTGAGCATTGTCGATTACTGTTCCTTGGTCTTCGGATATTCTTAAAATTTCTGCTGTATTACTGTCTGCCAAAACTCTATCAAGTTCGTCACGAAGTTTTACAAGGTCGACTCTGTCACATAAAGCACTCTTACTGAAGTAGCTACCTTTTTCTGAAACTGTGACTAAATATTTTACTATTTCAATATTCTGATAGTCCTTGGTCTTTATTTTTTGAAAGCTGATTGGAAGCCTTGCCATAGATTATATTCGGGTTGTAATTAAGGTACTACTAACATTCTGGGTTTTTCACTAGCGGGCAATTAAGATTCCGTCAGCCCAACCCAATGTCATCTTAAAAGTAAGAAAAACCTTTGATCAAAAGAAATGACAGCAGGCTGCGCATTCAACTGTGTAGCAAGCAGCATGCGGGTTAGTAAAACCTCAACATACCGATGAAGCATCAAAGTATAACGAAACTTAGAGCCCTTTCCCTCCTGAGTTTACAACTAAGAATCAAAGCTGAATATCCAACACCGAACCCGAACCGCTGCTGATGCTTGCACCTAGCTGAGGTCTCATTTTCGAGCCTAGCTTTTTCAAGAAGTTTATAATTTGCAATTGCACTCATTGAACTTTAGTCTATTTTTCAAAAGCATTATCCACAAAATCGTCAGTATTTGCAGACATTGAAAGTGTTTTCGCTTTCCCTTTAACCATAGTTTCAGCTACGAAAATAATCTGTCCTTTTTTGTATGTATAATAGTCAGACTGGAGCAACCTAAAATGTCCTTTTCTGAAATGAGGTATTTTTGATATTGGTGAGTTCTCAATGTCTTGAATCTTATTAGCTACGTGAAATGTGACGCTTCTATCCGTTTTCCTAATGCTTTTTTCAAACAAATCTCTTGGCACACCATCAGTAACACAATCCGGGAAGCAATTCATATATGCAATTGTATTCAAAGCAAGTTGAAACATCTTCAGAATAGTCAATGAAACTTTATCATTTTTCTTAATTAAATTAGTATAGTACTTATCGGACATACGTCCGCCGTTTTCGCCGTGTGAAAAGTATAACTCAATTGAACCATCTGCCTCAATAACCAATGAAAATGCGTATCCATCAGCTTCGTTTGGAATATGCAAAGCAAATTTATAGGTAAAGTGTTCAGTTTTGGTGTTAGAATAAAGGCGGAAGATGTCCCTGACATGTCCATTTTCATAAAGAAATCTTTTGATGCCTTCTAAGTCTGGCAAACGTGTATCCTCAAGAAAGTTTCTCAGTTGCTTATCAAGAAAGAAAATGTGTAAAAGTTCTCCTTTAGCATCCTCTCTCCACATTTCAAGCCCCGATATAATCAATCCCCTAGACTCCCGAGTTTCGTCTGTGCCAATAGGATTTTTCAAAAGATTTGTTTTAAGCAAGTAAAATATTTGCTCGTCTGTAAATTCCGGAGTTAGCTTTTTTTGAGTTCCGTAGAGATGCTTCCAAAAATATTTTAAGGGTTGACTGTAAACTACTTTTCGGGCCATATCATTTTACATTTACATTTAGTAATGTCTTCAGTAGTTGGTAAGGTTCGATTATGTGCAAAGTCAGAAAATTCATTGATTGTCCAGCTCAGTTCAAATGCCCATTTGATAATATGTCGTTGAAGTTAAGAACTAAAGTTGGTTGTTATTCGTACAGGCCGATCCACAGCTTGGATTTACAATTAGCTTGTGTTTGCTAATCAATCCCAACTTTCATCAATCCCAATATACCCAGTCCTAAGGTTTCTTTTCGTCATTTCGTTTTAATAATTCTTCTTTCATTAATTTCCAACAGAAAGGCAGCAATTCTATGTACATCGTTACTTGAAAATATCGGTTTAAAATAGGTTACATAGCCCAGCAGCTCATTGATATTCAAAACCTTTACATATTTAAACTCCTCTGTGGGTTTGGTATTGGTCAAAACCAGGAGATTTCGGATCGATAACTTTCTCTCACCCCAATGATGTTGTTCCAAACTAAGATAGAAACGGCCTATTTCGTTATTAAGTAGTTTAAACAATGCAAAGCTTGTTCTCTTTATTTGTTGTATGGGAGAACGAAGGCTTAAATTTTCCACTGACTTTTCACTCCAATTCTTTGTTTCAATAAGGAATATTCCCGGAGGTCCTACAAGTATATGGTCAATTTGAACCGTTTTAATGTAATCATTTTCCTGCCTGTTATAGATAGCGGGATAAAAGGAAATGGAAAAGTCGTTGATTAAATAATAATCGTCGGGTAGCCCTTCTAATGTTTTGACGACTTTTTGTTCACCCAATGCGCCATAAATAAAACTGTTTAACTCATCTATTTTTGCTTTTTTTCTTTCAAGCTTTGATAAAGAATAATGGGCGCTTTGCTGTACAGCTTCTTTTACCTGTGTAGAAATAAACTGATAGCGGCTGCTTTTGGCATGGTAATCATTAACAAGATTGCTGATTGACATTGTTACTTCATAGGAAAAACGATCTTCTTTTTGCTGGATTAACTTTTTATAGTTCCGTTCTCTAAACCAGTTCGACAACTGTTTCAATATGCTTTTTGGCGGATTGTTGATGGAGCTGCTCAGTTGCTGCTTCAGGCGTTCAATTTCATCTTTCAATCTTAGTACTGCCTGTTGTTTTTGCGTTTCAATTTCCGTTTCTAATTGTCGTACCTCTTTCCGCAGCGTGTTTTTTTCCTGTTCAATCAGTTGTTCATGGTCAGTTATTAATTGTAGTCGAATAGCAGCATACGAGTTTTGAAAATCCATTACTTCTTTCAGCGACTTGAAATCATGAATATTACTATTGTGTAATTCCGATTTTATAGTCGTCAGTGAACCAATGGTATTGTAAGTCATGCACATGCTGTCTGCCGATTGTTTTATTAAGGTGTCATTACGTATTGTGCGTAACGTTTGAGGCTTGCCGCAGGGCTGGTGTTTTATAGCTGTCTGCCGGCAATTGAAGCTGATTGAAGAACTGAAGTTGAAGTTAACAACTAAAAGCCAAATAGAATTCCCTCGCTTCCACCTTGGTTTGTAGCTGCAAAAAGCTTTCGTTGAACACCGGCAAGTCCTGTACCCAACGCCCGGGTTCGTGTCTTCACGAATCCCAACCTATGACATCCTTGGTGAGTGAGGACACCCACCAATTGGCGGCGTTATTGGCTTTTGATTAATCCTTCGTTCAATGCCTTGTCAAATTCTTCAGTTATGTAAACATTTCCAAATGCACCAATTCCAATAGTTTTGTTTTTTCCCTGCCATGTAATTTTAGTCGTGGAAAATAGTATGTAATTATCTGTACTTACGATGTTATCAAGAATTTTCTCAATAAATGCACCGCCGATCATTGCCCCCAACATTTGGCCTGCCTGCCCCCATTTATCGTCGGTCTCTTCTTCATTTGTTTTCAATGATTTCTGCAAATAGGTATTCAGTTTGCTTTTTAATACTTCCTTATGCCTTTGCTGATTGGGATTGGTGATGGCAGCCAAAACAACTACAATTCCAACAACAACCGCAGCGATGTGGTTTTTCTTCATCGGTTTTGATTTAGCAAAAGTTTAAATGATTTGACTTTTTAAAATATAAATAATCTTTCGATTGACAAACAAAGAATTTTCAATCTATCCCTCGCTCGACTTCATGTTTTCACGAATTCTTTCTGCCAACTATTCCAACTCAGCGCATCACTTGATGCCTTCCAATTCTTCCTCTGTTTACCAGCTATCCTTCCACTCATATACATATTTATATCCGGCAGCCCGCCCGTTGTACAGAACGGCGAGCAGGGCTATGCGTTTCCCCTTGCTGCCTGCGGGGAGTTTTGAACCGTCGAGCGTAAGGTCCATACTGGCTGCCGGGGTAATGGGTATTCCTGCTTTGTGACTGAAACGGATATAACCGGCAACGCCTTTGGCATCAACCATGGAAATGGGGGAAGCCGCAAAGCCGGGTTCAATATCGGGATTGTCGAAAAAGAAGGAAAAATCGCCATTGGCAGAATACTGATCCCCGCTGTTACTGACCGATACACTCATTTGCATGGGTATTTTGTCGGAGGGATAAATCTTTTTCGGAGGAACGGTATAGGTAGCCGTAATGTCGAACACATCGGCGTTCTGCATCCATTTGGCTTTTAGTGTTCCGTCGGAGGCACTCAAACTATAATTGTTATCACCGGGCCCCAGCTTGTCGAACGCCTGCCAGCTCACCATCTCCCAATACCCTTTGTCTTTTTGCGGCACAGGGGTGGATAGTTTACCAAAGTTCTCATATTTCTTAGTGGCCTCTTTCAGGGCTTTCAGCCGTTTGTCTGTATCGTCGAGCAGCCAGCGCTGATTCGGTGACAGCGACCCGTTTTTTTCATTGGCGCTGATCGAATTGCGCATAAACATGGCTTCTTTTGCCAGCTTATCAATGATTTTATTGAGCTCGGCCAGTTTGGCTTTTTTACTGGCCGACTCCGGAAGTTTGCGTACCGCTACGTATTCGGCTTCGATCTTTTTTGTCCAGGCTGAAAGGGTTTTGTCTGACTGTTGCCAGGCCGGGTCTTCCCAACGGGGATAGTTCATGGGTAGGGTTTGGTCCATGTGTACATATTCATGTACCACCGTCATGGCATCGTTGATGAGGGTGGAAGAGGAACCATACGGATCCTCTTTCAGGATTCTGTCCAACTCAGCAGTGTTGAGCATGGCCGTTGATAATCTGATGCAGTTTTTCCCTTTTAACCCCAGTCCGGTTTCCGCATTTCCATCGGCCGAGTTCATCGCACCAAACGATACCGTCTTGTTCGTATAATAATCTTCCACCAGCCGCTTGGCAATTTTTGTTTCTCCCATACGAATGAGTGTTTTGGATAACCAGCGGATGGTTATGATTTCCCGGCTGTCTTGCACGGCGGCAGTTGCTGGTGCCGACAGCAGGTAATTGAAAGAGGTGCTTGCTTCACTTGTAAATTGAGGTTTGAAATTTGTTGTGGAACCGGGCGTAAGATGGATGCTCACAAACCCTGTTAGTAAGAACAGGGTAACCAGGAAGAAACTATGTTTCATAATCAGTCAGATTTGATTCAGGGAACTAAAATAGTTTAGGGGTTACAGGCACAATAATGATCAAGGTCAAATGACGGGGTGATCCTTTGCAGGGTATTCATCCTCCGCCCGGGTTTGTGTTTGTACGAATGCGAAGCAGTTGTTATCCCTGGTGTGTGAGGAAACGCAAGAGGGTGGTGGAAGAATATGCTGATTAAGGTATGGGTCACCTTACGGAGTGACGTACTTTGGAATCGTTGGCGGTGGGGGGAGAGAGAGATGATAGATGGTAGATGATAGATGATAGAAAGAACATGCTGATTGGTTGGCCGCTGGCGGTTGGCCGTTGGCGGGAAGAACATTCTTAACATGATACGTTTCATACTACGGAGCGCTGTACTTCGTAGTTCGTACCTCGTACTTCAGATAATAGTAAGAACGATTCATCCTAAAGAAACGTACACTCATCCCCCTTTGAGGGGGGAAGTGAAGGGGGGTGTTTCTATTGTTGGTCGAAAGAACGCTATGCAATGAGGAACCATTCTTCATTTACAGCCACCATTCACACCCCTCGGCCTGCGGCCACTCCCCTTAAGGGGAGATGGGTTTGCGTTCGCCCTACGGAGTTCCGTACTTCGATTCGTTGGCCGGAAGCACTTTCTAAAACTGATTACGCTCACACTACGGAGCCAATTTTCGCTCCGGCGAAAATCCCTCCGTGTCTCTCATCTTTCCAAAGAGGCGCAGCCTCTTTCCCCTGTGTTCCTCTGTGTTAAAATCGTTCGCCGTTGATCGTTGGCGGTTGGCGGGAAGAACATTCTTATCATGATTACGTTTCATCCTACGGAGCGACGTACTTTGTACTTCGTACTTGAGATGATAGATGGTAGATGATAGTTGATAGGAAGCACCTTCTAAGGAGCCTTTCGGTTCCCCTTTTGCTTCCGTATCACATCATCAGGGTATTTTTCGCAAGGGATAAGGTTGCTATTTTGGGAACAAATGATCAAACATATGTTCCGGACTTTTCTGTTACTGCCTGCCTTGCTGCTGATGGCAACTGTAACCTTTGCCCAGGCGGTGGGCTTTGGTACCAACAATCCTCATCCTTCGGCCCTGGCAGACTTCACCAGTACCAATAAAGGTGTGCTGGTACCAAGGCTTACCAGTGCACAACGTACCGCAATTGTCGCACCCGCCCCCGGCTTGCTGGTGTATGATACCAATACCAACAGTTTCTGGTTTTACAACGGTACGGCGTGGAGCAACCTCAGCACCGGTGTCAACCCCTGGGGAACCGACGGCAACCACATCTTCAACACCAACACGGGCCGGGTGGGCATAGGAGTACAGCAACCCACAGCCCGCCTTACCATTGACAGCGGGTTGGTGCTGGATTATTCCAACAGTAGTAATCCGTTAAACCCGGCCAGTAATACCGGCTTGTTCTTTGGCAACCCTGCATCGGCAGGAATAACCAGCAGCCGGGTGCAGGGCGATGTGACCCGTAATGGTCTCCGCTTCTGGACCGGCGGCTCTTACAAAATGTATATTGACACGATCGGTAATGTTCGTATTGATAAAGGAGGGTTATCGGTACAGGGCGATTCGTACCTGACAGGAAATGCTTTTATTAATAATAATTTATTTGTGGGTGGTTCGATGTTCTCAGAAAAACATTTCTCCATGAACACATTCAAAAACGTTACCAATACATTGGTGTACCTGAAAGGCAAAAATGTTTCTAGTTGGGGGCAGCACATTATTCTGGAAGATGCAAACAGCAACGACTCGGCCGCCATTTTATACGATGGCGACATGAAAATACGGGTGTTTGGCACCAATGACAACGTCGTTTTCCGGAATGCTGCTAATACTACAACCGCCAATATAAATACTGCAGGCGACCTTACGGTTGCCGGCAACCTGGTGGCCAACGGTAATGGGTTGGTGCAAAGCGGAAACTCTGCCCAAATGCAAATTGTCATGTACAATTCGGGGGCTATCCTGGACTGGACCATGGGGCCTGGTCAATTTGTCAGTTTTGACATAGGCTATTCTGGGTTCTCTTCGGTTCCCGTAGTGCAGCCGGGGAGCTTTAGCAACGCAACCAATACAGGTCAGTTGCTGGTTACCGCCACCAATGTAACGGCAACCTCCGCCACTATTTTCGTGCGGAATGTAGGCACTACAACTTCGGTTTCCACCAACAGCAATTTCAGGGCGGCCATTATTGGGGTGCGGAATTAAGGGGTTGCGGGGGAAGAGATGGCAAATGATAGTTGGTAGTTGATAGGAAGCACTTTCTAAGTATCCTTTCGTTTTATCCTACGGAGTGACGTACTTCGTACTTGAGTTGATAGATGATAGTTGATAGTTGACAGAAAGAACCTTCTAAGTAAGATACCGTTCACCCTACGGAGCGACGTACTTCTGACTTCGTACCTCGTACTATCAGATGATAGATGATAGTTGGCAGATGATAGAAAGCACCTTCTAAGTAAGATGCCGTTCACCTTACGGAGCCTATTTTCGCAAAGCGAAAATCTCTCTGCGCTCTTGTCTTACAAGAGGCAACGCCTCTTCCTCTACCTCCTTTCTCTGCATCTCTGCGGTAAAAAGTCGTTGGCGGTTGGCAGGAAGAATGCTTCGTAGTAAGGAACGATTCAATCCTTCAATCCTTCATTCATTCATTCATTGACTTCCTGCTCCGGAAACGAAATCCCAACCTTTGGAACATCTGGAACTCTTGAACTTCTGGAACCTTTTCAACTAACCCACCATCGTTGGCCATAGCCCCACACACAACTGCCTCCTCACCGTTCTGTTGTTCAGAGCCGGCCCGGAGGCAGCATGCAGTAATCACCAGGGAGCTTATTGTTTCAAAATCACTTTTTTCAATTCGGTTTCTTTGCCAGGCTGTACGACAATGCCTGTAAGTACGGTATCACGGTAGCCGTTGGCGGGGTTGAAGCGCAGGCTGTAGGTGCCGGGCTTGAGTCCGCAGATTTCAAAGTCTCCATCATCGTCATCGGGGCGGGCGTAGGCCGTATCGGTGGCGTTGAACGCCATAGGCATGGCGTTGGCCGCACGGGGCCATACTTCGCCTTCAATGGAACCGGTGCGGTTTTTCGAATAGGCTTTGATGTAGGGCTGCAGACAGTAGCGGCTGTTGCGGAAACTGATGGAACGTGCAATATCAAAATCGAGCTGGATGCGTACTTCGCCGTTCACAATATCTGCCTCTTCCTTATCCTTCAACTTTACGTACACATACGGTTTGCGGTTGCAGATGGTGAGCGGCAGACGGGTAACACCGCTGTCACGTGACACTTCGTTGGCGGTGCCCAGGGTGATTCGGATTTTGTGGATAGTACCGGAACTAACGAGTCCGGTTGCCAATAATGTATCGAGACCATTGCGGAAACGGAGCATATCATAGACACCGGGCGTTACTTTCAAAGTATCCCAGGTGCCGTAGCGGTCGTAGTCATTGTCGTCATCATCGTCGTCGTCGTCATCATCGTAATTGCCACGGTTGTTCGTGGTATCCACCTTCACTTCCACATACCGGATATCGACCCATACATTGGTCAGATCCCGCAGCGGATTGTCGTTGATGCGGATGGTGACCCGCTGTTTCCCTTCGGGCACAGCGGCGCCCTCTTTGGAACAGGAAGACACAAATAAAAGGGAGGCAAACACAAGCAGGAGGGCCAGCACGGCGGTACTACCCCTGCGTAACAAAGGCAAACGAGTTTGTAACATATGAAAGGATTTTACAGGAACATCTTACCCAAAACCATGCCAATGATCAACCAGAAGTGCATTCTTTTTCATTCTCCGTTGCTGCAATTGCACCAGCGGGGCTTCTGTTAAACGATTGTCTTCGACAGACACTTAAAGGATTAACAACGTTGCGGAGGGCTAGCCATTTTTGCAGTATGTTGCGGCAAGCAAACATGTTATGAAAAAAACAGGCAGAGGTGTTGTTACCCCTGCCTGTTGCATTATTTCCTGTTCTTTTTATTGTTTCACCACTTTGTACAGGGAGGTCTTGCCTTCGTGCTGCACCTGTATGAAATACAATCCAGTGCTTTGGGTGGTGAGTTTATTACCCAGCAGCGTTTCTGCCTCGCTGAGTGTGGCTTTGATCGTCGTAACCACGACTCCGTTATACTGGTACAGCGTTACCTGCACGGCATCCTGGCTGCGGATACCGGGCAACTGCAACCGAACAGCTCCGCTGGTTGGGTTGGGGTACAGGGAGAGCGCCTGTTCTCCTGCCTGCTGAATCCAGGCAGGGCTGCCGGAACGCAACTGCAAAGTACCGTTGCGGGTGTTGACGGTTGCCGGTGCTGTGTACGTAACGTTTACCCATACCCGCTGGGCGGCCTGGTTGCTGGTGGAGCTGTTCACCAGGATGCTGTACCAGCCGGCGGCAGTGGGGGTGAAGTTGAGCGTGAGCGGCGCCGTATTGGAAGAAGTACCTGTAACGGTACTGACTTGCTGATTAGCAGCATTCGTAATGACGATGCGTTGCGATCTGCCGTTGACTTCGGGGAAGAGTTGTACGGTAATGGGCTTGCCGGCATCGGCAAAGATGCGGCCGGCAGTACGCTGGGCGGTGGAGCTGGCCGGCAGGCGTCCGCCCTGGCGCAATGATTTTACGTGGCTGTCGCCGAGGTCGTCGGCCATTTCCCACTCCTGCGTGGTGCTGGTGCTGCGTTGCGGCTGGTACGTGGCGAGGTAGTTATACAAATCCTGCACCGTTGTAAAGGTTACTCCTGCGGGAATGGGTGCCCAGATGGAATACCCATGACCACGTGCACCGGAGATGCTATGTGCCACCGGTGCTGTTTTGATGAGCACCCGTCCATCGGCAAACACCCGTGTGGTGGTGAGTCCGTGTGCACCACTGTAATCAATCAAATCGATGTTGCGCCAGTTGGGATCGGTAACGCTTACCCACACTTCTTCGTCATTGGAGTTATCGGCCACGGTGCTGTATTTATCTGTAATGCCAATGATGGCCCGGCCGGTGCGTTCAATTACAAGGTGATCGCCGCTGCCGCCTTTTGCATAGAAGGGAGCCTGTGTGCCTGTTAAGGCAGTAGGCACAGCATAGTCGCCGTTTTTGAAGCCCAGTTTCTGGTGTGCCTGGATGATGTTGACGATATCCTGGCGGATGGGCAGATCGGTACTGCTGTTGGGCAGGTGAGAGAAGCGTTTGCCGGTAGTGCCTATATCGAAGAGGTCTTCGAAGAACACGGTGGGGTTGCCATCCATCGCAAATACGGTGGCGTAAGCAGCATAGAGCCGTGGCTCACGTGGGTCAATGTGCTGACCATTGCCGCCCAGTTCGCTGCCGGTGTTCCAGCCGCTGGCATCGCCGAGGGGTTTGGAAAAGTTACCGTCGGGCGAAAGAATGGGGCGGTACGTATCGTGACTGTTCACAAACGGTAGGGTGCGGTGGACCCGTTGTGAGGCATAATCGAAAAAGCGTTTGTTCTGCTGTTCGCCGGGGAGTGCCTGCATGTTGAAGCTGCCCTGGCTCAGCACCATGCTGTAAATGCCGCCACTGGGACCGTAGCCCCGGAGGCCGAAATCAAAGGTGCCGGTATGTTCTTCGGTGCCGCTGCGCACGGCTGTTACGTAGTTATCGAGGTCGGCTTTGCTACCGATCCACTCGCCGATGCAGAGCATGGCTTCGCCACCCCGTGCAAAAGCAGGGAGTACATACTTGGTATTGTAGATGATGTCTTCCTGCACAGAAACGGGGAAATGCTTGACGGCATCCCAGCGCCAGCCGTCCACCCCGGTTTGTTTTTTGTACCACATGAGCCAGTTGCGTGCACCATCCCGCATGTAATTGGAAGCCTGGGTGGGATTGATAAAGGGTCGTGTGATGGTGCCAATACGTGCCGAACCCGTGGTGGGGATATTGGAGCTTCTGCCGGTGGCATTGCTTTCATACGACACATCGGGACCGAAGAACGGTGAGCATATGTCGCCGGTGGTGCAGTTGTTGTTTTGGTTGGGATAAAAATTGGTAAAGTTTTTGGGCCAGCGTCCGTTGCGGGTCCAGTAATCATTCTGTGATTCGTCGAGCAACGGTGTGGCATAGCTCACATAGCGAAAGTTTTTAAACCCGTTGGCATTGGCGATGGAAAAGGGACTTTGCGGATCTCGTCCGCCTGTACCGGTGTTGGTACCGGCTTCGTTGACGTGGTTGAGCACCACATCCTGGATCACCTCCATACCATTCGCATGCATCACTGCAATCATACGCAGGAGTTCATCTTTTGAGCCCAGTCGGGTGCGTACGTTGATGGAATCGGTACCGCCTTTCTGGTACTTATCGCCCAGGTCGTAGTGATCAAACAGATTATAGCCAACGGATGAAGTGTTGCCTCCTTTGGAGGTGGGCGGAATCCATACCGCATCAATCCCTGCCGCTTTGAGGCGGGGGGTGAGTTCGGTCAGATAATCGGACCATTTGTTTTGGAAGTTATTGTTCCAGTAGTCCCACCAGAAACCCTGGAAGACTACTTTTTTCACCCGTTGCTGGGCGGTGAGCGAATAGGAACAAATGAAAAGAAAGGCAAGAAGCGAGATAAGGATTTTTCTCATGTCTTGGATTTTTATTAAGCAGTTGGTTTATAACAGATTGGAATATACAGCGTTTCCCCGGCATCAGCTGTTAGTATGGGAGTTTTTTTCTTGTACCAGGAAACCGATAGCCTTTTTACTCTTTAGCTACTATTTGGGGGGATTGGCGGGGTTGGGATGATTGTTGGCAGACAATAGAAAGAACATTCTGTTCATGCGTTTATTCACCCTACGAAGCCCGTTTTCGTCCGTCTGAAATTCCACTGTAGTTCTCCCAAAAGCCAACGCCTTGGTTTGTAACTCCAGGAACCATCCTTACTTTTCCCTGCCCTCCCCGGTAGCGGCCGTGCTTCTTGTATGCATTCACTTATCATTCCCCCTGAACAACTGCTCCCGGCGGAGAAAACAGGAACCCCATTCGGGCCTTCCATCCCCGTATGGTTTTCAGTTGCGCCCACAACGAGCGGTATTCATGCAGTAAAATGGTGACCGGGTTGTGGGTATGAATGTTATGAGTTATGCCATAGACCGGCGGTTCTTCTTCTTTGGCATAGGACCTCGCAGGCGTAAGTGTTCCGCAGGATCACTTGATACTTATTCAGTCTGAAGGACTGTGACCGAATTCCATAGCGTGTAGGTGATCACCGCAAAACATCCCCAATTACATCTTCCGGATAGAAGCCCGGTAAAGCTGTTATTCCTCATTTCTTTCCAGTTGCTGTTGTTGGGTGGGAGAAAGGCCCCCTCAGGCACGCACAGGAGGTAACTCTTTTGCCCACCTGAAAGTTTTATGTTATTTTAGTATAGATATAGAATATGATCTCCGGAATTAGCTTGTGCTGCTATGAAACCCTTGTTTCCAACATTGTTGAACACTGCTTCTAAACTCCGCACCTTTACGGTTTTATTATTCATTTCTTTTTTCTGTTTGGGGTTGGTGCACTTTTCTACAGCGCAACTAAACAGGAAGGCGCCTGCAGCAGTGCCCCTTACTGGTGGTGGTAACGGAATGTTTAGCGACTCTTCGTTTCAGAAAGCACGCCCCTTGTTATTGCGGAATTTTAATTCCACTGATGGTACTGCCACTGGCAGATTGAGTTCCGGTACAGCCTGCAATACATCAACCTTTCAGATCCGTTTCCAGGCGGGCGCAGAAAAAATAGAACTGGTGGAAATTCAAACCATGCCCGGCGGTTTGTTTGTGATTGCAGCCAACACGATTACCTCTTCCGGTCAAAAGAAAGGCATTCTTCTTTTACTGAACAATAATGGAACACCGGTTCAGCAAAAAGCAGTTGAGATCAATGGTGTTCCGGTGGCGCTTGCAACCGTACGTATCACCCTCGGCGGCAAAATAGTAATTGCTGGCATCACACAAAGCCCAACGCCCAAAACCATCCTTGCGACTTTCTCTTCCTCCTTTGCCTTACAGTGGGCCAGGGAATATAATTTTTCTTCCCCTCCGCAACGGCTTACCCTTGAGTTTACGCCGGAGGAGGCTTTTTTATTGGCTGCACAGCTGAGCGGATCGGTTGTGTATTCGCTGATCAACCAAACGGGCATTCCGGTTTTTACAAGGGAGCTGACCCCGCCCGGCATGAAAGAACTGCTTGGATTTTCACTGGTTGTGTACACCGATTTTATGCTGGTGGTGAATTGCGAAACAGGGGGCAAAAAGAATGTGTTCTATGCACAAATTCATCCGGCCACCGGCGATTTGATGAGCAGCCACAGTACGTACGGAATGGCAGAGGAATACCTGCATACAGATGTTACTTCGTTTAACGGCAGGCTCATTGGGGTGGGCATTTCCAAACATCCGTCAAAGCCGTTTCAGTTGGTAAGGAATATCATCCCTTCTTCTTCCTACATTGAAACTGAACACCGGTATCAGCTGCCGGGCATTTCAAACGACTTCAACACCACCCTCAGCAGCGATAATGCCGGTGATGCCATTGGGGTTTGTGACGGCGCTGCGGGACAGCTGTTTTTCATCAAACACTTTGCAGCTTATCAAACGCCGCTTGAACATGTAAAACGTTACCCGGTTCCAACGGGCTCCTCCATCCGCTCAGTTGCCCGCTCCTTCATTGATGGTGGCTATCTGTTGGGGGTTAATACCGCCACACAGGGTGAAATCATCCTTATGAAAACAGACAGCATTGGCACCCTTGCCGGTTGTAGTTATCAATCGCTGCAGGTTACGGATGAAGAACATATTCAGATCAATCATACCCCCCAAACGATGGCCGCTGCAAACAGTACCTTAACACATGAAGCAGCAACACTTCAGTTCAAAGATCAAACGTTGGGGTCGCAAACGCTTTGCAATCAAACCTATTGTCCGCCTGATGTGCAGGTAAACGAATGTCTTGCCAGCTATTACAAAACGTACAAGTCCAACAGCTTTGTTGACCTGTTCGGGAGCTTGTATCCTGTGCGGAGTGATAAAAAGTTAATCTTCACAGGACGCAATGAACGGGTGCTGGGGAATGTGAATGTGCAATCCATGGGTATCAAACGATTTCATGAATCGGGCCTGTTCGACAAAGGCGCCACTATTTTTTTCGATGGTAAATCAGAGGGGCTGGGGGCCACCTGCCAGGCCGACAGTCAGCATGTAATTACACTGTTTTATACCGTGAGGAACAACAAACCCATTTTTACATTCAGTAAAATCAATGATGAGCTGCAGGTGGTATGGACCCGCAGCTATGAGGCATTTGACAACTACTATTTTTCTTCTTTTGGATTAGCAGGGTCCATTTATACAGATGAAAAAGGAGATATCTATTTCACAGGCGCAAACCCGGGTTATGGAGGATCTCCGAAGTTGTTAGTCATGAAGTTAAACAGCCTGGGGCAGCAGCAATGGCTGAACATTTATGAAACAGCTACCGGTATATTTCTGTACAGCGCCACCATTGTGGCCGGCAACAGGGTGGTTGTTTTTCTGGAAGGCGATAAGGATGGCAGCACAAGTGTATCCCTAGACCGAAATACCGGAACGCTGCTGAGTTCGTACCGGTTTAATAATGGTGCAGGCGGCCTGGTTTATAAACGGTGGCTGGGGGTTTCTGACAATAAGATCTTCTACGTTGGCAACAACAGCAATGAGCGGCTGATACTGGCCCAGTTTGACACAACAGGCAAACCACTGGTGATGAAGTACAGTTCAAAAGGCGGACCTTCTAACATTGCTGCTTTAAAAGACGGAAAGCTGTATACCCATTATTTGTACTTCAATGACAACGACAACAGGCTTAAAGAGGTACTGTTAAGAATGGATACCAGCTTTACGCCGGAGTTGCATCTGGAGCGGGCCTTTCTGTTGAATGAGTTTCCTGTGGGGATGAATGTACACGACAACGGCAGTATCTATGTTGCCGGGAATTACAGTCACGGTGGTGTGAACGGCAATTATTTCGACCCCTTCTTAAAAAAGTATGAGCCCGATGGCACGCTGGGTACTTGTCCCCAGCAACCTGCCAGCGTCCCTTTGCTAAACCTCGTACCTGTAGCAACCAGCCTTACGTTCACCACCACTCCCAATCAGTTTACGCCGGTGCCTGCATTACCGCTTGTTCTGGTAAATGACAGTTTTGGCCAACGGGCAGACAACCTGCTTTGCAGCAGCGATGAAACCTGCCTTTCGATACAAATAAGCGGGCCCGCTTCCGTTTGCGGATTGAATTCGGTCGCCGTATTTCCGTATAAAAAATCGCCAGGCTGTTCGCTCATTCCGCAACTGAAATTCGATACTTCTGCGGTGGCGTTCGTAGCACTGAATGACACTTCGGTAGCGGTGCGGTTTAAAAAGACAGGCGCTGCAAGACTGTATCTTGAATTAAACACGGGCTGCAAAAAGTATATTGACAGTCTTGATGTACTTGTTGCTGAAAGCTCGCCTGTCATCAGCCTCGGGAAGGATACTGTTCTTTGTGCAGGAGCAACCCTGACCCTGCATGCTCCTGCCGGCTACACACAGTATCAATGGCAGGATTTGTCGAACCAACCAAGCTACACGGTCACAAAACCCGGCACGTATGCTGTAAAAATTTTCGATGCCTGCGGCCAGTTCAGCAGCGATACGATTATTATTGCAGGTGCCATTGTGCCGCCGCTGTTCGTAGGAAACGACACCTCGGTGTGTGTAAAGGACACGCTGACCCTGACAGCCGGCAGTGGTTTCAACAGCTATTCATGGAAGGGGAACGGTTTGCTGGCAGATACAGGCAGAGCTGTATCATATGTATCTCTGAACAGCAGCACCCTGTCACTGAAAGCCATCACCGTTGATGGTTGCCCGGCCTTTGACACAATCAATATTGCATCGAAAGCTGCCCGCTCTTTTTCGCTGGGTAATGACACCAGCTTCTGCAGCTCCGACTCGCTGCAACTTCAAACCGGCAACTCCTACTTGCAGTATCTGTGGAGCAATGGTTCACAGGCGTCCTCCATAACCGTAAGGTCGCCGGGCAGCTATGCTGTTTGGGTAACCGACTCTAATTTTTGTAAAACGGCAGATACCCTTCGGGTATTGAGCGTTTATTCTTTACCGGTAGTTACATTGGGGGCCGACTTCAACCTGTGCGATGGCAGCAGTAAACAACTTGATCCCGGTTTGTTCCAGAACTATTTGTGGCAGGATGGTTCCACCAACCGTACCTACACGGCATCGGCTACCGGCACCTACCGGGTGCGGGTTACAACCACAAACGGTTGCAGTAGTTCAGATACCGTGCATGTTAAAAATGTATTTCCACTTCCTTCGGGTTTTCTACTGCCAACAGACTCTATCTGTCAATATGAAACAAAATTCATCAGTTCCCTCTCCTCATATGACAGCTACTTGTGGTCAACCGGTTCGTCACAAAAAAGTATTTCTGTTTCAAAACCAGGAACCTATGTGTTACGGGTCAGAGATGGCAATGGGTGTGTGGGCAATGATTCCATTTCGGTGGTTCAAAAATTCTGCAGAAAAGGAGTATATGTCCCCAATGCCTTTACGCCCAATAACGACGGGCTGAATGATGAATTCAGAGCAATTGTTTTTGGCAACCTTGAGTATTTTTTGTTTGAAGTGTACAACAGGTACGGCCAGGTTGTTTTTACAACCAACGATCCGCAAAAAGGATGGAACGGTGTTTGGAACCGCATGGCACAGGATCCGTCTGTTTTTGTATGGAAATGTTATTACCGTTATGAAGGAGAAACAAAAGAATTTCTTTATGGTACTGTAACGTTGATCAGATGATGGAGTGTCCTGAATTCGACGTTCTTCATATCACAAATCCCAAAGCCTTAGCCCTTATCTCCGCTTTCTTCTATCATTCCCCCTGAACAACTGCTCCCGGCGGAGAAAACAGGAACCCCATTCTGGCCTTCCATCCCCGTATGGTTTTCAGTTGCGCCCACAACGAGCGGTATTCATGCAGTAAAATGGTGACCGGGTTGTGGGTGTGGATGTTATGGGTTATGCCATAAACCGGCGGTTCTTCTTCTTTGGCATAGGTGCCAAAGATCCGATCAAAGATGATGAGCAGTCCGCCCATGTTCTTATCTAAATACTGCGGGTTTACAGCATGGTGCACCCGGTGGTTGGAGGGTGTGTTAAAGATCCGGTCCAGCACCCCCAGTTTTTTAATGTATTCCGTATGCACCAGAATATTATGCAGGGTGGTGAGTGAATCAAAAAACAGGATCATAAAGGGTGGTATTCCCAACAGGCACAAGGGCGACCAGAATAAAAACCGGTAAAACTGATGGATAAAGCTGACACGGAAACCAACGGAGATATTATAATGGACCGATGAATGATGGGTTACATGTGCTGCCCAGAACAATCTTGTGGTATGCCCCAAACGGTGGTACCAGTAAATAACAAAGTCGCAACCCAAACAACCAGCCACCCATAATGCAGGCGATAGCTCCGGTTTAAAAAAGGCAAACGAATACACAAACGAAAACACAGCCAGCGAAACGCCTTTCATAAACAGTCCGTTGGCAAGGGTGGTTAACCCGATGCCAAGATTCACCAGCATATCTTTTACCAGGTTCGATCTGAGTTGTACAACAAGGGCCACCAGCAACTCAATTGCAAACAACGAGAGCACCAGTACCACTCCTGTAGTTTCAAAAAGGGTCATATATAAAGTTACACAAGAGCTGATACTTATGTGCCGGGATTTGTATTCTCACGAAACTTCTATCCAATACCCGCCCTTATCTTCAGCCCCGATAATTGCTGCAGCAGCTCCCGTGCCTGCATGTATTGATGCCCCAGCGCTGTAATGGGTATAAGAAGCGGCACCGCTTCGGGGTTGTGCCCCGGTGCGCCCGGCGACCGGTAGCGTCCGGTTTTACCCGCCAGCGAATAAAAAAAGCGGACGAGGGCCGGCTGGTTTAGTGTAAACTGGTGCATATCGTGCAGGTGAATGGCAAGGGCCGCTTCCTCTCTTGTGCCGCTGCCCGTGTTGGAGCGAACCACCACTTCTTCCAGTGCGGCAATATCGCTCCAGGTAATCAGTCCGGTGCTTACACCGTTGGTGTTGCTTTCCAGACCTTCTTTATAAATGGTGAAGACCGGCGGGTTGCTCAAAAACCGGCGGAAGAAAAAGGAAAGCAGAAAGCCACAGACAAACATAGCGATGCTGCTCAGCAGTTTTTGCGGAATGGAAACGGATGTGGATTCGCCATAGGGTGCTTCCACAAAACCGGCTCCTCCCAGGAAGCCGAATATGAAAAAGACAAGGCCCATGACCAATGCAAAAAAAGCGAGGACCAGGTAGCCGGCCCTACCCTGCCTGATTTCGAGTAAGGGTTGCATACAGCGGGTTTGAGATTGAAAGATAGAGAGAAAAAGGGAAGCGGGGAAAGATGATAGATGGCAGATGATAGTTGATAGAAAGCACGTACTGAATCGTGGGCGGTGGGTGGTTGGCCGTTGGCGGAAAGAGTGATTCGTAGGAGGACCCGTTCACGCTCCGGCACACAATAACCTGCTTGTTTACATTCAACGCATACAGTCTTTACTTAGCTCTACCACAGGATTCGGAAAAACCCTGCAACACATGAATAAAGATGCTTGACACTTTTATAAAAACGGGGTATTGCTTTCGTCTTTCAATACATCGCTTCCTCTCCCCGGTTCTTGCCTGCAAGCCCTTTCATACCTCCTCCTGTGGTAATCAGAAGTACAGCGATTGCACCCGGTCCGTCAAAAAAATTAATGAACTAGTCGTATACACCGGCTCCTCCCTGTATAGTAACATTTACCTATACGGGTAGGTTAAATAAAATAATTTTTGTCTATGAAAACAATTATCAAATGGAAAATTAATTACAGGCATGCAGCTTATTGGTGCAATTACAGGATATTCAAAGCATGGTCACTTCCATACCGCCCGAAACGCTGTTGCAAAAATTACAGCTTGCCTTCCAAACATCAATGGAGGGCATTGCGCTTCTCGATGAAAATGGAATTTACTATTACCTGAATCCTGTACATCTGAGCATGTTCGGCTACGATCATGAACATGAGCTGATCGGCAAATCGTGGCAACACATTTACGAAGAAGATGAAATTTGGCGCATCAATGCTGACATTTTTCCAATACTGCGGAAAAACGGACACTGGAGGGGCGAAACCACAGGAAAGCATAAGCACGGCAACCCGGTTTACCAGGAAATTTCACTGGCCTATATGGATGATGGAGGTATTGTGTGTATTACGAAAGACATTTCTGAACGCATCAAACAAACCAAACAGGCACAGCTTTTAAATGAAATTCTGGAACAAACAAATTCGATGATCATTGTCACAAATGCTCACCGTGAAATCGTTTGGGTAAATAAAGCATTTGAAAGTACAACTGGTTATAAACTGGAAGAAGCGCTGGGTAAAAACCCGGGATCTCTTTTACAGGGGCCCGGCAGTGATACGGCAGCAATAGACCGGCTCCGGAAAGCGATTGCAGAAAACAGGCCGTTTGATGAAGTGCTGATAAATTATACAAAAGATAGAAAAGCCTATTGGGCGCAAATCAAAGGGAAACCCATTTTTAATAAAAAAGGTGTACCCGAGTTTTACTTTGCAATTCAGGATGATATAACGAAAGAACGGTGTAACGAACTGCAGCTTTATGAGAACAATCTCAAGCTTGAGTTGGCCATTGGAGCATTGAAAGGGGGTATCTGGGAATGGGATGTGCCGGCCCAAAAGGTTCTTTATTCCACTTCATTCCTCAACCTCATCGGTTACACCGAACAGGAGGCAGCACATACATTCGCCTTTTTCGAAGAACGGCTGCATCCGGCCGAACGGGAAAACGTGTTGCATACATTGGAAAAAATGATTCACTCCGGCAGCGAGGGATACCAAACGGAATTCCGGCTGCAGCACCGCAGCGGTAATTATCTCTACGTACTTGACCGGGGTATTATAACGGAACGCTCGGCCTCAGGAGCTCCCTTGAAAATAACAGGAATTACCGTTGATATCACAGATCTTAAAACCGCACAGGAGCTGGCCCTGCAATGGGAAGAACGCTATCGAAAATCGCTCGAGGCATCAGGTGCCGCCATCTGGGAGTGGAATCTGAAAAGCGATCAGGTTACAGTAACCACGAGTTTTCTGAAACTGTTTGGTCTTTCAGATG
The DNA here is from genome assembly GCA_943368955.1 of Chitinophaga pinensis. GTDB lineage: Bacteria > Bacteroidota > Bacteroidia > Chitinophagales > Chitinophagaceae > Lacibacter > Lacibacter pinensis_A. Next base: position 98,590 of record CALRLY020000006.1, read on the forward strand.
ACTGGGCGAATAGTGTTTCATTTTCGGCCCTTGCCCGTATGATTCACCCCGAAGACCTGATGCAGATGCACCAGGTGTTTGACCGTCATTTTAAAGGCGAGTTGGCGCTAATGGAGGTGGAATACAGGCAGAAACATCCGGACTCTGAGGAGTATGAATGGTATTTATTCACCGGCTCGGTGGTGGAATGGGATGAAGAAGGAGAGCCGGTGCGGGCGCTGGGCTACACTACTTCTGTTGAAAAAAGAAAACGTGCGGAGGCACAACTGAACGAAAGCAATCAGAAACTGAAAATAGTGGTGGAGGCTTCAGGTGTAGCCTTGTGGGAATGGAATATTGCAGGCGACCGGATTGTCGCAGGCAATGATTATGCAAAGTTGTTTGGGTACGACTCCTTTGAGCAGATGCCGGCTGCATTCAGTGAACAATTATCGTTACTGCACCCCGAAGATATTCCGGAAGTCCAACAATCATTGCAAGCCCATTTTAACGGCGAAACACCCTTACTGAATCTTGAATACAGGGTTCGCATGCACTCAACAGCTACCTACCGGTGGTTCAACGCCAAGGGGCGGGTGATTACACGTAACGAAAACAACGAGCCTGTTTTTGCCGCCGGCCTCATACACGATATCCAGGAGCGGAAAGAGGCAGAACTGGCTTTGCAAAACGCCCGGTTACTGGCAGAAGCCTCCATAAAAGCAAAAAGAAGATTTCTGGCCAATATGAGCCATGAACTGCGAACGCCGCTGCATGCGATCAATGGATTAGCCAACCATTTGATGCAAACCAACCTGGATGAAAAGCAAAAAGGGTTTGTACAGTTAATGCATGAATCCGGGGAAGGGTTGGTTACTATTATCAATGATATACTCGATTACTCAAAAATTGAAGAAGGTAAGCTAACGCTGCAGACTGTACTGTTCAATCCTTCCAGAATATTTTATTCTGTTTGTTCCCTGCTTGAAAGCCAGGCGGTCAACAAAGGGTTGCGGTTCAAAATTGAATCTGTCAGTACAGAACTAAATAACACCTTTATCGGCGATCCCGACCGGTTACGCCAGGTACTGCTGAACATTATCGGAAATGCGGTGAAATTTACCGACTATGGAATGATTTCCGTTTCGTTTATACTGCATAAAGATGGGGACATGTATCAATTAGAGTTCCGCTGCGTGGATACGGGTATTGGCATGAGTGATGAAATGAAGTCAAAACTATTTCAGGAGTTTTCACAGGAAGACGAAAGCTTTCAACGGAAATATGGTGGCAGCGGACTCGGTTTATCAATAACACAGGAACTGGTGAAATTGATGAAGGGTACTTTTTCTATCAACAGCCAGAAAGGCAGAGGGACCAACATATCTATTGTTATACCTATACAGAAAGCCACTGTTGCTGCGCCCGTTAAAAACAATGGCGAATCAAAATTATCGAAAGCCTGCCTTGAAAAAGCCTGCATCCTTGCGGTGGAAGACAATAACCTGAACCGGATTTTGCTGAAGATCATTCTCGAAAAACATAAGCTCCGGTACGACTTTGCCCTGAACGGAAAAGAAGCCCTTGATTTAATGAGAAGAAAACAATACACCCTTGTTTTGATGGATATCCAGATGCCCGAAATGGACGGCCTGGAAGCCACCCGCTACATACGGCAGGAACTGAACAGCCAGGTTCCCGTCATTGCCATGACGGCGAATGCAGTTAAAGAAGAATTGAACTCCTACCTGGAAAACGGAATGAATCATTATCTGGTGAAACCCTTTGATGAAGAAAGCCTGATGCAATTAATTGAACAACACCATAAGCCTGATAACGAATGATTACAGACACCTTAACATACAGCAATAAGCTTTGGTCGGGCTTTGAGAGGCGCCGGAATATTCCGGAAGCATACAATCTTCTTCTTTTGTTTGGCGAAAGGGAAACAGTAAATCAACCAGTTGTTATTTCAGCTTTATACGAATAGGAACATGCTACATCCATCATTGGTCAGGCTTTTAGAGAAGAACGTATCGGAAAAGATAATTGAACGGGACGGGTTGGCCGCTTTGTGGCAAGAGATCAGTGCTGCATTTTACAGTTATGAACAGGAAGCGAAGTTGATGGAACATGCTTCCAATATTGCTTCTGAGGATTATGAGCAAATCAACCTGAAACTTAAAAATATTCATAAAGGGCTTGGCAGCCAGTTAACCAACAAGATCAACGAATTAGAACTGTTGTCGGAACTGCCCGTTATTATACCCGACCCAATCATTATTACCGACCTGGCAGGCGACATCCTGTACATCAATGATGCAGCTGGCAAAGCAGAGCAGGTTTTGTACCGCAACAAGGCTTATCTGTTACCCGATTTTCTGAAAACAATCATCCCAGACCTGAATAACAAGGGTAAGCTGCAGGTAGAGGTGGACCAGCAAACTCAATTATTCAGCTTTCATAAGTACGAAAAAGAGAACAAGATTTATTTTCATGGCACCGACATTACAGAACAGGTAAACCTGCAGCGGAAAGCCTACGAAAACTTTTACCGGCTCAGTAATTTCCTTGAATCCACAGACTCGGTCTACTACATTGTTTATAAGAATAAGAGAGAAAACAACTTCTTTACTTCCCGCTGGCCTTTGTATTTCGGATTTAATCCAAACAAATCTGCAGACCCGCTCGGTGAAAAAAGGGATTGCGTACTTCCTGAAAACCTGCGGGAGTACGATATGACCACTCAAATGCACCAGAACCAGGGAGGCGTTAAGATTAAATACCAGGTCAGAAACAAACTCACCAATCAATTACTGTGGCTGGAAGAGGAAATCCGTCAGAAGTTTGATCCGTTTCTGAATGATGAGGTTATGACCGGACAAATAACTGATGTTACCGACAAAGAACTGCTGCGGGAAAGCATTTCGGAATCTGAATCCCGGTTCAGAAATATTACAGAAGCGATGCCGGTTATGATATGGGTATCAGACAAGAACAACCTGGTTACTTATTCCAACCAGAAAACAAAACAGTTTTTCGGAAAAGGGCTGGAGGATTTTGAGGGTCCTGAAGAATTTGGCTCTCTCGTACATCCGGATTCAAAACTTTTGACCGGAACACGCTGGAAACAGGAACTTGAATTATTCAACGAGATAGAGCAGGAATACTTAATTAAAAATCAGGCAGGCGAGTATCATTACGTGTTGGAAAAAGCAATTCCCCGGTTTTTACCGTCAGGAGAATTTCTGGGGTATGTAGGCGCATTTTTTGATCTTACAAAAGAGTTCCGAATCAATCGTGAATTGCAAAAAGAAAAGCAGCAGCTGGAGCTCATAACACGTAACTCAAATGATATTATTCTGCTGACCGATACAGCCGGCACCATTGAATATGCTTCGCCGGTTGCGAAACGGGTACTGGGTTATGACACCGAAGAACTGAAAGGTGGTTCGGTTTACGAATTGTTCTGCCCGCTTTGCAGGGAAATGGTGGCACCTGAAATTTCGAAAACAGCGTTTCCGCTCGATGGTACCCGCCGGTTCATGTTCAAGCTGGTTGCAAGAGATGGCGCTGAAATCTGGACAGAAAGTGTGATCTCAGCCATTCAAAACACATCGGGCGAAACAAGCCTTCTATGGCATATCAGGGATATTAATGAGCAGAAGCTTGCATTTGATCAATTGAAGCAGAGTGAAGAAACGAACCGTCTTATTATGCAGTCAGCAATAGAAGCGATTGTTTGTTTTGATACGGCCGGCAATATAATTTTCTGGAACAGGCAGGCAGAAACGATTTTTGGCTGGAAAGAAACAGAAGTATTGGAGCAGCCATTGGCGGACTATATTTTAACAGCCGGGTTCAGAACTCTATTCATGGCCGGGATGAGTCAATTTAAACAAACAGGCGGACATGCGTTTTTGAACAGGTTGGTAGAGGTGGAGGTAAAAGACAAAAACGGAAGAGAATTTCCCGCAGAACTATCTATTGCTTTTATCAACTCAGAAAAGCAGGAATTCTTTTGTTCATTCATCCGGGATGTTTCCGAACGAAAAGTTGCATTGGATACACTGAAAGAAAGCGAAGAACGGTACAGATCCATTTTTGAAAACATGACGCTAGGTGTCATGGAAGTAAATCCCAAGGAAGAAATAACGTATGTTAACCATGCAATGACCAGCCTCTCGGGGTATACGATGGATGAGTTGATCGGCAAAAAAGCACCTGAACTTTTCCTTCCTGTGAGAAACCAGAGTCTTGATATATTCGAAAAACAAAAAGACCTCCGTGCGCAAAAGCAATCTTCTTTTTATGAACTGGACGTTGTGTTAAAAAATGGAAATCCGGCAAAGTGGGTGATCAGCGGCGCTCCGCTGTTCGATGTGAAGGGGAATGTAAAAGGCTCGGTGGGAATTCATTGGGATGTAACCAAAATCAGGCAGATTGAAGCGGATCTGCTGAATGAACGACTTAATAAGGAAAAGGCCATTCTCGAAGCTTCATTACAGGCAGAAGAAGAGCAGCGATCAGTCATTGGAAGAGACCTGCATGATGGTGTGGGGCAGATGCTTGCATACATGACCTTATACCTGAATGTGATTACAGCAAAGGGAAACTATGGTCCGGATGAAATTAAGGAGCTGCAAAAGTCTGTTGCGCTAACCCTGGAACAAGTGCGCACATTAGCCCGTAACCTCGCCCCACCCTCGATCAGAGAGTTGGGATTACGTGATGCCGTAACAGAGTTGCTTCAAAGTTATTACATTGTAAAAAAACCTGTTTTCAGATTTTCTGTTTTTGAAGCGACCCTGGAACCTTTTATTTCTATGGATAAAAAAATTGTGCTCTACCGTGTGCTTCAGGAACTGATCAGTAATACATTCAAATATGCAGAAGCGGCTGCTGTTACCGTTCAGTTTGAGGGGAATAAAAGCGAACTGATGTTGAAATACCACGATGACGGAAAAGGTTTTGATCCTGACCGTGTGAAAAAAGGCGTGGGACTGAAAAGTATTACATCACGCATACAATTTCACAAAGGTGATGTGAAAATATGCAGCAAGCCCGGAGGAGGAACACAAATAAACATTTTAATGCCCCTGAACGCATGAAAAATATCAGAATCATAATTGCCGATGACCATACGCTCATTGCACAAGCCTGGTCGTTTCTTTTAAGCCAGAAGCCCGGTTACATCGTTGAAAAGATTTATGACAACACACAAACATTGCTGGAAGAAATTCAGACAATTCGGCCCGATATTTTATTACTTGACATAAACATTAGGCCCCTGAATGGAATTGAAACAGCCGCTTTCGTTAAAAAAATACAACCTGAAGTATTGATCATCGGTGTTTCAATGCATAATGAGGTTTCCTTCGCCAGCCGTATGATTCAGTCAGGTGCCTCTGCCTATGTTACAAAAAATTCACACCAGGAGGAAATGTTCAGGGCTATCGAAGAGGTTCTTAAGGGGAATATCTACATTTGCAATGAAATAAAAACACAAATTAATTACCTGAATCATTAAACCGTTTATTATGAAACAACACCACAACGCCATCATTCTTGAAGATGACATGGTTGCCCGTATGATTCTTGAAAACTATTGTACCAATCATCCAGACATTACGCTGCAGGCCGATTTCGACAATATCAATGATGCCCTTTTATATGTTGAACGTAATGCTGTTGATCTCGTTTTTCTGGATATTCAGTTGAAGAACTCCGATGGTTTTGATCTCTTACCCTACCTGCAAAGCGAAACAAAAGTTATTGTAACAACCGCCGATCCCGAAAACAAAGAACGGGCTTCATTCCACGGCATCAACAATGTGCTGATCAAACCCATCTCTCTTGAGTCTTTTTTGTGGAGTGTTAAAAAGCTGGAAGACGATTCGCAACCAAGTATTTCTCCTTCGATTTAAGATTGCGCTCATACATTCATTTTGACAGATTACTGCATTCATGGCAAACCCATTTGTGGTAAAACAGGTTCTTCATCTGACTCTTCAATAAGGCAGGGTGCATTACTTGCAGCAAGCAGGTGGAAGAAGGATCATCGAAAAGGTATATATAAACAATTAGGTTTATAAGTAACGGTTATTATATACACCTTGAATTCTTCTAAAATTTAAGCGCTGATCATTCAATTTCCGGTGCAAATCAGATAGTTTTGAGTCGAGTGGTTTTTGCAATTTAGTTGCGCCACGTGATTCGTTTCACTTCTATACAGATACGTTCAGGCGCCTCCCGGGGTTAGTCGTTTAGACCGCTTGTGTATTCTGAAAGTCACACCTTTCAGTGTAGCATAGTGTTCCGTTTCGGGTGGTTTGTTTTAAGTCATGCAGGCAGTGCCGCTTGTTTCGCCGGCAACATGCTGTGATGTCTTTAAAAGCAAGCCGACTAGTTTGCATAAATCAGATACCTGTCAGATGACCGTACAATAAGAAGCTAAAATGACGAATAATTCAGTAATCCTATGTATTGATGATGACCCCTTTGTGCTTCAAATGCTGGGCTTTCAGCTCAATGAGCTGGTAAAGGGTTCAGGAATTTTGATTGAGTTTTTAACAGATCCCACACTCGCAATTGAAAAAATTAATCAACTTCATGAAGAAGGTTTTGATGTGAAGCTGATTGTAACGGATTACGTCATGCCTAAAATGACAGGATACGAGCTTATTTATGCACTTCGTATCAAATACCCGGATATACAGTTCATTTTGCTCTCGGGCCAGGCGGATAAATTTGAAATAAGAGAGTTACTGGAGTTGAAGATGATTTCCTGCTTTATGAATAAACCCTGGAGCCTGAATGATATGCTAAGCGCATTAAAAAATGCCAAGATTCTGAAATAGATTTTACCTGCTGCTTTAATAACCAGGACATACGGGAAGGGCTTTATGCAAAACCGAAGGCGCTTGAAGAAATCATACCGGCAAAACCACTTTGTTTACACCAGGCATCCATTGCTCTTATTATATATTTCATCTACGCAAAATACCTGAGTAATAACTCAATAATCATGAATCCTGAAGAAACAAAAGATATTCATTACTACAAATCATTCAACGCCTTGCTGGTTGAGTGTACATCCTTAATCGTTCAGTCAGATCATTATAATTTCAACAGGCGACTTGATGAATTGCTGGAAAAAATCGGCCGGTTTTCAGATGTAGACCGTGCGTATTATTTTACAATTGATCACCTGAATAAAACCTCTTCCAATACAAATGAATGGTGTAAAGAAGGCGTTGAGCCGCAAATTGGTTTTCTACAGGATCTTCCCTACACGTTAACGCCCACCTGGATCAGCTATATGCTTGCAGGTAAGGAGATTTATTTCAGCAGTTTGGATGAGCTGGATGAAAGCTGGGCAACGGAAAAAGAAATACTGGAACCGCAGGGAATTCAATCGTTGTTGGTAATTCCTGTACGTGAAAGTCAGTTTCTCTATGGTTTTATTGGATTTGATGCTGTTGCATCCAGGGTAATCTGGCCAGATGATTCCCGGCAGCTACTCCGCATTCTTGCCGACAACATCGGATCGGTTATCAGAAGAAACATTCAAAACGATGTACTGCGCAAAAACATGGCAGAGCTTGAGGAGGCCAGGCTTAAGATGCTGAACGCTCAGCGAATGGCTGCTTTCGGAAGCTTTGAATATGTAATGAGCGAGAACAGGTTTGATTATTCAGAAACCCTTTTGGAAATAGTGGGTACAGAAGCAGGAACCTCCCTGGAGGACTTCCTCTCGTACATTCATGAGGAAGATCAGCAGAAAATAGCCGCCTTTATTTCCACGCCGGATTCTTCCGCCAGGTTCAATGAGGTTTTACGCCTGAGAAGCGCCCAAAACGGTCCTTTTATCTGGGTGCGTATCATTGCCGGTGTTGAGACAGATGCAGCGGGGCAATTGATGATCAATGGAACCCTGCAAAACATTACTTCGGCACATGAAGCAGAAGAAGAAATCATGCGGCTTTCCCTGGTGGCCCAGAATACTTCAAATTGCGTGGTCATAACGGATGAAAAATTCAGAATTGAATGGGTGAACGAGAGCATGTTGCGTTTGTCGGGATATACGATGGAGGAATTAATCGGGAATACACCTAAAATATTTCAGAGTAAAGAGTCAGACCCTGAAGTTTTGAAACAGATCCGTGAAAAACTTTCTAAAAATGAAACCATCCGGAATATTGAAATACTGAATATCAGTAAAGAAGGCAGGGAATATTGGCTTGAAATGAATATTGCGCCCATTAAAAGCAGGGGGGGCTATCTATCGGGCTATACTGCTGTTCATACAGATATTACGGAAAGAAAAAAACTGGAACAACGGCTTCGCTCTATCAATGAAGGCCTTGAATTAAAGGTACTGGAGAATACAAAGAAATACATGGAGTTAACCCGTGTATTTAATGAACAGGAAAAGCTGGTGGCTATTGGCGAAGTTGCGGCCGGTGTGGCACACGACCTCAATACACCCATCAGCAGCATTATGATTGGAACCGAATCGCTCGATAAAATAATAAAGGAACTATTAGATGTAAATATTTCCTCCCTCTCTCCGTCGGAAATAAAATATGCTAATGAACTGGCAATTACATTTAAGCCCGGCATTTTTGTTTCCGGCACAGAAATGCAAAAAGAAAAAAACCAGCTGGTTGAGCTGCTTGAACAACAAGGAATGAGCAACCATAGCCGGAATGACAGAATTGCCGACCTGCTTGTAAGATGCAGAATCACCAAGAATGAATATGTGCTGAAATTATTGCTTTCGAATAATCTCTATGAGTTGCTTGTGCTTACAGAAAAGCTGCAGACAATATATAATCTGAGTGAAACAGTGGTGCATGCATCAAAGCAGTCAGCAACAGTTATTCAAAACCTAAGAGAATATATTTCACAAAAAGATCTGACGGCGAACAGGAAAATCAATTTGTTCAACAACATTACATCTGCATTAAATATTTTCAGCTATGCTGTTCAGGGCAGGATACACATACAAACAGCGATCCCGCCCGATATCTTTATTGCCGGTAATGAAGTTAAGTTTTACCAGCTTTGGTCCAATATCATAAAAAATGCCATTGAAGCAATGCATGAAACAAAAGATCCGGTACTGAAGATATCTACTGAACGGCATGAGAAAGCAGTTAAAATCAGTTTTGAAAACAATGGACCAGCCATACCAGAAGAGTCGTTGAAAAATATTTTTTCAAGATTTTACTCTACAAAGTCGTCAAACAGAGGATCGGGTATCGGGTTAACCGTGGTGCAGAATGTAGTGAAAGAGTTTGGAGGAACGATTGCGATACAATCTGATGCTGAAAAAACTATTTTTACAATTTCTTTCCCAATACATGATGCGGAGGAATGAATGCAGGCTTCATTAAGGAAACTGTTACAAGAGATCCGGCTTTCAGATACTTAGCGGGACAGGTTATATCATTTATAAAAAAGCCAACTTGATTTCATTAAGCACATCAACTATTTTCGATACAATGAACGATCGAAAACCAGATGTACGGCAATGTTAATTTGCTTACTACAGGTATTCATTAAAGCTTTCTGAGAGGGTATTTGGCTCAATTATGTAAGGTAATCAACTTATTCGCCGGACGTTTTCAGTAGATTGTCTATAATCCTTCCACAACATTTCTTAATTCCAGCTTAATGCCATTGATTTGATTGAAGATTTCGGCAGTAAGATCAGTCTTTTTGTTTATGGAGCCGCCATCTGCCTCTTTCAATAATTCCTTATAATTTTCAACCTTGGATACAAGCTGCAACTGCCCCATCATTTTCAGCCCCGGAATGATTTTATGTGAGGCTTTCCGAAATATGTCTGTATCGCCGGCGATATCCATCTTTCTGAGCACCTCCAGAAACTGCTGCAAGTCATCAACCAGGACCGTAAGTATCTGACGAAGCAAGTCGCTGTCATTTTGGGTAATGGCAATAAATGAATCGAGCTGTAACCTTTCTTTATCTGAGTTCAATTGTTCTGATTTTCTGATATCCGGATCACTACGTAAATACCCCTGTAAGATACAGTAAAAATATTATAGTTGCCGCGTTTTGTGCTTTTGTGTTTCATTAGTACTTACTGCGGCAACTCTTTCGCCTTTGCGCATCACTTGATGCCACTAAAATCTTTTTCGATTTTATTACAGGGCATCTGCCCGCATTACTATCCGCACAAACATCCATCGCAACTAAAACATGTGGATGAAGAACCGCAGCCCGGCGACAGGGTTACTGAAGCTCAATTAATCAACCCGTCAATTTCCAATGCTGTGTCATGGAGTGATCGGACACTGTCACCCTTAATCATTCTTTCTATTCTGTGGACACTAACTATGACACAGTTTACAATTCTACCGGTTACGCTTTGAAGCAACGTAATTTTTACTTTATGCCCGATACCTGAGATGATTCAAAACAGTAACTTTTATGTTACTCTACCTGAATACTATACATTCATAGTTGCTGGCAAAGCTTCCCCGAAGCACGAAACAGTTACTGTATAGTAAAAAATGGACGACAGCCGAATAATTAATGCTGCTGCTTGTACATATCTGGCACGAAATAAGCGCCCTTTTTGAATTAGCACCAAACAAACATGATGATAACCATCAAAACAGTAATTGTATGAATCGAACAAGGTCGCTCACCTTTTTTACCCTGTTACTATTGATGCTTGTTTGTTGACCTTGGTACCGTTGCTCCCCATCTTGCCTGTGCCGCAGCAGAACTTTATTCCGCCGGATCTTTACCTTACAGCACAAAAAAAGGCGACAAAAATGCCGCCTTTCGGGTCTTCTAAAACCTGGTTGATTATAACCCTCTTACATATTATTAATTCTGTTTTAAAAAAAGTCATGCATGTTTGACCTGCATTCAATCATATTTACACGCAGGGGGTCTTGAAAACGGATCAGGAGCAATGACGTTCCTCTGCCAGTGGATTTGGTCTTTCTTATTTTGTTTTTTTTCCGAACCAATACAACAGGTGTAACTGGATATTACTTACTTTCTGATCGTTTACTCCGGTGACATAATTACTCAGCCCGGCTGTATAACGCAGGCCCAACCCCAGACCCGACGGGAAAGTATAGCCAGTACCAGCCACCCAGCTGAAGGAGGGTGATTGGAGATTTGTTCCGGAAAGATCTTTAATCTTCGTTTCTTTCGGTTGTCCGGCCGGGGGGAATTCATTTTTCAATTGCGCATCAAGCAGGAAGCCCAACTGGGGGCCTGTTTCAGCGTAAAATCCCTTTCCTTTATTGTATTGGAGTAACACGGGCAGGTTTATTAAATGAAGTTTTGTCGTAAAAACCAATACATAGTTATTGTCGCCTGGGCTTCCTATCAGGCCTTCTTGCAGTGAGCCCTCGCCTGAATATGAAATTTCGGGTTGCAGGCGAAGAGCAGAACTCAACGGCACTTGAACGGCAACACCTGCCAGTAAGCCCAGCTTCAGTGACGGATCCTTGGTGGTGGCCGCAGGTCCAAAGCCCTCTGATGTTTTAGACCCGTTTAAGCCTGCACGAAATCCAAATTGAACAGACCTGTTCCGGGGAGCTGCCTGCTCCTGGGCCCAAACTGATTGACCCAGAAGAATTAAGCAGAAAATTAATATGATCCTTCTCATGTAAAAAAATTATTGTGATTTAATGCAGTGGAGTTCTTTTCAATAAATAGTTCAACGTATTTTATATGCATCGACAGAAGACAAGAATGATGTACGGTCTTTCGAGTATACAGTACGGCCTGACGCATCAAAAATGGGCCGTGTTACAATTGTTTGATATGTTTTGATCGTATGACTATTGTTCATTGTGGTAGTGGTTGTAACCGTTTGGCCGGGCTTTCCCATAGGTTTGGTGCCAGTGTTTTGTATTCTGAACAGTTGTCTGAGAACCAGATGGAGTGGCTCCTGTGTTACGTAACAGAAATATCAGGAAATGTTTCATTCAAAAACTTAAGCGTAAAGTAAGTGAATGATTCCCTTGATTTGATCACATAAGCATACCGGCACCCCAAAAAAATTTAAAATGTAGTTTCTAAATTTTAGCCGGGTACTAATAAATATCTACAAGACCGCTTTTCAATATTCTCTAAGGTTTTGTAAACGTTGAATTATTTTTCTCCGAAACTGTTGAAAACGCTTGTTTGATTTTATCTATCTATCATTTATTGTGGATTATGGAACTATGTATTTTGTTTATTTTTTTAAGTAAATAATTAAACAAAATGAATACGAGTGTTGTTATTACTTTCTAAAAATCATTCATATGAGAAAGAAATTTCAACTTTTCAAAGGCGTTGCCTTCACCGCCAGCCTGCTGCTCTTACTGGCAGCCTGTAACAAAAGGGACCTGTTTTTCAACCCGAAAGCATTAGGTAACACCGAAAAGAAAACCATTGCCGAGCTGGTGAAACAATCACCGGAGCACAGTTTTCTCTTCGCTGCTGTAGAAAAAGCCGGATTGGCCGGTACATTATCGGGCGCCGGTACGTTCACCGTGTTTGCTCCCACCAACGATGCTTTCCGGGCTGCCGGATTCCCTACCGTACAATCGGTTCGCAATGCGCCGGCTGATGTACTGAAGGGCATTCTGCTCTACCACGTACTTGGCTCCGTTGTGTTTGCAAAAGATGTACAGGGACTAAACGCAACTCCTGTAACCACCCTCGCCCAGAAAGACTTTTATGTTACCGGCAAAGGTGGCAAAGTATGGGTAAATAATGCCCGTGTTACCACGGCCGACATCAAAGCCAAAAACGGGGTGATTCACGTAATCGACAAAGTATTGTTACCCCCGTCGCAAAACCTGGTGCAACTGGCGCAAAGTAATGCCAACCTCAGCACCCTGGTAGCGGCTGTACTGCAACTGGGCGAACCCACCATCAGCACCCTGGCTTCCGGCGGACCTTTCACGGTAATGGCTCCCACCAACGAAGCATTCGGTAAGTTGCTGGTTGCGTTGAACAAAACCAGTCTGCCCGAAATTGACAATGGCCTCCTCGCAACGGTATTAACGTACCACCTGATTCCCGGCCGTGTGTTCTCTTACAACCTGAGCGAAGGCCTCGAAGCAACCACGGCTCAAGGCAGTAAACTTACATTCTCACTCATGGGTGGACCCAAAGTGAAGGGTAATGGCAATGCATCGGCCAGCAACATTCTTGCAGTAGATATCCTGGGTACCAATGGCGTGGTACACGTGATTGACCAGGTGTTACTTCCCTGATTTTCCGTTTCTCCGTACTCATACTGAATGGAACCGCAGCCTCAACAGGCTGCGGTTTTTTTTTGCTTCCGGTTTTATTACAGAAGCCGGGCGGAAAAAAGGTTTTTTTACTTGTATGCAGGCGGATCGGGGTGATCCGCTTTTTCTTTAACCGGCAACTTCATTCAAACACTTTGTCCAAAAAGGTCTGGAACCACGGATTGCGTTCGTAAAACAGAATCCCATGCTGCCATTGACGGAAAGGCCTCAATTGCTTGCGGTTGAGTGTATCCATTCCGCTGGTGAGCCGGTAAGAAAAGTTAACAGCATCTGTTTGAATCTGCGGCGCCTGGAAACGTACCACCTGCAGTGTTTTCTCGACTTCGTTTTTTGCATCGGCGCCCAGTGCGGTGGAGCCAAAGGAACGGGCAAAGAGTCCGCCCTTGGTCACTGCAAAATCAAAGCGGTTAAATCCAATCACCACTTTTTTCAGCGCCAGCGGCGCTCCCAACGGAACCGTATTGGTGATATCTTCAAACGTATTCACACCGGGAATGGCCGGTGCCAGCATTGCCAGCACTACTTTTTCGTGGTGAGGTGTGGGAATATTGGTGGAGCGGTATTCCTGTTCCAGTTTTTCCTGGAAGCGCTGGTTCCACTTGATCGGGTTGAACAAAGCATGCGTAGCTACACTGGCACCCAGACTGTGGGTAAGAATGGTAATATTGGTATTGGCACTCACCCGGCTGAGCAGGTACCGGATGCCGAGCCCAACTTTCGCTGAGTTTGCCTGTGCTTTTCCCCAGATACCGGCGGTGATGGGGTTGTCGCCCATATCGGTTAATCCGTCCCAGTATATTTCCACGAACGTGGGCGGCTTTTCAAACCGCTTGGTTATGGCCCGGCGCAGGGAAAAATAATCGGCATCGGGCTGGGGTGCGTTAAACCCGTGAATCAGCAGAACGAGGTGGCGGTTTCCTGTTTGCTGCATACTGGCTTCCATTTGTTCCAGCGCCTTATTCTGCAGCAAGCGTTGCAGGCGGAGGTAGAGTCGCACCGTATCGGTTCCGTAAAGCTGATAGGTTTCCCGGATAAGTGTCTGCGATAAACTGTCGTGGCGGGTGAGCGCCGGTTCCAGCGTGGCGTAATCTGGTGATTGCTTCCGCTTGTACAAGGGTTGGCGTATGTGTTCGAGGTAAAAGTGGTGCGGCGATACATGCACTTCCGGCGGATACAGATCGCCCTCCCGGTCGTAATACAACTTAATAACACCGGGCTCATTCAGGCGGGGCGTCATTAACAGGTTGCGGGTTTTGCCGCAGGAAACCAGCAGGAACAAGAGCAGGACCCAAAGGTGACGGGGAAGCATGGAATAAAGATAGGAAAGCGGGGGAAGATGATAGATGATAGTTGGCAGATGATAGATGATAGAAAGAATGTTCTGATTCGTTGGCCGTTGGCAGTTGGCAGTTGGCGGGAAGAACGTTCTAAATATGATTCGGTTTCATCCTACGGAGCGTACGTACTTCTGACTTTGTACTTCGTAGTTCAGATGATAGATGGCAGATGATAGTTGATAGAAAGCACATGCTAAACAGGATCCGTTTCACCCTACGGAGCCCATTTTCGCCTTGCGAAAATCCCTCTGTGTCTCTCACTTTTTCAAAGAGGCGCAGCCTCTTTCCTACTGTGTTCCTCTGTGTTAAAAACCGTTGGCCGTTGGCGGGAAGAACGTTCTAAATATGAATCGGTTTCATCCTACGGAGCGACGTACTTCTAACTTTGTACCTCGTAGTTCAGATGATAGTTGGCAGATGATAGTTGATAGAAAGCACATGCTAAACAGGATCCGTTTCACCCTACGGAGCCCATTTTCGCCTTGCGAAAATCCCTCTGTGCTCTCTCCTCATTCCAAAGAGGCGCAGCCTCTTTCCCCAGTGTACTCTGTGTTAAAAAATCGTTGGCCGTTGGCGGGGAAAAAGATGATAGATGATAGTTGGCAGATGATAGAAAGAACGTTCTAAATATGATTCGGTTTCACCCTACGGAGCGATGTACTTCTGACTTTGTACTTCAGATGATCATTGATAGAAACCACGTTCTCACTAAGTAACTTCTTACGATCACTCCTTATGATGAAACTCCTCCCGTACGGGTGTAACCAGCAGGTTGAGGAGGAGGCCAATCAGCAGCAACCCGGCCATAATGTACATGGTAACAGAGTACACTTCGGCAGCCGGAAGTCCTTTCACCTCCAGTTGATATTGCCGCAAATAGTTGATGAGCACCGGTCCCACGATGGCGGCAGCCGACCAGGCCAGCAGCAACCGGCCATGAATAGCGCCCACCTGTTTGGTACCAAACAAGTCTCGCAGGTAGGCCGGTATGGTGGCAAAGCCCCCGCCATACATGCTCATGATCACTGCAAAGGCAGCGATGAACAGTACGACCGATCCCGAAGCGCCGACCGATGGGACAGCTGCATATAACACAATCCCCAGTGAGAAAAAAATGATATACGTCGTACGCCGGCCAATATGATCCGACAGTGACGACCAGAAAAACCGTCCCACCATATTAAATAAACTCAGCAGCATCACAAAGCCGGCAGCTTCCTGCGCACTGATCGCCTTTGCCGCCCCTACCGATGCTTCGGAAAACAATTCCTGGATCATGACCGAAGCTTGTCCCAGCACACCAATCCCCGCCGTTACATTGAGCATGAGCACCCCAAACAAGAGGTAAAACTGGGGTGTTTTCACCGCCCGGTCTACCACCACATGCGCTGTGGTAACCATTTTCTGCTGCTTTTTCTTTGTAGGGTCAAAGCCTTTGGGCAACCATCCTTTGGCCGGCACCCGCACCAGGTAGGCTCCCGTTAACATGAGTGCCAGGTACAGGACTCCCATCACAAGAAATGTTTCACCCACTCCTGTTGACGAAGCACTGCGGAAGCGGTCCATCAGGTAAACCGCTAAAGGGGAGGCAATCATTCCACCGCCACCAAAACCCATTATGGCCATGCCGGTGGCCATACCCGGCCGGTCGGGGAACCATTTGATGAGTGTAGATACCGGTGATATATAACCGAGTCCCAGCCCGATGCCCCCGATGACTCCCGAACCGAGATAGAGCAACCACAACTGATGCAGATAGATGCCCAGTGCTGAAAGTAAGAACCCGCTGCTGAAGCAAAGCGCTGCCGCAAACATGGCCCTGCGGGGTCCCACCCGTTCCATCCATTTGCCGAAGGTGGCTGCAGAAGCACCGAGGAAGAAAAGCGCCAGGCTGAAGATCCAGCCCAGTTGGGTAAGCGACCAGTCTTCCGAAGAAGGAGTTGTAATACCGATCAGCTGGGTAAGGGGTTTATTGAACACACTGAAGGCATAAATCTGCCCGATGCAGAGGTGAATACACAGCGCCGCTACGGGCACCTTCCAGCGGTTGAAACCAGCAGGGGCAATGGTTGCCTCTCTTGACAGAAACGACATATGGCAAAGCAATTTGGCCGGTAAGATAATCGGGCTTCTGCGGCCAAACGATGATTTAGTTCAGGCAGATGAATAACATTCATGGGGGAAAGAGTTGATAGATGGTAGTTGGCAGATGATTGGAAGAAGGTTCCGGCTGGTTGGCCGTTGGTGGTTGGCCGTTGGCGGGAAGAACGTTCTTATCATGATGCGTTTCATCCTACGGAGTTCCGTACTTCTGACTTTGTACTTCGTAGTTCAGATGATAGATGGCAGATGGCAGATGATAGAAAGAACGTACTGTATCGTTGGTCGTTGATCGTTGGCCGTTGGCGGGAAGAACGTTCTTATCATGATACGTTTCACCCTACGGAGTTTAGGTACCTCCAACTTCGTACTTCGTAGTTCAGATGATAGATGATAGTTGGTAGATGATAGAAAGAATGCTTCGTTGCAAGAAATACTTCAGCCTACGGAGTACCTTACTTGTGTCCTCTTACATAAAAACGATGATCGTTGACATTTGATAATAAAGTTTTGCAGCAAGAGTTGATTCTTTATAAGCCGACTGTTATTTATCTTTCTGACCTCACAACTGGCAGATTTTTTAACAACTGCCAAATGGCAGGTGAAAAACTGGCTCATACTTTGATCCCAAACTGGCACAACACGTTTTAGGAAACTATGATTGCCTGGCATAAACATGTTTCTTCTTTCGGCGTAAGCTTACACTATACAACAGAAAGCCCGAGAACAAGGTAATTAGTCCGGCAGCTGAAAATATCCGCAGCAACCAATTGTTGATGTTGTCACGTTCATTATAATCCATAATGTGCAGCATCCACAAAAAATCGAAAATGCGCCAGCGGTTGTTGCGAAAGCTTTGCACGGTTCCCATTTCTGCAGAAACGTACACAGTTGTTTCCACCGCACCGGTAAAGCTGATGGCCCAGGCAGGCAATGGTTTTTCCCGGTACTCATGATGCCCGTTGGTATGGGTAATGTATGCAGCCTTGGCAACAACTGCCTTAGGCTTCACCCTGCTTTGCGCCACGGCAATGGCTTCTTCTTGTGATAAAGGTGGGCGCACCACTCCCGTTGCTGCATGCACCAGTACAGTTTTCATCCGCTCGCCGTTGAAATAGGTGCATTGGTAATACGGAGCTTGCAATACCTGCACCGGCTGCACTGTTTTGATGTATTGCACTGTATCGGTCTCCTGTACTTGTTTCACAGCAGCGGACACCGGAAGGATAAAAGCAGCTGCCTGCAGCGGTGGCTCTTCGGTGCGGATGTCTTCGCCCCTGATCATTTCAATATTGCTCCAGCTGAAATACAAACCACTCACGGTCCAGAACAAAAACTGGATGCCAAAAATCACACCAAGGTAGCGGTGACTTCTTCTTACCAACAGGTGCAGCCTGCGTCGCTTCATGGATTACAGACTTTTAAAGGGTATTTCCAGTTTCAGCTTCTCCCATTCTATACTGATGGTACCGGTGGCGTCGCCGGCTTTATTAACCCGGTAGGTAAGCCGTTGCACCATATCATTGGGTTGTGGTTTCAGTTTTGTACGCAATACATCTTCAGCTTCCTTATAGTTGTCTGTGAGATGTTGCTCGTAATTCTTATTGAGGATGAAGGTCCATTCTGATTCACCGGGAATGGTAAACAAAGCATAGGTGCCTGCTTCCACTCTTTTGCCAGCAATTTCAACGGCCTCACTAAACTGTACAGAAGTGGCACTATGAGCGCCGGTAACCCACACCTGTCCGTAAGGTACCAGCCCGCCCCAGATGATACGCCCTTTTACTCCGGGCGAATGATACGTAATATGCACATGTGTGTTACCAATTGTATTCATGGCGGTGCGGGGAATGCTGCGTTTCATCGTGTCAGGCGCTATTAGTCCTTTATTAACGCTGTCGGCATAACCATTTCCCCTTTGTGCTTCACTGTGCTCACTGTGTGAAGAAGTATTGCTGCATGCGGCCAGCAGCGAACAGATGAATAAAATTGCGAATGTATACTTCATAAAAATTTTTTTAAAGACTGAAACTTACGTGAAGCATCAGCCGGTTTAACGATTTTGCCTTTCCGTTGGCGAGTTGCTGCCAAACGGGCACCTGGTAGTTGGCGCCGGCCGAAATTTTTTTATAGCTCCATTCGGTACCAATGGTATAAGTAATGGAATACCCTCCTGATTCTTCCACGATCCGGGATCGGTCTTTCACATCTTTCTCCGCCTGCTCGTATAACAAGCCTGTATTGGGTGCTATGTTGCTGTTGGTCCCCAGCCGGAATTTATAGTAGCCCAGCATATTCACGGTTAGTTTATTACCATACCTGTATTGGTATTGGTTTGCGGTGTTGAGTTTGTAGCTGACGTTGGTGTTGAGTCCGGCATCCTGCAGGCGTACATCATACAGGGCATTCAACACCATGTCCACACTGCCGGTACCCAGCTGAAAGGTATTCTGAATGTTTTCCTGCACATTCTTATCGTTGTTGTTATAACGACCGGTGGGTAGTTTTACTCCTATACCGCCCCACAAAGAATGAACGAGTACTTTGTTATTATTGGTAGCACCCCGCTGATCCAGCAGTTTGTAATAGCCATACGCTGCTACATCGCCCAAGCCCTGTTGTGCCGTGGTTACACCCTGGTTCAGCCGCTGGTTGATGTTGTAAGGCACAAATCCCATGATTCTGAATTTCTGACCCAGGTTTACTGCACCCCACAGTTCCGCAATATGGTAGGTTTCATCAGTAGTAAGATATCTTCGGCCGCCGGCAGCATTCAAATGCGTGATCAATCCCTTGTGCTGATAGCGCAGCCCAATGAACCGCTTTTTAAACTCCGGCAAAATACCCAGGTAATAACTGCCCACACCACAACCGCAGATATCACAAGCCAGCAGTTGGCTACCGGGTAGTAGCAACAGAAGCAGACTCAGATATGCAACTGTTTTTTTCATTGTTCTGCAAGTTTAGGATCTCTTAAAAATGTATCATCTGTAAGCGTATACAAAAACGCAACGAGTTTGTTTTTCTCGTTCTGTGTAAGGGGGATTCCAGTCACGCTGCCGTTACGCAAACGGGGGTCAAGGGTGGGACTGTCCTGCACGCCATTGGTATAATGATCCAATACCGCCATGAGTGTACGAAAACGACCATCGTGCATATACGGTGCCGTATTGGCCACGTTCCGCAGGCTGGGTGTTTTGAATTTGTACAGATCCTCGTTGTTGAGTGTAATGAGCGCTCTTCCTTTATCGTTGACCAGGGAAGGTGGCAACCCGTTATTGTGAAACTGTTGATCGGTAAACAGGTCGGTACTATGGCATGTGGCGCATTTCTGTTGAAAAATGGCCATTCCTTCCAATTCATCGGTTGTTAGTTGTTCGCCTTCTTTTCGAACATACTTGTCGTACCGGGAGTTGGCGCTCATACAATGCAGCATAAATTGTGATAATGCTTTCAGCATGCGTGCTGTATTGATTTCTTCGCTGCCAAAAGCTTTCCTGAACATAGTTTTGTAAACACTGCTTTGTTGCAGCTTGCTCACCACGTTGGGAATATGTTCGTCCATTTCCACCGGATTTTCAATGGGCGCCAGCGGCTGCAGATCAAGGTTGAACACACCGCCATCCCAAAAGAAGAATTTGTACCAGCCCATGTTCATGACGGGCGGACTGTTGCGGGTGCCCAGCCGGTCGTCAATTCCATGGCTCACATCGTGCCCATGATGGGTAAAGGCGCTGCCTTGTATATGACAGCTGCCGCAACTGATAGTATTGTTGCGGGAGAGAATGGGATCATAAAACAATTTACGCCCCAGCTCAAACCCTTCTTTTGTAAGCGGGTTGGAAGCGGTATCATATACAAGCGGCGGAAAGTTGGAGGGAATACGCAAAGGCATGGGCGTTGGGCCTGCACCTTCTTTCGAACGGGTGCAGGCCACCGCCAATACCACCAGACCGGCTACCGCCAGTGCGGTAGCAATCGGTCCCGGTTTTTTAAAAGGATTAATCATTGTGAATATGATCAATAGTGAACATTGAAGTGTAATTATTAGCAATGTTTACCGAATAGGGGTTAAACATAACCGTTGTGTTGGCAGCAATACTCACATTGGTTGATCCGTTGAGTATTCTGGATGCATCGGTCATGATATGTATTACAGGAGCAACGGCCTTATTTTTGCGAACTTTTGCCACATCAACACCCCCGGCCGTAAGCTGGGTTTTTTTGATGTTGTTGATAGTGGCAGACGAATAGCCGCCAAAGCCACCAATATGATAACGGAAACGCTTATCGGCTGAGGATGCAGCATCGGAAGTGCCTTCCATTTTAACGAAGATGTAGCCCGAGTTCCAGGTCCAATACATACCCGCACCCTTACCTGCCGGATCAAGCACGCCGGTACGCTCACCAACAGGTGCTGCATTCTTTAAACTATCCACACCAATTACAAACTCAATGGTTTTGTAATCGCCGGCCGGAATATTCCGCAGCGTGATTTTGTGTGTCGCTGCGTCTTCTTCCTTCACCAGGAAATAACTGCTGTCTTTCGGTAAGGTGTATTTTGTACCGCTGGTGGTGATTAAAGAAATATTGCTGATGTAATAGTTCAGCATAGTGATTTTGAACGATTCACCTACCGCATTGGTATAGGTGCCGGTGTTAAGTTGAAGATTCTGCGCCCCCACCACATTGTCAAATTCAACAACGAGTTCGCCGGTATCGCCGGGTTGTATTTCGTTTTTTTCCTTTTTGCAGGAAGTGAAAAATAAAACAGAGGCTGCTGTAAAGATGGTTATGATCATTTTCATACGTTTCTTGTGAATTAAAGTTTTAAAAATTAATGGTTGCACTTTTCCATGATTTCATGAAAAAGATCGTGAACGCCTGTGATGCGCTGTTTCAATTGCAGGTCAGTTTCCTTTTTCTTCACCGCCAACAGCAGCTCCCTGCAGCTGACTGTGAGCCGTTCCAATACGGGCTTAACCAAAGCGGCATCATAACCCTGCGGTACAGTGGATTGCTGCCACAGTTTGGCACGTTTGAGCAACAGGGCGGCACTATCCCGTGTAGGTTGCAGTTTGTTTTCTTCAGCCGGGTGGAAGGTTTTACTGATGACAGCATGAAAGTCATGCATTTCTTTCCATTCTTTCTTTTGAGCGAAAACGGAAGTAGTGACCACCAGGCAAATGATGGTGAAAATAGATTTCATAATAATATGTAGTTGTGTTTAATAAAATCCCAAATAAAGGATACAGGCAATCAGTCCAAATACGAGTAGCAGAATGACTTTGATGAACAACATACTCTGTTTCACCATACGAAGCCACTCAGCATCCCGGTTGAAATGCTGTGTCATACATGTTAATTGAATGAACGAAAAAAGTGTGCTAACTGAATGGTCAGCTCAAACGGGGCGGGTGAAAAACAGAAATGGAACGATGAAGTGTTACTCCTTCGGAATAAGAAAAATAACGATTGATAGGTTCACTGCTTATTTCGAAAGCAGGAATCATTTCTTTGACAGACCGGAAATACACAATGGTTTCAGCCTTTGTTTCTGCTTTCCGCTCCGGGTTTTCTTTATCTTTTTGTTCTTCTTCTTTGATCTTCTTCATCATCTGGCACTTTCCCTTACACTTCAACTCAGGCTTCTTTTTGTTTTCACAATTAGCAGCGTATTTACCGGTATTGGTATAATAGTCGGCCAGCACCCAGCTTGTACTGAACGTTTGTACAAGAAACGCCAATAACAGCACAAGAGAAAACAGACGTTGATATGGATATGAATGCCTCAGATGAGTACAAAAGTAACTGGTGAAATCTACTCAAACAAATATTGATGAACAGAAACAGACATTCCGTTCTGCAACAACAAAATCAATATTGAGCAACAGGAGGTCATTCTCTTTGTTTCAGGCTGTCGGTTGATTTCCATTACTTTTGCACCACAAACGATTCTTCTGTATGAAAGCAACTCCCTTTACACACAAGCACATCGCCCTGGGGGCGAAGATGGCCGAATTTGCCGGTTACAACATGCCTATTTCTTACACTGGTATTAACGATGAACATGCAGCCGTACGCACCAACGCAGGTGTGTTTGATGTGAGCCATATGGGCGAATTTATTCTGAAAGGAGAAGGAGCGCTGGACCTCATTCAGCGTGTAACCAGCAACGATGCATCCAAACTCACCAATGGAAAGGCCCAGTACAGCTGCCTGCCCAATGCCAGCGGCGGAATTGTGGACGATCTGCTGGTGTATTGCCTGGAAGAAAATAAATCCTACATGCTGGTGGTGAATGCAAGTAATATTGAAAAGGACTGGAACTGGATTCAGCAACATAACACCGGCGGGGTGGAAATGCACAACATCAGCGAAAAAACCTGTCTGCTCGCCATCCAGGGTCCGAATGCCACGAAAATCCTGCAACCGCTGACCGATCTGGATATTCTGAACCTCCAGTATTACACGTTTGCAAAGGGACGCTTTGCCGGGGTAGAGAATGTACTCATCAGCGCCACGGGTTATACGGGTGCCGGAGGTGTGGAAATTTATTTCGAGGATAAAGACGGTGCGGCCGATAAAATATGGGATGCAATTTTTGAAGCCGGTAAGGAATCCGGCATCAAGCCGATTGGGTTAGGAGCCCGGGATACATTGCGGCTGGAAAAAGCATTTTGTCTCTATGGTAACGATATTGACGACACCACTTCACCGCTGGAAGGCGGATTGGGCTGGATCACCAAGTTCACCAAAGACTTCACCGCCAGCCCGATGCTGCAACAACAGAAAGCCGAAGGCGTGAAACGGAAGCTGGTGGGTTTTGAAATGATTGACCGTGGTATTCCCCGCCATGATTACCTGATTAAAGATGCCGCCGGAAACGTGATCGGAAAGGTGACCAGTGGTACACAGTCGCCCTCGCTGCAAAAAGCGATCGGACTGGGTTATGTAGCCACGGAACACGCAGCCTTTGATACCGATATCTTCATTGACATCCGCAACCAACCCGTAAAGGCCAAAGTGGTAAAAGTGCCGTTTTTGTAAGACAGAGGATCGTTGGCAGATGATAGATGATAGATGATAGGTGGTAGATGATAGTTGATAGAAAGCACCTGCTAAACAGGATGTGTTTCACCCTACGGAGCCCATTTTCGCCTTGCGAAAATCCCTCTGTGTTTCTCTCCAAAATCAAAGAGGCGCAGCCTCTTTCGTTTCCACCCTGTGTTCCTCTGTGTTAAAAACCGTTGGCCGTTGGCGGTAAGAACGTACTTATCATGATCCGTTTAACCCTACGGAGCCCGCATTCCACCTTCAAAACGGATACACCGTCACCGCCACAAACAAATTATTAATGCCTCCGTTGGGCTCATTGATTCCCAGGTTGCTGATATGCCGCAGGCCCAGCCGCAGATCCACTGGTACCCGTTGTTTGTCGCATAGTGTGAGGCCGGCAGCAAAATAATTGCAAAACAGAAATCCTTCCTTCTGCCGCACGGGTGCATCAGTTACGTAGTGCGGACCGGAGCTGATCATTCCGTAGAAACTATGCCGGTTCCGGAACGCCGGTCTTCTTATCAACGCTCCTGCATTGACGCCGTATTCAAGCCCGGAGATAAAATCGGGCTGGCTGTCTTCTTTTTTAAACCGGGTGGGATTCACCTGCGCCATAAAGATCATTTCAACAGCGGTGGCGCCTTTTTTCCAGAGTGGCCGCTGGTGCGACACATGAAACAGGTACACTTGGTAGCGGTAGGGCTTCCCCAGCAGCAGCTGGTTGCCAAAGCCTGCCGACAGACCGGTACGGGGAACGGAGTGCACCGCCTGTTGTGCCAAAACCGGCCAACTCAGTACAGTCGCTGCAAGCAGACACAGAAACTGCTTCCGGCCTGCAACCGCTCCGCTGAATAAATTAACAAAACCCATGCAACCCATACTGTTATTTTGCATTCGTATCAAATCTACAACAATGAACAAACTACAGGGTTCGCTGTTCTTTTGCCTGCTCATGGATGCCGTCGGTTATGCCACCTACGCCGTTCCGTTTTTGGGTGAGTTTGGCGATCTGGTTTGGGCACCGGTTTCGGCTGTTCTTTTCTTCAAAACCTTTGGGGGCTGGAAAGGTGCTTTTGGTGGCGTATTCAGCCTGGTGGAAGAGTTATTGCCGGGCACCGACTTCATCCCCACCTTCACCCTCATGTGGGCATGGCAGCGCTGGATGGCTCCCAAACAGGCAGTAACCACAGCACTCGTTTCACGGTAAGTAGCGGTACTGCCTTACTCTTTGCTGATTTCCAGTTGATTTTCGTCCTCGATAAACATGGCAGGCATGCCGTCGAGTGAAACAATTTTTGCTTTCACACAAATAGCTTTGCCTTTGAGAAATGTAACAGGATCGTAGCTGAAGTTGCTGATGAATTCTTTACGGATAAAGACAGTAAATACCTGGTTGGGAAACTGTTTGTCGAGGTTCATCAGAATATTACCAGCCCGGCTGGTGCGGGTACTCACCACAGTTCCGCAAACGGATATTTCCTGGTTGCCATCTATCCACCCCTTCGCCATGGAGGTATTGATTTGTCCGCTCTTCAGGTCTTCCACCCGCAGCGGCTCCACATCGCCCTTGGCAATTTGCGGAAACCAGTCTGCTAAGATCCGTTGTCCCTCCGCCAGTGCCTGTACATCGGCCGGCAGTTGTTGAAAGAAATCATAGCCGGTGAGGCGCTCTACAGAGTCAATGGTTACCGCAAACTGTTCCACCGGTTCGGTGATTTTCCGATTCGGCATTACAAACCCAATGCCCTTTTTTTCTACCGGGTCAATGGCCACTTTCCAGTAGAGTTCGGGAATTGTTACCTTGTTCACTCCCCGTTCAACTTTGGGGAGTCCGGCACGTAAAACGGGACCCGTTACCACGAACAGGCGGGAGGTGGGGTGGCTGTACAAATAACCACGTACCTTGTCTTCCACGGCAGCCCATGATTCCCGGTTGAATTCAGGTCGTTGCGGGCTCATATTGCTGTAGTAATAACTTTCGCTGAGGGCTTTGGCGCTCCAGCGGAAATCGGCGGAGGGAGCGAGGTGCCCCCGGTCGAAGCCAAAGCCGTCGTATTTGTAACTGCTGTCGGGCTGCAGAAATTTGAGAAAATAGTCTTCTTCCACGGCACTGCCGGTTGGCACCTTGGGATCGGGGCGGAAATCGTTGGAACGGAACACAGTACCGGTGAGTACTTCCGGAGGAATCACATGGGCTACCCAGCGGGCCTGTTCAAAAGCTTCATCGTATTCCAGCGCCAGGGCGGAGTGCCACACCAACGTGTTCCCGTTCCCGGGCTGAGGCAGTCCGGTTGCCATCAGGTCACGACGGATACGCTCCAGCTTCAGCTCCTCCACCTGCTGTGCCACCTGCCGTAACTGCAACTGCAGGCTATCGTTTCTTTTCTCCAGTTGTACCAGCTTTTGCTCAATGGTTTGACCCGATGCTGTTCCCAAAGCAAACAACAGCAAGGCCACCCCGGTAATGACAGGTTTCATACTTACATGATTTGAGTAAACGGCGCTTACATAGAAACGGGCAGCACAACCCGTGGGTCATTGATCAAGTGTAGCAGGGCGATGGTCAAAGGTTGGAACTGTAAAGATAAGGGATGAAGGATTGAATAGGAGGTCTTCTGAGCTACAGACTATCATTTCAACTACGAGGTACGAAGTAAGAAGTACGTAAACTCCGTAGGATGAAACAAATCATGATAAGAACATTCTTCCCGTCCATAGCCAACGGTTTTTAACATAGAGAGAATAGAAAGAGGCTGCGCCTCTTTTAATTTGGGGAGAAACACAGAGGAATTTTCGCTTTGCGAAAATGGGCTCCGTAGGGTGAAACGGATCCTGTTTAGCATGTGCTTTCTATCATCTACCAACTATCATCTATCATCTCAAGTACGAGGTGCGAAGTAGGAAGTACGTCGCTCCGTAGTGTGAAACGTATCATGATAAGAACGTTCTTCCGGCCCACGGCCAACCACCAACCGCCAACGATTCAGCACGTTCTTTCTATCATCTGCCAACTTTCATCTATCATCTTTTTCCCCGCCAACGGCCAACCATCCTCTAAAGAATGAGATGTTGTTTATTCTTAATCTTTTCATGCGTCAGCTCCACCACCAGCTGCACACCGTTGATGCGCCGCACATCTGCAATCAGTTCGGCTTCGGCTTCTTTGCCCGGCAAATCACCTTTGGCCAGCCACAGGTAATCGAGGTGCTTGAACTCGGGCAGCAGGTATTCTCCATCAAAAAGATTTTTGTACAAGTAGTAGAACAGGGCCCGGTGCGGCTCACGGTACTGGTAAACCGAAAAAAAGTAGTTCCGGTTTTTTTTGTTGAGCTGGATTTCCAGTTCATTGTTGATCCTGAAGTCAAACCGGAGCGACTGGTTGAGCTGCCACACAAACTGGTGCGGCTCCACCGGCGCCATAATTCCCAGCAGGAACGTATCCTCGAAAAACTCTTCGGCCAGCTGGTCGTTGTCAATTTTCAGTTTCACGGGGTAAAGGTAGTAAGAGAAGGGGGAAGTTAGTAGGAGTAGTTAGTAGGGAGTAGTTAGTAGTCAGAAAGGAAGAAAGTTAGTTGTCGGGAAGTGGGAAAGACCGGAAGACCGGAGGTTCGGAAGACAGAAGTACGTACGCTCCGTAGGGTGAAACCGAATTATATTTAGAACGTTCTTTCTATCATCTGCCAACTATCATCTATCATCTTTTTCCCCGCCAACGGCCAACGATTTTTTAACACAGAGTACACTGGGGAAAGAGGAGAGAGCACAGAGGGATTTTCGCAAGGTGAAAATGGGCTCCGTAGGGTGAAACGGATCCTGTTTAGCATGTGCTTTCTATCAACTATCATCTGCCATCTATCATCTGAAGTACGAGGTACGAAGTTAGAAGTACGTAAACTCCGTAGGGTGAAACCGAATCATATTTAGAACGTTCTTTCTATCATCTGCCATCTATCATCTATCATCTCAAGTACAAAGTAAGAAGTACGTACGCTCCGTAGGGTGAAACCGAATCATGATAAGAACATTCTTTCTATCAACTATCATCTGCCAACGATCATCTGACTTCTAGAATTGAATCTCAAATACTTCTTCCTTCCCGTCCCGCTTCACTTTCACCTTTGTGGCATCGCCTTTTTTGAATTTACCCAGCGTCTGCATGTAGCTTTCGACGGAGGTGATAGCAAAGTCGCCCAGCTGAATCACAATATCACCGGTACGTACCCCCGCTTTCTGCGCCGGGCGTCCTTCGGATACGCCGTCCACTTTCACACCGCCTCCGCTGAAGGTGTAGTCGGGCATTATACCCATGCTCACCGTAAAACGGGCGCTGGTGGTGGTTTGCTGCTCCCGGGTTTTGGTGAACACCAGCTTGCCGGTAGCCGGGGTGCGGTTTACCAGCCGCACAATGTAGTTCACCACCTGCAACTGGCCGTGGTAGTTGATTTTATCAAAATCATCGCTGGGCTTGTGGTAATCGGTGTGCAGACCGGTAAAGAAAAACAGCACGGGAATGTCTTTGCGGTAGAACGAAGTATGATCACTGGGACCCGTACCGCTGCTGTCGACTTTAATAGAAAAGGCAGGTTTCTTTTCAGCAAAAAGCAGGCTGCCCCAGGAAGGCGACGTACCCACACCGCCGATGGTGATGGTCTTTGATGAATCATTCATACGCCCCACCATATCCATATTGATCATATAATGCACGTCGCTGAGCGGAAGAGTTGGATGATCAGTAAAGTATTTCGATCCGTACAGTCCCAGCTCCTCCCCGCTGAACGCCAGGAAGAGGTAGTTGTACTCCTTCGGACCTTTTGTTTTGAGGATACGGGACAACTCCAGCAAAGCGGCCGTACCACTGGCATTATCATCGGCGCCATTGTGAATGGAGGCATCGCCGGTATGGCGGCTGTTGTTGTCTTCGCCATAGCCGAGGTGATCGTAATGTGCTCCCAGTATGATGGTGCCTGCTGCATTGTTGTTCACAAAGCCAACCACGTTATGCCCGGTTCTGGTTTTTTCTTCCTGCGCCACTTTCAGTTTAATATCCCAGGTGTGCGAAGGATCGCTCACCAGTTTGGCAGCTATTTTCTGATTCAGAAACAATACAGGAATCACGGAGGAAGCCGAACGGTCTTTCCCGTCGTACTTCAGCCCGGTTTCTTTGCCCGAGCTGTTGTACACCAGCAGGGCGGTTGCGCCTTTTTCCACGGCTGATTTTTCTTTGAGGCGGATGGCATTCATCACATCAAAATGCGGATTGGTTTCATTTTCTTTCAGCACTTCTTTCAGATCAAAAAACCAGGGACCGCCGTTTTCAGCCAGTGAAGGCGAAGCCACGGCTTCGAGGCTGGCATTGGTACTCCAGGCGAAGGGAAAGAAATCGGTTCCTGTTTTGAAATGTTCTCCGTCGAGGATCAGGTGGGTACTGCTGCTGATCTGTTTCCCTTCATTGATGGTGAAGGGCTGCAGCCAGCTGCCATTGGTTCCCTTGGGCGAAAGACCATACTTTGTGAACTGCTCCACAATGTATTGGTAAGCTAACGCTTCTCCCTTGGTGCCGGTGCGGCGTCCTTCGAGGCGGTCATCGGCCAGGAAAGCGGTATGGGCTTTCAGGAATTCAAAGGTCTGACGGTCGGGTTTACTGAGCTTTTGAGCAGTGAGTGAAACCTGCAGGAGTACGGTGGCGGCCAGCAGCCAGCACCTGTGACGGAACAACATCATGGAACGTTTATTATAGCGGCAAAGGTAACTTTCGGCCCAACAGTAAAAAAGCAATTCTCCCGATTTGACAATTCTTTGATACCTGTGGTAATTTTCCATCTTCGTAAATGACGCAGCTCATTTGCAATTACCTTTGCGGCACGCTTACATGAAACAAACAATCCAGATAGCATTGGTGGGCAACCCCAACAGCGGAAAAACCTCCCTGTTCAACTCCCTCACGGGGCTGAACCAGAAGGTGGGCAATTTCCCGGGTGTGACGGTAGATAAGAAGACCGGGCGATGCCAGCTTACAGAAGAGCTGATGGGGGATGTAATTGACCTGCCGGGCAGTTACAGCCTCTACCCCCGCCGGGCCGATGAGTGGGTGAGCTACCGGGTGCTCATGCAACAGGATACCGAAGTGAAGCCCGATGTGGTGGTAGTGGTGGCCGATGCCAGCAATCTCAAGCGGAACCTGTTGTTTGTATCGCAGCTGATTGATCTCAAGGTGCCGGCCGTGGTGGCACTCACCATGGTGGATGTGGCGAAACAGAAACAAATCCGTATTGATGTGCCCTCGCTGCAACGGGAACTGGGAGTGCCGATGGTGATTGTGAATCCCCGCAAAAACTTCGGACTCAATGACCTCAAAAAAACCATTGCCTTCGTTCATAAAGGACTGTACCGTCCGCCTGCATTCGATTTTATTCCCAACAAAGAACTGGCTCCGGTGGCCATCCCTGCTGCAAAAGAATTGCTGCCGCACCTGAGCGACTACGCCGCCATTCACCACCTCATCAACCACGAGTCGTTTGCGTTTGATGCGGGTTTGCAGGACCAGATTGAAGCGATTGAAGAACGTACGCAGTTCAACCACACCCGCATCCAGGCCGAGGAAATCATGCAGCGCTACCGCCGCATTCAGCAAGTGTTGCAAAGCAGTGTTACCGAAACCAATCCGCTGCAGAAGCAACTGTTTGCCGAACGGCTCGATAAAATCTTACTGCACCGGGTGTGGGGTTATCTCATCCTGCTCACGGTGTTGTTCCTGATGTTCCAGAGTGTGTTCTGGGTGGCCGAATACCCCATGACGTTCATTGAAGAACTCTTTGTAAAAGCTGAAAACCTGTTGTCACCACTTCTGCCGGAGAGCTGGTTCTCGAACCTGCTGCTGCAAGGTGTACTGCCGGGGCTGAGCGGCATCCTGGTGTTTGTGCCGCAGATCATGATCCTGTTTGGCATCATTACGATCCTGGAAGAAACCGGCTACATGGCACGGATCAGTTTTCTGTCCGATAAAATCATGCGCAAGGTGGGACTCAACGGAAAAAGTGTGATGCCTATGATCGGCGGCTTTGCCTGTGCCGTACCGGCCATCATGAGTGTGCGGAATATTGAGAGCCAGAAAGAACGGCTGCTCACCATCCTGGTAACGCCGCTCATGAGCTGCAGTGCCCGGCTGCCGGTGTATACCATTTTAATTGCGCTGGTGATCCCCAATAATTATGTACTTGGATTCTTAAGTGTACAGGGTCTGGTAATGATGGGCCTCTACCTGCTGGGTGTTGTAATGGCGATGCTGGTAGCCTGGGTGGCCCGCCGGTTTATTCAACTGAAAGAAAAAAGCTTTTTCATTCTCGAACTACCGCTCTACAAAACACCCCGCTGGAAAAATGTGGGCTATACCATGCTGGAGAAGGCAAAGATATTTGTGTTTGATGCGGGAAAGATTATTATGATCATCAGCCTGCTGCTATGGGGCTTAAGCAGCTATGGCCCGGGCAGAAACATTGAAGCGGTACAAACCCGCTACAACCAACTCCTGCAGCAGCAACCCGACCGGGTGGAAGAGCTGGAAAAAGAAAAACAATCGGCCTTGCTGGCCAACTCCTACGCCGGCATCATGGGACGTTCTATTGAACCGGCGATTGCGCCGCTGGGGTACGACTGGAAAATCGGTATTGCCCTGATCACCTCCTTTGCGGCACGGGAAGTATTTGTAGGCACCATGGCTACCTTGTATTCGGTGGATGCCGACGACAGCAATGTGCAAACCCTGCGGCAGAAAATGCAAACCGCCGAACGCCCCGATGGCAGTAAGGTGTACACCCTCGCCACCGGTGTATCGCTCATGCTGTTCTACCTGCTGGCCATGCAGTGCATGAGCACCCTGGCAGTGGTAAAGCGTGAAACCCAAAGCTGGAAATGGCCTATCATCCAACTCCTCTACATGACCGGCCTTGCCTACCTGATGGCATTTGTGGCGTACCAGTTGCTGAGGTAAGGTTGGAAGGGTTTAAGGGGAAAGGTAGTAAGAGCAGGGAGAAGTTAATACGGGGTGGTTAGTAGGGAGTAGTCAGTAGGGAGTAGTTAGTAGTCAGAAAGAAAGTTAGAGGTCGGGAAGAGGGAAAGACCGGAAGTCGGGACGACAGAAGTACGTGGCTCAGTAAGGTGAAACCGAATCATATTTAGAACATTCTTTCTATCAACTATCATCTGCCATCTATCATCTCAAGTACGAGGTACGAAGCTAGAAGTACGTAAACTCCGAAGGATGAAACGTAATCATGATAAGAACGTTCTTCCCGCCAACCGCCAACGGCCAACCAATCAGGATGTTCTTTCTATCATCTGCCATCTATCATCTATCATCTCAAGTACGAGGTACGAAGTAGGAAGTACGTCGCTCCGTAGGGTGAACCGGATCCTGTTTAGCATGTGCTTTCTATCAACTATCATCTGCCAACTATCAACTATCATCTAACTCCCTCACCAGTCCACCGCATTCCGGATGCGCCCCAGCAGGTTCTGGTAAATATCACGCACCATTTCGCTCATGACTTCTTCCCGGCGGGGTAATTGCTGGTTGCGGTTGTTGTTGATGATGGACCAGTCGTTGTTGTCGAGCGCCCGCTGGTCGCCGGTGTAGCGGGCAAATTCGTAGTTGAAACGGTAGTTGGCAGGCAAACGGTCCCAGGCCAGCTGATTTCGGGTAGCCACTTCCGTAATGATGACATTCATTTCGCCGGTGGCGGTCAGCTCCCGTTGGGTAATGTACACGGTGGCGTACACCGTTTGGTACACGGGCTTTCCTGCTGTGTCTTTCCCGGTTTCAATCTGTTTGCTGCGCTGGTAGTTCCGCTGCCGGTCAATCGGTTGATCGAAGCGCAGGTTGCGCCATACCAGGTCGGTCACATAGTCGGGCGCCCGGCGTTCCCTTTGCAGATCATATTCATTGTAGAAGCGGGCGGGAATGGATTTGTTGCTGCGGCCACCGAGGTCGAAGATGATGCGGTCCTGTAACTGCAGATCCTGGTTGTTATAGAAACCCATGTTCCAGGTGTTCACCCCAAAATCGTCGTACTGAATGCGGTTGATGAGCACATGAACAATAGCCAGCTCCCAGGCTTCCTGCATCAGCTGGCGGGTGTCTTTGTAGTTGGGTACATAGCTGGCAGCTTTGTCGAACGAATAGTATGCTTCTTTTAAATCCTGCCGGTTTTTGTAGTTGCGGAAGTACTGTTGTCCGTAGGTATAATAATCGGCGGCGGCGGTATCACGGGTACTACGGATCTGCTGGCTGTAATTAACGGGTTTGAGTTGACGAAGCGCATAGGCGTTCAGACTGATGGTTTCGTACATGCGTTGCAGGGCATCCATTTCCCGCAGCATCCCATCCCATTTGCCAGGTGCCGGCTCGTACTGGTAGTTGCCGATGCGGGTGGTTCCTTTTTGCAGGGCACCGGTGTACACTTCCTGCAGATCGGCCATCAATGCCGGACTGGGGCCTTTTTTGTTGAGGCGTTTCATGAGGGAGGCCAGGTCTTTTTCGTCGGACCGGGTGCTGTTTTTTGAGCCGCTGCAGGCAGCCAGTAACAAAAGAAGAACGGGCAGAAAAAAAAGAATGCGACTCATATCAATTATGTTGGTTCAAGTTCGGTGCCATAAAACAGGCTGTTCACCGTGTTAACAAAAGTCTGACATTATTCGTTAACCTGAAAGGGATGCCGGGGTTCGAAATAATTCCACAACAAAGCACTCAACTTCCGGCTGAGAACCCAGGCTTCATTGCTGCGTTCCCAGCGTTGGTCTTTGTTATTTTTGGTGATGATGCAGAACACATACGGATTGTGCGGTGCATTCACCACCATCACTTCGCTGCGGCTGGCGTTGACAGCGCCGTTTTTACTGAACACTTCAATGGTGGGTGGTATAGCTTCCAACCCTTCCTCATCCCAGTAATTGCGGCCCAGCAGCCGTTGCATGTGCAGGCTGCTTGTTTCAGTGATCACTTCTTTTCTATAGATCTTTTCCAGCAGCAGGGCCATTTCCCGGGGTGTGGTTTGTCCCCACCCGTACTGCCGCCGCTGCTCTTCCCGTCCGGGTGTACGGGAGTTGACCCGGGTGTTGGGTAAACCGAATCTCTCCATCAGCTCGTTGATGCGGCTGCCCGTACCGGCCAGACTCTGCAGCCACAGGCTGGCCGTGTTATCGCTGGTAGTAAGCATGAGCATCAGGACTTTGGACAGTTCAATGGGTTCGTTGTTTTTAAACGAGCCGAGGATATCTTCTCCTTCATACAACAACGAATCTTTATAAATCAACTTCTGGTGATAGCTGAGTGTGCCGCTGTTGATCTTGTCCATCACCCCCACCAAAATGGGCACTTTCACCATGCTGGCGGTGGGGAAAACGGTATCGGCGTTGATCGCAACCGTTTTGCCGGTGCGCAGGTTTTTGATATAAACACCCACCTCGCCGTTAAACCCTGTAATCAGTTCTTCAACTTTTTGTTGCAGGCGGCGGTCGGTTCGCTGGCCCGTGACAGCAGCATTGAATAATAGCAGCAAGGCGAAAAGCGTGATTCGCATCATTGATCAGTTGTTTTGTTGGGGAATAACGGTTTTCCAGTCGGCGAAGTCGGCCGCCGTCCAATTACCCGGTCGTGCATGAACGCCCGGCTCAAAGTCGAACTGCACCACCCGCACACCTTTTATCTCCAGCAGGTTCAGGGCCGCAAAGGCCATGTACTGCTCCGGACCACTGTCGCCCGAGCGATTGCTGAGCCAGCTGCTGTTGTACACGGCAACCACGAGTGTATCCTGCCGTTGTTCTTTCTTCACCAATTGCACTTCGGGCCAGGTTTTGTTGATGCCGTTGAGAAAGGGCTGCACGAGGGGAACCGAATCGGCCGGAAAAAAAATGCGGGTGCGTTGCTGGCTGGCGGCATCGCAGTTCCATACCACCAGTGTATCGGTTTCAAACCATTGTGCTGCGGGAGGGCTTGTTTTTAATTCTTCTTTGTCACGGGTTTCATTCTTACACCCCGTCACCAGTACAAAACACAGAAAAATTGTTGATAACCGGATCATGAAATAAAGCTACGGAATGCAGTTCGTATGTTTACATTCGTATCAAATTTCTGCTATGAGCAAACCCGCTTCCTACCTTGACCTGGTGCTCAATCCCTTCAACCTGTTGCGCACCAAACGCATCCTCAAAGTCAACCCCACCATCATTCCCGAACGGAAAGAACCCGAGCATGTGCATTTGTATGTATATGATTACAGTGCAGAAGAGCTGTATGAAGAAGAATTAAAAGAGGTGCAGGAATCGTTCCGCTACAAACACAGCAGCACGGTAACCTGGATCAACCTGGATGGCATCCGCCGCAAAGATGTGGAGGAGTTGTGTGCTCATTTTGGTGTACACCAGTTGGTGGTGGAAGATATTCTGAGTTTTGGACAACGGCCCAAGATGGATGAAATTGATGGTACTATTTTCTGCCTGCTCAATATGCTCTATTTCAACGAGCGTGATTCGGCTGTGGAAACAGAGCAGATTTCCATTGTGCTGGGCAAAAATTTTGTCCTCAGTTTCCAGGAAGATGCATCACGTGATGTGTTCAATCCGTTGCGGGATAAATTGCAGTTCAAAAATCACAAAATTCGGCAGAGCCGGGCCGATTATTTGTTTTATACGTTGATTGACCTGATTGTGGATCACTACTTCGTGGTGATGGAAAAACTGAGTGAGCGTATTGAAATGCTGGAAGAAGATATCATCCGCCACGCCAATAAGCGATCGCTGGCACGCATCAACCAGCTGCGGAAAGAAATGATTGTACTCAAGCGCAATATTGCCCCGGTTCGTGATATGGTGAACGGCATCCTGCGCAGCGAAAGTGAGTTGCTCGAAGAGCGTACCGAAAAATACTTCAAAGACATTTACGATCATATCATGCAGGCCAATGATCTTGCCGAAAACTACCGTGATATGATGATGAACCTGCAGGACCTGTACCTCAGCAATGTGAACCTGAAGATGAATGAAGTAATGAAGGTGATGGCGGTGGTGACCTGTCTGCTGGCCCCGGCCACTGTTATCGGCGGAATGTTTGGTATGAACTTCGATGTCATTCCCTACTCGCATCACCAATGGGGTTTTTACCTGGCTTGTGCGCTGATGATTTTAATCCCGCT
This sequence comes from Chitinophaga pinensis, assembly GCA_943368955.1. Lineage (GTDB taxonomy): Bacteria > Bacteroidota > Bacteroidia > Chitinophagales > Chitinophagaceae > Lacibacter > Lacibacter pinensis_A. The sequence continues at coordinate 134,554 of CALRLY020000006.1, forward strand.
GGCGATGGTGTATCTGTTCCGGCGGAGAGGGTGGTTTTGAATCGTTGGCCGTAGGTGGGGGAAAAGATGATAGAGGATAGTTGGCAGATGATAGTAAGAACGTTCTTATCATGATTCGTTTCAACCTACCGAGCGTACGTACTTCTTACTTTGTACCTCGTAGTTCAGATGATAGATGATAGTTGGCAGATGATAGTAAGAACGTGCTGAATCGTTGGCGGTTGGTGGTTGGCCGTTGGCGGGAAGAACGTTCTTATCATGATTTGGTTCACCCTACGGAGCGTACGTACTTCTAACTTCGTACCTCGTACTTCAGATGATAGATGGCAGATGATAGTTGATAGAAAGAACATCCTGATTGGCTGGCCGTTGGCGGTTGGTGGTTGGCGGGAAGAACGTTCTTATCATGATTACGTTTCACCCTACGGAGCCCATTTTCGCTCCGGTGAAAAATTCCTTCTGTGTTCCTCTGTGTTGAAAATCGTTCGCCCTACGTAGCGCCCGTACTTCCTACTTCGTACTTCAGTTCTCCTTTCAACACCTGTTTTCCCGCTTCCGGACTTCTATCTTCCGGTCTTCCCGACTTTGTGACTACTGACTACTCCATACCGACTACTAACTACTTTCCCCTCCGCTTTCACTGCAGCGTAAGATTCAGCAGTTCTTCCTGAAATTCCATGAACACATCTTTCAGTTTACTATCTGCATCTGTCCCGTAGTTAATAAAGAATACATGTGTTACCTGCTTATTCGGGAAGTAAAACAGGTTCGCTGTATAGCCGAGATCTCTGCCCGAATGTCCATAGCCGGCATTGATGCCCCGGCTGATGAATTTTTTCATAATGCCGTAACCATACTGGTTGGGCTCATCGGGTTTGCCGTATGTTTCCATAATGGAAAGCGACTTGGGCAACAACAGGTTTTTTTTGATTAATAACCGATCAATGAATGTATAGAGGTCAAACACATTGGAGAACAGACCGCCGTACCCGTTGCCGGAACCCGTAATCAGGTTCGACACATTCACGATCGTTCCATTATTATACAAGTCATAATAACCTTGTGCAGTATAAGAAGGCAATGCGTCGTGCGGTTGATAAAAGGTTTGTTTCAGTCCGAGTGGTGTGAAAATTTTTTCACGCAGCAAGTCGGCATGGTTGCGTCCGGTTGCTGCTTCAATAATCATGCTCACCAGCACGGTATTGGTGTTGGAATAAACAGCAGTATCACCCGGTGCAAATTCGGGCTTCTTGTTATAAATAAAGGACAGTAACTCTTCTGCTTTCCATTTTTTATTGGGGTTATTCACCACTGCCAGGTAAAATTTATTTTCCTGAATCAGATCCGGAATGCCGGTTTCATGTTTCATGCATTGTCCCAGTGTGATGAGTTTTCCATTCGGAAGCTGGTCGGTAACCCGGTCGGGCAGCCAGGTGGTAATGCGCTGCTGCAGGGCATTATATCCAATGCCGCTTCGAACGGAATCTTCCATCAGTTGAAAGACAAGCGTTCCTACAAACAATTTTGTAATACTGGCTGCTTTGGATACCTGTCCGGGCTGAAACGGTATGTTTTTGATGATATCAGCCTTTCCGGTGGAACCAACCCAGGTGCCGTTGGCATCGTTCACCAGAAGTGAAATGCCGGGCAGGCCCTTGCTCCTGTATTTTTCCAGTAAGGCCGAGAAGGCAGCTTGTTGGGGATGTTTACCACTGCTGTCGGTCCAGGGAATCATTGGCGCCCCACGCTGCGTGTGTTCTAGCTGCGGCTTTCTGCACCCCGTAACAAGTGCGGCAGCAAAGAGTATAAAATGAAAAAACTGTTTCATGGCGTGGTCGTTTTTTTAACAAAGGGAAAGCGCATCGCCGCACCGGCTGCGAGCTGGTTGTAGGGCAACACCGGTACATAAGACCGAACGAACGGCGTTTGTAAGCGTACCTGGTACTGCAGGAACAACCGCACCGGTTGCTGGTGTAAGGTAACCCGGTAGCCTGTGCCCAACGTAACTGCAAGCATCGCCTGCGGTCGTCCGATGCCTTTGGCATTCCGGTAATTGCCATTCTCATCTGCTTTCAATACTTCTGTTGCCGGAATGGAATGAAAATAGCCACCTCCCAGTGAGGCGTCCATCACAAACCAGTTGGTGAATTTATAGCGGTACCCGTAGTTGATGTAGAGCGGAATTCCATGCTGGATGAACCGGTGAAAAAAATACCCCGCTGTTACCGTCCGGTACCAGTCGTGCTTTGCTTTTTCACGTAATGTCTGACTCCAGGCCAACTCCACTCCCGGATGAACAGGCGATGAAGTATAACCAGAAAGGATGCCAAACGGAAAGGCGGTGGCGTTATTGGTAAAAGAGAGTGCATACTCCTGTTGCTTTTGAGCAGTGACAGAGAGCAACGAAAACAACAGCAGTGCCGTGAATACTTGTTTCATAAACAAAGGTTTAGTACCACCTGTCGGAGACAACGGTGCATGCACAGCAACCTCCGGCATCGGAGCTTTGAGAAAGCCGGAAGTAAGGTAAGGTCCTGGCGGAGGGAAAACAATGACACTCGTCAAGGAAAAAAGGAATAACGCTTCACATACAGAAAGCGCTGTGACAGAAAACCGTTCACTCATTTCATGCCGGCACAATCGGTCCGGATCATTTATCTTTAAGCAGGTAAATGCTTACCTCCCCTTGAACTTCTTCCACCTTCAAACGTTACACTCTTAAACCTTTCAACCCTCCTGCTATGTGGACCGAATCCAACAACCGCCTGCACCGCTCCTTTGAGTTTGGTGATTTTTCAGAAGCCTTTGCGTTCATGACCCGTGTGGCGCTCGAAGCCGAAAAGCAAAACCACCATCCGCTGTGGACCAATGTGTGGAATAAAGTGGACATCTGGCTCAGCACCCACGATGCCGGTGATGTGGTGACCGAAAAAGATCACCAACTGGCGAAAGCAATTGATCAGCTGCTCTGAGGCTACTTACAATTCACTTGGTATAAAGAATGCGGGCTCTTTCTCTCTGAAAGAATGCAGTCAGCAACAACAGGGATACCACCGGGAAAACTGCTGCAATGTTGGAACGGACTTCTTTTTGAAAATCCGCTTTGATTGTCAGTTTTTTGTTATTACTTTGTAATTCAAAGTGCTTTTAAATAAACTATTATGAAAAAGGAAATCAGTCCGGCATTAAAATGGGGCAACCGTATATCCCTCCTCCTCATACTACTGGCAATCGCCCTGCTGCTTTATATGATTCCGGTTGAGGGCGAGCCGGGAGCCTTGCCCTTGTTATTACTTCTTTCCGGAACCGTTTGGTTTCTGATCAACAGATACCGGATCCGAAAGCAACTGAAATAAAAAGAAGCGACTCCTGTTTTCGTTGCTGCTTCCGAACTAAATATGAACTTTTGTACCTTCATTTTGCATATCAGCCACTAAACGGAAGAGCCAACCCCTTCTCTCCGGTTACGGGGCCATAATGTAACACGATCCCCCAAAGAAATGCGTCGCCTCAAACGATTTGTCAAAAACCTGTTTGTACAGGCTGGTTTTTTACCGGTGCTGGACCGTTTGTTATACCTGCGGTCGAAGTGGAGCTATGGCCCCGACAACCGCCGCTTTAAACAGGAACACCCGGACTTTCCCCTGCCGCCCGATTATTACCTGTACGAAACCTACAAACTGAATTACCGGGAGTACAGGGAAGATGGCTTGCAAACAGCCCGGGAAATGCTCGAATGGTCGGCCCGGTACGGTTGCCCCCAGCAACAGATCCTGGAGTGGGGATGTGGTGTGGGTCGCATCATCCGGCATATGCCCCGCCTCTTGCAACCCCAGGCTGCTGTAACCGGGGTGGACATCAACCCGGCCATGATTGAATGGAATAAATCCAACCTGCCGGGCATTACGTTTTACACCATTGAGTACAACCCGCCCACGCCGTTGCCTGCCGCCTCCTTTGATCTCATTTATGCGCTTTCGGTGTTTACGCATATTGAAGACGGGCAACAGGAAGGCTGGCTGCAGGAAATGCACCGGCTGCTGAAAGACGACGGTTTGTTTTTGTTTACCACCCACGGGCAGCAGTTCTTTGAGCAGCTGAACCGGGACGAACAGCAGACCCTCAACCAATCGGGCAGTTACACCATCGGCTACCGGGAAAGAGGACACCGGATGATGACCACCTACAATCTGCCAGCGGCATTCCGGCGTAAAGCCGAAGCGTATTTCACCATCCTGGAGTTTCATGATGGGGCTGCCAACAGTAACAAAGCTGGGGGACAGGATCTGTGGATTGTCCAAAAGAAAGCCGCAGGAGCATAAGACAGAGCCACCAGCACACAAGAAACCGAACCACACACACATGAACCTATCTGAAACCTTTCAGCAAATCCTCGAACTGTACCGCCGCCACAGCAACAGTGCAGCAGCCGGGCTGAATGCACCGGCCACCACTGCAGCACTGCAGGAAGCAGCGGCCCTGTTACAGGAACCCCTGCCCGCAGCGCTCACCGAACTCTACTCGTTTGCCAATGGCGAAGAAACGCCGGGCACGGGTGTGTTCCTCGGGCTCCGGTTTCTCCCCCTGGCCGAAGTGTGTGAGCAGCTGCAGTTCAGCCGTTCGCTGGTAAAACCCGTCGCTCCCCGTGTTCCGCACCCCGAACAGGCAGCCGTCTTGCTGCAACAACTGATTGATGTTGCGGTCAGCCACGTGCCCCGGTACCGGTTTCCCGGCATCAAACGCCGCTGGCACAAACTGGAATTCAGCTGCGGGGTGAATGTAGTGAACGGTCCCTACCTGTATGCAAACGAGGGCTCCGGTGAACGAACCATCCTGGAGCTGAAACACGAAACAACGGACCAAATGACCCGGCTGGCACAAACGTTGTACCGGCTGGAGCAGGAGGCGTACAACTGGGACCTGCTGGATATAGTAGTATATGCCGATGGACGGCAGGAAGTGGAACGCAGCTTTTACAACTTCGACAACGGTATGCCTTTTACGTCGGTTCCTGAAAACGCCATCCGCAAAACCTATTTTCATGCCAAATGGGTGCCGTTGTTTTCCGACTACGGAGGAAACTTTATCGGTATTGACCTCGATCCCGATGCTGCCGGCACCCGGGGACAAGTCATCAATTTTGGCCGGGACGAAGAACAGATGCAGGTGCTGGGGCAATCGTTACACGGGTTTCTGCGGTTGGTGCTGCAGGAACTGCAACAGCCGGGCACACCGCTGCTGGAGGGAAAGCGCCACCAGCACGATGTGCTGAAAGAGCTGCTGCAACCCTGAACCGTTATTCGCAATAAAACCACCCCTGAACCCCGCACTAAGCAACAACTACTATTGGAATGGTTGCAACTCCGGCAACCGGATCGCCCTCCTGCCGGTGCTGGAACAAACCATTGCCCGCTTTGGCTATGTGGTAAACGATCAACCCTTTTCTGATCTGTCGTTGGTGCTCACCCGGGAAGTGTCCGCCACAAACCTGCAGCCCTTGCAGGAAGCATTGGCAGAAGTACTGCAGCTGGATGAAGAGCCGATGCTCCCCGCTGAGCCTGCCGCAGCATGTGTTGTATTCATGTTAACCTCAGCCGGAGCAGTGGTAGCTTCACCCATTCTGTACCGGCCGTACCCGGGTAGTTTCCAAATTACCACAAATGGGGTATTGCAGCAGCCGCTGCTGGTTCGTAACTTGACGCAAAGCCGGGAGACAAACGCTTACCAACGGATCGGATTGTCCTAACGACAATACAAAAAGCATACCACTAAATAATTCATTTTCAATAACTTTAAAAGAGCAACCACTACGCCTTATAGCATAAATCGTAGAGTTGTGCGCAATAAGACACACTAAATATGGATAAAAACATCACATTTAATCGGCACCCTGAAAAAGTATTTAATTTCAAAAGAGTAAATATACTTTTAGGAGCGAATGGAACGGGAAAATCTAAAACTTTACAAGAGTTAAGAGACAGAGTTGGTGAATTCTATCCTGGACGAACTATTGTATATGTAGAAGGTGGGCGAACTATTAAACTAATCGATTCTCTTGAAGTAAACCGAAACAATTTTGAAACTTACAAAACTTTAGAAAAAGCTGAAAAAGCTCACAAGAACAAAAGAACCGCTACTCTTTCTGATAGAGTTGTGGACGGCTTGATGTTACTTGATAAAAAAGGACAAGAGATAAAAGATAACCATTCAGACAAAGTTGATGCTTGGCAAAAATCTGGGCAGGTGGGGCCAGCACCAATAAGAGAGGAACCTCCGTTGAATAAGTTATTTAATTTGTTCAGTGAAATTTTTCCCGCCATTACTTTGACTTTAAATTCGCAAACAAAGAAACTTTTATGCTCAAAAAATGGTAGCGCTCCATACTCTCCATTATTACTATCTGACGGAGAAAAGCAAGTTCTATCAATACTTGCCGACATATCCATACTGGCTGACCCAAACAGCTTAATATTAGTCGATGAGCCAGAATTAAATTTAAATCCTTCCTTGGCAAGCCGGGTTTGGGAGACAATCGAAAATGATTTGCCTCAAAGTATTTTTATATACACAACACACGATGTTGGATTTTCAATGCGTTCTAATGTAGAAAAGGTATTTGTTTTAAGTAATGAGAATGAGAACATCAGTGAAATAAAAAATATCAATCAAATCAGTCCAAATGATTTGCGTCTCTTGCTTGGAAGCATTCCCGCTATACTTTCTACAAATGCTGCACTAATCACCGAAGGCAAGCCAAACTCTTTCGATTCAATTTTCTACAGATGGGTATTAGGTACTGCAGCAATTGAAACTGTTCCTATGGGAGGAGGCTCTGATGTTGTCGCTGTTTCAAATAGAACGGGAGTATGGGATGCGATAGCACCAACTGTATCAATAAAAGGGGTTATTGACAGAGACTTCAAATCCGATGAAACTCTTTCTAACTTTTGCTCTCCAACCACAGTAATACTTGACTTTCACGAAGCTGAATCTTATTTATGTATTCCAGCTATTGTAAAAACTGTTTCAGAATCTATTGGCCTTATTGAGAAACCTCCGACAATCGAAGAAATTGAAAGCACAATTCGTCAAGAATTTGAACACAATCTTCTCAAAATTTCAGCGCAACGTGTTTTTGACAAAACAACAATTAAGCTATCTGTTTCAATCCAAAAAAAGGTATTAAACGAAATATCTACAGAACAGGAATTGGAAGAAAAATTGTTGGAGGAATCTAGAAATCAAACAGAATTTGCAGAAGAACATTTGAGTGAAGACAAAATAAAAGAATTTTTAGCCTCCGAGCTTTCAATATGTAAAAAAGCATTGTCAGAAAACGATATCAACAAAATGCTAAAGTTAACACCCGGTAAAAGTTTAATCGCAAAGATTTCATCTATTACAGGTGCAAGAAATATTTCGGATTATGCAAGGGCTTGTGCAAAGCATATAAGGATTGACTCTATCCAAGAATTGCAATCTCTAAGAGATAGGATAAACTGCGCCCAACAATAGGTTTTGTGCAATTGGGGCATGACGTTGAAGCAATCATCGGCAGTGCATATCTAAGCTTTATATTCGGCTGACGGAATTCTGCCGGGCAGTAGTTCTTAACTTCAGCTTTTAGTTATAAATTTAGCTTCAGTTCCGGGCGGACAGTTGGTCAATTCCCCAACTGCACAAAGCCTTGAACGTTATCTGTTTTTTTAGAAAAACGACAAAATGAACTACAACGACAAAAAATTCAGACCGATTAGCAACACTGAAAACGGAGAAACTTCAAACGAAACTCTTTTTCATTACAAGCAAGTCGGAAATATTCTTACTTCTGAATATTCAGGAGGAAAGATTAAATATGGACATCTTATTGGCTTGGTTGATAAATCAGGAAATATAGAAATGCATTATCACCAAGTAAATGAGAAAGACGAATTGATGACAGGAATTTGCATTTCAAAGCCCGAAATTCTTGAAAATGGAAAAATTCGTCTTCACGAAAATTGGGAATGGACTTCGGGAGATAAATCAAAAGGAAGATCAATAATAGAAGAACAATAAACCTAATTACAATGGCACACGAGCACAACTACAAACTAACTGCGGTATGGACAGAGAAGCTCTCTGTCGCAAGTGTTCCGCCCGGAAGGCGGGCGGATCACTTGCACCAGCAGAAGTTTCATGATGGGGCCGCCAACAGGAACAAAGCTGGGGGACAGGAACTGTGGATTGCACAAATGAAAGCCTGAGGAAAACAGAAAGAAACCTTTCTGTTTCAACCGCATAAACAAGTACCTGCAGGGACCCGATTCAAACCAGTCAACAAATCTCCGACCGGTACAACCGCAACCATCATGATGCAGAAATATTACTGGAATGCCTGTAGTCCGGAAGAACGGTTGGTCCTGCTGCCGCAGCTGGAAGCCTGCATTGCCGCCTATGGGTTTGTAACGGATTACCATCCGTTTTCTGATCTGTCGCTGGCACTCACGGTGGAGCTGGCAGCAACCAAACTGCCCAACCTGTACCTGGCACTGGGGAAACTCCTGCAACTGGACGAAGTCGTGCTGCCGCCTGCTGCAACTGAAGTTGACTGCGTAGTAATGCTGCATGTGTACTTCAGCCGGGGCAGCGGTACCCTCACGCATTCTGTGCCGGCTGTGCCCGGATAGACGCTGCAGGCGCTGGTGTCCCAAACGCTGGTCTGGTTGTTCCCTGTTTTCACTTTTCCTTTCCCAACAGAAACCCTATCTTCATTTTCCACCAAACAGCACAACCATGAAAGCCGTTCTCTGCACCCGGTATGGTCCGCCCGAGGTACTGCAACTCGCCGAAATAGATCGTCCCCGCATCAACGACCAACAGGTTCTCGTCCGCATTGCGGCCACGGCTGTGAATTCAGGCGATGTGCGGGTGCGGGGGCTGGTGGTGAGCGGGTTCCTGCGGCTGGTGATGCGGGTGGTGCTGGGCTTTTCCAAACCCCGCAAACCCGTGCTGGGCAATGTGCTGTCGGGCACCGTAGAAGAAGTGGGTGCGTCCGTTACCGCCTTCCGGCCCGGCGATGAAGTGTTTGCCAGCAGCGGGTTTGCCTTCGGCGCCTATGCCCAATACATCGCCCTGCCCGCCAACGGGACCATTGCCCTGAAACCAACGAACGCATCGTTTGAAGAAGCAGCAGCCATTTTATTCGGTGGCATGACAGCTGTTTATTTTCTGCAAAAGGCAGGCCTTGACCGGCAGCCCGGTGCACAGGTACTCATTTACGGCGCCACCGGATCGGTAGGTACCGCCGCCGTACAACTGGCCAAGCACTACGGGGCAACGGTCACGGCTGTATGCAGTAGTGAGGGTGCAGCGCTGGCCCGCCGGCTGGGCAGCGATGCCGTGGTAGACTACACACAGCAGGATGTTACCCAACTGCCGGTGCGGTTTGATATCATCTTCGATGCGGCAGGCAAGTTCTCTAAAAAAGAGTGCCGGCACCTGCTCACCCGGGGCGGACGGTACGTGACCGTTGGCGGGCTGGACGTGGCCAAAGAAACCAGTGCCCAGCTGCACCTGCTGAAAGCCCTCTTTGAAGCCGGCGAACTGCAGGCGGTGATTGACCACTGCTACACACTGGACCAGATCGTGGAAGCACACCGCTATGTGGATACCGGCCGCAAGAAAGGAAATGTGGTGGTGCGGGTGGATGCATAACTTACCTGAACTGTGGCGCACTTTCGAACGCCTTTACCTGGCCTTTGCGTGGGAGTTGCCCGGGCGTTGTCATACACTACCAACGCCTTTACCTTGCTGCATCCGTACAGCATCTATACAGCATCCCAGCTGCGAACCTGCAGAACTGCCTTTAAAAAATACCACAAACGGGTTATTGCCGGGCTGAACGGGCGGGTGTAACTTCAAGCACAGCCGGGAGATAAACGTTTATAAACGCTTACAAACGGATCGGATTGTACTAACGAAAATACAAAAAGTATACCACTAAATAATTCATTTTCAATAACTTTAAAAGAGCAACCACTACGCCTTATAGCATAAATCGTAGATTAGCCGCAACTACATATGAAGCCTGAAATTGAAAGACTCCTAAAGAACTATTCTAATGCAAGACAAAGCTGGGAAGCTTGGTGTTTCATGGTAAATTTCAATTGTGAAAAAAGAGACCGAAGTATTGTAGATTATATTGACAAAAATGAGTTGCTATTTCTTCTACGTTACCTTGCTTTGAAGGACTTCCATATTGAAGCATATAAAATCTTAAAACAAAGTCGTAATAATAAGGACAATATTTTTAGGTTATTAGAATTAAAAGTGGAATCAAATCCATCAAGGAAAAGGACTGTAGCCAAATGTTTGGAAGAATTGGAAAAACAAAGAGAAACAATTGATGACATTTGTAATATTAGGGATAAGTTTTACGCCCATTTAGATGAAGGCTATAAAGACTATTTGAAAACTGGAACACCTCTACCAAAGATTTTGAAATGTTTCATGGCAATTGAAAGGTCAATTATTGCAGTTACATCCAAACGTATTCTTCAATCCTATTTGGACAAGATTCCATCACGAAATGATTTAAGCTTATAAAAAGCTGCGGCTAACACACGGTTTTGGTCAAGTGTGGCCGGACAAACTAATTTCAGCTAACTGCATCTCCGGTCTTCAGTCCTGGCTGGACGTTCAATTTTGAGCTTTAGTTCTTAACTTCAACTAAACAAAAACATCAGCAGCGGTTCCGGGCAGACAGTTGGAAAATACCACACCAGCCCAAAGCCGCCGACGGTTGCCTGCCATTATAACGACCATCTACAATTATGCAGTTTGCTGTTACAGACAAAGGACAAAAAATTAAAGCTTTTCCTGACGGTAGAGCTATTTGTCCCAATTGCAAATCAATTGTGATAGCAAAGTGTGGCGAATTAAATATTTGGCATTGGGCACACGACAATCTTAAAAATTGTGACAGTTGGACATATGAACCAAAAACAGAATGGCATCTAAAATGGCAAAGTTTTTTCAAGGAAGAACAGACTGAAGTGTATATAAATCGATTTTCTCAATATCATATAGCAGATATTTATACGGACAAAGGACTTGTAATTGAAATTCAGAACTCACCAATTTCTTCAACAGAAATATTTGAGAGAGAAAACTTTTATGACAAAATGGTTTGGGTGATAAATTCTAAAGAGTTCAAACACAATTTACACTTAAAAGAGTACTCTTATGACATTGGTAAAGAAATATGGTTTCGCTGGGTTAACCAATATTCACCATCGGACGATAAAGCATTTGCCATAATCGTTCCACTTGACGACTATTTTGAACAAGTTTTACCAGCACTAAAATCCTGTAAATTCAAAAAAGCATATGACAAAGAGAAAGACACAGAATTTTGGTACAATAAAAAAACTCAATATCAACAACAGCTTGACAAGCCAATTTTAAATGCTTTTGCATCATATTTATTAGACACAAAAATGGTTCATCACCTTGACGAGAACCGAAATTACTCGACTAATTTCAAATGGCTGCATTTAAGAAAATCGTGGACTACAGCAACAAAGCCAATTTATATTGACTTAAATAATGGCTTTCTCTTCTATATAAAGACATTACATGAAAATGGAAATGGGTTTGGCAAGATTGTATCCAAGCGAACATTTTTATCAAAATACCGAACATAACGGCAGGCAACAAGGGGTTTGGCAAAATGCGGGCTGACGGTACTTTTCTTCAACTGCAGTTTTTAAATTTAGCTTTTGCACCAGCTGACCGAACGCTATTGAACAGAAATATATAACTTGAACAATAAATCATTTATCAACTTCAGTAAGCCAGGCAGACGGAACGCAGATGTCCCTCCCTTCGCCAATATCTAACCGTTAGCGGATATTTTAAGACGACCAACAATAAATTAGAAACCAATTAAATAACGACATAATGAATAGACTAAAATTTTTATTTCTCTTTTTTATCACTTGTAAGCTGACAAGCGTTGAAGCACAGAATAAAATCCTATTTGTAACTTCAAATCAAGAATTTTATGGAAACACAAAAATTAGTGCTTCAAACCACTTTGAAGAAATTATAGTTCCTTATGACATTTTTATAAAGTCAGGTTACTCGGTTGACTTTATAAGTCCAAAAGGTGGAGCAATTCCTATTGGCTATATTAATACTTCCGACAGTTTGCAAAAGAAATATTTGTATGATGGTTGGTTTATGGACAAATTGGAGCATACAATGAAACCAAATGAAATTATTGCCGACAACTATTTAGCCATTTTCTATAGCGGTGGTGGTTCTGCTATGTATGGTGTTGCAGACGATACAACTATTCAAGACATTGCCAGAAAAATTTACAACAAAAATGGAGTTGTTTCTACTATTTGTCACGGAACAGCAGGAATTGTACATTTAAAAGACGAAAATGGAAAGTCGCTTTATGCGGGAAAAAAAATAACAGGCTTTCCCGACAAACTTGAAAAGAAAGAAATGGAGTATTACAAAGCATTCCCTTTTGCAATGGACAAAGCCATAAAAAACAATGATGGAAACTTTGTATACTCGGAAAAAGGAAAAGACGGTTTTTATGTAGTAGATGGTAGGTTTGTAACAGGACAAGACCCAAGTTCAGCTTCAAAAGTAGCAAATGAAATAATTGCAATTTTAAAGACTAATTTTTCAGACCCGAGTAAGACAATGGTTAAAAGTGATTTTGAGCAAATTACAGAAATACTTCTTGACTATATTGAAGGCACTGCAAACGGACAACCCGAAAGACTTAGAAAAGCATTTCATCCAAATTTTAATTTGTACACAGTTGCAAAAGACACATTGTGGACACGTTCAGGCGAACAATATATTTCTAACATAAAAGTTGGCGAAAAATCAAATAGAATTGGACGCATTATTTCAATTGACATTGAAAAAGATGCAGCGGTTGCAAAGGCGGAAATTGAAATACCAGGTTGGCGGACTTTCACAGACTATTTTCTAATACTAAAATACCAAGGTGCTTGGAAAATAGTGCATAAAAGTTATACTTGGAGAGAACTACCAAAAACTGAAGTGAAATAAAAACATCCGCTAACAGGCGTTTGGCAAAAAAGCGGGTTCAGTGGTTAAATGAAGTTTTGTGCTTCGTATCAAGTTCAGTGCTGGCAGACAGTTTAGTGCTTCGAAATCCGCTTCTTCGCCAAGCTCCAAAACGTTAGCGGTAAGCGTAAACGACCCTAATCATAAACCGACAAACAATTTTAATTTTCAATTGTTATGAAAAATCAAAAATGATATAAAATGACCATCAAATATTCTAACTTATTTAAAAAAGTGTGGCTCATGCATCTAACATTAGCATGTTTTGTATTTCTTTTCTCATGTTCAAAAGATGCTGAACCAACTCCTCCAACAGTCATAACTCCCCCCATAGTTACGACTACAACTTTTGTTTCAGCTGCAGCTGTCATTGATTCTATGGGTACAGGTTTCAATTTAGGAAACACTTTTGATTATGCATTACAAAGCACTAATCCCACATCAATCTACCCAATTATTGACCTGTATGCTAATGCTGGAATGAGACATATCCGAGTTCCCGTAACATGGATGGACGGATTTGCTGGGAATACCCTTGCTGATGCTAGTGGCAATATTAACTTTTCACATGCACGATTTATTCAATTAAAAGCAGTTATTGATTACGCAATCAATAAAAAAATGTTTGTTGTTTTAAATACGCATCATGAGCATTGGCTAAATAACAACTACAACGGTACAGCACAATACAATAATGCTTTTACAAATCTTTGGACAGGAATTGCAACCCATTTTAAAGACTATTCTCACTTGCTTATTTTTGAAGTTTTAAATGAACCACATGGAGTTTTTGGTGATTGGAATGGTGGGGCCAGCCCATCTAGCAGTACTGCATTGGCATTTACCCGACAAATAAATAAGATTGGTTATGATGCAATCAGGGCAACAGGTGGACTGAATACAAATCGTATAGTGATGGTTTCTACTAATGGAATGGGAAATCATAATCAGTTAGATGATGTCTATCCATCAATTGCAAGTCTTCCAGGCGGTGGTTCAGACAGATACTTTTCGTTTCATGTGCACACATACGACCCTTGGGCATTTTGTGGACAAACAGGAAGCAACGCATCGTGGCCTGGTAGCACTTCTATTGCTAACTCGTTAAGAACTGTTTCAAATTACGCAAAGACTTTAAACGTACCAGTTAACTATGGTGAATTTGGAGTTGGACGTGATGCCAATGCTGCAGAACGCAACTCCAACATTGTAAGAGAATATTATAGAACTATGCGTTTGACATGTCTAAGCGAAAAAATGTCGCCAACCGTTTGGGACGATAGAGGATGAACTGTGCAAAAAAACAAGCAATTTTTATTCTTTTTTATGGCCTGGCTGAGCAATAATTCGGCTGGTACAAACTGTTGTGCTTCACCACTGCAAATACCTGTTTCAGCAGCTTGTTCATTACCGCTATTAATGCCTGCTTGCCTGTTTTCCCATTCGCTTTTAACCGGTCGAAGAGCTGCTTACAGGCTACATTGGTTTGTTTGGCATTCATGGCGCACATGTACAATACATCTCGTATAGCCTTGCCTCCTTTTTTGTAAATACGATTGTTGCCCTTTATACTGCTGCCGCTGCTGTACTCTGTTGGACTTAGCCCCGCAAAGCTGATCAATTGACGATGATTGTTCGTATACTTAAACCCCTGGGTAAAAATGATGAGTAACGCTGTGGCACGCTTGCCAAGTCCTTTGATGCTGTTAATGCTCTTATACTGATCCGGCTGCCATTGTTTTAATAGCAATTCCAGTTTCTTTTCCAGCAAACCCATTTCTTTTTCTAAATATGCTTTCATCTTTTCAATGGACCTGATGGTGTCCTTACTCGGTACCGGCAACAATTTTAAACTGTGTAACTGGTTATTAAACCGCTTTACCTGCTCGGCATATTCCCGGATGGTATTGAACAGTTGCTTGCTCTCAAAGTAAGCACTGTCGGGCATTTCCCAGAAAGCGGGGTGCTGTTCCATGGCATACTTACAGATCCAGCCACTGTCCTTCTTATCGCTTTTGTTCCGCTCCAGGTGCATTTGAATATAGCGTTTGATGCTCATGGCATTGACCACGCTCAGCCTGCAACCCTGACCGTGCAAGTAATAGGCAAGACGGATGTAATACACGCCCGTGGCTTCCATAACAAAGTGGTAGTTCGTGCCGGTGTGTTCCAGTATTTTTTTGAACCCAACTACATTATTCCCTACCTGCAAGTGAAATAAATCACCCTGGTTGTTCTGATAGGTTACATCCAGCGTAAGATGTGATACATCAATACCGCAGCACAACATTTTTGTTTCCATAACTGCTTTTTTGTTGGTGAATGGTTTATTTTAGTATCAAGGAAAAAACAACGGAAAGAACAACTCTTACACTGTGCTATCTATCCTAATACAAGCTTTCTCAGGAAGCATGTTGAACTGTTCAGCATCGGGTAAGAAAAGGGCGGTGGCTATCATGTTAGAAGGGCTCGGGGCCCATGCGGTTTTACGGCCTTACTCCGCCCTTTGTTCTTTCTGAATTGGTTATTTTCCTGATCACTAAATTTATTAAATTGTAAACATAGGATTAGGTTTAGCATTATTGTGGCTTGACGAATATTGCCTCAACATTAGTTCATTATTGTGCTTTAGTTCGGGCTGGACGTTATAAATTTGATTTATGAATAATCCATCAGCAATATTGCATTTATTAACTTCGGTTATCAGCTGACGGAATTCGAATTCCCCAACAACGCCAAGCACCGAACATCATCCCCCCATCCTTCTTATTTTGAATTGTGCCTATAAATGCTAATTTTTAGGTTTCAAACCTTCCTGCATGCGTACGCACGTTCTCCTGTTTTTTCAACTCCTGTTGCTGCAACCGGTTGTTGCACAGCAGCAGCCATCGAACACCTATGCCATCATCGTCGGCATTTCCCGGTATGAGAATGAAGCCATTCCGTCGTTACAGTATGCACACAGAGATGCGGAGGCATTTGCCGGCTACCTGCGCTCACATGCAGGAGGAAATGTTCCGGAAAAAAATCTGTCGGTGCTCATTGGCGAACAGGCCACCACGGCGGCTGTTTACATGGCCATGAGCAATCTGATGCAAAAAGTTCAGGAAAACGATGTGGTGTATTTTTATTTTGCCGGCCATGGCGATATGGAAAACACCACCATCTACAAGCTGGGCTTTCTGCTTACCTACAATACGCCGCCCAACAACTATATCAACAACTCCATCCGCATGGAGGATGTCAACAATTTTGCCAATACTTTATCGGCCGGCAAAAAAGCAAAAGTGGTGCTCATCACCGATGCCTGCCATTCGGGTAAACTGGCCGGAAGTGATTTCCGGGGCAATTTACTGGTGGGCAATCAGCTGCGTACGGCTACGGCCAATGAAATACGCATCACCTCCTGTGGCCCGTTGCAGCTGAGCAACGAAAGCGAAGCCTGGGGCGGTGGCCGGGGTGTGTTTTCGTTTTACCTCGTGAAAGGGTTGATCGGGTTTGCCGACCAGGTGAAAGACGGGTTGGTGCGCCTGCATGAAATCAAAACATTTGTGGACTCGGCCCTGCAGCACGATCCGGTACTCCAAAGCAACAACAAGGTACAGTCGCCGGTCATTCCCGTTTCCCCAGCGGTAAAAGAGTTTACCCTGTCACGGGTTGATACGGTGCAGATGAGCCGGAATGTGATCATCGTATCGTTTGCACCGCCGCTTGCCCCCGCCGATATGCCTGTTGAGTTGCTGATCCCCGATCTGTTTCAGTTTTTAGGCACCCAGGATCTTTCAAAATTCAGCAGCCTGGAACAGTTGGCTGTTGCCGATGTGCAGGAACTTCCGTTCTTATTCTTAGACCGCTGCATCCGGTACTTCCAACAAAAAAGCATCACGAAGAAGCTATCGGAGAAACAGCTGTTTCAGCAACAGATCGAAAAAGCCACCGTGCTCATGGAAAAGATGAAAGCGGCACCGGAGTCTGTTCCTGCGTTTCACAAAGAACTCGTGCTCCTCCTTCATACCCAAACCCAGCAGGTGATCAATCAATACCTCGCCGGCAGTGAGGCCGAGCTGGAACGCAGACGCTATTACAATGCAGAAAGCAGCGGGTTTGAAACGTATCCGTTGTTACTGCAGCTGGCCATGCGGTTAACGGAGAAAGAAAATTTTCTGTACCACGCTATGGAAGTCAACTACCTGTATTTCAGCGCTGTGGCCCGGCTTGTACAACTCCCCCTCACGCCCAATCAAAAACCCTTGCTGGACGAAGCCTTTGCCTTGCTGCAAAAAGCGTTGGCCATTGAAAAAGAGGCGGCCTATATTTATAATGCAATCGGTACGGTCTATAATTACCGGGGCGATCTGTCCCATGCAATCAAGAACTATGTAAAAGCTGCTGCTATTGCGCCCGACTGGGCGCTGCCCTACAGCAACCTCATGGGTGTGTACCTGTATAAGAAAGAGTTCGGCAAGGCACAGCAGTTATTTGAAAAGGCACAGGCATTGCAGCCCGGTCTGCAGGCAGTTTACGTACAGGCAGGTATTTTAGAAGAGAACAAAAAAAATTATTTGCTGGCCGAAGAACTGCATCAGAAAAGTATTGGTATGAATTCACGCCATTTCCTTCCCTTTGAGCGCCTTGGCCTGGTGTATCTTACCACCACCGACTATGCAAAGGCTGATACTTTTTTTTACGAAGCAGCGCAGCGTAAAAAAGGATACTTTTTTTCTCCGTTTGCCTCCAGCCTCCTTGCGCCCTCTTATCCCGGTATCTTCACCCGTCCCAACCTTTGCTCCTTTGATACCACCCACATCAGCAGCGACGATGTGCTTGCCTATTTCAGCTGGGGGATGCAGTATTACCGGCAGAATGATGTTGCAAATGCGGAGAAAAAATGGAAGCAGGTAGTGGCGCTCGACAAAAAAAACCCATTGGTATTTCATTACCTCGGCAAACTATATCATGAGCAAAAACGCATGGCAGAAGCGGAACTTTGTTTTCAGTATGCGGTGCGTTATTACCTCGATGAACAGGCCTTGGCGGGTTATGCCGATACATTACTGCGTACCACAAGCGATACCGCACAGGCAACCTGTTTTAAGGAAAACTTTACCGGAGCGAGGTACAAGCGTTCCGAAAATCACTATTTCCTGGCGGCCCTGTATGAGGCATGGAATCATTTTACGGAAGCGGAGCAGCAATACCGGTTGTTGTTACAACTCGATCCCTGGTTTATCGGGCCCTATAAAAAGTTAGCGCTGCTGCTGGAGCAACTCGGCCGTTATACCGATGCAGAAGCCGTGTTTCGTTCCTTTGAGACCGTTAGCTATGAGGACTTTACCCATGAAATGTCGGCCTTTTATGAACGGGTCACCAAAGAATTTCCGGCAGATTTTAACTGGCATTTCAGGGCCGGACAGTTTTATCATTCGTATACGAGAACGGTAACAAAGGTGTTTCCGGAAGACCGGATGCGTATGTTTCCCGACTCCGACAAGCCGGAATACCTGGTGGATGAAGTGCGGGTATCCCGTTCGGCACTTCCTCCTGTTTACCTGCCCGGTACAGGTGAGCCGGTTTACATGGCTCCTGAATTATGGCAGCCCTATACACTGGGCATTGCTCATTTGCTGAAAGCGGATTCGCTGGTGGGTTCTAACGATGCAACAGGTGCCGACATCAATGATAAGCTGGGCGATTTATACCGGGGACAGGGCTTACCCACCTTTGCTGCAGTGCGCTTTCAGAAAGCAGTGGATCTGCAGCCGCATAATGCAGGCGTGCGCATGAAACTGGTGCACATGTATGACACCACCTACCAGTTCACCCGGGCACTGCAGCACTTAGATTCTTTAAAAAGCCGGGGAGCGCTGAATGTTACATACACCTTACTGCTGGCGAAGTACTATATGCACAAGGGAGATGTTGCTGCTGCGGCAGTTTTCCTTACTGATGCAACAAAAAAACATCCGTACACAGGTCCCCGTATCTACGAACTGTACGGAAGGCTGTACACATTATCGGGGCAGTATCAACAGGCAATAGAACCGTATCAAACATGGCTGGCACAGGAACCCGATGCCGCAGCGGCGATGTACAGCATGAGCCGTGTGTATGCACAGCTGAAACAGAAAAAGAAAGCCTGGGAGTGGCTGCAGAAAGCGTTGGATGCCGGGTTTGCTTATGCATGGGTGCTGCAGTTTGATCCGTTTATGAATGAACTGCGGAAATCAGCCAAGTGGACGCAGTTGCTTTCTAAAGTGAAGATGAAAGAATACCCACTGCCTGCGAATACCTACCAGCGGCTACCGGAAGACGGGCAATAAAAAGAGCAACAACTACGCTTTATAGCAAAAAGCACAGAGTTGATGGTCACCCACAGGCAGGCAGTATGCTGGCGCAGGAATGAGGCAAAAGGAAAGAGCCGGTTGCCTGTTGTACCCATCCACCCGTGTTACATTCATTTCGGCTAGCCATAAAGCCAATTGATAAACAAACCGTCTGCATAGTGTGCAGCCTGCAGAACACGCACTTCTGATCCATCGTCAGGCTGCTGCCTGCAGTTCTATTCTGAAAATTATTTTCTGCGTCATATCATAATCCACGGCCGTATCATTTTGCATTGCAGGCTTCCACATGTGTGCAGAAGCTGCTACAATACGCTCTGCATCATCACGCATTTGTTTGGTGGCACCTGCAGTACGTATATTGGTAATGGTTCCAAACCTGGAAACGGTAAACCTTACCGTTAAGTCTGTGCAACAGATGCTGTATTGTATGAACTGTTGAATGTTTAACCGTTGCTGCATATATTCAGAAAATGAAATGGCGGCATCAAATTCAGGTGCTGTTTTATTTTTGTCTGTTTTTCTTAACTGCTCATTAAACTTCATCACCTGTTTATCAAATAAACTGGCAGCTGATTGATGATACCTGTAAACAGCCTGTGAAAAGGAGTCGCCTGTTACTGTAGTTAAAATAACCATCATTGAACGGCATGCGGCAGAAGGTGTTACATGAACAGTTTTCATAAAATGTAGTTTATGGATTTAAAATGGCACTTACATGAATTGGTAACCCCTCAAAAGAAAAATGTAACCAGCGCCGGGCCTGTATAAAAAAATACCCGCTGTAATTTTCAGCGGGTAAACGAGTTCGTGTTTCGCAGGGAACTTGTTTTTTAGCGATTGCTGTAAATGGGCAACCACTAACCGGCGCAGGTCTTCTGACCTGCGCCAGAAAAGTTCCTGCAGTACAAACACGTCCTCATTCTTAAATAAGAAGCTGTATTCCTGCTCATCGGGTACAATCAGCCGTCCAGGTTTTTCCGTCTTTTGTATATAAGATTTTCAACACCTTGTTGTCAATTCTGATATATATGGAAGAGGTTGCACCAACGCTTACTAATATATTATCTCCTTCTTTGTTAAATTCTACTCCGTTCAGATCAGGAATATTGTCCGAAAAACGAAAGTTGTATTTGGTGCCGCTTGCAATTTTTGTTACAAATATTTTTCCTGTGGTATTGTTCGCTATGTTTGAACTTCCATCGTTGTAAGAAATGCTTCCAGTATACGTTGCTGCAAAAAAATCCTCATCTGCAGGATCTGCTTTTTTACTGCACCGGGTCAGTGACAGGAACAGGAAGGCGGATGTCATTACGAGGAAAGAAATTTTAATCAGTTTTTTCATTTTTTATTTTTTAAGGTGTAAAGCAGTACTGATTGAACCTGCGTGCTGCCAATCAGTTACTACTGCAAACCTCACTTTCTTTTCGTCAAATAACTTACACAATCTGCCTTATATGTTACATGATTACTAACTGGTGCAGGTCTCCCGCCCTGTGTCAGCCCGTTACTTATATCAAAACCTGATGAAGTATGCAAGTAAGTAACAGGGAGGCAAGAGGTCAGAGACCTGCGCCAGAAAAAGGGATCCGCTGAGGCGGAACACTTGCGATTTCTATGATTCTACCAAACAAAATTATAGTTACTGCTGTAAACCCTTTTTTGATTGACACAAGCAAAAATCCTGTGAATAATTTTGTTTTTAACTGCATTGAGGACATTCATTTTGTTCTTTCCTTCCCCA
>CALRLY020000007.1:0-146887 GCA_943368955.1 Chitinophaga pinensis
CGCATCTGATTGTATGAATCCGGAAATTATCACATCAACAATTGGCTTTCATCTGCAACAATACCATCCCGTTGCTGGTGACGATAGCAGCGCCTGCTTTTACCTTCGGTGCCGGGAAGGGGTATTTTTTCTGAAACTGAAAGAAGCAGATTTATATCCCGCTTTGTTTCAAAAAGAAGCACGTGGATTGGCTGCGTTAAAAAAATCCTTTACTATCAGCGTGCCCGAAGTGCTGGCAACGGGCGAAACTAACGGTTATCAATACCTGCTACTGCAATGGTTTGAAAGAGGTGCGCCTGCTCCGGTCTTTTGGGAGCAGTTGGGGCATTCGCTGGCAATGCTGCACAGGCAGCCACAGGCGTATTTTGGATGGGAAGAAGAGAACTACATCGGCCTGTTACCACAGTTCAACCACCGCCACAACACCTGGGCTGAGTTTTACGCCCGGGAGCGGATAGAGCCCTTGGTACGCCAATTATCGGATTCAGGAGCATTTGACGCTGCTGTACGTTATGCAGCTGATCGCTGTTACCGACAGATGGCTGAAATATATCCACCGGAGCCACCGGCCCTGCTGCACGGCGATTTGTGGAGCGGCAACATCATGGCACTTGAGTCGGGTAAACCGGCGTTCTTTGACCCGGCAGTTTATTACGGCCACCGGGAAATGGATCTTGCCATGACCCTGCTGTTTGGCGGCTTTCATCAACGTTTTTATGAGGCGTACCATGAAGTTTATCCTTTACAGCCAGGTTGGGAGGAACGAATGGAGCTGTCGCAGCTCTATCCGCTGTTGGTGCATGCGGTGCTGTTTGGGGGGCATTATGTGCAACAGGCAAGTGCCGTTATAAAAAAGTGGAGCTCATTGGTGTAACCTTATCAGGGTATTTCTGCTTCCTTATAAAAAGCCTTATTTTGAGAAAACATAATCCTCTGCTTTGCTCAAACAGCCTTTTTACTTTTTGTGTTTCATTCTGTTTTTTCTTTCTGCAAAGGGAATTGCCCAACTGTATTACCAGGGCCGTACCCTCACTGTAGCAAACGGTTTGAGTGATAACCGCATCACCTGTTTTTACAAAGACGTTACGGGGTTTATCTGGATTGGTACCAAAAACGGCCTGAACCGGTACGACGGTCACTCTTTTAAAATTTTTAAACCCACAACCGGCAACTCCATCTCCAACGAAGTCATCAATGCTGTAACCGGCGACAAAGAAGGAAATATCTGGGTGGCCACCATGAGTGGACTGAATCGCCTGCATCCGGCAACGGGCAGGTGGACCCATTGGTTGCCACAAAGTATATCAGCCGGCAACGATTTGCCCAATGAACTGGTGTGGGATCTGGCGGTTGACGAAGACGGCCTTATATGGATCGCCTCCGACGTTTTTCAATTTTCCTCGCTGAACCCGGTCACCAATACATTTACTTATTACAACTGGCCGGAGTTTGTTACCACCATAAAGGGCAAACGCACCCCGCCCGGCTATCATACGATTCAACGCCTGCTACAAAAAAACAAAGAAGAATTCTGGCTGGGCACCAACAAAGGCCTGGTGCACCTGAATACAAAAACCAGTGTCTTTACTTTTCTCGGCGGCGGATACAACGGCATTGTTACCGATATGAAATGGAATGCAAACACACAACAAGTGGTTCTCTCCATTCAAAACAACAAAGTGTTTTCCTACTCAGAACGCACCCATTCGTTCCGGGAAGAACAACCGGTTCCCGATCCATATCCCTCACAATTTTATCCGGTTACCGAAAGCAACCCGTTTTTAATAGCTTCCGATAAGGGCTTACTCCTGTTGAGCAATGACCGCTGGCGACTGTCGCAGCACATCCCGGAACTGACAGCTTCCTTACCGCCCGGCGGTGTTACCACGGTGTACATCGATGATACCGGCCTGCAGTGGATCGGAACACCCAACGGTATTTATCTGCTTGACTACAAACAAGTGCAAACCTGCTTTTTGCCGTTGCTGCCTGCTTCCGATAAAGAAGGAACAAACCGTATGTCAGGGGTCTGGTACAGCCAACAGGATTCGCTTTATTTTGTTTGTGCCTTGAATCCGTCTGCTCTTTTCCTCATCCACCGGAGCACGGGACGGATTAAGAAAATAACAGCCGACAGCAAAGGGGTTCCGTTGCCAGCCTGTAACACCGTTAGAGAAACAGGCGGACAATTGTGGTTGCTTACAGCAAACCATTGCTACCAATTTGACAGAAGTACACAAACCTTACTTCGTTATTCCACTCCTTTTGATGGAGCGGATGCAGGCTTCCGGGATATTACAATGGATGCGGAAAAGAACCTGTGGTTTGCTTCTTTAAAACAGGGCTTGTTTTATAAAGAAGCAGCAACGGGCTTGTTCCGGAGAATCAAAAAAGAAAATAATGATTTTAGTCTGCCGATGACCACCAGTCTGCATACCGACCTGAAGCAGAACAAACTCTGGATCGCTTCGTTTGGCTACACCCTGTTTGAATACGACCTTCAAACAAAACAACTACTTGCTTACCAGGAAAAAGAGCAGCAAAAAAAATACAGCTTTTTATCACTTGTTAACCAGGTATCGCCCGACAAGGAAGGACGTTTTTGGATAGCCACCAACGCTGGTGGACTGTTCCGGTATAATCCCGGTACAACATATGACAGCGCCTTTACTCAATTTGATATGAAAAGAGGGCTGCACCAGAATCAGTTTTTTTCTGTTGTTGCCGGCAAAACGAATACGCTTTGGTTGTTATCGGGTAAAGGCGTTTCTGCATTCAATACTGTAACAGAAAAAGAAACGGCAATTCCCCAGCCGATTTCCTTTTCCAACTATGGGTCCGATCCCAACCACCCGCACGAATTGTATTATCAGGAAGAAGCTGATGAAGTAGTGGTACCTGCCGGAGGAGGGCTGTTATTCTATGCGCCGTCGGTAGAAAACAAGATTCCGGCATTTCAGATCCTGCTAACAGGCATCTATACCCGTAGAGAGGGAGCTGCTCCCGAAGAACAAAGTATTGAGCCGGTGATCCGTTTCTCTCATAAACAGCAGGAGCTGCGTTTGTTATTCTCCGGTTTGTATTATGGTTCGGGCAAGATCACTTATGAATATCACATGAACGGATACGATACTACCTGGCAGGCAGCCAACAATGAAATGGAAGCGACCTATCAAAACCTGCCGGCCAAAACCTATACCTTCCAGGTAAGAGCCATTGATCACAACGGTACCGTAATCGGCCAGAGCAGCGAAACCAGGATTACCATTGTGCCGCCCTTCTGGCAACGCTGGTGGTTTTTTGCCGCCCTGCTGTTACTGGCGGCCGGGTTTCTTTATCAATTAATTGACACTCTTCAGCAACGGGTGCGGGATGAAAAGCTGCTGAACCAGTTTGCCACTTCTCTGTTTGGAAAGAGTTCGGTGGATGAAATTTTCTGGCAGGTGGCGCATAGTTGTATCCGGTTGCTGGATTTTGAAGATTGTGTAGTGTACCTGTACGATCCGCAACGTAAGGTATTGGTGCAACGGGCTGCTGCCGGACCTAAATCGCCCTACGCCAACCGTGAAATCATCAACCATCTGGAACTGCCTGTGGGGAAAGGAATTGTAGGCACTGTAGCACAAACAGGCAAGGCCGAGCGGGTAGGTAATACCTCAAAAGATCCACGGTATATAGTAGACGATGAGCGCAGGTATGCAGAAATAACAGTACCTATTTGGGTGGATGGGGCTTTGTTTGGAATCATTGACTCCGAACACTCCCGGAAATTCTTTTTCAAAAAAAGGCATTTGCGTTTATTACAACGGATCGCTGCCGTTTGTGGCGAACGGATTTCAAAATATTTAACGGAAGACCGGCTCCGCACTAAAATTGCCCGTGACCTGCATGATGAAATGGGCTCCACACTCACCAGCATCAATATTCTCAGCAAGGTGGCCATGGCCCCTGGTAAGCACCAGGAAGAAGTGCAATCTTATATACAGAAGATCAAAGAGCACTCCGGCAACATGATGGAAAGCATGAGTGATATTGTGTGGGCCATCAACCCCTCTAATGATACGATTGATAAGGTTTTGCTCCGCATGAAAGAATTTGCGGCTGAAATGCTGGAACCTTCCCGCATCAACTACTATTTTGAAACAAATAATGTGTCCGACACCCTGCAACTGAACCTGGAACAACGGAAAGATTTATACCTGATTTATAAGGAAGCCCTTAACAATGCAGTAAAATACAGTGGTGCCACAGAGCTGATGATTACGCTTCAAAGCGATCACGACTTTTTTGAAATGCGCATTACAGATAATGGAACCGGCTTTGACCCGAAACAGGTTTCCTCGGGCAATGGATTAAAGAACATGCATAGCCGGGCAGCAGCCATTGGAGCCACGCTCACCATAGAATCCATCAAGGGTAGCGGAAGTACCATTCTCTTGAAAAAACGCATCACATGATTGCGGTATTGACACAACCCGCCGAATGAGTTACCTTGCTGTTATTTAACCCTCCAGCATGAAGCCAATCAGTATTCTCATATACGAAGACAATACCACGCTCCGGGAAAGCCTGGCCAATCTGCTGCAGCTCACGGGCGAATATGATGTACTGGCCAGCTTTCCGGAATGTACAGCAGTGGAAGAACAGGTCAAACAGTTGCAGCCCGATGTAATCCTGATGGATATCGATATGCCTGGCCGCAACGGGATTGAAGCAGTAAAACTCATCCGCAGCTTTAACCCAGGTGTACAAATTATCATGCTCACCGTTTTTGATGACAATACGCATGTGTTTGAAGCCATGTATGCCGGTGCCAATGGGTACCTGCTGAAAAAATATATCTCCGATAAACTCATTCATTCCATCCGTGAGGTACTCAGCGGTGGTGCTCCTATGAGCCCTTCCATTGCCCGCATGATCATTGGCAGTATGCAGCAACAGCCGCAAACCGCTGCCAATGATTACCAGTTAACTAACCGGGAAAAAGAAATTCTGCAGGCACTCTCCCAGGGCAACAGTTTTAAAATGATTGCCGCCGACTGTAACATCAGTATCGATACGGTGCGTACACACATCAAGCGCATCTATGACAAGCTGCACGTACGCTCACAAATTGAAGCCGTAAGCAAGGCCATCAACGAAAAATTGGTCTGATTCAATCCTTCAGACCCTCAGTCTTTCTTCCTTATTCGCATCACATCATCACGGTATTGACTTTGCTGTTGCGTTACCTGAGCTTTGTGCCGGTAACTATTTCTTTACAACAAAATACACACTATGATGGCACGCATGCTCCGCTTCGTAACACTTCTCATTCTTGTAACCGCCTGTGAAAAAAAGAAAAACGATCTGCCCAATGCGCTTGGTACCAACCCCAACAGTTTCAGCGGGATATTTCTGACGGAAAAAGACGGCAGTAACTATAACTATCTAACCATAACCAGTGCCATCATGTTGTACCGGCAATCGGTTTCTAAAACCTATCCGCTTGCAGATTTAAAGAATGAAAAAGACTGTTACTTTTTTGCGGAGTGGAAAGGCGCTATCGGTAATGTCTGGTTTGTTTCATCAAAAAAGAATCAGAATATTTTCTGGCGTGTTTATAAAAGCAATGCCGATAATAAATGGGCGATTGGTCTGGAGGATGTGCCCGGAGCATTTCCCAGTCCCAATTCCAACGATCTTTCCTACCAATTCGTTTTTCATAAACTGGGAAAAGAAAACGGAATGGATGTGGTGGCTATAGAAAGTAAACTGGCACCGGGCTATTACATCAGCAATACGGGTTTGCCCATAGCTGCTGTGAATGCCGCCAGTTTTACACAGCATAGCAAACCGGAACAGGCTACCCGTTTTTATGTGGGCAAGCCCTGATTGCATCACATGATTGCGGTATTGCAGCGGTAACCTTTATGTCTCAACTTTAAAGATTGTTTTTCACATCTAATTCTTTTGTATGAAATTGTTTCATTTCGTTCTTTTACTGATTGTCAGCAGCCCGCTGCAACTCGTGGCCCAGTCAGTGGGTATTGGTACCAATACACCCCATGCTTCTGCACAGCTCGATATTACAAGTACCAGCCGGGGTCTGCTCATCCCCCGCATAACCCTGGTACAACGGAATGGAATTGCTGCACCGGCGGCTGGTTTACTGGTTTACCAAACCGACAATACGCCGGGCTTTTATTTCTACAACGGAAGCGCCTGGGTGCAGATGGCAACGGGCAGCAGTGTGAATTACTGGAATGTAAACGGTGCATCCATTTTTAATAACAATACCGGAGCTGTTGGCATCAATACCAGTGCGCCCGAAACCGGGACCCGGCTGCACGTGTTCGGTCCGGCTTTGGTGGCCGGTGGCGCCCTGCGCCTGCGAAGTACGTCCGGCGATGGAGCCCGCATCTTGTTTGAAAACAGCAGCGGAACGCCCAGTCACCAGTTATCCACTATTGGCTCCACCCTTTATCTGCAGAAAATCCCTGCGTCAACTTTTGACTTTGTAATGAACAGCGATGGCTTTGTAAGTATGGGGCGTTCAACTGCCAGTGCCCGGTTGCATTTAGACAGAGGCGGATCTTCCCAAACAGAAGTGCTGCGGTTGGAAGGCACCAATGTGCAAATGACATTAACCGAAAATGACACTATAAAAGGTTTTTTTAATCTCACCGAAAATGATGTAAAAATCGGAACGGTAGCGTCTAACGATAACGGCCGTTTTATCATGCGTGTGAACGGGGGAGACCGGATGTTCATTCATCCGGATGGGCGGGTGAGTATCGGCACCTCGGTACCCGCAACCGGCTATATGCTCAGCGTGCAGGGAAAAATTGTAAGTGAAGAAGTGAGGGTGCAGCTACGTAATGCCTGGCCCGACTATGTATTCAGCAGTAATTATAAATTAATGTCATTTGATGAGTTGAGAAAATTTATATCTCAAAACAGGCACCTCCCTAATATTCCTGCAGCCAGTGAGATGGAAACAAATGGACAAGAATTGGGCGAAATGCAACGTCGCATGATGGAGAAAATCGAAGAGCTTACACTCTACGTACTAAAACTGGAGGAAGAACTATCAACAATCAAGCGACAATATAGTACCCCTAAACAATGAACCAATGAAAAAAGTAATTTTATTTTTTTTTATCGCTGTGCTTGCATTCAAAGTACAGGCACAAGATCCCACATGCGGAACGCCTAACCCCAAGGCACCTCTCTTTGTTGATACTTCGGCTGTGGCGCAATATCGTCCGCAATCAGATCCATTGATGGTCCGTGTTTTTATACATGTATTCTCTGGCACTGATGGGTCAAATCTTGCTGCATCGGAATCGGATGTGATGCGACAATTTCAAAACATGAAGTCTTTTTATGCACCTCATGGTATTTGCTTTATGTTGGGAGGGTATGAAGTCGTTCGCACTTTATTACACAATAAATTTTTCGCTGAATTTGACGCAGATAGCCTGACGCAATTCCTTGTTCCTGGCATGTTGAATGTTTTTTTTCATAAAGAGTTGTATTTGGGATCAGTCGATGAACCTTTAAACGGAGTGGCATACAATATTCCAAGTGCATTCATGTCCATGGCTTCCTGGGCAACAGAATCAACCAGCAATCTCAGTACACTTTCTCATGAGGTAGGTCATTGCTTTGGTTTATATCATACCTTCCAGAGGTGGCGGCGAAATGGTACGACCTTTCGTGAAAATGTTGCAAGAAGCGGAAGTTGTAAGAATTGTGAAACAGAAGGAGACTTACTATGTGATACCCAGGCTGATTTAGAGAATGATGACCCGATGATGATTGATCAAAACTGCAACTACACCGGAAACGCAATTGATTCCTGCAGCACAAATTATATAATGGAGCCTTTGAATATAATGGCTTATGGTCAAAGATCCTGTCGTTCGCTTTTTTCTGCCGGGCAAGGAACCCGAATGAGAAGTTTTCTTACTACAGATACCTTGTTGAATAAGCTGCTTGTGACGGAAGAAAACATCGTAATTTCTTTGGGTTCTCTAATTTCAGGTGGGCGTTACAACCGGCTCTCCAGGAATACGCTGAGTGTTACAGCACCCAATTTTACTATCATGGGAAACGCCAAAGCTAATTTGACAGCAAGGAGCGTAATTCTGAGTCCCGGTACGAATCTGGCACCTGCAGGAGAAGGTTATACCATTATAAGGTCTAATACATTATGTAATTAATAAAATCTTTAATCACTTGATTTAGGTATTGCAGGGTCAATAATTATTTAAATATTTGAATGTTATTCGGTTGGAGCACGAGCAAAAAACATTCATGATAACAACAAAATATTTTATATGAAAGCACGCATACTGTTTTTATGTACATGCATTTGCACGGCTTTAGGGTTATACGGCCAAAACGCCATGACCATCACCCCCGGCACCACCTTTAAAACTACGGGTGGAGCAATTATTACCCTGCAGGATATGGACCTGGTAATTGACGGAGCTGTAACCCAACTGGCGGGAGAAGGCGTTTTCCGGTTCACCGGTTCGGGCAACAACACCATCAGCGGGGCTACTATACCCCTGTTCAACCAGGTGGAACTGGCCAAAACCGCCGGTGCACGCCTCACGCTGCAACAAACGGTTCGGGTAGGTACTTCGGTGACCTTCAATGGCGGATTGTTCGACATCGGTACAGCACAGGTACAGCTCGAGCCTGCAGCCTTGTTACTCAATGAAAGCGAAACCAGCCGCATTACCACTTCCGGCAGTGGCACGGTACGCATCACCACCACGCTCAATGCCCCCAGCGCTGCCAACCCCGGCAACCTGGGACTAAGCATCACCAGTTTACAAAACCTCGGCTCTGTTACCATAGCCCGGGGCCATTCAGCCATAAACCTTTCATCAGTGGGCCGGCCTTCCATCAACCGTGTTTTTGAGGTTGTGCCGGCCAACAATTCAGGGCTCAACGCAAACCTCCGGTTTTTTTATTTTGATGCAGAACTGAACGGCCGAACCGAAAATCAGCTCAGCCTCTGGCGCAGCACTGATAATACGAGCTGGACCGGTACCGGATTTTCAGGAAGGGATGGTACAGCCAATTGGGTGCAACTCAATGGGCTTGCTGCCATCACCCGTTGGTGGACGGCCACGGATATCAACTTCCCTACCAATGTGTTTGACCTGCTGCCCGATAGCAAACCACACCTGCTCTGGCCCAATCCGGCAACCGCTCAACAGCCGGTCAATCTCCGTTTTTCAGTTAAGAAACGTACAGAGGCTACCGTACGTGTAACCGATGTACAGGGCCGTACGCTTTACCTTCAATCCCTGCAGCTGGAAAAAGGGGTCAACAATCTTTCTTTTTCGGTGGGCAGCTGGGCCAACGGCATGTACCAGGTATTGGTGTTGGGTGAAGATGGAAGTAAACTTACCAGCAGTTTCGTAAAACAGTAGCTATGTGGTTTCTTATTTGCATAGCGATTCTAAACGGATTACTTATCCTTGGCATCGGCTGCCTGGAGTTATATGAGCATTTCAAGACATTCCTGAAGCGGCATCAGATACTGCGGTTACCCACCCTGAAAAAAAATACCGTTGAGGTTGCTGGTTCATAAGCAGTAAGGAGGAAAGTTGATGTTTGATACTTTTTGCAAAGCATACCATTGGTTCGTTCGTTTCGATAGAATTGTTAGAGCCTTAGACGGGTACAGCACTGCTGAGGGGCTTCAGGCAGATTGAGCCTGCAGGCAACAGAACTTTTCCCGGATAGTGCCTCTTTCTATGTTTTGAATCATAGTGTTGCCCTTAAATTGAAATTTCGTTGTAACTTACCCGCTTAATTCCCGGTATCGGGAAGTGACAGTTCAACAGAATTTTTATGGCAAACATCACCAGTGAAGCGGCCCAGATAAAATCATTTAATGAACAGGAATTTGCGAACCGGCAGCAGCTAATTGATCACCTGTTGCACGCACCCATGCCCAAAGAAGAACTTGCCAATAACCTGGCCTTGTTCATGGACCGCCGGATTTTATCCCGCATCCTTTTTATCAACGAACTTTATAGTCAGGTTGTGGACTTGCATGGCTCCATCATCGAGTTTGGAACCCGTTATGGCACCAATCTGTCGCTGTTTACTTCTCTCAGGGGTATTTACGAACCGTTTAACCATAACCGGAAAATTATTGCGTTTGATACGTTTGAAGGATTTCCGGAAGTGGTACAGGAAGATGAAAATGCCGTACAGGACTGGAAGAAAGGCGACTATGGCGTGCCGGAAAACTATGAGCAATTTCTCACAACCGTTCTCTCCCTGCATGAAAAAAGCGCACCCTTGCCCAACATTCAGAAGTTTGAATTGGTCAAAGGGGATGTTACAAAAACACTGCCTACCTTCCTGGAACAGCGGCAGGATCTGATTGTTGCCATGGCTTATTTTGATTTTGATTTGTACAAACCAACAAAAGAGGCGCTGGAACAGTTGGTCCCTTATCTTACGAAAGGTGCTGTACTAGGCTTCGACCAGATCAATGCACAGGAATGGCCCGGCGAAACCCGTGCCCTGCGGGAAGTGTTAGGCACAAAGAATTACACCATCCGTCATTCGAAATTCAGGGCCAGTTCGGGCTATCTTATTTTTGAGTAAGCGGTTTTGCAGCGTTTCTCCGTAACAGAATATTCAAGGCCTCCCATTCGGGAATGGCATCACTTACCATTTTCAGTATTGCCACAAAAGGGATAAACAGGATCATTCCGTTTACACCCCACACAATTCCTCCGGCGATAAAAGCAACCAGCGTGGCCCAGGTGCTCACGTTCAGTTGTGCGCCTACAATCTTCGGAAAAATAATATTGGCTTCCAGGTATTGTACAAATCCAAAAACTCCAATCACCCCCAACGGGTACCAGATATTGTCTTTGGTGATCCATGCAACCGTAATGGGCAACAGGGCACTGATGAAAATACCCACGTAAGGAATAATGGTCATTATGGCTGTGAGAAAGCCGAACAAAAAGGCGTGTTTGATGCCGAGTGCCAGCAATCCGGCTGTATTCAGTAAGCCTACGATCAGGTATATGATCACAATTCCCTTTACATATTGAAAGTAGGTGTGTATGGTTTCATGCAGAATATGATGCAGGCGTTCGTGGTAGGCCTTACCTGCGAGTTTTTCAAGAAACAGCACAAAGTCGGAACGGTTGTACAAAAACAGGGCGGCAAAAACAGGAATGATAAACAGCATGAATAAGGCCGTGGCGGTTGTTTCCATGGTTCCTGCCAGCAGGCTGCCGGCCATACCCGGCGCCCGCTCTCCCAGTTGCAGCAGCCAGTTGTGCTGTTCCAGAAAAGAAATGCCGGTTTGCTGGCGTACCCACTCCTGTGTGGCGGTTAACAGTGGAATCAGTTTCTCTTTTAAGGCCGGCCAGTCGTGCCATAATGCCTGTACCTGCAGTGCCAGCAACCACAGCAGAAGTCCAAACACAAGAAAAACAACCAGCAATCCTGATGTAATCGCCCATGCACGGGCCAAACCTTTCTGCTCCAGCCACCGGCAAACAGGGTATAAAACAATGGCTATGAAAAGCCCGTAAAAGAGTGGAATAAACAGTGCTTGGCCCAGGTACAATACGATCAGCAGCAGTACAACTGTTGCTGTCAGGTAAAAGAGTCGGTCGGGACGAAGTGCCACGTGCTGTGCTTATTGGGTGAAGTTCCGTTTATTTCAACCCTGGTCAAATGAGTTGAATCGGCAGCTTAACTGATGCGAGTCACCGATGCGAAAGGCCTGCCATGGCCTCGCTTTTTCTCCTGTTGTCAAATTTCTTCTGGCAGTTAAAAAATTTTTTAAAAAAATTTTCAGAACATAAAACTTTGAATTGTAACTAGTTATGATTCTCTTGCAAGTTGTTTCTGCAAACTACTAAAAAAAAGATGGTACTATGTGTTGCATAGTACCAAATATTGTTCTATATTTGTGTTGTAATTGATTTTGTGGTGCAAAGGGTTGTAAAAAGTGTGAGCTCGCTGATTACCGCCCCTGTTCTGATAGCTACAGAACCATCACACCCACAAAAAAACTCCTCCGATTATGAATATCGAAAACACACAAAGCCAGATGCGCAAGGGAGTACTGGAGTTTTGTATCCTCTCCGTGATTAAGCGGGGTGAGGTTTATCCCAGTGATATTATTGAGGAAATGAAAAAAGCCAACCTCAATTTGCTGGAAGGAACATTGTACCCGCTGCTTACCCGATTGAAAAATGCCGACCTGCTTACCTACCGCTGGGTGGAAAGCAGCAGCGGACCTCCCCGTAAGTACTTTTCACTCACCGATAAAGGAGCTGCCTTTTATCAGGAACTCGAACAAACCTGGAATGAAATGGTAAGCTCGGTTGAGGCTGTGACAAGTCAAAAGGGACAACCTTCTGCTGAAACACCTGGAGAAACGATTGAAGTACACCCCCAGCAACCCAACGACCAACTTTAACCACCATTAAACTGTTTTGAACATGAAAAAGGTAATTAATATAAATTTCAAAGGCCGGGTGATTCCCATCGAGGAAGCCGCTTTTGAACAACTGCAAGGCTATATTGAAAGCCTGCGTCGCTACTTTGCCAACGAGGAAGGGCGGGATGAAATTATCAATGATATTGAAGACCGCATTGCCGAGTTGTTTAACGAAGAGCTGAAAAAAGGCGCCACCTGCATTACAGAGGAAAGTATCGTACATACCCTCAACAGCATGGGTCGTGTGGAAGATTTTGAGCAAATGGACCAGGAAACAGGTGCTTCCAATGGCGCTGGTTCGTCGGCAACCACTGCAACAGCTGCTTCAGAAACACACGAGCCCCGTGGTAATATCACCCGCAACAGCAATGATAAAATTCTGGGGGGTGTCTGCAGTGGGTTGGCGCATTATCTGCGCATAGACCCCACCGTTGTACGTGTGTTGTTTGCACTGATTACACTCGGTGGATTTGGTGCCGGTGTTCTCATCTACATTATTATGTGGATTGTATTACCAGCAAAGCCGTTGCAATCAAATATCAAAAAACGCCTGTTCCGTAACCCCGATGAAAAAGTAGTAGGTGGTGTAGCCGGTGGTTTGGCTGCTTTTTTCAACATTCCCGTATGGTTACCACGGTTGGTGTTTGTACTGCCTTTTGTGATGGGCGTTTTTTCCTCCATTTTTCATAACACGTTCTTTGACTTTGAACCGGTGTTCATCACTGGTGGCTTCGGCGGCACCATCTTCATCACCTATATCGTACTGTGGATTGTATTGCCTCTTGCAAACACGCCCACTGAAAAACTGCAGATGCGGGGCGAGAAGATTGATGTAAACAGTATTAAAAACGCTGTGCAGGAAGAAATGGGGGGTGTAAAGGAGCGTGTATCTGAAATGGGCGATCAGTTTAAAAAAGGTGCAGAGCGTATGGGTGGAGAAGCAAAAGTGGCCGCACAGAATTTTGCATCAGCTGCAACACCTGTGGCTACCAGGGTGGGGAGCGGACTGGGAAATGCGATCGGCATTCTCTTTAAAGCCTTCTTCATGTTTATCGCTGCCATTTTTGCTATTGTGATGCTCGTGCTTCTGATAGGCGCCACGATTGCCGGCGTAACGGTACTGCCCTTAAAGGATTTTGTATTTGAAGGCTCGCTGCAGAATCTGTCTGTGTGGGGAACGCTCTTCCTGTTTTTGTTTGTTCCGGTTATTGGCTTGCTGATTTGGGTGATCCGCCGGGTGATTGGTGTAAAATCCCGCAACCCTTACCTGGGCTATATCTTCGGAGGCCTCTGGTTTTTTGGATGGGTAGCACTTATGATTCTGTTATCTAGCTTCGCCAAAAACTTCCGTACAGAAAGCTGGCTTGAAAACAATGTTGCCATTGCGCAACCGCAGCAAACAACCTTAACGGTAAAAGTAACAGAACCGGCTTTACGTTACAGTGGTACGTTCTGGTGGATGGATACCGATGACGAAGGTTGGGATATTACGGAAGACACGCTCAAATATTCGAACGTAAAAGTGCGCATTGAAAAAAGTACCGATACCGGCTATGGTGTGAAACTGATCCGCTACAGCTATGGTCAAAACCGAAAGGATGCAGAGCAACGGGCCGGAAAGATTGACTACTTTATCACCACCGAAAACAATCAGTTGCTCCTGTCGCCCGGACTGGCTATTGATAAAGAAAGCAAATTCAGGGGACAGAAGGTGATGGTGCTGATAAAAATGCCGGTTGGAAAGAAAATCAGGTTTGATGAATCGGTGGCCACCCGTCTGCATCCGTTTAACATCCGTATGCGTGACAATGGCAAGTGGAACCGTTACAACCGGGAATATGATTTTGACTTCGATAATTACTTCGATTATGATACCAATGTGGATTACATCATGACCGAAGACGGATTGCGGAAACTCGATAAGCAGGGAAATATTATACAGGAAGAGAAGAAATCCAATGACTGGGACGATCAAAATGAAGAAAACAAGGTTGTTCCGGATTCAAACCGAAATCCCGGTAACCAACCCGATACCCAACGTTACCGCTATAAAGAACAGAATACACAAACCCGCAAAGAAATAGTAGAACACACACCTGCGAACAATACCTTTTATCAGCCATTGACAGTGAATGCGCTGTAAACGCTGTGGTTAAAGTTGGAAACGTCCAACGGCCCCGAAGTTGTTTTTACAACGGAGGGGCTTTTTTATTGCAGGGTTACCTGCTCCACTTTAAAATCATGCAGGTTGTACTTCATGCCCACCACCTGTAGCTCTTTCTTTTCTGCTTTTTCTTTTATGATCGCTGATTGCGAAAGCAGCTGGCGAATGCCATGCTGTATGTTGGCAGTAATGCAGTGTTCCAGCCGGTGCTCATCGGTCAATGGAATCGAGCGGATTTCAACTTCCTGGTTCAGACTGTCAATGATATCCTGAATGTGACCGGGCGCTTCTCCTCCATCTACAAATGCTTTTACGGCCCCGCAGTTTTCATGTCCCATCACCACCACCAGCTTCACCCCCAGGTGTTCCACTGCATATTCAATACTGCCCAGTTCCACACCTCCAATGATGTTACCGGCCGTTCGGATCACAAACAAATCACCAATGCCCTGGTCAAAGATCAACTCCGGTGCTACCCGGCTGTCGCTGCAGGTAATCACCACGGCAAACGGATGTTGCTTCTCTGCTTCCTGCAGCCGGTGTTTCAGATCTTCATCGGGATGAATGGATGTCAGGTGATTGAAACGATCATTGCCGGCCAGCAGCCGCTCCAACGGTGTGCCGCCAGCTTCCGTGGCCGCTGTTTTGGTAGCTTGTTCGTTACAGGAAAAAAGGAACAGTACAAGCAATGTTGTAAGAAATGGCAGAAATATGTACCTCACTCTTTTTTGCATGGTGCAAATCTAATTCCGGGTAAAGGGGATGGTTTGTAACGAATCTCACACAAGCGGCTGAGATTGATTAGAATTTCAGAAAGATGAACAACGCCCTGCACAACAATCAGAATCCGTATTACATTTGAGAAGAACCTTTCCGCCGTTCACTTCAAAAACTGAATTATGGTCGCTTGTTTCCGCTTTGTTGCCGTGTTATTGACAGTTCTGTCGGGAGGGCTGCATGCGGCTTCCCAACAACTCGATCCTTTGTTTGAAAATCCGGCTGTGCAGGAAATCAATCGCCTGCCCATGCGGACTGCCTGCTTCCCGTTTGAAAACAAAGAACGGGCAGCAGCCAATGATCCCGAACAATCGCAACGCTTTCTGTCGCTCAACGGCACCTGGCGCTTTCAATGGGTAAACCGGCCGGAGCTGTTAGCCAAAGATTTTTTCAAACCGGAATTTTCCGAAACCGGCTGGATGGATTTTCCGGTTCCGGCTAACTGGGAGTTCAAAGGGTTTGGTGTTCCCATCTATGTGAATCATCCCTATGAGTTTGCCATGCGCAATCCCAATCCTCCCGATATTCCCGATGCGAATGCACAGCCCGCTGCCGGCTACCGGAAAGCGTTTGTGCTGCCCCGTGAGTGGAAGGGCATGCGGGTGTACCTGCACCTGGGGGAGGTGAAATCGGCGTTCCGGCTATATGTAAATGGCAGGGAAGTGGGGCTGGGGAAAGACAGCAAACTGGAAAGTGAATTTGATCTCACGCCCTTTGTACAGGAAGGCACCAATCTGCTGGCGCTGGAAGTACGCCGCTGGACCGATGCCAGTTATCTCGAGTGCCAGGATATGTGGCGGCTCAGCGGTATTACCCGTGATTGTTATTTGTATGCCCGGCCGGAGGTTCACCTGTACGACTTTTTTGCAAAACCGAAGCTGATTCATGATTATAAAGACGGGGAACTGGAACTGCTGGTGAGCGCCTGGAACCAATCGGCCCAACCGGCTGCTGATTACAAAGTGCAGGTGCAGTTGATGGATGCGGCCGGAACAACGCTGCTGGATACAATTCAGTCAACACCCGGACTAAAACGCATCAATGGTGCCCGCACCGAGCTGCTGTTCCGCAATCAACTGAAGAACATACGGGCATGGACAGCCGAAACACCGTACCTGTATCAGCTGCAGATAACTTTGCTGAACAAGTCGGGAGAGGTAGTGGAAGTACTCCTTAAAAAAATCGGCTTCCGGAATATTGAAATCAAAAACGGGCAACTCCTGGTTAATGGTAAAGCTGTGTATTTTAAAGGCGTCAACCGCCATGAAACAGATCCGTACAACGGGCAGGTACTTTCCCGGGAACGGATGAAGCAGGATATCCTGGAAATGAAAAAGCTCAACATCAATGCTGTGCGTAACTCACACTATCCTGCCGATCCGTACTGGTATGAGCTGTGTAACGAGTACGGACTGTACATGATTGATGAAGCGAACATCGAAAGCCATGGCATGTATTATAACCTCGAACGAACGCTGGGTAACGATCCTGCCTTTGAGCTGGCGCATCTCACCCGTATGAAGCGTATGGTACTGCGGAATAAAAACAATCCTTGTATCATCATGTGGAGCATGGGCAATGAGGCCGGCAATGGCAGTAACTTCTACCAGGGCTATCACCTGATCAAAGGAATGGATCCTTCCCGCCCCATTCATTATGAGCGGGCCGAACTGGACTGGAATACCGATGTATACTGCCCCATGTATCCCTCTCCCGATGACATTGCTGCGTATGCCCGCACCAACCCAAGCCGTCCGCTCATTATGTGCGAATACGCACATGCCATGGGAAATTCAGTGGGCAATTTTAAAGAGTACTGGGATGTGATTGAACAACACCCGGCACTGCAGGGTGGTTTCATCTGGGATTGGGTAGACCAGGCACAACTGCTGGAAAAGAACGGGAAGAAACTCTGGGGCTATGGAGGCGACTGGGGTCCGCCAGGCACACCCAGCGATAACAACTTTTTGTGCAATGGTGTGGTGGGTCCCGATCGCAGCTGGAACCCGCATGCGTATGAGGTGCGGAAAGTGTATCAATCCATCCGCTTCCGTTTGCTCGATAATGTTGCTGGAAAACTGGAAGTCAGCAACCGGTATTTTTTCCGGGATCTCCGGGGCTTTGTGCTGGACTATGCGTTGCTGAAGAACGGGGTTGTGGTGCAGCAAGG
Source organism: Chitinophaga pinensis (assembly GCA_943368955.1). Taxonomy (GTDB): domain Bacteria; phylum Bacteroidota; class Bacteroidia; order Chitinophagales; family Chitinophagaceae; genus Lacibacter; species Lacibacter pinensis_A. Next base: position 17,602 of record CALRLY020000007.1, read on the forward strand.
CAAAGGCGTTAGCCTTTCGGCCCCGGCTGGGGAAACAGAAATAGTTCCCCTCAAGTACACCCTTCCCGGCGACGCAGCCGAATATCACCTGCAGGTTGCGGTTCGACTGAACGGCGATGCCCTTCTGCCCGATGGTACTCTGCTGGCCATAGAGGAGTTTGCCCTCACAGCCCCACAACCCTTTGTGTATAAGCCAGTGAACAAACCACTCCAGCTACGGGAAACCGAAGCGCAACTGGTGGTGCAGAATGCTGCTGTACAGTTGGTGTTTGATAAGAAGTCGGGAACAATGCTCCGCTATGTAAGTAAAGGAAGAGATGTGTTTACAGAAGGCCCGCAACCTTCGTTCTGGCGGGCACCGGTGGACAATGATTACGGTGCCGGTTTGCAGAACAAGCTGAAGGTTTGGGAAGCTGCAGCTGCAGAGGCAACAGTATTGGAGTTCATAACTACACCACAGGACGCAAACGGTTGGCTCACGGTAACGGTAAAACGAAGTATGCTGGGAGGCGATGCCATACATACACAAACCATCCGGGTGGATGGTAACGGCGCACTCCACATCACCAACGAATTCTGGGCTGAGAAGGGCACGCACCCCATGCTGTTCCGCTTCGGCAATGCAATGCAGTTGCCGCAGCAATTCCGGCAGCTGGAATGGTATGGTCGAGGTCCCGGGGAAAGCTATGCCGACCGGAAAACGGCGGCGTTTGTGGGAAACTATCAGTCTTCCATAGCAGAGCAATATTTCCCCTACATCCGCCCCCAGGAAAGCGGCAATAAAACCGATGTGCGCTGGGCCCGCCTGTTGCGGAAGGATGGCACAGGTGTACTCATAGCCGCAGCCGATTCGCTACTCAGCATCACTGCCCTGCCGTACAGCAGGGAACAGCTCGATTCAGGTCCGCAAAAGCAGCAACGCCACAGCGGCGAACTGGAGCCCACCGGCCGGGTATACTTGCAGGTGGACCTGCGGCAGATGGGTGTGGGAGGTATCGACAGCTGGGGTTCCTTACCACTGCCTGCGTACCGGTTGCCGTACCAGGATTATAAGTATAGTTATTGGGTGGTGCCGGTGACGAAATAAACTGCTTTCGTTATTCATTTCTGAAGATCGTAAAAGTGATGGACGTTGCTTCCCGGCTTGAGCGCATCACATCATTATGGTATTGCAGGCTCACCTGCTACTCTTTACTTTTAGCTTCCCTAAATCAAATTTTGCATGAAGCAGAAATGGAGTTTTGTAACTATCAGTTTATTTGGCTTGCTCGTCTCTCTGTTCACAGTGGCACAAAATACTTACACTACAGCTAACACCGGGGGAACCGGTATTCGAAATGCAGGATTCGGGTTTGGCGCTTTGACCAGTAATACCGGTTCTAATAATACAGGTATTGGGATTTATTCGTTGTCTGCAAATACGTCAGGCAACGCCAATGCTGCGTTAGGCGCCCGTACACTCTACAACAATACAATTGGCTATCAGAATATTGCCATTGGTAACCTTTCGCTTTATGACAATGTTTCAGGTTTTAGTAATATAGGAATCGGGACTCATGCATTGTTTAATAATCAAACTGGTCGTTACAATATAGCCATTGGCGATTCAGCTTTATACAATGTAACAAATATATCTTTTATGGATCCCAATTTAAGTGTCGGATTGGTAGCCATAGGCAGTAAATCCTTGTATTCAAATACATCCGGCTTTTACAATACCGCTGTTGGCTATCGGTCTTTGAATGCAAACACAACGGGTAGCTATAGTACAGCGGTTGGTTATAACGCTTTAACAGAAAATGTAAGCGGAGCATACAATTCAGCGTTTGGCAATGCATCCTTATTCAGTAATGTAAATGGAAGCCTCAATAGTGCCTTCGGATCATATTCTTTAGCACTAAATAGTTCTGGCACTTCAAATACCGCTGCCGGATATCTAACCCTTTATAATAACACAACCGGAAGTTCAAATACAGCGATAGGCAGCCAAGCCCTCCGGTTCAATACAACAGGCTACAGCAATGTGGCGCTGGGTGTTTTTTCCCTTTATTTGAACGGAGTAGGTGCCAACAACGTAGCGGTGGGAGATTCTGCTTTATACAATAATGCTACCAACTTTAATGTAGCTGTCGGCAGCAAGGCGTTGTATTTAAACACACTCGGTACCCAGAATGCTGCTTTTGGAAACCGAAGCCTGTACAGCAACACTACGGGTGATTTTAATACGGCTGCCGGTGCCAGCGCTTTATATAATAATACAACCGGCGATTTTAATACAGCTACCGGACTATCTTCCCTGTTTTCCAATACCACTGGTAACGGTAACGCTGCCTTTGGATCCAGGGCGTTGTATTCCAATACAACCGGCGCTTCCAATACAGGAGTCGGAGCGAATGCTCTTTACACCAACTCAACAGGATTTGCTAACACCGCTGTTGGAGGGGCGACACTTTACAGTAATACAACCGGCGGATCCAACACATCTCTGGGTACTCTTTCACTTTATAGCAACACAACCGGCTCTAATAATACCTCAGTGGGAGTATATTCATTATTCACAAATACAACCGGTAATAATAACATATCATTTGGATCCGGTTCCCTTTATTTTAATACAACCGGTAGTACAAACACGTCGATAGGTTATGTTGCCATGGAATTTAACATTTCCGGTAATAGTAATGTAGCCCTGGGTACCTCTGCTTTAAATAACAATCTTAACGGATCAAATAATGTTGCGATTGGAGATTCTTCACTTTACTTTAATACCGTAGCAAATAACGTAGCTGTTGGGAGTAAAGCACTTTATAGTAATACCACAGGACTTTACAATACGGGCTTGGGCTATAATACTTTACGTCTGAATACAACTGGTACAGGAAATACTTCAATAGGGTTTACTGCACTTGGTGCGAATAGTACCGGTTCCTTTAATACTGCAACGGGCTATGGAGCGCTTTCGCAAAACACCACAGGAAGCAGTAACACGGCCAACGGCATTGCGGCCCTCAGCAGTAATACCACCGGCGGAGGCAATACGGCAATGGGACAGAATGCACTGTTTCTGAATACAACAGGTTTATTTAACACAGCAACCGGGTTTTCTGCTTTAAACTCTAATACGGGGGGCACCGGAAATGCATCTCATGGCGGCTACAGTCTTTTTACAAATACCTCCGGAAGTTCAAATACGGGAATGGGGTACTATTCGTTGTATAGTAATACAACCGGGGGTGATAACACTGCAATAGGGGGATCTTCTCTGCAAAGCAATACCACGGGTCAAAACAACACTGCTATCGGCAAGTTTGCTTTGCAGGGAAATACTACGGGATCCGGAAATACAGCTATTGGTTCATTGGCAGGATATAACAATATAGGCGGAGGAAATGTTTTTATTGGATCATCAGCCGGATTTAATGAAACAACCACCAGCAACAAACTTTATATTGGCAATAGTAGTACAGGTACAATTCTGTATGGAAACTTTGCTACCGGGCAGTTACTCATCGGCAATAGCAACCCCACCGGCTACTCTTTTATCGGCAATCGTAAATTAAATGTGGTTGGGGGAACAATCACCGACAGCCTGAGGGTGGCACTGGTGACCGACTGGGCCGATTATGTATTCGACCGCAACTACCAGCTGCGGACCCTGCCCGAACTGGAGCAATACATTCTCAAATACCGGCACCTGCCCAACATTCCCACTACCGAAGAAGTGAAGCGGCAGGGACTCAATGTGGCAGAAATTGATACCAAACTGCTGGAAAAAATTGAGGAACTGACACTTTACATTATTCAGCAACAGAAAATGATTGAAACGCAGCAGCGCCAGATTGATGAAATGATGAAGTGGATCAAACAAGAACAAAAAAAGGAGTAAGCGGCACATCAACGATTTGGGTATTGCATCCATTGAAGAGAGATTTTATTTTCACCCTTTTTAATCAGCCGTGAAATCTACTGAAAGCATCCGTCACTATATCCTTTGAATTATACAATGCCTGGAGAACAGAAGTGCCGGGCAATTCCCATATCCTCACACAATACCTTTTTTAGTAACTGTAGTTCCGTTGTGTATGAAGTATTTATTGTATAGTGTCGTTGGTTGTTTGGGGAGCTTGTTTGCGCAGGTGCCGACAGCAGCACAGGACTTGTTTTTTGTACAGGGCAGCGGCCGTGTGTTTGTACAGTCAAATGCACAGGCAATGGTGCAGGGTGGCGTGAATCTGCAGAATGGCAGCGTTCTTTCCAACCAGGGAACCATCACCATCAAAGAAATCGGTGCGGCCGGTGCCACCAACTGGACTGATGGGACAGTTACACCTTATTTTCATGGAAACGGCACGCTGATCTTCAACGGCCTGGGTGGTCACACCGCCACTTCGCCCAATACCTTTGGAAAAATTGATATCAATGCCGCAGGTCATGTCAACCTCGGTAGTCATATCAACACCAATCTCCTGTACCTTGTAAACGGCCGTGTGAATACAACTGTGTCTTACCGGATGGCCGTACTCACCACCTCTGAACTGGCAGTGGAACCGGCACCTTCCAATGCCAATTACACCAACAGTTGGATCAACGGAACCTTACGCCGTTTCCTCGCCCCGGCTTCGGTCAATCAATATCAATTTCCCGTGGGTGATATTGCCAAACCCAACCTGGTAGTATTGACGAACCTAACCGCCCAGCCGTTGAACAACCTGTCGTATGTAGATGCAGCCTTTGGACCAAAACCGGGTACGGATGTCAATCTGAGTGCATACGAAATCAGCCAGTATTACGTGTCGGTGAATAATGGTGGGGTATGGTACCTGGCACCAGATGTTGTGCCATCAGCCGGGCGCTTTGATCTGCTCCTTTATTTCAACGGGTTTACTGGTCTCGAAAACAACCAGTTTGGTTCTCTCCGCCGGCCCGTTGCATCTTCTGATGCTGCACAATGGCAGGTGCCTGCGGGCAGTGTGCTGCCTCCGAATAACACAGCCGGCCGACTAGTCGCCAACGGGTACGTCCGTAGAAATAATATCGGCATTTTCGGCCAGTATGGAATCGGACTGCTGTCAACCCCGCTGCCGGATGTATCCATTGATCTTACTGCCAACCGCCTCAACAAAAACGAAGTGAAACTGGTATGGGAAACCCGGCAGGAATCCAACGTCTCAGGCTTTGAGCTGGAGCGACGATACGACCGGGATGCCCATTTCAGCGTAACAGGTTTTGTTCCTTCTCGGATTCTGAATGGTACAGTTTCAGGATTACAAACGTATACGTTTACAGACGCTAACTCATACCAAGGGGTAAGTTATTACCGGTTGAAAGCGTTGAGTCGCAGCGGACAAGCAGTCTTCACGCAAATCAAAGCAGTAAAAGGTTGGGGCGATGCTGCCGTAACGGTAACCGTGTTTCCCAATCCTAGTATTGGTCAGTTCTCCATACGTCTGCAGGCGGACAATCAAACCTATGATGCCTTCCTGACCGATCTCAACGGCAAACTGGTGCGGCGCTTCCGGCTCAATGGAACAACCACACATACGGTAACCGACCTCAGCGCCGGCACCTACCTCCTGAAGGTGGCCGATGTATTCGGACCGGGCCAATCCTTCGTGGAAAAAATCATCGTCGCCCGGTAACCATCCTTTATCTCTGCATGGGAAAAAGGAAAAACTGGTTTGAAAATGATAACTTACCGGTTCAAACCTGTTGTTATGAAATACGGACTGATCCTTTTCTTTTCGTTGTTGCTGAGTTCAACCTTCGCCCAACGCACTTATCTCCACTGCGGCAAACTCATTGATACCAAAGACGGACAGGTTCGCTCACAGGTAACCGTTATCCTGGAAGGAAAACTGATTGTGGATGTGGTGAACGGGTATGTAAATGGCGGAAAGCAGGACCTGGTGCTGGATCTGAAAAACAAAACCGTCCTGCCCGGACTCATGGATATGCACGTGCATATGGAAAATGAAACGAAACGGGGTGCGGTGGCCGACCGGTTTATTATGAATCCCTCCGACATTGCCTTTCAAAGTGCGGTCTATGCCCGTACTACTTTGCTGGCCGGGTTCACCACCGTCCGTGATCTCGGCGGCACAGGTGTGAACATTTCCCTGCGCAATTCCATTAACAAAGGAATGCTGATCGGTCCCCGCATTTTCACCGCCGGTAAATCCATTGCCACCACTGGCGGACATGCCGATCCCACCAACGGGTACCGCAAAGACCTGATGGGGAATCCCGGTCCGGCAGAAGGGGTGATCAACGGCCCCGAAGATGCCTACCAGGCAGTACGGCAACGGTATAAAGACGGCAGCGATTGTATTAAAATCACAGCCACCGGCGGTGTGCTGAGCCAGGCAAAAGACGGATCGGGTCCGCAGTTTACGGTGGAAGAAGTAAGGGCCATTGTTACGGCTGCAAAAGATTACGGCTACCATGTGGCCGCACATGCACATGGTGCAGAAGGAATCAAGAGGGCTATCAAAGGTGGTGTAACCAGTATTGAACATGGTACGTATATGGACGATGAAGCCATTGAACTGGCAAAACAATACGGCACCTGGCTGGTGCCAACCATCACCGCCGGTAAATCCACGGGCGACAGTGCAAAAATTCCGGGCTACTACTCCGATATCGTAACGCCGAAAGCGTTGGTGGTGGGCCCACGTATTCAGGCCACGTTTACCAAAGCCTACAAAGCCGGTGTGAAAATTGCATTTGGTACCGATGCCGGCGTGTTTACCCATGGCAAGAACTGGCTGGAATTTGTATATATGACCGAAGCAGGGATGCCGCCCATGGAAGCCATCCAGAGCGCAACGAAAAACGGCGCTTTGTTGCTGGGGGTATGGGATAAGCTGGGAAGTATTGAAAAAGGAAAACTCGCCGATATCATTGCGGTGGACGGAGATCCCATCGCCGATATGAATGTAATGGGTAAAGTGGTATTCGTGATGAAAGAAGGAGTGGTCTATAAAAAAGAAGGAGTTCCTGTACAATAGTTTTCTGTCGGCATATGCTACGGGCTGACAGTATGTTTATACGGTATACAATCTATGAAACCAAAAATACATCTTGTGTTGGGTAGCGGCGGTGCAAGAGGCATTGCCCACATAGGCGTCATTGAAACACTGGAACAGCAGGGCTTTGAAATTATCAGTGTCACCGGTTGTTCTATGGGTGCGGTGGTAGGCGGCATGTATTGTGCGGGGTTTTTGCAGGAATACAAAGAGTGGTTGCTCACGCTTACCAAATCGAAAGTATTCAGTCTCTTTGATTTTACGTTTACTTCCAGCGGGTTTGTGAAAGGAGAAAAGGTATTGCAGAAAATGCAGGAGTTAACGGGCGATCAGCATATCGAAAAATTTCCGATACCATTCACGGCTGTAGCTACCGATATCCTGCACAACAAAGAAGTACATTACCGGCGGGGGAATCTTTACAAAGCATTGCGTGCATCAATTGGTATTCCCGGCGTGTTTACACCCGTACTGGAAGAACAGGCCTACCTGGTAGATGGGGGTGTGTTAAATCCTTTGCCGCTCAATCTCGTTCATAAGCAGTCTGAAGAGGAATGGGTGGTAGCCGTGAATATCAATGCAGCGCCACATGCGGCTCATCCTTCGGTTTCTTCAAAACGGAAAGCCTATAACGTGGTTGATTTACTCAATACTTCCTATGATTGCACACAGGACCGGTTAACAAAATTGATGATTCAATTCCATCAGCCGGAGATACTGGTTGAACTTCCCCGGAGTCTATGCTCGGTATTCGAATTCCACAAATCAAAAATGTTAATAGAGGCAGGTAGCGAAGCATGTAAAAAAGCACTTCGTAAAAGGCATTGATACCTGCTGTGTTGAATTACCGCAGCCTGACTTTCGCCGATTGCTGCAAACAGGTGGAAGCAAACGCAACTTCTTGCTGAAGAAAGTTCAGCTCTTCTTCCCCGCTCGTGCATAGCCCAATCGCTGCACCAGGCTCGTTTTATAATAAGCATCTAAACCGCAGCTGGACATTGCTTCGATCTGCTCCAGGTCCAGGAACCCGTCTTCCGATCGTATCGATGCATCTTCCAGCAGTACTTCTTCAATTTGCCCGATCACTAAAAACGTCCGGTTGAAAGCAATAGGAATGATCTCTTTCAGCGACAACGCATATTTCAGCCGGCTTTCTTTTACAAAAGGGGCAATAATGCCCGGTTCCCATTGTGCGGTTAAACCAGTGGCAGTAAACTCACTTTCTTCAAGCGCATATTTGGCACTGGTTTGATGCGCTTGTGCAAGAATACCGGGGTGAATATGATTGATGGTGAAAGAGCCTGTGGCTTCTATGTTTGCTAAGGTGTGCGGTGTAGCTTCCCGGGGACGGTTGACAAGACCAATCAACGCCGGATCAGCACCGAGGTGAACGAGATTGCTGAATAAGGCCAGGTTGGTTAGCCGTTCAGTGTTGCAGGTGCCGATGAGTACGGCCGGTTTAAAGCCCGACAGGCAGTTGATGAAATTGGCACGGTAAATCCGCTCCCAACCCTCCCATTCTGATTTTTTGAATTTCTGCATGTGTATATAATGCAGGGGCCGGTAGATTGTTTACTTCAGCAATGTCTTTTTTATGCGCTGACTGCAATCACTACGGGCATCAGTATAACATTAGTAATCATAAGTTATTTCCCTTCCATCCGCAGCATAAAATCTGAATTTCGGTATACCATCCGTTGTTGTTTTGATACGGAAGATGTCTCTTACCTGTTGTGGCAGATTGATTCTGATAATGTCTTCCACTGTCATCTTTGGATTTTTCCGGAAGATGTCATCAATTGTACCGGGCAGGTCACGTCGTGGGATGGGTGTGCGGGTATCACGAAGATCGCCGTTGGCATGATACACGGCAGTGGAAGTAAGGAGTCCGTTTGCAAACGTTGCTGTCCAGTCGCCCCTGTATTTGCTCCATCGTACATTTACAGCATTGGGATAGTCACGCTGAAATGCCTTGCGAACAGGCGCCGGCTGGTTTTTTGACAGGTGTGGCCCTTTCTTACCCTTATCGTTTGTGCCGTCCCAAATGATGTCTTCATGCTTTTTTACCTGCTGTTCTTTTTCTTGCTTTTCTTTTCCTGAGTTCCCCATTTTATTCGTTCCTTCCTTTCCCTTATCTGTAGTTTTCGTGGTCTTTTCGTGCTTGTCTTTTTTTTGTTTCGGCTTGTCGGGTTGTGCCTGAAGACTTACGGCCACTGTTATCATCCATAATAATAGTAGTAGCGATTTCATACTTACATTTTTTAAGATTTCACGTTTCAGAATACAAGATTCCTGGTGTGTCCGGGAGGTTGTAACTGAGCCCCGATATGTGTCAAAATTGATTATCAGAAACAGTAATAATGATTTTTGGGTAATGATCCAATAGTCGAAATTTTCAATGTAGCAACAGTACGAAACAGCTACTGAATGAACTGCTGCCCGGTATGGTTGAATTGTATCCGGCGCCCTGGTCATTAGCTCTTTCCGCAGTAAAACCTGCTTTCTGTGGAAAAGAAGCTGCAATGATTCCACCAGCATAAAAAAAGAGGCTGCTTGTCAACTCTCATTTCACACCCTACAGAATTCAACAGGAGCACCGGTGCTGCCTCACGGCGTGGCGTACGGAGCGGCGTTTTTCCAACTCTCGTTTACCGGTTTAACTTTCGTTTGTGCTCTGTGTGAAACAGAATCTCAAAACAGCCTCAGGAACCAAGAGACCCAAATCTCATTTTCCTGTTGATATGTAAGTTACAAAACGAGTAAAGCGGATTCAATGACATTACTCATGTTTTTGTTTCCAATAACTTATAGTTAGATTTATTAAAATTTCAACAATGTCTGCCGAACAGTATTTGTCTGTCAACCGTGAATCCTGGAACCGCCGTACCGATGTACACTGGACTTCGGAATTTTATGATGTACAGGGATTCCTGGAGGGAGCGTCTTCTTTAAAAGAAATCGAACGGGACCTGCTCGGTGATGTGAACGGGAAAGACCTGCTGCACCTGCAATGTCATTTCGGGCAGGATACACTATCGCTGGCCCGGTTAGGCGCTACCGTTACCGGCGCAGACCTCAGCGACCGGGCCATTGAACGGGCCCGTGAACTGGCCTCTCTCGTTTCGCTGCCTGCACGTTTCATCTGCACCGATGTGTATGACCTGCGCCAACACGATCAGCAGCTCTATGATATTGTATTCACCAGTTATGGCACCATCGGCTGGCTGCCCGATCTGCACCGGTGGGCTGCTGTAATCGCCGCCAGCCTCAAACCCGGCGGCCGTTTTGTGATCGCCGAATTTCACCCGGTGGTGTGGATGTTTGATGATGACTTTGCCAATGTAGCTTATTCGTATTTCAATACCGGGGCCATCCTGGAAACTGAGACGGGCACCTATGCCGACCGCAACGCTCCCATCAGCGGGGAATATGTAATGTGGAATCATTCACTGGCAGAAGTGGTGAACAGTCTCCTTGCCAACGGTATACGCATTGAAGTACTGAATGAATACAACTATTCACCCTGGAACTGCTTCCGCCATACAGAGGAACTGCAGCCCGGGCGCTTTACCATCCGGCATCTCGATCAGAAGATACCGATGGTATTTGGAATTGCAGGAACGAAACTGTGATGTAAATCAGTTATGAACAATTACTATTTAAATTGTTGAGCTATTGAATCTGCCAGTATTCTTGCTGTTCCCGAAATCTGCAAGCTGTTTTGGACTAGGATCAGGGAGCTGAATTTGAGTTTACAGTAGTACTGAAGCTAAATCAGGGAACCATCCGCCATCGGGGGGTAATCGATGGCGGGGCCCTTTTTGGTTACTGTTGCCTGCCCCGATGAGCGAAGCATCTTCGGGGGGCAAGCAAAAAGTAACAAAGAGAATTAGGGTTTAATAGTGATACTCTACAACAGAGTCTATTAATCTATTCAATAGTATAACAAGTTGCCAGTAAAAAGAAAAGACACAGAGGATATAAAGAGTTGTGAAATCTTATGCAAAACTAAGCGGAAGTAGCTATATGTTCTTTTCCACAAACTCCTTACAATACGCTTTAATTTCCTCCCGTACATTCCGGAATGCCTGCATGATTTCTTCCTCCGTACCGGTTGCTTTCGCCGGATCGGGAAAATTATGATGAAACAGTTGGGCCTTTGTGGGGAAATACGGGCAACGTTCCTTTGCATGATCGCAAACCGTAATCACATAGTCAAACGGAATCTGCGTGTATTCGTTGACGTTATTCGATGTGTGGTTCGAAATATCAATCCCGTCTTCTTTCATAATGGCAATAGCACGTGGATTGACACCGTGTGTTTCCACGCCGGCGCTGTAAACTTCGGCGTTACTTCCTGCAAAATGTTTCAGGTAGCCATCAGCAATCTGGCTGCGGCAACTGTTGCCGGTACATAAGACTAAAATCCGTTTCATGTGGTTTATAAATTTTCAGGTGAGAGATGGATAGAATTTTTTACGGAGCCGGAAGGCAACATTCACCAGCAGGATCAGCGCCGGTACTTCCACAAGCGGACCAATCACGCCGGCAAAGGCCTGTCCGCTGTTGATGCCGAATACGCCAATGGCCACCGCAATCGCCAGTTCAAAATTATTCCCGGCTGCAGTAAACGATACAGCTGTATTGGTGGAGTAATCGGCGCCCAACCGTTTGCCGATCAAAAAACTGATGAAAAACATAATAGCAAAATAAAGCACCAGCGGCAATGCAATGCGCAGCACATCCAGCGGAATTTGTACAATGAGTTCGCCTTTCAGACTGAACATCACCACAATCGTAAACAGCAAGGCGATGAGCGTTAGGGGCGATACCACCGGCAGAAACCGTTCCTCATACCATTGTTCACCTTTCAGCTTTCGTAAAACGTAGCGGGTAAGAAACCCGGCGGCGAACGGAATGCCGAGGTAAATGAGAACGGATTGTGCAATATCCCCGATCGTAATGGTAACACGCATGCCGGTATAGCCAAACAACGGTGGCAGGACTGTGATGAACAGCCAGGCATACACGCTGAACATGAGCACCTGGAAAATACTGTTGAGTGCTACGAGTCCGGCTGCATATTCCCGGTTGCCTCCGGCCAGTTCATTCCACACAATCACCATGGCAATGCACCGGGCCAGGCCAATGAGAATCAGTCCGGTCATATATTCCGGTTTGTCACTCAAAAACAGCAAGGCCAGCACAAACATGAGCACCGGCCCGATCACCCAGTTTAAAAAAAGCGATACCGAAAGGATGCGTGTATTGCGGAAGACATGCTGCAGCTGTTCATACTTCACTTTGGTGAAGGGTGGATACATCATGAGGATGAGCCCGATGGCCAGCGGCAGGTTGGTGGTTCCTGAGGAAAAGGAATTGATCCATGTTCCTGATGAAGGCACAAAGTAACCGATGGAAACACCAACGGCCATGGCCAAAAAAATCCACAAAGTAAGGTACCGGTCGAGGAAGCCTAATTGTTTCCGTTCGTGGGTTGGCGCACAGTTATTCGCAGACATTTGTTTTGGTTTGGTTTCCGAATGATTAACAGCAGCCCGGTTCGCAACAGGGGGTTGCTTGTGCCGGTTTTTCGGCATACACGGTGATGCTGAATATGCCGGAGCTACCTTCTTTCCAGGCAGTGAGTTCTGAGGGCGACAAATACTTGCCCAGGATATCATCCGGGATGATGATGGGCTTTTCTTTTTGTACAACTGTATTCACAAAACCATTCGTTTCGATCAGCTCCAGGTACACCTGTTTCTGAATGGCGCCGGACACGCATCCTGCATACATTTCTGCATCTTTCTGCAACGCATCCGGTAAAGCGCCCACAAGCACCACATCGGAAATACTGAAATGACCGCCGGGCTTCAGCACCCGGAAGATTTCTTTGAACACACCATCTTTATTCGGCACCAGGTTCAGCACACAGTTGCTTACAATCACATCGGCCAAATTACCACCCACCGGCATGTGCTCAATATCACCCTGCCGGAATTCCACATTGTTGAAGCCCCGGTTATCGGCATTCAGCCGGGCTTTGTCAATCATGGCCGGGGTGAAATCAATCCCGATCACTTTACCGGTTTCGCCGGTTTCGGCCCTGGCTACAAAACAATCGTTACCGGCCCCGCTGCCCAGGTCAATCACGGTATCGCCTTTGCGAATGCGGGCAAACTGGGTGGGAAGTCCGCACCCCAGACCCAAATCGGCATCAGCATTGTAACCTTGCAGCTGCGAGTAATCGTCGCTCATAATATTGTATACTTCCGTAGAGCAGCCACCGGCGCCGCAACAGGAACTCTGGTTGGTTTCTTTATCCTGCAGGGCAATTTCGCTGTACTTGCTGCGCACCAGCTCTTTTAATTGTTCTTGTGTTTGCATATCGTTGTTTTATCGGTTTATTACGATGAATACGATTAAAAAAAATCAACAACAGTTGAACGTGGGTGTATAACCATCAAACAGATCGGCCAGGGATTGCTGTGCCTGCTTCCATTCGTTTTCATCAATGCAATAACAGATCCGCACGCCTTCAATTTCTCCCTTGATCAATCCTGCTTCTTTCAATTCTTTCAAATGCTGCGATACGGTGCTTTGCGATAACGGAAGTTCCTCCACAATATCGCCGCAGATGCAGGCCTGTTTCTTCAGGAGTAGTTTGAGGATGGCAATACGGGCGGGGTGCGACAATGCCTTCGCATACCGGGCTACCCGGTTGTCTTTTACACTGAATTCTTCTGCTTTTGTGACTCCCATGATTATTTATTCATCGCAATATTACGATTAATATGTAAGAAGTACCATTTCCGGATCAGATTTTTTTCCAATCCTCTTTCCGGATCCGGAATACCACGTTCTGCTTCGGTGCTTCACCGTAATAGGCCACTGTTTCTTCGCCCAGGAATTCCGCTCCCAGTTTTTCCATCGCCCGGCGGGAGCGTTTGTTTTGTGTGCCTACATGAAAGATGACGTAGTCTGCGTATTGAAATGCATGTTGCAGCATGAGTTGTTTTGCCGCCGTATTATATCCTTTGCCCCAGCAGCGGCGGGCAAAAAACGTATAGCCGATTTTAACCTCCTGCTGTTCGGACTCATAGTCATAAAACCGGCTGCAGCCGATCACTTCACCAGTGGCCGCATCGCTGATCAGCAGGGCGCCGCCCGATTCAATGGCTCCTTGAAAATAGGTGGCAAATACCTCCCGTTTGTACCGGTCGGGGTTGGGATGTTGCTCCCAGATAAGCGGATCGGATGCAACAGCCAGCAATCGCTCAAAATCTTCTGCTGCCAGCGGCTGTAATACAACAAGGTCGTTTTGAAGTGTGGGAAGGGGAAACATAGCGATACTACATTGATGCTACGAAGGTAACCGGAATGCGGCAGTGAGGAGTTCCCGTTGATAGTAGTATTTTCGTGCTATGAAGCCCTTTGTTGTTCTTCTTGGTTGGATGCTGATAAGTGTGGCTGCCACAGCACAGCCCGATAAAACCTATGCTTCGCTCGAAGAAGCATTGAAAAATCCCGAGCAGGTGTACAAGATGCAGCTGCGGTACAATGGTCTCACCCAATTGCCCGAGGGCATCGGCAAGTTTATAAACCTGGTGAAGCTCGACCTCCGGGGCAACCTGCTCACCACCCTCCCCGAAAGCTTTGGTATGCTGCGGAAGCTGGAAGTGCTCGACCTGGGCGATAACAAACTCACTTCCCTGCCCGAAAGCTTTGCCATGTTGCTCCATCTTAAAGAACTGAACCTGCGCTTCAACCAGCTGGAGTACCTGCCCGAAACCTTTGGTCGCCTCGGCAAACTGCAGCAACTCGACCTCAGCGGCAACCAGCTCCTGGTACTTCCTCCTAACTTCATCCAGCTCAGCAACCTGCTGCTGCTCGACCTCAGCCGCAACCCGCAACTGCAACTCTCCGAACCCATCCGGGCGTTTATACGGGAGAAGAAACTGAAGTAGGTTAACACGGAGAAACGGAGGAATACAGGAGTTCACAGATGCCGCAGAAGAGCACAGAAAGAAAACCCCATTTAAGAACCCATTCGTGTAATCTGTGCAATCCGTGCAGTCTGCGAGAAAAAGAATTCGTGTAATCCGTGTAATTTGTTCAATTCGTGACAATGAACTCACTCAATCGCACCACCTTATACCCCTGCGTCGTATCGGTTTGAAAGTAAAGTCCATTTAACTCCTGCTGATGCAGCGTACGGAAGCTGGTTTGAAAACTGTCTGTCCCGCTGATGGGAGTTTCCCCTGCTTCCACCAGCCGGAACGTGACCTGTGGCTGATGACCGTCGAGACGGGAGCTGAGCAGACTCTCCACTGGCACACCCCATTCGGCCAGGAACAAAGGGGCTGTTGGCAAATCCTTCACCACCAACGCTTTGTGAATGCCCTGTTGGTGCAGTTGCCGGTTGATGGACTGAATGGTTTCCATCCGCCTGGTAAACAGGTCGGCCGATTGCTCCATGCTCCACAGCCGGGTGGCGCCCAGCAGCAGGAGAAAGAAGGTGAGTTGTACCCTTTTGAGCTGGGGCAACACTTCCAGTACAAACGGAGTGGCCGCAATTACGCCCAGCACCATCCATTCGCTTTCCATATAAAAAAGGAGTGATCGGTCAAAACCATCGGGGTACACCGTGGCCAGCAGCACCACCGTCAGCAGCACGAAGAAGATTGTCAGCAGTAACTGCGCCCATTTCCGGGCGAAGATCAGGGCGGTTAGTCCGACCAGTAGCAGCAACGGTGCCCACCAGTAATCGGTCAGCAGGCGGGGACCCATGCTCTGCAACTGACCACTTTGAAAGGCGTTGAGCACACGTTCGGCCGACAGCTGTTTCACCCCCTCCAGTTTCGGTCCGTCGTACCAACCCTGCAATCCCAGCCAGTATTTGAAGCCAAACAATGCTGCAAATCCCGCCAGCAACACCCCTTTGCTGAAACGGCCCAGGTGCAGCAACCGCCCATCGGCCAGGAAGTACAATAGCAGAAACAAAAACGGAAGCGCCACCAGGAAATGACTGAACAGGGCTAAAAATGCCGTGGCAGCCAGAAAGGTGTAGTGCAGGCCGGGCCGGGCAGCCGGTTGCAGCAGGAGCCCCAGCGACAGCAACATCCACGCCACCCCCTGGTGCACCTCGTTGTTGGGCCAGAAAAACACATCGCTGGCAAAGACCGTCAGGTAACACACCAGCAACACCGCAAGGGCTGGTTGACGCAGACGGTACAGGAGCAGCAGTCCCACCGTTAGGTAAAACAGTTGAAAACCAGCGGAATAGAGCAGCAGAATGAGAGAAAGCGGCAAATACAGCCATCCGCCCAGCAGCGGAATGGCCTGGGTAACAAAGGCTCCATAACGGTGCTCCTGGATCAGGAACCGGCCTTCGTTCAGCAGGTTGAAGGTCATAAACGCCCCATCGGCAAACAACATCCGCTGCCGGAAATAGTAAACCGACCCTGCCAGCAGTAGTGCCAGAATGACAAGAACCGGAATCGTAATACCACGCAGCGGGGCCAGATTTTGTCGCATAAAAACCTGTGGTTGTTGACGTTTTAAAGATAAGGAAACCAGTGAATGCGCACCTACCGACGGAAAGACGGTTTTCTAATTGCTTCGAGGGAGGGTTGCACTGCAGATAGATAAATAATCATAAATAATTAATAATCAAGCATTTGTGAACTTAAAATGCTTGCGACAATTGAGGCTTGCCTACTAATGCACGTAATCAAGGCGTCAATGCCTGGTACTACAGTAGTACTGAAGCTAAATCAGGGAACCGTCCGCCATCGGGGTGTTATCGATGGCGGGGCCTTTTTTGGTTACTGTTGCCTGCCCCGATGAGCGAAGCATCTTCGGGGGGCAAGCAAAAAGTGACAAAGAAAAGAAGAGTGGCAAACTGCCAGTTACTATAAGACGAGAATGAATCGATAGAATAATCTATTAATAATCAATAATTTATAAAAAATCTGTCCGATAAAGGCATAGTTTTACCCTTTCCAGCCCCCGTTTTAACATCCTCCTGCGCAATCCCGGAACTATTTTTGCGTTTCCTATTTCGCCTGAGACCAAGTACCATCTGCCCGTAAACCTGTAGCCGCCCGTAAGGGGTTATTATTAGAAACCATTAAAAAGAAACGGACATGCAGTTTGTAAAGAAAATTGGTACTATTTTTTCAGGAATCCTGAATCCTATTAAAACGAAATCCATGACCCTGTTCCGAACCAACCCTGCTTACATGGCCATTGCCGGCCTTTTGTTTTTGCAAATTCCCATCCTGATCGCCGGAAACACAACGCTTTCCGAAAAAGTAACTTCCGCCGAGTATTTAAAAACCCATTTGCCTGCTTCTGTTCCGGAACGTACGCTGGAAGAACTGATACTGGATGAAGCCGATAGTATCTACAATGCACTAGAACTGGTGCAGGCAGGCGTAAACGAAACGGCCTTTGAACTGGCGTACAAAGGATATTACAAACTGAAAGAGAGCGGACGGATTATCAAGGATGGTTTGCTCACCA
The DNA here is from genome assembly GCA_943368955.1 of Chitinophaga pinensis. Taxonomy (GTDB): domain Bacteria; phylum Bacteroidota; class Bacteroidia; order Chitinophagales; family Chitinophagaceae; genus Lacibacter; species Lacibacter pinensis_A. The sequence continues at coordinate 35,157 of CALRLY020000007.1, forward strand.
TTGCCGATTTTTCAAAGCCCTCCAACCAAAACCGGTTGTTCGTGATTGATATGAACGAACAGAAGGTGTTGTTTAAGACGCTGGTGGCGCATGGCCGCAACAGCGGACTTACGTATGCTAACAGTTTTTCCAATAAGCCCGAATCAAACAAAAGCAGCCTCGGATTTTACCTCACGCTGAACACATATATCGGTGGAAAAGGTTTTTCCCTGAAACTACAGGGACTGGAAAGAGGAATCAACGACAAAGCCTTCGACAGGGCCATTGTCATGCACGGCTCGGAGTACGTAAGCGATGCCTTTGCCCGTTCCAACGGGTACCTCGGCCGCAGCCTGGGTTGCCCGGCAGTGCCTACAAAGCAAACAAAGCCCATTATCAATACCATTAAAAATGGCAGCCTGCTGTTCATCTACCACCCCGATCGAACGTACCTCAGCAAATCGGAACTCCTGAACAGTTAGTATGGATCTGAACGTAATTGATAGACATCCTGCAGCGAACAGTTGCGGGATTTTTTTTTGCAGGACCTGGCAGCTTCATCCATCCGTTTCGGTCCTTTTCACCAGGTGCAGTTTGAACGCAAAGCCCAACCTGTCGGTACTGAAGTCGTTAGTAGTTGTTTGATAGTTTCAGCCAGGGTGTACGGTTAGTGCCTGTCCTTTTTGGGTTTCGTTGAAGCACCCGTTGTCATACACCAGGTTACCATTCACAAAGGTATGCGTCACCTTTGTTTGAAAGGTGGTGCCTTCCAGGGGCGACCAGCCGCATTTCGAAAGCAGGTTGTTCTTATGAACAGTCCAGCTTTCATGTAAATCAACAATAGCAAGGTCTGCATAGTAGCCTTCCCGGATGAACCCCCGCTTGTCAATCCGGTAAAGAATAGCCGGGTTATGACACATTTTTTCTGCAATTTTTTCTAACGGAAACAGCCCTTGTTTGTAAAACTCCAGCATGATGTTCAAAGAATGCTGCACAATGGGTGCGCCGGACATGGATTGAAAATAAGGCTTCTGCTTTTCTTCTAACGTGTGGGGAGCGTGGTCGGTGGTTACGATATCTATCTTGTCATCCGACAAGGCCTGTAACAATCCTTTCTGATCGGCTTCTGTTTTAATGGCCGGGTTCCATTTGATGGCTGTTCCCAAACGTTCATAGTCTTTATCTGAAAACCACAGATGATGCACGGATACTTCCGTAGTAATGTTTTTTTCTTGTAACGGAATATCGTTGCGGAACAGATGGGTTTCTGCTGCTGTTGACAGATGCAGAATGTGCAGCCGTGCCTTGTATTTGCTGGCGATGGCAATGGCCCGTTTGGTGGCTTCATAACAGGCTTGTTCACTTCTGATCAGCGGATGGCAGGCAATGGGCACATCTTCGCCGTACTGTTCCCGGTACCGGTGTTCATTTTCTTCAATCAGCTGCTCCCGTTCGGAATGGATGGCAATGAGGCCCCTGCAGTTGGCAAACAGTTGCTCCATGGTTTCGGGATTGTCTGCAAGCAGGTTTCCTTTTTTGGTGAAATACAAACCATCGTCTGTAATGCCTAAGAGTTTCGAATGATCAAGGCGAATGACTTCGGCCAGGTTGTCGCCGTTCACGCCTAAAAGAAAACCAAAATTGGCCAGTGACTTTTCAGCTGCCCGTTTGTATTTCTCGTTCAGGAGTTCCAGGGTGAGCACATTCGGGAGGGTATTGGGCATATCAATAAAGGAGGTAACACCACCTGCCACGGCGGCCTTGCTTTCTGTATACAGATCGGCTTTGTGCGTAAGCCCTGGTTCCCGGAAATGAACCTGTGCGTCAATGATGCCCGGAAACAGGTATTTGCCGGTGCCGTCAATCAATGTGGTATCGCCTTCGGCTTTAAGTTGACCGATCTGTTGAATGCAGCCGTTTCCGATGCGCACATCGGCTACAGTAATCGTTCCTTCGTTTACGATGGAAATGTTTTTTATCAGTGTGCTGTTGGTCATATTGCTTTCTGGTGTGATGTGGTATGTGTTTGTTGTAACTGGTTGGCTGTCGTGCGCCCGAACCTGCGTTCCGTGCACACAACAGCCAACCTACCCGGCGAAGTTATTTTTTATTCGTCCACCTTGTATTTGTTCCCCGCTGGTTTTTTTCAATCGTTTCCTGTTTCGGTCTATACCGGTTTGGGTGATTGTATGCGAACTTCTTGCTCAGCTAACGGATTCATGTTGGTGTTACTGCCGGAGTAAACAGGTTGTGCTTTTCTCAAATGTGTTACGTTCTTACACAATACAGGGTGTTGGGTTGTATTCAGCTCCGTAGGAGCGACAGATAAATAGACAAAGCGGGGGCATGAGTTCCTGAGCTCCGTAGGAGCGGCAGAAAAGGAAGGGTTCTGTATTGCACATTGTGGTACTTCGCCCGGTTGTCATTAAAAGGACGGTTTGAAAATTCGTTTCTGTGATACAAGCAACAGGCAAACTTCAGATCGTACGTTCTTCGCTTTTGCAACGGAAGCAGCCTACCCCTGCTGCCGCTTCTTTTTCAAACGGGCGCCGGCAAATCCGCCGGTGCAGGTGGCGGCAAAACCCAGGAGCACCAACGGCATATCCTGTTCCAGGAACGTAGTAACATTGCCGGCAAAGGCAACACTCAGCAACAACAGCAGTAACAGCGGACCGCAGATCCACAAGCCCCAGCGCCAGGATTGTTGGGGCCACAGGTAGCCGGCAATCAAACCTGCAGATAGAAAAATGATTCCTGTGAGGAGGGTATACATATGATCGTTGTTTACGGGTTTGTTATAGTTGGCTGTGATGGTTGCTGCGTCGGACTGGCTCTTTTTGTTTGAGCCTGTGCACACGCAACATTCCGACTGTAACTATTTTAGGCAAACAATGTAACAAAGAATTCCGGCATTTCCTGCTAAGGTGCTACGCCATCAGCGGCTTAAACAAGTAACAGCCAGTTGTCAGGTTGGGAGCCCTGTTCCGGCCGGGATAAGAACGAGTGCACTTTTGCCATTAATATCCGGCACCTGTTTTTTCCGGCTTGTTTACTTGCGTGAAAAAGAAGTAAGCCACAAAAGGCGGGCGGGGGTGATTGTTTTGGTTAACGTTTTGGGTATTGCCGCAGGCGGAGCGTTTCAGCACTACTGTTGATTTGAAAAACTAAAGTTCGGTTAAGCACAAAAGTGTCATAGAAACACCTCTCCCCCGCTTTTGGCAATACCTTGTTAGGCGCTGTTATGACAATTTTCCCTCCCATCGTTTCTTATGATATGAAGATGGTTTTAACTTGTCCCAGTATGTTTTAGCCTTTTGTTTATTCTTTAAATTATAGAAGCAAACCTCAATCATAATTTTTATAATCTTCTCATCATATGACTTAACATTTAGCGCTGCGTCACCCCAATTTAAACATTCTTCATAATCACCGAGTAATACTAGAGTCCTGCACAGGCCATCATAAGATTGAATGTTATCTTTTTTAAGGGCAATCGCTTTTTCAAAATAATTTCTTGATAAATTCAGCTTTGCTATATCAGTTGCTTTAAAGTTCAGGCTGCCCCAGCCTCTGTAAAGTAAAGCCAATTCATTACATGCTAAAACATTATTTTCTTCTGCAAGGGGCTTTAACCACTTCTCTGCTTCTGTATATTTATCCTCTTTCTCCTTCCCCTGTTTGATGTTCGCCCATTCACGGTAGAGAATTCCGATTTCGTTGCGGGCATGGATATGTTTTTCTTCTGCAAGGGGCTTTAACCACTTCTCTGCTTCTGTATATTTATCCTCTTTCTCCTTCCCCTGTTTGATGTTCGCCCATTCACGGTAGAGAATTCCGATTTCGTTGCGGGCTAGTATATTTAATGGATTAATACTTAATAATTGAATTAACGCCTGCTCTGCTCCTGAAATCTGCCCCTCTCCACTTTGAATTATTGCCTTTTGTAAAAGAAGATGCTCATTTTTTTCAAAATCCCGAAGTCCAAGTTCAATTTCATTCAATGCTTCGGGGATCTTATGGAGAAAATAATATTGAGTAGCTAATTGATGGTGTATTGCCGCATTATTACCAAAACCTCTTTTTAATTTCAATCTTACAATAGTAGCTTCTATATTTTTAGAAAGGATATCCTTTATTTTAGCTTTGTCAATAAGATTTTTTATAGAATTATTGAAATAGGCAATCCCCTCATCAGTTGAAAGGTTGTAGTGATACTCTGAAAGACTATAAGCTTCAACATTATCATAGTCATCAATAAATTTATCCAGGTAGTATTTCCCAAGAATCAATTGAACATCGGACCGTGAACCGGCTTTTTTTCGAAAGATTTCCCATACCAAGGGATGAAGTGAAAAGCTGTATTCTCCGGTATCACTTTTGCTAACTATGATATAGTCTTTTCTTTTTTGTTCAACCTTAAATTGATTGCTAAAGGGCAATCTTTGAAGCAGCTCAAAAGGCATTTCTTTAAGTGCTAAAGAGAAGTTAAGCAGCAGTTCTCTTGATGCTTCATCCTTGCCTTTCAATACTACGCTGATAAGTTTCTCTACGTATTCTTTTCCCTGATTATTTTCTTTATCATACTTTTCGTAATCGAACCTGCCGAATTCCTCTAAATTAAAGTCAGGGTAGGCATAAGGCTGACCAAGTATATCCAAGAATATCTGCGAAACTAGCGGATACCCTCTTGATGCATTCCAAATCTTAGAGATGGTTTCATCAAGATTTTTAAAACTTAAATGGCTACCCTCGTATTTGATATATGCTTTTACGAATTGCTCATGCTCCTCTGGCTCTAAATATTTAATCTCTAAATTGGGGAGATAAGTAAATGTTGAATCAAGTGCTCTTGAAATAATTATAGTTTTATTATCGCTTGAGTCCTTAAGTTGAAGAAGGGTATTTTTAAGTTTAGGATTAGGATATTCTTTAGTATCAATTTCGTAGAAGTCGTCAAATATGACAGGGATATTTATTTTTTCAAACGCCTCAACAAAAGTTTTACTGTAATGTTCTACCTTGTTGTGGTCAATAACAACCCCAAGATTTAACTTATCTGCAAGCGATTGCAGTGAAGTTGCCGAAATAAGCTGAAAGTATAAGTAAGGGGTTTTGCTCTCTTCTAAAACTGTCTTCAATAGGTGTGTTTTACCTATGCCTCCCTTGCCCCACAGAAAAAGAAAGTTCGAATCAACAGATTCAATAAATTTTCTCAATTCCTCTTTTTCATGCTGCCGCCCTATATACTCCGGGATAAATGAATCAATTTGATCTGAGGTAGCTTTGTAACTAGTTACATGCTGCAGCAAATCATCAACTATAAGATCAAGGTCGCTGTAATTTTCAAATTCTATTGACTCAAGGTAATCTCTTGAAATACTTGAGTTACTATGTTTCAGTATGTAATGTTTTTTGTCCGAAAAGCTTTTGATTATTTCATGAACATATTCGAAGGTTGAGTCGATATATACATCATCTTTAAATCCACCATAACCTATAAACAAAATCTTATGGTCTGTTACAAGATGCTTTAAAAAGTAATAAGTAAGTTTTTCTGGGTCATCTGGCCCCGTTTTTTTATATACATCATCATATTGATCTGGAAAGATTATGCAGTTAACCGGATCTTTTACTGTTCCATGTAGCTTAAACAAATACTTCTCATTCCTTTCTATAAAATTTTTGTAATCTCCCTTCCTGTTCCAAACCACAGTTCGGCAATCCAAATCCTTTGCTTCATTAAGCGACAAGTCGTAGTTAGTTGTTATTATTTGGCTACTGAGCCGCCATAGTTTTTTAAAGGGCAGCGCTCTGGAATCATTAGGATCAGAATAGGGTAACTCAAATATCTCTGGTAAAAGGTCAAATACAACCTTGCGCTTATTCTTATCAAAGCCAGCTAAAAGCTTAAGTATGTCACTGTCAGTTTTAGAAGCTTCAGCCTGAAATTTCATCAACTCATATGAATCATTCTCAAAATACTTTTCGGCAATCTTAAATACAAACCCTTTCCAATCAGGAAAGCCGAGTCTTTTTGAATAGCCTGCACCAACCCAAATAATTACATTTTTATTCTTTAGATCAGAAATTAGATTTCTATATGTGACATTCTCAATCATTATAGTTAATAGCGCCTAACGTTGAAGCATTGGCGATGTGGCGGCATTCTGTGTTACGTCTGCCCGGTGCCGCTGCTGATTAAAGATACAAAAGCTCATTATTTATTCTGTTGCTTGGCCTTATTCGTCTGCCGAAACCGAAGCTGCATAGCGAAACAAAAAGCTGAGAACATATTCGTTGCCCCGCCATATTGCCAATGCAATGTTACCAGCAGTTTTTATTTCAATCCAAACTTCTTATCAATTAAAGCCAAATATGCAATATCGTTATTCAACAAATCTTTTTTACCATATCCTTGAAAAGCTGAGTAAACAGCATTTCCAAGACCAAAAATGCCAAGTGGGTTATTTTCAGTCACAAAGCCAATTCCAGCGCTTGTCAGTCCGAATAATGTCCCTAATAATATTTGCCCAACTTTTGATTCATTAAGTTTTTCGTAAATCTCTTCTCGCTGTTCATTTATTTCTTCAAGTTTCAATTTATACAAGTTGTTTCTTTGTTCTCTGTCCTTTATTGTTGTTACCTCAATAATGGTCGTTTCAAGATAATTTCTGAATGCTTTTAGCTGTTTGTTGTGTTTGTCCTTAAATCTCCGAAGTTTATTTAAGTCAGGGTTAAGAGGATAGGGCATTAGGTCTTTCAAAAATTTACCTCTTGTTACTTGAGCAAAATGAGAAAGCCCTTTTTGTTGTAAAGAAAAATCAATATTTATTGGGTTATCCGTTCCGGGTGTATACTGTCCACTTTTTGATATTACTGTGGCCAAGTACATCATATAAAGTCTTGCTACTCTACTCTCAATATTAAACCACTCCCAATTTTTTCTTTTTGCCACGTTCAACTGTTCTAACTCAGAAAAGAGTCTATAGTCAGCCTTTTGAAAATGTATCCTACTGTAATGCCCCTCTCTAAAATCTTTCTGGCTTTTTGCTATATTAAATTTTGGTTGAGTTATAAGTTTTAGAAATGAGGTTGTGAAATTCCTTAGTTGATAAATGTGCTCGTCAGGAAATATTTGTTGTATCAGGTTTTGTTGAACAAAGCTCAGCATGTCCCGTTCAAGTTTGTTAGGTCGTTCTTTATAAATCTGAGGGACAATTGCTCCAACGTTATCCCAATATAAAATGCTTCTAATAGTCCAACTGTTATTAGGGACGTTGATGTAAGGAAAGTATAGTAGATTGTTTGTCATAAAATTGCTGGTAACGCTACGATTTATGCTATAAGGCGTAGTGGTTGCTCTTTTAAAGTTATTGAAAATGAATTATTTAGTGGTTTACTTTTTGTGTTGTTGTTAGTACAATCCGATCCGTTTGTAAGCGTTTATAAACATTTACCTCCCGGCTCGGCTTTAAGTTACATTCAGTCATCCATCCCCGCAATACCCCATTTGTGGTATTTTTTAAAAATCCTTCCGCCGCACGCAGGAAGGGATGCTGTATAGATACTATATGGATACTGGCAGGTAAATGCGTTCGTATTGTATCCAACAAGCAGGAGCACGGGCAGGCAACTGCCACTTAAAGCCCACTCAAAGGCCACTTAAAAGCGTTGGTGCTGCCGGTAATGGGTGGGTGTAAAAAAGGAAAGAAGGTACAGCAGGGCGGTTTGTAATCGCTGCGGGGTTTCGCCCGGCAGGTATCGGGGGTAGCACATCAAAACACAATCCACCAGCAAATCACCTGTACTATAAAGCCGGTGGCGTACCCGGCGTAAATTTCAAAGGGCCGGTGGCTGCCGGTAAGCAGGCGGCTGGTACCAACAAGGCCCGCCAGCAGCAGGGCCACCACCATCCAGAAACCGCTGTCGAGCCGGCCGGAGAGGAGGAGGAGTATAAACAGGGCCACCATGCCGCCGGCACCCAGGGTGTGCATGCTGATTTTAAAATAGTTGTTGAGGTACAGGGCCACGGCAGCGGTAATAAACAGGCCCAGCAGAAAGGCCCGCAGCTCACCGGGATCGTCCAGCTGTTTGGCTACATAATAACTCCAGAAGAAAAAGGTAATGCAGGCTACGTAGGGAATGATGCGTTCTTTCTGCGTCCGCAACTGGATGGAATCAATAAAACCCAGCCCCTTCAGCAGCAGCACCGTTACCAGCGGCAGAAAAAGGGAGGTGCTGAACACCCGCAGCAATACCAGCAGGCGCTCCTCCCCATCGGCACCCAGGAAGGTGGAGGGGTTGAGGTACAACAGAAACAGGGTGATCCAGCCCACCAGCAGCAGGGGATGCAGCAGGTACGAAAAAAACCGGGCCGGCAGCAGCTGCCAGCGGGGTACTTTGTTTTCGGGAATGGCCAACTCGCCTTGTTCGGTTACTTCCATGAAGGGTTCGTTTTAGAAGCTGCTGTGCTGCGAAAGGGGGCGCTCCCGGCTCTCTGTGCAGTTCTCTGTGAAACCGCCTTTGTGTCCTCTGTGGTAAAAAAGAAAACCACAGAGTGCACGGAGTTCAGCACAGAGGGTACAGGAGCGATTCTTTCAACAACACACTCGTTCGTTTATAATTGTTTGCGGAGCCGGGCCACGGGAATGTTCAGCTGCTCCCGGTACTTGGCCACGGTACGCCGTGCAATATTATAACCTTTTTCCTGCAGCAGCTCGGTGAGCCGCTCGTCGCTGATGGGTTTGCGTTTGTCTTCGGCTTCAATAAAGTCGAGCAGGATTTTCTTCACCTCCCGGGTCGACACTTCCTCGCCGCTTTCGGTACTCAGCGATTCGCTGAAGAAAAACTTGAGGCGGTAGGTACCAAATTCGGTTTGCACAAACTTGCTGTTGGCCACACGGCTCACGGTGGAAATATCCAGCCCGGTTTTTTCGGCAATGTCTTTCAGGATCATGGGCCGCAGGTTGGTTTCGTCGCCGGTGAGGAAAAATTCGTTCTGGTGCTGCATGATGGCGTTCATGGTGTGCAGCAGGGTGTTCTGCCGTTGTTTGATGGCGTCAATAAACCAGCGGGCGGCATCAATTTTCTGTTTGATGAAGAGCACGGCTTCTTTCTGGCGCTTGTCTTTTTTGCTGCCCCGCTCGTATTCCTTGAGCATATCCCGGTAGCCTTCGCTGATGCGCAGATCGGGGGCGTTGCGGGAGTTGAGGGTGAGCTCCAGCAAGCCACCGGTGTTGACAATGAAAAAGTCGGGGGTGATATAAGTTTCGCCCTTGTTGGTTTCGCCCATATTGCCGCCGGGCTTGGGATTGAGTTTGATGATGTGCTGAATGATTTCCTTCAGCTGCTCATCGTCAAGGCCCAGGCTGCGCTGGATTTTTTCGTAATGCTTTTTGGTAAACTCCTCGAAGTATTTTTCCAGCACAGCAATGGCGGCGTTCACCACGGTGAGAGGTTTCTGTTTCTGTTTGAGCCGCAGCTGAATGAGCAGGCACTCCTGCAGGTTGCGGGCACAGATGCCGGCGGGTTCAAACTGCTGGATGAGGTCAATGATGGATTCCACTTCCTCATTGGTTGTATCAATATTCTGCCGGAAGGCGAGGTCGTTGACAATGGCCGAGGTTTCCCGGCGCAGGTAACCATCATCGTCAATGCTGCCCACAATCTGCTCGGCAATGATGTGCTGGCGGTCGTCGAGGTTGAGCATGCCCAGCTGTTGCACCAGCAGTTCGTGAAAGCTGGTTTCCAGTTTCACGGGCACGGTTTTTTGCTCATCGGGATCGGTGTACGGGTCTTCCCGGGTGCGGTAATCGGCCACGTCATCGTCGCTGTCGCTCACATATTCGCTGATGTCAATGTTGTCGTATTCATCTTCGCTGCCATCGGGTTCAAACTCTTCTTCGGCGGAATCGAATTCGTCTTTCAGCTCCATGCTGCTCAGTTCTTCTTCTTCATTGCCCTGTTCCAGTGCGGGATTCTCTTCGATTTCTTCCTTGATGCGCTCTTCCAGGTTAGACGTAGGCACCTGCAGCAATTTCATGAGCTGAATTTGCTGGGGGGAAAGCTTCTGAAGCAGTTTCTGATGTAAGCCCTGACTGAGTGCCATTTGCCGATCCTTGTTTATCTTTGTTTTGTATGGTTCCGGTTACAAAATTATCAAATAAGAAGGGCATCTTTAAAAATTGGAACAGTTTTTGTTGTGCGGCCGCCCTATTCTTAACAATTCCTTGTACGGGGTGGGGCCAAGCGTTGGCGGCAAAACGGCCGCAAGCGGTTGTTCAGCAATCTGTTATACAATTTTCACCCCTCCTCTTCCCGGTGCAGCCCAGGGTGCAGACGCCGGTACAACTGCGGCTGGGTACTGTGATGGACAACTGGGGGATCATCTGCATCGGCGAATACAAACTCGAAAAAAAGACGGGTATTCCGCTGCGGGTGCGACTGGGTTCGCTGGAATACGTGAACCGGCTGGAAGGCAAACGCTGAGCTGCTGCACCTACTGCCCGGCTCCTGGTTGCAGCAACGCCATCACTTCTTCATCGCTCACCTGTTCAAAGTGTTCATAAAAGGCACCCACGCCGGTAAAAAAAGCCGGGCTGTGGAGGCAGATGAATTCGTCCACCTCCGGCGTCAGCAGTTCCTGTGCCTGCCGGGAGGCGACGGGTACGGCAATCACAATACGGGCGGGCTCACTTTGCCGCAGCAAACGCACCGCTGCCATGAGGGTGTTGCCGGTGGCGATGCCATCATCCACCAGGATCGCCGTTTTCCCCCTGAGCGATGCAGCATCGGCAACGCCAAACCGTTGCTGCATCTCCTGCAGGCGGTGACGCACGGCTTTGATTTCGGATGCAAGGTATTCTTCCTCTATTTCTTCATGCTTGATGAGATAAGCATCGGTCAGGGTCACAGCCCCGATGGCATATTCTTTTTGTTGCGGGTGACCGATTTTTTTACAGAGCCAAACCTGCAGGGGCAACTTTAACTCCTGTGCCACCACGGCGGCTACGGGTACGCCTCCCCGTGGGATGGCCAGCACCACACCATTACTGCGGGGCAGCGGTTTCAGCTGTTGGGCCAGGGACTGTCCGGCTTCGGTGCGGTCGTAAAAGGGTTTCATGTGTGTGTTCGTTTATGCATGACCGTTGAGGTGCTGTTGAAACCAGCGGCCGGCAGCCCGGCATACTTCTTCGAGGGCGCCGGGCTCTTCAAACAGGTGGGTGGCGCCTTCCACCAGTTCCAGTTCCCGTATACATTTGAGGTGGCGGAAGGCGGCTTCGTTGAGTTGCAGTACTTCAGGATCCTTTGTGCCTACGAGGAGGAGCACGGCAGCTCTTACAAAGGGCAATGAGTGCCAGGCAAGATCCGGCCGTCCACCCCTGCACACCACGGCCCGAACGCCGGGGAGTGATGCCGCTGCCTGTAACGCAGCCGCAGCGCCGGTGCTGGCGCCGAAGAAACCCAGTTTCAGTTCCCTGGTTGCCTTTTTTTGTTGCAGCCAGTGGGTAATGTGGAGGAGACGGTCCGAGAGCAACTGTATATCAAACCTGTTTTGAGGAGAGGCGTTTTCTTCTTCCGTGAGTAAGTCGAACAGCAAGGTGGCGAACTGATGTTGCTGCAGGTACTGTGCTACCTGCCTGTTCCGTTTACTGAACCGGCTGCTGCCGCTGCCGTGTGCAAAAACGATCAATCCTTTCGGATGTTCCGGAATAGCCAGGAGTCCGTTCAGTTGCACACCATCAACGGCAATCCCGGTTTCAATAGACAGGGGAAGTGCCATAAGAGATTTCTTGTTGGCTAAAGCTATCGGTTGTGATGGCAGCGTTCAAATGACTGCCATCAAATGTGCATGTGATCTCACTCACGACTTTCGTTGGTGGTTCTGATAGTCAACAGATATGTTTCTCAATACGAACGGCCATTTTCCTGCCTTGTAACGTTTTGAATTTTACAGGAGTAAAAAGAGAATTATCTTTGATTTGTTCTATATTAGAGTCCGTGCTGATGAAACGAACTACTACTAACAATATCTTTCCGATATGAAACCTAACTCGCTGCCATTTTTTCTCCTGTTATTTGTATGCTCTGTATTCGGTTCTGTATCAATGGCTCAGTCCTTTGGTCCTTATGCCTCCGCTGTGTGGATTACAGATTGTAATACAAACAACTTTTTTAATACGTCCAATTCACGTCCGCCGGCACATTTGATTGGCCCTGCTGCTAATACGTTTGAAGGAAGAAACTTCGGGATCCATACACAAAATTCCGGTACGCTGATTTTGCGGGGAGGAGAAGTGAAGACGTTTAAAGGTGCTGCTTCTAACGTATGCGGAGCCCGCATGTATTACCGGGTATACCCGGTCAGCGGCACACCGGGTGCGTTTACCAGTATTGATTTTCCTTTTTTTGAGAACTGTAATACCGGACTCAGCCAGTTTTCTGTTTCCGGCGGTCCCTGTGGTGTCGGCGATCAGAAATGGCAACGGGTGATTCCCAATGGCGCAACGGTACCATTTGCCCCCGTAAACCTCACCAATTTTGCCCCGGGCAATTATGAGCTGGAGGTATATTACGATGTAACCGGTTCGGCCACTTCCACCACGTTGTGTAATGAAACAATTGTCCTGAACAACGGTGGTGCGAATTACAAAGCTTCTTTTTCCATCCAGGCGCCTGCGCTGAGCAGCAACAATCCCACCACGTGTAACGGAACGGAAGGTTCTATTACCATCAGTGGCCTGGTACCCGGACAAACCTATGTCATCAATTACAACGACAGTGGTACGCCGGTAGGTCCGCTGTCGCTGGTTGCCAATGGATCGGGGCAGATTGTATTGACGGGTCTCAATGCAGGTTTGTATTCCAATTTCACAGTAGGCATCAATGGTTGTTCCACCAATCTGGCAACAGCCATTTCGCTGACGAATCCATTGTTTACGCCCACGTTTTCTTCTATACCGGCTTTTTGTGCCGGAACGCCGCCGCCTGTGTTACCGGCTGTTTCCAATAACGGGTATGCAGGTACCTGGAGTCCGGCTACCGTTAGTAACACAGCCAGCGGTTCGTACACGTTTACACCCGATGCCGGCCAGTGTGCGCACCCGGTAACCCTGAACGTAACGGTAACACCCAACATCACACCCACGTTTTCGTTTGGCACGTCGCTGAGCATTTGCTCCGGCGGCACTGTGCCCTCACTGCCGAACACTTCCACCAATGGTATTTCCGGTACCTGGAGCCCGGCGGTGGTGAGCAATACCTCTAACGGTGTGTACACGTTTACGCCCGATCCCGGTCCCTGTACAGTTCCTGTGACGTTTACTGTAACGGTAACGCCGAACGTAACACCTGTGTTCAGCTTCGGCACTTCGTTGAGTATCTGTTCCGGAGCTTCGGTTCCCTCTCTGCCCACTACTTCTGATAACGGAGTTTCCGGCACCTGGAGCCCGGCCACGGTGAGCAACTCCGGCAGCGGCACGTATACGTTCACACCCACAGCGGGACAGTGTGCAACCACTGCAACGTTCAGCGTAACGGTTGCGCCCAATCTAACACCGGCCTTCAGCTTCGGCACATCGTTGAGCATTTGCTCCGGCGGCAATGTGCCTGCACTGCCCGGCACCTCCACCAACGGCATCACGGGTACCTGGAGTCCGGCCGTTGTAAGCAACACCGGCAGCGGCACGTATACGTTTACGCCCACGGCGGGACAGTGCGCCACCACGGCTACATTTACGGTTACGGTTGCCCCGAATATCACACCCACATTTAGCTTTGGCACTTCCCTGAGCATCTGCTCCGGTGGCACCGTGCCTTCACTACCCGGTACTTCCACCAATGGCATTACAGGCACCTGGAGTCCGGCCGTTGTAAGTAACACCGGCAGCGGCACCTATACGTTTACACCTGATGGAGGTCAGTGTGCTACAACGACTACGTTCAGCGTAACGGTTGCTCCGAATATTACTCCCACGTTCAGCTTTGGTACGTCGCTGAGCATCTGCTCCGGCGGCACCGTGCCTGCGCTACCCGGTACTGCCACCAATGGCATCACCGGTACCTGGAGTCCGGCTACGGTTAGCAACACGGGCAGCGGCACCTACACGTTCACACCCACAGCGGGACAGTGCGCCACAACAACAACATTTACTGTTACCGTTGCTCCGAATATCACACCCACGTTCAGTTTTGGTACGTCGTTGAGCATCTGCTCAGGCGGAACGGTGCCTGCATTGCCCGGCACCTCCACCAATGGTATCACCGGTACCTGGAGTCCGGCTACGGTGAGCAATACAGGCAGTGGCACGTACACGTTCACACCCACAGCGGGTCAATGTGCCACTACAACCACGTTTAGTGTTACGGTTGCTCCGAATCTTACTCCGTCCTTCAGCTTCGGCACAAGCTTGTCGATCTGCTCCGGCGGAACGGTGCCTGCCTTACCCGGCACCTCCACCAACGGCATTACGGGTACGTGGAGTCCGGCTACGGTGAGCAATACAGCCAACGGAACCTACACGTTTACCCCCACAGCCGGACAATGCGCTCTGCCAGCCACCTTCACTGTAACGGTGAATCCGATCCTGACACCGGCGTTCAGCTTTGGTACATCGCTGAGCATTTGCTCCGGCGGCACCGTACCTGCCTTGCCCACCACTTCCACTAATGGCATTACGGGTACGTGGAGTCCGGCCACTGTGAGCAATACCGGCAGCGGCACCTACACGTTCACGCCTACAGCGGGACAGTGTGCCACCACTACGACCTTTACTGTAACCGTTGCTCCGAATCTTACTCCGGCGTTCAGCTTCGGTACAACTTTATCTATCTGTTCTGGAGGAACGGTGCCCGCACTGCCAACGACTTCCACCAATGGTATTACCGGAACCTGGAGCCCGGCTACGGTGAGCAATACAGGAAGCGGTACGTACACATTTACCCCCACCGCCGGACAATGCGCCACCACCGCTACATTCACGGTTACGGTAGCGCCGAATCTTACCCCCACGTTCAGCTTTGGTACCAGCTTGTCGGTATGTAATGGCGCCGATGTGCCTTCTCTGCCCACAACCTCCACGAACGGTATCACTGGTACCTGGAGTCCGGCCACCGTCAGCAATACTGCCAACGGAACCTATACGTTTACACCCACAGCCGGACAATGTGCTGTGCCCACCACGTTCACCGTTACGGTGAACCCGGTGCTCACGCCTGCGTTCAGCTTCGGTACAACTTTATCTATCTGTTCCGGCGGCACGGTGCCCACGCTGCCCGGTACATCCACCAACGGCGTAACGGGTACATGGAGCCCGGCCACGGTAAGCAATACGGCTAACGGAACGTACACCTTCACGCCTGCAGCGGGACAGTGTGCCACTACCACCACCTTTACGGTTACGGTAACCCCGAATGTGACACCCACCTTTGCTTTTGGAACTTCTCTGTCTGTTTGCGCCGGCGGCACGGTGCCCGGTGAACTGCCCGGCACATCCACCAACGGCATTAACGGTTCCTGGAGTCCGGCGGTTGTAAGTAATACCACCAGCGGCACGTATACGTTCACGCCCACAGCGGGACAGTGTGCCACCACGGCCACGTTTACGGTTACGGTGAACCCGATTGTAACACCCACGTTCAGCTTTGGTACTACGCTCACGCTTTGCTCCGGCGCCAATGTACCGGCGCTGCCCGGGTCTTCTTCCAATGGTATTACCGGTAGCTGGAGCCCGGCGACGATCAGTAATACAAATGGCGGCACTTATACCTTCACGCCGGCAGCCGGACAGTGCGCCAATACAGCCACGTTGACGGTTACGGTGAATCCGCTTCCCACCGTTGTGGTGCGGAGCGATACATCTGTTTTTGATGGTGCGGTTGTGCCGGCCACCTTCTTTACGGGTACACCTGCCGGGGTTACGTACAGTTGGACGAATTCCAATCCGGCTATCGGGTTGCCTGCCTCCGGCACGGGAAATGTACCCTCGTTTACCGCCATCAACCGGGGCAATGATCCCATTGTGGCGACGATTACGGTAACAGCTTCGGCCAATGGTTGTACCGGCGCTGCCCGTACCTACCGCATTACGGTACTGCCGCTGAACAAAGATGTGTTTGTGCCGAATGTGTTCAGCCCGAATGGTGATGGTAAAAACGATGTGCTGTTTGTGTATGGGAATTATATTGACCGGCTGGAAATGCGGATTTTCAATCAGTGGGGACAGCAGGTATTTTTCACCAACAGCCGCACACAGGGTTGGGATGGAACACATAAAGGTAAACCGCAACCTGTTGGGGTTTACGTATATGCTGTTCGGGTATTCCTGTCCGATGGCCGTTCGCTGAACCTGAAAGGATCCATCACACTGTTACGATAAAAACGTTGATCTAAACAAAAGGTGCTGTTGGAAAAAACGGCACCGGAACAAAAAAATATGAAGATGAAATTGATCAGGCTCTTAACCGGATGTGCACTGCTGGTACTCACCCCCCGGGTGCAGGCCCAAACCGATCCGCATTTTACACAGAACTATACGTACCCGATGTACATCAATCCGTCCATGACGGGCGGCAGCGATGGAGAGTACCGGGTGTCGGGCATTTACCGCAGCCAGTGGGGCAGTATCACCAATCCGTATCGTACCACCGGATTGTCGTTTGATACCCGCACCAAGAACAACCTGGCAATAGGAGTGAACATCCTCAATCAAAGTGCCGGCGACGGGGGCTTCAATTACCTCAATGCGTATGCTTCGGTTGCATACACCGGTGTAAAGTTCGGGAAAGAAGACCGCCACCGTATGGTCTTTGCCATGCAGGGAGGCGCCATCAACCGTCGTGTGGATCCCACGAAGTTCAAGTGGGGCGAACAATGGAATCCGATTACAGGGTACAATGCCAATAACGCCATTACAGAAGTGTTTGCCAATACCTCAGCCACCACGTTTGATATCGGAGCCGGGGCTTTGTACTATGATGCAGCACCCGACCGCAAATCGAATGTGTTTGCCGGTGTTTCCGTATTTCACCTCAACCGGCCCAAGGATCCGTTTATCACCAACGGACAGGTTAGCCCGGAGACAATACCCCTCCGTTATGCGATTCACGGAGGTGTGAGTTACAATTTATCAGAACGCACTCATATTGTGCCGCATGTGTTGTATATGCGCCAGGGAACTGCAACGGTTATGATGTTGGGTACGTATGCACAGCTGAATGTGAACAGCGAAACCGATTTTATGTTTGGCGGGTATTACCGGCATAAAGATGCAGTAGCGCCGTTTGTGGGAGTTGATTTCCGCAACTTTCTCATTGGTCTCAGTTACGATGTAAATATTTCCAAATTGGGTGTCATGACAAGGAATGTGAACAGTTTTGAGCTGAGTTTTTCCTATATCAAACGGAATGGTACCCGCAGCATCTTTGATTTTATACGCTGCCCCCGTTTGTAATCAAACCTTTATCCTTTAATTGTTACGAATGAAATCTTTATATATGTTTCGAAAACCGTTCCGCAAGCTGCGTTTGTCCTTACTGGTTACAGGATGTGTGCTCACACTGGGCGCTGCTGCACAAATGGATAAACAACTGGCGCTTGCCGAAAAATACTACCAGTCGGGTGAGTATTACACAGCAGCCGGTTTGTATGAACAGTTTTTGAATCCCTCCCATAAAAATACAGGTGGCGGCATTGTTCCCCTGTTGTCCAAACGGCGTATCACGGGCGGTACCGGCGGATCACTCAGCCGTCTTGACGTTTTATACAAGCAGGCCGAAAGCTACCGGTTGTCGTATTACCTGGCAGAAGCAGCTGCCCGCTACAAAACCTGTTATGAAACGGATCCTGTGAAGTATGCTTCGGCGCTTTATTGGTACGGCGTATGCCAACGGAGTCTTGGTGCTTATGCAACCGCCGATTCTGTGATCAACGAATTTCTGACCAAACACGGAGCATCCACCAACCTGAAACAGGCCGCTGAAAAAGAACAGGAAACACTCAACTTTATCAAAACCCAGTTGCAGCGCCCCGATACGATTATGTACAAAGTGGAAAAAGCCAATGCTTCGTTCGGCAGTGTGCAGGGGGTGTTTGCGCCTGTTTCGGCCGGGGGCGACCGTTACCTTGTAACCAGCACAGAAACAGACTCTTCGGCCCAACCCGGTACCAACCCGTACAGCAACCGGTTGTTCTATGCTACCCGTACCAACGGCACGCTGCAACAACTGGAGCCTGCTTTCCCGCAGGCAGCTCTCCCGGCTGTGAACCAGGGAGCGGCCAGTATGAGTACCGACGGACAAACACTTTACTTCACGCAATGGACCCGTGAAAACGGACAGCATAAATCCAGCATCTGGTACGCCAAAAAATCTGCTGCCGGATGGGAGACTCCGAAAGTACTTGGCTCTGTTACCGGCAGCGGTTATCAAACCAAGCAACCCTTTGTGGATGCCACCGGAACCTACCTGTTTTTTGCGTCTGACCGCCCCGGCGGGCAGGGCAAATTTGATATCTGGTATGCGCCTTTGCAGGCCGACGGCACCACCGGCGAACCTGTGAATGCAGGCCCGGTAGTCAACACAGCGGAGGATGAGCAGGCGCCTTTTTATCATCAACAATCAAACACACTGGTATTTTCTTCCAACGGCCGCACCGGTATGGGCGGGTTTGATTTATTTACTGCAGAAGGAACGGTCGCTTCATGGGCTGCCCCGGTAAACATGGGCTACCCGGTTAACTCTTCCAGGGATGATATTTATTACTATGCGGCCCAGAAAGCAGATCTGCTGAAAGACGGTCTCGTTAGCTCCGACCGTGGATCCAACTGCTGCCTGGAAACCTACTCCGTTCAGAAAGAACCCAAACGCCGCCTGGTGCAGGGAACAGTGGTTGATTGTAACGACAATCTCCCCATGAAGGGCGCAGAAGTGACCCTGAAAGATCCGGAAGGCGGGGAACAACGTACCATCACCGATGCAGAAGGCCGCTACCGTTTTGTAGTGGTGGGCGATGTGCTGAAGCAGCAACTGAGCATCCGGAAGGAATATTACCGGGAGCGTGATACGGCTTTGGTAGTGCGGGCTTCCAGTGAAGTGAATCCCATGGTGGATACCCTGTTCAGCGAACAGATCTGCGTTGACCGCCGGGTAGTGATTAAGCCGGAGGAAGTGGTGATACTGTACTTTGACTTCGACAAGAGCGTTATCAAACCCCGGGGCAAAGAATTGCTCGACTCGGTCTACAATGTCTTGATAGCCAACCCCGGCGCCTCTGTTCAGATTTCCGGTCATACAGATGGTTTGGGCTCTGAAGAATACAACCTGAAGCTGGGTGAACGCCGTGCCAAAGCCTGTGCCGATTACCTCAAAGCGAAAGGACTGGATCCCGAACGGGTAACGGTGATGAGCTTCGGTAAGTGTTGCCCGGCTGAAATGGAACTGATCAACGGTATTGATAATGCCGAAGGCCGAAGCAAGAACCGGAGGGCACTGGTGAATATTACGAAAGCTGAGTAACGAGGAAGAATTGTATAGGGAAGTCCCGCCGGTTCCGGCGGGACTTTTTTTTAAAAACAAGTCACTCCGCAAATAGGCTGCAAACTGCGGTTGTTGTTTTACAGTATCAAAAAAGCGAACAGTATGCAGCCATTATCATTTCCGTTTCAGCAAACCTGTTTTTTCCGCCTGCAGCAGGGGCAGCGGTCCATGGCCCTGGTGGAAGCCGAAGAAGCAGTAACTCCGGCAGAAGTGTACCAGGCGCTCAACTACCGCAGCCGGCTTCACTTCAATAAGCCGTTGGTACTCCATTTTGAAAACCCATTGGTACAAATGCCGGTTTGGTTTGATTTTGCATTTGATGTGGAAGTGGTGGTGGTGGGTTTAGACGGCGTGGTGAAAAAAACCTACCCGGTTCCCCGCAGCAGGGAAGGCTCGGCTATGTTTGTACAGTTTTTTGCCGATTATGCGTTTGCCATACTGGTGCCCTATGGTTTTTGTAAGGAGTGGAATGTGCAGGAAGGTGTTACGGTTGCACGTCGCACACGCACTTCTCTTTACAGCCGAAAGACTGCCTGAGGCGGTTGCCTTTTCTGTCGCTTAAAACCTCTATTTTGCACACATGCGGTATTTTCTTTTGGTGTTGCTGGTGGCCGGGATGATGAATACAACCGGTGCACAACCCCGGCAACTTACCGGTAAGTCGGTAAAAATCATGGATGGCGATACGTTTGATCTGCTGGTGGGCACCACCACCTGGCGCATCCGGCTGAACGGGATTGATTGCCCTGAAAAAAAGCAACCCTATTCCGCACAGGCAACAGCTGCACTAAGGCGTTGGTGCAGTGATGAACCGCTGGTGGTGCGTTACAGAAGCAAAGACAGGAACGGCCGCATTCTGGGCGATGTTTATACCAAATCCGGCACCTGGGTTAACCTGCGGCTGGTGGAAGAGGGAATGGCCTGGCATTTCAAACAATATTCAACCGACCGGCAACTGGCTGCTGCTGAACAAAGAGCCCGCAGCCGGAAAACAGGATTGTGGCAGCAAGGAAATGCCATTGCACCCTGGTTGTGGCGAAAAGGCGCACGCTGATTTACCGGATCAGCACAAAAGTTCCTTTCTGTAGTATCTGTTGGCCCGACTGCAGAAGCCTGTACCGAATCCTGTAAGCATAAATGCCATGAGGTTGTTCAATTCCATTCAGCTGTCCATTCCAGCCACTTCTGGCATCTGCTGTGCTGAATATTTGTTGTCCCCAGCGGTTGTATACCTCCATGCTGAAATCGGTAACCAGGTCGGCACCGCTGATACGGAACACATCATTCCGTCCATCTTCATTGGGTGTAAATGCAGAAGGGATATGCACATCGCAGAACCGTTCTGTTACCCTGATCGTGCTTACTGCTGTTCCACATGTATTTGTTGCCGTTAGTGTATAAGTTCCTGGTCTTTCAACCCGGTAAAATGAGTCTGTTCGTCCGTCCTGCCAGCGAAACTGTACAAAATCACCACGAACAACCGGCTGCAGCAGCACCTGTGCACCTGCACATTGAAACGTGTCGGCTGCCTGTACAATTACCGGTGGTTGAAGAATGGTAAGTGTAATGCTGTCGGTGTAAGCACAAACACCGGTGGCCGGGGTAAAGTAGTACGTGGCTGTCGTGTTGGTTTGAAGAATGGGGCTCCAGCTGCCGGCTATTCCGTTTAGCGATATAGTGGGTAACACGGGCGGTATGGTTCCCCTGCATTGTGCCGGAAGGGGAGTGAAGGAAGGCCTGGGAGCAGGTGCCAGCACAACGGTGGTGGTGGCAGCGCTGCTGGTACAGTTGCCAATGGTGTCACGTATTACTACCGAGTAAATACCTTCTCTTGCTGTTGTAAACGATGATACGTTTCCTGGATTTATAAAACCAGGTGGTCCGCTCCACGTAAACGCATACGTGCCGGCCGGTTGAGGTTCTGCCGTTATCTGTGCCGGAATACTGGCACAGGTACCGTTATTGCTGACTGTAACCTGTGGGTTGGGACGTACCTCAACCTGGAAGCTCACCGTTCTGGCTTCGCCGCAAAAATCACGGTAGTTACAGGTGATGGAAGTATTGGCGTTGGCAGTGAACCGTGCCGTATCTGTTGTGGAGGCAGAACCACCGCTCCAGCTGTAATTGCTTCCCAGTCCTGGTGCCGTAAGTGTGAACGGCGTTCCTTCACAGGCAATGATGTTGTTATTGCCGGCGCCCACCTGAAATTGCTGCCGGTTACTGTAGAAGCCGGTGGATCCGGCAAGCGACCAGAACACCACCGGGCTGTTGTTGAAGCGTTCAGCAATATGGTTGCGGGTGCTGGTTACCCGCAGCACACCGTTAAAGTACATCTGCAGGCGTTGTTCAGTAGGAGAAACATAGGTCCACTCAATGGTTACAGGATACCATAGCCCTGTTTCCACATTACTGCAGTTGGGCAGCAGGCACACTGGCACCGGCAAACCGTCCAGCACATTGCCAGTTCGTTTCAGTTGACCATCGGCGTAAATAGCTGCATGGTCATTGGCCTGATCGTTCAGGCTGTCGGCCATATTAAAAAAAGTATCAAACTCCACAATCAGCGAATTGGGAATATTGCTGACCCCGAGGCCCTGTCCCACGTTGAGTAAAGGGGCACAGGTATTACTCAGCACAAAGGCCATTCCATCTGCTCCATTGTCATCTTTTGTACCAAAGTTGAGTTCAAAACTGATTTTGAAATTCTGAGCCAGGTTTACCGGATAGTAATTGGTGATCATACCTGCCTGTGAAGCACCATCCAGAGTAATGTCGTACGTGAGCGGTCCGGTTTGATTGGCATTTCCCTGCACCCTGAATTGTTGTGCAAGCAGGATAGACGGAATCAAACATAGTATGAAGACCAAGGCAAAACGCATAGTAACCGAAGTGGCAAGTTACGTTAAGACGTTGAAATGAAACGATTGCAGCAGCAGTTCAGGGTTGATAGTAATTCAGCGCCTGCTGTAAAGCCACTTTTATTTCTTTTTGAAGGGCGGCCGGCCTGATAATCTTTAACTGGTTGCTGTAAGTGAGCAGTTGCCGTATCAGCTCTTCAGTAATACTTACCTCCAGCTCCATACGGATTCCGTCTTTCAGTTCACGGATCACCTGCTGGCTCTGGTGCAGCGGATTAATGCGTAGCAGCCGGGCAATGGCACCGTAGGCTTCCACTACAATTTTTTCGCCCGGTGTGCCGCCTTCCATAATGCCGGTGGAGTATTTATAAAAATCACCGGGGTTAAAATCACGCCGGTACCTGAAGGGCTTACCCGCTGGTTCCAGTTCGCTGATGCGGTCCAGCGCATAAGTGGTAAAGCGTTGGTATTTGTTATTCCAGCCAATCACGTACCATTTATTGCGGACTTCTTTCAGCAAATACGGGTCAAGTGTATGCTCTTTTTGCTCGTTCTTGTAAATGTTGTTATAACGGAACCGGATTGGCTGCCGTTCGCTAATGTATTGGTAAACGGGCTTCAGCCATTCTTTGCCGGCGGAGGAAGTAGCCTGTTCAAACTGCACATACTCCTCAATACCGGGATCATCCAGTTCTGCAGAAAGGGAGAAACGGGTATTGATTTTTTCAATCGCTGCTTTCAGATCGGCAAACACCGGCAGGTCCACAAACGCATTCAGCAAGGAGGCTGCTTCCCGCAGGGCATCCGAATCCTGTGTATTGAGACCAATGCCATCAATACTGAAGTTGGGGTCTTCGTAATAATATCCTTTTTCTGTTTTGTGGTATTTGATCGGTGCATGATAGCCCAGCGCCGCATCATCCCGCATGGCGATGATATCTTTTTCCACCGACGAGATGGAAATTTCGCTTCCCCCCTCTCCAAACAGCTGTTCCGAAATTTGCTGGCGGATGTATTCTTTACTTGGGTAGCGCCGCATGGAATTACGCAGGCAACGGTCAATGATACGATAGCGGATGATTGCGTTTTTGTTAGCAGGCATGAATGGATTGTTTAAAACCAGATTCCGATTTTGAGCGAAGCTTCGGGGTTCCATAGCGGCAGCGTGAATAATTGGGTATCAACTGGCACATTCCGGTCGCTGCCGGCCCAGGGTCTGCATCAAAGGTGTGTTTCGATTTAGCCTGCACTTCAGGCAGTACCAAAGCAAACAATGTGCAAGACAGAAAGTTCCGCTTCATCTTTCGAAACTACCAAGAAAGCAGCAAATGAAAGAAAGGTGCAGGCATAAAAAAAGGCCTGCATTGGCAGACCTTTTTTATAAGATTCAAAACACTTAGTTTTTGAGGTTCAGTGTAAACACCCTGCTGTCGTTACAGTAACTGCTGTTGCTCCAGTAGAGTTTGCCATCGGTTGTTTGAGCATACCATTTGGTCCAGTTGCCGGGAGTCCAAACATCAATACGCACAGAAGTGGCATAGGGGCTGAGACGGCCCTGATAGATACCTTCTACCCAAACATCTACGTAGTTACCGGTGAAATTGTCGAAATACACATAGCAGTACCCACGTGTTTTCTTTTCACGGGGTTTGCTGTCTGGTCCGGGAAGCTCTTTTTTCTCTTTTACTTCCTGGGCAGCTACGGGAACTTTTTTGGGTGCGGGCTTTGCCTGGGCAGAAGCAGTGGTACCAAATGCAACACTCAATCCAATAACAGTGAGTGTAACGAATAACAACTTTTTCATAATAAAAATGTGGTTTTAGGACTTCAATATTAGGAAATTGAAAGATGAAAGTAAGCGTAAAAACACGTTTTTTTAAAAAATACCCACTGGCGGGTACAGCTTACTGCAGCTCAACAGCGGGATCCCAGAACAGGGTGTCAAATGCAACCACCCGGTCATTCTTTATTTCAATACCTTCTTTCCGCAGCAGCTCTTCCATTTGGGTGGGTGTTGCAAAGTGATGCTTACCGGTAAGTTGTCCGTTTCGGTTCACGACCCGTTGTGCCGGCACTTTGGGACGAACCCGGTGCGATCCGTTCATGGCCCAACCAACCATACGGGCCGAGAGTCTGGTGCCCAGATAGGCTGCAATGGCCCCATAGCTGGTAACCCGTCCTTTGGGTATCTGACGGACTACATCATAGACATCCTGGAAGAAGGAAAATTCTTTCGCTGCACCCGTAACGGGAAGTTCTTTATTCTTTGGCGGCTTGTTGTTTTTTGCGGGCATGTTTGCGTTCTTTCACCAACAAGGTACGACGGGGTTCCGGAACATTTTCGTAGTTATAAGGACAATGACGGCAACCATGACCACAGCAATACCCTTTCTGCAGGTGATATTGTTCTGTAAGTACAACATTTCCGTGCGGATCGTAGTAATAATCAGTTCCTTCCTGGAGCTTTTTCATGTGCATCTCTTCAACAGCTAAGAACGCTTTATAACAGGCACATCCCTTGTTTTGTTTAAGACCGGCACCGTTCTTTCTCTGAACTATTTTGTTCGCTTTCAAACACCCATTGTTTCAAGATCGTATCTTTTTCTGCATCATTGATTGAATCGGTTAAGGAGAAGCACAGATACTGAATGCGGTTGCTTCCGGCAATATCCAGGGCTTCATAGTGTGTTTTAATCTGCCATTCGGGCAACAATATTTGCTGTTGATATAAATTTTCGAAATCTGTATGGAGTATAAGTCCGTAGAGTTCAATTACTTTTTTGGTGAAGTGGTACAAAACAGGGGAATCTGTTTTGAGATGAATGAGCCCGCCCTCTTGTAAGAACTGCCGGTACAGGCGCAGATATTTTGGATGTGTAAGTCTTTTTTTATGTTTTGAGCACCGCAGTTGGGGATCGGGAAACGTGATCCAGATTTCTGAAACTTCGCCGCTTGAAAAATAAGCGGCAATCTGGTCAATTTGTGTGCGGAGAAAGGCAACATTGGTGAGTTGTTCTTGTAAGCAGGTACGGGCGCCCACCCACATGCGGTTGCCTTTCTGGTCGACACCAATATAATTCCGCTGCGGGTACATGCGGCCCAGTCCCGTTGCGTACTCGCCTTTGCCGCAGGCAAGTTCCAGGGTGATTGGGTGTTGATTGTGGAATATGGTTTCCCAGTTACCCTGCATGTCTTTCGGATATTGTAACACATTCGGAAAGGTTTCCAGCTCTGCAAAGCGTTGTAACTTTTTCTGCCCCATAGCCCGCAAAGGTACAGGTGCAGATGAAATGTGAACCAGTGTCCGCAGCAGTTGTTGTAAGCAGCAGCCTGCTAAGTGGGTGGAACGAATTCGTTTTAGTGATCGGATCTGAAAGAGTATAACCCGGACGGGCATAAAAAAGCCCACCGATAGAAATGGGCGGGCTTAAACAATATGAGAAAAACTGTTGTATCATGTGAAGGCATGCAATCGATTCTGCAAAAAACCTTCAACAGGATTGCTGTAGGGGGAGGAGTCGAACCTCCACGAGGCAGTTAGCTGCAGTACAAAGTTTAGTGGTCAACCCTGGTCGGCCTTACCAAAAGTAACGTCGGCTCTATGCTGCGTTTATCCTGTGATCCCCACCCCCGAGACGAGAGGGCATGTCTGCCAAAAATTTCATCACCCCACAGTATGTTGTTCAAAGAACGTTGACAGTGCAATGTTACGATAAACGCTCTATTCGTTGCAAATATTTTAATTATAAAATTAAAACTTTCGATTTTATTCAAATTTATTTACATTTGATTGAACAAATTTAAAAATCAGATTCAAAAATGGCTTCCCGTTTAAATCTTGACAAATTGGATTTTCAGATCATTGCTGAAATGATGGAAGACGCCGAGATATCCTATGCCGATTTGGGCAAAAAGTTATTTGTATCCGGCGGCACCATTCATGTGCGGATCAAAAAAATGCAGGAGATGGGCATTGTAAAAGGCACCAGGCTCAGTGTGGATATGAAAGCACTGGGGTATGATATCACTGCGTTTGTGGGCGTATATCTTGAAAAAAGTTCTTTGTACGATGCGGTGGCCAAAGAGTTGCGGAAAGTGCCCGAAATTGTGCGGTTGAACTATACAACCGGTAATTACAGTATGTTTATAGAAATTGTTTGTAAGGATATTAACCAGCTCCGCTTTGTGCTGCACGATGCGCTGCAGAAAATCAAAGGAATTGAACGAACCGAAACGTTCATTTCACTGGAAGAAAGTTTTAACCGGAATGTGCAGGTGGCACAAACTGTTTCCTGAATTCAAAATTAACTGGTCGTGGCCCGGCATTTATTTCGAAGTGTTTTAGTATTGGTATTGATCAACCTGCTTATCAAGCCCATCTGGATTTTTGGGGTGGATCGCAAGGTGCAGGTCTTTGCCGGCTATGAGGCATACGGACAGTATTTTTCTTACTTCAGCTTCACCGTTATTTTCGCCATTCTCGCCGATGCCGGCATTACGTTGTTTGTGCAGCAGAAACTGGCATCGCAGTCGTTCGGGGGTGATTGGTTCAAAAAAGCAATCGGGTATAAACTGTGGCTGAGTTTACTGTACGCCGGTTTTGCAGGCGGGGTGGGTATGCTCATCGGGCTGCAGGATTTCAGCTTGCTGTCGGGCCTGATCCTGTTGCAGATGCTGCTCAGCTGGATTTCCTTTTGCCGGGCGGTGCTTTCAGCGCAACAGCGGTTTGGTGCCAGTTCGTTCCTGAGTGTGTTGGATAAGTTATTATTACTGGTGCCTGCTCTTTGGTTGTTTTACATTGTGTACCAGGGTGCAGCAGTTACCATCTATCTGTTTACATGGGTACAAGTGCTTTCGGCTGCTCTTACGCTGGCAGTAGCAGGTGGATTGTTGCAGCGGCGTACGGCTCTGGCCGGTACTCCCATGAAGTCGCCCTCAGTATCGTTCCGTGAAATTGCAGGCCAAAGTGCCCCGTTTGCGCTGGTGGTACTATTTATGTTTTTGCATGCCCGGGCCGATGGGGTTCTGCTGCATCTGCTGCCGGCCGATGGGTCGGTGCAGGCGGGCCGTTATGCAGCCATGTACCGTTTTGTGGATGCAGCTACTGTCTTGTCCTACCTCGCATCCGGATTTCTGCTTTCGTACTGGACCCGTCACTTGCACCAGAAAGAAATGATCCGTGAAACGGTGGACCGTTTTTTCCGCATGATGATGGGCGGGGCTTCTTTTATTTGTGTGCTGTTCTTTTTTTATAGTAATTCTTTACAGGAATGGTTGTATCATACGCCCTCAGCAGAAGGTGCATCGGTACTGCAATGGGGCATGCTCGTGTTGGTACCATACTTCCTGGTTGATATTTTCGGCACCTTGCTAACAGCCCATAAACGGCTTTGGGAAATTGTTTTCATTGCAGTGGGTTGTTCCCTCATCAATCTAATCCTCAACTTCATCTTTATTCCCTCTGCCGGGGCGCTGGCTGCTGCTGTAATTGCGATTGGAACACAGGGTTTGTTTGCTGCTGTTTTATGGGGTATTTCAGAAAAGCGGTGGATGATTGGGCCGGCTATTTCTTCCATTGTCCGGGTTGGCATTTTAGCAACGATCCTTGTGATACTTGCGCTTGTCCTGCAAACAGGTTCCCTTGCACCCTGGTACCAGGTTGCCTTCTTGCTTGGTGCCTGGGTCTTGTTGCTGTTTATACTGCGACTCTTTTCCTGGCAGTGGTTTTTTTCCTGGCAGAAAGAACCATAAGCCACGGCGTTCCCCGCCGAAATACCGCCCTTTCCGTGGATTGATGTATTTTTAAGCCCTTTATTACCCGAATATGAATCTTGGATATTTATTAGAGATTGTACGGAAACGCTGGATGCAAAGCCTGGGGCTTGTGGTGGCAGCAACACTTATTACCGGACTGATTCTTTTTTTACAGAAACCTATCTTCCGCAGTTCGGCGATTTTCACGGCTGCAAACCCCAACCTGGGCGACCGTGCCAATATCTACCGCACCCAGTTCTGGGAGCAGTATTTCTATTATGGCAGTGAATTTGATAACGACCGGTTGATGGCGATGGCCTATTCCGAAGATATGTTCCGTACACTGGCCGATAGTTTTCAACTGAAGAAACATTATAAGATTAAAGTAAAGGGTGAGCGTGGCCGTTATCTGACCGATAAGGAATTCAAAGAAAATGTACGCATTCATAAAAACGAATACGGTCATGTAAAAGTGAGTGTGTGGGATAAGGATAAATACCTGGCAACGAAAATTGCCAATGCATTTATGTACCGCATTAACCAGAAAGCGGTTACGATCTCTAACCAGATGAAGCAGGAAATTCTCCTGAAACTACAGGCCGATTACCAGGCACAAAAAGACTCCCTTACAGGCATTGAAGCCAACAGTGCCTTTGCCGTCAATGACTTTTTGAAAGCAAGACATCTTACCATCATCCAGGAACTGAATGAAAAAGAAAAGCTGATACAGCAGTTTCAGACCAGTATCAACAATGTCGCTGCGTTATTTGTGATTGAGGAGGCGGTGCCTGCTTTCCGCAAAGAAAAACCGCTTGTATTGAATGGCATGATCACTGCTGCTATTCTTTCCTTTGTGTTTTCGGTATTGCTGGTGATTTTCCTCGAGTGGAACGCAACTAAAAAATCCTGATGGAGTTGGTGCGTCGCCATACCGGGGAGTGGAGTTGGTGGTTGCCGGCCGCTGCTGCAACGGCCTGTTTTATTGCCGGTATTTTACTGGAAGAGAAATGGCTGTTTGCACTACCGTTTATTGGTCTGGCTATACCTGTTATTATTAAACTGGAAATCCGGAACGTTTATTTTTTACTTCTGTTTTTTCTGCCCCTTTCTACGGAAGTGAGTCTTGGTGCCAGTTTTTCGACCGATCTGCCCGATGAGTTACTGATGCTGACTATTACCGGCGCCCTGATTGGTTATTTTATTCTAAAAAACAATTTATTCCCCGTTGAAGCAAAAGAGAGCAGTCTGTTTGTAATCCTTTTGTTGCAAATGATGTGGATGCTGGTGACGATCTTTTTCTCACATAATGCGATTATCAGCACTAAGTATCTATTGGCGAAAATATGGTACATCGTTCCTTTTGTGCTGGGCACCCTGCTGTTTCTGCGTACACAGGCCGATTTCGCCAAGGCATCCCGGTTGCTTGTATTTTCCATGGCCATACCTGTGGTGGTAAGCCTGGTTCGTCATGCAGGTCATGGCTTTACATTTGAATCGGTATACCTCACCATGGATCCCTTTTTCAGGAACCATGTTACTTATTCGGCACTGATTGTATGCCTGTTGCCAATACTGGCGGCCTGGCAGTATTTTGCTGTGGGCTGGGTGCGTACATTCGTCGTTCTCCTCATTGTTTTGTTCCTGTTAGCCTTGTTTTTTGCGTACTCAAGAGGTGCCTGGATTTGCCTGGTTACCGGCGGCATTGCGTTTTGGGCAATCCGTAAAAAGCTGATGCTGTGGCTCATCATTGCATCCATGGCAGTAACGGTTGCAGGTGTTGGGTGGTTGCTGAAGGATGATAATTATATGAAGTTTGCCCCCGATTTCAATACAACGTATTTCCGTACCGATTTTGGGGATCATATGGCCGCTACGTATCAACTAAAAGACATTTCCACCATGGAGCGGGTGTACCGCTGGGTGGCTGGGGTTCGTATGGTGAAGGAGGAATGGCTGACCGGTTTTGGACCGAATAATTTTTATAACAATTACAAGAAATACACCGTTGCGGCTTTTAAAACCTGGGTAAGTGAAAATAAAGAACGCTCATCAGTGCACAACTATTTCCTGCTGGTGACCATTGAGCAGGGCTTTCCCGGCTTATTGCTGTTTTGCTGGCTGTTGTATGTAATGTTTCAAACATCCATGCGGGCCTTTCACCGGTTGAAAAATCCGTTCGACAAAACAGTAGCCATGCTGTGCGGTGTTGTGTTGACGATGATCATCACGCTCAACCTGCTGAGCGATCTGATTGAAACTGACAAAATCGGCGGACTGTTTTTTCTCATCCTCGGACTACTGATGCAGCTGCAGTTTAAAATGAACCGACAGCAGGAACCTTCTGCACCGGCCAACTGAAACTCTGCATTTTCTTTCCACCGGAATCAGTTTCCAACTACCTTTATAATGGTTCTTCATTTCCTTAAAACAAACTGCAATGCGAATTTTTATCGCAGGCTTACTGGGCTGTATGTTCCTGGTCTCCTGCAAACAACCCGGCAATTACCAGGCCTTTACGACCGATCCGTTACTTTATTCAAAAACGGTTAAGAAGCTGAACAATGTGGTGCTGGAAAATAATTTTCCGCCCATGATTGCTGCCCGTAATTATGTGTATGCATCCGTTGCCGGTTATGAGTGTGTGGCTGCCGGTGACGCAAGCTATCAAAGTCTGGCCGGACAAATCAAACACATGCCGGCTATGCCAAAACCGGATACATCAAACGGTTCGATCGATTTTTCGTTGGCTGCTTTACTCGCTTTCACCAAAGTAGGTAACGCCGTTACTTTTCCGGAAGGCAGCCTGATGGATTATTACAATGAATTGAAACAGGGTGCGGATTCAGCCGGCATGTCATCGGATATGCTGGAGCGTACGGTTGCTTTTTCCGACAGCATTGCAGCTGCTGTGTTGCGTTGGAGCAAAGGCGATAACTACGCAGCCACCCGTGGTGCTGAAAAGTACAATGTAGTGGATCAGCCAGGCCGGTGGATTCCCACGCCACCTATGTATGCGACAGCTGTTGAGCCACACTGGGGTAAAATACGGCCCATGGTGCTTGATAGTTCCTCCCAATTTGAAATACCACGCCCCCCGAAGTTTGATATAACGAATCAAAACAGTGCCTTCTATAAAGCAACGATGGAGGTGAAGCGTACAGGCGACAGCTTAACCGAAGAGCAAAAACATATCGCCGACTTTTGGGACGACAACCCATTTAAGATGAATGTGAGCGGACATGTGATGTTTGCCACCAAAAAGTTTTCGCCTCCCGGCCATTGGCTGAATATAGTAGGAATTGCAGCTAAAACCGCAAAGGCGGATTTTTCAACTACCGTTGCCGCTTATGCGCAAACGGCGATTGCTTTTTTTGATGCATTTATAAGAGGATGGCAGGAAAAATATACCAGCAATTATGTGCGCCCGGAAACAGTCATCAATAAGCACATAGATGAAGCATGGCGGCCGCATATTCAAACACCGCCCTTTCCTTCGTATGTGAGCGGACATGCCACCAACTCAGCTGCGGCAGCAGAAGCCATGACCCACTGGTTTGGTGATCAGCTGAGTTTTACCGATACGTCGTTGCTGGAATTCGGCATTGCCAACCGCACCATTCAGTCGTTTCGGCAGGCAGCAGCGGAAGCAGCTATGTCACGGCTGTATGGCGGCATTCATTACCGGTTTGATAATGAAGAGGGATTAAAAGCAGGGAAAAAAGTGGGGGAACTGGTGGTGCAGCGTTTACAATTTAAAAAATAAGAACATGAAAAAACTTCGGTACCTGATTGTTTTGTTCCTGTTGTGTTCACAGGTCTTATTTGCCCAGGATAAAAAAATTCAACCTGTTTTATCGGGCACTGCTATGATTGCCACGGATGGTACTGCTGCCTATATCAATCTGGGTGGCCCGGGTTTGAAATGGGTGCATGGCAACTGGCAACTGAGCATAAACATGCTTCCCAGCTTACGATTAATAAAAGACAAGCCACGGCCGTTTGCCACCCCGTCGCTGGGAGCCGGTTTTTTGGTTTCGTATAAACGATTCGTGGTTGGACTGCCTGTTTACTATATTGCCTCCCGCCAGGAATGGAGGGTGGCTCCGGGCGTGGGTGTGCGGTTTGGAAAATGAGGTTTATGAAATTACGTTCAGTTTCTTACATCCAATACATCCCGCAAACCATTCCCCAATAAATTAAACGCCAATACCAGCAACATAATCGCAATACCCGGTGCCAATGCCAGCGCCGGGTTATTTGTTATGATGAAATTGTAGTTTTCTTTAATCATGAGTCCCCAGCTGGGCTGCGGTGCCTGTACACCTACACCCAGGAAGCTGAGCCCGGCTTCAATCACAATGGCACTGGCAAAATTACTGGCGGCAATCACCAGCACCGGACCCATGATATTGGGCAGAATATGTCTGAAAATGGTGCGTGCATGCGAAAAGCCCATGGCCCGTGTGGCTTCAATGTAGTTAAGCTCCCGTATACTGAGCACCTGTCCCCGCACCAGGCGGGCCACATTCACCCACAAGGTGAGTCCCACCGCCACAAACACCTGCCAGAAGCCTTTGCCCAGTGCCAGCGTTAATGCAAATACCAGCAGCAGGGTGGGGATGCTCCACACCACATTAATCAGCCAGGTAATAACTTCGTCTATCCACCCCCGGAAGTAACCGGCTGCTGCACCCAGCAAAATACCGACGGTAAGCGAAAGGAGTACCGCAATGAATCCCACTGCCAGGCTCACCCGAACGCCTATGAGAAGCCGGCTGAGGATATCACGCCCGAATTTATCAGTGCCCAGCCAGAAGGTTTTGGTGGCGAGGAGGCGTTCCGCTGCCAGGCCGTGTAATACTATGTGCATCGGTTCGCTTATTCCTTCATCTATGAATTTCTCCACGAATAATGTATCGCCCCGCTGTTGATACGAGCTGATGGGTATCAACGTAAAGGCTTCTTCCTTCCCGAACAGGAATCCGTTCAAAGCACCTGTTTGTTCTTTGTAAAGGAAGGGCATTTTTAAAAACTGCTGCTGGAAGCCTGGTTTTTTGGCTGCTATTTCTACAATGATGCGGTTGGCATTAGGGGTGGAGTCCGGCGCCAGCAAGTATGCAAACACTGCACACAGACAGGCAAGAACAATAACGGCAAGTCCGAACATCGCTCCTTTATTGCGTCGCAGTTTTTTGAAAAAAGAAGGAGCACCGTTGGTCATACTGCTAAAATAAGAACTTGTTCTGCCAAATGAATAAACAATTGATTCAAAGCGACATGTTATAACAACAGGCACATTGAGTTGCCACAATTTTAGTGGGACTCAATCGTAACTGGTGCCGGTATTGCCACTCTGTTACCGTACGGAACGCCCTTTCCACTCGTAGGTTCCAAAGGTGCCCAGCCAGCCGGCAACAACGGTATATACAAGATGAAAAGGTTGCAGCAGCGGAAACCAAACAATAAGCGATTCTTTTTGAAAGAAAGCAGCAACCGGAAGTAAAAACCAGAGTTCGGCAATTGTTTTGAGCAACAAACAGCCTGTCAGCAGCATCCATAATTCATAATGGAAGAAACCAGCTACCAGTAATGCTAACAGGTAACAGTTCACCAGGTAAACCAGCAGCAACACGCCAACAATCCGTTTGTCCTGGTAATGTCCGGCTTTACTGGCCCAGCGAATGCGCTGCCGGAAAAACTCCCGTATCGTTTCAACCGCATTGGTTTGTACAATGGTTTCCTGTGCTTTGCAATAATGTACTTCGGCTGGATGTTGCCGGTAGAGCTTGTGCATGAGCAGCAGATCATCGCCGCTGGCAATATGATCAACGTCCCGGAAGCCATTCACGTCATAAAAGGCCTTGCGGCTGTAGCACAGGTTGGCACCGTTGCACATGCTGTGGAAACCGGCAGCTACCGATGCGCCGGTGATACCCTGCAGGCTCAGAAAATCCAGCGACTGAAACAATTTGATGAAACTGCTTTCTTCCTTTATGGCCACCGGGGCTGCAATAAAAACGGTGGGCTGTTGTTCAATCATCCATGCAAACCGGCGTAGCCAGCCATCAGGCACCATACAATCGGCATCGGTGGTTACAATATAATCGCCGGTTGCCTGAGCAATACCTGTTTCTATCGCTTTCTTTTTATAGGAATTGATTGGCTGCTCGATATGGTCTTTCAGTTGCAGCACCCGCACCCGTTCGTGTTGCCCTGCAACCGCTGCAGTATCATCATCACTAAAATCATCTATCACTATTACCTCATATAAGTCAACGGGGTAGTGTTGCCGTAATACAGACCGAAGGCAGTCGTTAATGGCAGCAGCTTCATTCCGTGCGGGAATGAGAATCGTAAAACGGGTGACCGGCTGAAAGCAATCGGGCACCTGTACTATGGGCTGACGGTTCCACCACAAGCGGTAGAACAGCAGCAACACCGCATACGGAAGTAATAAAACCAGCGCCAGAATAAACCACAGCATAGTTGCAAAATAATCATTCGGAGCTGAGCAGGGAAAAGATAAATGCAGCGTGTTTGGGCTTCAGCAGCTGATGCCCGGCAGCAAGCTGATGAATATGTACCTGTGTTTCAGCACCTGTCTGCAGCCTGCGACCGTTTTCCGGCGGAATGATACGGTCGTACCTGCCGAAGACAAGTTGCACGGGTATGTTCTGATGTCCGATTTGTTGCTGTACTTTTTTCAGGTGTGGCCGCAACTGCCGGAAGGTGGTCCAGATGTGATACAGATCCGTTCTTGCCTGTTGGTCATCGAGGAACCGATGTACATATTTGGAAATGCTGGAGTTGATCAGCCGCAGGCGGTTCATTGTGTTGACGATGCCGGTAAACCATTGCGGCTGTTGCATAGTATAGCGGAACAGGCGGTTGCCGGGCTTTGTTTGTGTGGCCAGCCAGTACCAGGGATTCATCTTCAGTCCGTCGGGTGCCAGCAGTACAGCAGAAGCAATGCGTTGCGGCAAATGTTGCAGGAGACAAAGTCCGGCACGTCCGCCCATGCTGTAGCATAACAGGTGAAAGTTGGGGTATTGTTCGGCGGGGATCAATGCTTCCACCAGCGCCAGGAAATCGCTCACACTAAAATCAAGCGATCCATTCCACGTCGTTTGTCCGTGCCAGGGAAAATCAGGCGCCACAATGGTAAACTGCTCACCCGCCACTTCTTCCAGGAACGAAAAGCTGCTTGCCTCTTCTCCAAATCCATGCAGGCACAGCAGGAGTTTGCCTCCTGTTCCTGCTGTAAGGTAAGAGTATACCACAGGCCCCATCACCAGCTCTTTGCGTTCCATCTTGCTAAAAGTAAGTGTGTTGCTTCAATCAAAAAACTGAATTCTGTTAAGGTCGTTCCATCTCTGCGAAAAACTCTTATTCTCATTTCTCTGCGGCAAAAAGGAGTTGCAGTAAAAGAAAAATTTATCCCTTCCGTTCGTTGGTGATGGGTTGCTGAATAGTTTTGCAGCCATGGCGAAACGGGGTAAAAAGAAGCAACAAATCCGAAACTGGATCGTGCTGGTTGCGGTATCAGGTGCAGTGGCTTTGTTTGGTTGGTTGTGGTGGTTGCAGCAGCGGGCTGCTGTCATTCGATATGAAGAAATCGGCATCAGCATCCCTGCCGGTTATGGTATTCATGGGATTGATGTAAGCAAGTACCAGCGGCGGATCAACTGGAAGGAAGTGAAAGACATGAATGTAGAAGGACTTAAACTCGACTTTGTGTTCATCAAGGCAACTGAAGGAACCAATATTAGAGATGCACAGTTTGATCGCAACTGGCGTAAATCCCGGCAGGTGGGACTGGTGCGGGGTGCGTATCATTATTTTATTCCTACCCGCAGTGCAGTGGAGCAGGCTGCTTTTTTTCTGAAGCAGGTGGAACTGAAGCCCGGCGATTTACCACCGGTACTCGATGTGGAACAGCACAACGGCCTCCCCGTTAGCGTGCTGCGGCAACGGGTACGGGAGTGGCTGCAGGTGGTGGAGCAGGCTTGCGGTGCCAAGCCCATCCTGTACACCAATGTGCATTTTTATGAGCAATACCTGGGCTCTGATTTTGATTTCTATCCTTTATGGATTGCCCATTACCTGCAACCCGAAGCACCCCGAACCCGTCGTAAGTGGGTGTTTTGGCAGCACAGCGAAAAGGGCCGGGTGAATGGTATTGATGGGCTGGTGGATTATAATCTGTACCGGTCCGACAGTGCCAGCTTCGTTCAACTGCTGTTAAAATAGTTACCTTTACCGCTTTGGCAAACCCCTTTTTTAAAAGAAACAAGAACGTATGAAACATATACTACTGATAGCAGCGCTGCTAGCATCTGCCACTACATTGATGGCACAAAACCGTACCGCCAACACCCGTGATTACAAAACCGCCCTTGGGTTAAAAATCTGGAATGGTGGCGGCGTTAGTCTTAAAACCTTTGTAGCCGAGCAGAAAGCACTTGAGTTTATCGGCTTTTTTTCCAGCAACAGTACCCGCATTACCGGTCTTTATGAATTGCATGGCGATTTGAACACCGAAGGCAATTTCAAATGGTATATTGGTTTTGGCGCTCACGTAAATCTGTATAAACGATATACCGGTGTGGGGCTGGATGGTGTGGCAGGACTGGATTATAAATTCAGCAACCTGCCGCTGAACCTGGCATTAGACTGGCAACCTGCGTTTGAGCTGGGTAGCGGCAGCTTTAACGGCTTTTATGGTAATTGGGGCGGACTTGCCATCCGGTTCACATTATAAGCAGCCAACTTTTTTATAGAAATGCTGTTGTTTTAGCAACAGCATTTTTTGTTTTAACTTGAATCTATGAGCCACGAGGAACCCGATATCAGAATCTACTTGCGGAAGGTATTAAAAACCGTTTCGGCGGGTATGTTATTCCTGCTCTTTCATATGACGGTGGGCATTTACCTCAACTGGGGATTTTTTGAAGGCTCCATTGGTATCGGCAATATTATTTATTACCTGCTCTTTCTGGCAACCCTCGGTGGGTTTGTTTATTATTTGCTGAAGGTGTGGCGGCAGGACTGAGGCGGAACTCATACGGAAAGTCATAGGGTGAAGCTTGCTGCAGCAATCTGCTTACTCTTCCGAATCAATGGATTGCACAAAAGGTCCCTGCAGCTTATTTTCAAGTGATCGTTCGTTAGTTTTATTAAGCCCTGTTTGTTGAAAAATAACGGCTTCGGCTTTAGGCAAGATCCGTATGGGGTTTATTTTCTGTTTTTTTTGATAGGAGAAGCCGGTTCTTAAAACAGAATACATATATCTGTTCTGTATTTATGTTAGATGCAGAAATGACTGTTCTCATGTTTCAGGAAATTTACCCTGTATACTTTTGCACCAACATGGAGTCACAGACAAAGTTACCGTTTACACCTCCCGAAGAAATTGCGCATTCCTTTGCCGGTGCTGCTGTTAAAAAGGCAGGAATGCCTCTCAACCGGTTTTTACTTTTCGCCCTGTTAGGTGGTATGTTTATAGCATTGGGGGGTCTTTTCTCTGTTATAGTTGCAGGAGGAGTTCCGGCATTAGCAGATCAATATCCCGGTCTTGTACGCTTGCTGGCCGGTGCCATGTTTCCAATGGGGTTGGTGCTGGTGGTGGTGGCAGGAGCCGGTTTGTTTACCAGTGATTTTGCTACACTTCCCTTTGCTTTTTGGCAAAAACGCATTTCGCTGGCAGCCTTTGTACGTATCGGTTTCTGGGGTTATGTTGCCAATTTTGCCGGTGCATTATTGGTGGCCTGGTTACTGGCTTATCAAAGCGGTACGCTAACCAAGGATCCATGGGCCGGTTATGTAAAACAGATGGCCCTGCAAAAAACATCGTCCTCTTTTATAGCTGTATATGCAAAGGGTATTGGCGCCAACCTGATGGTATGTCTTGCTGTATGGATGGCAACTGCAGCGAAAGATATTACCGGCAAAGTGCTTCTCATCTGGCTACCGGTTATGGCCTTTGTAGCCCTGGGTTGGGAACACAGTATTGCCAATATGTTCTATATACCACTGGGCATGTTGCTGGGGGCGCCCGTTACAATGGAAGCATTTATATTTCAGAACCTGCTTCCTGCCACATTGGGAAATATTACCGGCGGTATGTTACTGGTGGCCCTTCCCTACTTTTTGTTATGGGGAAGCACGACCGCCACTGCTGCAAACGGACATACAACTCTTGAGAAAAGCTAGCAGCGCTGCCGTTCTTTATGAAACAGAAACTTTTTATTGAATAAACAGATAACACCATGAAGTCAGTAACAAACCAATCACAAACATTTGCCGAAGGCCTCTGGAAACAACGTATTGATGTGCGTGATTTTATTATGAGCAACTTAACACCTTATGAAGGAGATGCTTCTTTTCTGGAAGGGCCTACTGAAGCAACTCAACAACTATGGGCTATTTGCTTAGATGCAATGGACCGTGAACGGGCGAACAATGGCTGCCTGGAAGTTGATACAGAAACGATTTCCACTATCACAAGTCATGGTCCAGGATATATTCAGAAAGATCTTGAAAAAATTGTTGGTCTGCAAACTGATGCATTGCTCAGGCGGGCAATGAAGCCTTTTGGGGGTGTACGTGTTGTGGAAGGAGCGGTTAAAGAAAAGGGATTACAAATGGCTCACCGGGTACGTGATATTTTTGATTATGCCAAAGATCATAACAGCGGCGTATTTGATGCGTACGATCCGGAGATACTCTCGTACCGGAAACAAGGAGTACTCACGGGTTTGCCTGATAACTACGCACGTGGCCGCATCATTGGTGACTACCGTCGGCTGGCCTTGTATGGAACAGACCGCCTTATTGCCGCCAAAAAGGCTGATAAGCTGGCAATTACCGGGGAAATGACAGAACACACCATCCGGTTACGTGAAGAAGTGAGTATGCAGATCAAAGCCTTGAACGATATTAAAGAAATGGGCGCCATGTACGGGCTTGAGCTGAACAGACCGGCAGAAAATGCACAGGAGGCCATTCAATGGGTGTATATGGCTTACCTGGCTGCAACAAAAGAACAGGATGGAGCTGCCATGTCGCTGGGCAACGTGAGTGCGTTTCTCGATATTTATTTGGAACGTGACCTTGCCGCCGGCGTTCTTACAGAAACCGAAGCACAGGAGCTGGTAGACCATTTTGTGATGAAGCTGCGGATGATCCGTCACCTGCGCCCCGGCGCTTATGACGATATTTTTGCCGGTGATCCTACATGGGTTACTGAAGCTATTGGCGGGCAGTTAGCCGACGGACGTACTAAAGTAACGAAAACGGCTTTCCGTTTTTTACAAACACTCTATAACCTGGGGCCCTCACCCGAACCCAACCTCACGATATTGTGGGCACAGTCGCTGCCACAGGGATTCAAAGATTTTTGTGCACAGGTGTCGCTCGATACATCGAGTATTCAATATGAAAACGACGACCTTATGCGGGCCTGCAGGGGTACCGATGATTACGGTATTGCCTGCTGCGTATCGCACCAGGAAATCGGCAAGCGTATTCAGTTTTTCGGGGCACGTACCAACCTGGCAAAAACCCTGCTGCTTGCAATCAATGAAGGCCGGGATGAAAAAGACGGCACCCCCCTTCTTCAGAATATTCCTGCCCTGAAAGGTGAATACCTGGAGTATGAAGCGGTTATGAACTGTTTTCAAATTGCTATGCAAGAGGTGGCGGAGGTTTATACCCGTGCCATGAATATCATTCATTACATGCACGATAAGTAT
This sequence comes from Chitinophaga pinensis, assembly GCA_943368955.1. Taxonomy (GTDB): domain Bacteria; phylum Bacteroidota; class Bacteroidia; order Chitinophagales; family Chitinophagaceae; genus Lacibacter; species Lacibacter pinensis_A. The sequence goes on from CALRLY020000007.1 coordinate 75,034, forward strand.
TACTATGAAAAGGCACAAATGGCTATGATTGATACCGATCCGGGTATTGATATTGCCTACGGTGCGGCGGGTATTTCCATTATTGCCGATTCGTTGTCGGCCATCAGGTATGCAAGGGTAAAACCCATTCGTAACGAAGAGGGTATTGCAGTGGACTTTGAAATAACCGGTGAATATCCCATGTATGGTAATGATGACGACCGTGTGGATATACTTGCACAAGAAGTGACGACTTTCTTTTTCGGGGCTCTCAAACAGCACAGCACCTATAAAAACGCAACGCCCACCATGAGCCTGCTCACCATTACAAGTAATGTCATGTATGGAAAGATGACTGGTTCCACACCGGATGGGCGCAAGGCTGGCGAGCCCTTTGCCCCGGGTGCCAATCCCATGCATGGAAGAGATACGCATGGTGCCATTGCTTCATTGAATTCGGTGGCCAAGCTTGATTACCGCAGCGCCCTTGACGGAATTTCCAACACCATGAGTATGGTTCCCAAATCGTTGGGCAGCACCCGGCAGGTACAGATTGAAAACCTGGTGGATTTGCTGGATGGCTACTTCACGAAAGAAGCGCATCACCTGAACGTGAATGTGCTGAACCGGGAAATGCTGCTGGATGCGTATGAACATCCCGAAAAATATCCGCAGCTTACCATCAGGGTATCGGGCTATGCAGTGAACTTTGTGCGGCTTACCAAGGCTCACCAGCTGGAAGTGATTACCCGTACGTTCCATGAAACCATGTAACCCGCTGCAAAGCATACACATAAAAACAAAAGGGGCACTGCGCCCTTTTTTATTGCAATTTTGCACACACCGTTAAACACATTCTTCTTTGTACAAGACTGATACGCTCAGAATCCATTCCATTGAAAGCTTTGGCACACATGACGGGCCGGGCATACGACTGGTAATTTTTGCACAAGGGTGCCAGTTCCGCTGTTTGTACTGTGCCAATCCTGATACATGGGATCCGCATGGTGGCCGGGAGCTTTCCATTGATGAAATTGTTCGGCTGGCTGTTTCACAAAAGCCTTTTTTCGGCAAACGGGGCGGCGTTACCATTTCGGGCGGCGAGCCCACTTTGCAACGGGTGGCCTTGCTGCACTTATTCAGAAAATTGCATGCAGAAGGGATCAATACGGCGTTAGACAGTAACGGCCGTCTTTTGAACGATGAAGTAAAAGCGCTGCTGGAAGAAACCGATTACCTGCTGCTTGATGTAAAACACATCAACGATGCATGGCATCAGCGGCTGACAAGCGTTTCAAACCAAAGTGTACTGGAAGTGGCTGCCTGGCGGGAACAGACCGGTAAAACCATGTGGTTGCGGTATGTTTTGGTGCCGGGGTGGACCGATCAGCCCGAATACCTGCACCAACTGGGCGCCTATTTTAAAGAGTACAAGTCCATTGCCAAAATTGAAATTCAACCCTACCACCGACTGGGGGTGCACAAATGGGAGGCATTGGGCAAACAATACGAACTGGCCGACGTAGATCCTCCCGGCCGGGAAGACCTTCAGCAAGTAGTGGATATATTCAGTCAGTATTTCCGGGAAGTGGTGGTGAATTAACGGCAAGGTGCTAAAGTTGTTTATCTCCGCTCAGTCAATATCTTTTTCTAACCTGTCTGATTGTTACTTTATCAAAGATCAGTTCTTGGGGATGTTACTTTACAATCAGCTTTTCCAGTTGCACTTCTCCTTCCCGGTTCAGGATACGTACAAAGTAAATGCCAGCTGCTAACTGGTCGGTTGAAAAGCGGCACATACCGGCAGCATCGGGCAGTTGGGTCTGTATTTGCCGGCCCCAGCAGTCGAGCAATGTGGCTGACTGCAGGTTGGTGGCTTTAATGCGCACCTGTCCACGGGCGGGATTGGGAAAAATCCACACCTCATCTTTCTGTCGCAGCGCTGCAATTTTGATAACATTACTGTAGCGGGAACTGCCATCTTTCTGTTTTTGAAGAATGCGGTAATAGCTTTCTTTGCCATTGTAAGTGTCGTCACGGTAACGGTACTCATTTCCGTTTGCCGCACCGTTTGTTGTCACCCGTTTAAGAGTGTGCCAGCTGAGGTGTTGGTGATCATCGGGCATTGCTTTTTCTACTTCAAAATAATCAGCTTCGGTTTCAATAACAGAAGTCCATTCAATCAGCGCTTCGCTGTTGCTTGTTGCACTGCCTGTTGCATTCATACCCTGAAGGGATAGCGGAATCAGCGAAAATCCCATATCGGGGTTGGAATAACAGCCGGCTACCGGGTTACCTGCACCTTCAATACCAAAGACCATAACCGAATCGGGCAATACATCTGTAACAAAGGTGAACGGAAGGCAAAGTGTGGAAGCATTTCCACAAAGGGCAGTGGAGGAAATACACTGAAAGCCGTTGCTGCAGGCTGGATAAGTGCTTGGATCCCAGGCATAGTAAATGGATGCCTGGCTTTCGAATGGTGCAAAGGGGGTTGGCCCTATATCAAATCCATCCATGCGGCAGCCAGTTGCCGGGCTGGTTGCAAATGCCGGACTGAATGATAGTACGTTGATGGTACCTGCTGCTCTGAAAAAACCAAAGAGAAAGTCAAACGTAGCAGCATCAGCTCCATTCACCACCCCGGTTCTGCCACCGCCGATACACAATTCTGTAGTAAGTGTAAATGGTCCCGTTCCACTGACGCTGATTAACCGGAAGCTGGATAAATCACAGCCTTCTGTCTTATTAAGGGCTGTTGCCAATATAAAAAACAGCAACAGGGTAGCTGTTAACTTGTTTTTCATGAAATGCAGGTTTGAAATTTGATACTCAAGAACGTAAAAATGTTTGAAGATGCGAAGCTTTTTGTCTCTTTTTCCAACTATGCCGGCAGGTATGCAGTAGTGGTGCTGATCGTTTGTTTGAAGCAGGGCTCTTACTTGCATGAATATGGGATTACAATAACACTTTTGTTTTTCAACCTGCCCGGACTTGTTACAGTAAATGCTCAGAAATTGATTTCTGGTTTGTCAACCGAATCTCACTTTTCATTCGGATTTAAAATCACCGGCGTGTTGCCCTTGCCCATAATAATGATTTTTGCGTTCTGCGATTTGGCCAGTTCCAGTTGTGCTTTTATGCTTTCGTACTGCAACTGCCGCTCGGTTAAGCTTTCGCTGATGATGCGCTGGTAATCAGAAATACCCTGTGCTTCCACCCGCTTGCGCTCGGCTTCCTGTTTTTCTTTCTGCAGTACGAACTGCATTTTCTGCGCTTCCTGCTCGGCGTTGATCTTTTGTTCAATGGTGGACTTCACAGACTGTGGTAAGGTGATATTACGTACCAGCAGATTCTCTAACAGGAGTCCCCGTTTTTTTAAATCCTCATCAATTGTTTTAAAAATACGTGCCTGAAATTCATCCCGCTTGGTACTGTACAAACTCACCGCATCGTAATAAACAGCGTTGTCACGTATGCGGGTACGGGTGAGCGGACGTACGATCTTGTCTTCATAATTTTCGCCGGTTTCCACTAACAAACGGGGCGCTTCGGAAGGAATTAAACGATAGAGAACTGACAGGTCAATTGTCACTTCCAGTCCGTCGCTGGTGAGCACACGAATGGCATCATCGCCGCTGCCCTGGCTTTCATCGTGCACACCGCTCATGGTATAGTTCTGGGTTTTAATGTCAAGTTTGACAACTTCCACCAGCGGATTCACAAAATTCAAACCACTTTGCAGCACACGCTTCTGAACTTTCCCAAAGAGTTTTTGTACGCCCACCTGCCCGGCATCAATCTGCACCACACAGGAGGTAAGAATGCCGATGAGGATGAGTACAAAGCCCAATCCCCGGATAACTTTTCCAAACTGCTGAAACTGCCCGGCTGTTTTGCCAACGCTGATGCCGGCAATAATGCCGATGATGCCAAGGATAATGAAGAGCATGATAAAAGATTGATTGAATAAAATTTATTGTGAACAGCTGCAGCTCAACTGCTGTGATCGGCCACAATCACCCATTCGTTGTTGATCTTGCGCAGTAGCAGGGTGAAATGTCCGCCCACATCTCCTTTCTTTTCCCGTTTCAGGTGCCATTTGCCCACTACAAAATAACCATCTGCACCCAGCGGCTGCAGTTTCAAAAACGTGAATTTCAGTTCGCCCATATCATCCATATCGGGATAGCTCTTGCGGTAATTCGCCAGCGTTTGTTCGTAGCCGTAAGTAACTCCGTTTTTGCCAATAAACATGAGCGAATCATTCTGCCAGTAGCCTTTCATGAAACCTTTCAGGTCGCCACAGTTCCAGGATTGTGCCTGTTTGGTAAGTAAATTCAGAACGGCTGTTTCATCGGCCGACTGTGCTAAGCTGCCTGCATGAATGAGGAGCAATAAAAAAAAGCTGAATGTGTATTTCATAATGTGAATTTAGTGGTTACTGTTGAGATGTTGCTGATAGCAATGAAAAGGTTAAATCCGGGAGCAGGCTTTTTTGAGCCGTTTTGAAAGAATCTTTCTTTACAGACTCTAAACATTCACTCCAAACAAAGAACCAACGGCTGCAGAAAGGCCCATAGCAATCGAGCCCCAGATGGTGATGCGTAGAATTCCCTTTGCCACACTGGAACCGCCGGTTTTGGCGGACATGATACCCAGAAGAACCAGGAAGATCATTGTGAAGCCAAAGAGCAGGTATTCCATATTTTTTACTGGCGTAAAAAGCGTAACCAACAACGGAAGAATACCTCCTGCTGAAAAAGCAGCACCGGAAGCGAGTGCCGCCTGTATGGGTTTTGCCTGGCTGATTTCATTCAGCCCGAGCTCATCTCTAATATGTGTACCCAACGCATCTTTCGCTGTCAGTTCTTTGGCAACCTGCAGGGCTGTTTCACGGGTCAGTCCCCTGCGTTCATAAATCTGGGCAAGGACATTCTGCTCTTGTTCTGGCATTGTTTCCAGTTCTTTTTTTTCCCGTTCGATATCTGCTTTTTCAATATCCGTTTGTGAACTCACCGATACATACTCGCCGGCAGCCATGGATAATGCGCCGGCAACCAGTCCGGCTACTGTGGCCAGAACGATTGGCTCACGGGTGCTGCTTGCCGCAGCTATACCAATGGCCAGGCTGGAAATGGAGATGATGCCATCGTTGGCGCCCAGCACGGCAGCCCGTAACCAGTTGCTGCGGTGGATGTAGTGGGGATCGAGATAGTTATCAATCGTCAGTTGTTTCATGTTGGATGCAATCAGATTCGTTCTGTTAAATATAAGCAATCCGGCTGATCCTTGAACACACGGTTTTGCTGATCGCAACTACGTACCCCACCATCAGCAACAGCGTATACAAAAGTGTCATCTCATGAAATTACAGGAAAAACAGGCGCAGGCATTCGAATCCGTAAGTAATACAATCGGCAACCCATACATCCTCTTTGCAGCGAACCAGCACCCTTCCCTGCAGTACAAAACAGGGGCCGCTGTAATGCGGTTCCGTTCCGGTAATTGCAGCGGGCTGCCGCTTAGCGGTTCCCCCAGTCTTTCTTTTTAAGAAAGGCAATGCTGCGCTTTACACAGGCTTCTTCGGGCATGGTGTATGCTTCCTGTTCCACAAAACCGTAAATTAAACCCGATTGCTTGCGTTTGGCAAAAAAGGGTGCAAAATCAATGGTGCCATCGCCCACCTGTGTGCTTTCCCGTTCACCTTTTTTATTGGTGGTCATATCTTTAATATGCCACATTGTAAATCGCCCGGGGTATTTGTTAAACCAGTCCAGCGGGTTTTCACCAGCATAAACCACCCAATACAAATCCAGTTCAAAGTCCACCAGTCCGGCATCTGTACCATCGAGCAGGTGTTGTAAAAACGGTTTACCGTCGGTTGCTTTGGCAAATTCAAATTCGTGGTTGTGGTAGGCCAGTTTCATACCTGCGTTTTTGGTAAGCAGGGCAAGTGTATTCATCGTATCAACCAGTTTTTTAAACGCTTCTTCGTTGCGGTGTTCTACATCCAGCCAGGGTATTACCATAAAGCGGTGCCCCATGGTATGGGCTGCTTCAATGGTTTTTTTCCATAAATCGGTATTACCGTTGTATAAAGCGGGCGGTAAATAATAATGACCGCTTGGCGCTGTAAGCCCGTTTGCATCCATCAGGGCTTTAAGTTCTGTGGCTGTTTTCCCAAAAAATTTACTGCCATCAAACCCAAACAGTTCTACCTGTGTATAGCCTGCCCGGGAAAGATATTCCAGGGTGGGGAGGAGCTGTTTAAACACATCATTACGCACCGTGTATAGCTGAATACCATATTGCATTTTGCCGGTTGCTGAGGCGCATGCGGCAAGCGAAGTAGCAAGGGATACGCCTGCCGTTGCCAGCGCTGCGGTTTTTAAAAATTCTTTGCGGTTGTATTGCATAGCATCGTTTTTAAATTGAGTCTGCCCAGGCTTTATCTCCTTTTTTATAGGGAAGCGCACCATCGTACTTACCCGGCACCTGAATATGCCGCAAGGTTTCGGTGGCGCCCGTTTTGGAGGTAAAGAATCCAAACAGCGTCAGCTGCTTCAGCATACTGTAATAGTGGGGCGGGGTGGCTTCAAATTCGTTGCCTGCTTTTTGAGCGGCTTCCCGTAAAGGCTGGTCGGTTTCTTCTTTTTGGGCATTAAATGCCTTGGCTTCTTTTTCAAGAACCACCAAAAAATCATGACGTTGTTTGGCATCACAATCCATAAAAGGTTTACTGTGCAATTTTATACATGCCTCATCCAGCAATGGAAGTCCGGCAAAAAAGGCATCCTGTTCTTTTTGTGTATAGCAATCAGTAACCCATATCTTCATAAACTCTCCTACTTGTGCTGCTTTGGCACCGGGAGTTGCAGTTGCAGGTATAATTGTTTCTCCCACTTCATCCAGCAGGGCAACGACTTTATTTGTAAACCCTGCTTCGGTTTTGGGGCCGGTACCGCATCCGCTTAAAAATACTTCTGCTCCTACTACGGCACCACCCGTGAGCAATGCTATTTGTTTTAATAAATCTCGACGGTTCATATAATAAAAGAGTTAGAATTAAAGATTTTGTTTTTTCAATTCACTTACTGCAAATTCAGCAGCCCTTGCAGTAAAAGCTAAATAGGTAAGAGAGGGATTTACACAACTGCCGCTGGTCATAAAGCTGCCATCGGTTACAAACACGTTGGGTGCATCCCACACCTGGTTGTACTTGTTGAGTACGCTGGTTTTGGGATCCCGTCCCATTCGTGCCGTACCCATTTCATGAATGCCCTGTCCGGGCGCATAACCGGCATCAAAGGTGTTGACATCTTTCACGCCAGCTGCGGTGAGCATCTCTGCCGCATCATTCATCATATCCACCCGCATCTTCTTTTCGTTCTCTTTGATCTCCACATCCATCTCCAGTACCGGTAAGCCCCACTTATCTTTTTTATCCTTGCTGAGTGAGATTTTGTTTTCATGATAGGGCAACATTTCACCAAAACCCATAATGCCCATACTCCAGTCTTGTGCAGGCTCGCTTAAAGCAGATTTCAGTTCTTCGCCAATGGTGAATTCTGCAATGGTGCTCAATCCACGGTCACGGTCTGCTCCTCCCTGGTAGCCAAAGCCCCGCAGGTAATCCCGCTTGTCATCATAAATGTTTCTGAAGCGGGGTACATAAATACCGGTTGGTCTGCGGCCATACAGATATTTGTCGCTGAATCCTTCCACTCTACCGCCGGCGCCTAACCGAAAATGGTGATCCATTACGTTATGGCCTAACTCGTTGCTGCTGCTGCCCAGTCCACCGGGCCAGATATCTGTAGCACTGTTCATCAAAATCCAGGTGCTGTTGAATGTAGAGGCACAGAGGAAGATGATTTTGGCGTTGTATTGATAGGTCTTGTTATCGTTGGCATCAACCACTTCAACGCCGGTAGCTCTCTTGGAATCTTTATCGTAAATGAGATTTTTTACAATCTTGTTTACTTCCAGTGTAAGATTGCCGGTTTTCATGGCCAGTGGCAACGTGGCGCTTTGTGTGCTGAAATAGGCTCCAAACGGACAACCATACCAGCAGCGGTTGCGGTACTGACAGTTGATGCGGTTTTGCTCAGGCTTGGGCTGGGTGATGTTGGAACTGCGGCCAATGAACATGTGCCGCTTACCCTTGTAATGCGCTTTGAGTTTAGCCGCTACATCTTTCTCCACACAGTTCATTTCCATACCGGGCAAAAACTCACTATCGGGCAATACTTCCAGTCCTTCCCTGGTGCCGGAGATACCTGCAAATTTTTCAACGTAGCTGTACCAGGGTGCAATTTCATCATACCGCACCGGCCAGTCTACTGCAATCCCTTCTTTGGCATTGGCTTCAAAATCCCATTTGTTAAACCGGTAGCTCTGGCGCCCCCACAACAGTGAACGGCCGCCGAGGTGATAGCCACGGTACCAGTCAAACCGTTTCTTTTCTATATATGGATTATCTTTTTCATTGGCCCATACATCCCAGTCTTTGTCAATGAGTGATTCCCGCAGCGGGTAGTCACGTTTCAACACCGGGTAGTCTTCTTTCATCTGCCGGGTTACACCGTTGCGGTGCGGAAAATCCCAGATTTCTTTAGCGGTGTTTTTGTAGTCTTTGATGTGCTCCAGCATCTTGCCACGTTCCAGCAGCAACACTTTTAATCCTTTTTCAGTGAGTTCCTTAGCGGCCATTCCTCCACTGATTCCAGAGCCAACAACGATGGCATCAAATTGATTGTTTTCCGGCATATGACAAGTTTGATTTTAAAAGCAACGTGTTTGCTGTGGTTTTAAATTGACAATGATTAAAATGGTTATACATCGCATACAGCTATTGCCTGCTGTAATGCCGCTTGTTTTTCCTCCTTTGTTTTCCCGGTTGGTATAAATTCCTGTGCCACATATCCTTTGTACCCGGTTTCAACAATTGCTTTCATGATGGCGGGATAATACAGTTCCTGGGTTTCATTGATTTCATGTCTGCCTGGTACACCTGCCGTATGGTAATGGCCAAAATAGGTATGGTTGTCTTTTATAGTACGTATCACATCACCTTCATTGATCTGCATATGGTAAATGTCGTACAGCAGTTTGAAGTTGGGCGAGCCGATGCGTTTACATAGTTCCACCCCCCAGGCACTTTTATCAGCCATATAATCCTTGTGATCCACTTTGCTGTTGAACAGTTCCATCTGGATGATGACATTGTGCTTTTCTGCAAGTGCCATCACCTGTTTGAGCCCTGTTGTGCAGTTGCGCAAACCGGTTTCATCATCCATGCCATTGCGGTTGCCACTGAAGCAAATAATGTTTTTATAGCCGGCAGCCGCTACTAACGGGATGGCCTCAACGTAGTCTTTAATGAGCCACGCATGATGCTCCGTACGGTTCCACCCTTCTGTGAGCGATACTTTGCCTGCAGTATAGCACATGGAGCAGGTGATGCCCTGCTGCTGTACGGTGGGCCATTCTTTGGGCGTAAGCAAATCAATAGCGCTGAAGCCGGTACTTTTTACCAGGCGGCAGAGTTCTTCCAGGCTTAGAAAATCGTAGGTCCAGCGGCAGACAGAATGATTGATGTTTCCTTTCAGCCCTGCAGCAACGGGGTTACAGGCAAAGGCAGTGAGTGCGCCTGCACCTGCCAGCCCCAGCGATCCTGCAGCCAGTTGTTTAATAGCATTTCTGCGTGATTGCGAACTCATACTTTTCTCAGTTTCTTTGGATCTTTAAATAACAGCACAAACAAAAGGGTAATACCGGCTGCAATAGCGGCGGGTACGATCCATACTTTTTCCCAATCATGTCCTGTTGGTGTTTTGTAGCTCTCTGCAATCATTCCGGCAAACCAAAATCCTATCAGCATACCAATACCATAGGTAGCAAGGGTGATCATGCCTTGTGCACTGGAGCGGATACGCTCACCGGCTCTTTCATCTGTATAAATCTGTCCGGTTACAAAAAAGAAGTCGTAACAAATACCATGCAGAATAATGCCGGTGTACAAGAGCCATACACCGCTGCCTGCATCACCAAAACCAAAACAGAGATAGCGGATTACCCAGGCAATCATACCAATGAGCAGCATTTTTTTAACACCCAGCCGGGTAAAGAACAATGGCATCAGGAACAAAAAGATGGTTTCGCTCATTTGTCCCCAGCTCATCTTAAACGCAGCTTCGGGTACAGCCAGTTCATTGAGAAATTTATTGGTTTCCTGGTAATAGAATGCCAGCGGTATGCAGATGAGAATGGAGCAAACAAAGAAGATCAGATAGTTCTTGTCTTTGAGCAACGCCAGTGCATCCAGGCCCAGAATCTCCCTAACAGATGTGGAAGAGCCAGCCTTTGGCGGTGGAGTATTGGGCAGAAAGAAACTGTACACGCCCAGCACAGCTGATACAACGGCTGTGATGAGGAATGTGTTTTGCAATAATTGCTTTTGCTCCAATTGCAACAATTTACCAACTAAAATACCAGCCGCAATCCAGCCAATGGTGCCCCACACACGTATGAGTGAAAACTCTTTTTCCGGATGTTGCATCTGCTTCAGTGCAATTGCATTCACCAGCGCCAGAGTGGGCATAAAGATGATCATGTACACCAGCAACAGGGAATAAAAGGAATCAAAATTGGTTTGGCTGTAAATAAAATACATGATGCCGGCGCCGGCCAGGTGAATCAATCCCAGCAGCTTCTGCGCCGGAAAATATTTGTCTGCAATCAGGCCCATTATAAATGGTGCAATAATGGCACCCAGCGCTTGTGTGCCATAGGCCAGTCCGGCCTGCGTATCAGAAGCTGCAATGGCACCCTTGGTGAGGTAGGTGCCCATGGTGACAAACCACAATCCCCATACAAAGAAGTTAAGAAACATCATCAGTGCCAGTTGCACCCGGGTAGACATGGCCATAGCAATCGAAATTTTATTGGTTGGTTTAGTAGCTTCTAAATTTAGGAATAATAGCAATTCAAAATACTGGCGTTCAGCAAATGAGGGGTTCAATCGTTTCCGGGTTACAAGCAGGGCATCCGTTCGTTCATTAAAAATTGCAACCGCCGTTCCGCTGGGATGAATTAGTAATTAACTTTAACACGTACCGTTACAAAGATTGTTTTGCTGATCTGCAAAAAGAACTATACTTTAATAGAAGATGCAGTGCTGCTGATGCAAGTGCCAGCTGATGGGGAGTTTTATGTGGATATTGAAAACAGATTACCTTGAATATTTCTTTTACGGTAGCACAGCTCATTCATTTTAGTCGCTTCAACTTCATGCGAAATGTTATGCGCCGGGGTTTTTATGACTCAGTAATTAGCTTGAAAGATATTGGTTACATTGGCAACCAATCTAATCAAAGGAATGGAGCACCAAGGGGTTTACTGAAGCAAAAGCGTATTATTTCAGTTGATGCCTGATACTTTAAAAAAACAGCTTTATGAGTCAACAGAACAGAAGAAAGTTTATACGCAATGCCTCACTGGCAGCTGCTGGTTTTTTTATTGTGCCACGGCATGTACTGGGGCGGGGCTTTGTGGCGCCCAGTGATAAACTCAACATTGCCGGTATTGGTGTGGGTGGAAAAGGCACCAGTGATCTGCTGGAGTTTGCCAAAAGTCCGCTTGTAAACATTGTTGCGTTATGCGATGTGGATGACCGGGAGGCAAAGCAATCCCGTATGAGCTATCCCAATGCCCCATATTACAAGGACTTCAGGGTAATGCTGGAGAAAGAAAAAAATACCATTGATGCGGTATCTGTGTCCACACCGGATCATACGCATTTCGTTGCCACAATGGCTGCTATGCAGTTGGGCAAACATGTATACGTTCAAAAACCACTTACGCATTCAGTATACGAAGCACGTATGCTAACGGAAGCGGCTAAACGCTACCAGGTGGTAACCCAAATGGGCAACCAGGGCGCCAGTGGCGAAGGGGTGCGGAAGATGCAGGAATGGTACCGTGCCGGACTTATTGGCGAGGCAAAAGAGATATTTGTCTGGACCAACCGGCCGGTGTGGCCGCAAGGGATGGGCAAGCCCCGCAAAACAGCACCTGTACCGGCTGAGCTGGATTGGGATCTATGGCTGGGCCCGGCACCCTGGGAAGACTTTAAAGAAGGCTATGTACCCTTCAATTGGCGTGGCTACTGGAGTTTTGGTACCGGTGCACTGGGTGATATGGGATGTCATTTGATTGACCCCGCATTCAAAACAGTGGGGCTCAAATATCCTACAGAAGTGGAGTGCAGCACAGCAGCTGTGTATGAGCAGATGTGGACACCCAGCAGCTATCCGGATAGTTGTCCGCTTGCTTCCTCCATCACCTTACGCTTTCCTTCAAAAAATGGCAAAGGCAAAATAGAATTGCATTGGATGGATGGTGGCATTCGTCCCGACCGGCCCGATGAACTCCTGCCGGATGAACCCATGGGCGATGATGATGGCAGCGGCGGTGTACTCATCGAAGGCACCAAGGGAAAAATGATGTGCGGCACCTATGGCACCAATCCACGGTTGCTGCCCTTGAGCCGCATGCAAAACCTCAACATAAAGCCCACGCTCAAGCGGGTGCCGGAAGGTCACTACGTTCAATGGGTGAATGCCTGCATAGCTGGTTACGGAAAACAGGAGCTGAGTTCTTCGTTTGACTATGCAGGTCCGCTTACAGAATCCATTCTCATGGGCAACCTGGCACTGCGTAGCTGGGAACTGAAGAATGGGGAAGGTAAGTTTACAGGTCGTAAGACATTGTTGTGGGATGCTGCCAACATGAAGATCACCAACTTTGATGAAGCCAACCAGTTTGTGAAGCGGGAGTACAGAAGCGGATGGAACATGTAAGCAGTATAAGGCTTGTGTGATGAAAATCAATGCAACCGTATCATTTCATTTTTACATTTGGCAATAATTTGACAACTATGAACAGAAAACTCAGAATGGCCATGATTGGCGGTGGGAAAGGTGCATTTATTGGTGCAGTGCATCGTTTGGCAACGAATATGGATGGACAGATTGAGCTGGTGGCAGGTGCCCTCAGCAACAATCCCGAAGTGGCCGTGGATTCTGGCAGATCATTGTTCCTTGATGAAGATCGAATTTATACAGACTATAAAGTAATGCTGGAAAAAGAAGCAGCGATGCCTGCAGAGAAGCGTATCGATTTTGTAAGTATCGTAACGCCCAACTTTGTACACTTTGAACCGGCTATGATGGCATTGGAAAAGGGTTTTCATGTGGTGATTGAAAAGCCCATCACCTTCAACCTGGAGCAGGCAAAGCAACTCAAAGCCAGGGTGGAAGAAACGGGATTGAGCTTATTGCTTTGTCATACATACACCGGTTATCCCATGGTAAAGCAGGCGAAGCAGTTGATCAAAAGTGGTGTATTGGGTACCATCAGAAAAGTGTATGTGGAGTATCCGCAGGGCTGGCTCAGTACCTTTTTGGAAGGTACCGGTCAGGCACAAGCGAGCTGGCGTACCGATCCTGAAAAAAGCGGTAAAGCGGGCAGTATGGGCGATATTGGTACCCACGCATTCAACCTTGCAGAGTATGTAACCGGTTTGGAAGTAACACGTATTTGTTCCAATATCAATATTGTAGTGGAAGGAAGAATGCTGGATGATGATGGTGCCGCTTTTCTGCAATTCAACAATGGCGCCACAGGGGTACTGATGGCTACACAAATTGCAGCCGGTGAGGAAAACAATGTAAAAATCAGGGTGTACGGAGAAAAAGGTGGCATTGAATGGAAGCAGGAAGACAATAACACATTGCTGGTGAAGTGGCTGGATAAACCAACAGAGATCTACAGAACCGGTGGTGGCTACAACAGTTCTTTTACCGCACACAATACCCGAACACCCGCCGGGCATCCGGAAGGTTATGTAGAAGCATTCGCCAATTTGTACCGCAATTTTGCTTTAACCGTACAGGCCAAAATTGAGGGTGTGTCGCCCAAAGCAGAGTGGTTGGATTTTCCGGGTGTCAACGAAGGAGTGCGGGGCATGGCCTTTGTGGAGAATGTGATTGAGAGCGGCAAGAGTGAGGTGAAGTGGAAGGAGTTTGTGGTGTAATTTCACGCAACGACGCAATGGCGCAACGGTAAGCCTATGGATGAAAATGCACTATCAAAGATTATTCTGGATGCTTCTTTCAGGATTCATCGGGAATTAGGTCCCGGCTTGTTTGAGTCGGTTTATCAAGCAGTACTGGAGCGTGAATTGGTAAAAAAGCATCAGCTGCGGGTACGAAAACAAATACCAATTCCGGTAATGTGGGAGGGAGAAAAACTTGATCTTGGTTTTCGACTAGATTTACTTGTTGAAGAATGTGTCATTGTTGAAATAAAATCAATCGAGTCTTTGGCGCCGGTACATCACAAGCAATTGCTTACTTACTTGAAACTCACCAATCTGAAATTAGGGTTGCTGATCAACTTCAATGAAAATCTTTTGAAAGACGGAGTGAAACGAATTGTAAATAATTTATAATATAACCTTGGCGCCGTAGCGCCTTTGCGAGCAATAACATGAACACAATCAAAGGACCTGCCATATTCTTAGCCCAATTCATGGGCGATCGGCCACCCTTCAACAGCCTGGAATCAATTTGCAGGTGGGCGGCTTCCCTCGGATTCAAAGCCATTCAAATTCCCACCTGGGAAAAAAGACTGATTGATCTGAAGCTGGCAGCTGAAAGTAAAACCTATGCTGACGAACTCAAAGGAACCATCAACAGCTATGGATTGGAAATTTCTGAGTTGAGCACACACCTGCAGGGTCAGTTGGTGGCAGTGCACCCGGCTTACGACACCATGTTTGATGTGTTTGCAGCAGAGGAAGTAAAAAACAATCCAAAGGCCCGCCAGGAATGGGCCGTGCAGCAGGTGATGTATGGTGCCAAAGCATCGCAGAATTTGGGAATAACAGCACATGCAACCTTTAGTGGCGCTTTGTTGTGGCACACCTTTCACCCATGGCCACAACGGCCGGAAGGTTTGGTGGAGGAGGGCTTCAAAGAGCTGGCCCGGCGCTGGTTACCCATCCTGAACTACTTTGATGAATGTGGTGTGAATGTTTGTTATGAAATACACCCGGGTGAGGATTTGTTTGATGGCATTACCTATGAAATGTTCCTGGAAAAAGTAAACAATCACCCTCGTGCCTGTTTGTTGTATGATCCTTCGCATTTTGTATTGCAGCAATTGGATTATCTTCAGTACATTGATTTTTACCATGAGCGCATCAAAGCATTTCATGTAAAAGACTCAGAATTCAATGCAACGGGCAAGCAGGGTACTTTTGGTGGTTATCAAAGTTGGCTCAACAGGGCAGGCAGGTACCGCAGCCCTGGAGATGGACAGGTGGACTTCAAAACCATCTTCAGCAAGTTGACGCAGTATGGGTATGATGGCTGGGCGGTAATGGAATGGGAATGTTGCATCAAACATCCGGAAGATGGGGCGAGGGAAGGTGCTGCGTTCATCAACAATCACATCATCAGGGTAACCGATAAAACCTTTGATGATTTTGCCGGAGCCGCCAGTGATGTGGCAGGCAACAGAAAAATCCTGGGACTCGATTAATCAATTTTACACAATCTTAAAATCGACACAATGAAAAAGGCAGTACTTGCATCAGTTGCTGTACTCATCTTCATCGCCTGTGGTGATGAAGCCAGCGAAAAAACAGCTACATCTGTCGACCCAGCAAAAACAGAAACTCCTGCAGCACCAGCAGTAAGCGATGATCCTGTTTACCAGGAAGGACTGGCATTGGTGGCCAAGCCAGAAAATCTTTGTCTTTCCTGCCACAAAATTGACGAAAAACTAACGGGTCCGGCTTATCGTGATGTGGCTAACAAGTATGAAAACACACCTGAAAACATCACCATGCTGGCAACCAAAGTAGTGAAAGGAGGCATTGGTGTTTGGGGCGATGTGGCCATGCCGGCCAATGCCGCCGTTAACCAGGCAGATGCGGAAAAGATGGTGAAATACATTCTGATGCTGCGCAACAAATAATCATTCATTCAAAAATCAAGTACTATGCTCCGGATAATTTTTTGCATGGCCGCTTTTGCTGCAGTCAATGCGTGCAACAACTCCGCAAGCGAATCACAATCCGCTGCTGATACGACACAAACAAAACAGGAAACACCTTTGCTGAGTGAAGCCGAGGCAGCTGAAGGGTGGATTTCTTTGTTTGATGGCAAAACCACAGCAGGCTGGCATACATACGGCGGAGCTGCAGTAGGTGCTGCCTGGAAAGTGGAAGACGGTGCCCTGCACCTGGATGCATCGCAGAAACAGGGCTGGCAAATTAAAGGTGGCGGAGATATTGTTACTGATTCTGCGTTCGACAACTTTCATCTGAAGCTGGAATGGAAGATTGATACCTGTGGCAATAGCGGCATTATGTTCTATGTGCATGAGGATACCACCAAGTATAAATATCCATGGATGACCGGACCGGAAATGCAGGTGCTGGATAACAAGTGCCACCCCGATGCAAAAATCATCAAACACCGGGCAGCTGATCTGTATGATATCGTCACCTCTGTACCCGAAACAGTGAAGCCGGCCCTGGAATGGAACCTGGCTGAAATCAAATGCGTAAATGGAGCACTTGAATTTTACCTCAACGGAGAAAAAGTATTGGCTACCACCATGTGGGATGATGCCTGGACAAAAGCGCTGAAGACAACCAAGTGGAAAGATTTCCCGGATTTTGGCACCTACAAGAGCGGTCGTATTGCCTTGCAGGATCACGGCAATCATGTATGGTACAGAAATATTAAAATCAGGAAATTGTAAACAGCATTTGCATGTTAGTAAAGACACCTTTGTTACTGTTGCTGCTGCTAAGTTTTGACACTCTGTATGCGCAGAAAAAAATCAATTTTTATGGTGGCGTCCACTTAACCACAGACGCTGAGTTGTATATGACGGGTCCCTCGTTTCAGGCAGGGGCAAGTTATTATGTAACATCAAGGTTATCAGTTAGTAGCTACCTGCACTATTTTGCAGTGCGGAGAAAAGAAACTTTGGCATTTGCCGGACAAAGCAAATTTTTTTTTAACACAGTTACAGCGGCTGCATTATTTCAAATAGACGGTGGCCGCAACCCGGATCATGGGATGTATTATGGTCTGGGCCTTGCATTTCAGAATTTAATAAGAGAGTACAGGTATTCAGCAAGTGAGGAATTCAATGAAAACCGGAACAATATAGTTCCTGCAGCCCGTATCGGTTATTTGTTTAAAGTAAAAAGGTCGCACCTTGGCGTTGAAATAAATTGCACTGGTCCCGCTGGTAACAATGTTAATGATGTGTATTACTTTGACATTCTTACACAGTTATCACTTGGATTGAGGTTTGTTTTTTAAAGTATAAAGGAGAGAGCAGCGCTCTCTCCTTTATACTGCTTTTTTCTTTTGAAACATCAGTTCTTTCACTTTGCCTTTATCTTCCAGTTCATTCTTTACATCAAATATAGTTCCAAACAAATGATCCCATAACGTGCGGCTCACTCCAAAACCCTGCTCATCATTTTTGGTGGCCCTTCAAAAGCTGCCATTTCTTTTTATTACAAGAGTTACTTTACGCTTCCACAATAATATTGCTGCGGTTGTTTCCCTGCATCAGTGCGACGCTGCGGTTGATAAACTCCGTGAGTTGATTGCCTTTAAGCATCCCCTGCGATAACAGGGCCAGGTCGGCCAGGTTGTGTACCATTTCTTTGGCTTTCTGCTCATTCTGTTCTTTGAGAATGGACTGATAGAGTTGGTGGTTACCGTTGACGGTGAGTTCCACTTCGTCGGGCATCTGGGCGTAGAAGTTGCCCATCGGTCCGCTCATGTGTGCCATTTCTTTCATACGGCGCATCATTTCGGGGCGTGTGGCGATGACGGGAGGTGCATCGGCGCTCAGACCTTTCACTTCCACATTCAGGTGCAGATCGGTGAGCTGGATGTTGAACCATTCTTTGATCTGCTTCACTTCCTCTTCGCTCAGCACACTTTTTAAATCTTCCTGTTTGTCAATGAGGTTATCGGTAATATCAGCATCCACCCGGCGGAAGACTACATTCTCCCACTTCATTTCCATATGGTTAATGAAGGCGGCATCAACCATAGTATTTAATTCCACTACTTTGTATCCTTTTGTTTCTGCTGCTTTGATGAAGGAGTTTTGTTCCACTGTGTTAGTAGCGTACAGCAGCACAAGTTTACCTTCTTTGTTTTTCTGTAAGGCTTCGGTAGCAGCACGGTATTCTTCCAGCGTGTAATACTTGTCTTCGCCCGTTGCTTTCAGGATGTGAAACTTATTCGCCTTTTCGAGGAACTTGTCGTCGGTCATCATGCCATACTTCACAAACAAGCTCAGGCTTTCCCATTTCTCTTCAAATTCCTTACGCTCGTTACGGAAAATTTCGTCGAGTTTATCAGCCACTTTTTTCGTAATGTGATTGTTGATCTTCTTCACATTGGGATCTCCCTGCAGGTAACTGCGGCTTACGTTAAGGGGAATATCCGGACTGTCAATTACCCCATGCAGCAACATCAGGAACTCAGGTACAATGTCCTTCACTTCATCGGTCACAAACACCTGGTTGCAGTAAAGCTGAATTTTGTCTTTTTGTATTTCATAGCTCTGCTTGATTTTGGGGAAGTAGAGAATACCAGTGAGGTTGAACGGATAATCCACATTGAGGTGAATCCAGAACAACGGAGCATCGCTGAAGGGATAGAGTTCTTTGTAGAAATCCTGGTAGTCCTGCGAAGTGAGTTCCGATGGTTTTTTGACCCACAACGGTTGGGTATTGTTGATTTGCTCGCCTTCGAAGTAAATGGCCACTGGCAGGAAGCGGCAGAAACGCTTGAGAATGCCTTTGAGCCGGTCGTCTTCGAGGAATTCGTTGCTGTCTTCATCTACGTGCAGCACCACATCAGTTCCCCGTTCGGTGCGTTGGGTTGTTTCTTCCAGTTGGTATTCGGGGCTGCCATCACATTCCCAGCGAACGGCAGTGCCTTCTTTGAAACTTTTGGTGAACACTTCCACTTTGCTGCTCACCATAAACGCAGAGTAGAAGCCAAGTCCGAATTTTCCGATGATGGCATTTTCGTTCTGGCCTTTGTACTTCTGCACAAATTCTTCGGCGCCGCTGAAGGCTACCTGGTTGATGTATTTCTCCACTTCTTCGCTGGTCATGCCCACACCGTTATCGGAAATGGTGATGGTTTTGGCTTCTTTATCCAGCTTCACCTCCACTTTCAGCTCACCCAGTTCGCCTTTCACTTCGCCAATGGACGAAAGGGTTTTCAGTTTCTGCGTGGCATCCACAGCGTTACTCACCAGTTCCCGCAGAAATATTTCATGATCGCTGTACAGAAATTTTTTGATGATAGGGAAAATGTTTTCCGTTTGAACACGAATGCTTCCGGTTTGCATAAACAAATGATTTTTGAGGCGCAACCATCAAAAAAAATACCAGCCGGAGCGATTGTGACAGATTGACAATTCTTTATGAAAGCCTAAAAACAGTACGATGCGTCACACAATCTGCCATTTGCTTTGGTATTTTTGCAGTTCAATTGTTTTTTATGAAATCAATCCTCTTTGCTGCCGGTATTTCTTTGTTCCTGATTGCCTGCGGTGGTGAAAAGCAACCGGAGCAACCTGCGGTGGTGGAGCCTGCCCGTGACGAAGTGTATGAAAAAGGACTGGAGCTGGTGGCCAAAAACGATTGTCTCACCTGCCATATGGTGGAAGAAAAGAACATTGGTCCGGCTTACCGGGATATTGCCGCCAAATACGAACCCACGGAGGCGAATATTGCCATGCTGTCGCAAAAAATATTGAAAGGCGGTACAGGTGTTTGGGGCGAGGTACCCATGACCGCCCACCCCCAGCTCAGTCAGGAAGATGCCGAAGCGATGGTGAAATACATACTGAAGTTGAGAAAATAATTCTGCTTCTTTACGGTAACCCCTTTTTTGCAGTACAACTCTGTCTGTATCTTATTACCTTTGCGGGCTTTTACAACAGATGTCAGGACGCCCTGAGGCGTCAGACATCTTACCTGGTTCTGTGCAACCTGTGTCAACTGTGAGCAAAACTGTAAACAGGTGTCTGACGTCTGAGGCGTATTGACACCGAGGCTCTCAAAGAAGCTACGGATGAGTACGGATGAACTGTATAATCAGTGTCATCTGTGAGAAAAAATTTAAAAAGGTGTCTGACGTCTGCGACGTCCTGACACCCAAAACAACGACGATGTTAAGTGCAAGAAATATAACCCTCGCTTACGGAAAGCGGGTATTGTTTGATGAAGTGAATATCAACTTCTCCAAAGGAAATTGTTATGGTGTTATTGGGGCCAATGGTGCCGGGAAAAGTACCTTCCTCAAAATCCTGAGCGGCGAAATTGAACCCAACAAAGGAACGGTGGAAATTACCCCCGGCGAACGCATGGCTGTGTTAAAACAAAACCAGTTTGAGTTTGATGAGCATACGGTTTTGAACACGGTACTCATGGGCCACAAAAAAATGTGGGAGGTGATGCATGCCAAAGATGCCATTTATGCGGATCCTGATGCCACCGAGGCCGATTACATCCGTGCCGGCGAACTGGAACATGATTTTGGTGAAATGGGAGGCTATACAGCCGAAAGTGATGCAGCCAGTTTTTTGCATGGCCTTGGCATTAAAGATGAATACCTGCAGAGTTTAATGAAGGATATTCCCAGTAATTTAAAAGTACGTGTGTTGCTGGCCCAGGCCTTGTTTGGTAATCCTGATATTCTGTTGCTGGATGAACCTACCAACGGTTTGGACATTGAAACCATCGGCTGGCTGGAAAACTTTTTAGCTGACTATGAAAATATTGTACTCGTAGTAAGCCACGATCGCCACTTCCTGGATTCTGTTTGTACCCATGTGGCGGATGTGGACCGTTCCAAAATCAAAGTATTTACGGGTAACTACTCTTTCTGGTATGAAAGCAGCCAGTTAATGGCACGTCAACTGAGTGACAAGAATAAGAAAACAGAAGACAAGCGCCAGGCATTGATCGACTTTATTGCACGCTTCAGCGCCAATGCATCGAAATCTCGTCAGGCAACAGCCCGTAAAAAAGCATTGGAGAAATTAACCATTGAAGAAATTGAACCCAGCAACAGAAAATATCCCGGCATTATTTTTCAACCGCTGCGTGAAGTGGGTAACCAAATCCTCAACGTTGAAAAATTGAAGAAAACAGTGGATGGCCGTGTGCTGTTTGATAAGGTTTCATTTACGGTGAACAAAGGAGATAAGATTGCTTTTGTAAGTAAAGATCCTTTAGCCGTAACGCATTTCTTTGACATTATCAATGCTGAAGAAGTCGCTGACCAGGGAAGTTATGAATGGGGAACAACGGTTACCAAAGCTTATTTGCCGGTAGAGCATAACAACTTTTTTACAGGCGGAATGAATTTGCTGGAATGGTTGCGTCAGTATGTGCCCGATCATGTGAAGGATGCAGATGAGCCATTCCTCCGTGGCTTTTTAGGAAAGATGTTGTTCAGCGGTGATGACATCATGAAAAAAACAAACGTGCTGAGCGGTGGTGAAAAAGTGCGATGCATGGTGAGTAAGATGATGATGCAGAATCCCAACTGTATTATTTTGGATCAGCCAACAAACCATTTGGATTTGGAAAGCATCCAGAGTTTTAACGAACAGTGTATTGAATACAAAGGAGTTGTTTTGCTTACTTCACATGACCATACGTTTTTACACACTACTGCCAACCGTATTATTGAATTGACCCCAAAGGGCATCATTGACCGCTTGACAACTTTTGACGAGTACCTGGAAGATGAGCGGGTACATCAGCTGCAGGCGGAGATGTACAGCTGATTTTCATGGATATTAAAAATAGCCCCGGTTATACAACCGGGGCTATTTTTTTCAGGCTACTGTTTCAGAATTTTCGTTACCTGCCGCTGCCGTTGTCCGTCGTGCAGTTCCAGCAAATAGGTGCCAGAAGGAAGTTCTCCTACAGGCAGTGAGAGAAGAGTGGCTCCTGCAGGCTGCCATGTTTTAAGTACCCTACCCTGTAGATCCATCAAACGTAATTGTATTCTGCGTCCGGCAACAGCAACAGGTAGCTGCACCTGCAGATTTCTTTGCACCGGGTTGGGGTAGATCCGTACACCGGGAATAGTCGTTGCAGGCTCGTTCCGCAAGGAAGTGATGATGTCGGTTGTGGTTTGCACAATGAAGCCACCTCTTCCTGTAGTGGAGAAGATCACTTCCCATAGATTAGAACCGGCGATCCATCTTAAGGAGGGATCAATCACACTTGCAGCTCCGGTATAAGTTTCCGGCAATCCTGTGCCGTTAGAAGAACTGCCCTCAAAGCGTCCGATACGGACATTGCTTACACCCGTAAGATCATCGGGGTTAGTAGGGAGTTTCAGTACACTGCCAGGATGATTGTTGAATGCATTAAATTCTGCCTGTGTGAAATACAACGTTACGGTATAAGTAGCCGAGGTTGTTTCCGTAGTTGGAGTAATTTCATAGTGTCGGGCCACATAGGGTCTGCCATTTGAAAGAGGAACTGAATTTTCTATCCACACTTTACCTGTTGCAATACCTGTAAGAGAAGTAGGTTGTACCGTTGCCAGAAGCCCACAGTCATTGGAAACAATGCGTGATGCTCCTTTAACAATTGCTGAACCATCACGGAAAGAAACAGGCACCTGTGGTACGCAGTTGGTGTATTTGCTGAAAAAGGCATCCGAACTGTTGGAAGGTTGTAATTCGTTTGTTCCGTAATGTAAATCCACCGAAACAGGGGCACTAATAATACCACAGAGGTAAAATTCTCCGCCTGGCCCTGTTGCAATTCCATATCCAATATCGGTATTACCTCCGCCCACACTGTACGCAAATTCTAACTTTACGCTATTTGAATACTTGGCTACAAATGCATCCTTGGTATTCGTAGAGCTGTTGATAACATAGGGTTGAATGTTCTCGGAAAAGTCAGCTGTACCTGTCATTTCACCTGTGATCAGGACATTACCCGCGGCATCAAGCGCCATATCATAAGCAGCATCAAAACCAGTACCACCTACAAAAATACCTGCTGATCCATCACCGGCAGCAGTAAACTTCCGCAGATAAATATTCGGACTGTTCAACGTAGCTGAAGTTCTCAAACCGCACACGAAGATATTTCCACTGCCATCTACTAATATTCGGTAGCCGATATCAGAGAAAGTATTTCCCTCAATTACGGCAAATAGATAGTTCCCATTGGAATTATATTTGGCCAGAAAAATGTCTTCACTCGTAGTGCCGGCAGCCGTAAGCGTTGCTGTACCGGCTCCCGGGTCAAAGTCGGCCGTTCCAAGAAAACCTCCGGTAATGAAAATATTTTCTGAAGCATCCACAGTAATTCCATAGGCCACTTCATTTACACTGCCACTATAGGTACTTCCTATGTTTTTTGCAAACTGCAGATTTCCAGAGGCTGTGTATTTTGCAAAGAAAATATCAGAGGAACCGGATGCTGTTAAGGACGTGGTACCTGCTCCCGGGTCAAAATCAACTGTTTCTTTGAAAAATCCGGATATATAAATATTGCCTGTTGCATCCAATGCCAGTCCGTGGCAACGGTCATCGCCTGCAGCGCCTGTTCCCCTGGCAAATACGAGATTGCCGTTGGCATCATATTTTGCAAAAAAGAGATCATCCAATCCTGCACTGATAAGATTGGCAGTGCCGGCACCCGGGTCAAAATCCACCGTTCCTCTGAAATAACCAACCAAATGGATATTACCCGAAGCATCCACCTGCAGATCCGTCACATCTTCATTGGTTGTTGTGCCGATGCTTTTTACAAAGAGTAATCCACCTGCGGAGTTGTACTTCGCAAAGAAGACATCGTTACCGCCGTTACTGGTGAGCAGACTGGTACCGGGGCCGGGGTCAAAATCCACTTCTCCCTGGAAAATTCCGCAGAGATAGACATTGCCAGCAGCATCAGTTCGAATACGCCTGGGTAATTCAGCAAAACTTCCTGCATTGGCGCCTGCCACTCCGCCCAGTAGACCGGCAGTGGTAAAGTTGCCGGTAGCGTTGTAGCCTGCAAAAAAGGAATTGAAATTTGATGAGGAAGTCGACGGTGCTATGAGCACGGTAGTTCCCGGACCCGGATCAAAATCAACCGACCCCCAAAAAAAACCTGTAACGTAGGCAATGCCTGTTCCTGTAGCAGCAACGGCACGATGTTCGTCAGCGGCTGTGGATCCCATCCGGTGGGCATAGACCAACGTGCCCGCATCGGTGTAACGTGCTACAAAGCCATCATTGCTGCCGGCTGATACTAGATTGGTGACCCCGGTACCCGGCTGAAAGTCGGCAGTGCCGCTGAATCCGCCACAAACAATAACCTCTGTTCCGCTAATAGCTAAACTATAGCCCCTGTCGGCATCCGTTCCACCCACAGAACGGGCATATTGATATACACCGGCGGGAGAATATTTCGCAACAAACACATCTGCATTACCTGCTGAAGTGAGGCTGTGATTAGCAGGATCCGGCCCAAAATCTGCCACGTTTCGAAACTCACCTGTCACATACACATTGCCTGTGGCATCAATTGAAAGTGCATTCGCTATATCAGTAGACGTTCCTCCCATTCTCATGGAAAAAAGATGGTTACCGTTGATATCGTATTTAGCAAGAAATCCATCTGCACCTCCAACAGAAGTGAGGCTAACAGCAGGGCTTGTGCTCATACTGGCTGTACCATTAAAAAAGCCGGCCACCCAAATGTTGCCCGACGCATCGAGTTTGATTGATAATGCCTGATCAGCGGCGGTGCCACCAATACGCCTTGCGTAGAGATAATTACCGTTCGGATCATAGCGGGCAAAAAAACCATCAACACCACTGGCAATAAGTGTAGCTGTTGCGGGGCCGGGATCAAAGTCAACAGAGCCGGCAAACTCACCTGCAACGTAGATGCTACCTGAAACAGGATCCACCGCCATGTCATAGGCACGCTCAACGTTCGTTCCACCCATGCGACGTGCAAAAATGAAATTTCCTTCAGGCGAATATTTCGCAAAAAATATATCTTGCCCGCTTACTGTATTGATAGAAGTAATTCCCGGACCGGGATCAAAATCACAAAATCCGCCAAAAGTACCGGCAAGGTAAATGTTACCTGCTGCATCAAGTGCGATGGCATAAGCTAACTCTGTATTCACGCTCCCAAATGAACGGGCAAAGACCAACGTGCCACTGGGGGTATATTTGGCAAAGTAAATATCTTCATTACCATTCGTGGCAAGTTGCTGATAACCGGGGCCGGGATCAAAATCATTTCGGTCCCGGAAATTTCCGGCCACGTAGATATTACCTGCTGCATCTGTCGTAATTGTTCTTCCCTCTACCTGTCCTCCTGCAATAGCAGTATTAGAAAGGTTTTTGCTCCAGGCGTGGGAAAGACTCCCTTGTGATAAGGCCGTACCGAAAGGGATCATCATCAATAACAGTAAAGGAAACGGTAAAAGTTGCTTCATCATATTCTGTTTAAATTTTAAAAATCAAGTTGATAGATATCGGCAACATCTGTGAGAGGGGTGTTTTAAACACACCAATGACCTGCAACGATGCTTTCTGATACTCCATCCAACAGTTGCATGTTTTGAAATTGGTTTTCCCCTGTAGTTGGGATGTACTAGAGGCAAATTAGAGATTTGCCCATACCTCACAATCCCTAAAACTAGGGATACAGGCAGCGTAAATGGTCTCTTATCTGCTGGTTGTTTCAGCGAAAGAAAAGCAACTGTTTTGTGAAGCGGCAGCGAAAGAGGAGCCCGGACAAATACTTGTTGTAACTCCAAAAATGAGGCCTGTATTGAATTTCTGAAACGATAACCTTCTTCTTCAGGTGCCGGAATAAAAAAAGGCTGTCCCGATCTTGCAAGACAGCCTCTTGAACATTTTTTTGCTGCGGGTTTCTTTTGCTTGCGGAGCATCTCTGTCTGATTGTGCTGCAAGGGGTGTTGCAGTGGTACGTCGAGCATACCCCAGGCTGACGTTTTATGCTTGACGGTTCCTGAAATATATGGGTTGCTGTATATGGTTTAGCAGGCAAAAAGCGGTTAACCGGTATGTTTTTTAGCGTGCCTGCCTCTAATTTTGTAGTTTCATTTTTCATGCCGTTCCAACTCCATTCCCCTTACGAGCCAGCCGGCGATCAGCCGGAGGCCATCCGCCAGCTGACGGAGGGAATTCTGCACGGTGAAAAGTACCAGACCCTCCTGGGGGTAACCGGCAGCGGCAAAACCTTCACCATGGCCAATGTCATTCAAAATGTACAGCGGCCCACCCTTGTGCTCACACACAACAAAACCCTCGTGGCACAACTGTATGGCGAATTCAAACAGTTTTTCCCGGAGAATGCGGTCGGTTATTTCGTGAGCTATTACGATTACTATCAGCCCGAAGCCTATCTGCCCGTCAGCGATACCTACATTGAAAAAGATCTCAACATCAATGAGGAACTGGACAAACTGCGGCTCCAGGCAACATCGGAACTGCTCAGCGGACGAAGAGACATCATCGTTGTGGCCAGTGTGAGCTGTATTTACGGTATGGGCAATCCCACAGAATTTGAAAACGGCATCATCCGCATTCATACCGGGCAGGTGATCTCCCGACAGGGCTTTCTGCATGCACTGGTCAACAGCCTGTATTCCCGAACCCAGGGCGATTTTAACCGGGGTAATTTCCGGGTAAAGGGCGATACGGTGGATATAAATCTTCCTTATGTGGACTTTGGATACCGCATCACCTTTTTTGGCGATGAAATTGAGGAGATGGAAACGATTGACATCAAGTCCGGTAAACGGATTGGGAAGGTGGATAATGCTGCCATCTTTCCGGCCAACCTCTACCTGGCGCCCAAGAATATGATGCAGCAGATCATTTATGAAATACAGGATGAAGGGGCGGCACAGGCAGAGTATTTTAAGAGTGTTGGAAAATATATTGAAGCCCAGCGCATCACCGAACGGGTGAATTATGACCTGGAGATGATCCGGGAACTGGGCTATTGCAACGGTATTGAAAACTATTCCCGCTTTTTCGACCGCCGGCAGCCGGGTACAAGACCCTTCTGCCTGCTCGATTATTTTCCCAAGGATTTTCTCATGATCATTGACGAAAGTCACCAGACGATTCCCCAGGTTAGTGGTATGTACGGTGGCGATCGCAGCAGAAAAATGGTGCTGGTGGATTATGGTTTCCGCCTGCCCAGTGCGCTGGATAATCGTCCGCTCAACTTTCATGAGTTCGAAAGCATGATGAACCAGGTGCTATTTGTGAGCGCCACACCTGATGATTATGAACTGGAGAAGACAGGCGGAGTGGTGGTGGAACAGGTGGTGCGGCCTACCGGACTGCTCGACCCGCCCATTGAAGTACGGCCCAGTGTTAACCAAATTGATGACCTGCTGGATGAAATTGACAGAAGGGTGCAGAAGGGCGACCGGGTGCTGGTAACCACCCTCACCAAGCGCATGGCAGAGGAAATGGACAAATACCTGCAGCGCATCAACATCAAATCCAAATACATTCACAGCGAAGTGCATACACTCGACCGGGTGGAAATTTTGCGGCAGTTGCGACTGGGTGAAATTGATGTACTGGTGGGGGTAAACCTGCTACGGGAAGGGCTTGACCTGCCTGAAGTGAGCCTGGTGGCTATCCTTGATGCTGATAAAGAAGGGTTTCTGCGGAACGAAAAAAGTCTCACCCAAACAGCCGGCCGTGCTGCCCGCAATGTAGACGGCCTGGTGATTTTCTATGCCGATAAAATAACAGAAAGCATGCGCCGCACCATAGAGGAAACCAACCGGCGCAGAGAAAAGCAGATTGCCTACAATATAGAACATGGTGTAACACCCAGAACAGTCATCAAGTCGGTCGAGCAGGTGATGAAACAAACTTCGGTGCTGGATATTAAAGGCTTCGACAGCTCCAAGCCTTATGCGTTAGCGCCTGATGGGGAATTGGTGCAGGTAGCGGCAGAAGAGCAGGAAGCCTATCAAACCATTCCTCAAATGGAGAAAGCCATTGCCAAAACCAAAAAGGCAATGGAGAAAGCGGCCCGGGATCTCGACTTTATGGAGGCAGCCCGCCTGCGGGATGAAATGTTCCGGATGCAGAAGGAGCTGGAAGGGATGAAGCAATAAAAAGCCGGCACGCAAATGCCGGCTATCAAGATTTAGTGCAGAAAGCCTACGCCTTCACATGACTCCAGTTTTCGCCGGTTTTAATCCGGTGAATCTGCATGTCGCTCACTTTATATTTGGCGGCTAACTCTTTCAGTGTTTTACCTTTCGCCAGCGCCAGTTTGATTTTCTTTACTTTTTCAACGTCCAGTTGGGGTCCCTGTACGGGTTGGCGCAGCCGTTTGCTGGCTTTGATGTAGGCAGGACTTTGAATGCTGTGAGCATACTGCTCTTCCACAGTCACCCATTTTAGATTTTCGGCACTCAGGTTTTTGCGGTTAAAATCCTTGAAAATAACCTTGTTGTGTTTGGGCGATTTCTGTTTGCAGAAGTACTGTGCTACCAACGTATGAAAGAAAACAAATTCATAGCGTTTCCCTTTGGGGGTGTACACATTGTAACGCATGATTTTGTAGCCTTCCTGGAGGCTGCCCTTCAGCAGGTTTCCATCTTTCAGAACATCATCAGTATAGCTGGCCAACCGGCCTTTGTTACTGATCGCATACCTCTTTTTGAGGGATTTGGGAAATTTGGCTTCTTTCCAGCGTTCGCCATCTAATTTCTTAATCATTTTAGTAAGATTAAAGGGTTAAAAGATTTCCGGTTTGAAATGTAAAGCGAAAATCACGGCAAGCGTCCGTTCCCTAAAGATAACGTTTCCGCTTCATTTTTCAATACTCCACTTTTCTTATCTTGAGGAATAAAATTTTGCCATATGGTTACGTTTGCACTTTTTAACTTAAAGGGGGGCGTGGGGAAAACCGCCAGCTGTGTCAATTTCGCCTACCTGGCGGCCCTGGAAGGATATAAAACCCTGCTGTGGGATATTGATCCCCAGGGAGCAACTTCTTTCTACTATAACGTAAAACCCCGGCAGAAGGTGGCCATCCGTGACCTGGTGGGTAAGGATGCAGAACTGGCCGGTTCCATTATGGGAACGGAATACGAAAACCTGGATATCATTCCGGCGGATATCACCGCCAAGGCACTGGACGTAATGGTGGAAGAAATGAAGCAATCGAAAAAACGATTGTCTACCGTACTGAAACAACTGAAAAACGAATATGATTTCGTGTTTATTGACTGTCCGCCCGGATTGTCTTCACTGGCTGAAAACATCTTCCATGCAGCCGATGTGGTACTGATGCCGGTGATCCCCACTACACTATCAGTCCGCACGTATCAGATGGTCAAAGAGTTTTTTAAAGAGAAAGACATAGATGTAAAAAAGATGACCTGCTTTTTCACGATGGTGGATTTACGTAGAAACATGCATAATGAAGTAATGGAAGAATTGTACCGTGATAAACGCTTCTTTGAAAACTATATTCCTTACCTGAGCGATGTAGAAAAAATGGGAGTTTATAAAGCTCCTCTTGAAGAATATGCACGTAGTAGTTATGCTGCACAATGCTACCGTGATTTGTGGGAAGAAATAAAGGAAGGGGTATTGTAGCATCTGACCATTCAGCTCTTCTTCTGCTCACTTTAAAACGCAATCTGTTGCCGGATGCGGAGTTGCAAGACGTTTCTTTCTTCTTGAAGTCTGTGGGGCCGGTATTTCTGCTTCCGTAAAATTACCAGCCCCCCTCAAAGTACTATCACCCGATTTTTTCAGAATTGAATTTTTCTGTTTTGTAATTCAAAAACTGTTTTTATATTTGACATGTCCAATATTTATCCGAAAAACTAAATCCAAGCGTCATGAAAAAACCATTGCGTTTCTTCTCGTTCGTATTTTTCCTGTTTGCTATTTACCTGAACATTTTTTACAAGGAAGATTCTTTCCTGGCACGTATTGCTTCCGGCAAAAACGCAGCCATTAAAGAACAAACTGCTGCACAGCCTGTAGCGCCCAAGCCTTCTGAAACAGAACTGGCTGAGGTAAGCGGCAAATAAGCTGTTACACCATATTGTAATTCCAGACGTACCGGCAAGTCCGTACCCTATTTTATTGTTGTGCCGGTAACGTATTTTCTCATAATGTAAGTTTTGAGGAGGCAGTTTCTACTGCCTCCAATACTTGTTTGTAAAAAACTGAACCATCCTCTTGGGAAAGGAGGATGAGGAACTTACCTTAGCGCCATGGCTGAAAAGAAATTATTTCTGCTCGATGCAATGGCGTTGGTATTCCGTGCCTACTATGCACTCATCCGTAATCCCCGTATCACTTCCAAAGGCAGAAACACCAATGCACAGTTTGGTTTTACCAATACGCTGATTGATCTCATAAACAATCAGAAGCCCACGCATATGGCCGTGTGCTTTGATACACATGCCCCAACAGAACGACACACTGATTTTGCAGATTATAAAGCCAACCGGCAGGAAGCACCGGAAGATTTACTGGCTGCCGTTCCTGATATTAAAGCCATCATCCGTGGATTTAATATTCCGGTAGTTGAGCTGGATGGATTTGAAGCCGATGATATTATTGGTACGCTCAGCAAACAGGCTGCACAGGCCGGCTATGAAGTGTACATGGTTACACCCGATAAAGATTATGGTCAGCTGGTGGATGAAAAGGTGAAAATTTACAAACCCGGCTACCAGGGTGGTGACGTGGAAATCATGGGCCCGGCAGAAGTATGCGCCAAATGGAACATTAAAGAGGTAAGCCAGGTTATTGATATACTGGGTATGATGGGCGATGCCGTGGATAATATTCCGGGCATTCCTGGCGTAGGTGAAAAAACAGCCGCCAAACTTCTGGCCGAATACGGAACACTGGAAAATGTACTGGCCAATGCCGATGCCATCAAAGGCGCCATGGGCGAGAAGGTTCGCAACGGTAAGGAATTGGCGATCCTGAGTAAAAAGCTGGCTACCATCATTATCAATGTACCGGTGGAGTTTCATGAAGAAGATTTCCGGCTGAAAGAATGGAACAAAGAGCAACTCAAAGAAGTGTTTGCCGAGCTGGAGTTTAAAACGCTGGGGAAACGGCTTCTTGGTGAGGACTTTAACGTATTTACCGCTGCTCCCGAAGGTGTGCAGCGGGATTTGTTTGGCAACGTGGTTCCATCGAAAGCAGGTGAACCTCGTCGTGCCACAAAAGGAACGCCCCCGGCAGAAAGAGCAACAGCAGAAGAAGGAACAGACGCTCTGGCTGATCTTGCACAAACGGAGGATGTTACAACCATCGCTGCTTCAAAGAATATCAACAACACGGCGCATGAATATGTAGCGGTTACAACAGAAGAAGAACGGGCCTCACTCATCAACCGGTTGATGAATGCTGCCGAAATTTGTTTCGATACCGAAACCACCGGCCTGGATGCAAACAATTGCGAACTGGTAGGCTTGAGTTTTTCTGTGGAGCCACACAAGGGATATTATGTTCCCTGTCCGGCGGATCAAACAATCACCCGCAGGATTCTTACAGAATTTACACCCCTCTTCAATGATCAACAGAAAACATGGATCGGACAAAACATCAAATACGATCTGCTGGTGTTAAAGTGGTATGGCGTGGAGCTCAAGGGAACTTTATTTGACACGATGCTGGCGCACTATGTTGTGGAGCCCGATGGTAAACGTAGCATGGATCAGCTGAGTGCACAGTTCCTTGGTTATGAACCGGTGTCTATTGAAGAGCTCATTGGAAAGAAAGGAAAAAACCAGGGCACTATGCGGGAGGTGGAACTGGAAAAAATTAAAGAATATGCTGCCGAAGATGCGGATATCACGCTGCAACTGAAGCACGCTTTGTTTCCCCAATTGAAAGAAAAAGAAGTGGAGCGGGTGTTTTACGAAGTAGAGAATCCACTGGTGAAGGTGCTTACGGATATGGAGTTTGAAGGGATCAGGGTGGATGTGGATTTTCTGAATGAGTATTCAAAACAACTCGAAAAAGATGCCAAAGAAGCCGAAGAACGGGTGTACCAGGCTTCGGGGTTGAAGTTCAACCTGGCCTCTCCCAAGCAGTTGGGTGAAGTGTTGTTTGATCACCTGAAGCTGGATCCCAAAGCAAAGAAAACCAAGACGGGACAGTACGCCACGGGTGAAGATGTGTTACTGAAGCTGGCGCATACCAGTTCCATTGTAGAGGATATTCTGGCGTTCCGGGAGCTGACAAAACTGAAATCAACTTACGTTGATGCGTTACCGTTATTGATCAACAGAAAAACCGGGCGGGTGCACACCACGTACGGACAGGCGGTTGCGGTCACCGGCCGGCTGGCCAGTAACAATCCTAACCTGCAGAACATTCCGGTACGTACGGAACGGGGAAGGGAAATTCGAAAAGCCTTTGTTCCACGGGATGAAAATCATTTGCTGCTGAGCGCCGATTATTCGCAGATTGAGCTCCGCATTGTAGCAGCCATCAGCGGCGACCCCGCCATGTGCGAAGCGTTTATTCAGAACAAAGACATTCATACAGCCACCGCTGCCAAAGTGTATAAGGTGGAAGAGAAAGATGTTACCAAGGAAATGCGCTACAAAGCCAAGAGCGTTAATTTCGGCATCATCTACGGGCAGGGTGCATTTGGACTGGCCGACAACCTGGGCATCAGCCGTACCGAAGCCAAAGAAATTATTGACAACTACAAACAGGAGTTTGCCGGCATTCAGAAGTACATGGATGATACCGTGAATTTTGCACGGGAGCATGGCTATGTGCAAACCATCATGGGACGCAAACGCTGGCTCCGTGATATCAACTCATCCAATTTCACCGTTCGGGGCTTTGCTGAACGAAATGCAATTAATTCACCCATCCAGGGTACAGCTGCAGACATGATTAAACTGGCGATGATCAAAACTCATGAAGCTTTGCAGCAAAGCAAACTGAAAAGTAAAATGATTTTGCAGGTACATGATGAACTGGTGTTTGATGTCGTTAAAGAAGAGGCAGAGGAAATGAAAGCATTGGTGATTGAATGTATGCAATCTGCCATGACACTTCCTAACAGCGTACCGGTGATTGCAGAAGCAGGAACCGGGGTCAACTGGCTGGAGGCGCATTAAGGCTGGAGGCTGAATGTTGCATGCGTAATTTTAAATGTTGAATCCTGAATGCTGGCACAGCAAATACTTGACTTTTTGTTTCATCTGCCCTTCACGGTAAAAGTGCCAAGGGGGGTACAGGTATTACAACCCTATGCCGATGCCGACGTACAGCAGGCCTGCACCAGTTTTTATCGCCGGTATTTTTCTGATGATAATTCCCGTTACCTCTTACTCGGCATCAATCCAGGCCGGTTGGGCGGCGGCATCACCGGCATTCCGTTTACTGATCCGGTTCAGTTGAAACAATCCTGCGGCATTGATAATCCCTGGAAGCAACAAGAAGAATTGTCGGCCCGCTTCATCTATGACATGATTGCCGAACTCGGCGGTCCGGATAAATTCTACAGCCGGTTTTACATTTCAGCGGTGAGTCCGCTTGGGTTTGTGAAAAATGGGAAAAACCTGAACTATTATGACGATCCGGTATTGCTGCGTCGCATTGAACCCTTTGCAATTGCATGTATCCGTACACAGCTGGACTGGGGACTGCAGCGGGATCGTTGTTTTTGCATTGGTGAAGGGGATAATTTTCGGTTTCTTCAGCACCTGAATCAACAACATGGGTTTTTCCGGGAACTGGTTCCATTGCCACATCCCCGCTACATCATGCAGTACAAACTCAGGCAAAAGACTGATTATATTCAGTTGTACAAGAAACACCTTTCCGCCTTGTAACAATTACCTTTGCGCCCATGCAATCAGTATTGATTTATTGTTATGATGCTTACTGCGGCTGGTGTTATGGCTTTAGCCCTGTCATCAAACGAATTGCGGAAGAATACAAATCCCGGTTACATACCGAAGTTTTAAGTGGTGGTATGGTGTTGCCTGAAACGCCGGTGCACATCAGTGCCACAGCAGGTTATATTAAAGATGCATATAAAACGGTGGAAGAGTATACAGGTATTCAGTTTGGCGCCGATTATTTATGGCATATCAACAACCCGGAGCAAAGTGATTGGTTTCCCTCTTCTGAAATGCCTGCTATTGCGATGTGTATTTTTAAAGAACTGCATCCTGAACGGCAGGCCGATTTTGCATCCGATCTTCAGTTTGCTTTGCATTACGAGGGACGGGATCTTACCGATAAAGAAGCCTACCGCCACTTGCTGGAAAAATATTCTTTAGATCCGGATGATTTTTATGCCAAGCTCAGCAGCGGGGAATACAAAGAAAAGGCGTACTACGAATTTCAATTGTGCAAACAACTGCAGGTAACCGGTTTTCCCCAGGTACTGCTGCAGGAGTCCGACAGTAAGTTTCACCTGCTGGCGAAAGGATATACTGATTACGAAACACTAAAAAGACGGGTGGAGCTGGTGTTAGAGCAACTCAGCAATCACTCTTATAATTGATTCATATGATTCTCACTGTTACACTCAATCCCTGTATTGATAAAAGTTCCACAGCAGAAAAGCTGAAACCGGAAAGCAAACTCCGTTGTACCGAGGTGGTGAACGAGCCCGGTGGCGGTGGTATTAATGTAAGCAAGGCGCTGAAAAAGTTAGATGCTGCTACAGTTGCTCTCTTTCCGGCCGGAGGTAATAATGGCAGCATGTTGTGCCAGTTGCTGGAAGAAGAAGAAATTCTGTACCATGCGGTTGATACAAAAGTGGAAACCCGTGAAAACTGGATTGTGCTGGAGAATGCAACCAATAACCAGTTCCGCTTTACGTTCCCGGGCCGGCAGGTGCAGGAAGAAACAATCATTACACTGGTGGAGCACATACGGGCTTTTACGCCTGAGTTTGTGATTGCCAGCGGCAGTCTGCCTCCGGGCCTTCCAGATTATTTTTATGGCCTGATTGTGAAAAATGCAGCAGCTGTTGGCGCCAAGTGTATTGTTGATACAAGTGGTCCGGCCTTGCAGGCATTACAGAATAAAAAGGCGTACATGATTAAACCCAACATTGGCGAGTTGTGTAAAATGCTCAATGTGGAATGGCTGGATAAAGAGGAAGTACCGGCAGCAGCACAACAGGCCGTACGTGATGGGTATGCTGAACTGATTGCTGTTTCGATGGGACCCGAAGGTGCCTGGCTGGTGAATGCCGATCAAAAGTTTTATTGTCCGGCACCCAAGGTGGAAAAACGCAGTACCGTTGGTGCCGGCGACAGTATGGTGGCCGGAATAACCTATATGTTGCAGAAGAAAAGCTCCTTACGGGATGCAATCCGCTTTGGAGTGGCCTGTGGAAGTGCTGCCACCATGAACCAGGGTACCCAGCTCTTCAAGCGGGAGGATGCCGAGCGGTTGTACCAGGAGCTGCTGAATGAATAATCAGGAGCCGGGTTGAAGGACTAAAACGGATGCTCATTCCAACACGCATCCTGCTATCATTTTTGATTTGCTAAGGTACTCAACACCTGTGCGGTGTTCAGCTACCGCAAACGGGCATAGAGCTTCTTTAGTTTGATTCTTCCCGTTCGTAAATTTTAATATCTCCTTCAAATACTTTCACCAGCTTGTAATCTGCTGCAAGTTCCTGGTTGAGTATTGAATTCGGAACCTGGTAAGTTTTTTCTACAATGATAAAATCGGGTTCCTGCTGCAGAATCTTTTTCATTTCGGTGTTGTGCTCTGTCCCCAGTGCATAGAGATTACTGCCGGCAGTGAGTAATGACCGGTGTACGTAAG
Source organism: Chitinophaga pinensis (assembly GCA_943368955.1). GTDB lineage: Bacteria > Bacteroidota > Bacteroidia > Chitinophagales > Chitinophagaceae > Lacibacter > Lacibacter pinensis_A. Next base: position 110,995 of record CALRLY020000007.1, read on the forward strand.
GAGTTGGTGATTCTTTGTCGAGCAGGTGATATACAATCTGGTGGTAATTGCCTGCGTACAGTTGATCATCGGCATCCATATGCTGCTTCAGCCAGTTGGCTACTTCACGGGGACGATCGGGCTTCAGCATCAGGTCTTTGTATTGAATGCAGACATTTACCAATGCCAGTAGTCCAAGCAGGGCCCCACCCGTTTTCCAACGAAGCAACCACGACCAGAAGCGGCCGTGTTTTTGATCGGGATTGAAAAATTGCCCGGCTGTCCAGGCATAGGGCGGCATAAACTGAATGAAGTAATGATAGAACAACTTACCGGGTATAATAACCGAAAACAACGTGAAGGCCGACCAAACGGCGCCGGTAAGTTTGAAATTTTTACCAGCTATACTCACCGGCAGGAGTGACAGAAAAAACCAGAGGCTCACCGGCAGAAAACGTGCCAGCATATCAGCCACAAACAGGAAGAAGCTGCCGGTATGCCGGTGCGAAACGTATTTGTAACTCAGCTCAAAGGTGAAATAGAACAGGCGTTGTAAATGGCCCTGGTTGTAATAATACAAGCACAATAGTCCAAATGGAAGACAAAAGCCGGTCAGCAGCAGGAATCCGGTTTTGCTGATGAACCAGAACCCCTTCTTCCAATGCAGTATAAGGATCAGAACCGAAAACGCAATGGCATCAAACACCACTACGTACTTGATCAGAAATCCGGCTCCCATCAGCAAACCTGCTAAAAGAGTTGACAGTGCTTTCGGGGCCGGCAGCAATAACATAAATCCTGCAACCGTGAACAGGTTAAAGAACAATTCGGTATTAGGCGAAACACCAAAAAAGGTAAAAATGGAGGTGATGAAAATATAAATCAGTCCCGAAGCCAGCCCGGCTTCTTTACTATTGTTGAAGCGGCGGTGCGACAGGTGCAGCAGAAACGCAGTGGCAGCAATCCAGGTGGCTGTGGCAAAGCGGATCATGAAAATGGAAGAGCCTAACAGTTTTTGCAGCAATGCGAACAGTAAAAAAATTCCAATCGGCTTATTGTCAATCACATCAACATAATAGAGCTTGCCATTCCGCAAGGCATCGGCAATCACAATGTAGGTTGATTCATCGTGATCAATCACGGAAGGGAAAAAACCAGGCCAGCGCAGAAAAAGAGCTGCCAGCCAAAATAGAAAAAAGGGATGCAGTTGGTTGAGTAAACGTACAGGGCTCATTCGGTTCAAAGAAACAGATTCATTTGGATATTGATTCATTTTGTTTGCCCGTAGCTGAAGTTGTTTTGATGATTTATCGCTTGATGGATTGTTCATACTGCCGGATCCAGTCATCAGGCGTCATTTTCGACACCAGTTCGCCAATCAGCGCCAGGGGAATATCTTCTCCTTTTTTATAGCGGAAGCAACTCTTGCCCATATCCAGCTTTTTGAGGGAGGCCTTTGCGTGAGCGGCGGTAAACCAGTTCAACAGCTCGGGCTTGCTGTACAGCCCCATGTGATACACCGAAATATGATTTTTTTGCGAGGCAATGTTCAGGAAGGGCAACGGATCTTTCGGATTGCAATGATAGCCGGCAGGATATTTACTGTGCGGCACCACATACCCAATCATACCATAATTCATTTCTTCTTTGAATCCTTTTGGCAAATGTTGTTTGATCACTTTGCGGAGCTGGGTCATGATCTGCCGCCTGTCTTCCGGCAGTTCGGCTAAATACTCATCCACAGTAGAGGCTTTCGACTGCATATCACTTTGATTTACGCTTGTAATAAAAATCAACCCGTTTCGTGGGTTCCTGTTCGCCGCCATCAATCCAGGCATGAATGGAATCTCTACGGATCAATTGGTAGGTAATGCGCTTGGGAAAATCATTCGCAAGACTTTCCGCTGTAAAGCTTTTCTTGTTGTGTTGGGTGATTGCAAATGCCACCGTTCTGTTGCCGGCAGAAGAATCAGCAGCGCTTACAATGTACGAGGCTTTGTTGTTTGTAACGGTGAGCATAATGGTTTCAAACGGCTGCACGCTGCCGTTTTTTACAACTGCCGAACTGCCTGATAGCAGATTGTCGTTCATGATTGTCCAGTCTTCTGTGATCATACCATCGTTGGTGTGCATCACCCACGAGCCGGCCAGCCATTCAAAATAAAACCGGTTTGCGGTGGTTTCTTTGCTGCTTTTACAGGCAGTAAACAGGGTTAGTGCAAGGAGGATAAAAATTGTTTTCATAAATAGTGACAAAAGATAGAAAACAAATTCCGGTTGAGAAAACCTTCCGTCAGATTCTTGGCTGGCACAAAAAAACCGCCCGCTAAAACAGCGGACGGTTTTTGTATACCTGAACACAAGATTATTGGGGCCTGCGTTGCGGACGGAGGGAAGGTTCAATTTCGTCTTTCCATTTTTTAAATTGCTCTTCGGTAAGAATTCTCTTCAGCTTATCATCCCGCTCCGTCACCAGCGGTTGCATTTTATCCCGCAGCACCTGCGGATCGGGGCGTTCACCGCTGCTCATCAGCTCCTCTCTTACTTTTTGTTGCTCTTTGTAATACTGGGTGAAAACGGAATCCACTTCGTTACTCTTGGCAGTGCTCAATTTGAATTCGGCGAATTTTTCCATCACCAGTTTTACACGTTCTTCTGTTGTCATGCGTTGTGGGCCACCCTGGGCGGAGGCTGAAAGGGAGAAGGCGGAGATAAAAAAAATCAATAAGAATTGTTTCATATGTATTTGTTTTAAAGATTAATCCGGTTTCCGTTTATTCCCATCGGGTCTGCGATAGCCTTGCACCAGCCTGCGTGTAATCTTTTGTACAGCCGAATCGTACGCTGGTTGTTGTTCATTGGTACACAACTGCCGCACTTCCCGCAGGTGGTTCAACATTTGCCGGTCAATGTTTGACTGGAAGTGGCCGATGCGGGCAGCTGATGCTTGCTCGGTACTGTCGTTGCCCGTTGGCAACAGGTTGAACAGTTGTTCTTTCGATAAGCGGAGTGAATCCATCAACGGCTGCATTGCAGACATATGCTTCGTACGCAGACTGTCGAACTGCTCCAGTTGTACAGTCGAAAAACCCACTTCTTTCTGCAGCAGGTTGTGCATGTACTGCATGCGCTCATTGCGGCTTCGCATCTCCGGCCGGCCGGGTTTTCGGCTCACCAGGAAAAAGGCCAGCACCAGGTTCGATACCAGCAGCAAGGCAATAATGAATAACAAAAGTTTATTTCTGTTCATGAACGGGTATTAGTAGTCGTATAAAGTGGTGGTAACAGAAGAAGACAAATCATCTTCCAGGTTGTTTTCGTTGCTGACCGTGGTTTCTGTTGTTGTATCAGCCGTCAGAAACACAGCCGCATTCAGCAAAATGCAACCGGCAGCAATAGCTACTGTAACAACCGGCCGGGCCATCCAATGCACCAATCGGTCCACGTAGTTGAGCGGTTGTTCCTGCAAACGGGCTATGATGCGGGTATACAAAAACGGAGGAGCTTCGGCACGCTGCATTCCGTCAAGACTGCATAGGATTTTTTGCACCTGCTGATCGTTTTGTTGCTGCTTCATACAAATAGTTTGACGTTATTTAATTACAGAACATGTATTTATTTTACTTTTTTTCAGACTCTTTTTTCAAAAGCTGCTGCAGTGTGTTGCGGGCCCTGAAGAGCAGTGATTCGGCAGCACCTGTACTGATGCCAAGCACTGCTGCAATGTCCTGCACCGGTAACCCTTCTGCTTTTGCCAGTGTAAACACCAGCCGCTGTTTTTCCGGCAACTCTTTGATGAGGCGGAACAATCGTGCCGCATCTTCTTTTTGTTCCAGTACCACACCCGGGTGGTGAAAGTCGGGCACCTGGTCGGCAACAGAGTCATTCGACAGCCAGTTCAGGAACGCCAACCGTTTCCTTGTTTTCTTTTTCCGTTCATGATCCAGCGCTTTGCGGATGGCAATGCGGTACAACCAGGTGGAAAGTTTTGAGTCGCCTTTAAAAGAACGTATGGAATGGAATACCTGCACAAACACATCCTGGGTCAGTTCTTCTGCGTCAGCTGTGTTTTGCACCATGGACAAAATGGTATTGTACACCATATGCTGCCAGGTGTCAACTACCGTGCGGAAGGCTTGTTCACTTCCGTTTTTTAGTTCATGTACCAGTTCGCTTTCGTTCAAGGATGCCGCTTTCAGTGGAAGAAATTAAAAATCTCCCCTGAAATTATTGATTGCTGGTCGTCTGCTGGCAGGTTTTCCAAAGTTTTTCAGTTTATAGGTAAAAGTGAGCATGAAGTATTGCTGCAACACAACATTCTGCACATCCTGTACATAGGTTTCGGTAGCGGTACGGGTGATGCTCTGGTTTTGCTTGAGCAGGTCAAATACGCTCAGTCTCAATTCCCCTTTTTGATCTTTCAGGAATTTTTTACCAACGGCCACATTCCACAGCCAGAAACTTTGATTGAAGCCATCGGCCAAACCACGGAATGACTGGTTGTTGAGATCGTTTTGAAACAACCAACCTTTTTTGGATAAGAGGTTCAGTTGAAAGCCGGCGCTTTGATTAAAGAAGTTGTTATCCAGCTGCGGCTGAATGGTGTTTTTTACCACGTTGTAATTGGCGGAATAGGAGATTGTAAAGTCAATAAACTCGTTGATATTACTGGCCAGCACCATTCCTCCGCTGTAGTTGTAACTATTAGAAAAGTTCTCCAGTTTGTTAATTAACCCTGGTGCCTTGGTGTAGCTGAAACCACCATTGAAGTTAATACTGGATTTAATGAATTTCAGCGGCATGCCATAGGTCACAAACGTACGCAGACTCTTATATCCGCTCAGGTTCACCGGTTTGCTCAGCTGGCCACCCCGGAACAGCGTAATACCCTGTGCCAGGACAGAATCGCTGGCCGCCACATAAGTAGCTGTTGTTATGTAGTCATTCATGGCGGAGCCAAACACGTTGAAGAAAAAGCTTCTGCCTTTTTGTGTGTTGGTGTAGGTGTACCGGCCTACGACTGTATGGTTGAACTGCTGATCCAGCTCAGGGTTGCCCGAACTCAGAAACAGCGGATTACTGTTGTTGATTACATTCTGCAGCTGTGTTACCGAAGGAGCATTTACGTTCGTACGGTAAAAGAAACGTACGTTGCTGCGTGCTGAAAACTTTTTACGCCATTGAACCGTTGGCAGCAGGTTGCTGAAACTGCGTTCAAACACCGAGGTAACAGGAAATACCTGGTCGCTGGATAAAACAGAGTACTGATAGTTGAGTCCCACTACAAACTGGTTATCACGATCGCCGGTGCGGAAGGTAATACCCGGACGGTGGGTGAAATAGGTGTTATCAAATTTGTTGGAAAGGATCGTATCAAAATCGGAGTACTTGCCCGATGTATTACTGAACTGAAAGGTTTGCTGATCGGCTTTGTTAAAGCTGAACGAAGGATTGTAGCTGAACTGCAGCTGCCCCTGTTTGCCTACCGGTTCTGTGTACGTAATGTTGGGAGAAACAGTCGTGTTGTTGGTAAAATTGTCGGCGTATTGCTGCAGCGTATCGCTGAACAGGAAGCTGCCCGAATTGTAATAATCATTTTCAGCAGTTACATAGGTATCACTGTTGCGCCGGTTGACGGATGTGTTTACATTGAGTGAAAGCGTACGCCTGCTCTTTTTGAAATTGTGGCGGTACAACACGTTATTGCTGAAGTTGAATCCCTGGCTGAGTGCATCACGCAGGTTGTTGCTTTCGTTGATCAGCTGGGTGGGACTGAATGAATTGCTGCCCATCGTATTGCGGAGCGAACTGTTTTTTTGTGTGCTGAGGTTGGGGGTGATGGTGATACTGTTAAAGGAGTCAATCTTCCACTCCACCCGCATGTTTACCCGGTGGTTGAAATTTTCGCTGCGGTTAATACTACGTTCATCATAAAACTGTGTTTTGCTGTTGGATAGGAACTGTTGCCGGTTCAGCAGCTGATCGTTGACGTTATTACTGTTATTGAAAAAATAGCTACCGGTTACGTTCAGGTTTTTACCCCACTGATCACTGTAGTTGATCCCCAGTGCATTTGTTTTACTGATGCCGCTTTGCTGACCAATGGTGAAGTTGCTGTTGTTGCCGCCAAACATCATAGTACCGCCAGGCCGGCCACCACCGCCGCCACCACCACCACGTCCTCCGCTTGACGAACTGGTAACACCCAGCAGATCCTGCGAGGCAAAGTTTTGCTGATTAATATTATTGGTTAAACCCACCAGCGAAATGCGCCGGTTGTTTTTGAAAAAAGTCATGTTGCCGCCGGCACTATAGCGGTCGTCGGTACCATAGCCGGCAAAGAGCCGTCCAAACTGTCCGTTCCGCATATCGGCCTTGGTTACCACGTTGATGGCTTTTACCGTGTTGCCATCGTCCACCCCGGTGAACTGCGCCTGGTCGCTCAGCCGGTCAAATACCTGTATTTTATCAATTACTTCGGCCGGCAGGTTGCGCAGGGCAGCAGTGGCATCATCGCCAAAGTATTCCCGCCCGTCAATGGTTACCCGCTGCACGGTTTCACCCTGTGCGGTGACGGTACCATCACGACCCACGGTGATGCCGGGCATTTTTTTAACGATGTCCTCGCCGGTTGCATCGGGATTCACTTTGTATTGGGAGGTGCTGTATTCTGCCGTATCGCCTTTTTGCCGTACCGGCGGATTATAAATGATCACCACCTCGCTCAATTCTTTAGAAGCTTTGGTCACAACAATACGACCCAGATCCACCTCACCACCTTTCTCCAGCCGGAACCGGACCGTGTAGGTAGTAAAGTTGACGAAGGATATTTTCACCACAAAGGAATCGGGTGAAAGACCGGCAAATTCAAAATAACCTCTGCTGTTACTGGTGGTACTTTGTTTTTTGGGAACCGCTCCCACTGTCTGCAACTCCACCGTTGCGCCCACTAATGGTTTATTTTCTGAAGAGTCAATGAGCGTACCTTTTACTTTCTGTCCAAATACAAGCGAGCTGAACAGCAGCAAACCGGCCGTAAGAATCAATCTCATAATTTCTGGTTTGTTAGCATTAGACGCTGCCACAGGAGCAATCATGCGTTGAACTTGCTGTTTCGGGATAAGCGGTGAAAAGCAACCGGGCACCGGCAAAAAACACAGGGGCTGATGGTAGTTTGGCTGTTTCGGGCAGCTTCATTTCCTCCACAAACCTTCTTTGTGCGGATTGTTCCCGTACTTTTGTAAAAATTCTGAGTTATGAACAAGAGGGGAATGATCTTCTTTCTACTGGTTGGCACTTTGTTGCTCCTGGCCGATACCAGTCTGGCTCAATGTTCCATTTGCACAAAAACTGCTTCTCAGCTGGGTGAAAAACCTGCCGCTGCATTGAATACGGCTATCGTTTACCTGATGGCCGCTCCATTTGCGATTGTCGGGTTTGTGGGCTGGCGCTGGTGGAAGGGTCAGAAAGAAAATGAAGAGAACTGATTATTGGTTCTCGTTCTGCTGCTTTTCAAATTTCGCCACTACTTCTTCATTTTTATGACTGCCATCGCAAAAGGGTGGGTTCTTTGTGTGTTTGCATTGACAGAACCATACCGTTTCATCTTTTTCAGGCGTGTATTTTAAACTGCGGAAGGTCATGACCGTTTCTCCATTTTCTTCATACCACAGTGCCTTGTGTTTGCCGTCGCAAAACGGTTGCTTTTCGCTGAGGCCGCAAGTGCACCAGCTGTAAGTTTTACCGGCCTGCAGGGTTACTTCTGCAGGAAAACATTGGGCTACGAGGGGCATGCTGTGATTGCTGTCGGACAGTTCCATAAATGAAAGTTTAGTAAGTAAAGATACAACGATCCTGATCTTTTGTTCAATAACGGGCTACAAAGCGGTACAGGTTAAACGAATGATCCAGTTCCTGTTTGATACTTTCTTTCAACGCTGCTTTGTTGATATCCTTCATTCGTTTTTGCTGAATGAGCTGATAGGCTTTTTCGGCCAGCAGCCAGGATTTTTGTTCGTTATAAGGGGCCGATTGCAGGAAGGCATCAATTTTCTGCCACAACTCATGCGTTCCTTTTTTTTGAGTGGCAACGGTTTTTATAATGGGCAGTTCGGGTCGGTTGGCTTTAAACGAAGGGGCCAGCATCTGCCGCAGGTTTTTTACAAACAAATCGGCATCGGGCCTATCAGCTTTGTTAATCACAAACAAATCGGCAATTTCCATCAACCCGGCTTTCATGGTTTGCACTTCATCGCCTGCTTCCGGCACTAACACCACCACCGTTGCATCGGCCAGTCCGGTGATTTCAATTTCGCTTTGTCCGACCCCCACGGTTTCCACCAACACATAATCAAACCCGGCGGCTTTGCACACATCCGTTATTTCCAGAATTCTAGGATGCAGTCCGCCCAGCGACCCACGGGTAGCGAGGGAGCGGATGAACACACGGGGGTGATTGTACCATTCATTCATGCGGATACGGTCGCCCAGCACGGCCCCGAGGTTGAACGGCGAAGAGGGATCTACACACAACACCGCAATCTTCTTGCCGCCGGAAACAATTTCTTCAATCAGTGCATCCACCAACGTGCTTTTACCGGCACCCGGTGGACCCGTAATGCCAATCACCGGCACAGACGAGGGCGGCAGCTCTTGCAGAAATGTTTCACTGCCCGGCACTTCATTTTCCACCAGCGAAATACACCGGGCCAGGCTTTTGAAATCACCTTCCTGTAATCCTTTGATGAGCGGTTGCCACATACAACAAACCTAGTGGAAAACGATGAAATGCCAAGCAGCCGTTCCATCAAATAAAGTTTTCCGGTACGGCGGAATCTTGTAGGTTTGAAGCGCATGATTCAAAACCGGGCCACCCTTCATTTGTACCTCTTTTTCCTGGGCATTGTTGCCTCGCTTACCGGCTTTCTGTACAGCCGCTTGTTGCTGAGCGTGGGTATGATTGTGCTGGTGGTGAATGCAATGTTGCAACCCGATTGGAAGGAGCGGTTACAACGCTGGTGGAACAACCGGGCATTGGTGCTGTTGTCAACCGTGTTTTTGTTGCCGATGCTGTCGGGACTTTGGTCGGAAGATACCGCTGCCTGGTGGCGGGCCACACAAATCCGCATTCCTTTACTGTTGTTACCAGTGGCCATGATCCGGCAGGAAGGATTCACCCGCAAACATTTTCTGCAGCTCAGCTGGTGCTGGATGCTGGTGCTGCTGAGCGGTGTATTGTGGAGCCTGGTGCAATACCTGCAACATCCCGACGTATTCAACGAGGCCTATCTCAAAGCAAAGGTGATGGCAACACCCGCCGGTGGAGACTATATCCGCTTCAGTATGGCCATCATCCTGGTGCTGCTGTTGTGGCTGCACCTCGAATGGAAGGGCTGGCTGACGGGCAAAGCCCAATGGCTAATGCGGCTGCTGGCGCTGGTCTTTATCATCTACCTGCATATCCTGGGCTCGAAAACCGGTTGGCTGGGATTATATGCCTTTGTGTTTCCGATAGCCCTCCTCACTTTATGGCGTAAAAAGCAGCGGATGTTGGTGGTACTGGTACTGAGTGCTGCCATAGCCATTCCCTGGCTGAGCTATCAATACGTGCCCACCATCCGCAACCGCATTGGTTACATCCGGTACGATTTTGATCTGTACTCACAAAATGCATTTGTAAAAGGACAAAGCGACGGTTACCGGGTGCTCAGCTGGAAAGCCGGCTGGCAGGTGTTTCAGGAGCATTGGATTGCCGGTGTGGGCTTTGGAAACATCAAACCGCAGTTGGCAGCCTGGCATCGTCAACATAATACCGTTGTACAAAACGGTGAAGTATTTCTCAGCAATGAATGGTTGATTATGGCCTGCGGTGCGGGTATTGCGGGTTTCCTGTTTTTTTCGATAACGGTGGTTGCGCTGTTCTTCAGTAAACCCTGGCGATCGTCGGTGGTTGCGCTTGCCGCACTGTTTTTCTTTCTGCTCACCTTCCTGTACGAAAACACGCTCAGCATTCAATTGGGCGCTTTTCTGTACCCGTTTGCCATCATGTGGTGGTACCGCTTGTTGCAGGAGCCGGAGTTGACGGTCTGATCTCTTTTTTCTTTTTATTACCTTGCCTGTTCATTGATGTAAGTATGGCTTCTTTTTCCATTGTCATTGTTGTAAAAAACGGGGCGGCCACCTTACCCCGGTTGCTCAACAGCATCCGGGGGCTGAGTACCGATGTGGTGGTGGTGGATACCGGCAGCACTGATGCTACCATGGAATTGGCCCGCCAGTATACCGATCGGGTCTGCAGTGCACCGTGGGAGGGATATGGTCTCACCAAACAAAAAGCCGCCTTGCTGGCAAATAACGACTGGGTATTGTCGCTGGATGCCGATGAAGAAGTGACAGCCGAATTGTATGCTGCGCTGCAAAGCTGGAAACCGGGACCAGTTACTACGGTTTACCAGCTGCACTGGCTCAATCATATTGGTCAACAGCCCATCCGTTATGGATTGTGGCGGAACGACTGGAAGAACCGTTTGTTTCAGAAACACACGGTCAACTGGAACGACGCCAATGTGCATGAAGACCTGGTTAGTTCTGTTGCTGTGCAACACCAGCGTCTGCAGGGTTATCTGCGTCATTATTCGTTTACAGATCTGCATAACGCACAACAAAAGCATGTACACCTGGCACAGCTCATGGGCCAACTGTATGCACAAAAGGGGAAAAAAGCAGGACTGCTGAAAATGTTACTGGCGCCGGTTTGGGTATTTGTGAAGGGATATGTGTTGAAGCTGGGATTTTTAGACGGTGTAACGGGTTTGCACATTGCCCGCATTACGGCACAGTACACCTACCGCAAGTATTTTGTTTTGCAGGAGCTCAACAAGCGGCGGTAAGGTTCTTTTTCTTCTTCAACCCAGATTTTGCAGTAGAACTGCAAAATCTGCCCGACGGGCCGAAGTTTTGCGACTGCAAAATTTGGGTTCAACATTTCAAACCAGCGTTGTTCAAAATCCGATATTTGCGCCTTGTATGACGAACTTTATTCCCATCTTCCCACTGGCATTAGTGGTGTACCCCGGCGAACAAGTGAACCTGCACATTTTTGAACCCCGTTACCGTCAGCTCATCCAGGAATGTGTGGCGCAGAAAAAGCCGTTTGGCATTCCTGCTGTCGTGAACAATGAATTGAAAGAGCTGGGCACTTTGGTGGAAGTGGTGGAGGTGAAAAAAGTATATGAAGATGGTAAGATGGATATTTCCACCCGTGGCATCAAAGTCTTCCGGCTGCTGGAAGTGATCAAAGAAGTTCCTGAAAAAATGTACAGTGGTGCCATCGTTACGTATCCTGGTGATACAGATGATGGTAATCATCAGCTGATGAACCGTGTGGTGCAGGCTATTAAAGAGTTGCACCAGCTGCTGCAGGTGAAGAAAGATTTTAAAAAACCCGAAGAGGAATTACGTTCCTTTGATGTGGCGCATCATTTGGGGCTCAACCTGGAAGAAGAGTTTGAGCTGCTGGGCCTCTTTCGGGAAGTGCAGCGCCAGGAATATCTCAAGCGACATTTGGGCAAAGTGCTGCCGGTACTGGCCGAAATGGAATCGCTCAAAGAAAAAATCAAACTCAACGGTCATTTCAAAAATCTCGATCCGTTTCAGTTTGATTTATAAACGCAACACATGACAGGTACCATTTGCTTTGATTTTGGAAATACACGCCTCAAGGCTGCTGTGTTTCAGAACGACCAGTTACATGAGCTGATCGTATTGCCCGATGACAACCGGGATACCCTGGAGCAGCTGCTGCAAAGGATACAGCCGAAATACACCATTTTGTCGTCGGTTGTAAATCATCAGCCCCATGTAGAGGATGTATTGCGGCACCACACGTCCTTTCACAAGCTATCTCATGAAACCCGGCTTCCGTTTTCCACACCCGTAGGAAAACCGGAAACCATCGGGGCCGACCGCCTGGCCCTTTGTGCTGCTTCGGTGCATCTTTTCCCCCATAAAAATAATCTGGCCATTGGGCTGGGTACCTGTATCACCTACAATTTCATCAATCAAAAACATGAATTCCTGGGCGGCAGTATTTCACCCGGACTGGAAATGCGGTTCAAATCCATGCACGCTCTCACAGCCAAGCTGCCATTGGTGAATATGGAGTGGAATTTCCCCCTGATTGGCTATGATACCAAGACGAATCTGCTCAGCGGCGTGGCCTGGGGAATGGCCAAGGAAATTGATGGAATCATTGATGCATACGGGGAAAAGTTCGGGAACTTTAACGTGCTGTTAACCGGGGGTGATACCCCCCATTTTGCTCCTCTGCTCAAAAACCGGATATTTGCAGACCCTCAACTAATTTTTAAAGGTCTGTATGCAATCAGTGAGCACAATCGGTAGGCGTTTTTTTTCTTGTTTGATTTTGTCAGGAATGGTGGCAATTACTGCCTTTTCACAGGATAACTCTCCCTGGAGCCGTTATGGTTTGGGCGATATGGTTCCTTCGGTGAATGTGGTGGGAAGGGGTATGGGTCATACTTCAGCGGCGTATTCCGATATGCAAACCATCAACTTTGTTAACCCCGCTTCTTACAGCAAATTCGGTATGCAGCGTTCCATTCTGGATATCGGGATTGATATAAACAACCGTACCATTAGCAACAACCGGGGCGCCAGTTACAGCTCGGCCAATGCGTATATCCCTTACCTCGCCGGCGGATTTCAACTGAAAGGCGAGAAATCAAAAACCAACTGGGGGCTGGTATTTGGTCTGCGTCCGCTCACAAAAGTGAGTTACAACCTGGAATCGGCACAAAAAATTCCGGCCGGCGATAGCATCCTGTACAACTTTGAAGGAAATGGAGGTACATACCAGGCATTTATGGGAACGGCGGTTGGTATTAAAAATTTCAGCATCGGGGTGAATGCAGGTTACCGGTTTGGTTCAAAAGATTATACCACCCGGGCCATTTTGCTGAATGATACAGCTTCTTCCCGTTACACAGCGGGGCAGAAGGTGATCCGTAATAATTTTGGCGGAGCGTTCCTGGAAGCAGGGGTGCAATACCAGTTGAATCTTTCAAAAAAATCAGCTTTGCATTTCGGGGCGTATGGAAGTTTACAGGCCCCTTTGAATGCAACAAGGGATGAGCGGTATGAAACGTACTTTCTTTCAGGAGAAGCAGGTATTCCTACCCAGATAGATTCTATTTCTGAAACAAAGAACATCAAAGGAACGATTCAGTATCCTTCTTATTATGGTTTTGGAATTATGTTTGACCGGGCGGATAAAGGACGGTTAAATGTTGCCCTTGATTATGTGCTGCATAACTGGGCCGAGTACAGGTATTATGGCGATGCTGATTTTATGCAGAACTCCTGGCAGGTGAAAGCCGGGGCTCAGTATCTCCCCGATATTTCCGGAGCCGGCAAAAGCTATTGGTCCAATGTGTTCTACAGAGCCGGCTTCCTGTTTACACGTGAACCCTATACCATTGATGGTACCATGAACAGCTATGGTATTACATTAGGCGCCGGCCTGCCCATCCGCAAATTCTCCTATGCCGAAATCAACCGCAGCAATATGGTGAATGCTGCATTTGAATTTGGCCAACGCAGCAACCGCAACAGTTTACTCCGTGAAAACTACTTCCGCCTGGCGGTAAGTTTTTCTATGTCGGATATCTGGTTTATCAAACGTAAATATGATTAACCGGTTTCGTAATAATGTAACAGATTTTTTTTTAAAAGCAGCAGCAGGCCTGGCGGGCTGCTTTTTTTTGCTTGCCTGCGAAAATGATCTTGCCACCATTCGTGATCTTCAGAAAAATAAACTTACAGTGGATGAGGTAGTGGGAGTGGAAAGTTACATGAGCCAGGCTGGGGTCATGCGGGCCAAACTAACGGCGCCCTATATGCTTCGTTATAATGATACAGTACCACGGGTGGAGTTCCCACGCAGTTTGCATGTAGACTTTTATAACGACAGCCTGGTTGTGGAGAGTTACCTTGATGCTAAAAAAGGCTTCTATTATGAACAGCGGGGAAAAGTAGTGCTCACCGACAGTGTGGTGGTGATACGGATCGAAGGCGATACTCTGAAAACAAAAGAACTCTACTGGGATCAGAACGAGCATAAACTTTTTACCAAGTCAGATGTTGAAATACGCCAGAAAACAAAAACCATTTTCGGAAAAGGTTTTGAAAGCGATGAAGGTCTGAAAAACGGTCGGATTGATTCGATCACCGGCATCCTGCTGGTGGGTCAGTCGAAGTTTGCAGGCAATTGATGGGGTGCGTTGATCAGTTGACAGGTTTAAAAGTTAACATCTTTCGAAGACTCACCTTATCAACTTTTCAACCAGTTAAACATAGTAACTAAAATAACTACACATGGAATACAGAAGACTAGGCCGGTCCGGATTACAACTCAGTGTGCTTTCTTTTGGCAGCTGGGTGAGTTTTCACAAACAGATTGATGACAGCATTGCCGATGAACTGATGGGTATTGCCTACGACCACGGTGTGAATTTTTTTGATAACGCCGAAGTATATGCGCTGGGCAAGAGTGAAGAAATGATGGGCCGTGTACTGAAAAAGAAAGGTTGGGACCGCACCAGCTATGTGGTGAGCAGCAAAGCTTATTTTGGCTGGCGGGGTAAGGAGAACAAGCCCAATCAAACAGGACTCAGCCGCAAACACCTGGTGGAAGCCTGTAATGAAGCAATGCAACGCCTGCAGGTAGATTACCTGGATTTATATTATTGTCACCGTCCTGACAAGAACACACCTATTGAAGAAGTAGTGTTAACTATGAATACACTCATTCAACAGGGAAAGATTTTATACTGGGGCACCAGTGAGTGGAGTGGTGTGGAGATTATGGAAGCACACCGGGTGGCACAACAGTATCGTTTGATTGGTCCCACCATGGAGCAACCGGAGTATAATATTTTCAACAGGCACAAACTGGAGAATGAATATTTAGAAGTGTTTAAGAATGTTGGACTTGGTACTACTATCTGGAGCCCGCTTGCAAGTGGTTTGCTCACAGGAAAATATAATGATGGTATACCGGAAGGTACACGTTTGGCTATTCCCGGTTTTGAATGGCTCAAGGATAAAACATTTGTAGAAGATAAATTAAGTAAAGTAAGAGCGTATCAAAAAATTGCGGATGAGTTGGGAGTAAGTATGGCTGCATTGAGTATTGCATGGTGTATTAAAAACCAGAATGTATCAACCGCTATTCTTGGTGCTACTAAGAAAGAACAGTTAACGGAGAATTTAAAAGCACTGGATGTGTTACCAAAGTTGAATGATGAGGTAATGGTGAAGATTGATGAAGTGTTTGGAACAAAACCAAGACTGGCAGATTATTAATGGATACATATTCAATAGTAAAAAGGAGATGGGTGTGCCCATCTCTTTTTATTTGAGCTCTTTGATCCACAAACTGATCAATGCAATGCCCTCCTTATGTATTTGTTCCCTTCCCACTTCCGGCATTGCTATACCGGGGTCATTTGTTTTCATTCGGAAAATCAGAATCGATTGATCCGGTTTGCCCGGGCGAATATCAAATGAAAGATTACCGGTTGCTCTGCCGGCAGCAACAGGTGTTTTATTGATGCCCAACTTTGTCGCATCGGTTTCATGAATATCTAAATACAAACCGCTGCTGCCGCCGGGCCCTTTGGCATTGTGGCAATGACCGCAGTTGATATCCAAATAAGCTCTTGCTCTTTGTTCAACTGTACCGCTTTGTTCTTTATTCCAAATTGCATTGGCAGGGATGTTTGTTAAAGGCAACTCTATCATATTATGTTGCTGCCAGTATTGTAATTGATTTTGTGCGCCGGTGGTGTAGTTGAAATC
Organism: Chitinophaga pinensis; assembly: GCA_943368955.1. Lineage (GTDB taxonomy): Bacteria > Bacteroidota > Bacteroidia > Chitinophagales > Chitinophagaceae > Lacibacter > Lacibacter pinensis_A. Next base: position 126,853 of record CALRLY020000007.1, read on the forward strand.
ACCATTTAAATGTCTGGCTGCGATGCCTATAGGCTGCAATATTCCATTTTGTTTATGACAGCCCATGCATTGTGCCTGTGTGGGAATGACATAATTGCTTGTAATTTTTTTACCCGCTGCATCAATGTATTCAACAGCAGTAACATCGCCGATGGGCTCAAATACGGCTTCTGTTTGTTCTTTGTTCCAGATGTATTGATAGGTAGCCCAGCCATCTTCTTTGTTTACGAGCAAACGAGTTTCAATAATTCTTCTTCCTTTACTTTCGTCTCTGAAATCATTGGGGTAATAAAAGTTTTTGATGAGGATGGTTCCTTTTGGCAAATCAAAAACAGAATCGTTGTTGTATATGGCTTTTGTTCCTTTCGGAAGTTTAATGAACCGTACTTTTTCTGCATAATTGCTGAAAAGCGGCGTATTTAAATCATATCGAATAACGTCATTATTTGGGGAAAGTAATTTTAAATCGCCATTGAAGAAATGGTATTCACTCAGGTTTTCGTGAAATTCAAACAAAGGCATTTGTTGTTTGCTTATGAAGGAATAGAAACAAACAATTACAACACTTATAAATGATACAATTATATACTTTTTCATGATTTTTAGTTAACACAAAGGAAACAACGAAGACACGGTTTGTAAAGAATGCATTGTTGATTTGTATTCTTAGTGTCCTTGTAAGATACCTTTACTGTTTCAACTCCATTGCAGGAGCAGGCTGCAATTTACAATCATGTTTACTCACATCTCTGCTGATGTTCTTAAAATTATTCTCCGCATCAATATTGGCAAAGCTTTGATTTTGGTTATTACGGATACAAATCTGACTGGTCTTTTTAGCATCCACAATTCCATCATAAATAATATGCGGAACATTTTTACCAAACTTTAGTTTGAAATGATACATCTTTCCCATGCGTCCTTTCATAGTGGCTTTGGTACGTTTACGCTCATACACATTATCGTACACAAAAATGTTTGATGGATAAGGATAATAAGATGAATCTTTTATTGGATTTTCTGAAATATAATAGCTTACAATAGCAGTGCCGGTAGTTTTATTGTTGATAATACGGTTGCCAAACACATCAACATGATTGGTGGCCATAATCATAATACCGGTCCCTAATGGTACTTTGCCCACAATATTTCCTTTGGGTGCAAAGTTTACATGATTGTTGTGATGTATGTTATTCCTGAACACACGGATATAACCGCCTTTCTTCTGCACCAAATCCGGCAAATCAAAAATGAGGATGCCTCCGGTGTTATTGGTTGCTTCATTGTCAAACACATCGGCATACAATGAATTTTCTATTTCAATGCCCGCAACATTTTCATAAGCCTTTGAATTTTTTACAACAATGTGTTTACTCTGGCCCACATAAATACCGGCATCGCTGGCGCCACGTGCTTCGCAACTGTCAATGACAACATTGCTGCACTGCACAGGGTATAAACCATAGCCGCCGTTTTCAGAATTGGCTCCTCTTGTCCATTCTGCTTTTACATTTAAAAAACTGATTCCATTTACAAATTGTGTTTTAATGGCATCGCCTTTGGTATCCTGTACGGTGAAGTTTTGCAAGCTGATATTTTTTCCATTGGTGATTTTAATACCTTCAGCTCCGCTTATTTGATTGCTGAAGTTGAGAATGGTTTTGTCTTTTCCTTTTCCACGGATGGTGATGTTGCTTTTGCCATCGAGCCAGAGTGATGTCTGTAAAGTATAAGTTCCTTCGGGCAGTTCAATCACACCACCGTCAATAACTGTAATGAACTGGCGTTGCATTTGTTTGATTGCATCTTCCTGTGCCGCTGCGGCGGCTGTGATGAATAGCAGCAAAATGCTGATCCATGCTGAGTAGCGAACGGAACGATGAAGTGAGTGACACAAGGCAAGCGTCATAGTAGTAATATTGCCGGTTACCAAATAATAATCTTCTTCTACAAAGTACAAATACTTTGCCGCAGTTGAAGAACCTTTATTATCTTTCTTGCTCAAATTATTCATTATGAGTTTCAAAGGAAAAACAGTTTTTATTACCGGTGCATCCAGAGGCATTGGTAAAGCAATGGGATTGAAACTGGCTGCAGAGGGAGCTAATATTGTTGTTGCAGCAAAAAGTGTAGAAGAAAATCCCAAACTCGGAGGTACTATTTTTTCTGCAGCTGCGGAAATGACAGCAGCAGGCGGACAAGGCCTGGCCATACAGCTCGATATCCGCTTTGAAGACCAGATCCAGGCAGCTGTTGAAAAAACAGTGGAAACCTTTGGCGGCATTGATATCCTCATCAACAATGCATCGGCCATCAACTTAACACCTACCGAGCAAACTGAACCCAAGCGTTTTGATTTGATGCATGATATCAATGTACGTGGTACATTTTTTATGACACGTGCCTGCATTCCCTACCTGCGCAAGGGAAAAAATCCGCATATTCTTACCTTATCACCACCGGTGAATTTAAAACCCAAATGGCTGGCCGGACATATTGCCTACACACTCACGAAGTACAACATGAGCATGATGACGTTGGGCTGGGCCGAAGAGTTGAAGAAAGATGGGATTGCTGCCAATGCATTGTGGCCACGTACTACCATTGACACAGCAGCTGTACGTAATTTATTAGGCGGAGAAGCCCTGGCGAATATGAGCCGGACGGTGGACGTATTGGCCGATGCGGCACACATCATCTTAAGCAAACCAGCCAACACCTGTACCGGAAATTTGTTTGTGGATGAAGATGTGTTTGCAGCAGAAGGCATTACGGATTTGAGTAAATATTCCGTTGTGCCGGGTGGAAAGTTGTTTACGGATTTGTTTGTGGATTGATTGTTAAGACGAACTTTTGAAAAAGCTTTTAGCATGTAAATGCCTAAAGTTGTTTTCCTCAGAAAACGTTACCAATGGCAATTCCGGCCCATGGAGTGAAATGATTATGTGTTGCTGCTACTGCTAATGAAACCCTGAAGAAAACATTCTTTTTTGAGTGGATTCTGTAACCTACAGCCGGAATCACAAATACACGATCTGGAAGATCTCCTGTAGCTGAACTTCTGAGTTTAATTAATGGTGTTACATTTAAGCCGACATCAATGTAATGATTCTCCTTTTTTACCGGAAGCAGATAATTAACGCCCAACGGTAAAGAAAGGTAGGTGCCGCTTTCCAATAAAAAACCAATTCCTACTCTTGCTCCGAAACCCGGATTTGCGGTAAGTTGTCTTTCGTAACTAATGGATCCGTGTGTGCCGGCACCACCTGCTTCAATGTAAAAGGTGTTTCTGGGAAATACACTTTGGGCATTTATTGCGCCAGTATGTAAAAAAAATAAGATTACAAGCAATAGTCTGGGCATTACAAGAAAATTACAAGCCAAATTTATTCGTGCTATCGATACTGCGTATGCTGTGTCAGGAAATTTAGAAATTTCTTAACGCTGATTATAATTTGCTGCTTTAAAATCGGTGAAAATGTACATGCTTATAATAGTCAGTCCGTAACTGTGCAAGTATGCAGCATGCTAGCTTTCATGTTTGAAGAAAAAAGGCCATCTTTTCACAGATGGCCTTTGAATCAGCTAACTTTGAATCAGCGCAACACCTCCTTCGGTACTTCCTTCTCCAGCAAATACTTATAAATAAACATCGAAATTTCATTGGCACTGTGTGCATCCTGTGCAGGCAGATTGCGCCAGCCATGCCGGCCACCCGGGTATACCATGAATTCAAAATGCTTTTTCTTTTCCTGCAGTTTCTTCACTAACTGCAAACTGTTTTGCAGGTGCACGTTGTCGTCCATGGTGCCGTGGAAAATACGGAGCAATCCTTTGTATTTATCAATGTGCGTATAAACAGAAGAAGATTTGTAACCCTCCGGGTTTTCTTTCGGTGTATCCATGAACCTTTCTGTATAGTGCGTGTCGTACAGGTGCCAGTCGGTTACACTACCACCGGCGAGCCCGTGTGTGAAATAATCGGCACCATAAGTTAAGGCATACGCACTCATATAACCACCATAGCTGAAACCGCTGATGCACACTTTTGTCGGATCAACAGAAGCGCTATCGATGAGCCATTTTACAATGGTGATCCAGTCTTTCATTTCCCAGTAGCCCAGGTTGCGGTGCATATAGTTGATGCCTTCTTTTCCAAAATGACCACTGGCCCGGTGATCCATGGCCACCTGGATCATGCCTTCTTTGGCCCACCATTGCTGCTGCAGGTTCAGCTGCCAGCCATCGTACACGGTACCGGCATTGGGTCCGCCGTAGATGCTGATGAACAGCGGGTATTTTTTATTCTTATCATAATTGAGGGGCCATACTATACGAACGGGCAGGTCATATTTTCCATCTTCACTCTTCACCCGTAATAATTCTGTTTTGGCCAGTGTGGTGCTGGTATAGCTTTCGCCAATGACATTCCCCAACTCACGGATGACTTTCCCTTTGGTGCTTGCAAGCACCATTGCATCGGGTGATACGGAATTAGAGAACGTGGTGATGAAATACAAGGCGTTGGGTGATAAACGGATATTCCTGTGTGTATATTCGCCAAAGGTGAGGCGCTGCAATCCAGTGCCGTTGAATTTCACTTTGTACAGATCGTAACGGGCACTGTTGTCTTTCCGGCAGGTGAAATAAATCAGCTGATTCTTTTCGTCGATATAGTTTACATCTGTTACGGTATAGTTACCGCTGGTGATGGCATTGATGCGTTTACCGGTCAGATCGTGCAGGTACAAATGGTTCCAGCCGCTGGCATCACTTTGGATGATGCATTGTTTTCCATTGGCGAGGAAGGTAATGCGGCCCCCCTGATCGTCGAGGTCCACCCATGTTTTCTGTACTTCATCATAGATTTCTTTCTTGCTGCCATCGGCCAGGTTCATTTCGTATACTTTCAGATTATCCTGTGTACGGGGCATCCACTGGATCCACAAAGCACTGCCGTCCGGCTTCCAGTACGGCATGCCAAAGTATTGATCGTCCTTCTCATTGAAGTCGGCCCACACCGTTGCGCCTCCATCAGCTGCTACTACGCCCACTTTCACTTCCGGGTTGGGATCGCCGGCTTTGGGATAACGGGTTTGCTCAATAAATCCATGCTGCCCTTCTTCGCTGTAAATGGGGAACATGGGTACTTTGCTTTCATCCATGCGCATGTAGGCGATTTTTTTGCTATCCGGACTCCACCAAAACGATTTATAGCGGGTGGCCCGTCCCAGGATTTCTTCAAAGTACACCCAGCTGGCGTAACCATTCAGGATTACATCGGTACCGTCGAAACTGAGCTGTGTTTCTTTTTTGGTGGCAAGGTTAATGGTGAACAGGTTGTTGTTGCGGGTAAAAGCAACATACTTTCCATCGGGCGACAAAGTTGGATTTTTCTCAGCTTCTTTATTGTTGGTGAGCTGTGTTTCGCCTGCTTCCGTTTTATAAAACAGGTCGTTGTTTTTGTTGATGACTTCCGAAACAGGTTTTACCGCTTCCGGTGTGGTTTGTGTATAATCCTTTTCAAATCCGGTTTTACAATCTACCAAAATGCTTGCCCCATCCCGTTTGAGCACAAAGCTGTTATCGTCTATCCATTTTACAAACTGGGGCAAAGGCTTGGTAACGGTGTGTTTGGCTCCTTTGAGCAGTTGTGCAGTTGTGAGTGTGGTTTGTGCTGATGCAGTGAAGCAAATGAAAACCAGCCAAACCAGAATTCCTGTTTTTCTCATGGTGAATCGTTTAGAATAGAAGTGAAGATAAAATATTTGTACATAGCAGATCGATCAATAGTATGAACGGAATAAAAAAGCCGTAGGCTTGTAGCTACGGCTTAAAATGCAGAATCAATTTGAGTTGTTATTCTTCCGTCCGCTCCGGCCGCATCATCGGAAACAGTAATACATCCTGGATGCTCGGCTGGTTCGTCATCAGCATGCACAAACGGTCAATGCCAATTCCTATACCAGCTGTGGGTGGCATACCATACTCTAATGAGCGGAGGAAGTCGTAATCAATAAACATGGCTTCATCATCGCCCCGCTCTTTCAGCTTCACCTGGTCTTCAAAACGCTCCCGCTGATCAATGGGATCGTTCAGTTCACTGTACGCATTGGCAATTTCTTTACCGTTGATCATGAGCTCAAAGCGCTCTACCAGTCCGGGCTTGCTGCGGTGCTTTTTGGTGAGCGGACTCATTTCAACCGGGTAATCGATAATAAACGTAGGCTGAATGTATTTGCTTTCGCTGGTGGCGCTGAAGAGTTCATCAATCAGTCGTCCTTTGCCCATGGTATTATCTACAGCGATATTGAATTGTTTGCAGGTGGCACGCAGTTGTTCTTCATCCATACCACTTACATCCACACCTGTATTTTCTTTGATAGCATCGTAAATGGAAATACGCTTGAACGGCGTTTTGAAGCTGATGGTTGTATCGCCTACCGGCACATCGGTGCCATGGTGCAGGGCAATGGCTACCCGTTCCAACAGATTCTCTGTTACATTCATCATCCAGAAATAATCTTTGTAGGCCGTATACCATTCCAGGATGGTGAATTCAGGATTGTGGGTGCGGTCCATGCCTTCGTTGCGGAAGTTGCGGCTGAATTCATACACCCAGTCGAATCCGCCCACAATCAAACGTTTTAAGTACAGTTCATTAGCAATCCGCATGTACATGGGTACATCCAGTGCGTTGTGGTGGGTAACGAACGGACGGGCCGTAGCACCGCCAGGGATGGTTTGCAGCACCGGCGTATCCACTTCCAGGGCGCCGTGTTCGTTGAGGTACTCACGAATGGTGTTGATGAGCATGGTGCGTTTCACAAACACATCTTTCACCTGTGGATTGATGATGAGATCGGCATAACGCTGGCGGTACTTAAACTCAACATCGGTAACTGCATCAAAGGTTTGTCCTTCGGCTTCTTTTACAACGGGCAGGGGTTTCAGCGATTTGGTGAGGATGGTCAGCTCCTTGACATGCACACTGGTTTCACCGGTTTTGGTGGTGAACACAAATCCTTTCACACCAATAATGTCGCCGATATCCAGCAGTTTCTTAAACACAACATCGTAGAGCGTTTTGTCTTCGCCCGGTGCAATATCATCCCGTTTCACGTAAATCTGAATGCGGCCATGACTGTCCTGCAGTACAGCAAAACAAGCCTTGCCCATATCACGGATGCTCATGATGCGTCCGGCAATGGATACATCCTGGTAGTGCTCTTTTGTTTCATCATGAAAGCCGGCTTTAATGGCCGTTGAATGATGGGTGACCGGGTAAAGCGGCGCCGGGTAAGCATTAATACCCAGCTTGTTCAATTCGGCTAATTTCTCCCGGCGGATAACTTCCTGTTCAGATAAATGTGTGCTCATAAAGGATGGTGCTCAGTTTTAACAGTTGGCAAAGGTACTGGTTGCGTAGCTTTGGGCAAAGAGCCAGTTTTGGCATGGTTTTATGCAACGAACAGGAGAAAAAGTTCGTTTACATTAAAAAATAACGAAATGAAACGTTTTATTGTCCTTACCACTTTGATCCTTTCTTTCAGCTCCTGCGAGGTGTTGAGTCAACTTCCCACCACAACAGGCAATGGTGTTACTCAGGCCGAAGCAGGACAGGGAATTAAAGAAGCCCTGGGACAGGGACTCGTAAGGGCTGTACTCAACCTGAACAAGACGGATGGATTTTTCGGGAATCAATTCTATAAAATACTACTACCGCCCGAAGTGCAGAAAGTGGAGAATACCATGCGCAACCTTGGCCTTGGCCGCATGGTGGACCGGGCTGTACTGCAGATCAACCGGGGAGCAGAAGATGCAGTTGGTGCTGCCAGGCCCATTTTTGTAGAGGCCATCAAACAAATGAGCATTGCCGATGCCATTGCGATTCTTCGGGGTCCGAAGAACGGTGCCACCAATTTTTTCCGGGAAAAAACGAGCACGGCCCTCATTCAGGCGTTTACACCGGTGGTACAGCAGTCGCTGGATAAAGTGGAAGCTACCCGTTACTACGGCGACCTCATCAATTCCTATAATAAATTTCCTACCACACGTAACAAACTCAATCCAGATCTTACTTCGTATGTGGTAAGTAAAACGGTAGATGCCCTGTTCGACCAGATTGCCAAGGAAGAACTCGAAATCCGGGAAAACCCGGTGAAGCGAACTACCGAAATTCTCAAAAAAGTATTCGGCGCTAACTGGAATTAATGCAGCAAGCAACTGCGGAGCATTGTCTTTTGAGGAGATGATGCTCCGTTTTTTATTGCCACTGTTCCTGGTTGTTTGCAGCATTGGTTGCAGCCGTGAACCGGTTTCTTTTGCAGATACAGGGATCCTTACGGGACCCGACGTACGGCTGTGTGCCTGCTGTGGAGGAGTGATCCTGCAAGCCGATAGAGGGAAAGTCTTTCATATTGAATCTCTCCCCGGCATGACGAACGAAGACTTGTACAAGTTGACTTTTCCGAAAAAAATTGAGTTTAACTGGAAGCCCGACCGGGAATGTGGCGGGATTGTTTATATCAGGATTACATCTTATAAATTCCTTTGAGCAGGCAAACGGTTCTGCACCTCCTCATATTTTTCATCATAATCGCTGCGGATTGTTCCCAGCAGCCGATCCCAGAACAGGAAGTACAAACCATAATTCCCTTTAAAATACTGGTGATGCTGGTTATGGTTTACCGATGTGTTGATCCAGCGGCCCAGCCAGGTACGGTTGAAATGCTTGGGGTACAACTCCCAGCCCAGGTGTCCATATACATTATAAACCATCATGAACAGGAAGAAAAAGAACAGATGTGCTTTCATCACAGGGATGGTGAACAGGTACACTACGAGAATGCCAATTTCCACAACCGCTTCCAGCGGATGAAAGGCAAAGGCCGCCCACGGGCTTGGGTTGGTGCTTTTGTGATGCACCAGGTGCATGAGGCTGAACAGCTTGGGATGATGCATGAGCCGGTGGGTGAAATAGAAATACGTATCGTGCATGACCAACATCAGGGGAAAGGCCAGCCAGAAATAAACGGTTCCGTGTTCGTTGATGTCTGTGTACCAGGTGGTGTGCTTTTTAATGTCCGGGTTTCCTAAAATGAGCCAGGGAATGATGCTGAAGATGAACATCGTTGCAATGGAGTACAGGATTTCCCGTTGATAATCTTTGCCCGAAGGAAAGCGCAATTGAATTTTACGGAACGAAATCTTTTTCTTCCGTATCACATACCAGATCAGGAACGCCAGCCCGGCCAATAGTACATAGCGCAGGCTGACCAATGTAAAAATGCTGAAGAATTTTCCGTCGGGGTAAAGCATGCTTTTTTCAATTTGAACATTCAGAATTTCAATCTGTCACATCGTTTAATCTGCCAGCAGCACCTGCCAGGCTTCTCTTACGTTTCCTGCATCCAGTAATTCTTTGGCGTATTTGTGCAGCTCATTGTCCATTTCGGAAGGGTTGATTGCAAAATACTGAATGATGTTTTTCAGCTTCTCATCAGCAAAGGTGGCATCCACCACCGGGTATTCATGTACATTCGCCAGCTGGGCCAGGTTGTTGCCTGTGAGTATGGTGCTGTTGCGGATACCTGGTGGTAAAGCATCGATACCAATACCAAGCTGTACATTGGGTTTTTCCACGGCAAACAGATTGGTTGCATCCACTTTGCAATACCAGTCGCCACCCAGCCTTGCCACATGATGCAGTTTGCGCTGATCAATCATGGTGCCATCGGCATTAAGGATTTCATCAGCCACATGCAGTCGTAATACTTCGCATATAACCAGGTTGCCGGCGCCTCCTTCCGTGCCCAGTGCTTTTACTTCCACCACTTTGCACTCCATTTTCACTTTGCTTTCTTTCACCATCGGCGGACGAACCAGCGTGGCGGGCTCCATGGTAAAACCGGCTTTTGAAAATTCATTCACTTCTTTTGAAAATTCGCAGCTGCTGAGTGATGTTTGGTGAACCATATTGTAGTCCACGATATGAATCACCACTTCCGGTACTTCCAGCACATTTTCAAGGGTATGTTTGCTGGTATTATCACGCACCCGCCTTGCCGGAGAAAACACCACAATGGGCGGATTGGACGAAAAGAGGTTAAAGAAACTGAACGGACTCAGGTTTACATTGCCTTCCTTGTCAATCGTAGAAGCCAGCGCAATAGGCCTGGGTGCAATGGCGTGCTGCAGCCATGCTTGGCGTTGGGCGGGATGTAAGGAGGTTAATTCGATAATCATATGAAATATTTTCCAACCGCAGAGAAAGGAGGTGCAGAGGTTATCGCAGAGTTAAAACTCATTGACAATCCTTTTGAAACCATCTTTCAGCAACGGCACATTAAAATTAATAAGGTATCCAAGTTTTTTATTTGCCAATTTCAGGTAGGTAATTATTTGTGCTGTATAAACAGGGTTCTTTATTTCAACAGATTTTATCTCAACAACAATTTCATCTTCCACTAAAAGATCCATAACATAAGCCTTTCCAAGTGAAACGTCTTTATATGTTAATTCAACCGGCACCTGTATTTGGAGGATGAGACCCCTGATTTCCAGTTCCCTGGCGAGCGCCAATTCATAAGCACTTTCAAGTAATCCCGGTCCTAATTCCCTGTGAACGGTTATGGCAGCGTCTAAGATTATGCCACCAATACGGTTTAGTTCGTCTTTGTTTTTCATATACTCAGCGTTAACTCTTTTTCTCTTTTCTCTGCGGTTGGCTCTATTTCTTCTTCCTCGCTAAAATCGAAAAATCATCCTCCTCCCGTACCATGGTATTGCTCAGCCGCCCCAGCCCATCAATTTCCAGTTCCACCACATCACCTGCCTGCAGCCATTGTTCGGTATAGTTGGGATCGTTGAGTTTGCCGGTGCCGTTGAGTTCTAAGAAACAACCCGTACCAACGGTACCGCTGCCGATGACATCTCCGGGGTATAAATCCACTCCATAACTGGCCCGCTCAATAATTTCGGCAAAGGTCCAGTCCATATCAGCTACATTGCCTTCACTCACCTGCACACCGTTGACCCAGCATTTCATAGACAGGTTCCAGTTTAAACCGACATGGTTTTCTTTGGCAGGTACCACCAGGCTTTCCAGCTCATCCAGTGTTACCAGCCACGGTCCAATGGCTGTGGCAAAATCTTTTCCTTTGGCGGGTCCCAGGTTCAGCAGCATTTCTTCCATCTGCAAACGTCTTGCACTCAGATCGTTCATGATCATTAGTCCGCCGATGTATTGATCTGCTTCCTCGGCCCGGATGTTGCGGCCATGTTTGCAGATGACGATGGCCACCTCCAGTTCAAAATCAAGCTTCTCAAAATGATCGGGCATGCAACGCACCTCCCCCGGACCTACAATGCCATGATGATTGGTGAAATAGAAGATGGGGTATTGATCAAACTCCGGAATCATGTCCACCTTACGGTTACGCCTGGCCGCAGCTACATGCTGGCGAAAGGCATAGCCATCCCGGCAGGAAGGAGGAAAGGGCACCGGTGCCAGCAGTTGTACATCTTCCAGCCGCTGGGTACGTCCGGGCATCAGTCGTCCATCATGCATCGCCTGCAAACCGGCTTTTGCCACCGGCAGGTAATCATCCCAATAGTTGAGAAACAAGTTCATGCTGTTGGGTAAATCGGGGTGCAGTTGATCCATATTGTACACCAGGCCGTTTTCCAAAACAGCCAATTGTTCCTGTCCGTCGTTGAGGTAGGTTATCAGTTTCATTATGTTTCTTGCTTTACGTGGTTGTGTAGCGGAGACGACCCGAACACAATTACAGCGGTGCTGTAAGACGGGATCGGGCTCCTCTTTAGCAATCGTTTCTGCCGGGCAAAGGTAGTTGGAAAAAGTACTAACTTACCTGCATGAAGGGTTCGTTTTTCACGATTGTCATTGCATGGCTGTTGTCCTTTTCTGGAAAGCAGGCAACGCAACAATGGGTACGCATCAACCTGCTGGGCTACCAGCCCCATGGAGTGAAGGTGGCGGTGTGGTGCAGTAAGGGAACGGAACGAATCAGCAGCTGGGAACTGGTGGAAGCGGCAACAGGCAAGATTATCTACCGCTCAACCGCTGTACAACAGTTTGGAGCGTATGGTCCGTTTACAAACACAGCCCGGCTCAACTTCTCTGCCTGTAAAACAGAAGGTAGTTATTACATCCGGGCAGGTGAAGCCATTTCTCCCACCTTTCGCATTGCAGCTGATGTGTACAAAGGGGCTGCCGATTTTTGTTTGCGTTATATGCGGCAGCAACGAAGTGGTTTCAATCCGTTTTTGAAGGATAGTTGTCACACACAGGATGGATATGTGTTGTATGGCAAAGATGCAGGCTTGCCCGATAGTACGCATATAGATGTAACAGGCGGATGGCATGACGCTAGCGACTATCTGCAATATTCCACGACCAGCGCCAATGCCACTTATCATTTGCTGATGGCGTACAGAGATTTTCCGCATGTTTTCAGAGATGAAAAACTGGCGAATGGATTGGATGGGAATAATACAGTGCCCGATGTGCTGGATGAAGCCCGGTGGGGGTTAGACTGGTTGCTGAAAATGCACCCACGGGACGACTGGATGTTTAACCAGCTGGGCGATGACCGGGACCACATCAGCATGCGTATTCCTAAAATGGATAGTCAGTACGGAAAAGGATTTGAACGACCTGTTTACTTCATTGATGGCAAACCCCAACAACGGGGAAAGTTTTTGAACAAGACAACGGGCACCAGTTCAACCGCCGCAAAATTTGCGAGTGCGTTTGCGTTGGGTAGTCAGATTTTTGCAAGTCGTTACGGAAAATTTTCTGATACACTATTTCAAAAGGCTGCAACAGCCTTTAACTATTCAATAAAAAAATTTGGGGTAACACAAACTGCATCTGTACGGGCGCCCTACATCTATGCAGAAGATAACTGGGTGGATGATATGGAACTGATGATGGCTGCACTGCATGCTTTAACCGGTAAAGCTGCATATCTTGAACAAAGCGTGTTTTATTCACTGGAAGAAACAATCACACCCTGGTTGGGTGCAGATACTGCCAATCATTACCAATGGTACCCTTTCATCAATATTGGGCACTATGAACTGGCCAAACAATTAAAAGACAAGCAACGGAACACCATCATCGGCTATTATAAAGAAGGCATCAACCGTGTGTGGAACAAAGCCCGCCAAAATGCTTTCTACCGGGGCGTTCCGTTTATCTGGTGCAGCAATAACTTAACAGTGAGTTTTACCATTCAATGTTATTGGTACAAACAGCTTACCAATGACCGGCAGTTTGAAGAACTGGAGCAGGCCAACTTTGACTGGATCTTTGGCTGCAATCCCTGGGGTACAAGTATGGTGTATGGCTTGCCTGCCTGGGGCGATACACCGGTAGATCCGCACAGCGCTTTTACTCATCTGAAAAACTATCCCATTGATGGCGGACTGGTAGACGGACCGGTTTATACATCCATCTTTAAAAATCTTATTGGGCTGAAACTGTACGAGGAAGATGAATACGCAGCGTTTCAAAGTGATCTGGCCGTGTATCATGACGATTATGGCGATTACAGCACCAATGAACCCACAATGGACGGTACCGCATCACTTATCTACCTGCTGGCAGCGAAGGAGGCGCAGGCCCGTATAAAAAAGTAACCGCCTCCCCAACGGGAGGCTTTATGTGGAACCGGGGTGCTATTGTAAGAGGCGATACTACCAAAAAGGAAATCGCTCTCGTGTTTACAGGGCATGAGTTTGCGGATGGAGGTACTGCGATTCTGGAAACCCTGCGGCATCATAAAATAAAAGCCTCGTTTTTTTTCACGGGCGACTTCTACCGCAACAAACAATTTCATCCGCTCATCCGGCAGCTGAAAGCCGATGGACATTACCTCGGTGCACACTCCGATCAACACCTGCTGTACTGCGACTGGAACAACCGGGATAGCCTGCTGGTAACCAAAGAAGTATTTACCAATGATTTACTTGCCAATTGCAGGGCAATGGAACAACTGGGCATCAATGCGCAACAGGCAAACATTTTTTTGCCTCCCTACGAATGGTGCAATCAAACAATCGCCGACTGGACCAGCGAACTCAACATGCAGCTGATCAATTTTACACCCGGCACCAAAAGCAATGCCGATTATACCTGGCCGGATTTGCCGAACTATCAAAGCAGCGAAGCCATTTACCAATCTATTATTAACTATGAAATGAAAAGTTCTTCCGGCTTAAATGGATTTATGCTGTTGCTGCATGTGGGTACAGATGAACGGAGACCCGATAAGTTTTACAAGCGCCTGCCGCAATTGCTGCAACAACTGAAAGACATGGGATACTCCTTTAAAAATATTGGTGAATTATTGAATTGAATTACTCCATGAGTGGGAAATGTTACAGATGCTTGCTATGACCTCTTTCATCTGCTTTCGGTAACCTGGGTTCAGTCTTTTATTTGCTAGTGTTACAAAAATATTTCACTCCATCAGTTTCAGAAAGAAGCAAATCACTTGCTTCTGATTTAGTAAATTGCAGAAAAAATCTATGAAAATCAATTTTGTTCTCTTCGTTGTCTTTTTGATTTTTTCTTCCAACACATTTGCGCAATTTAAGAACGGGTATGTTGTACGTTTGAACGGCGATACAGTATTCTGCAAAATAGAGTATCGTAATTTTAAAAGTATTTCAACGGAAGTTAAAGTGATGGTTGGAGCCGAAGAATTGGTTTACAAACCGGAACAAATTACAGGCTTTGGTTTGAGTGAGGGAATTCATTTCGTTTCAAAGCAGGTAAGTTTTTATACAAATCCAATTGATTATACGATTGCACCTGCTGAATTCAGCGATGCGAAACAGGAAGGAACCTTTTTTTTAAAGATTCTGGATAAGGGAGCAGTTGTTTTGTACAGGTTAGATATGCCGGCTCGCCACTACTTTTTTGTCGAAGAAAAATATGGTTCACCAACTGAGCTTGTTTATCGTGTAAAGTATATGTTGAATAATCCTGGTGAAGATGGAACGTTTAAAACCCAGCTCAATACATTATTGGACAAGTATCAATTACTGTCAGCAAATCCCCGGAGAACTGCGAATATTACTTATTCAAATGATCATATTCGTTCCGTTATTCGGTTGATCAATTCCAAAGCGGGTGGAGAGCAGTTTTCAATTAAAAAATCAAAATCGGTTTGGGTAATTGCTACTGCAGGTGTGAGCCAGGTGACCTACACAAATGATGTGAGAAGTGCTTTTTTAAATCCTCCTAATTTATATTCGTTTGAACCGTATACGTCTCCCTCATTTGGATTCGTTATTGGACTGAAATCAGAAGGAAAGTCTTTTCGTATCCGTCCGGAAGTTTCATTGAGCTATCGGAGTGCTCAACTCAATGGGATATACACAGACACCACCGCATTTGATGCCTTGAGCTATGATCGGGTTACTGAGCAATACATCATGAAACGGAAAGATGTTTTACTTGGGTTGAGCCCGGTTTTGTATATAACAGGCACCAGGCAAATAGAGTTTTTCATTAAACCGGGTTTGGGGTTTTTGTTAGATGTTAATGGCTCAAGTTTGGAATCTGCTGTTAAAAGCGAACGGGTACAATTTGCAGATGGACGCTCTCGGTTGGTAAGTTCATCTGGACTTACGATGGGAACAAAAAACATGAAAGTGCAAATGTATGCTGCTGCTGGCGTTCAATGGAAGCGCCACCGAATTGAATTTACCTATATACCTGCGGCAGATTTATTGAAAGAGCCTGTTGACGTTCAGCTTCGTACGGCTGGGGTAATGGTACACTATGGCTTCCGGTTTTTAAACTGAAAATAAGGACCCGTTAAATGGGAGCGTATTTGGCGCTGAAACAGTTTATTTTTGCTCACTATGATCTCCTCCATCGACGATTTTCAAAAGCCATTCTTCATCGGCATTGCCGGCACCGGCATGAGTGCCATTGCCCAGTACCTGAACGGTATAGGAAAAGAAGTGAGCGGCAGCGACCGCTACTTTCATCCCGGTACACCCAATGAAACCAACGAAAAGCTGGAGGCTGAAGGCATCCGCTGTTTTCTGCAGAATGGAGAAGGTATAACATCCGCCACCGATCTGGTGGTTGTTTCAACAGCAGTGGAAGATACCGTGGAAGAGGTGATCAAGGCCAAACAGCTCAACATCCCCATCATTAAACGGGCTGAGCTGCTGGCGCTGATTGCCAGGAGTAAAAAAACAATCGCCGTGGGCGGCACCAGCGGCAAAAGCACCACCAGCGCCATGATCTTTGCTGTGCTGCAGCATGCAGGTATGCAACCGAGCATCATCAGCGGAGCCGGGTTAACATCCCTCATCCAACAAGGAAAAATTGGCAATGCACACGTGGGCAAGGGCGACTGGCTGGTAATTGAAGCCGATGAAAGTGATGGATCTATTGTGCTGTACACGCCTGAAATCGGGTTGTTGCTCAATGTGGACAAAGACCATAAAGAAATTGACGTGTTGATGGATGTGTTTCAACAGTTCCGGCAACATACAACTAGTTATTTTGTAGTGAACCAGTCACATCCCCTGGCACGGCAACTATCATCGAATCCACAACATAATTTTTCAGTGGATGTAACAGATGATGCTGCCTATCATGCCACCGGTTTTCAGCAGGAAGGAATGCGTATTTCTTTTTCCATCAATCAAACCCCGTTTGAGTTGCATGCCATCGGGAAGCACAGTATGGAAAACGCCCTGGCTGCAGCAACTGTATGTAATTTGGTTGGTGTGCCGCTGAATCTTGCAGCAGATGCATTAAAAGTATATGAAGGTATTTACAGGCGGCATCAATTACTGGGATACAAAAGCGGTGTGTGGGTGATAGATGATTACGCACACAATCCGGCCAAATGTGCTGCCAGTATTGAGGCCTGTCAGCCCATTGCCCCAAAAGTAGTTGCCTGGTTTCAACCGCATGGTTACGGTCCTACCAAATTTCTGCGGCACGATTTTGTGGAAGAAATTGCGAGGGTGCTTCGTCCCCAGGATGAAATCTGGATGAGCGAAATTTTTTACGCAGGCGGTACGGCGGTTAAGGATATTTCTGCGGCCGACCTGATCAATGATTTGAATAGCAAAGGCTGTAAGGCTTATTTTGTTGAAGACCGTAATCAGTTTCTGACTGCTGTTCGTCCACACCTCGCTGAACATGCCGTGCTGCTGCTCATGGGGGCCCGTGATCCCGGGTTGGAACAATTTGCCCGTAAGTTGTATGAGCAACTGTGAAGATTTAACAATTCTGTATTACTTTCAATCAGGCATGTTGTAAATTTGTAAAAAGAACGAGGGTTTATGAAATTTGAGAAAATTCATAACAAAGGCCAGGCACAGCTCTTTCAGAGTCAGTATCTCGAAATGCTAACGAAATCACATCCTCTTGTTATTTGGGGAATCTATTTGCCATTTATAATAGGCTTACCCTGGTATGCAATCAACCGGTTTAATTATTCGTTGCTGATGGTGGTTGGTGTTTTTGCAGCAGGCGTACTGTTCTGGTCGTTCTTTGAATACCTGATTCACCGGTTTGTATTTCACTTTGCAGCGGAAAGTGACCGTGCCCGTCGCATTGTATATGTACTGCACGGTAACCATCATGAGTATCCACGTGACAGAGAGCGTTTGTTTATGCCACCTGTTCCAAGTATCATCATTGCTTCAGTTATTTTTCTGCTCCAGTTCAGTTTGCTGGGGCAGCATACCTTTTTATTTTTTCCGGGGTTTATGCTTGGCTATCTTTTGTATGGCTCTATGCATTATGCCATTCATGCATGGAACCCTCCGTTTAAATGGATGAAACCATTGTGGCGGAATCACCATCTTCATCATTACAAAGAAGGGGAGAAGGGCTTTGGCGTGAGCAGCACATTGTGGGATCTTGTATTTGGCACCATGTTCGATTTAAAGAAGGAAAAAGAAGATAAAGAAAAGGTAAAGGATCTGATGTTTAAGTAGGGAAGAATGCTGAGTGCTCACCATTTTTCATCATCCGGAATTGTTTCATCCCGTTGGCGGAACTGCTGGCGGGATTTTTGTTTCTCTGCCTGTCGCTCCACAATCAATTGTGCAATGAGTTTCCCGGCATCGGCATCGGGATGCTCTTTCAGCAACTGTTTTAGTTTGGGTTCGCTCACATCCAGGCGGTAAAGGATACGCAGTAGTTCGTTGAAGTCTGTTGTAATAAGTTGATTGATCCGTTCAGCCAGCGTACTAAGTATTTGTTCTGCTGAAATCTGTTCCTGTAGCTGCAGATTAAATTCCCGGCTTACATTCTTCATCAGTTCATTCGCCTCAGACATAATAACTGGTTTTATGTTTTTTCCATCACCCCCGTTCCAAACAACGCAAAATCATATTTCACCGGGTCTGTTGCATCAAAGATACGAAGCTGTTCGGTCAGCTCCACGGCAGCCTGCCAATCATCCTGTTTTCGCTGGAGCATTCCCAGCTGCCGGGCTACACGGGACACATGCACATCCAGCGGACAAATCAGCCGGGCAGGTGAAATGCGGTTCCAGAGACCAAAATCAACGCCTTTATCATCCTTACGCACCATCCAGCGCAGATACATATTCAGCCGTTTGCAGCTTGATTTTTGACGGGGTGATGAAATATGTTTTTCTGTTCTTTTCAGATGCTCCAGGGAAAAACAGTAGTCTTTAAAGAAGTTCAATCCTTCTTCCACCGTCATTCCTTTCCTGGGGAAAAAAGCTGTTTCCAACGTATTCGACTTGTTGTAGTGCTGGCGGAAGAAATCAATAAAATGATAGAGGTCTGTATGATTGAAGGTGCGGTGTTTAAACGTTTCCAAACGTTTTAGTTGAGCTGCAGAAGCATGCAGACAGAATTCATGCGGATGCTGGCCCATCAGTTGCATCAGCTCCCGGCTTTTGTTGATGATGGTGGTGCGGTTGCCCCAGGCAAAAATGGCCGCAAAAAAACCGGCAATTTCTATATCCTGCTGTTTGGTGAAACTGTGCGGGATGCAGATGGGGTCCTTTTCAATGAAAGAAGGTTGATTGTAGTAATCAACCTTCCTGTCAAGAATCTTTTTTAAGTCAGATTTCCGCATCAGCCAATCGCCTGTTTCAGGTCTTCAATCAAATCTTCTGCATCTTCAATACCCACACTCAGCCGTATGAGCGAATCACTAAGCCCGTCTTTAATCCGTTTTTCCCTGGGGATAGAGGCATGCGTCATCGAAGCCGGGTGGTTGATCAGACTTTCCACACCGCCCAGGCTTTCGGCCAGTGAAAACAGGTGGGTGGAGGAAAGTACCCGTTTGGCTTCTTCCACGGAGTCGTCTTTCAGTTCAAAACTGATCATGCCGCCAAAGCCCCGCATCTGTTCTTTGGCCACGGCATGGCCCGGATGATCGGGAAAGCCCGGCCAGTACACTTTCGCAACTTTTGGATGCGCCTTCAGCCAGTGTGCAATCTTCTCCCCGTTTTCGCAATGGGCTTTCATGCGAATGCCCAGCGTTTTAATACCCCGTAACACCAGGAAACAGTCCATGGGTCCGGGTACTGCACCGCAGCTCTTTTGCAAAAAGTATAATTGATCGTACAATGCTTTGTCGTTCATTACCAGGCAACCCTGGATCACATCGCTGTGTCCACCGAGGTACTTGGTGGCGCTGTGCATCACCAGGTCGGCTCCCAGGTCCAGTGGGTGCTGCAACCAGGGTGAGGCAAAGGTATTGTCCACGCACAGCAGGGCCTTCGCTTCTTTCGCAATGGCAGCTACTGCTTTAATGTCGGTGATATTCATCAACGGGTTGGTGGGTGTTTCCACCCAAATGAGTTTTGTTTGCGGAGTAACGGCCCCCTTTACGTTGGCAGGGTTGGTTGTGTCCACGTACACAAACCGGATACCGAACCGCTCAAACACTTTGGTGAACAGGCGGTAGGTGCCTCCATACATGTCATTGGCGCAGATCACTTCATCACCGGGATTCAGCAGTTTGATCACCGCATCGGTT
>CALRLY020000008.1:0-103206 GCA_943368955.1 Chitinophaga pinensis
GCTTCCATGGACGAAGAAAACGGGTTGAAACCGTTTCACCCGTATTATGCTGTTGCAGCCGTTGCAACGGATCAGTACTGTAGCCCTTGTAATAGGTGCCATCTAACTCGCTAACCAGGATGTAAACATAGAAGCTCATGCAACAAAAAACCCCGAAGTTTCTTCGGGGCTTTGCGGACCGGACGGGACTCGAACCCGCGACCTCCGCCGTGACAGGGCGGCATTCTAACCAACTGAACTACCGATCCTTAAATTTTGGGAGGCAAAGATAAGGGTTTCACCATTTTATGGAAAAACTTTTTTCCGCTTTTCTTTCCAAATCTTCCTGAAGAACCACCCGAAAGCTTACCTATATTTGTCGTTCACAAGAATACGATCTCATGCTGAAAATTGGCTTGTTTGGAGTGGGTCACCTTGGAAAATTTCACCTCAACAACTGGAAAGAAATTGATGGCATTGAAATCACCGGCTTTTTTGACCCCAACGACAAAAATGCAAAAGCAGTTACTGAAAAATACGGTATTCAACGGTATGATCGGGCTGAAGACCTGATGTCACTCATTGATGCTGCTGATATTGTTGCCCCCACCACCTATCATTTTGACTTATGTGTTCTGGCCATACGCATGGGTAAACATGTGTTTGTAGAAAAACCCATGTGCGACACGATGGAACAAGCCCAGACCCTGGTAAAACTGGTGAAGGAAGCAAATGTAAAATTCCAGGTAGGTCATGTGGAGCGCTTCAACCCGGCATTCCTTGCCATCCAGGGTCTTGAACTAAACCCGATGTTTATTGAAGTACACCGGCTTTCGCAGTTTAATCCCCGTGGTACAGAAGTGAGTGTGATTCTGGATCTGATGATACACGACATTGATATCATTTTGCACCTGGTGAAAAGTGATGTAAAACAGATTCATGCCAACGGCGTAGCCGTTATGACAGAAACACCGGATATTGCCAACGTACGCATTGAGTTTGATAATGGCTGCGTTGCCAACCTTACCAGCAGCAGGATCAGTATGAAAAAAATGAGGAAAATCCGCCTGTTCCAGAGAGATGCCTATATCGGAATTGATTTTCTGGAAAAGAAGGCAGAAGTCATTCGCATGAAAAATTCCGGAGATGAAGAATCTTTTACGTTTGATATAGAAACGAATAATGGAAAGAAAACCATTGCAGTTTCCAATCCAGCCATCCGGGATGGAAATGCCATTCGTATGGAACTCGAACATTTCCGGGATGCGATTCTTCATAACAAACCTGTGCCTGTATCGGAAGTAGACGGACTCCGGGCTATGGATGTGGCACACCAGATTCTGCAAAAAATTCAACGTTCGGTTATTGCTTAGGTTTCTATGTTTCAATCACCCCGCATTCATATCAGTTGGTACGTGTTTGCAGATTGGCTGGCTGCGTTGCTCAGCTGGTCCTTCTTTTACCTGGGCCGACGTTTGTTACTGGGAGAAACCGAATCGCTCTTCAACCAACCACTGGATGCTAACTTTTTTTACGGAATCTTTTTCATCCCCCTCGGCTGGCTTGTATTGTACCACTTGTTCGGTACTTACAAAAACCTGTACAGTAAATCAAGGTTCCAGGAGCTGACGATTACATTTTTCTGTACGTTGCTGGGATGCCTGATCCTGTTTTTTGCCGTATTACTCGACGACCGTATTATTTCTTATAAATTCTATTACAAGGAATCGCTCTTGCTGTTTGCACTGCAATTTGGTTTTACCTGGCTCTTCCGTTTGTTTATTCTGAATAAAATCAAAGATCAGTTTCTGCAGGGAAAAGTGCAGATCAATACAATTATCATTGGTGCCGGAAACAAAGCAATTCAGTTGTATAAAGACATCCGTGCCTCCCGTGAAACGACCGGGTATCATTTTGCAGGATTTCTGTACCCGGAAGCAGGGCACAGCAACGGGCTCAGTCGCCATCTTCCATCACTAGGCACCATACAACACCTCAACCGCATTGTAAAAGAACAGCATATTGAACAGGTGATTCTGGCAACAGAAGATAAAGAGCAGGCCCAGCTGGAAGAATCGCTGAATATACTTACAGAACTGGATGTACAAATCAAATTGCTGCCCAATACCGTAGCCATCCTGTCGGGTTCCGTACGCACCAGCAATGTAATGGGTACTGTACTTGTGGAATTACATAACGGCATGATGAGTGAATGGCAGCAGAACATAAAGCGGCTGCTGGATGTGGTGGCATCTGCCTGTGCATTAGTACTTCTGTCTCCTTTATTGCTCATGATTGGCTTACGGGTACGATTTTCTTCCAAAGGCCCCATTTTCTATTCACAGGAACGGATCGGACTGAAAGGAAAACCATTTTCGATTTTTAAGTTCAGGTCTATGTACGTAGATGCCGAAATAGATGGTCCGGCACTTTCTTCTGAGACCGACAGCCGCATCACTCCCTGGGGCAAAATCATGCGCAAATGGCGCCTCGATGAGTTACCACAGTTCTGGAATATTCTCATTGGCGATATGAGCCTGGTGGGCCCCCGACCGGAACGGAAGTTCTACATTGATCAGATTGTTGAGAAAGCCCCTTATTACCGGTATTTGCTGAAAGTAAAACCAGGGCTCACTTCCTGGGGCATGGTTAAATTTGGCTATGCAGAAAATGTGACTGAGATGATTGAAAGAAGCAAATACGACCTGGTGTATATTGAAAATATTTCACTTGCATTAGACTTTAAAATACTCATTCATACATTGCGGCTGATCTTTATGGGTAAAGGAAGATAACGACATGATCTGCTTTAACAGCAATTAAATCTGGGAAGAACCGTTTATTTTTGATAAAACGCTGTAAGTGAAATTAATCCTTCAACTACTTTTTTTCGTCTCATTCTTTGTGTGTAAAGCACAAACACCCTACTGGCAACAACAAGTAAACTACAAGCTTACTGTTCAACTCAACGATACCGACCATTCGCTGAACGGATTTGCTAAAATTGAATACATAAACCATTCGCCGGATACACTTCAATTCATCTGGTTTCACTTGTGGCCCAATGCCTACCGCACCGATAAAACAGCATTCAGCGACCAACTCCTGGAAAACGGACGTACAGACTTCTATTTTTCCTCAAAAGAGGACCGGGGTTACATCAACCGGCTTGACTTTCGTGTTAACAGCATTGCTGCCCGTACCGAAGACCATCCGCAACATATTGATATCATCAAAGTACTGCTGCCCCAGCCACTTCCTCCCGGCAGCAAAACAGAAATCACCACTCCCTTCCATGTAAAACTGCCTAAAAACTTTTCAAGAGGCGGGCATACCGGTCAATCATACCAGGTGACACAATGGTACCCGAAACCTGCTGTGTATGACCGAAATGGCTGGCATCCGCACCCCTACCTCGATCAAGGTGAATTTTACAGTGACTTTGGAAACTATGAGGTTCAGATTACGCTGCCCAAAAGTTATGTTGTTCTCAGCAGTGCCCCACCTGAAGATGAAACAGAAATAAAATGGATGCTGCAGAACAGACCTCCGCCTGTTGAGAAAAAAGTAAAAGCCGCTTACGGATCTGCACAGCCGAAGAAAACCACAGCACCAACCACTACCCTGCCGGAAGAAACAAAAACATTACAGTTCCGGCAAAGCAACATCCATGATTTTGCCTGGTTTGCGGACCGGAACTTTTTAGTGCAGCACGACACCCTTCAACTACCTTCTCTCCGAATCATTGATATCTACACAGCTCATTTACCAGGAAGCAGCAACGTGTGGAAAAGCAGCACCCGGATGCTGAAAGATGCAGTTCGCCACCGCAGCAAACTCGTTGGGGAATATCCTTATTCATACATCAGCGCCGTGGAAGCAAAAATGGGGTTTGCAGGAGGAATGGAATACCCCTGCATTACAGCCATAACCCCTGCTGCATCTGAGGAAGATCTTGAAAGTGTTTTAGAACATGAAGCAGGTCATAACTGGTTCCAGGGAATTCTGGCTACCAATGAACGGTTAGTTCCCTGGATGGATGAAGGGATCAATACCTATTACGGAGAACGCTTTAAAAAAGAAGCTAGCAGGTACCCGCAGCATGCAGGAGTGCAAAACAGCCGTTTTGAAATTAACGATGCTTTGTTCCTTACTTCCATGGAACGTATTAAAAAAGATCAGCCCCTTTCAACACCCTCAGACAGTTTGAGTGAACTCAACTATTTCCTGTCATCCTATAGTAAAGGCGCTGCTTTCATGCAACTCCTCGAAAACAAACTGGGCCGTGCAACATTCGATCTTGCCATGCAACATTATTTTGAGCAATGGAAGTTTAAACATCCGCAACCAGCAGATCTGCAGCAGGCCCTGGAGCATAGCAGTGGCAGGAAGCTTGACCATGAATTTTCACTCCTGAACAGAAAAGGAACACTCGATACTCTTACAAAAAGAAAACTGCAGCCTTCCCTGTTTTTTAGCACCAATACCAACACAAGGAATGCAGTTATTTTATCACCTGCATTCGGATACAATCAATACGATGGTTTTATGGTTGGCGCAGCCATTACCAATTATACACTTGCACCAACCCGTTTTCAGTTCCTCGTTGCACCCCTGTTTGGCATATCCAGTAAAGAGCTGAATGGAGCAACGAGGTTGAGTTACACCTGGTTCACTGATAAAAAAACAGAACGGCTCCAGGTTTCTGTTAGCGGTATGAAATTCACCACCGGCGATTTCACAGATACAGCCGGATCTGTTTACCGAACCGGATTTCGGAAAATTGTGCCTTCGGTAAAACTTGTATTAAACGAACAAAATCCACGTAGTACAAGGGAACGTTTCATCCAATGGAAAACGTTTTTTATAGAAGAGGACCGGCTCCGGTTCAGAAGAGACACCTTTCCTAACGGAGATTTTTTTACCGAAATAAAGAAACAGAAAACAAACCGTTATCTCAATCAGCTTCGGTTTGTGGTTCAGGATACAAGAGTTCTTTACCCATACAAAGCTGAATTGCTGGCAGAGCAGACAAAGGAGTTTCTGCGGCTGGCCTTTACAGGAAATTATTATTTCAACTACAATGATCGCTTAGGCGCACACGTTCGCTTTTTTGCCGGAAAGTTTATTTACCTCAACGGAAGAACTATTACCAACCGTTTTCGTACAGATGCCTATCATCTCAATATGACAGGGCCGAAAGGAAACGAAGATTATACCTACAGTAATTATTTCGCAGGGAGAACAGAATTCGAAGGAACAGCCAGTCAGCAAATCATGATACGTGATGGTGGATTTAAAGTTCGTACCGATTTACTGGCATCCAAAGTGGGAAAATCAGATGACTGGCTGATGGCCATGAACTTTTCCAGTGATATACCGGAGCAGATCAATATTCTGAATGTACTGCCCATCAAAATTCCATTAAAAGTGTATCTCGATCTTGGCACTTATGCGGAAGCATGGAAAACAGGTGCTGAAGGAAGTAAGTTATTATATGATGCAGGTTTGCAGCTGTCGCTTTTAAAAAATACAGTGAACATTTATTTTCCCCTTTTTTACAGCCAGGTTTATCGTGACTATTTTCTTTCCACCTTTCCGGAGAAGCGATTCCGCAGAAATATTTCTTTCAGCATAGACATTCAGAATTTTAATTTACAAAAAATTGACCGTCGCCTGGTTTTCTGATGAGAGACCTCCGGTACATACCGCATGCCTCAATTGATTCTTCTAAATGGGATGCATGCATTCATAATGCATCCAATGGATTAATTTATGGCTATTCGTGGTACCTGAATGCACTCACACACCAATGGGATGGATTGGTATGGAACGATTATGAAGCAGTGATGCCGCTTACCTGGAATAAAAAATGGGGAATTCATTATTTGTATCAACCTTACTTCTGTGCATCGCTGGGCTTGTTTTCCAGGAACAAAGTGGATGCAGATCTGTTGAAAATCTTTTTGCAGCATATACCCTCAAAATTCAGATACATTGATATTTACCTGAATCACGGGAACCTCTTTCCGTCAGACGAATTTCCCCTCACACAAAGAATTAATAATTGTCTTTCGCTACAGCAACCGTATGAACAAATCAGCAAGCATTACAGAACCAACCTGGTTCGCAATATAAAAAAAGCAACAGATTCGAATCTGGAACTGAGAAGCAATCTTGCTGTAGATACTATTGTCAGCCTGGCAAAAGAAACGCTTCAGCGGGTTTCCCCGATCAGCGATGAGGAAGTAAACCAGTTTCATTCGCTCTTTTCCGCTGTACAAACAAACAGCAGAGTTTGCACAAGGGGTGTCTATTCTCCGGCTGGTCAACTACTTGCTTCCGCTGTTTTTTTCTATTCGCATAAACGCTGGTATTATATCCTGGTAGGTAATCACCCGAATGGAAAAATGCTGGGAGCCTCTCATTACCTCATTGATCAGTTTATTAAGGAACACGCAGGCACAGATGCTGTGCTTGATTTTGAAGGAAGTGATATCAGAAACCTGGCCTTTTTTTACAGCAGTTTCGGTGCAGTTGAAGAAACCTATCCCGCACTGCGCATGAACCGTTTACCACCTTTTCTGAAATGGCTGAAAGACTGATTACCTGTTTTCAAGAATGGAAGATGCAATCAACAGGTCAACAGGATTTGTAATTTTAATATTGGTCGTTTCTCCTTCTACCAGGCTTACTTTTAATCCAAATGCTTCTACCACCGTTGCTTCGTCTGTAAACCGTTCTTTGTAATCTATTTCAAAAGCAGGAAGAAGTATTTTGCTATGAAACGTCTGCGGGGTTTGTACAATCCGTAGTCGCCCCCTGTCGAGTGGTTCGTTTCCATCCTCTGATACAATCCGTACACTGTCTTTCATCTCTATTACCGGAACCGCACTTCCTGTTTCAACTGCAGTTTGAAAACAACGATGGATTAATGCAGGAGTAACCAGGCAACGGACTCCATCATGAACAAAAATGACTGATTCTTCTGTAACATGTCGTAATCCGTTCTGAACTGAATGAAATCTTGTTTCACCACCTGCAGTCAAAAGAATCTGGCTTTTATCAAAAAAACCGTCCACGATTTCTTTACCCAGTTCCAGGTGTTCCTCGGGTAGCACAAGTATAATCTGTATCCCGGGCAACGCATCAATAAATGCTTTTAATGTATGGAATAATACTGGCTTCCCCTGCAATAAAAGAAATTGTTTCGGTAACACAGATCCCATTCTCGTTCCGGAGCCTCCGGCAACAATTACAGCAAATTGTTTCATTTCGTATTCTTAAAGTATTAAGAGAAACAGGTTCTAAAAAAATGTTACAAAATCTTATGAGCAATGATCATCATTGACTTTGCAACAAACTAACGAATGAGCAGTTGCTTGCATTCGTGTAATAAACGCTCTTTACGGATTGATGCAGTTCCAACTTCTTCACAAACCAAGCCACCCGCTATATTCGCAACAGACCCCATCAGGGCAAGATTACGGGTAGCAGCGTATACAAGCGATGCAATAGCGATTACGGTATCTCCTGCCCCGCTTACATCAGCAATGCTGCGCAGGTGCGACGGCAGTATAGCCGCTTCGTCGCCCGACTGATAAAAAATACCCCGCTCCGATAATGTAATCAGCGACACATGATGATGCAACTGGTTCATCAATTGTTCATGTATGGATCGCATGGTATCAATACTTACATCATCCGTAAGCAAATGAAGTGCATCTTTCACTTCCTTGAAGTTCGGTTTGAAAACATCAACTCCTTTGTAGCTGAAAAAATTCTTTCGCTTGGGATCTACGGTTGTAAGAATCCCATGATGGCGGCACAAGTCAATCGCCTTTTCAATTACAAGACCGGTAAGTACCCCTTTGTTGTAATCTTCAAAGATTAAAACATCCGGTTTGTCATGGGCAATAAATGTTTGTATTGCCAGTATAAGTCTGTTTTCATCTTCATAAGACAGGTCGGTGGTTACTTCATGATCCAGCCGCATCATTTGTTGATTACGACTGATGATCCTTGTTTTATTGGTAGTAACCCGCCGGGAACTGTTGAGCAAAAAATCGGTTTTAATTCCCTTCTCTTGTAACAGTTTTGTGAGTGCTGCCCCTTCTTCATCGACACCAACCATGCTGAGCATAGATACAGCAGCACCCATTGATCGTACATTCAACGCCACATTTGCAGCTCCGCCAATACGATATTCTTTTTTATCCAGTGCAACAATGGGAACGGGAGCTTCGGGTGATATTCGGTCCACATGACCCCACATATAAGTATCAAGCATCACATCTCCGATCACTCCTACCTTCAGACCGGAGAGTTGTTCGAATAACTGATCAAAATTCACAGCATCCATATTATGCATGTTTACGTTTCGTTGCAACTGCAAGATAATAAACGGGAATCCCGATTAATGTAATGATCAATCCCGGCCAGGTAAACTGAGGCTTATAAACAATCAAAAGACCGCAAAAAGAGAGCCCCATCAGAATATAAAGAACCGGAAAAAACGGATAACCGAACGCTTTATAAGGCCGCTCTGCTTCTGGTTTCTTTTTCCGCAAAATAAAAATACCCGCAATGGTAAGCATATAAAACAGTACCACTACAAACGAAATCATATCAAGGAGCTGACCATACTTTCCGCTTACACTCCATAAACAGGCAATCAAACATTGTACCCACAAGCTCCACTGTGGTACTGCAAAGCGGTTCAGTTCGCCTGCCTGGCGAAAAAACAGTCCATCCTTCGCCATCGTATAATAAACCCTTGCTCCGGCAAGAATGAGTCCGTTGTTACAACCAAAAGTGGAAACCATAATCATCAACGCAATAATGATTGTTCCTGCATTGCCAAAAATCACATTCGAGGCAGCTACAGCCACCCTGTCTTTTTCGGCTGATGCTATTTCCTGTAGTGGTAACACGGCTGTGTACATAACATTTGCAGAAACGTAAATGATTGTAACAATCAAAGTGCCCAGGAAGAGGCTCAACCCGATATTACGCTTCGGATTTTTAATTTCTCCGGCAATGAACGTTACATTATTCCAGGCATCGCTGCTGAAAATGGAACCTACCATCGCTGCTGCAATGGCTCCAAGAGCAGCAAGAAAGGTATAATCACCAATTGTTCCGTCAGCAGCAAGTGGCTGCAGGTGCCAGGCATCTTTCCAGTTAGCCGACCAGATTTCAGGCTTCAGAAACAGCAGACCAAATACAATCAAACCAAATAAACTCACCAGCTTGGTAACAGTGAATGTGGTTTGAATCAGCTTTCCTTCCTTTACGCCCCGTGTATTGATGTATGTAAGCAACACGATTAGTGCAATAGAAACCAGTTGTGCAGGCGATATTTTCAGAAAGCCCAGATCAACCGCTACAAGGTCTTCACTTACAGCCGGGATGAGGTAGGCAAGAAATTTTGAAAAGGCAACACCCACTGCAGCGATCGTGGCTGTTTGAATAACCGTAAAAAAGCTCCATCCATACAAAAAACCGAGTAAGGGATTGTAGGCTTCCTTCAGGTACACATACTGCCCACCTGCTTTGGGATACATGCCACTCAGTTCACCGTAGCTTACTGCTGCAATGAGTGTCATCAAACCGGTTAACAGCCATACCACAATCAACCATCCGGAACTGCCAACATTCCGGGTAATATCAGCACTTACAATAAAAATTCCGGAACCAATCATGGAGCCGGCTACAACCATGGTGGCATCAAGCAGCGATAAAGTGGGTTTGAATTCCTGTTGTGTTACCGACATATTCTAAGATACAACTGGCCTGCTAGTTTTATAAAAAGCAAGTCCGGGTGAATAAATACCCTTCAAAAGGGAAAATGAAACGGAAGATAAGAATTAATCAGGAACCTTATTTCTTGCGGGTTTTATTGTACGACTCATTGAGTCCCTTGACCACTTCACGGGTAACATCAAACGTGGAATCTTTATAATACAGGGATAGATTTCCCTCACCTACTGAAAAGATAAACTGATACCCGGCAGTTTTATTATAGTCAACCAGATAATCGTTGATACGCTTCTGAATTTCATCAAAGGCCTTTGCCTGATTGGAAAGATGTTGATTTAACAGTGATTCTCTACGAACGCTGAGTTGCTGATAGCGGTTCTGATAATCTCTTTGAAAATTTTCTGCTTCAATTTGGGTTATCGACTCACCACGTTTAAGAAAATCAACTCTGTCTTTTTCAAGTTTATTTACGCCTCCCTGTATTTCAGTTTCGATGCGCTGCTTTTCCTTTTCAATCTCACTATTCTTCAACTTAAAATAATCGTAGTATTCTTTGATTGTGTCTAAATCAATATACGCAATACGCAAAGGAGCTTCGGCAACACCTTTCGATTCTTTACCGGATGCAGCAACGGAAGACTTTACTTTTTTAGCGGATGTTCCTGAAAAATGAAAATAATATAAAACAGCAACTGCTGCCAATAACAAAACGAGGATGATAGTTTGTAACTGCTTCATAAACTAATAGCAAGCTAATGGAAAGCTTATGGAATTAATTTGAATAAAGAAAAATTAAGAAAGCATTAACACGGGAAAATACTCTTAAAAAAAGCCCCGTATTTCCATACAGGGCTTTCGTATTCATCAGTAGAACGTAATTACTCTTCGTCGTCAAAACTCATCGCTTCCTTTGTGGTAAGAAGTAATTCATACTCTTCCTTGCTACCCACAATCATATTCTCAAAATCACGAAGACCCGTACCGGCAGGAATTGCATGACCAGTGATCACATTCTCCTTCAAACCAAGCAAATAATCGGTTTTGCCTTGAATTGCTGCTGTACTCAGCACCTTAGTCGTTTCCTGGAAGGACGCTGCAGAAATCCAGCTTTGAACACCCAGTGAAGCTTTGGTAATACCCAGCAACACAGGTTGAGCTGTAGCAGGATGTGCCTCCCGCACTTCAATCAGCTTCTTATCAGAACGACGAAGCACACTGTTTTCCTCACGAAGTTCACGCAGCGTAATGATCTGGCCTGGGCGGAATTTGGAACTTTCACCCGGGTCTGTTACCACTTTCTTATCAAAGATGCGGTCGTTCTCATCAATGAACTCGAAACGATCCACCAGATCTTCTTCAAGGAATTTGGTATCGCCTGCATCAATGATTTCAACCTTCTTCATCATCTGCCGTACAATCACTTCAATATGCTTATCATTAATGCGTACACCCTGTAAACGGTACACTTCCTGAATTTCATTTACCACATACTCCTGTACTGCAAACGGTCCTTTGATGGTAAGGATATCACCGGGAGCAATCTGTCCATCGCTGAGCGGTGCACCGGCTTTCACAAAGTCTCCTTCCTGTGCCAGGATCTGGCGTGTTAATGGAACGAGATATTTCTTCACTACTTCATCTTTGCTGGTTACCACAATTTCACGGTTACCACGTTTAATAGCTCCAAAACTAACCACCCCGTCAATTTCCGAAACAATGGCAGGATTACCGGGGTTTCTGGCTTCAAACAACTCTGTTACACGGGGCAGACCACCGGTAATATCACGAAGTTTACCAAGTACACGTGGGATTTTCACCAATACGTGTCCTGCAACAACCGCATCGCCCTCTTCAATCACCAGGTGCGAACCTACAGGCAGGTTATAAGACTTCACTTCTTTACCACCTTCAACCAACAGTGCAGGAATCTTTGTTTTGTCTTTTGATTCAATTACTACTTTCTCACGGTGACCTGTTTGCTCATCAGCTTCCTCACGGAAGGTTACACCTTCAATAATGTGCTCAAACTTCACCTTACCGGCTATTTCTGCAATAACTACATTGTTGAATGGATCCCAGGAACAAATCACATCACCTTTTTTCACGGATTGGCCTTCTTTCACCTGGAGTGTTGAACCATAAGGTATATTATTGGTGATGAGCAGGCGATCATTCTTCACATCCATGATACGCACTTCACCGGTACGACCAATTACCACCTGTATCTTTTCACCCTCATTATTGGTAGTAGTTACGGTACGCAAACCATCAAACTGAATCGTTCCATCAAATTTTGCATTGAGTGTTGATTCAACTGATGCAGAGCCGGCCACACCACCCACGTGGAAGGTACGCAGTGTCAGCTGGGTTCCAGGTTCACCGATGGATTGAGCTGCAATGATACCAACGGCATCACCTTTCTGTGCCAGTATACCTGTTGCCAGGTTCTTACCGTAACACTTCACGCATACGCCCCTCTTGCTTTCGCAGGTAAGTACGGAACGGATTTCAACTGTTTCAATTCCAACATCTTCTATCCGCTTGGCCACACTGGCAGAAATTTCTTTACCGGCATGAATGATCAGCTCATCTGTTTGCGGATCATATACATCATGAAGTGAAGTACGTCCCTCAATACGATCACTCAGCGGCTCAATAACATCTTCATTATCCTTTAATGCACTGGTAGCAATTCCACGGAGCGTACCACAGTCTTCATCATTGATAACCACATCCTGTGCAACGTCAACCAGACGGCGGGTTAAGTAACCGGCATCGGCTGTTTTCAAGGCTGTATCGGCAAGACCTTTACGGGCACCGTGAGTAGAAATAAAGTAATCCAATACACTCAATCCATCTTTAAAGTTGGACAATACCGGATTTTCGATGATTTCGCTTCCGGTAGAGCCGCTCTTTCTCGGCTTCGCCATCAATCCACGAATACCAGCCAACTGCTTCACCTGTTGCTTACTACCACGGGCTCCTGAATCAAGCATCATGTATACAGAGTTGAATCCTTGCTTGTCGGACGACATTTCACGGATCAGTGTTTCTGTTACACGGGTATCTACACGGCTCCAGATATCAATAATCTGGTTGTAACGCTCATTGTTGGTGATAAGACCCATGTTATAGTTATCCCACACCTCGTCAACTTCAGATTGAGCAGACTCGACAAGCTCATGTTTGATTTCCGGAATAATCAGATCATTAATGTTAAATGACAGACCACCACGGAAAGCTGTACGGAAACCAAGTTGCTTAATATCATCCAGGAACTTTGCAGTTTTAGGAACATTCGTGATTTCAATAATGTCGCCAATGATTTCACGCAGATTTTTCTTGGTGAGAAGTGCGTTTACAAAACCAACTTCCTTCGGTACAAATTCATTAAAGATGACACGTCCAACAGTAGTTTCAATCAGCTTATTCACCAATGCACCATTTTCCCGAATAAACGTTTTCACTTTAATCCAGGCATGCAAATCCACCCGGCCTTCATTGTGTGCAATCAATACCTCTTCAGGTGAATAGAAGGCTTTCCCTTCGCCTTTCACCACTTCTGTATCTGTTGTTTTTTTGCCCTTTGAAATGTAATACAAACCAAGTACCATGTCCTGTGAAGGAAGGGTAATGGGCGTACCATTCTGCGGATTCAGAATGTTGTGTGAAGCCAGCATCAGCAGTTGTGCCTCAAGGATAGCAGCATTGCTGAGCGGAACGTGAACAGCCATTTGGTCACCATCAAAGTCGGCGTTGAACGCAGAAGTTACCAACGGATGAAGCTGAATCGCTTTACCTTCAATCAACTTGGGCTGGAATGCCTGGATAGACAAACGGTGCAGCGTTGGGGCACGGTTCAGCATCACAGGATGCCCCTTGAGAATATTTTCAAGAATGTCCCAGATAACGGCTTCTTTCTTATCCACCAATTTCCGGGCGCTCTTTACTGTTTTTACAATTCCTCTTTCAATGAGCTTGCGGATGATAAACGGCTTAAACAATTCAGCAGCCATATCTTTCGGAAGACCGCATTCATGCAGCTTCATTTCCGGACCTACCACAATTACAGAACGACCTGAATAGTCAACACGCTTACCCAACAGGTTCTGACGGAAACGTCCCTGCTTACCTTTTAATACATCACTTAACGACTTCAGTGCACGACCACCCTCGGCCTTAACGGCATTGGATTTACGACTGTTGTCAAACAATGAGTCAATTGCCTCCTGTAACATACGCTTTTCATTGCGAAGGATCACCTCAGGAGCCTTAATCTCCAACAGGCGCTTCAGGCGGTTGTTACGGATAATCACCCTACGGTAGAGATCATTAAGATCTGAAGACGCAAAGCGGCCACCGTCCAGGGGAACAAGCGGACGGAGTTCCGGAGGAATGACAGGAATATACTGCATCACCATCCATTCAGGACGGTTGGTAATATGCTCATTTGCATCACGGAAAGCCTCAACCACACTAAGACGCTTTAACGCATCGGCTTTACGTTGCTGAGAGGTTTCAGTTGCAGCAGCATTCCGCAGATCGTAGCTCAGTTGATCAAGATCAATCCTTGCAAGTAAATCATGCACAGCTTCTGCACCCATCTTAGCGACAAACTTTTGTGGATCTTCATCGGGCAGATACTGATTATCCTTAGGCAAGGTATCAAGCAGATCGAGGTACTCTTCTTCTGTAAGTAAGTCACCTGTTTTCAGGTTTTCTTTCACACCTGCCTGTATTACCACATAACGCTCGTAATAAACTATAGTCTCAAGCTTTTTGGAGCTCATTCCCAACAGATAACCGATTTTATTGGGAAGTGACTTGAAATACCAGATGTGTACCACAGGTACTACCAGCTTAATATGCCCCATGCGCTCACGGCGAACTTTCTTTTCGGTTACTTCTACTCCACAACGGTCGCACACAATACCCTTGTAACGGATACGCTTATACTTACCGCAGGCGCATTCGTAATCCTTAACCGGACCGAAAATGCGTTCGCAAAACAAACCATCACGCTCCGGCTTGTAGGTACGGTAGTTAATTGTTTCAGGTTTTAACACCTCACCGAAACTTCTTTCCAGAATGGTATCGGGCGATGCAAGTCCGATCGTAATCTTAGAAAACGTTGGCCTCTGACGGTTATCTTTTCTGAATGCCATATTTATATTTTCGATTTTAGATTTACGAAGTACGATTTGCTTTATCCCGGCTATTGTACTTCAATTGTTCACCGGTAAGAAATGGAAACCGGTAACCAGTAACTGGCAACCGGTAACCGGACTTATTCTTCAAATTTCAGGTCTAAGCCCAAACCTCTCAACTCATGAACCAATACGTTGAATGATTCAGGTACGCCTGGGCGTGGTATGTTATCACCTTTCACGATGGCTTCATAGGTTTTTGCACGACCCATAATGTCATCAGATTTAATAGTGAGTAACTCCTGGAGAATATTGGATGCACCATATGCTTCGAGTGCCCATACTTCCATTTCACCAAAACGCTGACCACCAAACTGAGCTTTACCGCCAAGAGGTTGTTGTGTAATGAGACTGTACGGTCCAATTGAACGGGCGTGCATCTTATCATCCACCATGTGATGCAGTTTGATCATGTAAATGATCCCTACTGTAGCTTTCTGGTGGAAGCGGTCGCCTGTTTCTCCATCATACAGGAATGTATGACCAAACTTGGGTAATCCTGCCTCCTCAATATGAGAAGCAATTTCTTCTACTGTTGCACCATCAAAAATGGGGGTAGCAAATTTCACACCCAGCTTTTGACCGGCCCAACCTAAAACGGTTTCATAAATCTGGCCCAGGTTCATACGGCTGGGTACACCCAACGGATTCAATACAATATCAACCGGGTTTCCGTCTTCCAGGAACGGCATATCTTCTGCACGAACAATCTTTGCCACAATGCCTTTGTTACCGTGACGGCCAGCCATCTTATCACCTACCTTCAGTTTCCGCTTCACTGCTAAGTATACTTTCGCCAGTTTCAGTACACCTGCAGGTAATTCATCACCAATGCTGATGTTGAACTTCTCCCGCTTGTAACGGCCCAGCTCTTCGTTGTACTTGATATTGTAGTTGTGCAGTAACTGGTTAATCAACTCATCGGTATGAGGTTCACCCGTCCACCCTAATGGGTTTACGTTCTGGTAATCAATGGTAGCCAGGTTCTTGGGATTAAACTTAGCTCCCTTACCAATGAGCACTTCACCAAAGTTGTTACTTACCCCAGTTGATGCTTTATCCTTCAGCAGTGTTTGCAGTTTGCTCAGGAGTACATCCAGCAGATCTGTAATATTCTTTTCGTGAATCTTCTCTGTTTTTTCCAGGAGTGCTTTTTCACGGATTTTTCCGTTTTTATCTTTTTTCGCACGTTGGAATAACTTCTTGTCAATCACCACACCTTCAGTTCCGCTGGGTGCTTTCAAAGAAGCATCTTTTGCATCACCGGCTTTGTCGCCAAAGATGGCACGTAACAGCTTTTCCTCAGGCGTAGGATCACTTTCGCCCTTAGGTGTGATTTTTCCAATGAGAATGTCGCCTTCCTTAATAGCTGCACCAATACGGATAATGCCGTGCTGATCCAGATCTTTGGTTGCTTCTTCGCTCACATTGGGAATATCTGGAGTCAATTCCTCTTCGCCCAGTTTGGTATCACGTACTTCCAGTTCAAACTCTTCCACGTGGATCGAAGTGAACAAATCTTCCCGAACTATTTTTTCACTGATTACAATCGCATCTTCGAAGTTGTAACCCTTCCAGGGCATAAATGCCACCTTGAGGTTACGGCCCAGTGCCAGTTCTCCGTCTTTTGTAGCATATCCTTCTGTAAGAAAATCGCCTTCCTTCACTGCCTGTCCTTTGGCCACACAGGGCTTAAGGTTGATACAGGTACTCTGGTTGGTTTTGATAAACTTGGTGAGTTTATAAATCCGCAGATCTTCTTCAAAACTTACCAGTTTTTGTTCATCGTTGCGGTTATACCGCACATGAATTTCGTTGGCATCAACATACTCCACAACACCCGTTCCTTCAGATGTGAGCTGAATACGGGCATCACGGGCTGCCATTGCTTCGAGGCCTGTACCTACGATGGGCACTTCAGGACGTAACAACGGTACGGCTTGACGCTGCATGTTTGAACCCATCAGGGCACGGTTGG
The DNA here is from genome assembly GCA_943368955.1 of Chitinophaga pinensis. Classification (GTDB taxonomy): domain Bacteria; phylum Bacteroidota; class Bacteroidia; order Chitinophagales; family Chitinophagaceae; genus Lacibacter; species Lacibacter pinensis_A. The sequence goes on from CALRLY020000008.1 coordinate 16,927, forward strand.
CATCGTCATGCTCAAGGAAGGGAATCAGAGAGGCACTCAATCCAACAATCTGGTTCGGCGCAACGTCCATATACTCTACTTCTGCCTTTTCCAGGATGGGGAAATCTCCACTCTGACGGGAGCGTACCTTTTCTTCAACAATGTGTCCTTTTTCATCTACTACAATGTTTACCTGGGCAATTTTTGCAGTATCTTCTTCTTCTGCACTCAGGTAAGTAAGCTTTTTCATATCAACCTTACCTTCATCCACTTTGCGGTAAGGAGTTTCAATAAAGCCCATATCATTTACCTTGGCGTGTACGCACAATGTAGAAATCAAACCAATGTTCGGACCTTCCGGAGTTTCAATTGTACAAAGACGGCCATAGTGAGAATAGTGTACGTCACGCACCTCAAAACCGGCACGCTCACGGCTCAGACCACCCGGACCGAGAGCGGAAATACGACGCTTATGGGTGATTTCAGAAAGAGGGTTGGTTTGATCAAGAAACTGAGACAACTGAGATGTTCCGAAGAACGAGTTGATAACAGATGAAAGAGTTCTTGCATTGATCAGATCCACCGGTGTAAACACCTCATTGTCACGCACATTCATCCGCTCACGAATGGTACGGGCCATACGGGCCAGCCCCACACCGAACTGAGCATACAATTGCTCACCAACAGTGCGTACACGGCGGTTACTCAGATGATCAATGTCATCAATCTCCTCTTTTGCATTGGTAAGTTTTACCAGGTACTTGATGATGGAAATAATATCATCTTTCGTAAGTACTTTCTTATCCAACGGGAAGTTGAGGTTCAGCTTCCGGTTAATTTTATAACGACCTACTTCACCGAGATCATAACGCTTATCACTGAAGAATAATTTATCAATAATACCACGGGCCGTTTCATTATCCGGAGCATCGGCTCCACGTAATTGACGGTAGATATGTTGTACCGCTTCCAGTTCACTGTTGGAAGTATCTTTATTCAATGTGTTATAGATGATGGCAAAATCACCGCTCACCTCTTCCTTCTGGATAAACACACTCTTCACCTCCATTTCGCTGATCATTTCAATCGCTTCAGCATCAAGGATGGAATCACGCTCCAGCACCACTTCATTCCGCTCAATACTCACCACCTCTCCTGTGTCTTCATCCACAAAATCTTCCACCCAGCTACGGAGTACACGTGCAGCGAGGCGTTTGCCTTCGTGTTTGGCAAGTGCTTTCTTTTCAGCAGGCACTTCATCAGCCATACCAAAAAGTTCCAGAATATCTTTATCCGTTTCAAAACCAATGGAACGGAGTAATGTAGTTACAGGGAATTTTTTCTTACGGTCAATATAAGCATACATCACATTGTTGATGTCTGTTGCAAACTCCATCCAGGCACCTTTAAAAGGAATTACCCTTGCAGAGTAAATCTTGGTTCCATTGGGGTGAATGCTCTGGCCGAAGAATACACCGGGCGAACGGTGAAGCTGAGATACAACTACACGCTCAGCTCCGTTGATCACGAACGTACCACGGGGCGTCATGTAGGGGATGTTTCCTAAGAACACATCCTGTACGATGGTTTGAAAATCTACATGCTCCTCATCATTACAGCTCAAACGGAGTTTGGCTTTGAGAGGAACGGCGTAGGTTAAACCACGCTCCATACATTCGTCGATGGTATAACGGGGCGGATCAATAAAGTAATCCAGAAACTCCAGAACGAATATGTTCCGGGTATCTGTAATAGGAAAATTCTCTTTGAAAACCTTGAAAAGGCCTTCATTATTCCTTTTGTCTGGTGTGGTTTCTAACTGGAAAAAGTCCTTAAAGGATTGAATCTGAATTCCTAACAGATCAGGAATTTCGGCCAGATGTTTCACTTTTCCAAAATTGACTCTCTTGTTTACTGCAGCTCGGGTTGAAGACATACGTTTTAAACCGGTTTTAAAGTTTGTGCACAAGAATAGCTCCTCGTCTTATAGCAAGACAAGTAAATTGATTTTCAGTTATTTATGACTGATTTTGGGCGCCAACTGCTATTCAGCCTAAATTTAGGGAGGGCAAAGTTAACGATTATTGTATTTGGAACAAAATTTGATTACGCACCCAAATTTAAAATTCACTGTGCTTTTGACAGAATCAAATAGTGATTTTTTTAGGCAGGCAAATTGCCGCTTGCCGCCACTATACTTTTTGTCAAAAAAAGAAAAGAGGCTGGCTCACATAGTAAGCCAGCCTCTGGTAAAATCAGCACTTTTAAGTAGGCGGATGGTTGCTGCTTAGGCAATTTCCACATCAGCACCTGCTTCCTTCAGCTTCGCTGCAATTTCCTCAGCTTCTGCTTTAGAAACACCTTCTTTAACGGGCTTGGGAGCACCATCAACGAGGTCTTTTGCTTCTTTCAGACCAAGACCAGTCAGATCTTTCACAATCTTAACTACGTTCAGTTTAGAAGCACCACCGCTTTTCAGAATTACATCGAATGCGGTTTTTTCTTCAACTGCAGCGGCACCACCACCGTCACCAGCGGCTACAACTACTGCAGCGGCTGCGGGTTCAATACCATACTCTGCTTTCAATACATCGGCCAGTTCCTGTACTTCTTTTACAGTTAAACCAACCAGTTGTTCGGCTAATGCTTTTACGTCTGCCATTTTTTTTACTTTTTAACCGCCTTCACAGCCCTGTGACCAGCTCCGGCGGATGGTTATGAAATTGCTCCGTTTGTACCTCAGGAGCATTGGTTTGATTTCTATATCAGGTCAAGCACACAGATCATGTAAACCTGCCCTAATGTGTTGATTACTCAGCAGCAGCCACTTCCCCTTTCTGCTCAGCGTTATGCAGCAAGGCAGCAATAACACGCTTGGCGGGAGACTGCAGCAAACCAATAACCTCTCCAATGAGCTCATTCTTGGTTTTGATTTGTGTAAGTGCTTTCAACTGATTGTCGCCACTGTACACATCACCGTTGATGAAAGCAGCCTTGAGAACAGGCCGCTCACCGTTGCTTTCCTTACGGAAGGTGCTGATGATTAAAGCAGGCTCTTTGGGGTTTTCTGAAAACATCAATGCAGTTACATTGTTGAGTGCATCAATCACACCATTATAACGCTCAGCATCAAGTGACTCCAACGCTTTTTTGATGAGAGTGTTTTTAGCCACCTTCATTTCCACGTTTTTATCAAAACATGCACGACGTAGTTTACCAATCTGCGCTACAGTAAGAGATTCGGTATCAGTGATATAAAAGTTGTTGTACTGAGAGAACTTGCCTTTCAGCACTTCAATCACTTCATTTTTTTGATCTTTTGTCATGACTTATAAAGTTTTAAACCCTGAAAGGATTAGTTCACGAATAATTTGGTGTCTACGGAAATACCCGGACTCATAGTACTTGCCATATAAATGCTTTTCAGGTAAGTACCTTTTGCTGTAGACGGCTTTGCTTTGATAATTGCATTGAGGAACTCCTGGGTGTTTTCAGCAATTTTTTCGGGAGCGAAGCTTACACGACCGATAGAAGCATGTATAATACCTGCCTTATCAACCTTAAAAGCAATCTTACCGCCTTTTACCTCATTCACAGCTGCAGCAACATCGTTTGTTACAGTACCTGTTTTAGGGTTGGGCATCAGGTTACGGGGACCCAGTACTTTACCCAGTTTACCAATCTTAGGCATAACGGCAGGTGTGGCAACAATCACATCCACATCGGTCCAGCCACCTTCAATTTTTGTAATGAATTCATCGAGCCCCACAAAATCTGCACCTGCAGCTTTTGCATCGGCTTCCTTATCAGGCGTGCAAAGCACGAGTACACGCTTGGTTTTACCAGTTCCGTGAGGTAAGGTTACCGTTCCACGGATAGCCTGATCGGCCTTCTTGGGATCTACACCCAGGCGAACGTGTACGTCTACCGAACTATCAAACTTTGTACAGTTAATTTCTTTTACGAGAGTGGAAGCTTCTTTGAGGGAATAAATTTTATTGTTATCCACCTTAGCTTCTGCTGCTTTTCTTTTTTTAGTCAAAGACATGTTTCAAAATTTAAAGGTGAATCAATTAATTTTCCCATGGTGCTTTTCCATCAACCGTTATTCCCATACTGCGTGCAGTACCGGCTACCATGCTCATAGCACTTTCCAGCGTAAAGCAGTTAAGATCGGGCATTTTATCTTTCGCAATTGCCTCTACCTGGGCCCAGGTAACCTTACCCACCTTTACACGATTGGATTCTTTGGAACCTTTCTGAACCTTGGCTGCTTCCAGCAACTGTATAGATGCAGGGGGAGTTTTAATGATAAAGTCGAAAGACTTATCAGAATAGACAGTAATTAAAACAGGGAGTACTTTTCCTTGTTTGTCCTGGGTTCTTGCATTAAACTGTTTGCAGAACTCCATAATGTTGACGCCCTTGGAACCAAGAGCAGGACCTACGGGAGGTGCAGGATTGGCTTGACCGCCTTTTACCTGCAGCTTCACAAATCCAGAGATTTCTTTAGCCATTGTATAATGTTTTTTGGTGATAACGTCCCGGCAACAACCGGAACTCCCAATCAATCAATTCTGTCTGCCCGGGCATCGCACAGGCAGATTGCAAAGAACTTTTTGGGAGCGCAAAGGTAGCATGAAAATCGTTTCTACCAAAGGATTTCAGCCAATTTTCCCAAAAAAAAGAGCCCCGACGTTTATGGCCGGGGCTTAGATTCATTAAGAAGAATTATGCAATTTTTTCAACTTGCATGTAATTCAGTTCGACCGGGGTAGCCCGACCAAAGATTTTTACGGTAACACGCAGTTTTTTCTTCTCATCATTCACTTCTTCTATCACCCCGTTAAAATCGTTAAAAGGTCCATCAATGATTTTAATGGTTTCACCTACGATGAAAGGCTCACTCATGGTCATTCCGCCTGCATCAGCCATTTCATCCACTTTACCCAGCATTTTATTAACTTCAGCTTTCCGGAGAGCAATCGGGTGTTCCTTTCCGAGAAAATGAATCACATTGCTTGTATTACTGATAGTTTCACGGATTTCATCGCTCATTTTCCCACCTTCCACTTCAATCATAACGTAGCCGGGATAGAAATTCCGCTCACGCACCACTTTCTTTCCATTCTGCACTTTATATACCTTTTCAACAGGCAGAAATACCTGTTTTACAATTGCATCCCAACCGCTCCGGGTAATTTCTTTATCCAGGTATTCTTTTACCTTTTTCTCCTTTCCGCTCACTACCCGCAACACATACCATTTGCTCGTTTCAACACTTGCAGATTCCATATCAGTTATTTAAAATAATGAATAAAAGAGATCCAGTAAACTGGCAATTCCCAGATCCATCACCCAAACAATGGCAGTAATGATAATGGTTGCTACCAGTACAATCATAGTAGATTGCTGCAACTGCTGCCAGGTTGGCCAGGTTACTTTTTCCATCAACTCCCGGTAGGAGTCTTTAACGTAGGCAGAAATTTTATTCATATTCGTGCTTATGAAACCGGCTGAAACCTGAATCAGTATCAACCAGTTGGTCATGAAATGCACGGGCACCAGGATTCGAACCCGGACTGAAGGTTTTGGAGACCTCTGTACTACCGTTATACTATGCCCGTAAGAACAATTAGCTAATTAGCGAATTTGCTAATTAGCTAATTGTAAAAGTAAGAACTATGTCTTATTTCAAAATTTCAGTTACCTGACCGGCACCTACTGTACGTCCACCTTCACGGATGGCAAACTTCAGACCCTTTTCCATAGCGATGGGGGCAATCAGTTTTACAGAAAGGTTGATGTTATCACCGGGCATTACCATTTCAGTTCCTTCGGGCAGGGTAACTTCACCAGTTACGTCTGTAGTACGGAAGTAGAACTGAGGACGGTATTTCTGGAAGAATGGAGTGTGACGACCACCTTCTTCTTTGCTAAGTACGTACACTTCACCTTTGAACTCAGTGTGGGGAGTGATAGACTTAGGAGCGCAGATTACCATACCACGACGGATATCTTTTTTCTCAATACCACGGAGCAGCAAACCTGCGTTATCACCAGCCTGACCTTGATCAAGCAATTTCTTAAACATTTCAACACCTGTTACAGTTGAGTTCAGAGGAGCATCCATCAAACCCACGATTTCAACTGCCTCACCTACTTTCACAATACCACGCTCAATACGACCGGTAGCAACAGTACCACGACCAGTAATTGAGAACACGTCTTCCACACTCATCAGGAACGGCAGATCAACCGGACGGGGAGGAAGAGGAATGTAACTGTCAACTGCATCCATCAGGTCTTCTACAGCTTTTACCCATTTTTCTTCACCAGCAAGAGCACCGGTAGCAGAACCCTGGATAATAGGAGTGTTGTCACCGTCAAAGCCATAAGAGCTTAAGAGGTCACGGATTTCCATTTCAACCAGTTCTAACAACTCAGCATCTTCAACTAAGTCAACTTTATTCATAAACACAACAATCTTAGGTACACCTACCTGGCGAGCCAACAGAATGTGTTCTTTTGTTTGAGGCATAGGACCATCAGTAGCAGCCACAACGAGGATAGCACCATCCATCTGGGCAGCACCGGTGATCATGTTCTTAACGTAGTCAGCGTGACCAGGACAATCTACGTGTGCGTAGTGGCGGTTCGCTGTTTGATATTCTACGTGTGCAGTGTTGATAGTAATACCACGCTCTTTTTCTTCGGGTGCACCATCAATTTCATCGTACTTCTTCGCAACATTACCCATACCTTTTTTAGACAGGATATCAGTAATTGCAGCGGTTAAAGTTGTTTTACCGTGATCAACGTGACCAATAGTACCAACGTTTACGTGCGGTTTTTCCCGCTTAAAGGTCTCTTTAGACATCTTATTTGTTTTTAAATTAGTGTTTACAAAATTGTGAAACGATTTTATGTTATCGGCAAAGACGTTCACTTGTTAAACATACTGTTGCCTGCCACATTTTCCTTCCCTTGTTACAATGAAGTTATGTGAGTTATGAACTGACAGAATCCACCTTGAAGTAACTACCGTCAGTTTCAAAAATCAAACGGCTTCATAAACATTTGAGCCGTTGATGAGAATTGAACTCACGACCTCTTCCTTACCAAGGAAGTGCTCTACCACTGAGCTACAACGGCTGATCAGACTGGTTGTTCCAATACAAACAGGGACATCGGTCCGTTGCAGGGATGCCCACAGCTGTTACATTGGCCGGTAGTGTTTCCGTGAGGACTACTCACATCAACTATTACAAAGAACTTCTTTTTTTGAGCGGGAGACCGGGCTCGAACCGGCCACCTGAAGCTTGGAAGGCTACCGCTCTACCAAATGAGCTACTCCCGCAAATGATTAATAATTTTTAATACAAAACTACTAATATAAAACACAGTGGGCAGGAGAGGATTCGAACCTCTGAAGTCGAAAGACAGCGGATTTACAGTCCGCCCCATTTGGCCGCTCTGGAACCTGCCCCTTTTTTTTGAGCCACTTGTCGGACTCGAACCAACGACCTGCTGATTACAAATCAGCTGCTCTACCAACTGAGCTAAAGTGGCAAAAAAGAGTGAAAATCAATCTCAGAAAGAACTTTACGTGCATGCATACGTATGCACCCCCATTTTTGGGAAGGCAAAGGTAAAGGAAATCATCAAACGGAAAAATTTTTACGAGGGAAAAAAGCTGTTTTTTCTGGAAGGAGAAAAAAAATCCCCCACCTCAGGAGGCGGGGGATGGAAATTTACAACTGAAACTGTTTTTCTTTTTTTCGTTTTAGCTGGTTAATTAATGAATCAAGAGCTTCATCAAAAGACTGTTCAAATGATTTTGAGGATTGTTTTACAAAAAGTTGCTGACGGGGTACGTGTACTTTAATTTCGGCTACCTTGTCTTTAATGTTGTGAACAACATTGTCAAGTTTCAGAAATACCTCCACCTTAACAATCCGGTCGTGGAAATTGGCAAGTTTCTGCACTTTCTGCTGAACATAGTCAATCAATTTAACATCGGCATCGAATCGTACAGTTTGAATGTTAACAGTCATAGCATACCATTTTTTAAACAGTTAAATAAATATGTGAAAGAACTCAGGCAAATCAACAATACTAATTGTTGCTTGCATTGAAGTTAAGAATCCAGACGATTTTTTCAAAAAAAAGAAGGGTGACTTTTTCCTGTTTTAACCTGTTTTTAATCATTGGAGCCAGGAATCTGCCTGCTCTTTATCAGGACTTAGGGTGTGCCTTTTGATAAACTTCTTTGAGCTTTTCAATTGTATTATGAGTGTAGACCTGTGTTGCCGCAAGGCTGCTATGACCAAGGAGTTCTTTTACAGCGTTTAGCTCTGCTCCATTATTCATAAGGTGTGTTGCAAAACTGTGACGAAGCACATGCGGGCTCTTTTTGTCAATAGTAGTTACCTGGGTTAGATAATTCTTAACAACCAACTGTACATAACGGGCGTACAATGGGCGTCCCTTTTCTGTAACTAACAATTGGGGGACCGAAGACTCAGAAAATTGCTGCTTTTTTTCAAGCAGGTATGCCTGCAAAAGACACTTCACCTCGTCTGTTAGCGGTACCACCCGCTCTTTATTCCCTTTCCCAAGTATCTTGAGCTGGTTTTTCCCAAGATCCAGTTGAGAATGTTTCAGCCCGGTTAATTCGCTAAGCCGCATACCTGTTGCATACAACAGAGTGAGAATGAGCCGGTGGAGGCGCCCCGACCAATCATCGGGAAATTCGAGATAATTAAACAATACAGCAAGGTCTTTCTGCTCCACATAAACCGGCAATCGCTTATTCAGTTTGGGTGAGAGGATAACAGACATGGGGGTGTGCCCGATTACTCCTGTTTTCAGCAGAAATCTGAAATAACTTTTAAGTGAGGAAATACGACGGTTGATTGAACGGGAAGATTGTTTTGCTTCCTTCAAGGAAGCAAGCCAGGTTCGGACCATGGCCGGCTGAATATCTGCCAACTTCACTTCACCATAATTGCTGATCAGAAAGTCAAAAAAGAAAATGAGATCCGATTGGTAAGAGTCAATCGTATTTCGTGAATAACGCTTTTCGAATTTCAGAAAATCCAGAAATGCAGACAAAAAATGGGCGTGAGGATGAGTCATAAATGCAGATAGCCGTGAAGTTACAAAACTTCACGGCTATCGTGCTATAGAACTTGAATCAGAAAATCTTACAATTCAATCTTTCCGCTGGCGATCTGCTGCTTGTAAATTGCTTTCAATACTTCTCCCCTGCGTCTGACAGAAGGTTTTGTAAAAGACTGACGCTCACGCAGCTGTAGAAGAACCTTACTTTTCTCAAATTTCTTTTTGTACTTCTTGAGCGCTTTGTCAATGTTTTCGCAATCTTTAGAGTCAATTATTAACATAGTCTGATACCCCCTTTAAGGTTTTAGAGGCGCAAAGATAAGGGACTCATTTCAAACAACAAAACTATGCCAAAAAATTTCCCCACTTTCCTAATTTGCACTCATGTTTACAGGAATTATTGAAGCTACCGGGTATGTAAAAGAGGTTCTCCTGAAGGGTACCAACAAAACGTTTTTAATTGAATCAGCGATCAGTGAGCAACTAAGGCCCGATCAAAGCGTTGCACATGACGGAGTTTGTCTTACCGTAGAGGCAGTAACCCAAAATGTGCACCAGGTAACCGCTGTGGAAGAGAGTCTTGCAAAAAGCACGCTGGGAAGTTGGAATACTGGCACAAAAATCAACCTGGAACGATGCCTGGAACTGCCTGCCCGGCTTGATGGGCATATGGTACAGGGGCATGTTGATACAACCGCCCGATGCCTGTGGGTGGAAGAAAAAGAGGGAAGTTGGCTGTACCGTTTTCAGTATCCAGACCGTTTTGCTGCCCTTCTTGTGGAAAAAGGATCTGTTTCTTTAAATGGAATCAGTCTGACGGTCTTTGATGTTTCCGCCTCCGCATTTACGGTAACCATCATTCCATTTACTTATGCACACACAAATATTCACCAGCTTGTACAAGACTCAGTTGTGAATATTGAATTCGACATCATTGGTAAGTATGTGCTGCGGAGCCAACAACTACGCAGAAACGAGTAAAATTACCATCGGAAAAGTCACACACTTCTCCCCTTTCCCGTAAATCAATTGCTATGTAAATTGCAGCAGATTTAATCCTTATCCTAAAACCTGATGAAAACATGGACTCCCATTTATCAGTAATTGTACCTGTTCATAACGAGGCAGAATTTATTTTGCCCTTTTATTATGATCTTATCAAGCATGTACCCGAAGACTTTGAATTGGTTTGGGTAAATGATGCTAGTACTGACACCACCCTGTCTGAAATTGAACACCTGAGCCATAAAGATGACCGCATTAAGTGTATTACGCTTAAAAAACAATTTGGGAAAGAAGCAGCCGTCATTGCCGGACTTGACTACGTAAGCGGCACGCATATAATTGTAATGAGCGGCGATTTGCAACACCCCTCCCGCATGATTCCGGCAATTGATCAACTTCTCGAAGAAGGGGCAGACATTGTAAATATGAAGTATAGCAATGCGGCAAACGTATCTTCTTTTATAAAAAAGATATTGAACCGGTATTATCGGTTCCTGAACCTTCTGAACCGTGAGGAGCCCGTCAGTCTTATTACTGATTATCGGGGATTCCGGAAACAGGTAGTTGATGACATCCGTTTTATGAAAGAAAAACAGGTATTCTCCGGATTTTTTTTCAACTGGTCTGATTACAGTATTTCAGAATTGCACTACGAAAACAACCGCTGCAAAAAAAACAACAGGCGTTATACCATTCAACACCTGATCAAAACAACGTTCCATACGTTCCAAAATAATACCCCCGGTGTTCTGAAAGCATTCATACTTTCGGGTGCAGCTTTATCACTTACTGCTTTGGTTGCAGGAGTTCTTCTTCTGGTTAAATACTTCAATTCGAATCAGTTTGATCTTCTCCCCTTTCTTTTAACCATACTTTTATTTGGCGGAGGACTGCAACTCCTTATTTTCAGCAGTTACAAAAGAAAACTGAAGCAGGATTTATATAAACTCAGCAGAAATCATCAGTACCTGATTAAAAGTATCCTTGAGCCTGAAGAGTATATGACAACTTATTCTTTTCAGGAAAAGAAAACAATGAATCAGTACTGATATCTTTTATGCTATATCCCGGCTCACCCTTGCTACATCAGGTCTGCTTTGGATTTTACAGAACCGGAATACAACATCCCTGTTGCAATCATAGCATCCTGCACATAATAAGTTACGTGTAAATCATGCTTCCCTGGTTATCTGCAACATAACATAAATCAAGTATAATCTTACTGCTCATTGAAGCACAGAACTTCCTGTAAAATGGATGCCGTTTCTGCTCATTTCTATTGTGAACCCAAGCCATCAAAAAGAGCCGCAGTAAACTGCGGCTCTTTTAATTTTGCTACTACTATATCGTTTCCTTAACGCATGAGATACATCTTTCCATAACCCTTATTAAAGTACTTGTCGGTGTTTCCACTTCCATCCTGGTACTTTTCCAGAGAGCTGCCGTTCAGATTGGTGAGTACCCGGTACAGATATATTCCATTTGCCAGTTTATTACCATATTGATCTGTACCATCCCACTTAAACTCTGTTATGTTGCGTCCAATACGAATAGGGCCTAATTCATTTTTCGTAATCTCTCTTACAACTTTTCCCGTAATGGTTAATATCTGAATCCGCATATTCTGAGGCACCTCTGAACCCGTAAGTGTAAACACGAAAGCAGTGGAAGTAGTAAACGGATTCGGATAGTTTAAGAGATTTGAGATCATAGGCTTGTTGATGACCTGGAAAGCAACTTTGTAATCAAGATCACCTGCCTTATTTCCGCTGCGGTCTGTAGCAGACACAAACAGTTCATATTCGCCGTCTTCCCGGAAGAACGGATACAGATCAATTGTTGCTGTGTTTTCACCTGAGCCGAGGTTGGCCGGTGTAAACCTTGCAGAATCGGTACCTAAAACATACTCTTTAATGCTTCTGTCAGGATACCTGATTTTAACTCTCATTCCTGCAGTATCGCTTAATGCAAGGAAGCGGTTTTCGTCTTTCAGTTTAACAAGAATATGTGGTTTTGAGGATACGATATCCCTGTTTAAAATATGAATTCCGTCAAAAGTAACGTCAAGCCAGGGGTTAAACAGATCCGGCTTCACAAAGAAGTTTTTGAACACGAAATTGTTAAAGAGAAACTGTTCCGGCTGATCTTCATCAGGATTCACCATCAGATAAAGTGAATTAAGACCGGGCAAATCTTTTGTATCAATCGTGTGTGTAATAACCAAGGTATCGCCTGCTACCAGAGGCTTTTTCTTTGGAAGAGAAATTTCAGTAGGCACATTGTTCCGGTCCGTAAGAATCAACTTTAATTTCAAACTGTCAAAAGCTGATTCACTCACATTCTGGAATGCTATTGAAAAGGCCAATGGCTCGCCCAAATCAAGTGTGTCTTTAAATACAAACTTCAGATTGGGAGCAATTGCACCTTCTGGCATTTGGCTTCCGGTAAGCCGCCAATACTGCAGCTGAAACGGAGTTAACTGCAGGGGATCTGCGCTTACCATTTTCATTTTTAGAAACGGATACTGTGCTGCATCAATGTAGGAAATAGATGTGTCTTTAGCTTCTTTTACTACAGCCAACAGATTTTCGGCACCGGTGTTGGAACGGCCCCATAAATGAAATACGGCCGAATCGCCAGGTGCTTTTCCACCCGGGAAGAACCCATCCCACTGGAAGTTTTTCCAACTTTTAGCAGGGCCCAGCCACGGGGTTTCAATGGTGCCTTCGTATAGTTTTGCAGGAACATCCACCACCACATCAATGAAATCAGATTCCTTTTCGCCAATAAACTGCCTTACAAAATCAGTATTTCCTTTTTCATAAACAAAAGCAAACGGTACATTCTTTGTAAACTTATCAATTTCAGTAAGTCCATTCTTCAAGAACGTATGGTATATACTATTGCCAGAGCCAAAAACGGCAGTATCGTTCATCCAATGCTGGATAAATGCATTATTCGGACTAGCAAACCCGCCACCCTGACCTGTTCCCTGGTTAATGATCAGTACTATCGAACCATCGGGAACAATATTTTCCAAAAACTCACGTGCTCTGTTTCTGTTGTTAATGTCGCCCATTGCATACTCGAAGAATTTGCGCTCATAACCCAGACACATCGGATTCAAACTTCCGAAACGGCCGCTACTTCCTTCTGCACGATTGATCCACGACTTCAATGTTTTGGGTTCAAAAACGTAGATAGAGAATACGTTAAAACCGCAACGCCATAAATCAACTTGCTGCAGATCAAGATATACATCATTGTTACCTGCGCTGAAATATGGGAAAAGACCTGTTTTAATTTTTAACTTCCGCAGCACATCCTTATACTCCAAATCACGCTTTACGGAATCAAGAAAAATATCCTGATAGATGTTATTGGTAAACTGGTAGTAATGCGACTGATTATAACCGTTATCAAGATCAGTTCGATAAATAAAACTACTGTTATTCCATGCAATATCAGAGGCACCATCGGGTCGTATACCTACACGCCAATAATAAACGTAATTATTCGTAAGTGATAAGCCTGCCGGTTTAAATGCAATAGATCCACCCACAGAAGAAACTGAATCTCTCTTCAGCAATGGTGAATTGAACTTCGTTGTTGTATCAATTTGAATATAATATTTCCGAACCGCTCCCAGCGGATTAGCAGTTGATGCAAAGAATGTTACATTCTGCTTGTTCACAATACTGAAGTTATAAGGATAGGTAGGCCGAATTTCATCTTCAAATATGAAAAACTCTTTGGTTACGGTATTATTTGTTTCGCAGAGTTCTTCGTGATTATTTTCAGGATCAATCGTAACAATCAGCTTGTTGGATCCTTTATCTGTCAGCGGATTGATGGGCCAGCCAATTTCCAATGAGTCTGAGCTCCGGATATTACGGATCATTTCATTGAAGATCATTTCTGTTGTTCCGTTGGGAAGCTGTCGTTTAATTTCAATCATGACAGAATCGCTGATAACCTTGCCAAGGTTAAAGAGCTTAATATTCATTTTAAACTCTTTCTCAGCAATGGAAATAAATTCCGGAGATACTTTTACAAACTGCGGTTCAATAGCGTAATCAGGCTTTTCTTTCGTATGAAATTTTATTGCCGGATCGCCATGGAGTGTGATCTGCTCCACATGCATCCGAACAAAAAAGTCATTCATACCATATCGCCTGATGAGTGTATCTACAATGTTTGTTAAAATTTTGCCTATTGATTGTCCGTAAGCATCATTTGTAAACTGATTATAAAACTCTTCTGTATACAAATGGAGATAATTTACAATTCCCAAGTGTGTACTCGCTATAAAAGCAATAGAACCTTTACCCGGTGCTGATACAATATACTTTTCAGATAAAGTATAACTGGCATTCAGCCGCATTGTATCAAACAGAAACAGATTACCTGCATTACAACCATTGACCATAAATATGGGAAACTTACCGCTGGCAGGATAATTGTTAGGGTTATCCAGATTAAATTCAAGGGTATTTGCAGATGAATGCCCAAAATAGGTCATCAGAGAAAACCCATTTGTAAAAAGATTATTGACTGTTTCTCCAGCAATCGTTTGAACACTGGCCAGCGACGATTTTTGTAATGTAAATACGTTGCCGCCATAAGAAGTATCTTCAGCTACCTGTTTATACTGGTTCAGGTAATACATAATCTGTTCGCCCAGAAAATCGTTTGCACCACCAATGTGCATCATATTTTTTTTCCAGGCTTCATCTTCGATCGTGCAGGAATGATTTTTCAGACCCGCTTCGTGTTGTATTACTTTTTCAAGATACACTTTAACTTCAGCCGGCGATACTGCATTCAACCGGCCGATTGGTGTTTTAGGAACCACACTGCCATCATCAGACGCCAAAATCATATCAGATGAAGGAAGGCCATATGTAGGCACCAGGTTCATGCGCTCCACAACAGGCCGTGTTTCGTTCGTTTTATAGTTTTGTGGCTGAACCCCTTTCCCAATCAAAAAACAATACTCAGGTCTTTGCGAAAAATGTTGTCGTGCAAAACGGAGAAAATTCCGTATTGACAAAGGATTGTTTTTGATACCCCAGCCAAACTGATCAATTAGCTGATCAATATCGTACACTTTTGCATTAAAGCCGCCCCCATTGGCACTGCTCCTGTAACTGCGGTATTGCTCTACAAAGTTGGTACCCGTTTCATCAGCATACAGTAATGGATTGGATATAATGATAAAATTGCCCTGAGTACCAGTGGTAAGGTAGTTGACAAAGTTTCTTGTTTGAAAACCACCTGTTACAGAACGTACAACTGATGCTTCTGTGCTTATTAAAACAAGCCGCCTTGCCGTTGCGGAAGGAGGCAAAACAACCCGCACCTGGCCAGCCACTGATATATCGGCAGTAATACGCAACCCGTTCGTAAGATCATACAAAACAGGAGCTACGCCTGCATTATTGAAGTTTGTAATCACGAGGTTATTCCCAACTGCACTGGCCGGTAGTTCAAATACAAAACTTGTTTGCCCGCCAAAATTAAACTGGCGAGGATAGCTTAATTCATACATACCCACCACCATTCGATCCGTAGAAATAGTGGAAGTATTACGAAATTCGATGTTCGCATTGTTACTACTCAGCTGTGATAACGGAATATTCGTGTAAGAGGTGTTATCAATGACCGAATTGAAATAATTCATTTGGCGTTCGCCGAGCACCGTTCCGTTGAGCGACACCCGAATGGTTCTGATATTCAGTGAACGCCCGGCCGCTGAATACGTAAGGCTTGCGTTGGGACCACCTGTTGCAACAAATAAATTACTGTTGTTTGCAACCAGGGGTGCGGAAGGTGCTATTTGTGAGCTTGTATACCCCTCCCCTTCATCATACGAAGATGAATAAACCACATCACCAACAACAGCTCCGAAACCAAGATTATAAGCATTCCGGTAGTTGAAGCGAAGCCTGTGTATAAAAAACGGCTCAGCCGTAACCGGCGAAGACAAATCATTCGTAACCGGCTGCAGTCTTTTATTGGGGCCTGAGGTATTAATCGTCAGAAAATAAGTCGAAGAATCGGTAAGCAAACTAATGCGTTCATTAATCTGATACTCAGGACGTAGGTACAATCGCTTTTCCCAAACGCCATCATTCATTTCACCCCAGAATTCAATAAATCCACCTGCAGGAAGTGTACCCGACTGAACCGACGTAAAAACCGGAACTTCCTGCCCCTGGCGCCATAACTGGAAAGAGCTTACATCGGCAGAGGCTATACCCAATGAAGCAAGCTGTGTTTGCGTGATGCGGTAGATGCCCGTAGCTCCAACTTTAAATTTGTAATATGTTTTACTATGATCAATCCACTCGTTCATAAAGCTTTGCGCTGATAAACGGGTGAATGCTGTAAGTATAACAGCCGAAATGATAAGAATACGGTTCATAGACTTCATGTGCTAGTCTTTTTGGCGTTTGTTGTTCAAAAGGTCTAGACGCAATGATATAATGTGGGTGAACAAAGGATTAGATTGATTGGCAAGATTGGTGAACGCATAATCCACATGAAACGATTTACCCAGTACAAAGCCCGCACCGGCAGCCGGTTGGTAGATCCATACCTTTTTGCGGTTGAGCGTATCACCATCAGCAAATGTTTTCTGAAAATTGTAAATACCTCCTCTCAGGAAAAACACATCTTTAATGCTCAGTTCTGCACCCAGGCGGGGATCGCCATTGATGAGGTTAGAGCTGAGTAAGGTATTGCGCTGACCATCAAACGTAAAGTCGAGATTGGCTTCTGCCTTCAGCTTCACATCTTTACCCAGCCGGAAGTCATAAGAACCACCCACCACGACCCGTGGTGCCGTAAGCTCTGTGGAACGAACCGGAATTTCATTATTGGTGAGGAATAACACTTCTTTTTCACGCTCCGTAAAGCTGAAACTCCAGGAATTAAACGTGGTGGTAACATCACGAGCTACCACACCGAACGACCAGTTTTTTCCCTTCATTTGCATACCTACATCCAGACCAAAACCCCAGGCTCGGGCAAAAGTGCCCACATTCCGGTGAATTACTTTTGCATTCACGCCCAGGCTGATGGTTTTCTTATCATCCTGCTTCAGCACCTGTGCCACCGACAACAGAAAGGCCCAATCGGCGCTACTGAAACTCCTGATATTGGCGTAGTTAATATTTCCGTCCGGTTCAATCAGGTACAGCGTGTTGGGTATATCATCTACAGCAAAACGCAGCACCGAAATACCAATAGTACGCTTGTTGTCTGCCACAGGTATGGCCAGGCTCCCGAAGTCGTACTTACCAATGCCTGCAAAATACTCAGCATGCATTAGGGAAAGGGACGGATCATTTTTAACTCCGGTAAGACCAGCAGGATTCCAGTAGCCAGAGGTGGCATCGCTTGTAGAAGCTACCTGGGCTCCTCCCATAGAAAGACCTCTGGCACCGGCACCAATGTTGAGAAATTCGTTGGAATAAATACGTATCTGTCCGTGCAGGTTGACAGCTGTAAGAAGGGATACGGTTACAATGAGAATTCGGGCAATCATCCGGTCAGTATTCTGGTAAACAATTAGTTTTAAGATACATGCCGCAACAGATGAGCTGCATCGGGCAAAACAAATGTAACTATTCTTTGTCCGAAATTCAACTCCTGTTGAAGCAATAAACTGGAATAAACGTTGATTTTCAACGTTTATTGCCCTAATTACCAAAACATCCTGCTTCCTGCCCTACTTTTGCGGAAAACTGAGCAAACCACATGAATCTGATCGAAGAATTACGCTGGAGAGGCATGATCCAGGACATTATGCCCGGAACGGAAGAACAGCTGCAAAAGGAAATGACGACCGCTTATATCGGCTTTGACCCTACTGCCGACAGCCTGCACATTGGCAGCCTGGTACCTATACTACTGCTGGTTCACCTGCAAAAAGCCGGTCATAAACCCATTGCATTGGTGGGAGGCGCTACCGGAATGATTGGCGACCCCAGTGGAAAAAGCCAGGAACGTAACCTGCTCGACGAAACCACGCTCAATAAAAACGTAGCAGGCGTAAAATCTCAATTGGAGCAATTCCTTGACTTTGACACAGCAAAGCCAAATGCAGCCGAAATGGCGAATAATTACGACTGGTTCAAAACTATTTCCTTCATTGATTTTTTGAGAGATACGGGCAAACATATTACCATCAACTACATGATGGCCAAAGAAAGTGTGAAAAAGCGGATTGATAGTGAAGTGGGATTAAGCTACACAGAATTTGCCTATCAATTGATGCAGGGGTACGATTTTTACTGGCTCTACCAACACAAGAACTGCAAACTGCAGATGGGTGGCAGCGACCAGTGGGGAAACATTACAACCGGAACAGAACTTGTTCGCCGGAAACTCAATGGTGAAGCATTCGCCTTTACCTGCCCTTTAATCAAAAAAGCAGATGGTACGAAGTTTGGAAAAACGGAACAGGGAAATGTTTGGCTGGATGCATCCAAAACATCGCCCTACCAGTTTTACCAGTTCTGGCTGAATGCAAGTGATACAGATGCTGAAGTGTGGATTAAAATCTTCACCTTCCTGGGTAAGCAGGAAATCGATGAACTGATTGCCAACCACCAGACTGATCCTTCCCGCCGTTTGTTGCAAAAAAAGCTGGCAGAAGAAATAACCTCCTTTGTACACGGAGAAGCGGAACTCAAAGCAGCATTGGAAACCACCGCCAAACTGTTTGCCAACCAATCGGCACCTGCTGAAAGTCTTTCAGTTGAAGACCTGGAAGGTATGGAAGGCGTGCAAAAAAGCAGCTACCCTGCTGCCAATCTCGCTGCCGGTGTGGATGTGGTTAGCTTTTTAGCAGAAACAGGCATCTTTCCCAGCAAAGGCGAAGCCCGCAAGATGATACAGGGGGGCGGAGTGAGCATCAACCGAAGGAAAGTGGATGCTGCCGACATGAAGATTACAAGTTCGCTGCTCCTGCATAACAAATACCTGTTGGTGCAGAAGGGCAAGAAAAATTATTACTTAATTGAATCCGGGGAATGAAGTCATTAATTCCCGTTTTTCTGAAAAATTTACTGAAACAGTATGCCTGGTTTTGGGTGTACCGTCGTCAATTATTTACGGCAGCTGCAATCAAAAACGAATCGTTTATTCGTTCCTTTCACAAAGCACAGCCGCTGCCGGTCAACTGGAATATTTTTACCCACGAAGGGGAAGACGGAATTCTGTTACACCTCTTTCTCACAATCGGAACGACTAACAAACAGTTCATAGATATTGGCAGCAATGATTGTATCAACAGCAACTGCGCCAACCTGGCATTTCACCAGCAATGGAATGGTATTTTTATTGATGCCAACTCAACCGCCCTCCGGAGAGGAGCACATATTTATCGCTCCCGTTTGAAAAAAGCAGCCAGCCGTTTCCGGTTTACAGAAGCAATGGTAACACCGGAATCCATCAACGACCTGTTGCAGAAAGCCGGTTCTTGTACAGAACCCGATCTGCTGTGTATCGATCTGGATGGAAATGATTATCACATCTGGAATGCCATACAAACAATCAGCCCCAGGGTAGTCGTAACCGAAGTACAAATAGAAAAGGGCATGGATGCTTTTATCCCCCCCTATGAACAGGAATTTGAGCCTTACGAAAGTAATTTACCCAAAGGGGCTTCTGTTGTGTCTATGTGCAGTTTGGCACGATCAAAAGGCTACACGCTGGTGGCAGCAAACGAAGGTAGCTATAACCTGTTTTTTGTTCGTAACGACTGCATCAAAGAAGTGAAGGAATGTACTCCGGATGAAATTATAACAGCTGCCCGGTAGAATAATATCTTCAAATAAAAAAACCTTCGCCCCGAACTCCCTTCGCAGTTTGTACATTTGTTCCACAAGATTCTTTATGCCAAAACGAAAAATGATTCTGCTGCTTACTGTGTTCATTGACATGGTTTGCTTCAGTATGATTTTTCCGGTGTTGCCCTACTTCGTCAAGGAACTACAGTTATCTGATATCATTGTTGGTCTGGCCGCTGCCAGTTTTGCTTTGTTCAATTTTATTTGTTCCCCCATCTGGGGTGGTATGAGCGACCGGAAAGGAAGGCGACCGGTTATGTTGATCAGTATCGGTATTACTTTTCTTGCCAATCTGTTCCTGGCGTTTACGAATGGTGTGTTTTTGCTCTTTCTTGCCCGTATTCTGGCAGGCATTGGCAGTGCCAATATTTCTGTTGCCCAGGCATATATGGCCGATATTTCCAGCCCGGAAGAACGCACCAAAAACCTGGGATTGATGGGCGCTGTGTTTGGACTTGGATTTATTGCCGGGCCCATACTGGGTGGAATTTTAAAAAGCTGGAGTGGCGAAGGGAGCGTTTTCTGGGTAGGTGCCGGAGCTGCCATTCTGAACCTGTTAAACTTCACCTGGGCTTATTTTTCATTGAATGAAAGTAATCTTCATCTCAACCCCGATAAAAAACGTTCCTTAAATCCATTCACCCAAATCCTGCGGTGGTTGCAGGTACCGGTTATCAACCAGTTAATGTGGATCTTCTTCCTGTACGTTACAGCCTTTAGTATGATGCAGATCACAAGCGGATTACTTTGGAAAGAAAAATATGGACTAACAGAAAAAGAAACCAGCTATGTGTTTGCATTAATTGGCATTGTTTCGGCACTCAGCCAGGGATTGTTCATTCGCATACTCACCAATCATTTTTCAGAAAAACAATTAATTGTTGCCGGCGCCCTTTTGATGGGCATTTCACTGGCTCTCATACCCGTGCCGCCAAAAGAAATGTTCATACCTTATGAACTGATTCTCGTTTCCTGCCTTGCTGTAGGAAATGCCTGCATTACTCCTCCTCTTACCAGTTGGTTGTCGCAAAAAGCTCCACTGAAAGAAATCGGCCAGGTGATGGGGGCGAACCAAAGTTTCGCATCGTTGTCAAGAGTTATTGGACCGGCACTGGGAGGATTCCTGTATGCTGTTGGTCACAGTATTCCATTTTATGTATCCGGATTAATCATGATTGCTCCCTTATGGCTGATTTGGAAGATGCAGTCAGATCAACAGAATTGAGTATTTAAAACATAAGGTTGTAATCAAAAGATCGTTTATTCTTTTATGCTATAACGATTAAAAATTTATGCTGTTTCCTCTTTGTTTTTTCAACAAATAGTAAACCGTGCTGTTTTGCACGAAAAAAACATATGAAACAACTTCTCTTTGCTATGCTTTTGTTTTTGCTCCTCAGCGGGAATGCATCTGCACAACAAACACAAAACAACACTAAGGAAAAAGTGAAATGGATTCTATCCGTTAATGGCGGGTACGGCACCCGAACTGCCAGGCTTGATCCGGAGGTACCAAGCGGTTTGAAAGAACACATTCGGAAACTGAGAACCGGCCCGGTGCTTCAACTGGAAGCAGGAATCAAAGCATCGAACGCACATGCCTTTACGCTTTCGTTCAGTTCGTTGATGATGCAAAACAACAATCACGTGTACGCCCAATCGAGCGTTGTTCAAACACCAGGCGGACCTACAACAGTGCTTACGACAAACCGGATATCCACCAATGACCGTATCAATGTTATTACTGCAAACTGGGTAAGTTTCAGTTCACTGAATCCAAACCAAACTGTATTCCTCACCAGCAAATTAGGTATGGGGATTGCGTCCTATCGTTCAGATAATTCAATACAGGTGATCAATTTTGGCACAACCGGATTTGAGTTAAACGGGACCGGTTTTGCAATACTCGGCGGCCTAGGCCTTGATATTAAGCTTTCCAAATCGCTTTTTCTGAGTTTGAACGGCGAACTTACAACCGCAAGTGCCAAGTTAAAATCCGGCAATGAGGCCAGCAGCCCTGCAGATGAAAAAGAAGGACTTTCCAATCTGAATTTTACCGGCGGATTACGCCTGGTATTGTAAAGATTTTTTTTGGCAATGTTTCCCTTACATCCTACTTTTGCATCCCCAATAAATGTAAAGCAGGCTTTGGGAAGGATTGCCCGATAGTATAATGGCAGTACGACAGATTTTGGTTCTGTTTGTCTTGGTTCGAATCCAGGTCGGGCAACAAAAAAGCGGAGTTTTCACTCCGCTTTTTTAATTTATTTCAACTGTTGTTTTTTAGCTTTTCCACACATTCGGCAAGACTTTTCCGCCATTCCGGTATTTCTACAGCGTACGTGTTCCTGATTTTATCTGTATTCAGCAGTGAAAAATGCGGTCGCTTCGCCGGAGTTGGGTATTGTGAGGTGGGTATTGGGTGGACCATGCAGGATGAGCCAATCAGATTTTTGATTTCTACTGCAAAATCGTACCAACTGATTTTTCCGGCATTACTGTAATGATACATACCCGGCTCCCATTTTCCAGACGCAAGGATATGAAGCAGTGCTTTTGCCAGATCGTAAGCATAGGTAGGCGCACCAACCTGGTCACTCACCACATTAAGCTCCATTCTGTCTTTCATCAGCCGCATCATGGTTTTCACAAAATTGTGCCCAAATTCAGAATACACCCAGGCAGTGCGGATGATGATGGCATCTGAATTTTCCTTTCTGCACAATTGTTCACCCAGCAACTTGGAACGGCCGTAGACATTAATAGGCCCGGTAGCATCTTCTTCCCGGTGGGGTGTTTCACTTTCCCCGTCAAACACATAATCGGTTGATATATGAATCAGTCGTGTATGATACTTATTGCAAACTGCAGCAAGGTTTCCAACCGCTTCCCCATTCACCAGCATAGCAACATCGGGTTCCGATTCCGCTTTATCCACTGCAGTATAGGCAGCACAATTAAGACAGTAATCCGGCCTCAGCGCTATGAAATAATTCTCGACCAATCCAAAGTGATGCAGCTTGAGATCCTCCCGTGAAGCAAATACAAAGCGGAACTGTGGAAAGCGGGTATGAAGCACCTGCAGTTCCTTACCCAACTGACCGTTGGCACCGGTTACTAAAACAACGGGGTTACTCATAGCATCGTTATTCATAAAAGCAATCAGCAGGCAACAGGGCCAAAGTTGGATGTTTCTGATCTTTTTCTGAAACTACTTCACTTCCGGAACGGATGCCCCAGTTGATTTCCAGAGCAGGATCATTATAAAGTAATCCACCCTCACTTTCTTTGTTATAAAGCCCATCACATTTATAAAGTACTTCAGCTGTTTCACTCAATACCGAAAAACCGTGGGCAAACCCTTTGGGCACCAGCAAGGCGTTTTTCTTTTCTGCTGTAAGCTCTACCGCAAACATCTGCCCGAAGGTGGGAGAAGATTTTCTTAAATCCACTACGACATCCAGAATTACGCCACTCAGGCATCGTACCAGTTTGGTTTGTGCAGCTGCACCTTTCTGAAAATGCAAACCCCGGATCACGCCATAGGAAGAACTGGATTGATTATCCTGCACCCAATCGTAATCTACACCATTATCGAGGAACAACTGACGGTTATAGGCTTCGAAAAAATAGCCTCGTTCATCGCCGAAAACCCTTGGCTCAAAAATTACAAGACCCGGAAACGCTGTTTGAATAAAAGGCATGAAAATTTTGTTTCATTTCAAAAATAAGAAACTGAACTAACGTTTATCGTATTGCTCATTGTAATACTTCTGGTAATCACCGCTGGTTACATGCTTCACCCACTCTTCGTTGTTAAGATACCAATCAACAGTTTTCTCCAACCCTTCTTCAAACTGCAGCGAAGGTTCCCATCCAAGTTCCTTGTTCAGCTTGGTTGCATCAATTGCATACCGCAAATCATGGCCGGGACGATCCGTAACGTAAGTAATCAGCTGTGCACTTTCACCTGCAGCACGGCCCAGTTTCTTATCCATAATGCTGCACAACAGGTGAACAAGATCAATGTTCTTCCACTCGTTGAAACCACCTACATTATAGCTTTCACCCAGGCGGCCTTTGTGGAAAACAACATCAATGGCACGTGCATGATCTTCTACGTATAACCAATCACGTACATTTTCACCTTTTCCATATACAGGAAGCGGTTTTTTATTGCGGATATTGTTGATCATTAAGGGAATCAGCTTTTCCGGAAAGTGATGCGAACCGTAATTGTTACTGCAGTTGCTCATTACTACCGGCAATCCGTAGGTGTCGTGATATGCCATTACAAAATGGTCAGATGCTGCTTTGGAAGCAGAATAAGGAGAATGCGGATCATACGGTGTTTCCTCTGTAAAGAAACCTGACTCACCCAGAGAACCATATACCTCATCGGTGGAAACATGATAAAACAGTTTGCCTTCGTATTTCCCCTTCCATTGGTTACGGCAGGCATTGAGCAGGATGGCGGTACCCAATACATTTGTTTTTACAAATGCCAGCGGATCAGAAATACTGCGGTCCACATGGCTTTCTGCAGCCAGGTGAATTACTGCATCGAAGGGGTACTTGGTAAACAGTTGTTCCACTCCTTCTTCATCGGTGATGTCTACTTTTTCAAATGCGTAGTTTGGCGCATCCTGTATATCTTTTAAATTTTCCAGGTTGCCTGCATAAGTCAATGCATCACCATTTACAATTCTATACTGCGGATACTTTGTTACAAACAAACGTACCACATGACTGCCGATGAAACCAGCACCACCTGTGATTAAGATTGTTTTTGAAAAAACGCTCATTATAAACTCCAGTATTTAAGTTTTGAAATCTGATTGCGGAAGATTCCCTTCAGGTCGGCCAGCAAGGCATTTCCGTTGGTAACAGAAAGAAAATATTGCTCATCCAACTGCTTATACTCATTGTGCGGAACGGCGAGGATCACTGCATCATAATTTTTTTTCAGTTCCGGCGTCAAACCAAATCCATACTCATGCATCAATTCATCATGTGAAGCATGCGGATCGGTAACATCCACATTCAATGAAAACGATTGCAGTTCTTTCACCACACCTGCCACTTTCGAATTACGGATATCGCTTACATTTTCTTTAAAGGTGGCGCCCATTACCAGTACATTGGCTTCTGCCACATTTCCCGAATGTTTGATAATATGCTGTACCACTTTCTTGGCAACATAAGCAGGCATTTCATCATTGATCACCCGGCCAGCCAGAATCACCTTTGCATCATAGCCGAGCTGATTGGCTTTATAGGTGAGATAATATGGATCTACACCAATACAATGCCCCCCCACCAGGCCGGGTTGAAACCTGAGGAAGTTCCATTTGGTACCAGCAGCTTCCAGCACTTCAAAGGTGTTGATGTTCATTTTATCGAAAATGATCGACAGCTCATTCATCAACGCAATGTTGAGATCACGTTGTGTGTTTTCAATAATCTTGGCCGCCTCTGCCACTTTAATGGAAGAAGCTCTGTGAACACCGGCAGTAACCACAATTTCATAAGTTTTGGCAATTTCTTCCGCTGCCTCGGCGTCACTGCCGGAGACTACTTTAATGATCTTTGCCAGGGTATGTTCTTTATCGCCGGGGTTGATGCGCTCCGGTGAATAACCAAGTTTAAAGTCAACGCCCAGCTTTAATCCACTGAGTTGCTCAATGATGGGCAGGCAATCTTCCTCCGTACACCCGGGATACACCGTTGATTCATACACCACATAGTCGCCTTTCTTAATGGCTTTCCCGATAGTTTCAGAAGCCTTTGTAACCGGTACCAGGTCGGGGGTATTGTGCTCATCCACAGGAGTAGGAACGGCTACAATGAAGAAAGAAGCCTGGCGCAAAACATCAATTGAATTTGTAAATTCAATATCGCAGCCTTCAAAGGCAGATGCATCCAGTTCTTTGCTGGGGTCTATCCCTTGCCGCATCATTTCAATGCGTTGCGCATTAATATCAAAGCCAATGACTGATATTTTTTTTGCAAATTCAAGTGCAATCGGCAATCCAACATAGCCCAGTCCAATGACTGCCAGTTTTTTTTCTTTATTGATTAATTGCTGATACATGTGCTGCTGTTTACGACTTACTTCATGCTGGTGAATTCCTTTGGCAGCTTTACCCACTCTTCAGGAGGAAGATTTTTAAAATATTCGTAGGTCACTTTCAACCCTTCACTGCGGGATACTTTCGGCTCCCACCCAAGAATTTCTTTTGCCTTTGTGATATCTGGTTTGCGTTGCTTCGGATCATCTACCGGTAAAGGTTTATAAACAATTTTCTGATTGGTGCCGGTTAGCTGTATGATTTCCTCTGCAAATTCTTTGAGGGAAATTTCAGATGGGTTTCCAATGTTTACCGGCAGATCATAATCGCTCATCAGCAACCGGTAAATTCCTTCCACCAGGTCATCGACGTAGCAAAAGCTGCGTGTTTGGCTGCCATCTCCAAAAACAGTCAGGTCTTCTCCCCGCAATGCCTGGCCAATAAACGCCGGCAAAGCACGTCCGTCATTGAGACGCATACGTGGACCGTAGGTATTAAAAATGCGGATGATACGTGTTTGCACACCATGAAAACGATTGTAAGCCATGGTGATGCTTTCCATGAAACGCTTGGCTTCGTCATACACACCACGGGGACCCACCGGGTTTACATTACCCCAGTATTCCTCTGTTTGGGGATGCACTAACGGATCGCCATATACTTCGGATGTAGAAGCTACCAGTATACGGGCACCTTTCGCTTTCGCCAATCCAAGGCAGTTATGCGTACCATGAGCACCCACTTTCAATGTCTGAATCGGAATTTTCAGATAGTCAATGGGGCTGGCCGGAGAAGCAAAATGAAGGATATAATCCAACTTGCCGGGCACATGGATAAATTTTGTTACATCGTGATGATAAAACTCAAACTGCTCCAGCTTGAACAGGTGTTCGATGTTCTTCAGATCGCCTGTAATCAGGTTATCCATCCCAATAACAGAATATCCTTCCCTGATAAAGCGATCGCACAAATGTGACCCCAGGAATCCGGCAGCACCGGTAATTAAAATACGTTTACGTTCCATGCGATTTAAGTGGTTTGTGTAATTGGTGAACGGCCTACACTTTCATAATGGAAACCGAGTTCTTTCATTTGAGCAGCATCGTATACATTACGCCCGTCAAAAATAACTTTATGCTTTAATGAGGCTGAAATTTTTTCGAACTCAGGCGTACGGAATTCACTCCACTCTGTTGCAATGATTAACGCATCAGCTCCGTTCAATGCATCGTATTGGTTTTGAGCAAAATCGATCTTGTCGCCTACCAATTGTTTGACATTGGGCATTGCCTCCGGGTCAAAAGCACATACGGTGGCACCGGCTTCAGTTAAAGCATCAATCATGTATAACGCAGGTGCTTCACGAATATCATCCGTATTAGGTTTAAAAGCCAAGCCCCACAAGGCAAAACGCTTTCCGGAAAGATCACCTTTAAAATAAGTATTGATTTTGGGCAGCAGGAATAGTTTCTGCTCTTCGTTCACCTTCATTACGGCATTTAAAATTTCAAAGCTGTAATCTACTTCGCTGGAAGATTTTACAAGTGCCTGAACATCTTTAGGGAAGCAACTTCCACCATAACCAATGCCGGGAAACAGGAAGCGCTTACCAATACGCTCATCACTGCCAATTCCTTTACGAACCATATCCACATCCGCACCGAGGCGTTCGCACAAGCGGGCAATTTCGTTCATAAATGAAATTTTCACCGCCAGGAACGAGTTAGCAGCATATTTCGTGAGCTCAGCACTTTTTTCATCCATGAAAACAACCGGATTCCCGCTGCGTACAAACGGTGCATACAATTCAGTCATCACTTTCTTCGAACGCTCATCCGATGTTCCCACTACCACCCTGTCGGGTTTCATGAAATCATCCACGGCTACACCTTCACGCAAAAACTCGGGGTTGCTTACAACCGCAAACTCTCCTTTATAATTGGCGGCAATTGCATTTCTCACTTTATCCGCTGTACCAACAGGCACGGTGCTTTTATCAACAATCACCTTATAGTCGGTCATGAGTTTACCCAGTTCGTTTGCCACACCCAGTATGTATTTCAAATCAGCGCTTCCATCTTCGCCGGGAGGTGTGGGTAAGGCCAGGAATACAATCGTGGCATCTTTAATTCCTTCTGCAAGACTGGTTGTAAAATGAAGACGGCCTTCTTTCAGGTTTCTTAAAAATATTTTCTCCAACCCAGGCTCGTAGATTGTGATTTGTCCATTGGAAAGCTTTTCAACTTTTGATTGATCAATATCAACACAAGTTACCTGGTTCCCGGTTTCAGAGAAACAGGTTCCGGTAACCAAACCAACATAACCTGTTCCTACAACTGCTATTTTCATACTTGTACATCTGCAGCCGGAGCTGCGCTTTTTACGTTTATTAAAACTGATTCAGATAGTCCAATACTTTTCCTGTAATAAACTGTTGCTGTTCTTCATCCAGTTCGGTATGAATGGGCAGCGATACCACTCTGTCGGTAAGCCAGTCGGTTACTGGTAAATCAAATCCACTTCCGCCCAACGCATCAAACATCTTCTGCCGGTGAGCAGGAACAGGAT
Source organism: Chitinophaga pinensis (assembly GCA_943368955.1). Classification (GTDB taxonomy): domain Bacteria; phylum Bacteroidota; class Bacteroidia; order Chitinophagales; family Chitinophagaceae; genus Lacibacter; species Lacibacter pinensis_A. The sequence goes on from CALRLY020000008.1 coordinate 45,536, forward strand.
AATAAATCATGGAGGGAACCTGGTGTTGCGCCAGGAAGGTAGTAAGTCCGTTACGCACCTCAGCTACATTTTGATACCCATCAAGGATTAATGTGTACTGATGAAATACATGGCTTGACCATGATGCCCTGTAAGGAGTGGTAATATGCGGATGGCCTGCAAAAGCAGCATCATAAAAAGCGGCTGCCTGTTGACGTGCCGCTATATAATCGTTTAACCGGCGAAGTTTAATACGAAGTATTGCCGCCTGTATGGTATCAAGCCTGGAATTACATCCTACCACATCATGATAGTAGCGGACTTTTTGCCCATGATTGGCCACCATCTTCAATTTTTCAGCCAATGCATCATCGTTGGTAAACATAGCCCCTCCATCACCATAACAGCCCAGATTTTTGGATGGGAAAAAGGAAGTACAACCGATGGTGCCGATAGAACCTGTTTTCTTTTTCACCCCATTTGCAAACGTATAATCGCCCCCTATTGCCTGTGCATTATCTTCAATTACATAGAGGTTATGAGCTTCTGCGATTTGCATAATTTCCTCCATAGGAGCAGCATGCCCATACAGGTGCACCGGAACAATCGCTTTTGTTTTGGGAGTGATGGCTTTTCGAACCGATTCCGGATCCATGCAAAATGTTTTAGGATCCACTTCTACAAATACGGGTTTTAAACGGAGCAACGCCACAACCTCAGTAGTGGCAATATAAGTAAATGACGGCGTTAGTACCTCATCGCCCGGCTGCAGATCCAGCGCCATCATAGCAATTTGTAACGCATCGGTGCCATTCGCACAGGGGATGGTGTGCTTTACACCCAAATAATCACTCAGGTCCTGTGCAAACTCCTGAACAGGTTTTCCGTTAATAAAGGCCGAGCTTTCGAGCACTTCCAGTACGGCAGCATCCACCTCTGCCTTTATATTCTGGTATTGCTGCTTTAAATCCACCATTTGTATAGGCCGCATAAAGAGTCGGTTTAAACGGCTGCGAAAGTACGCTAAAATAACCGTTTTGCAGTCCCTGCCTGCTTCTTCCATCTGAAGTTTTCGTTACCAGTTTCATTCACTTAGTTTTGCACCTGTGATCCTTTTTTACCATCTTTTCAGGTTTGTTTACCAAAGCGCTGTATGGATAGCGTCCTTTTGGAATAAAAAAGCAGGTTTATGGGTGGAGGGACGAAGGAACTGGGAAAAACAGTTGTTAGCGTCCAACATATCTTTCGCACACTCCCAGACAGTTTGGATGCATTGTGCATCGCTGGGTGAATTTGAACAGGGAAGACCCTTACTGGAAGCACTCCGGAAGGAGTACCCCGGGATAAAAGTAATCCTAACTTTTTTCTCTCCATCAGGCTATGAAATCAGGAAAAACTTCAATGGAGCCGATGTTGTTTGTTACCTGCCTTTTGATTCGGCGGCGAATGCCCGCCGGTTCCTTGACCTTATTCAGCCCCATTTAGCAATTTTTGTAAAATATGAGTTCTGGCATTTTTACCTGGAGGAATTGAAGAAACGAACTATTTCAACCATACTGGTTTCAGGAATTTTCAGAAAGGAACAACCGTTTTTTCATGGGTGGGGATCGTTTCACCGAAACATGCTCCGCAATTTTTCGCACCTGTTTGTACAGGATGAAGCCAGTTGTCTTTTGCTTCGCCAGGCTGGCTTTGCTGAAGCAGTTAGTGTAGCCGGTGATACCCGGTTCGACCGGGTAAGAACACTGGCCCATGAGTGGCAACCACTTGAGCAGGTAGCCCGCTTTTGCGGAAACGGATTTATTATTGTGGCCGGCAGTACCTGGCCAGAAGATGAAAGACTGCTGGCAAGTCATTTGAATGATCATTGGAACAACCAGAAACTTATCATTGCCCCGCATGAAATCAAACCGGAGCGGATTGCCCAACTGAAAGAACTATTCCCCAACTCCCTGCTTTTTTCTGAACTGCCGGACGCAAATGATGCAGCTGGGAAAAATTGCCTGATTATTGATAACATCGGTTACTTATCAAGACTGTACAAATACGCAGCTGTTTGTTATATAGGAGGCGGATTCAATAAGAGTGGACATCACAATATTCTTGAAGCGGCCGTTTATGGAAAGCCAGTTGTAACAGGACCCAACTTCCGGAAGTTTAAAGAAAGTGTGGATTTAAAAGCGTTGGGAGGAAGTTTTGAAAGCCGGAATCAAACAGAGCTACAACAATTACTGCTCACTGTGGATCTGCAGAAAGCCGGGGCTGTTGCAGCTGCCTATGTACAGGACCAAAGTGGTGCCACCAGCCGGATTATAAACTGGATTCAGGAAAAACGCCTTTTTACCAATGAATAAAATTCCTGCGTTGCAGGACGGGAATCATCCCACCCGAGTTTGATTTTCAGTTCCCGTTCCATCCAATACTGTGCCTCTGCATAAATGGAAAAATTATTGATGGTCTTGATGCTGCGCTCATACATTATCTCGTCGCCCCGGAACAATTCATTGATAAACACAAACCGGTCATTGATTCCAATTCCTTTTTTAAGATCTTTTATGGGAGATTCGCTCAGTTTACTGGCAATTTCAACCTTTTCTTCTTTCAGCCGCTCGTTGAGTGAGTCGCCCTGTTCCTGCATGCTTTTATTCAATTCCTGAACCGGTTCCTGAACCAGCGGCTGATAACCGGGCTGGTGAATGAGCGTGGGCAATTCTGTAACCTCGTCTTCAAAATCAAACAAAATACCCGGTTTCATTTGTGATTGTTTCGCCTGCATTTGCTTGGAAAACTCAGCTTTCTGACGAATTTCTTCCAACTCCGCCTCCAACTCCGATTCATTCACCTGCAAAATCTCCACCACCTTTTCTTCTTCGGGTGTTATTGGTACCGGTAAGGGCGTTTGCAGTGGCTTACTAACGGGAACAGGGGCCTGCTGAGGCATTAATAAAGGTGCAGCAGCAGGAAGTACCACCGCCACCCTGCCCGAACCTGTTTTGGGGGTCGTGGCATGAACGGTTGACTGCAATTCAGCCTGCAATTGATTTACCAACGCAAGCAAATGCAGAGGTTCAACCCCTTTTTGCTGTTCCTCCTGAATTTGTTGAATAAGAGAAGCAATACGTTCCATGAAAAATGTGCTTACTTTTGGAGCGATCGTTAAAAATAAAGTTACAAACTGTTTATCAGAAATCATTCACAATGTTTATTGAACCCAACATAAAAGGCGAACGCAGAGGCTGGATTGAAGTGATCTGCGGATCCATGTTCAGCGGCAAAACAGAAGAGCTGATCCGTCGGCTCAAACGTGCACGTATTGCCAATTTAAAAGTCGAAATTTTTAAACCGGCAGTGGATGTGCGGTACGATGAGGTGAAAATTGTTTCGCATGATGAAAATGCGATTCATTCCACCCCCATTGATAACTCACAGAAAATTCTGCTGCTGGCCCAGGATGTAGATGTGGTGGGGGTTGACGAAGCGCAATTCTTTGACTCAGAAATCACCAATGTGTGCGAACTGCTGGCACTTAGAGGAACGAGGGTCATTGTAGCCGGGCTGGATATGGACTACAAAGCCCAGCCATTCGGACAAATGCCCAACCTGCTGGCTGTTGCCGATTACATAACGAAGCTTCATGCTATTTGTGTGGTATGCGGAAATATTGCTAATTATTCATACAGAACAACCGCTGAAGAAGGACAACTGTTGCTGGGCGAAAAAGACAAATACGAACCCCGTTGCAGGCACTGCTATCATCACCAGAGCTGACATCAGCGGATGAAGCCGGGCAACTCATCAAAATAAGCTGCTTTTTCAGGCGGCAATAACAAATCTTTTACGGCGAACACCAGCGCTTTAAAGGCTGTAATCATTTCCCGGTTCAGATTCAGAATGGTTGATATTTCTGAAGCACTCAGCCGTTCCGTGCGGGCTTGCCCGTACATGCCCTTCAGCTCGGCAGCATACACCTGCTGAATACGGGTATAGAGAGATACCACCGGGTCAAACAACTCATTTGCATTGTCGTATACAAGCAACTGCCCGGCTTCATCAAAAAAAGAACGGGCATTTATTTGTAACTCTTTATACAATTCAAACTTAACGTCATTCGATGAGTTTTTGAGTTGTTCCAGGTCTGGTTCGGCATCTTTGAGGCTTTTAGCTGCATACATACTATTTCTGATGCAGGTGATGATCTGATCCAGCCGCTCCGTATCCTGCTTACTATGGATGTGTTGTTGCATACGTATGTAAAATGCATGTAACTCTCCGTAAAACACTTTCATATGTTCATACAACTCCCGGCTTGTTTTTTTGCCGCCATAACTGTTCATGGAACTTTTCAAAGGCTCAAGGGCTGTAAGCCCAAATACTTTCCGGCCAAAGTAAAGAAGATGCTCCAGGAAATGGCGTGTTTCCTGTTCAATCCCCACCATGGCAAAATCAACTTCCGCAGGATTTATTTTTTTAAGAAACTCAAGTGAGGTTTCATTCCGGAACCGTTGTTCAAGAAAACGGCCAAACAGGTTTAAAAACGGGAAAAACAGAACAATGCCAAGCAGGTTAATCAGACTTTGAAATACCACAAGTGCATAAAGGGGATCCGTTACATGCAGCCATACAGTAATGAAATACAGAAAAGGTCGCAGAAATACAATAACCGTGAGCGAAGTAATTGTATTAAATAAGATATTTCCCAGCGCCACTCTTTTTTTTGCTGCGATTCCATGAATAGACGCAAGTGCCAGTTTTAAAGTGGTACCAATTTCAGCACCCAATACGATCGCTGCAGCCACGGGTAATGTAATAACCTGATTAAAAAGTGCACTTAAAGCCAACGCTATTGTAATGGAACTTGATTGCACCAATGCCGTAACAGCAAACCCTATCAGAATAAATACCCAAAGCGGTGAAGAAACGAAACGTGCAAGGTCCACGTTTGTAACGAGTCCTGCCATTCCTTCATTTATGTAACTCAAACCAACAAATAAAAAGGAAAATCCAATGATAAAACGGCACCAGCTTTTTAGTTCCGTACCGTTGCGGGCCAGGAAAAATATAATACCCGCCACCGCCAACAAAGGAAGGGCAAACAATTCAATATTAAATCGGAAGCCAAAAGTGGTTATGATCCAACTGGTAAAAGTAGTACCCAGATTAGAACCCAACATAACAGCCAGGGCCTGCTGCATCTTTATAATACCCGCTCCTACAAAAGATAGCAGCAGCAGGTTTACTACAGAACTGCTTTGCATAAATGCAGTAACAACGGCTCCTCCGGTAATAGCACGAATATTACTTCCGGTTTGCCGTTTCAGAAACAGTTTAAACCGCCTGCCCGCAAGTCGCTTTAAGGCATCCTCCATAAAAGAAAAGCCCAGCAGAAAAACAGCAACCCCTGCCAGCATTTGCCATATATCCAGTCCGTTGGGCATAGGTTTCTAAATTACGAATACAGGCTTCCGTATTTTATGATTCCAGACCGGTCTTTTCCCAAAACTGGTCAGTTTTGATGAAAATAACCGGGTATAACTGATTTGATGCTTTTATTTCTTTTCTTTCAAAAGCAATTGACTGTATTTTTGAAAAAAATCGTTCGCCCCATCGGAAGTAGCAAAAAAATAATGGCCCTTTTCAAAAAAGACCTGCTGTTGGAAATAAGGCAGCAATATACTTTTTATGGTATTCTTCTTTATATAGCCAGTACCATCTTTGTATTATACCTGGCAATGGGCCGTCCCGAACCACAGGTATGGAATGGTTTGTTCTGGATGAACCTGCTTTTTATCTGTATCAATGCAGTTGCAAAAAGTTTCTTACAGGAGAGCCGTGGAAGGATGCTGTATTACTATTCCATTGCCGGTGCTGTTGAGTTTATGTTGGCCAAACTATTGTACAACCTGCTGCTTATGCTTGTGATGAGTATGCTGAGTTTTCTTTTATTCAGTTTTTTTCTGGGATCTTCTTATACTGGCTTTTTTTTATTTCTGTCTATTAGCTGTTTAGGCGGGCTCAGCATTAGTCTTGTATTTACATTGCTGGCTGCAATAGCAGCCAAAGCAAGCCAGAATGCTGCCCTTATGGCCATCCTTGGATTTCCTTTAATTATACCGCAGTTATTGTTGCTGGTTCGAATTTCTAAATCTGCTTTCGGAGAAGTTTTCCGTGACCAGGCATTGCTCCAGATTGTGCTTTTGCTGTGCGCTCTTGATCTGATGGTTGTTGTTTTGAGTGTCATTTTGTTTCCCTTTTTATGGAAAGATTAAACCAACACCCTAACTTTGCGCCTCTATAGGGAACTGGTTACATCCCGTACACAGTTTTACCCGGCATTGCTTGTTTCTTTTTGAATTTTTAACGGAATTTATGCGCAGGTACTGGTGGAAATTGCTTTCTGTTTTACTCTTATTGTACACATTCGTGGCAGGCTTTCTGATTGAGGTTCCGTTCATCGGTAATTTGTATCACACCATCCGTAATTTATTTTTTCATGTGCCCATGTGGTTTGGGCAAATGATTCTGTTGCTGGTATCGCTCGTTTATTCCATATTGTATCTGCGCACAGGCAAATTATCACAGGATGTCAAAGCAAGGGAGTTTGCACGTACCGGTATTTTATTCGGTTTCCTGGGATTAGCTACCGGAGCAGTATGGGCCAATTATACCTGGGGCGAACCCTGGAGCAATGATCCAAAACAAATTGCTGTAGCCATTGCGTTGCTTATTTATCTCGCTTACTTTGTTCTTCGTAATTCCATGACAGATCTCGATAAAAGAGCAAGGGTAAGCAGCGTGTACAACATTTTTGCCTACTTCATTTATGTACCGCTGATCATGATTCTGCCCCGTCTTGTTCAATCGCTCCATCCCGGTGGCGAAGGAGTGGAAGGAAATCCCGCTTTGAATGGACAGGACCTTGACCCAACCATGCGTTTGGTGTTCTGGCCAGCCGTTCTTGGGTGGACCTTGTTGGGTACCTGGATCAGCCAACTGTTTATACGTACTTCTTTACTCAAAGAAAAAGACTGGATTCATGCGTAAACTCATCATCACACTTGCTTTGTTTTTCAACTCATTTGTTGCAGCACTTGCGCAGGCAAACACAACTGTACCAGGTACCGGCGAAGGAGGTATTATGGAGCAGGAAGGAAAAATCTATGTGGTTCTCTCTGTTTGCCTGATCATTTTTGCAGGCCTGGTTGGTTACTTATTCATGCTTGACCGGCGTATTTCCCGCATGGAACAAAAGAAAGACTGAATTCTTTTCTATATTCATATTAAAATAACGATTGTATGTCATCACAACACTACAGCTTTTTTGAAAGTGTTCAGAAAAGCTTCGACAAAGCTGCCTCATTTACTCCCTGGGACAAAGGTATTCTGGAACAGATTAAAGCCTGTAACAGTGTTTACCAGATGCGTTTCCCCGTAAAAATGGACGATGGACGTATTGAAGTAATTGAAGCCTACCGTGTACAACACTCTCATCACAAAACACCTTGTAAAGGGGGTATCCGCTTTGCAGCAGAAGTAAACCAGGATGAGGTGATGGCCCTTGCCGCCCTCATGACCTATAAATGTGCAATTGTGAATGTTCCTTTTGGTGGCGGAAAGGGAGGTATCAAAATCAATCCTCGTAAGCATTCCACTTATGAACTGGAAAAAATCACCCGCCGTTACACCACGGAATTAATCAAAAAGAACTTTATAGGCCCGGGTACCGATGTACCTGCTCCTGACTACGGAACCGGCGAGCGGGAAATGTCGTGGATCATGGATACGTATCAGACAATGAAACCCGGAGAACTGGATGGAGCCGGATGTGTAACCGGTAAACCCATTACGCAGGGTGGCGTAAGAGGAAGAAGGGAAGCAACCGGATTGGGCGTATTCTATGGAGTAAGAGAGGTGTTGAATATGAAGGATGTAATGGACAAACTGGGTTCAACAACCGGCGTGAAAGATAAACGTGTGATCATCCAGGGATTAGGAAATGTGGGATACTATACTGCTAAATTCTTTCATGAAGCCGGTGCAAAAATTATTGCATTAGCTGAATACGAAGGAGCTATCTGGAATAACGACGGGTTGGATTATGAAGCAGTTTTTCAACACCGGAAAGCAACCGGTTCTATTTTAAACTTTCCCGGTGCCAGCAACTTTGCAAAAAATACTGATGCGCTGGAAATGGAATGCGATGTATTAATACCCGCAGCATTGGAAAACGTAATTAATGGTGAAAACGCACCACGGATTAAAGCAAAAATCATTGGAGAAGCTGCCAACGGTCCGCTAACACCCGAAGCAGATGAAATTTTTACACAAAAAGGCATACTGGTAATACCAGATATGTTCCTGAATGCCGGTGGTGTTACGGTTAGCTATTTCGAATGGCTGAAAAACCTCAGCCACGTACGGTATGGCCGCCTGGAGAAACGATTTACAGAAAACCAGAACAATGCGCTTCTGGATCAGATGGAGCGACTGACTGGTAACCCGGTTGATGCCAATGTACGTACCAACATTCTGCATGGCCCTGATGAAGACGATCTGGTTTACAGTGGACTGGAAGAAACAATGATTAATTCTGTAAATGAAGTTATGGATTGCTGGAAGCAAAATCCATCTATCCCCGATATGCGTACTGCTGCTTATGTGGTTGCGATCAACAAAGTAGCAACCACTTATGTAGAGTTAGGAATTTTTCCATAAAATTGATTTGCAATTTTCAAAAACCACCTGTAATCCAGGTGGTTTTTTTGTGCTGCACTCGACAACGATCTGGCTTATTTTTCATCAAAAAACCAACTTTAACACTAAGTGTTTGTTAAATGTGGCAAAACGGTATTACTGAAATCCTGACAGGTTTGTTATTTTACAGGCAAGAGGCACAGGATTTGCTCCGGGAGATCCGGATTTGAATGTTGAAATAAAAAATTCAGGACTCTATTGCCTCCTGAAAGAGACAAAAAATTGAAAACGAAAAAAATATGAAAGCAAAACACATTTTGTTAATGATTGTGGTAAGTGCTGTTACTGCTCTTAGCAGCGTGTACCTGTATGCAACATTTGCAGGCCCGAAACAATCGGTAGGCTACAGCCAGATGCAAACACCGGTAAATTATGCCGGACTGTTTGACAGCGGTATGCGTGAACCAGCCGGTACGGTGGATTTTGAAGGAGCTGCAGCAACAGCTGTTCCGGCTGTAGTGCATATTAAAACCAAGACTAACCCGGTACAAACCAACCAGCAGCAACGCAGGCGGAGTCCGTTCAGCGACCTCTTTGGCGATGATTTTTTTGATGACTTCTTTGGCGGGCAAGGACGAAATGTTCCCCAAATGGCCAGCGGCTCGGGTGTGTTTATTTCCGGCGATGGATACATTGTTACCAACAACCACGTGATTGATGGTGCTGATGAAGTAACTGTCACACTCAGTAACAAAAAGCAATACAAAGCAAAAGTGGTGGCCACAGATGCCAATACCGATTTAGCAGTTGTTAAAATTGAAGGAACCGGGTTTCCCTATCTCCTTTATGGCAATTCCGATGAAGTGCGCATTGGACAGTGGGTACTGGCTGTAGGCTATCCCCTAACATTGGAAACCACGGTAACTGCCGGGATCGTGAGTGCCAAATACCGTTATTTGGGAGTTAATCAGCGTAAAGCAAAACCAGGCGCCAACACCGTTGAAAGTTTTATTCAAACGGATGCAGCAGTAAACCAGGGGAACAGTGGTGGTGCATTGATCAATACCAATGGACAGCTGATTGGCATTAATGCAGCCATCGCCTCTCCCACCGGAGCTTATGCAGGTTACTCTTATGCCATTCCGGTAAACATTGTAAAAAAGGTAGTGGATGATTTGATTAAATTCGGTACCGTACAAAGAGCCTACCTGGGAATCCGCCCAGCTGCAAATGGTGATGATGGTACCGATTCTCAAATTAAAGAAGGTGATGGTGTGGAAATCGGTGAAATCCTTCCCAAAAGTGCGGCCGAAGACGCTGGCTTGAAAAAGGGCGATAAAATTGTGAAACTGGATAACAAAGCTGTAAGTACCTGGACAGAACTCACCGGAACTGTAGCGAGTTACAGACCCGGACAAAAAATCAATGTCACATATATACGCAACGGAAAGGAAATGACTTCGGGACTTGTACTTAAAAACAGTGCCGGCAATACAGATATTGTAAAAACATCCTCACTAGACCGGTTAGGCGCAGAACTTGTAACTCTTGATTCCAAAAAAGCAAAGGAATACGGAATTGATGGCGGAGTGGAAATCAGGTCGCTTACAGATGGGTTAATTGCGGATCAAACGACTATTAAGAAAGGATTTATAATAATCAGAGCCGGAGGAAAATCCATCAAGTCTACCGATGATCTGACAAAAGCCATAGAAAGTGCAGGCAACAGCATTATTATCGAAGGCATTTATCCCGGTTATGAAGGCGTATATCAATATGCTATTAACGAGCTGAGGAATGAACCATGATATGATTTGATTTGATTTAATTCACTTCAACAAAAAAGGAAGCATTGAAATGCTTCCTTTTTTGTTTCTCTACTCTATTGCTTAGTGTTTATAAAGAATTTTGTAGCCCCAGGGATTGATACTGAACGAACCTGAAACTTCACAATCTGCTGCCGCAAATAAATCAGTGAAGGTGCCTTTTACACGTTGGTCTGTAATGTGAAAATGATGTCTCTGCTCCGAAAAATTGAGAATCACAATCACTTCGCCCTTCAGAGATTTACGAACAAAAGCAAACAACGTATCAAGTTCCGTTGTAGCAAGGCGCCATGTAATTACATGATGATCGGCAGCAGCCATAGCCGGATGTTGCTTTTTGAACTCCAGCAATGTTTTATAAAACCCATGAAGCTCAGGTTCATTTTTCCATTCTATTTCATCCTTATCAAAAAACTGCAACCGCTTATGATTCGGCAGTTCCTGTCCGCTGTAAATAAGTGGCACCCCATTCCAGGTGCAGCAGAATACGGCCAGTGGCAGCGCCATAGGTCCATATTTTTCGTATTCAGTACCATTCCAGCTGTTTTCATCATGATTGGTGGTAAAGAAAGAACGCATATGGTGGTACGGCGATTTTTGTGCGTAGCCGCTTAAAGCGGCATCCAGTTGATGCAGCTGACGGTTGTTTTTATAAAACTCCTGCGAAATATGCATCCAGTGCCAACTGTAACTCACATCAAATACATGGGCATAAGGTTCATCGCCCCACTGGTCAAATTCGCCAAGCCAGAATAACTCCTTCAGTTGGTCCAACTGTCGCCGGGCTTCAGCCCAGAAGTCGACCGGAACAAGCATCGCCATATCACAACGAAACCCATCAATGCCGCATTCCTTCACCCAAAATCGCATTGCATCAATCATGGCAGCTCTGGTAGCCGGATTGTCGAAATTGAGATGAATCACATCTTCCCAGTTTTCAACAGGCGGCCGAAAGCTTCCATCAGCATTCCGGTGATAATATTCCGGGTGCGCTATTGTCCATTCATGGTCCCAACCGGTATGGTTTGCCACCCAGTCAATGATGACCTTCATGCCCAGTTCCTGTATTTGCTGCACCAGTTTTTTAAACTGCAGCAAGGTGCCAAACTCGGGATTGGTTTGCACATAGCTGCTGCAGGCATAGTAGCTTCCCAAAGTACCCTTGCGGTTTACTACAGAAATGGGCGTAACGGGCATAAACCAGATGATTTCAACGCCCATATCTTTTAAACGGGGTAAATGAAGGGAAAAAGCCTCAAAACTTCCCTCTTTGGTGTATTGCCGGAGATTTACTTCATAAATATTGGTACGGGCCACCCAGGAGGCCGGCCGGAATGCTGTAGTCATTTTGGTCGTAATTGAGGGTCAATGATACGAACCAAACGACAAAGGAAGCATGCATTTTTTCCACTTTCAAACCAACTACCTTTGCAATTGTTAGTTTTCATGCTATGAAGAAATTTGAAGTTCCCAATATTTACCGCAGTAACCTGATTTCGGCAATCAAAAACAGCCGCAAACAGGCCGATAAATTGAAAAAAGATTTTTCACCTACCCTACTGGACCTGGGCGAAGTGCAGTTTTACCTGGCCCGTCACTTTGGGTTTTGTTACGGCGTGGAAAATGCAATTGAAATCGCTTTCAGAACCATTGAAGAAAATCCGGGTAAGCGGATCTTTCTTCTGAGCGAAATGATTCATAACCCGCAGGTAAATGCAACACTCATTGAAAAAGGTGTTCAGTTTCTGCAGGACACTCACGGCAAGCAGCTGATTCCCTTTGAAGAAATTACAAAAGATGATGTGGTGATAATTCCCGCATTTGGCACCACGCTGGAAATTGAAGCAATGCTGCAGGAAAAAGGCATTCCTACAGAAAAATACAACACCACCTGCCCCTTTGTGGAAAAGGTTTGGAACAGGAGTGAGCAAATAGCTGCCAAAGGCTATTCAATTGTGGTACATGGCAAACCGAAGCATGAGGAAACAAGAGCTACTTTTTCACATGCCAGTTCTAAAACGCCCACGTTGATTGTAAATGATATGGCTGATGCTGTTGAACTGGGAAAGTATATTACAGGCGCAAAACCTGCTGCAGATTTTTATACAGAGTTTGAAGGCAGGTATTCAACTGGTTTTTCGATTGAAAGCGACCTACAACGTTTTGGTGTTGTGAACCAAACTACGCAACTGGCCAGTGATACGCAGGCAATTGCAGCTTATCTTAAAACTGTTATCATGCAGCATTACGGTTTAAATGAACAAACCATTGAAGAGCGGTTCGCCGACACACGGGATACGCTTTGTTATGCCACGAACGACAATCAAACAGCTGTAAACGGATTACTCGAAACAGATGCGGATCTGGCATTGGTGGTTGGTGGATATAACAGTTCAAATACAACCCATCTTGTTGAACTGTGCGAAGAAAAGCTACCCACTTACTTCATTAATGGAACTGATAAACTTGTTTCGCCCACTGAAATACTGCATTTCAACTTTCATACGAAGCAGGAATATCTGACACGTGACTACCTGCCGTCAAAAAGACCCGTAAAGATCTTAGTCACTAGCGGCGCTTCCTGTCCCGATTCGTTGGTGGAGGCTGTACTGAAAAAAACAGCAACCTTCCTGGGTGTGGAATCAAAACTGGAGGAACAGATTCATTTATTTGAGTAAACTTATTGGTGCTGATTTAGCCGATTTTATCTTTTGCAATTTCAACTGCCTGTTGAAACTGTTCATCTTCGGTTAGCAAGGTGTTGTCGATCACAATTGCTTCAGCAGCCTGTACCAACGGACTCACTTCCCTGTGCGAATCAATATGATCCCGCATCTGCAAATTTGCCTTTACTTCTTCGAATGTGGTGGCAGGGTTTTTCAGATGCATCTCTTTCAACCGGCGTTCTGCTCTTGTATCCGCATCAGCGGTCATAAAAATCTTCAGCTCAGCGTCGGGGAACACAGTTGTTCCAATATCTCTGCCGTCCATGACAATTCCCTTTTCTGTGCCCATTGCCCGCTGTTGGGCAACAGCAAACTGCCTTACCTCTTTAATCGCAGCCACCTCACTCACTTTTTCTGCAACAACCAGGTCACGTATAATGTATTCCACATTTTCCTCATTTAAATATATTTCCGAAACTCCTGTTTCTGCATTGGGTACAAACCGCAGATGAATCTGTTGTAACGCATTTGTAACCGCATGCGTATCCGTCCAGTCAATATGGTTTCTCAAAAAAAATAGTGTAACTGCCCTGTACATAGCTCCGCTGTCGATATAGATATAACCCAGTTCCTTGGCCAGCCGCTTTGCCAAGGTACTTTTACCGCAGGAGGAATACCCGTCTATTGCAATAACAATCTTCTTCATAGCCTGCAAAGGAAACAAAAAGGTGAGATATGAAAAAACCCCGGTGTATTTCCGGGGTTTATAAACAAGTTACGCTTCTGATTCTTGAGATTCTTTCACTTCCTCCTTGAAGGAAAATGTTATCTGCTGGGTTTCTTTGTTCAAATGAGCCAGCAAAACATCGCCTTCCTTAATGTTCATCTTCAGAATTTCCTCGGCAAGAGGATCTTCCAGGTATTTCTGAATAGCCCGGTGGAGCGGACGTGCCCCAAACTGTACATCATATCCCTTCTCAGCAAGAAACTCCTTGACATCCGGTTGCAATTCGAGTGAAAAGCCCAATGTTTTCAACCGGGCCAGAACACCCTTCATGAGAATATCAATGATGAGGAAGATATGATCTTTCGAGAGTGAATTGAAAATAATCACATCATCAATCCGGTTCAGAAACTCAGGCGAAAAGGTTTTTTTCAACGCTTTTTCGATGACTGCTTTATTCGCTTCTTCCTGGTTTTGTATTCTTGTTGCTGTTGCAAAGCCCACTCCTTCTCCAAAATCCTTCAACTGGCGCACACCAATGTTCGAGGTCATGATGATGAGAGTGTTCTTAAAGTCCACTTTGCGACCCAATCCATCTGTTAGCTGACCATCATCCAGCACCTGTAACAGGATATTGTAAATATCAGGATGTGCTTTTTCAATTTCATCCAGCAATACAACGGAATAGGGTTTGCGACGAACACGCTCTGTCAGCTGCCCTCCTTCTTCATAACCCACATAACCGGGAGGCGCACCAATCAACCTGCTAACGGTGAACTTTTCCATGTATTCGCTCATATCAATGCGGATCAGGGCATCTTCTGAATCGAACATATGACGTGCCAGGGCACGTGCCAATTCGGTTTTACCCACACCGGTAGGACCCAGAAATATGAATGTACCAATCGGCTTTTTCGGGTCTTTTAATCCTACCCTGTTGCGTTGAATGGCCTTCACTACTTTACTGATGGCTTCTTCCTGTCCAATGACCGCACCCTGCAGGTCTTCTGCCATACGGCGCAGTTTGTCGCTTTCGGCCTGCACCATGCGTTTTACAGGAATACCCGTCATCATACTCACCACTTCGGCAATAGCTTCCTCATCAATGGGATAGCGCATGTGTTTGCTTTCTTCCTCCCACTTCGACTTCGCTTTTTCCAGTTCTTCACCCAGTCTTTTTTCGTTATCACGCAATGCAGCAGCCTCTTCGAAACGCTGGCTCTTCACCACTTTATTCTTTTCCTGCTTAATATCTTCTATTTTCTTTTCCAGTTCCAGTATTTCCTGGGGAACATTGATATTTTTCAGGTGAACCCTTGCACCTACTTCATCCATTACGTCAATTGCTTTGTCAGGAAGTAAACGGTCGGTAATATAACGGTCGCTCAGTTTTACGCAGGCGTCAATGGCGTCGTCAGCATAGGACACATTGTGAAACTCTTCATATTTGGGTTTAATATTATTGAGAATCTGAATGGTTTCATCCACACTGGGCGGCTCTACCAGCACTTTCTGAAAGCGGCGATCTAATGCACCATCTTTTTCAATATGCATGCGGTACTCATCCAGGGTAGATGCACCAATGCACTGGAGCTCGCCCCGGGCCAATGCCGGTTTAAAGATATTGGAAGCATCCAGGGAGCCGCTGGCGCCACCTGCACCAACGAGTGTGTGAATTTCATCAATAAACAAAATCACATCCCGGTTCTTTTCCAGTTCATTCATGATAGCCTTCATACGCTCTTCAAACTGACCACGGTATTTGGTACCTGCAACCAGCGCCGCCAGATCGAGTGATACGACCCGTTTATCATAAAGAATGCGTGACACTTTTCGTTGTACAATGCGCAATGCCAATCCTTCTACAATGGCGGTTTTACCCACACCGGGTTCACCAATGAGAATGGGATTATTCTTTTTACGACGTGATAATATCTGCGATACCCGCTCAATTTCATCTTCCCGTCCCACAATAGGATCAAGGGCACCGCTTTCCGCAAGGCGGGTAATATCACGACCGAAATTATCCAGTACAGGCGTTTTACTTTTAGCACCAGCCTGCGACTTTGATTTCGCCTGTGAGTACTTCGATTTTTCTTCATCAAAATCTTCTTCACCCGGATCGTCGTAATCGGCCCGGGGCTCGTTCGATTTTACCATACCCAATTCATTTCTGAAAATATCGTAGTCTACCTCAAACTGGTTAAGAATCTGGGTAGCAATATTTTCTTTGTTTTTTAAAATTGACAGCATGAGGTGTTCCGTTTCCACCTGCGGACTTTTGAGCGCTTTGGCTTCCAGCACGGTTACACGAATTACCTTTTCAGCTTGTTTGGTGAGAGGAAGACTGTTGATGTTCGCAATATTCTTGCCTGTTTTATCCTTTACAGCCAGTTCAATTTCCTTTCGCAACTCATACAAGTCCACATTGAGGTTTTTCAGGATGCGGATGGCTGTGTTTTCCCCTTCACGGATGACGCCCAACACGAGGTGTTCGGTGCCAATGAAATCATTCCCGAGCCTCAGAGCTTCCTCCCGGCTGAAGGAGATAATTTCTTTTACCTGGTTTGAAAAATTATGATCCATATTCGGATATTCGGTTTTTACAATTATAACGAATATTTTTGAGACGATTTTTTTACAAGTTACCCACTACTGTTAATAATTATATGAACGTCAAAATTGATACCAAGGAGAAATTCCGGGTCCTCACGCCTGCAGAAAACGTCTTATCTGTTAATATGACAGATGAATTGAAGAATTTGTTGCTTTCCTGTCTGAATGCCGATGTGAAAAACGTCATACTCAACCTCAAGGAGGTGCAAACGGCCGATAATGAAATAGCTGAACAGATTCTCACCATTCAACAGCAATTTTATGAGGCGGGGTATTCATTCGTCATCTGCGAAATCAACCCGGCATTGGAACAGCAGCTGGATGAAGCAGAAATGCTGGAACTAATGAATGTAACTCCCACCGAAAGCGAGGCGTGGGATATTGTGCAAATGGAAGAAATTGAACGGGAATTATTAGGAGATGAATAAGAAATAATCCAGTACTTTACCTTTATTATTCAACAATGCTGGCAGTAACCATATTGGGAAACAATTCAGCCATTCCGGCACATGGAAGGCACCCCACGTCGCAGGTGATTACCACACCTGACGAACTGCTGCTGTTTGATTGTGGCGAAGGTACCCAGATTCAGATCCTGAATTACCGGATCAAACGGAGCCGCATCAATCATATATTTATCTCGCATCTGCACGGCGATCATTATTTTGGACTTATTGGATTGCTGAGCAGCTTTGCCCTGCTCAACCGCATTCAGCCGTTGCATGTGTACGGACCACCCGAGTTGGAACGAGTGCTGGAACTGCAGTTCCGGCTGAGCGATACACATCTACCCTACCCATTTACATTTCACCCCATTACAGCAGATGGGTTGGTGCTGGATAGCAAGCACTATACAGTTGAATGTTTCTCCACCAAACACCGCATTGAATGCAGGGGATTTATTGTGCGGGAGAAAAAAAATCTGAGAAAAGTTGTGCCAGAGATTGCGGCTATCCATCAGATTCCAGCTTCCTTTTTTCCCAACCTGCAGAGAGGGGAAGATTTTGTACAGACAGATGGCACGGTAGTAGCCAACCACCTCGTAACAAGGGAAAACACAAAGCCACGCTCGTATGCTTTTACGGCTGATACGATTTATGATCCACGACTGATTGATATTGTGAGGCATGTAGACTTGCTGTATCATGAAACCACCTACCCGCACGCCTTAACCGACAAGGCAGAAGCAAGGTTTCATTCCACCACCAAACAGGCAGCCAGTATTGCCCTGCAGGCCGGCGTGAAAAAACTGATCATCGGCCACTTTTCTGCCAAGTTTGAAGATATTCAGCAATTTGAAGAGGAAGCAAAAGAGGTGTTTGAACAAACGGAAGTAGCCACTGAGGGTGTTACCTATCTCATTTGATTTTCTGCAGCCACTGATAAAAAGCTGGCATTTCGGCCCTCCAGAAACTTTCATGGTGGCGACCGGTAGTTACAATGCGGGTTACAACCCTTCCCTTGTTTTTTTGCCCTGTAATACCAGCGATCGTCAATAGATCACTCACCATTTTATCTGATTCCAGCTCACCGCAAACAAAATAAACGGGCGGTAATGGTTGCGGAACAGACTCAATCCATTGATTCAACTGTGGAGCAATCCAGAAGGCAGGTGAAAACACACCCACGCCTCCAAATACATCGGGATATTTGCCCGCAGTGTATAAAGAGATCAGTCCACCCATGGAACTGCCAGCTATCCAGGTGGCAGTTTTTTGGGGCCTGGTACGGTATTGCGCATCAATCCAGGGCTTCAGCGTTTGCACTACAAAATCGGCATACGCATCGCCTTCTCCTTTCCCAAACCGGGATGGGAAAGGATTATACTCCGTGAGCCGGTATTGGCCGCCATGATCAATTCCAACAATGATGCATTGCTGGCGCAGCGGGAGAGAGTCCATCAACTCATCAACACCCCATTCGCCAAAAGATGCTTTCATTACATCAAACAGATTTTGTCCATCGTGCAGGTATAAAACCGGGTAACGCCGGGAAGATGTTGCATAGGACTCTGGCAGGTACAACCAAATACGCCGGCTTCGGTTTAGCTGGGGCATGTAAAAAGCCGAATCGGCTTCCAACACATTTTTGGAACGGCTGGTGACTGGTGGCCGCTGGGGAAAATCATCGGTCCAGCCGGCAATTGTAACCCGGATGGTGGTATCACTCCTGAAGCGGAAAATCCGGTTGAGAAGGGCTGATCCGTCTGCAGCACATTCGGCCTTATCCCAACGTCCACGGGTGATTTTAAATTCATAAATACCCGTAGGCATTTCTGCCAGTTCAATCAACTGCCTTCCCTCGCTGTTGGTATGAAACGCATATTGCGGCAAACCCGGATTCCATCCATTAAAAGAACCCACCAGGAATAATGAATCCGAAGCATGTTGTGCCGGCTTTCCTGTTATTTCAATTCTTAGTTTGTGCTGGGCAAGTACAGATGGAGAGAGTGCCCATAAAAAAACAGCAACGAACCAATAGAATCTTTTCATTGCCCGTTGCTGTTGCATAGTTGATAAAGTTGATTATTGGCGAGCCAGATAGTCTTTCACTTTTGCATGCACCGGTGCCGACAAGGGAACCAATGGCAGGCGCAGGTGATTTTGAATCAAGCCCGCTTCGGCCAAAAATGCCTTAACACCAGAAGGATTGTTTTCGCAGAATAATAAATCATATGCTTCGAGCATGGTATCGTTTAACTCTTTCGCCTTTTTGAAATCACCCTCCAGCGCATATTGAATCATACGACTAAAGCGGCCGGGCATACAGTTGGCAGCAACGCTGATCACACCATCCATTCCCAATGCAATTTGAGCCATGGCCAGATTATCATCGCCGCTTACAACCAGAAAGTCGGCAGGCTTATCTTTTAAAATCTGCATACAAAGTGTGAGGTCGCCACTGGCCTCCTTTATACCTGCAATATTTGGCACTTCCTGTGCCAGTTTCAATGTAGTGGCAGCAGAAATACCTCTTCCGGTACGGCCGGGCACATTGTATAATAGAATAGGTTTGGGAGAAACCTCCGCCAGTGCTTTGTAATGCTGAAAAATTCCTTCCTGCGATGGTTTGTTATAGTAAGGACTGGCACTCAGAACAGCCGTTGCTTTTTCAAGCGGAAGTGTTTGCAGGTCCTTCACCAGGGCACCTGTGTAATTTCCACCCACTCCTACCACAACCGGTACCCGGTTATTCACAGTTTCATATGTAAATTCAATAACAGCTGTTTTTTCTTCTTTACTTAAAACAGGGGTTTCGCCTGTAGTACCAAGGGTTACCACATAATTACACCCTTCGTTTATAACAGAATCAATTACTTTTTGGAGCGATGGGAAATCCACTTCACCGGCAGTTGTAAACGGGGTTACCAATGCCACACCTGTTCCACGGAGTTGTTGTTGCAGTGACATAACTTACTTTAATACAAAATTTATAATTCGTTCCAGAAGCCCATTTTACTGTACTTCTCAATACGGTCCTGGATTCTTTTTTCGGGGTCTATTTGTTTCAGTTCTTCCAGAACCGGCAGCAGTGCCTGTTTCAGCAATTGTGCCGCCTGGTTATAATCCCAATGAGCACCGCCAGCGGGTTCAGGGACAATACCATCTACGAGGCCAAACTGGTTCATATATTCGGGCGTGAGTTTTAATTGTTCTGCAGCCACTTCTTTCTTCTCCCAACTACGCCACAAAATGGAGCTGCAGCTTTCGGGAGAAATCACCGTGTACCAGGTGTTGGCCAGCATGAGTACCCGGTCGCCCACACCTATCCCCAAGGCACCACCACTGGCACCTTCGCCTATGATCACACAAATGACGGGCACTTTTAAGCGGATCATTTCATAAATATTCCGTGCGATGGCTTCGCCCTGGCCACGCTCTTCCGCTTCCAGGCCCGGAAAGGCCCCCGGTGTATCAATTAAAGTAATGACGGGCTTATTGAATTTTTCAGCCAGCTTCATCAGGCGTAAAGCTTTTCGGTATCCTTCAGGATTTGCCATTCCAAAATTCCGGATCTGGCGCATTTTCGTGTTAATTCCTTTTTGCTGGCCAATGATCATAACCGTTTGCCCATCCAATTGTGCAAAACCGCCCACCATGGCTTTATCGTCTTTCACCGTGCGGTCGCCATGCAACTCCACAAAATTGTCGCACATATTAGTAATATACTTCAATGTGTAGGGCCTGTCGGGGTGACGGCTCAGTTGCACTTTTTGCCAACTGTTGAGATTTTGGGTGATTTCGCCCCTCTTTTCCAAAATTTTCTCTTCGAGTTGATGAATTGTATCGGCATAATCAACATCCGCATTTTTCTCCGACAACTTCTGAATTTCTTTAAGTTGATCGGCCAGCTCTTTGATGGGTTGTTCCAGTTCTATAAACTGACGGTTTTCAAGTGATGGCATGATGGGTTCGTCTGTTTTGAGGGGTAAAATTAATTCTTTGCACGGCAATATAATCAAAAAAGGCCCCCTCTTTTGAGGCGGCCTTTTTTGTATAGCTTCAATTCGTATGAGAACGATTATTTATCCCACCACATTTTTGCATCCTGCGAGTTGTCGCTGTAAAGTGCAGCCGCCGCCGCATAGTTAGCAGGATTCAGCTGAGGCTCGTTCGTACCGTAGGGCATACGGCGGGGAATCTGACGACCGGCTCCGGGAGCTGGTGTAAGAACCGGGAATCCCGTTCTGCGCCATTCTGCCCATCCCTGGTTACCATCGGGATAATGCGATAACCAACGTTGCTCTGCAATTTTACGAACATCGGCACTGCTTCCGTCAAGAGCAACAGAACTTTGTGCCAGGTAATTGCTGATAGCAGTACTGTTGGTGATGCCCCAACGGTTCATTTCGGCGGTTACACCGTTTGCATACATGGTTGTTGCATTTTCAGTGGTCCAACCAAGCTTGGCAGCTTCGGCCCGTGCCAGGAATACCTGGCCTGCAGTAACCAGGTACAGAGGCAACGTTTGAGGAGTGCCCGTGTAGCCTAACAAAAATGCAAAATTGGAATTTACATTTTGCCATGCAAGCGCATCAGCACGGGTGAGACCATAAGGAAATCCGGTAGCATTATTACCAAAGTAATTTATCCGGGGATCACCAATAGTGCTCAGATAATCAGTTACAGTTTTGCTGACAGCAAAATCAAAACGCTGGGTAATTACATAGTAATTATAAACCGGATTACGGTAGTTGCCTCCTACATAAGGAATACCCGCATTATCTGCATTTGCTTCAATCACACCACCAGCAACAGCATCAGCAAACTCAGTTTTTCCCAATACTGCATTTGCTTTTGACATACGCAGTGCAGCAATGGCACGCAGTGAGTTGGCCAGTTTTTTCCACTTGGTAGTGTTACCACTGTACATGATATCGCCCTGTACAGTTGCACCGGCATCGAACTGAGCAGCTGCCTGCTTCAACTCTGTTAACAGCGCAGTATAGATGTTTTCCTGCTTGTCGTAAGGAATACTTGATTTACCCTGAAGCGCCTGGCTGTAAGGAATATCACCATAGGCATCGGTAAGCACCAGGTAATAATATGCCTTCAGTATACGGGCAATGGCAATCTGGTTGTTGTTAGAACCATATTGTGCTGCTACCGGTGCTGTAGCCGGATCGGTATTGGTGTTGATGATGTTTTGGAGATCATACATATCTCCTGAATAATATGCGTCCCAGTTGTTGGTTGGTGTTGCATAACGGGAGATGTCGGTATACTGTGTTTCAGACATGTACTGGCAGTACAAACCAGCTGTTGTATTGATGGCATTACCCCATACGTTACCACCTGCATTTGCCAACACGTTCGTCAGCAGTGCAGATGTAATGGGAATGGTTGTCGCATTCGGATTACGGTTAATATCACCAAACTCATCAATACCTTTTTTGCAGCCACTGAATACCAGTGCCGAAACCCCTAGTGCGAAAGCGATTTGTTTCAGATTCATACTTTTCATTATTGCAGATTTAAGGGATTTAGAAATTCAGTTTCAGGTTAAAACCAATCGAACGTGTACCGGGCAACTGTCCGTCTTCACCAAAGTTTCCGCTGATTTCAGAAGGATCAAAATTTTTGGCATCACGATAAAGAAAAAAGAGGTTGCGGGCAATCACTGAAACAGTTGCTCCCTGAAACGCCTGGCCAAATTTGCCCAGTTTTTGTACGGGTATAGCATAACCAAAGTTCAATTCACGCAAACGTGCATAACTAAGATCATGAACAAACGGTTCTGCTACACGCTGATAGTAAAACTGGTGGAAATAATCATATGCTTCGGCATATACATCCACAGGTGTTCTTCCATCGCTGGCCAATACACCCTGAACACGAATACCACCACCATCAGATACTGCATCACGTAAGGGATTTCCTTTGTCGTTCTTTCCGGCTGTTTGTTCCAGCAAACCGGAGAAGTAACCCCACTGTTCAGACAGTGAGAAGAATTTACCGCCAACCTGGTAGTCAAATGATACGCCCAATGAGAAGCTCTTATAGGTGAAGAAATTCTGCAAACCACCAGTTACTTTGGGCACAACTGAACCCCAGTGCTTATTGGCATCAGCAGCAAATCCATCGGGTGTTCCGCTGAAACCATTGGTTGTGATCAATGGTAAGCCTGCATCATTGCGGGCAATACCACCACCAATCAACTGACCCCAGTCCTTACCCACTTCGTGGAAGGCACGGGCAAAGCGAGTACCGAAAGAACCTGCACCCAAAGGATAGGTAGTTAAGCCGCTAGCCAATGCTTTCACCGGGTTGGCAATGAGGTAAGCAAAGGTTCCGTTCAGGTTCCAGCCAAAGTGTTTACGCTTCATTAATTGTGCGTTGAACTCCGTTTCAATCCCCTGGCGCTGAATCCAGGCTGCATTGATGATCTGAGAAGTAAATCCGCTAACACCACTTACTGTAACAGGAAGGGGGGCGTCTTTATTATCCTCGAAAAAATAAGTTACGGATAATCCGATTTTGTTTTTGGCAAACCGCAGATCCACACCACCTTCCCATGTTGTAGTTAAGGCCCCACGCAGATTGGCATCGGGAGCAGCATCAGGTGTAGTCATGAGAAAGTTGGAACCCCACAATAACTGATTTACCTGGTAGTTCAGATTTAATTGGTAAGGATCCAGGGTTTGCGGCTTTTTACCCCATGATGCAAACACTTTACCAAAGCTCAGCCAGGGAAGTGCGGTGTTGGTGAATTCTGAGAATACAAAGGAAGCTCCCACCGAAGGAGATAACAGAGAGTTCTTATTGGCAGGTAAGGTTGAAAACCAGTCGTTCCGTACAGCCCATGTTAAGCTGAGGTACTTCTTGTAATCAATATCACCAAATGCAAAGAGAGAGTTAGCTTCCTGTCCCACCCTGGAGTTGGAAATAGAAGGAGTTGTTTTTGAGTTAGAGATCGCATACAAATTAGGCACATTCAAGCCATTGTTTGTATTAGCTGCCACCTGTCGGTTACGAATCTGCAATTTATTAGCACCTGCATTAATGGTGATACCAAAATCACCAAACGTATTATTGTAGGTGGCTAAACCCTCAAAGTTCCATTCCCTGTTAACAGTATTGCTGGTTGAATATCCTGCCAGGTAACCTGTTTGTACACCAGAGAATTCGAGAACAGTAGGAATGATGTTTTCTACGTTTCCGCTGAACTGATCGGCACGAACAGTTCCCTTGATCCGGAAATGGTTATTGAGCTTGAAAACAAGGTAGGCATCACCATACAAACGGTCGCGGCGCTGCACATAATCAATATTCTCGAACCAGGTATATGGATTGTACCAGTAGTTGGCCCCCCAGGTACTGTTGCGTGGATTTGCCGCAGAGAATGAACCGGGGTTGCGGCGGAAGTTCCAGGAAGCAAAGGTTCCAATGGGAGTTTTCAAACCGGACAATTCCTTCATGATACCCATATCCAGATCACGGTGGAACCACTGGGTAAAGTTTCCGGAAGAGTTATTTGCGTAACCATCAACAAACTCACCCTCAATCCGCTGGTTGGTGTAGGTCAGGTTAGCACCGGCTACAAAGTATTTACCCATCTCCATACTGAAGGCAGTAAACAGGTTATGCCTTACTGATTTTGAATTCGGAATCAAACCTTTGATTGATTGATTGGAATAAGAAACACGCAGCGTTTGTCCCTGCCCGTTGTTCTGACTCAAACTTACATTCGTGTTATTGGTTACACCAGTATTCCAGAAATCACGTACGTTATCGGGCTGCGGATTGAAAGAGGCTGTTTGTCCGGAACGGCTGTGGCCGGGAATGAATGCATACCAGGGAATATATTCAGATCCATCCATTTTCGGACCCCAGGAAGCATCATCTGTAAAGTCACGGAATTTTTTTCCGTTAAGAGCCTGCCACTCTGCGGGCATACCTGCTGCATAATTGAAGGTGAGGAAGTCACCATCGCCACCACCATATTCATTCTGGTAGTTAGGTAAGTAAGCTGCACGATCAAAAGTTACACCCTGGTTAACTTCAATACCCAGGCCTTTTTTACCGCCACCTTTTTTAGTAGTAACAACAATGGCGCCATTTACTGCACGACTACCAAACAAAGCAGTGGCGTTGGCACCTTTCAGTACTGTTATATCTTCCACATCATCGGGATTGATATCAAACGAATTCGTTAAGGTGCCATCTACAACGTAAATAGGACCAACATCAGACAGCGAACCACCACCACGAATACGAAGGAAACCCTGGTCGTTTAATTTAGCAGAAGATTGTCCACGGAACTGCACACCCGCTACTTTTCCAGCCAATGCATTGTTCAGGTTGGGCTGGCGGATTACATTCAGTTGTTCCGCCTTAATTACCTGGGAGCTGAAGGGCGTAATCCGCTGTGATTTTTTAACACCGAAGGCAGTGGTAATTAATACTTCCTGCAGTTCATCGGGCTTGTTCACCAGCGAAATGTTCATGTAGGTTTCGGAAGCGTCTACTTCCAGAGTTTGGTAGCCTACAGCTGAAATGATCAGCTTGGCTCCTGATTTCACCCGGATACTGTAAACACCGCTGGCATCCGCCTGAACGATATTTTTTGTACCCTTTTCCTGAACGGTGGCATTCGGGATGGGGCCATTTGCATCGGACACCCGTCCGCGAACCTCAACATTCTGTGCAAATACTGCCATAATGGAAGTCAGCAGTAATGCAAGCACTAGCAGAAATTTTCTCATGTTGATTAGTTTAGATTAAAGAATTAATCCAAATTTAATCGTTCATGCAAATTCACAATATTTTGTTAAAGAAATCACCTTCTAACAACCAACAGTTTTAAATATGGTCATTTTTTAACCACTCCAAACCTTTTGGTTATTTTTTTTAAAACTTCCACATAAACTGAACCCGCACCTCTGAACGGTGGTTGGCCGGGATTTCATCGAGCCCGGAACCAACCGTGCTGCGGTTGCTGAAGATGGTTTGTGCAAATCGCAGCCAGACAGTCAGCTTTTTCGAGACATCATAATTCAGATTGGTGTACCAGCGATACCCTTTATCGGAAAAAGGAGGGATGGTAAAACTGTAGAGGACATCATTTTCAAACGAGTAAATACGGCTGTCGAAATTGTCGGTTTCAAAGTACTGCAGGCGGAGATTGGCCGAAAACGGCTTCATCATAGGTCTGTAAAACACATCAAAAAAGGCCAGAAAGCCATTACTTTCCCGGGGGCCTCCTCTATCGAACCACATAACGTCCAAGCGCTGACGCAGCGTAATGGTTTGGTTCACTTTGAACTGAATTTGAGTACGCCAGTTTTTGCGGGAAACAGGATCCACTTCGGGCATCACCAGCACTCCATCCGGGTTGTAATTCAAGGCCCTGCTTTCGTTCCGGTAGCGGGTATAGATTTCAATCTGCTTACTGGGGCGGTGTGTCAGCTGTACCAGGTATTCGCTGCCACTCGAGGGAGCATCAATCAAAAACCGTAACCAGGGAAACCTGTAAAAATCGGTGTAGGCATCAAGCCGCCATTTAGGCGTGGGTCGCAGCGTCACACCGGCAAATAATCCTTTTTCGTTTGTTGGAAACGTTCCCTCCGTAAAAGCCCGGCCGAAAATCGTTTGATAACCCGGCTGTATATTCCGGTACACCAGCGAAACATCTGCTTTTGGATCTACACTCATCATCAATCCGCTCACCAGTGCCAGGTGTTTGCTGTTATGCACGGCCCCTTCTCCAAACCAGTGCATATTTTTCCAGGTGTAAGCCCAGTCAAGACTAAAGTTGGTGAGTCTTGTACCCCGGAATGCAAAATTATTATAGGGCACAGCATCCCGGTTGAAGGGTTTGCTGAACTGAAACTGTATTCCATTGACACCGATGTGCAGGTTATTTTTATTATAACTGAAATTGCCGCCGTACGAGTTCATCTGCACCTGGTTTTTCTTCTGCTGTTCACTGAGTGTGCGGCGCAAGCCGGAAGTAAGAATCGAAGAAAAAAAGTCTTCTGCCAACAGGGTATCGGTTGTAATATTTCCATCCACTTTGCGGAACGATGCAAACCCGGTAAGCGACCAGTTACCCTTACCAATGGTTATACCTGCTCCCCGCTGGAAAAAATATTCACTGGCAGAGTTATAAGGACGAAGGATGGATGCCTGCCGCTTGATATTCATTACATCCACACTTTTGCGAAACGCCAGCGCCTGCCATTGAACAAGTCCCTGCCCCATATTAACGGTATAATCGCCGATGGCCAGTTCCTTGATGATGCCAATTTTTCTTACAAACAAATGAGCGGAGTAAAAATCAAACCCGTTTTTCTGGGCGCCTTTAAACCATTGCTCGCCCGCATCTTTATCGGCCGTAATACCGTATTGGAGCAGATTCTTATACGTGTAGCGATAGCGCATAAATACCCGCTCTCTGCCTCCTGCGTAAAAACTGGAGCTGCCTGTGTCACGCTTTTGTGCAAAGCCTCTTGCTTCTTCCAGCACATAGGAAACACGCCCCAACAACGAATGCTCACCTCCCCGCAGCCGTAAGGCAAAATCTTCAGATACCGAAAGAGCGGGACCCACGGTAACGTATGGAAGAATTTTCTGTATGGTTTCCTGGTCCCAAACCGGTACCGCCTGTAATTCATAAATAGAAAGCAGTTTTCCAAAGAGACGCCGGTAGTTCATCAGGTTGGCAATCTGTAAGGGTGTGAGAAACGGAAATTCACGTAACTCGGTTTCAGTAGCGCTATTCAGATTGACTTTATTGCGTAGAAATTGCTGGAGCGATTGCAGGTAGGAGTCATCTTCCGTTTCACTTTCATCGGCTTCTGTAATATTTTCCACCTGTTGCTCTGTAACAGGATTTTCCTGTGCTTTTGTTTCCAAAGACAGGGAGAAGAAGACTATCAATATCAGCCAGCACCTTCTCATTCAGCACCCTGGTTTTTCTTACGAACATCAAATACTAACTGAACGGCCGGGGTGAAACCTAACTGCTGGTGCCAGGAGCCGGCTACATCCACCCGCAACTGACCCAGGTGTAAACCCACGCCCATAAATGGCTGGTTGTTGACTGTATTTACACCAGCCCTCACTTTCAGTTGCTGAATGAATGCATATTCAAATGCTCCTACAACCCCCAACTCTTTATTTTCTTCTTTCACCACATCGACTGTAATAAAAAACTTTTCCGACATCTCATATCCCAGTCCGCCCCGGAAAACAGATGCAATTTTTTCGTCCGTTTCTTTATTCAGCACACCGCCCACAGGGTTAAACACACTGAACCCGGCATGCAATTGATCAGTCAAATGCATGAGAGCCCCGGCTTCAAAATGAAAGGTGGAGCTTGCAATATATCCGGGAATACGGAGGTTGTAGTAGTTAAACTTTACACCCACATCCAGCTTTTTTCCCAACGATCGCCCATATGCCAGTCCCAGTTGTGTTTCATTGTAAGTATTGAATCCGAAATAATCGGCCTGAACGCCAAAGTTTCCGGAAGAGGTAGGTAAAGCCAGTGCAGCTGTATATTGGCTGAATGCACTTAAAGCAAACCTTCGCTCCGCATATACTCCTGCACTTACACCCTTCACACGGGCAAGTGCCGCCGGATTGATGAGCATCGAAAAAACATCGGCCCGGTTCTGACTGTAGGCCCCGATGGCGGGGTAGTTCACCAGGAGGGGCTGGCGAACAGTTTGCGCCCATGCAGGCATACTCAGGCTCAGTAGGAAAAAAAACAATACCTGTTTCAAACAGCAGTTAATTTAAGAAGGGAAATTAAGTAATTCATTTTGATCAGGCTGAAAGAACGCAGTTTAATTTTTCATTACGTGCGGGAATGCTCCCGCTTCCGTTTATTTTTGCATCATGCAATTACTTGATGGAAGAACAGCCGCACAGGCAATCAAAGAAGAGCTGAAACAAAAAACGGCAGCCCTGACAGCTGCCGGAAAACGTGCCCCCCACCTCGCTGCAATCCTGGTAGGAACCAACGGAGCCAGTGAAACCTATGTGGCTTCAAAAGTAAAAACCTGCTCGGAAATTGGTTTTGAATCCACCCTCGTTCGCTTACCCGATACCTTAAGCGAAGCAGAGCTGTTGCAGGAAATTGAAAAGCTGAACCAGGCACCGGGTGTGGATGGCATCCTGGTGCAACTGCCGTTACCCAAACACATTCGTGAGGAAAAGGTCATTCAGCAGATTGATCCTTCAAAAGATGTGGATGGGTTTCACCCGGTAAGTGTTGGACAAATGGTGAGCGGCAGTCCAACTTTTATACCAGCCACACCCTACGGAATTCTACTACTCCTGGAACATTACCAGGTACCCACAAAAGGAAAGCATGCCGTGGTCATAGGCCGTAGTCATATTGTGGGCACTCCTATGAGTTTATTGCTCAGCCGCAAAGCATATCCCGGCGATTGTACGGTAACAATTTGTCATTCAGCCACCACCAACCTGGCCGAACTGTGCAGGCAGGGTGACATTGTGATTGCTGCGTTGGGCCGGGCTGAATTTGTAACAGCCGACATGATCAAAGACGGTGCTGTTGTGGTGGATGTGGGCATTACCCGTGTCACAGACCCAAGCAAAAAAGCTGGATTCACCTTGAAAGGGGATGTAAAATTTGATGAAGTGGCTCCCAAGTGCAGCTACATCACACCAGTACCCGGCGGCGTAGGGCCCATGACCATCGCCGGGCTGCTGATGAATACCTATCACGCCTATTTAAACCGTATGAATCAACCATCATGACAACTCTTGCTTCTGTCAATACTTTTTTGCCGGTGATGGAATCGTTTTACACGCTCCAGGGTGAAGGCTTTTACCAGGGAAAAGCAGCCTATTTCATTCGCCTGGGCGGCTGTGATGTAGGTTGTGTTTGGTGCGATGTGAAAGATAGCTGGGATGCGTCCCGGCACCCTGTGTTTTCGGTGGAAGAAATTGTTGCAAAAGCGAAGAAAGAAGTGCTGGACGTTACGGGTGGGTCGCAAACGACAACAGGAACGATGCCCCTTGCTGTTGTAACCGGTGGGGAGCCCCTGATGCACAACCTGGACAGTTTAACAGCGGCCCTGCATGATGCCGGCTTTACCACCAACATTGAAACATCGGGATCGCATCCGCTCAGTGGAAACTGGGACTGGATTTGTCTCTCCCCCAAAAAGTTCAAGGCACCTTTGCAGGAAATTCTGCCGCTGGCGAATGAACTGAAAGTGGTGATTTATCATAAAAGTGATTTTGACTGGGCCGAACAATTTGCGGAACAGGTTGCACCCGGCTGCCGCTTGTACCTGCAGCCCGAATGGGAGAAGGCAGCACAGGTAACGCCCCTGATCATTGACTATATTAAAGCCAATCCCCGCTGGCAGTTAAGTTTACAAATTCATAAATATATCAATGTACCCTGAGCAACCCGTTGATTCCGGCATTTGCTTTGTATCTTGAGTATGTAAATGAAGTATCTGAAACAATTACTGTTCCTTTTTCTCTTAGTACCGGCCTGCGTCGTACAGGCACAATGGTACGATCCGGCAAAGGTACCACTGAAGCTGAGCTACAAATACGGGAGCGCTCTTAACGAAGCAAAGAATAAAAACTACGCCAAAGCATTACAGTTACTGGACGAATGTATTGCAGAAGATAAGCGGTTTGTGGATGCCTGGCTGAGCAAGGCCGGCATTTTATCGGAGCAGAAACAATATACTCCCTCGGTAGAGCTATATCGTCATGCAATACAACTCGATTCTGTTTATACCACAACCTATCTGCTCCCCTATTCGATTGCCCTTGCGGGAAAAGGATTATTTCCGGAGTCACTGGAGGCCATTAACCGCTTTCTGCAAAAACCCAATCTGAACGAGCGGATTCTCAAAGCAGCCCAGTACCGGAAACGCACATATGAGTTTGCGATTCAAAAAGCCGCTGAAAACAACGATCAAGGCTTTGTGTTTACACCCCGTAACATGGGAGACAGCATTAACACCTCTGTTTCAGAATATTTTCCCACACTCACGATTGACGGAAAACAGCTCATCTACACCCGAAGGGTTAACAATTTCAACGAAGATTTTTATGTGAGTGAAAACAAAAACGGAACCTGGAGCCGCAGCGTATCTGTACCCGGCGATCTCAACACAGCCGATAACGAAGGCGCACAAAACATCTCCCAGGATGGAAAAATGCTGGTGTTCACCGGTTGCAATATGGATGACGGAGAAGGGAATTGCGATCTCTATGTTTCCTACCTCACCAAAAACGGATGGAGCCAGCGGATGAACATGGGTCGTACCATCAATACGGAGTATTGGGAGAGTCAGCCCAGCCTTTCGCCCGATAAGCGTACCCTTTATTTTGCCGCACGTGATCCATCGGGTTTGGGGGGCAGCGATTTATTTGTGAGTTACCGGCAACCTAATGGCCAATGGGGTAACCCGCAAAATTTAGGTCCGGGTATCAACACAGCAGGAGATGAAAGCAGTCCGTTTTTACATGCCGATAACCAAACATTGTATTTCACCAGCAACGGCCACCCCGGCTATGGAGGAACCGATTTATATGTCATGCGTCGGCAAGCCGACGGCAGTTGGAGCACACCTGTAAACCTGGGCTACCCCATCAACACCATTGATGATGAAGGAACTCTTATTATCGCCGCTGATGGTGTTACCGCTTATTATGCAAGCGATGGAGCCGATAGCCGGGGCGGACTTGATTTGTACACGTTTCAATTACCAGCTTCTATCCGCCCGGTGAAAACCTTGTGGGTAACAGGTACCGTGTTTGATAAAAATACAAAAGCGGGACTACCATCAGCAGTGGAACTGATTGATCTGCAAACGGCCCAACGCATCAGCAAAGTGCAGACGGATGAAGACGGCAGTTATCTCATCACCTTACCGGTAGGTAAAAATTACGCCTTCAATGTAACCCGGAAAGGATACTTGTTTTATTCTGAAACATTTGCCCTCGGTACACCTTCGGGAGATACCACTTACAAAATTGATATTCCCCTGCAACCGTTAGAAGTGAATGCAAAAATCGTGTTGAAGAATATTTTCTTCGGCACCAACCAGGCAGAACTGAAACCGGAGTCTATCATTGAACTGGACAAAGTGGTGGAACTGCTGGCTGAGAATCCAACGCTCCGGATAGAAATTGACGGTCATACCGATGCAACCGGTTCTGCAGCAGCCAATATGGCATTGTCGAACAACCGGGCAAAGGCGGTGGTCAATTACCTGGTGAGCAAAGGCGTTGCCTTACGGCGATTGGTTGCGAAAGGTTTTGGCGCCACACAACCTGTGGCTGATAACAACACCGAAACCGGAAGGGCGCAGAACCGCCGCACCGAATTAAAAGTACTGGCAAAATAACTTCGCTGTTTCCCTGAAATGCAATAGTTTGCCATCCGGAAAAACACATTCCCATGGATTACACCCACGACCTGTTGTATCAACTGGCCCTTACGCATGTACCACAAATCGGAGCTGTGCAGGCTCGCCTGCTGCTGGAACATTTTGACACAGCCGAAGCTGTTTTTAAAGCCAAAAAATCAGTACTGGAACGGATTGAAGGTATCGGGCCTGTGCGTGCTGCTGCAGTGAAGCAGTTTGATCAGTTCAGCGAACAGGAAGCAGAAATAAAATTCCTGCAGCAGTATGAAATCAAACCTCTGTTTCTGAAAGATCCTAATTATCCGCAGCGGCTCCTGCATTGTTATGATCCACCCATCCTTTTATTTTTCAAAGGCAATGCCGATCTCAATGCATCGAAAATTATTTCCATCATTGGTACCCGCAGCAACAGCGAGTACGGAAAGCAATTGGTGCATACCATTTTGGAAGAACTGGCCCCCCATCGACCACTGATTGTAAGCGGACTGGCGTTTGGAGTAGATGCCATTGCACACAAGCAATCGCTCAAACTACAACTCCCCACCGTTGGCGTACTGGCGCACGGACTGGATACCATCTATCCTTCACAACATACCTCCCTGGCGAAAGAAATGATCCAGGCGGGCGGTGGGTTGCTGACGGAGTTTCCCAGCGCCACCAAACCCGACCGTCATAACTTCCCCACCCGTAACCGCATTGTGGCGGGCATGTGCGATGCAACGGTGGTGATTGAAACAGCCATCAAAGGCGGCAGTATGATCACCGCCAACCTGGCACTGGGTTACAACCGGGATGTATTTGCTGTGCCCGGACGTTGTACCGATGCACGCAGCGAAGGTTGCAACCTGCTCATTTTGCAAAACAAAGCCCAACTCATCCGCAACGGAAAAGACATCGCTGCCGCCATGGGTTGGGAATCATTGAAAAAGCCTGCCATTGTACAACGGGAACTGTTTATTGATCTTACCCCCGAAGAACGGCAGGTTGTACAATTACTCCAGGGAAAGGAGCATCTGCACATTGACGAAATCAACCTGGGTTGCGGCCTCAACAGCAGTGCCGTGGCAGCCGCCCTTTTATCGCTGGAATTGCAGGGAGTGGTACAAAGTTTACCGGGCAAATTGTTTGCACTCATGTAAGCGGCCTGCATTTGGAAGATATAGGCCCGGCACACTACCTTTGCACATGGCAACAAGAAAATCTCTCTCCCAACAATCCATTCTCAGCAAATTTTACGGCGAAGGTTTTACGTTTGATGATGTATTACTTATGCCGGCGTATTCACAGGTATTGCCCCGTGATACAGATATCAGTACACAGCTCACCAAACAGATACGGCTCAACATCCCCATGCTGTCGGCAGCTATGGATACCGTTACGGAAGCCGGTTTGGCCATTGCCCTGGCTCGGGAAGGCGGACTCGGCATCCTGCATAAAAACATGAGCGTGGAGGAGCAGGCAGCACAAGTGCGTAAAGTGAAACGGAGTGAAAGCGGTTTGATTATTGACCCCATCACATTACTGCAGGATGCTACAATTGGCGATGCCCTGAAGCTGATGAAAGAAAACAAGATCGGCGGTATTCCCATTGTTGACCAAAACCACAAACTGGTGGGCATTTTAACCAACCGGGATCTGCGCTTTGAAACCAATAACAAACGCAAAGTGCAGGAGGTGATGACCTCCACCAACCTCATTACTGCACCCGAAGGCACCGACCTCAAAAAAGCAAAAACCATTCTCAGTAAACATAAAATTGAAAAACTGCCGGTGGTGCGGAAAGACGGAACACTGGTGGGACTGGTTACCTATCGTGACCTCCTTCAACTGCAGAGCCATCCTAATGCTGTAAAAGATACATATGGACGTTTGCTGGTGGGAGCTGCGCTCGGTATCACGGCCGATCTTTTCGATCGTGCCGCTGCCCTGCAGCAGGTAGGTGTGGACATCGTTACCTTAGACAGTGCACATGGGCACAGCAAGGGTGTGATAGATTCGTTGAAAGCGCTTAAGAAGAATTTTAAGAAACTGCAGGTCATCGCCGGAAATGCCGGCACAGCCACTGGTGCCAAAGCCCTGGCCGATGCAGGTGCCGATGCAGTGAAAATAGGAATTGGTCCGGGTTCCATTTGCACCACCCGTATTGTGGCAGGAACCGGCGTTCCACAACTCACCGCCATTATGGAAGCTACCCATGCTTTAAAAAGTAAAGGCACCCCCGTTATAGCCGATGGCGGTATCCGTTACACCGGTGATATGGTGAAAGCATTAGCCGCCGGCGCTTCCACCGTTATGATGGGAAGTGTGTTTGCCGGTACGGAAGAAAGTCCGGGTGAAACCATTATCTACGAAGGAAGAAAATTCAAGCAATACCGGGGTATGGGATCTATCGGCGCCATGCAGCAGGGCAGCAGCGACCGCTATTTCCAGGATGTGGAAGAAGGCATTAAAAAACTGGTCCCCGAAGGTATTGAAGGCCGGGTGGCGTTTAAAGGCAATGTATCAGAAATTGTACACCAGTACACCGGTGGATTGCGTGCAGGTATGGGTTACTGCGGTGCCCGCACAATTAAAGAATTGCAACAGGCACAATTTGTAAAAATCACCAATGCCGGCATGAAGGAAAGCCATGCACATGATGTGGAGATAACAAAAGAAAGTCCAAACTACAGCCGGTAAATGAATAGATACGTTCCAGTATTACTGTCGCTCCTGTCGGGCCTCCTGCTTTTTATAGCCTGGCCGCAATGGAATATCACCGCTGCTTTGTTTGTCGCTTTGATTCCATTGTTCATTTTAACGGATACTATCCGCTCCGGCTACCGGTATTTTCTGCTATTGTACCTGGCTTTGTTCACCTGGAATGTAAGTACCACCTGGTGGATCTGGAACTCTACGATGATCGGGGCCTGGCTGGCAATCATTGTCAACAGTCTGCTGATGTGCCTGCCGTGGCTGGGTTTCCGGTGGTTGAAAAAATCTGCCGGCGACCTGACCGGTTATGCATCCCTGATCGTTTTCTGGCTCAGTTTTGAATACCTGCATCAGTTAGACTGGGGTCTCAGCTGGCCCTGGCTCACCATTGGTAATGCCTTTGCCGGCAGAACCGAATGGGTGCAGTGGTTTGAATATACCGGCACCAGTGGGGGAACATTGTGGGTCTTGTTAGTAAATGTGCTTCTGTATCA
Organism: Chitinophaga pinensis; assembly: GCA_943368955.1. Taxonomy (GTDB): domain Bacteria; phylum Bacteroidota; class Bacteroidia; order Chitinophagales; family Chitinophagaceae; genus Lacibacter; species Lacibacter pinensis_A. The sequence continues at coordinate 81,100 of CALRLY020000008.1, forward strand.
GTTCTTCTTTCGTACACCTGCCACCGGTATCTCCCAAAAAGGCTGGATACTCCGCACCGGTATTCCGGGGCTGGTCCTGCTTGCGCCCATTGTTTTATCGTACCTCGTACTACAAACCCGGGAGCAGGCACAAACGCAATCCCAACAGCAAGATGGGAACGTTGTAGTGATACAGCCCAATATTGATCCCTATGAAAAAGTAGCTACCGGTACGTTTGAAGCACAATTGCAGAAACTCATCCGGCTCAGTGAATCGGCTGTTGACAGCAACACTACCCTGTTGGTATGGCCCGAAACAGCCTTGTATTCACCCAATGGGTTTGATGAACAAAACCTGAAGACCAATTTTTTCCTGAACCCATTGTTTGATTTTTTACGCCGCCATCCGAATCTCAACCTGTTTACTGGTATTGAAAGCTACCGGGTGTTTCCGGAAAAAGTATCCCTGTATGCACGGCCCATTGACGGAACCAGCCAGTTTTATGAAGTGTACAACGGCAGCGTGTTGCTCGACAGCAGTGGCGCCCGGCAGTTTTATCATAAGTCGATGCTGGTACCGGGTGTAGAAACCCTGCCCCGTTTTCTTTTATTCCTGGGACCGGTATTTGAAAAATTCGGTGGCACCACCGGCGGTTATGCACGACAGGCACACCGCACACCGGTACCTACGAGTAATCATTACAAACTTGCACCTGCCATTTGTTACGAAAGTATTTACGGCGAGTATATGAGCCGGTATATTGCCAACGGCGCCAATCTGATTGCCATCATCACCAACGATGGATGGTGGGGCAACACACCTGGTCATCACCAGCACATGGCCTATGCCCGGCTGCGTGCCATTGAAACAAGGCGCTGGGTGGTACGAAGCGCAAATACGGGCATCAGTTGTTTTGTTGACCCGCTGGGTAATGTACTGCAACCACAACCGTGGTGGACCGAAGCTGCCATTCAACAACAAATTCCTGTAAGTAACGGCAGCACCTGGTTTGTACGTTTTGGCGATGTGCTCAGCAAACTGGCACTGGTGCTGGCGGCAGGCTTCCTGCTGCTGGGTATCTTTATCCGCTACAACAAAACCTACAGGCAGAAGGTATAAACCTGCGGGCATATCCGCAACCTGATTTGTTCCTTACTTTGCAACATGCAAAAGCAAATTTCACGAAGTAACCGGGTGCTGCAATACAGCAGTACCGGAGCGGGAACAGCAGTGGTGCTGGTACATGGATTTGGTGAAGACAGCCGTATCTGGGATGATTTAAAACAACTGCTGAAAGAACACTATCGTGTACTTGTTCCCGATTTGCCCGGCACAGGTGGCTCAACGCTGCCGGCGGATCTGTTGCTGAGCATGGAATCAATGGCAAGCGATATCAAAGCCATGCTGGATGCAGAAGAGATCCGTTCCTGTGTACTACTGGGGCATTCGATGGGTGGATACATCGCCCTGGCTTTTGCAGAATTATATCCTTCTTATCTCAACGGATTTGGTTTCATACACTCCACTGCTGCTGCTGATACAGAAGCCAAGAAAGAAGCCCGGCGGAAAGGGATTGAGTTTATAAAAGCCAACGGAGCAGAATCGTTTATTAAAACAACGATTCCGAATTTGTTTGCAGCAGCGTTCCGGCAAAGAACGCCCGATGTGGTGGAAGAATTAATCGAACGGGGACAAGCTTTATCTGCCGAAGTGCTGATCGCCTGCTATGAAGCTATGATGGCACGTCCCGATCGTACCCATGTCTTGAAACATGCAACCGTTCCTGTGCTGCTGTTCATTGGCGGACAGGACCAGGCAGTGAATCCGGACGATGCGCTGCAGCAGGCAACATTACCTTCTGTATGCCAGGTACATTTTATACCTGCCATCGCCCATATGGGCATGTATGAAGCGCCGGAAGAACTGTACCACCAGGTAAGCTCATTTTTACACTATGTGGAAACGAAAAAGAATTGAGCTGCAACAGCCTGTGTTAACGAAGGAGCCTTTACGCTGATAACAATAAGGTTTACCAACTGCCGCTGGAACCACCGCCACCAAAGCTGCCACCGCCGAATCCACCGAAGCCGCCGCCACCACCGCCGCCGCCGCCCCAGCCACCTCCTCCACCACCGGAGGGGAACCACCAGATGGGTGGCGTATCATTCCAGCGGCGGTAACCCCTGCGACTCACCATACCACCACCGCCACGGCGGTTGATATTGGAAAGAATAATCATAATGACAATAAACACAATCACCGCCACGAGGATATTTCCTCCGCCGCTGCTTTTCCGGTTTCCGTAGTTTTCAGGTGCTTTATAAGTCCCTTCTGCCGCCTTGATGATGGCATCGGTTCCTTCATCCAGACCACGGTAAATATCACTTGCTTTGAAATTGGGAAGAATTTCTGTTTCAATAATTTCTTTGGTGGTATAATCGGGTAAGGCGCCTTCCAGTCCGTAGCCGGTTGCAATGGCTACTTTCCTTTTATTACGCTGTTTGTCAATCAGTATCAGCAACACAACCCCGTTGTTGTAATCCTTCCCTCCCACACCCCATTTGCGTCCCAGTTCGGCGGCAAACTCCACCACATCATAGTCGCCAATATCGCCAATTGTAACAACAGCCACCTGGTTGGAGGTGGAGTCATCGTACGCCACCAGCTTTTTTTCCAGTGCTTCTTCCTGTGCCGGCGTGAGGATGTCCAGAAAATCATTCACCAGGCGGGGCGGATTGGGCCGGGCCGGCATATATTTTTCAATGCCCTGTGCCAACAGGCCGTAGCCGTTGAATAGAAGCAAAAGAACCAATAATATACGTACCTGTTTCATAGTTTGTTACCTGCCGAAGATAATATCATCGGGCAGTTCGTTACGATCTTCGTTGTGATATGGAAAATGCTGTACCAGGGCTTCGCCAATGTCTGTAACTATATGAATGATGCCCTCTGTCAATTGTGCCGATCTGAATTCAGAACAAATCTGTCTGACTTCTGCATTCCAGAAAGATGAGCCTACTTTTTCATGAATGCCCTGATCGCCGTAGATGGCCAACTGATGATCCTTCATGGCAATGTAAAGGAGTACTGCATTGCGGTCTTCCGTTTGTTCCATCTTCAACCCGAAGAAGATTTCAGCTGCACGGTCGAGGGGATCCACATAACTGCAGCGGCTTTCGATGAAAATGCGTATTTCACCGGAAGTGCGCTTTTCAGCAGCACGAACCGCCGCTACAATCCGCTCCCGTTCCTGCGGTGTAAACCAATCTTCATTTTTAAACCAGGAAGAAAACCATCCCATCGTTATTCATTTAAAATTTCACTTCCGGAGCATTGTCGGCGCCGGCATCTGCTTTAAATCCTTCTTTCACGTTAAAACCAAATACAGTAGCCACAAGGCTGGAAGGCAGTTGCCGTACCGATGTGTTATAGACATTCACAGCTGCATTGAAATCCTTCCGTGCAAACTTGATCCGCCGCTCGGTTCCTTCCAGTTGCGACTGCAGGTACTGGAAACTCTTCGTGGCTTTGAGGTCGGGGTAGGCTTCAATCACTGCAATCACCCGGCTCATACCATTGGCCAGTTCAGCCTGTGCTGCTTCCTGTTGTGAATAGTTGTCAAACGTAGCACCTTCACCACTCAGCTGCAGGTTTCCGGCTTTGCTGCGGGCATTCACCACTTCCTGTAACAGCTCCTTTTCAAACGCAGCAGCTCCCTGCACAATTGTTACGAGTGTGGGCACCATGTCTAACCGGCGTTTGTATACATTCTGCAATTCCGACCAGTTCAGCTTTACAGCTTCTTCCTGCCGTACGAGTTTGTTATACGTAATGACTGTATACACAACTGCGATCAACAGCAAGCCAACCCCGATCAACAAGGGCATTTTTCCTTTTGATGTTGTTGCAGCCATGCAGATCAGAATTTAACTTCCGGCGCTTTATCGCTGCCCGGTTCGGCCTGGAAGCCTTCTTTGGCACTGAAGCCAAACATACCTGCCAGCAGGTTCATGGGGAAGGAACGCACTTTCACGTTGTAAGTATTAACAGCTTCGTTGAATACTTTCCGTGAATTTTTAATATTGTTTTCAATACCCTCTAACTGGCGTTGCAGATCCTGGAAGCCCTGAACAGCTTTGAGATCGGGATACTTTTCAACGGTTACGAGTAACCGACTCAATGCGCCGGACAATTCACTTTGTGCCTGCTGGAACTTTGCCAGGTTTTCAGGTGTGAGGTCTTCAGCCTTCAGTTGAATGGAAGTGGCTTTGGCACGTGCTTCAATAACTTTGGTGAGTGTTTCCTGTTCAAAGTTGGCAGCGCCCTTTACGGTGTTCACCAGGTTGGGAACGAGGTCGGCCCGGTTCTGGTACTCGGCCTGCACATTGTTCCAGGCGTTTTTCACTACTTCATCCTGTTTCACCAAACCATTGTAGCCGTTGCAACCCATAAAACCGAAGAGGGCCAGTACTGCTACAACAACAATTGTGAGAAGGGATCCTTTTTTCATTTTGCTTGTTTTTTAGTAACTATAAATTTACTGTAAAGGAATGATACTTTACGGATTCATCTCAAACGAAAAGGGTGCCAGCTTTGAAAGGCTGACACCCTGTCGGTCGTGGTCGGTTGTTTCCATCAATCTTTTACTGCTGCAATACCGGGCAGTACTTTCCCTTCGAAATATTCGAGCATCGCACCGCCACCGGTGGAGATGTAGCTTACTTTATCGTCGTAACCAAACTGGTTTACAGCCGCCACACTGTCGCCTCCACCCACCAGGCTGAAAGCTCCCTGTTGGGTACTTTCTGCCACAGCATCGGCAATGGCCTTGGTGCCGGCCTGGAATTTCTCCATTTCAAACACACCCATCGGTCCGTTCCATAAAATAGTTTTGCTGTTTCGGATTACTTCTGCAAACACACCGGCCGCTTTGGGACCAATATCCAGCCCCATCCAGCCGTCGGGAATCTGATCGCTGGGGCAGACCTTTGTTGCTGCATCAGCTGCAAATTTATCGGCAATCACACTATCCTCTGGCAGGTGAATGCTTACACCTTTTTCCGAAGCATGTTTCAACAGGTTCAACGCTGTTTCCATACGATCCTGTTCCAGGAGTGAATTTCCTATCTCTCCGCCTCTTGCTTTCAGAAACGTGTACGCCATACCACCACCGATGATGATATCGGTTGCCCGTTCCAGCAGGTTTTCGAGGATGAGAATTTTATCGCTCACCTTAGCACCACCGATGATGGCTGTGAACGGTTTTTGTGCAGCGTACAATACTTTTTCTGCAGCACTTACTTCGCCTTCCATTAACAACCCAAACATTCTTTTATCTGCCGGGAAGAATTTGGCAATCACCGCTGTGCTTGCATGGGCCCGGTGAGCAGTTCCAAAAGCATCGTTCACATAAACATCACCCAGTTTGCTGAGTTTTTCTGCAAATGCCTCATCGCCTTTTTCTTCTTCTTTGTAAAAACGCAGGTTTTCGAGCAGCAGTACTTCGCCCGGCTTCATCATACCAGCGGTGAGGTAGGCCTGTTCGCCAATACAGTCGTTGGCAAATAGCACCGTTGTACCACCCAGCAACTGGCTAAGGTGCGGTACCAGGTGTTTGAGGGATGATTTTTCTTCAGGACCGTCTTTTGGACGACCGAGGTGGCTCATTAAAATGACAGAACCCCCATCGCTCAGAATTTTCTTAATCGTGGGAACAGCAGCCCGCATGCGGGTATCATCGCTAATGGCAAAGGTTGCTTTGTCGATTGGGACGTTGAAGTCAACCCGGATGAGTGCTTTTTGTCCGCTGAAATTGTACTGTGAGAACTTACTCATAATTTTTTATTTTATTCGATTTCAACAATTATTTTATCCTCTTCTTCCAGCAGCCGGAGTGCTTCCGGCAGGGTCGTTTTCAGAATGGCATACAACGATGCACTGCTCCTGTTTCCCACCCTTAGGTGAATGAGCCTGGGCGGTGCACCGAGACGGATGACGATTTCTGCCAGATCTGCGTCCTTCGTGAGTACTACCACTTTGCCGTGATTCCGGGCCAGGCGGTATAATTCAAAATCGGTGAGATTCTGAATCTGAAGGGCATACGAAGGCTTGACCGTCATTCCAAAGTCTTCGCTCATCCACCTGGCAATTATGGGCGACAGATTATGATCCAACCATATTTCCCAATCAGGCTGCATGGATGATGGCTGTATGGTTGAGCTTCAGCGAAGCGTAATACACGGCAGCAAGGATATCCTCTTTTTCCAGAGAAGGATGTTCGTCGAGAATCTGTTCGTACGTCATTCCACTGGAAAGAAGCTCGAGGATATCGGCCACTGTAAAACGTAACCCTCGTATGGTGGGTTTCCCCCCCATTAAACCCGGGATGATGGTAATACGGTTGAGCAGGTTTTGTTGATGCTGATCCATACTTCAAATGTAAGCCAAATGAAAAAGGGTTCAAAACAGGAAAAGGGGCAACTGTAAAAAAGGGTATTTCATCAGAAATACCCTTTTTGTTTCGTTACCACAAATTCATGTGTTGCTTATTTAATCAATTTTGCAAAGTAATGCAGGGTACGAACGAGCTGACTTACATAGCTTGCTTCGTTATCGTACCAGCTCACAGTACGAACCAGTTGGGAATCGCCCACTGTTTGCACACGTGTTTGTGTTGCATCGAACAGGGAACCAAACGTTGTACCGATGATATCGCTGCTCACAATTTCATCTTCAGTATAACCATAGCTTTCATTAGAAGCTGCTTTCATGGCTTCATTGATTTCAGCTACCGTTACATTTTTACCCAATACCACCGTCAGTTCGGTTAAGGAGCCGGTGAGTGTAGGCACCCGCTGGGCGCTACCATCCAGTTTTCCTTTGAGGCTGGGCAGAACCAGTCCAATGGCTTTGGCAGCGCCGGTGCTGTTGGGCACAATGTTTTGTGCAGCAGCACGTGCACGGCGCAGATCACCTTTGGCATGCGGGGCATCCTGTGTATTCTGGTCGTTCGTGTAGGCGTGTACGGTAGTCATCAAACCGTTTACGATACCGAATTTATCTTCCAGTACCTGTGCCATAGGCGCCAGGCAATTGGTGGTGCAGGAAGCACAGCTGATCACGGTTTCAGAACCATCCAGTATGCTGTGATTTACATTGAATACAATCGTTTTCAGGTCACCGGTGGCGGGTGCAGAAATCACCACTTTTTTGGCACCGGCAGCCAGGTGCGCTTCCGACTTGGCTTTATCGGCAAAGAAACCGGTACATTCCAGTACCACGTCCACATCATGCTCTTTCCAGGGAATCTGTGAAGGGTCTTTTTGTGCGTATACGTTGATGGTATCACCGTTTACCACGATTGCGTTTTCGGTGGCCTTTACGTCTTCGTTGAAACGGCCCTGTGCTGTATCGTATTTCAGGAGATGTGCTAATACTTTGGGAGATGTTAAATCATTGATGGCTACTACATCAATGCCTTCCATGTTATAAATCTGACGGTAAACGAGGCGTCCGATCCGTCCGAAGCCATTGATGGCAACTTTTACTTTGCTCATGTTTCTTGAATTTGAGATGAATAATCTGTAAAATGCGCTGCAAAGGTAATTGCTCACAGATGAAATACTCCCTGCTGCTCATCATTTTTTTCAACAACCTTCATCAGTTTAAAAACAAACAATCAGTAGTGTTTCAGGGTGTTGGGTTTTGCAGGGGCTGCGTATTGCCGTGACAGGGAATGATTGCAGAACAAATCTTCTCACTTTTTTTTGGCTGGAAAAGCGGGGGCTGCTATCTTTGCACTCCCAAAATAAACGCCGCGTTGGTCAAGGGGTTAAGACGCCTCCCTTTCACGGAGGAATCACGGGTTCGAATCCCGTACGTGGTACCAGCAAACAGCCCGCAACTTGCGGGCTGTTTTGTTTGATCTATGTACGCCCCTACGGGGGCTATTGATATGTCACCCCTACGGGGTTTAGATATCGCTCGCAATAATTTCCTGTCTATTGGTATACCACCCCTGCGGGGTTTGGATTTCGTTCGGAATGGTTGAATGAATCTTCATCTGACACCTGTTTCGGGTAAAAATCCGTCTTAAAAGATATCTCTTCCGCAGGTTGTCCAGGCATTCGGGGGGCTGCAAACCGTATTGGCATGGTACCGAGCAGGCAGTTACCGGCACAAGTGGGCAACCTCATGCTGCGAAAACCCGAAGCAATCAGATGCCTATTTCAAAATGCCGCTCCGGAATGGTGACATCGGCAAACCCTTTCCGGATTAACCGATCCCGGAATGATTGCTGTACGTCATACTCCCCATGAACGATGAATAACTTTTCTACCTGCTGCGGATCCTGGCAGGCCAGCCATTGACACATATCATCATAGTCGCCATGAGCACTCATACTGCGTATTTGTCCCACTTCGGCATTCACCTGCTTTTCCACTCCAAATATTTTCACTTCTTTTAACCCTCTCAGCAGTTTTCCACCAAGCGAACGGGGTTCGCAGTAACCGGTTAACAGAATGGTATTGCGACTGCTTTCAATGGTATTATTGATATGATGTTTTACCCTTCCTGCATCGGCCATGCCACTGGCGCTGATGATGACATACGGACCGTTTTTGAAATTGAGCAGTTTTGATTCTGCCACTGTTTTAATAAAGTTCAACCCTTTAAATCCGAAAGGATTGTTATCTGTTTTGAGAAGTTTCTGAATGCGGTTATTGAAGTATTCCGGGTAATTTTTTACAATACTTGTGGCTTCTGCACTCAAGGGACTGTCAACGTAATAATCCAGATCAGGCAGGCGCCGCTCTATTTCCAGTTGATTTAAATCGTACAGCAGTTCCTGGGTGCGCCCCACACTGAAAGCGGGTATAATCAGCTTCCCTTTTTTCTGCACACAGGCTTTGGTGATCCATTGCAGCAACTGATCGGGTGTTGAGTGTGCGTTATCATGCAAACTGTTTCCATAGGTGGATTCCATGATGATGACATCCGCCTGCGGAAAGGTATCCGGTGATTTCAGGATCACATCTCTGTAACGGCCAATATCACCGCTGAAGGTGATCCGTTTCGTTTTGCCATCTTCCGTGATTTTCAAGTGCACACAGGCGCTGCCGATAATATGCCCGGCATCGGTAAACATGGCTTCAATGTCATCGCTGACTCTGAACCATTCATTGTATTCTTTTGGCAGCAGACAATCAATTGCCCGTTTGGCATCTTCTATTGAATACAAGGGCTGCAGGTAGGGTAGCCCCATTGCCGCACGACGTTTATTTTCGTACTTCACTTCATCTTCCTGGATTTCGGCACTGTCTTCCAGCAACACTGAAGTGAGGTCTTTCGTGGCATCGGTACAATAGATTTTTCCTTTGTACCCATCGGCAATGAGTTTGGGAATTAATCCGCTGTGGTCAATGTGTGCGTGGCTGAGAATCATGTAGTCGACCTGTTCGGGATCAAATCCCCATTCCCGGTTCATGGCATCGGTATCTTTTCCCATGCCCTGGAACATGCCACAATCGAGCAAGAGTTTTTTTCCATTGGTTAAGGTGATGAGGTGCTTGCTGCCGGTTACCACCCGTGCTGCTCCGTGAAATGCGATTTTCATATACAAGAATTTTTGTTGTTGAATTTGATATGCGGAAACGAACTATCAGCCTTCGCTTCCACCTTTTGCTTTAAAGGACCAGGTGATGTAAAATTCCGCCACCACTTCATCCTGCTCGTTGCGGCCGGTGGCAGTAGCCACATACGTACGTCCTTCACCGTTACGGATGCACTCATCCACAATACGTTCCATGTCTTTGCCGGCTTCGCATGTAAAACGGGTGAGGCCGGTTGCTTTTTTAAAATAAGCGGCTTCCAGTTTCACCACGAGCATACTCACAGCAGGTTTTCGTTTGTAGATCTGCATCATGGCCAGCAGCCCGGTACTCATTTCGGCTGCCATGGCCAGGCAGGCGAAATAGGTAGAACGGAACGGGTTTTGTGAAAACCATTTATACGGTACCGTTACCACGGCCCGGTCGGTATTCAGTTCGGCCACCCGTACGCCGGAGAAATAAGCGGCCGGAAGTTTGGTGAACATGAACAGCCTGCTCTTGAGCGGGCTTGCCATGATGCGGATGAATTGTTCGGTGTGTGGGTTCATATACTTATTCAGCCATTATTTTTCTTACAATTGAAACAGAGGGAAACGATTGATCATGTGTTTTGCATCAATACCGCTGTACTTTTTACTATTCTTCAATCCTTTTAATGCTATCATATAGTTCAATTTTTAGTCGGATTTTCTGCGTGTTCTGAAACCCGGAGTTTCATCCAACCCATGTGATTATCTTTGTACCTGATGATTGGTTTGGGTTTTACCACAAGGACCACAAAGCAACTACACAAAGTTCACGAAGGATCCATCAACTATCCTGCTTTCTTTCAGCACATGCCATGCACGAACTAAATACTAATATCACTTCGTTACCTCCACAATACAAGCCACCACCTCGTTGGCATCGCCGGTAACATCGAAGCGCATGGTTCCTTTGCCGGTGGCGCTGTAGCGCACATTGCGGATGAGGTTGGCGCCCAGCACACTGTTGAGCCGGCTGCCGAAATCGGCTCCTGTATTGCGGCTGAGGGCCTGGTTCAGTTGGTACCAATCAAGTTCTTTTTTGCTGATGACCACCGCCATCACATCCCGGTTACCGATGCTGTCGGGCATCATGCTTTTATCTTTCGGGAACAAACGCACCCCGGTGATGCCACAAAAGGGTGAATATTTAGTTTTCGACGGATCATCGGTACGTGGATACGGGAACAGCGTGTAACTGCTGCCATCGGTTTCTTTTCCAAACACATACACGTAGCACTCCGTGGTATTTTTCAATTCCATTTTAAACCGTGTGCCGGGTTGTACCGGTACGTTGGTTTCAAAGCGGTTGCCGCCGGCATTGCGCAGCGGAATATAATCACCGGCCACCGTTTTTTTGCCATCAAATTCCACCTGCACCAGTCCCACTTCGCAGGCAAACTGTTGTATATTTTCATTTCCAACGTGCATGGGGTTTACGCCATAGGCTTCCCGCACATAGGTTTGAAAATCGCCGTAGCGCACCCAAGCAAAGCCATTGGTTCCCCACTCCTGACCCCAGCTGTTCATGAGCAGAAAGGCGCCACCGTACTTTTTATCATCATACCCCACCACGCACATAGCATGGCCGCCAAAGCCCATCATACTGCGGTCGCCGCTGGCGGGTACCCAGATATCTTTCCCCATCATGGGCTGCATGAAACTTTGTCCCACCATCATGCCAATCACCACCGGTGCCCCCTGCGCCAGGTTTTCTTTAATGGCCCGCATATCAATGGCATCGTTCCGGTCGCCCAGGCTGAGGCGGTTGAAGCCCCGCATACGGTACTGAGCCGCTTCCTGCATCAACTGGCTGTTGGGCTGCCGTTCGCAATCCTGGTCGGTATAGGGAAACCGCTCATACGGCACATCACCCCGTTGGGTCATGAATTCCATAGACCGGATGATGTAGGAGCCCTGGCATCCCTGCAGACCGATTTGATTATACATAAACGACGGCGAAAAGGCGACCTCGTTGGGTTCCTTACCGGTGCGGGCACTTTCGAGGATGGTATGAGCTGCAAAGGCGCTGCTCCAAGCTACACAGGAGCCCTGGGAGCCCTGGTTCTGGGGGGTGGGACAAAACCGTTGCAGGTTGGCAGCTTCGGGCAACGGATTTTTGCCGGGATCATCGGCCAGCGGTTCGTAGATTTCAGCTTTTTCAAATTGTTTGGGATCGAGGAAACCACCGGTGGTGAGACTGGCCAGATCGGTAAGGTTGCAACCGCCCCTGCCGAGCAGGAAGTATGCACCCACCACAATTACGAGCAGAAAAAGAATTCCTTTCCCACCTCCGCCGCCACGGCCTCCCTTGCCAAAAAGACTGAGGAGTAAAGGAAGCAGGCTGAGGAGTCCGCCCCCGCCGCCACCCCGTCCACCGCCGCCACCACCGTCGTTTTGATGTTGTTCGTGTTGATCCTGTTGATCATCGGTCATGCGAATCGGCATAGCAAAGAATTTTATTGAAAGTTAGATGTTTTTGGGAGGATTTGGGTTGGTTGGGGGGCGTTTATAAGTTTAAAGGTTGGTTCCAGAGGTTCCAAAGGTTCAAAGGTTCCAGAGGTTGGGATATCGGTTCCGGAGTATGGAGATTGGTTGCTGATCCAAAATTCGTGTCCTCCCCCCTTATCCCCTCCAGAGGGGGACAAAATTTCGGTTTCAAAGTATGGAAATCAGGGTTTGATGATGAGGTGGAACGTTTTGATACTAAGAAGCGGTTTTACGGCCAACGGCCAACGGAAAACATTACTACATTTTGTGAAATCCAGTAAAGCTTGCAGCGCCGGGACCGGCCATACACACATTTTTGATGTAAAGCATTGCTGATTGCTTCATACACTATGAACGCCTTTACCCTGCTTTATCTATGCTTCATCCATGCTTTATCTATGCTTTATGAACGCCTTTGAGTGACCTTTGAATGGAAGTTGAGTGAACGTTGTCTTGTCCAAAAAAGCTATACAAATTAGAGCAACAATCCTGAAACAGCTGAAGACTTTCATTCGAGAATATAAATTCTTTTTCGTCACTTTTTGCTTGTCCAAAAAGTAACCAAAAAAGACACCCGAGATCGAATACGGCCCGATCTCGGGAAGGTTCCCTGATTTGGCTCCTGTACTACTGTAACTTCACCTATAGGAAGTCTAATGTGGGCACAGGTCAGGCACGGTTGATATTTGCTTAAGCACTCTTAAGGTTTGAGGGTTACTGTGCAGTAATGCAGATATTGCTACTTAACATAATGTGATTTCATACTATTGTCATGCACTATCTATTCTTTATCTATACTGAAGGATTGAAGGATTGAATGGGACTTCGGTTCTGGAGCATGGGCAGACAATGACTGAATGACTGAAGATCTGAATGGTTTATCCTGCGAAGCGTTCTTCCGATCATCTATCATCTAACAACTATCATCTCTTTTGAAGTACGAAGTACGAAGTTAGAAGTACGGGGGCTCCGTAGGGTGAAACCTATCCTGGTCAGAATGTTCTTCCTATCAACTATCATCTGACAACTATCATCTCTTTTTGAGTTGCATCAAACCTCCTGGTTGCGCAAGAGATCCTCGAAGGTATCACGGCGGCGGATGAGGCGGGGCTGGCCGTTTTCGAAGAGGACTTCGGCGGGTTTGAAGCGGGAGTTGTAGTTGCTGCTCATTTCAAAACCGTAGGCGCCGGCGTTGTAAATGGTGAGCACATCACCTTCCCGGATTTCGGCGAGGTAACGGTCATCAGCAAACGTATCTGTTTCGCAGATGTTACCGGTGACCATGTATTTTTTCTGCGGCCCTTCGGGGTTGCTACTGTTGACGATGTGGTGATAGGCATCGTACATCATGGGGCGGATGAGGTGGTTGAGCCCGGTATCGACCCCGGCAATCTGCACATCGCCGTTCTGCTTCAATACGTTCACCGTAGTGAGCAGGTAGCCGCAGGCGCTTGCGATGAATTTCCCCGGTTCGAACCAGATCTGCAGCTTTCGGTTGCGGGAGGTTTCATGAGTTTCAAGTGCTTCTTTCAGCTTCTGTGCCAGCTTCTCCACATCAGTTTCTTTTTCCAGCGGATGATAAGGCACTTTAAACCCACCACCCAGGTCGAGTACTTCCACAGCGGGGAAATGAGGCAGCATGTCGAACAGCACTTCCAGTCCCTGTACAAACACATCGGCCTCCTTGATATCGCTGCCGGTATGCAGGTGCAGGGTGCGGATGCGGAGTTGGTACTTTGTAACAATGGCTTTCAGTTCTTCCAGTTGCTCCACAGGAATACCGAATTTGCTTTTATCGTGACCGGTGGAAATTTTCAGGTTGCCACCCGCCATAATGTTGGGGCGCAGGCGTACACCTACCGGGTACGATCCGCCGTATTTCTGCCCGAATTTTTCGAGGTTGCTCAGGCTGTCGATGTTGATGTTGACACCGGCCTGTGCTGCTTCATCTATCTCAGCAAAGGCGATGCCGTTACTGGTGTAGAGGATACGCTCCGGTTCCACACCGGCATGCAGGGCCAGCTTTACTTCGTTGCCGCTGCTGCAGTCGATGTTACAGCCCAGCTCTTTTACATAGCGGAGCACGTGAACATTGGTGAGCGACTTACAGGCGTAAAAAATCTTTGTATCGAGAATGGAAAACGCATCGGCCAGTTTGCGGTACTGTTGGGCAATAGTTTCGGCATGGTACACATACAGGGGTGTTCCGTATTGCGCTGCGGCGGCCAGTAATTGTTCGTTGGAAAGCGATTGTTGCATGAATCAAACCGTAATTAAGCGCCGGGTTGCTGTTCCTCTTCCGGGCCTTGTTCTCCATCTTCTTCTTGCCCATCTGCCGGCGGCAGTTCTTCATCTGTTGCAGTGCTGGTGGGTTCGGTGGGCTCCTCTCCTTCCGCTGCTGCTGTTTCGCTGGCTTCGGCTACCGGTTCGGCCACGAGGGATCCATCTTCGTTCACCGCCAGGATGGCCTCTTCGCTTTCGGGCAGCAGGTCGGTATCTTCCGGTGCAAACTCGTGTTGTACAGCGGTTGGCTCCACCAGGTCGGATGCTATAATTTCCCGGATGCGGGGCAGGTCGTCTTTGGAGTTAATACCAAAGTAATCCATGAACGAACGGGACGTAGCATATACTAACGGGTGGCCCGGCATTTTTTCATTGCGGCCGGTAATGATGATCAGTTCTTTTTCCAGCAATTTCTGCACCGTATAATCGCAGCTCACACCCCGGATGGCTTCCATCTCCCCTTTGGTAATGGGTTGCTTGTAGGCGATGATAGCCAGTGTTTCAAGAGCCGCCGTACTGAGGCGTTTGAGAAATTTATCGCCGTTGATCTGGGCTACGGTTTTGTGGTATTCCCGTTTGGTGAGAAACTGCCAGCCACCGCCGGTTTCCCGTACTTCGAAGGGATAGAATTCGGCTGCATATTTTTCCCGGACGGCTTCAATGGCGGCTTCCACCTGGTCGAGGCTGGCCCGGTCTTCGATGAAGGCATGGGCATTGTTGAGCATATCTGTCAGCTCCAGTGTGGTGAGCGGACGTTCGGCTGCAAAAATGAGCGCTTCAATATGCGGGATGATGGCACTTACTTCCATGTTGTACTTGTGAGTTTGCTGTGCGGGACTGCCGGCGCATGCACACCGGAACCCCGGGTTTTAACCATTCAGTGCTGCGGCACCACTTACAATTTCTGTAAGCTCGGTGGTGATGGCAGCCTGGCGGGCCCTGTTATAGCTGATGCGGAGTGAACGCAGCAGTTCATTGGCATTATCGCTGGCTTTGTCCATGGCCGTCATACGGGCACCATGCTCGCTGGCATTGGCATCCAGTACGGCTTTGAACAATTGTGTATTGAGAATTTTGGGCATCAGCTCGGTAATGAGCTCTTCTTTACCCGGTTCGAAAATGAAATCAGATTTTTTCTGGCTGCCGGCTTTGGGTTCCACTTTGGGAATGGGCAGGAAGCGTTCCACTTTAAAGCGTTGGGTGGCTGCATTTTTAAACTCGCTGTACACCAGTTCCACCACATCAAATTCACCACTCACAAAGGCCTTCATCGCTGCGGCTGCGGCTTCCTGTACATTTTCAAAGCTGAGCTGGTGAAACAGGTCCTTCCACGCATCGCTGGTGGGTACCCCGGCCCGCTGAAAGGCTTCGGTTCCTTTTTTACCAATGCCCCATACCTGCACGTTGCCGTTGGCCTGCTGGGCTGCGTAGTTGGTGGCAATCACCTGCTTGGCCAGTTTTACAATGTTGGCGTTATAGGCACCGCAGAGCCCCCTGTCGCTGGTGATAACAAGCAACAGGACTTTTTCCACGGGACGCTGGGCGGCCAGTTTCAGTACACTGGTATCGCCATCGCTGCTGCTGACGATGTTGCTGAGGGTTTCCTGCAGTTTTTGTGCATACGGACGCATCTGGATGATGGCATCCTGGGCTTTCCGCAATTTGGCAGCGCTCACCATTTTCATGGCTTTGGTAATCTGCTGCGTACTCTGTACACTCTTAATTCGGTTCCGAACCTCTTTTAATTGACCGGGCATGGTGACGTGAATTTCTTTTTCAGGCCGCAAAGGTAAAGGAAAGTTTGGTTCGGAGGAGGGTTCAAAGGTTCAAGAAGTTCCAAAGGTTCAAGGGTTCAAGGTTGAAGTCGTTTAAGGGTTGAAAGGTTGGTTCCAGAGGTTCAAGGGTTCAATAGTTCCAAAGGTTGGGATTTCGGTTCCGGAGTATGGGGAATCGTTTAAGGGTTTAAAGGTTTAAGGGTTGGTTCCAGAGGTTCAAGGGTTCAAAGGTTCCAGAGGTTGGGATTTCGGTTCCGGAGTATGGAAATCAGGGTTTGCTCTTGAGGTTGAACGTGCACCATCTCCCCTCTCAGGGGAGTGGCCGCAGGCCGAGGGGTGTGGGGAAAAAGTTACAAAGGTTCCAAAGGTTCAAGGGTTCCAGAGGTTGGGATTTCGTTTTCGGAGTATGGGGAATCGTTTAAGGGTTTAATGGTTTAAAGGTTGGTTCCAAAGGTTCAAGGGTTCAATAGTTCCAAAAGTTTGGATTTCGTTTCCGGGGCATGGGGAATCGTTTAATGGTTTAAGGGTTTAAGGGTTTAATGGTTGATCCGCATTTCGACTTTGTGCCTCTTTGTGTCTTGGGGCTTTGGTGGTTCAACTTGAAGGACTTATTCAGTGAATTAGCTTTCGTTACGGAGCCGCTTTACTGCCAACGGCGAACGACCAACCGCCAACAATCCTGCTACGGAGCGGTTTTCCATCTATCATCCATCATCTATCAACTATCATCTTCCATCCCCTTCCTCAAACCGGGTATTTTTCTGAAAAAGTGGCAGAAAGAAAGAAGGCAGAATAACTGAATTGTGTAATTTAGAAGTACTGTGCTCCGGCACGGGTTGTTGCTGAAAATCACCCTCCTTTTTTCAAAACACCTGTGACTGAGGGGCACGAAGTGCGCCCTTTTTTTATTGCAAGAAAGTGTACCTGATGAACCGTCCGAAGGTTACCTGCGAATTCGTAATCAACAATGGAAACCCAAGCATACTGGTGCTATTTGAAAAAGATTATGCCCTCAACAAAGAGGTGCAGCAGATCAAAGGGGCCCGGTTTACCAAAACGAAGGGTGGCTGGTATGTACCCGATACAACAGAGAACCGGAAAAGATTTGGGCTGGCGCCGGCTACTGATTTAGAAGTGATGCAGCAAAAAGTGGAGTCATCGCCGGTGCGGTTATCGGCCAATAATAAAGAGCAGTTGTTATTGTTCCTGGAGCAACTGGCGTTAAAAAAATACAGCGCCAGTACCCTTCAAACGTATCGGAGTGAGTTTATGCAACTGTTACAGTTACTAAAGGAAAAGCCGGTACAGGAGTTAAGTCCGGAACAGATAAAACGGTACATGCTGTATTGTGTGGTGCAGTTGAAACTGACTGAGAATACGCTGCACAGCCGGTTAAACGCCCTTAAGTTTTATTTTGAACAGGTATTGAAACGGGAGAAATTCTTTTTTGAGATACCCCGTCCAAAAAAACAGTTGCAGCTACCAAAAGTTTTTAACGAGGCAGAAGTAGGTCGTTTATTTAAAGCGATAACAAACATCAAACACAAAGCCATAGTGTTTACGGCTTACAGTGCCGGATTACGTGTGAGTGAAGTAGTTCAACTAAAGATTACAGATGTGGACTCCAGGCGCATGGTATTACTGATAGCTCAGGCAAAAGGGAAGAAAGACCGTTATGTGAACTTGAGCCCGTTGTTGCTGGATATTTTACGTTCGTATTTGAAGCTGCACCAGCCACGGCCTAAGACCTATTTATTTGAAGGACAGGTACCGGGTGAACCCTACAGCACCCGCAGTGCTCAACAGATATTTGTAGATGCCAAGAAGAAAGCCGGCATCAGCAAAGCGGTTCCGTTTCATGGGTTACGACACAGTTTTGCCACTCATTTACTGGAAAAGGGAGTTGATATCCGTTACATCAAAGAAATTTTGGGTCATTTTGACATCCGCACTACGGAGCGGTATTTGCATGTAGCCCGGAATACGCTGGTAAATATCACGAGCCCGTTAGATGATTTGCGGGAAAAAGGATTTTTGTAATTGTGCATTTACGCAACTGTTTAATACAAAAAGCGCATAAGGCAACTTGTGAGAATCAACGAGTTAGAAATTCCGAAATTTGATAGGGTTGCGTATATTTATGTGTTTCAAGCCATTTTAAATCAGCAGTGAAACAACTATCAACAGCGACATTAATTATCTTACTCTTTTCCTGCTCGACCCAACAAAATAAGTTGAACAGCAAAATTGAAACTGTAGAATTTCACTACATAAATTGGGCTAGTGAGTGTGCCAATTGGGCGCCAATGGATTTAATAAAAAAGAATGAGAACGACAGCCTTGCATCGTATTGCGTTTTTGTGGAGCCAGCCGACACTTCACTAATTCTTCCGGACACAGTGGGTTATATTAACGACATAGTACAATTTACAGGACAGTATTATATAGATAAAGGTTTTCCAAAAGACTATGTAAAAGGAGAGCAACAGGTTGACAAAGCAAAAGTATTTAGATATACTTCATACAAAATCATTAAGAGTAATTACAGTCAAAGTTTAACCGAGCAAATTGACAGTGCAAAATATTTGGTGGACAAAGGAGCTTTGATTGGACAGAGAATAACACTTGATGTTTCATATACTGTTCAGGCTTGTACTTGCCCTCAATGGTTTGAAACAAAAGAACAAAAACCATTTAATGAAGGCGTGGAGTACTTCTATCTTGAGACAGCAAACTCAAAAATCACAAAAGCAGACACTCTATTCAATGGTATTAATATTCCTATTCGAATTAGTGTGACAGGACAGTTTTATTCAAAGAAAGGTTATCCAGCCAATTATTTTCCACCAAAGGGTGACCTAGAACCAGCAAGGGTTTTTCGTTATGACAAGATAAAAGTAATTCAAATTGGTAGCAGGGAGACACAAAAAAACGGCTTGTAACATTGGGTTTTATGCAAGTTGGGCATGACCAGCATTCATCAACTAATTGCAAATCCAGGCTGTGGTTCGGGCGAGACGAATAAATCTCAACTTTAGTTCTTAAATTCAATTTTATATTTTCAATCAGCAGCGGTCATCGGCAGACGGAATACTAATTCCCAACCTGCATAAAGCCCTGCCCGTTGGGTGCAAGCAAAATTGAGACCTCGTTCCATTTTAAAAGCTTATGAGACAGACACTAATTCTTTTGATTTCCGTTTTGACGCTTATCGCTTGTAATAATTCTGACACGACAAGGAGTACAACCAACAATCAAACTGAGCAACAAGCAGACACAAACAAATCGACTCGAAACATTTTGATTGAAGAATTAAAAAAACTTCAAAAAGCAGTTGCTTCGAATGACAAAGAGAAAATTGCTGATATATTTCAATTCCCTCTTTCAGACACAGCTTTCAGCATTTATATAGACGACAGTACATATAATGAACTGTTTAAAACAAACGACAGCAAGACAACAAAGAAAATGTTCCTGCAATTTTTCAAAGAAATTTCAAGCAGTATTCAGCTTGACCAAATAAACAATCTATTTAAACACATTAAGGTTGACAGCTTGTTACACAAAAACATTTTACAATATGACGCCTATATAAAAACTGAACCCTGTTATTATTCTTACAAAATTGAGGTAATCAAAGACAACGTGAC
The DNA here is from genome assembly GCA_943368955.1 of Chitinophaga pinensis. GTDB lineage: Bacteria > Bacteroidota > Bacteroidia > Chitinophagales > Chitinophagaceae > Lacibacter > Lacibacter pinensis_A. Next base: position 100,912 of record CALRLY020000008.1, read on the forward strand.
ACTTAGAATGGACATGGCCTCAAACCAAAACTATAAAAGCAAAAAAACTTCACCAGAAGACATTCCTGAAAACTCAAGCGAATTTTGTGAACATAACTTTTGGTGGATTTTCAGGTTTGATGGACATAAACTTAGCTTAACAAATATTTCAGGTGCTGACTGACACTTGCCTGCACCCAACAAGTGCATTTGTGTTATGTCGGCGGACTGATAACGCCGTTTCAACTGTGTACTACTATCAGCTTCTGTCCCAGCCCGACGTTATAAATGAGCCACAGAATAAACAATGAACTTTTGTATTTTACATCATCATTTGTACCAGGCAGACGGATTTCAAATTCCGCCACAAACACAAATGCTTCAACGTTAGCGGCAACCTTATGACAACATTACGAACATTGACCATTTTATTTCTAATTGGGCTGACAGCTTGCAACTCGGTAGACAAAAATGCCAGACAGATAGCGAGCAATGACAGTTCAATAGTTCTATTGCCTATGACTTCCAATGCCGACAGTTCAAGGTTTGCTTTGGATACGACAGTTGTTTCAAGTTTCAGTGGCGACACAGCAGAACAAATCAACAAGACACTTCAACTTATCGCTGCCTTTGATAAGGCATCTGTGAATTTTCGGACAGACACATTTTCCGTTTATGAGAAGACGACTGAAGGTTGCGAAATAATAGTTGCACACAACAGGACTACCGACTATCTAAAGTTTTACGGTACAATTTTCGGTGAAATGGGAAAGAATGAGTTTTCTTTTTATACTCTTAACGGTAGACATCCAAAACTTACTTGTGCAGTTTTTACAGACATCTCATATGACAAGCCAATATATCAGACGGATATGAAAGTGAGAGAAACCAAAACTACTTACGAAATTTATTGCGACAATAAACTTATTGCAATTCTTGACGAACAAAAAAAGAAGCAAAATCGCTCAATAAAGGAGTTAAAAGAGAAAGAGACTGATACCCATCAGTTCTTTCAAGAATACATCGGACAAATCAAAATTGTGAAGTAAATAAGACGGTCACATTTTAAGCCAAAACGCAAGGCAGCCGCTAACATTGCATTTGTGTTATGTCGGCGGACGGATAACGCCGCTTCAACTGTGTGCTACTATCAGCTTCTGCTTCAGCCCGACGTTATAAAATGTGCAATTGAATAAACAATGAACTTTTGTATTTTACATCAGCATTTGTACCAGGCTGACGGTTTTCAAATTCCGCCACAAACACAAATGCTTTAACGTTGGCTGCAAGTAACTTCAACCCAGTAAAATGAAAAAAGAAAATTCCTTAACTGACGAATTCAACCAAAAGAGGGTTAATCATATTTTCCATTACACAACAAGTTATGATAAATTGATAAAAATCCTAAAAAATGGCTTTGCTCCGTCTTATTGCAAAGAGGAAATTAGTGATACATCTTATTTAATCCCAATGGTTAGCTTTTGCAACATATCTATAAGAGATGTAGATTTATATATGCGATATGGAAAATACGGAATTGGCATTAGCCTTGATTGTGCAATAAGAAATAGAATTTCCCCAGTAATTTATTTCCATGAAAACTCACCATTCAATAATTTACACTCTCAAATCAATGAGGCAACAATATTAAATATCGCTGGAAGACAATTAAGATCAGCAAGAGAACAATTTCAAGATGCGTTGAATAGAGGCATAGAATATAAATTTGAATATGATGAATCAGACGACGGCAACTTGTTGGGAGCTATAAATAATCTAACTGTTCCAACACTTCAATATTTTAAGTATTGGAAAACCTTTTATAAGGGTAAGGAGATAATAACCTATCAAGAAAGGGAATGGAGGTTCATCCCCCAATTGAAGGAAGAAAAGAGAATTATACCCTTTTCGGATAGTGAATATAAGCAGTATTCTGATAAAAAGATAAGACCCAAACCCCATTTAGCGAATTATTCCTTAGAGTTAACTTCAATAGTTGACTTGAGGTATCTTATTATCAAAGAAGAAAGTCAAAGAAATAAAATAATAGAAATACTTACGCAGAAATTTGGAAAAAGTGAAGTAACAAATTCAATAATTGAAGGGAAATTATTAATACTAACTGAGGATCAAATCAGGAATGACTTCTGAAAGAATACCTGCAGCCAACATGAACTGTGCAAAAAAACAAGCAATTTTTATTCTTTTTTATGGCCTGGCTGAGCAATAATTCGGCTGGTACAAACTGTTGTGCTTCACCACTGCAAATACCTGTTTCAGCAGCTTGTTCATTACCGCTATTAATGCCTGCTTGCC
>CALRLY020000009.1:0-88290 GCA_943368955.1 Chitinophaga pinensis
GCCTGTTCAAGTAAGCGGCACAGGTCTAAATCGCAAGATAGGTCTTACCTGGCCAGTGGGGTAGTTTACCTGTGCCGCCAGGTTAACTTATCACTTACTAAGTTCCTAAATCCCTTGGTTAATGATTAATACAAACCTAAAGGCCAGAAAGAGGTTAACTAAATTCAAAGTTTAGATAAAGCTTCTTTACGATAGCTAAATATTCTTTTAATTGCTAATTGGCAAGTTGCATCATTTACTGTGTTCACAAAGTTTGCATCTGTGTGAATAACGTGTATTTTTTTATTCAAATTTAGATGGTCTTTATCCATAAATTGATGTGAGATGAATAAACAACATTTAGGCGTTAATGGAAAAATAAATGTAAATGGAGTAGCAAAGCCGCCAAATGAATAAAGCTGACCATTCGGCATCATTGTAAATCCGGGATTGTCTGATGTTATAAAATCGCATCCAAGAGGCGCATGATAAATATATGTTTTAAATTGAATTAATGTTTCTGCCACATGCGCTGTAATTCTATTTTCCTTGTCTAAGAAGCCCTGCAAATAAAAGTCAGACTGTTTACTTTTATCAGTTATTGCTTCATTAATATAGTTTTCCAAATACTCAACAGGATCGATTTTATCTATTCTTTTTGAAATCTCTATTCCTAGTTCTGCATCTTTTTTAAATTGTTCTGAAGTAATGTATTCTTTGTAGGATTTTATAATTTCTTTCCGATACGTAGGGTTTCTTCTTTTTATTGTTATCAAAGTCTCTAAAAAGGATAGTAATTCAGACTTTTTAACTTCAACCGAAGTGAGAGATGGGAATGTAATTTTTTTTAAATGGTTTGAATACGAGTTTTCTTGTTTTTTAAAAGCGTTTTTTTCAATGTGATAAACATCGTCAATATTGTGCAGTAATAAATTTTCTTTTGAGCTAAACTTAAAATAGTCCGGTTCATAGCATACTTGACCAATTGATTTTAAAGAAATTGTTTTTTGTCCCTTAATTATTTGGAACAGTTGTTTTTGGGAATTAGAAAATTCTTTCAGGTAAACTTTAGGTAAATAGTGGTGATCTTTTGGTGTGCTCATAATGGCAGTATTCGTTTTTATTCATGTGTATAACGATTGCAATTGTCATCAGGTAATTTAATTAAATATTTAGAGAATATTTTTATCTTAAAAGCTAAATATTTATTCAAAAATGCAATTACCAATCTCCCTTGTATGACCGTTGCATAGCTTTTTGTAATGACAGAATAAGCGACTTTGCTTCAATATCGCATTGGTTTTTTATATCAGACCACCATTGGTTAAGCCCTTCTTGAGTTTTATTATTCATCTTAATTAAAGCAGTACTTGGGTGTTTTTCAGATTTGGTAATAAGCAACGACTTGTTGTTATTACTTCCGTAACTTGATTGCATTGTCTCCACAGAAAAGGGTCCGATTTCATATTTATACTTATTGTCTTTAGTCCAGACTGATATTTTTACAGTTATAAGACCAGCAGTTGTTTGAGTTGTTCCGTAGGCTTTTAATATTGCTGAATAACGAAACGAACCGTTTCCCGACAACTCGCCATTTTCGATATCATTTACCTGAAGTACATCTTTTGGGTTTTTGAAATTGTCACTAAACCATTGTCGTGCCCTAAGCGCCAATTCTTTTTGAGTAGAACTATCAATTGTTATAATCTCACTATATAAAAGTAAACTGTCGCTAATTTGTGTCTGTCCTAAGGAAGATTTGTAAGTAAATAAAGAAAGAAAAAGGAAAAATCCTGTTACGGTAAAATGATCAATATAGTTGCGTACAAAAGGCTGATTCATAATTATGCATGTAAGTTTTAGTTATACACATTGGACAATCAATGGTACACATCTGGTAATTAATTTAATTAAAAGTCATTCAGTTGGTAAAACTGCAAACATCATTATTGAAGTTAATCAGGAATTTTTAATCGAACAATACCTTGTTTTCAATATATAAATTGGACTTAACTTCCGCAAGGTTCCTACTGGAGTATTTTATCAAAATGAAAATTAAAATTTCTAATGGAACCCGGACAAAGTCCGGCTGATTCAATGGGCATCAAGTGATCCTGCGGAATGGAAAACGGCTTGCTGCTGTACCGGAATTTTATAATTGTCAGCCCGGAACTGCTGCTGATAAGCGAACAAAAACTTGATGCTCCGTTTCGTTTGCCGGCATAGCAGCAAACCGATGTTATCGGCATTCCGCTTTCGTGATAGAAACGATTTATAATTTATAACGAACAATCAATACAATTTAAAAAAGGCTGAAAGGTCTCGCACTAAAGTAGAGCCTTTAAAGTAACCTGCCCAATTCGCTTCAACTATTTTCTTTCCTGTCGCCCTGTCGAAAACCTCTCTGAAATATGCTTTGTTATTCGGTTGATTTCTGACGAACGATTGAAACTGCATCCATTGCGAGAATACTGATTGGATTTCTTTAGTTATAAAATCAGAAAATTCTTCAGTTTTTATTTGTGAAGTATACTTTTTTGCAACAATCGCTGTAACTGAATACCTTCCAAGTGAAGTAGCATAACCGACATTTGGATTTTTAATTGGGGTATTCGCAAATAAGTGAAATATGCAAACATGTTTTTTCTATAAGAATTTGCATCGGGAAGAATGCTTGTAAATTTAGGCAGAGTGAATAACTTTAATTGCCCTTGATTTGCTTCATTAGGTTTATACTGTGCTGCTAAGCAAACTTTCAAAAACAACTCTCGGTCAATTATTTCATCCCTTGAAATGTAACCTTGATGAAGTCCATCTCCAAATTCACCTCTTTTCCTTTCATAGTATAGCCCAAATTCGTCAAAGATCTTTTCTTGGAGTTCAATTTGCACTTTATCATTTGCTCTACGGTCTGCCTCTGTAACAGGGGATTGCTGATTGGTTGCTTTTGAAATGTCTTCAATCAGTGTAAGGCGGTCTGCAATGGACTTAGGAGTAGATTGCCCGTTTTCATCACTAAAAGTGATGATTTTTAGTAGCACTTCCTTTTCATTAAAAACATCTAATGATGTGTTTTGCGCTTTGCAATCGTCATAAATTCTGCTAAGAGTGTATGCTGTTTGTCCTCCGTTAATTATTTGAGGATTAGTTACCATCACTTCTGCTTTGTTTTTCTTTCCTACTTTATCACTATGTTTCGTATTGTCAGAAAGCATGGTAATACCGTTGTTGAAAAGTGCAAATTCGTTTGTAGTAATCTGTCTAATTGATTTTGCTATTTCTGCGTTAACGCTTCCGGCTGCCAAATCCAAATAGCTCCTTGGATTATATTTTAGAATTGAGTTTTTATATATTGATACAATACGAGCAATTTCTAGTGTTGGGACGAAAAATGCATTTACATTGACTTCATCGAGAGACGTTCTTACATTGTAGTCAATTCTGTGCCCTGTATTTACACTGTCAAGATTTATAGTGATTTTTAACTCGGAAATATTATAGTATGTTCCAGAAATGAGTGGAAATACTAACTCCTTGTAACAACGTTCATAATTGTAAATGTCAGCTCTAAAACCGCCAACTACTTTATTGATTTTAGATTGAAGCGACTGCTTAATGTTTGCAAGTAGGATGATTTTGAAATCGTATTTCGGTATGTCTGAAATGTCAGATAGTTCCTTAATGAAATTTTGAATTTTTCCGTTATACTTGGTTCCGCTCTCATACGAAGTTTCTCCTTCGCTTATTCTTTCTACATCCATCGAAAGAACTTCTTCAAGCGTGATTTCTTTATTTTCGAAGTTTTTTTCCGTTGCCCGGAACTTTGACTGTATGAAGTAAAGCTTTTTGTTTTCCTTATCTATATAATAACCGTCAATTCCACCATCATCTGTATCGTCTGTAATGAATTTCTCCCGCTCCAAGAAATCAGTCAAGCCAAACTTGACTTTTAAGAAAAGATGTATAAATGCCCTTGCTCTAGCTTGAGCGACTTCTTCTGTGTTCTTTTGGTCTGGATTGTATCGCTTATTTGCAGGCGGTGCTTCTAAACGAATTTTGTCTAGTACTGTAACTAAATCATTGTATTTACTCATAAGTAGTTTGGTTTGACCTGGTTTCTATTTTGCATGCACGAATTTTGCGTTAGGGTTGCCGATAACGTTTTGGAGCTTGGCGCAGTGGCGGATTTCGGAGCACAAAACTGTCAATACAACGCAAAAGCTGATGCGAGGTAGAATGTTCAATTAACCTTGTCTCCCGCCATTAAGCCAAACGCCTGTTAGCACCAGTTTTACCTTTAAAATCTGCTGTCGATTTCAACATCTCTATTGAGTCCATTAAGTAACTGTTCAAATGCTTCATTCGGTGTCTTTCCACCAGTCAAATTATATATTAAAGTCTTAATGTTGAACCTGCAATAAATCCCTTTTCTTGGGTTGTACAATCCTGCAAATTTCCAATTTTCTTTATCACTTACTTGTCTTAAAGCGATGTAAATAAAGAGCTGTTTTAAGTCGCTTGATTTGAAGTTTCTGTTTACTGTTTTAATCTCAAACAACGAATCTGCTATTGAAAGGTCTGCATATAAATCAGGTATAAAGCTATATCCTTTTAACCTTGGTTTGAACAAAACATCTTGTCCGCCCAATTTTTCAATAAATTCCAATGTGTTGTCTGCGATTGAAATTATTTCTTGTTTTTCAGTCTCTGAAATAGTTAAATCACTTTCAGAGTTATTACCAGACTTCCAAATATTTCTTGCGGTTTCTTGAATGATTTTTATTTGTTCATTTTCGGTGAAAGCTTCAATAGGAGTTAACTGGTTCAAAAAAGCAAACTCTGAAAGGTTAAAAGCAGCTTCAGAAACTAAATCATATCTTACTTCTTCTAACGCAATTACTTGTGTTGTATTTATACCAGTAATTTGCGTGTCATTAAATACTCGAATGAAATTAGGTGTGAGTAATGGAAAATTTTGTTTCCAAATTGCACTGAATTTCTCTGATATGTCCCTTTCGCTTATCATACCAGAATGTTTTGATTGGTTTGTTTTCTTGTTGAACACCAGTCTTTAACTAGCGATTCTTCTTTACTAATCAGTTTTTTGTTGTGATCACGCCAATGCTTTCCTTCATCTCCCAAAAAGTAAGATGCGTAAATTACTGCCCTTCGTTCCCAGTTAGTTAAAGCAGTAAAATTATTTTTGATGTCTACTAACCAGTAATGACAGTTCCAGTTTGACATTGCTACAATTATTTGACGTTTTATTAAATGATTGATAGGCGTTTCAAATAGTTTAATAAATAGGGCTTCTTTTTCTGCCGAATGCCTGATTGACAATATTTGCATTATATAGCTAACATTCATTTCAATCTTTGTTAAGAAACTCCCTGAGTTGAACAAAGTAATCAATGATGTATCAACCAAATCTTTGCCTTCGCCATTTAATTCTTCATAAACACTTCTTACAGAACGCATAATCGAAGTAAAAACAGGAGAAAGAGTTACTAAATTGTTTTGGTCAAGTAGAATCTTTATTGCTTGAACTTGGTTTTCAGGTGTCAAAGCTTTAATAGAGTTGATAGCTTGTTTTGTAACTGTTTGGTCAATTCTTGTTTTGTTTACTTCTCTAGATAAAATTCCAATTATGTCAATTTCTCGGACTGCTTCTTTTAGGTTTTCATAGTCTTCAACTGCTGTTGCAGAATAAGGGTCGAATCGTATTGAGATATTCAAGAGTTTTTGTTCGTCTTCTGCAATTTCTGAATTTGGTTGAGGGTCAAGGAATAAATGTATTTCCCTAAATTCTTCGGACGTCATTATTTTTGTCTTATCCTTTTGTAATCCAAGTTGGTCGTTGGATAATTTTTCTGAAAGCAGAATTAGCTTTTTATATGCGTCCGATTCGTTTTCACAAAATATTGTGTAGTCATCAGCGTATCTACAAAATACTATCTCTCTTGATTTAAGATGATAGTCTGTATGATTTAATGCAAGTTCCGCTAAAATTCTTGAAGCAGGTCCGCCAACAGGCAGACCATATGATATTGTTCCGGAAAATGCACTTAATAATCTCATTATGTTTTTTGTTACAAGATTACCAGTGTCAATTCTTTTTAATTCGTTCTCTAATTTGTGATGGTTTATTCTTGGGTAAAAATTTGAAATATCAGTTTGAAGAACGTAATTGTAATTTTTTGAATACTCTATGCACTGCTTTTTATAATCTATCCAGTTTGCATCTTTAAAAAGTGAACCAGTTGGCTCATTCCATTGAAATCGGTAGGAGAATACGTTGTTTTCTTCTTCTTTTATTCGTTTGCTTTCAATGTCTTCAGCAATTGAAATTACAAGCCCTAAGAAGTAGGCATTCCAAAATGGTTCAATTAATGTAGCTTGTCTGAAACCGTAATATCCTACTTGACTTAGCTCGACTATTGTTAATGGTGGAGATAGTGCAATTGCATCTTCAATATTTTTGTGATATGTCTCTAAAATATCAAGTGTTTCTTCTAATTTCTGCTCAAAAAGGTATCGTTCAAATGGAAACGGAAAAATGTCAGTGTCCCCGTGTCGAACAATATTTGCCAATGCTTTTTTAAAATTGTCTCTCATTTATCTTGATGTATGTAGTCGTCTTTAAATTTGGTGCTAACACATAAATATACGCAACCCGCCCCCAAAACCATTTTGCAACACACTGAATATCAGCACCTGTTATATGCGGTTTTTAGATTATGGGTTGCGCATTGCCATCCGTTTGTAAACGCTTATAAACGTTTATTTCCCGTCTCGGCTTTAAGTTACACACATACACTCACCCCCGCAATACCCCATTTGTGGTATTTTTTGGTTCGGTACCGGGCGGTTACCGGCAGGGATGGTAACTAGATGCTGTATGGATGCAGCGTAGGAAAGGCGTTCTTGGTGTATGAGTAAAGTATGAGCACAACCTGTACGGGCCCACTATAAGGCGGCAGGTTGTAGTGTTTTATCTGTGGTACAACACCTGGTCAAAGCCCACCCAACTCCCACTCAAAGGCCGCTTAAAGGCGTTCGTAAAGTTTGGGCAGGCTTATACGAAAGCAGGTAAGATTTTGTTTTGAGGGGCCGTTTCATAAATGCCGCCATACGTCATCCTCATTTTTGGAAAGCAAGCCTTGTTCGGGCAGGGTTCAGACCTGACAGGTTATGACGTACAGCCTGCCATCCGGAATTATGCCCCAGTTGCCAGGTACCAAGTCCGATTTCAGAAACCAGCGGTACCCCTGCGATGTATCGTTTATAGTTCATAGCGATTCCATTTTCATTTGATTCGTGACTTCACAAACCCTTTTTTACGCAATTAAGTTACAACACTCGTTGCAATGCCGCCCAATGCTGCCCGATTGCATCGGGATTCGATACCACAACTGCTCTTTTCTTACTTACACAGATGGGAGACCTGCGCCAGTGAGGATGAGGTATTTTTCGAAAAGTAGTTACCTTCTGTGAAATCCGGACACAGTCCGGCTGATTCAATCTGCATCAAGTGATCCTGTGGAACACTTACGCCAGTTGCAATCAGTTCACCTGCTAATTTTGAACAAAGGGGACCACTGCATTTGCATACTCTTTCCGGGCTACCATTTTACGTAAGTTGCGAAACGATTCAATAGGACCTTTGCCGGAAAATAGATTTACCAGCGCCGCCGGAACATTGCCTCCCGGATCTACATAGAGTTGGTATTCGACACGAACCCGTCCGTTCGGTAATGGATCAATCAGCCATTTACCAGAGGAGTTGCGAATCCGAATGAGTTTTTTCTTTTCGGGAAGATAATCCGGTTGGTTTTCAGCAAGAACCGTAATCGACTTTGAAACAGGATCCTGCGTGAGAGAAATCTTTACAATAAAATCTCGGTTGGTAACGGGCCAGGGCATTCCCATTTCGGCGTAAAAGAAGACAACGGAGGGCGATTCCTGTTTCAGCAGGCGGGAGGAGGAAGTTCCATACACCCATTCTTTCGAATGTGCCGCATCCAGCAAAACAGCCGCAACCGATGAAAGAGAAGTTTGAAGCGTGCAAACCGTTTTAAGCGCTTTGTATGGTGAAGCCGGAACCGTTTTGGTATAAAGTTGAATTCCGTCTTCATCGGTTTTTAACGTCCACTGTGCCTGCCCGTTTGCCTGGTAAGATATACTGCACCCAACAAAGAGGAAACACCCGTACAACAACTGTTGTAACATCTGAATCATACCATAATAACATCTGAACCAGGGAAAGGTTTCATTTCTCTGCCTGGATTAGCGCATGTCTATTGCAAAGGACGTGGCGTATTCTAAAATGCAGGAAAAGAATTCGGATTCTTTTTCAATACCCAATCACACTCTTCAACCGGCCCCACAACTCATTATCGAAACTGGAAACGGCCAGCTGTACATTGCCGGCGCTGTCGCCCATGCGGATGACCACCAGCTGCTGCGAGGGTACCACGTAGATCTTCTGGTCGTTTTTGCCTAAGGCGGCATATAGGTCGGCGGGGGCGTTGGGGGCAAACATGCCGTTGAACACAAGCGAAGTGGCGGGCAGCATGTGCGTGGCCTTGCCGTTGAGCCAGGTGAGGTAACCGTACGAGAGGTTGAGGGTTTGGGAGCTGTTGACCAGTGCGTTGAAATAAGTGGTATCGCTGAGGATGGGGGTTTGGTCCCACTTGCCTTTGTTCAGCAGCAGCAAGCCAAACCGGGCCATGCTGCGGGGGTTGCTGTAGTACACGTTGTTGTAGCCGTTCTTGATCCACAGTCCGTTCATGCCAATGCGGTTGCGGATTTTTTCCTGGAAGTAGGTGTTGTAGGTTTTGCCCGTGGCATTTTCCACCACTTTTTCCAACAGGGTGTAGGGTGCGTTGTGGTAAAACCAGCGGGTACCGGCATCAGCTTTGTATTGCAGGCAGGAGGGCAGGGTGCAGTCAAGCTCGGGTACATTGCTCTCCAGCCCGGTGGTCATGGTGAGCTGGTGGCGCACGGTGATGAGTTGTTCTTTGGCGGTGGGCATGCTGGTCCAACCGTTGCCCAGGTACTGCGACGTACGGTTGTTGATGTTCAGCAGCGCTTCCTGCTGTGCAATGCCCACCAGCATGGCCGTCATGGTTTTACCGGCTGATGCCCAGTACCAATTGCTGTCGGCCGTAAATGTACCGAAGTAGCGCTCGGCTACGATCTTTCCGCCTTTGAGGATGATAAAAGCTTTTGTGTTTTTGCTTTGCAGGTAGGTGTACAAGTCGTTGAGTTGGGTGGTGTTCCAGCCCAGCGAGGCGGGGGTGGTGGTTTGCCAGTCGGTCCCGGTCAGCGGTGGAAAATAGAGGGAAACGGGCGGTGGCGTGGGGGGTGCAGGGGTTTCGTTGTTCTTCTTTTTGCAGGCGGTAACCAATACTACCAGCAGCAGGAGGAGGGAAGCAGATTTTTTCATAGAAAATGTGTTGATCAGGATCAGACGTTAAACTGCTTCAAAAGTTTAAAATGTACTGAAACATTTATTCTTTGAACGAAACATCCGTCATCTTTCTGAATAGAACGCCTTTATACTAATATTATTTCGATTCGGATTCCGCCACGTTCTTTGCAGGAGACGAGGCCGGGAACAGGATAGTTAACCTGACAGGGTAGGTTCGTTTTAGAAATTGTATGCCATAGGGCTGACTGCAAAAGAGAGCTCAAGCTGTCAGGTCGTATTACGTACGACACTTCCTCCAGTTGATGTGACTGGGAAACAGTCATCCTCACTCCACAATCCGCAGCTTCGCATAATTCAGCATGATCTTCTTCTCGCCGTTCAGTTCAAACTTCACCGTAGCAATAGGGTTGTGAGCAGCACCTTCCATTTTCACCACTTCGCCAAAGCCGAACTTCTGGTGTTCCACCCGCTGGCCTTCCTGCAGGTTGCTGGTATCGCTGGCCACAAAATCGGCGCCGGGGGTATGTTCGACTGTCTGCGGGCGTGCTGGAGGTGTAACGTACGAGGGTGTGGTTCCTTTTTTACCGGGAGGAGCGCCGTAGCGTTTTTCGGCACGGGCCGCTTCGTCAACCCCGGAGCGGTTGCCCCAGCCTTTCATGCGGTCGAACGCTGAGCCACCACCCCCAAAAGAGGAGCTTTGGTTGCGCAGGCCACCGCCGGCGTAGCTTTTATCTACAAAGGCTTCGGGCAGTTCATCGAGGAAGCGGCTGGGGTCGTTCTGCACCACCTGCCCGAATTTATAGCGGGTGTTGGCGTAGGTGATCCAGAGTTTCTTTTTGGCCCGGGTAATGACCACATAAAACAGGCGCCGCTCTTCTTCCAGTTCTTCCCGGGTGTTGATGCTCATGGCATTGGGGAACAGCAGTTCTTCCAGCCCGGCGGCAAACACGCATTCAAATTCCAGTCCCTTGGCCGCATGGATGGTCATGAGTTTCACACTATCGCTGTCGGGGTCCTTTTCATCGGCATCGGTGAGCAGGGTGATCTGCTGCAGGTAGGCGCCGAGGGTAACGGGGCCGAGTTGCAGTTGTTCCGGCGTGGGCGCTGCATCGAAGCTGAGTTGCTGTTGCGACGTTTCGGCCGCTAATGGGTCTTTTTGGTCCAGTACAATGCCGTCTTCATCAATCTGCTGCCGGTTCTGCGTATCATCCACCCATTCTTTAATGGAGTTAAGTAACTCCTGGATGTTTTCATACCGTTGCAGTCCTTCCGTGCTTTTATCGTTGAACAGTTCTTTTACGAGGTTGGTCTGCTTGCCCACATGCACCGCCACTTCGTAGGCATTGTTTTTCTGCAGCATACTGCCGAAGCTGCGGATCATGGTCACAAACGTATCAAGTGCTTCCAACGTACCCGCCTTGAAGCCAAACTCTCCGGCACGGGTGAGCACTTCCCACATGCTGATGTTGCGTTCGTTGGCATACAGCACACATTTGTCGACCGTGGTTTTGCCGATGCCCCGAACGGGATAGTTGATGATGCGTTTCAGCGCCTCTTCATCTCTTGGGTTGACGATCAGCCGCAGGTAGGCGAGTAAGTCTTTGATTTCTTTCCGCTGGTAGAAGCTGATGCCGCCGTAAATAATGTAGGCAATGCCCATGCGGCGCAGGCTTTCTTCAAAGGCACGGCTTTGGGCGTTGGTGCGGTAGAGGATGGCAAAATCTTTATTGCGGAAATGATTGCGGAGTTTTTGTTCCTGGATGGTATCGGCCACGAATTTGCCTTCGTCGTTATCGGTGAGTGTGCGGACGAGGCGGATTTTTTCGCCCTCACCGTTTTCGGTAAACAGGGTTTTTTCAATCTGTCCTTTGTTGTTGGCAATCACTTCGTTGGCTACATGCAGGATGTTTTTGGTGCTGCGGTAGTTCTGCTCCAGCTTCACCACGTGCACATCATCGTAGTCTTTCTGAAACAGCAGAATGTTTTCAATGGTGGCACCCCGGAAGCTGTAAATGCTTTGAGCATCATCGCCCACCACGCACACGTTTTCGTGCATGGCGCCGAGGAGTTTGATGATTTCGTACTGGGCCGGGTTGGTATCCTGGTACTCATCAATCATAATGTATTTGAACTTGCGCTGGTACTTGCTCAGGCTTTCGGGAAAATGTTTCAGCAGCTCATAGAATTTCAGCAGCAGGTCGTCGAAATCCATCGCCCCGTTTTTGAAGCAGCGTTTGGCATAGGCATCATAGATCTGCGCAATGGCGGGACGGTTGGCCCGCATGTCTTCCTGCTGAATATGCCAGTCGTTCTTATATTCTTCGGCCGTAACCAATCCGTTTTTGGCGGAAGAAATGCGGTTGTACACCGTGTTGGGTTTGTAATGCTTATCGTCGAGGTTCAGCTCGTTGATAACGGTCTTCAATACGCTCTTGGCATCATCGGTATCGTAAATGGTGAAGTTGTTAGGGTAGCCCAGTTTATCGGCTTCGGCACGCAGAATGCGGGCAAACACACTGTGAAAGGTACCGATGTACAGGTTGCGGGCTTCGTGGTTGCCCAGGATATGCTCCACCCGCTCTTTCATTTCTTTGGCTGCCTTGTTGGTGAAGGTGAGCGCCAGTATATGAAATGCATCCACACCCTGTGCCATCAAATGGGCAATACGGGTGGTAAGTACTTTGGTTTTTCCACTGCCGGCCCCGGCCACAATCATGAGCGGTCCGTCCTTATGCAACACTGCTTCTTTCTGCCGCTCGTTCAGTCCGTTTAAGTAATCCTTCATGGCTGCAAGTTATACCAAAATGGATGAATGAAGGAGGGATCGCTTGCGGAGTAGCCGGAGGCAGATCCACAGGCGGTTCACTTTTTTTAACCGGCTTCCTGTTCATGTGTTGTGCTCGTAAGCAGCCAGTTGAAACAGTTGAAGTAATGGATGTTTCTGAGCCGTTGTTTTGTACCTTTTTGCTTGTCCAAAAAGGTACCCAAAAAAGACACCCGAGATCGAATACGCCCCGATCTCGGGAGGGTACCCTGATTTGCCTTTCGTGCTACTGTAGTGCCCAACAGAGGGTCCTTGATGTCGTTCACTTGTTGGCGAGACTTTGGTGCAGTTGGGTTTTTAATAGACAAACAGGTTAACGAGTAGTTGCCCCGGCATTACATCAAACTATTATAACGTAACGAAATGGGGAAAAGAAATCGGTATTTTTTCTGTGAGAAAAAAGTCAAGAGGGCCATATACCCGGATCGGTCTCCGGTGTACAGCCTGGCAAAACCGGCGCCGCCTTAGTAATCCAGCTCAGCTGCTGCCAGCATATCCAGCGTACGCAGTCCGTACTGCTGCAGCACCAGGTTGCATTCATGCAGCAGAAACTGGGGTACACCGGCTGCAAAGAAATCGGCGTAGTACCAGTAGTGCAACAGACGTTCCGTAGTTCCATCGGCCAGACGTTTGTTGTACAGCATCCATTGAATGCGTGACAACTCGGTGTCGGACAAATGATTGAAGGCACCGCTGTTGAGCAAATGCCGGGAAAGGTTGATCACTTGATATTCCATACCGGAAAATTTTGGTGAATTACTTATAAGAGTATGAAGTTCGTGTGAATGTTGCTTTACTAAATTGTTAACGCCGCAGGTTGTGTATTACCTGTGCATAAACATGGTAGTTCTGTCAATGATGTATCTTCGAAGCAAGATTGCACTCACACATGATACGACCCGGACACTACAACCGCCTCACTGTTGACCGCATGAAAGAGGCAGGCGCTTTTCTCAACGATGGCAAACAGGGCTTGCTGCTACCCAAGCGGTTTGTACCGAAAGGCACCCGTGTGGGTGATGAGCTTACGGTATTTGTGTATCATGATTCCGATGACCGGCTCATTGCCACTACCCAGCAACCCAAAGCGGTGGTGGGCGATATTGCTCTGCTGAAGGTGGTGGGCAACAGTCCGCATGGCGCTTTTCTCGACTGGGGGTTGATGAAAGACCTGTTTGTACCCAAGAGCAAACAAATTTCACCCATGCGGCTTGGCGGAGAATATCTTGTTCAATTGTACATTGATGAACAGACCGGTCGCATTGCTGCCAGCCAGTACCTTGAACATTTACTCAGCAACGAAGAGCTTACGGTTAAAGAAAAAGAAGTGGTGCAGTTGATCGTGTACCGAAAAACCGACCTGGGATATGTGATGATCATCAACAACAAACACATCGGGCTGCTGCATTTCAACGAAGTGTTCCGGGAGCTGGAAGTGGGCGACCGTATGGAAGGATACATTAAGACCATCCGCCCCGATCAAAAAATTGATCTCACCCTGGGTAAGCCGGGTTACCAGCGGGTGGAAGATGAGTCTTCTAAAATTCTTCGTTTGTTGCAGGAGCACAACGGCTACCTGCCGTATCACGATAAAAGTGACCCCGATGAAATTTATTCGTTTTTCGGCATGAGTAAAAAGGCGTTTAAAATGGCAGTGGGAAAATTGTATAAAGAGCGGAAGATAGAATTAACAACTACCGGAATCAAGCAGGCGGCCATTTAAACAGTTTCTTTTACAAACAAAACAGACACGGTTGTTCCAACCCCTTTGCTGCTTTCGATCTGCAGGTGGGCACCCATCATTTTCAGTACATCTTTAATAATCAGGTAGCCGAGACCGTTCCCTTTCCGGTGATCGGTGTTGACAGAGGAAATGACCGTTTCGTCCGACAGGAGATTGGTAACCTGTTCAACACTCATGCCGCTGCCTTCATCTGCAACCTGTAGTTGCAGGTGGTTGTCTGTTTCCATACTCCGCACCACAATGGTTCCTTTTTCTGAAAAATGGATGGCATTGGAAACGAGGTTATAAATAAGAATCCGGAACGGCTCTTCAAACTGGTGCAGTGTAAGTTCTGGGTTTACGTCGTTCCGCAGTTGCAGCTTTTTTTCATGTGCAACGGAAAGTAATACTCCAAACACCTGGTTTACCAATACGGAAGGCTGCACTGTTTCTTTCAGCAAACGCCGGTTTTTGTTCTGGTATTTAATCCAGTTCAGAATATTGGTCGAAAGAAACTGCAGTTCCTGTGCCGTGTTGGTCATCTCCTTCAAGGTTTCGTCGGCAAGTTCTGCAGGCATTTCCTTCTTTTTTTCAACGAGTTTGCGGCCCGCAACAGCCAGGAATTTCAAGGGGGTGATGATGTCGTGGCTGATAATGGAGATCAGGCGGGTTTTGATGGTGTCGTTTTTTTCCAGCAGTGTATTCTGCAGCTGCAATTCTTTTGTTTTTTCAGCAACCAGCCGTTCCAGCCGTTTCTGGTTTTTGGTGAGTTGCAGTGTACGCAGTTCAAACAGCAATATGGTTGTACCGAACAGGAATACAATTCCCAGCAAATAAAACCACCATTGCAGGTACCAGGGAATGCTAATGGAAAAACCAATGGTGATTGTTTCATAATTCTGCTGCCCGAATCCGTTTTTTTTGCGGATGCGCATCACGTGTTTTCCGGCAGGAATATTACTCAGTGTTATGGCAAGTTCGGGTTCCAATGCCACGGGCTTCCAATAGGTGGTATCGTTCAGCTGGTATTCGAGATACATGTTTTCTGTATTGGCCCATGCCGGAATACCCAGCCGGAACACCAGATCGTTTGTTCCGGAAGGCAGCCGTTTGAGTTGAATGGAATCGGGATGATACCGGTTGCCATTGATGACGATTTCATCAATATAAATTTTACCGGTTGGTAAAATCAGGTTTGCTTCCCGGGGCCGCACCCATACCAGGCCGTCCATTGATGGAAAAGAAATGGTCTGGTTGTTCAAAACCAGCGCACAAGGGGTGCATCCGCCGTTCAGCTCCGTCATTTCCATACCATCTTTCTTTCCCAGGTAGTGATAATACACCTGGTCTGTTTTATTTTTAACAGCTGCAATCAAATCGGCAATCGCTGCTTTAAACAACCCCCGGTTGGTGCTCATCCAGCAGTAGCCCTCTTCATCGGGTACGAAACAATGCGTGTAAAGGAGATACTTCATTTTGTCCAGCGGCATTTGTTGTACAACTCCTTTGTGTAACACATAATACCCGGCACCATATGTGCCGAAAAACAAGTAGTCTTTGTATTTCCATAAACTGCGTACACAGTATCCCTGTTTCTGAAAAACCGTATCGGCACGAAGGGTATTGTAATCAAATAACAGCAGTCCAAAACAACCAGCTACGGCCAGCTTTCCGGGTTCTGTTTCCAGTAAATTGTACGCAGGCATCGTGCCTTCGGTGTTGGTAAAACGGTACACCAGGTGCAAACTATCTTCTTTTACCTCACTAATTCCATCATTATTCAGCAGAAACAACCGATTGGCAGCTGTAGTCATGATGGTTTGCGAACTCAGGCGGAATTTCTTAAAAACCTTATGTGTCTTTTTTTTGAAGTTGTAACTGTTAAGGTGGTTGCCTTTTATGTTTGTAAGATATTGTGTATAGTACAACACAGAGTCGGCTGTCAGGTGTGTAAAAAAATTAAACTTGTCCGAAATGGGTAACGGAATTCCCTTGGTGCTGCTTTCACTAACAAGTACCCCTTCATTGGTAAGCACGGCTCCGTTCTGCAGTTCAATTTGTGCGTAGTAGGAGTTTCTGTATTGCATACCGGTAGTTGTGCTTTTCATGGTTCGGGCACTTACAGATCGTACAACGTATAATCCTTTCGAGTCTGTTCCAATGAACAGTGTTTTCATGGACTTGCTGTATTGTGCAAAGCGAATGAATGCGGTGAGGTTCAGCCCCTCAAACAACAGTTCGGCCTGCAGGTTGTTTTCTGTATCGGTTTCCAGCAACCAAACAGTGTTGTTGTGGATATAAATGGCAGCAGACATTCCGTATTCCCAAAACAGGGATTCAGGATTTATGTCCAACACACGGTTGCTGTTTTTGATTGTTACTTCCACCGGAATGGCCGATTTCCCGGCAACATGAAACAGGGACACCCCGTTTTCTTTGCTGACCAGGAAAATTTGTTCCTGCAGCTGGAAAATTTTATCAAACCGTTTGTTGATGTTTAAGAATAGTGGATCGGCAGCATCCGGAACAGCAAAGCACAACTTCCGTTCACGCAGCAATAAACCCGTATCTGCTGACAAGGGAACCAGGTTTGAAGTCATGATAAAAGGAGATGTTCTTCCGCCTGATGTTTGTTTCGAAATATAGAGTTTGTCCGAAACAGTAAGAAGCCGGAACATGCTCCATCTGTTCCTGTTGTACTCTGCTGATTGTTTTCTTGGTTTGATGCGGTTTTTGTCAACCTGGAACAACTTTCCCGATGCATCGGCCATCAGAATCTCCTGTTGCTGGTTGCGTATACAAAACTGGGTTCTTTCTGCTTCAATACCCAGTGTGTTTTCTTTTGTGTACGTTTTGATATCTGCACCATTGAACCGTACAAAGCCGGCTTCGGTTGCCAGCCACAGGAAACCGGTTTGTTCATCCCATTGCATTCCCTGTATGCCATTAGAGGGCATATTGTTTTCTGTACTGTAGTTCATCACCTGGAAAGCGTTGGACTGCGCCAGCGTGGCGGCGTACAGGCACATACACAGAAAAAATGAAAGAAACGGTTTCATGGCAGGGTGCAACAAGGTAAGCTTTCTGCACCAATTAGCAGTGACCGGTTACCGCAAAACACTGATGGTTCCTTTACGTACTTCACCGGTGCCGTTGTTCAGCCGGATGAGGTATATGTACAAACCTGCAGGAACTGCTGCTCCTTTGTAGGTTCCGTTCCAGGGATTGGTATTATACTGCCGGCGCCGCAGCAGTTCCTGTCCCCAGCGGTTAAAGAGCGTGACTTCTGCTTCGGGGTAGGCCTGCAGCCCGGGAATACGCCAAACATCGTTAATGCCATCACCGTTGGGTGAAAAGGCATTGGGGATGTACAGCCCGCTGATCACTTCAACAAATACAGAATCGGAAGCCGAGCATCCTTGCGTTTGGTGGGTAGCGGTAAGAGTGTACCAGGTGCTGGTGCCGGGCGTTGCAACGGGGGTGAGAAGCTGTGGATTATTCAGTCCTGTGGCAGGTGTCCATACGAACCGATGGACAGCTGCATTGCCCACTGTTGCATTGAGCACTACCGGCGTGCCGGCTACAATCAGTTGATTGGTGCCGGCATTAACATTGGGTAATGGGTGTACAATTGCCTGCTGTATATTTTGTAAACCCACGCAACCGTTGGTGTCTTCAGCCATCAGTTCCACCCGGTATTGACCATCTGCAGGATAGGTATGGTAAAATGGTAACGGGGAAGTTGTTACGCTGGTGTTGCCATTGCCCCAGTTCCATCGCCACTTCGCCAGTGGTGCAGAACCCGGCGCAGAGGCATCGGTCACCCGCAGGGAATCACCCACACAAACCGGCCCGCTGATGGAAAACTGTGCCACCGGGTTTTTATAAATGCGGATCTGTTGCGTTGCTGTATCGCTTACACAAAGCCGGTCGCTGGTGGTTACCAGCCGTATGGTATAGAGCCCGTCGTCTATGTACGTAAAAGCATAGCCGTTGGTTGGTTTTTGGTTGGTGGTGGTTCCGTTCCCCAGGTCCCAGTACCATTGCTGAATGGTGCTGCCGGTTACTGCAGAGGAATCACGGATGACAACGGTGGTGCCTGCGCAGGCGGCGGTATCAACCCGGAACAGGGCTAAAGGACGGTGTTGCAACTCCATGGTTTTGGTTGTGTCGCCGATGCAGCCATTGCTGCTCACTGTTTGCAGCTGCACGGGAAAGAGGCCTGCCGCCGGAAACCGGTATTGCTGCTGTTCGCCGCTGAACGTAACTCCCCCGGGAAAGGTCCAGTTGATCTCCGTTGCCGTAAAGCCAGCAGGGTTGCGGTTGCTGAACTGCAGGGTATCGTTTGCGCACAGGCGGCCTGTTACTGTAAAGTCAATTGCCGGTTGGGGCTGTACCTGAACGGTGAGAAACGCCTGTTCGGTATTGCTGCAGGCATCAATATCAGGCGCTGAATAGGTAATGGGAATATCAATGCTGCCGGCACGGTTGAGCCGCAGTACAACCGGGCAACTGTATAAAAAGTATTTGCGACTGTTCAGCAGGATTGAGTCAACGGGCTGTGGATTGCTGATGGTTTGCGTTGCGGCTCCGTTCAGTTCCGGTACACGGCCCAGCTCCCAGGTAAGGCTGTTCACCCGGTAGGCCAGCCGGGCTGTAAGGGTGAAGGGCGCATTAATGCAGGTAAAACTGTCAACGGTTCCTGCTGTGTTCCGTGTGTTTTGAATACTTCCGTAGGCGTTGAGGTTGTTGACAAATGTGCCGGTGTTATATGCATAGCTTTCATAAAAGCCGGCACCATACAGCGTGGCAATAAAGGTGGAATCGCAGGTGATGGTGTGCTGGGCGGCAGCCCCGGCGAGCCGCTTGACCACCACAACATAAGCGGGGTTGGCCGGGTGCGGAATCACTTCCGCACCGGAAGGAGCAACGCCGTCAATCCGCAGAGTGGAAACGCCGCTGGCTTTTGTAATGATGTTTACATGATTCAAATCAATTGCCTGGTTGCGTGTATGGTAAAACACGGCTTTTTTCACACCCTGTTCCACGGGGCTCAGGTAAATCATTTCCGGGTCGCCCATGGGTGGATCGGTGGTTCCGCTGCATTGATTGGATGAAACCATGTACTGGCTCACCAGCACCGGTTCGTCTGACTCAATATAATCGCCACCGGTACTTGAAAACTCATAGTAGAAATTGTTGATCAGTCCGGTCAGCGGCACTCCATTACGCTTTACAACGGTGTTAGGTTTTCGTACAGCCACCCGGTACAGGTTCAGAAACGGAGCGGTGAGCGGATCGCCCAGGCTTACTTTGCCGTAATAGGTAAGATAGCGGGTGCCCCAGGTATTGGCGGGAAAGATCTGTTGCTGAATCACCTCACCGCCGTTTCCGTTGCAGATGGTGTTTCTGCTGCTGCCCGAAAACACGGCAACGGGGTGGCATTGGCCATCGGTACCGCTGACTGATACAATTTTACTGCCCGTGAGATCTTTGCCGGTAAGTCCGCCGGTTCTCTTTCCAAAGACATTGTAAATTTCTCCCCGTTGCAGGGTTACGGTATAGGTAACACCGGGTAGCCATCCTCCTTCGGTTGAATCGGCCGGGGTGATTTCCAGTTTTGTATGGTCTTCGGCCGCCACTGTATAAAACCAGGAGTAGCTGTCGGGGAAATTGGATACCTGTGTGTAGTTGAGCGAGTAGTAACTGTAACCAAATGTTTCCACCGGCATGAGCATGGTGGCTGCCGAGGAAACAGAACCATACTGATGTGCGTATGCCACCACGGGAACTGAACTTTTAATGTGAATGCCCCTGGTTGAAAGTCCTTCATTCCGCAAACGGGCATCTTCTGCACCGGTTTTGGGCAGTACAATGGAAAAATCAACGCTGTTGGCCGGAATCATTACGGTTCTGCTCCAGCTGGTACCATTGACCGACACCGTTACCGTTGCGGCCGTTTCGGTACTCAGGTACAACACATGCGTTTGGCTGTTGGCGGGGTTGCCTTGTGTAAACAGTACATTGTGCCCATACCCCAGCCAGAACTCGGTTCCCCTGTTGGAGCGGTTTTGAGCAGTAACACCTAGTGCCAGGAACATCAGCATACAGGCTGCAGCAACAACAGCAGCATACCGGCCGCCTGCCTGCTTATGCAGTTGCAGAAGCGCCGGTTCAGTAATTAACGTTGTACAAACTCGCAAGTTCCATCAGTTCTTTAATGTTCACCGCATTCGTTTTTTCGTAGATGCGGCTCTTAATCGTGGATACCGTATTCATTTTCAGGTTCAGCACCTCCGATATGTCTTTTGTTCCCATTCCTTTCAGTACATAATGCATGACTTCCAGTTCCCGGGGTGCGAGGGAAGAAAACGGATTCTGCCGCTGCAGAAAGACGGGTCCGGGTTCTTCTGCGGGTTCATTTTCCAGGAACCGTGTGAGTACTTTAATGATTTCTTCTTCGCCGGCCGTTTTGGAAAGATAGTAATGAATATCATATTGCTTCAGCGCCTCGGCATACACTTCGGCCGGTTGCATCGAAAAAATAAGTAACTGCAGGTGGGGATATACACGCCGGATGTTGGGAATAATTTCCAGTGAGTTGCCATCGGCCAGGATGATGTCAAGGACAAGATGTGTGTATTTTTTCTTCACCAGTTCTTTCATCACTTCATGGCAAAAGCTCACTTCGGTTACCTGCTGCTGGCCCAGGTTCACCTGCAGGTACAGTTTCATTCCTTTGCGGATCATACTGTGATCATCTGCTATGAGAATTTCCTTTTGCATGGTTGATAACTACTAACGTATTAATGTAAACGATCCTTTGACGGTCTCTTTTTTATCGTTGTTCAGAATGATCAGGTAGGTAAACAGCCCCGGCGGCTGGGAAACTCCTTTGATGGTACCATCCCACGGCCTTGTATTGTAGTTACGGCTGCGCAGGATTTGTTGTCCCCACCGGTTGTACACAATCACCTCTGCATCGGGGTATAGTTCCAGTCCGGGAATACGCCACACATCATTCACCCCGTCGCCATTGGGTGTAAAGGCATTGGGAATAAAGAGCTTTGAAATGACTGCTACCGTTACATTGTCAATTGCTGTACAAAGGCTGGTGCGGTTTACCACACGTATCGTATACCGGGTGGTGGAGTCGGGCGAAGCCAACGGGTTGAGGATGGATGTGTTGTTGAGTCCGCTTGGGGGCGACCAGTTGATCTGGTAGTCGGCTGCATTACTCAAGCTGCCCCGGATTACTACTGTTCCGCCAGGGTTTATAAAGAAATCGGGCCCCGCATCCAGGTCGGGTGCCGGAGAAATCTGCACTGTTCTTGTGGTAAGGGCCGAACCGCATCCGGCTGTATCAATCACAGCAAGTGTGATTGTGTAGGTTCCGGCTGTGGTATAACTGTGCGTGAAGGGCGGACGCTGGTTGCTGCTGCCACTGCCGAGGTTCCAGTTCCACTGGCGTATCGTTCCGGGATCTGATGCATTCAGCACCAATGGTTTGTTGACACAGAGTGTGTCGCCGGTAATGGTAAAGGAAGCAATAGGATTGGGGCGGATGGCCGGGACCGTTACCATCACCGTATCACTGCTGCAGCCTGGTCCTGTGCTTACGGCATGCCGGATGGTATAGCCGGTTGCAGCAGGAGCAAAGCTGCGTACAAAAGCCGGGCTGGTGGTGCTGGTAGTTGTAAATCCTTCGCTGGTATTCCAGTACCAGGTAGTGGGCACCGTATTGTTGAACGGTGTGGAAGAAGTGAACGTAAAACTGCTGTCGGCACAGGGTAATCCGCTCACTGTAAATATTGCCGAAGGCAACGCTGCTACCACCACCTGCCGACTGATGGTATCACTTACACAACCCAATGAGGAAGCAACAGACAGACGTACCGTGTACGTTCCCGTAGCCGGATACCGATAGTAAATCGGTTGGTTGCTGGTATTTACTTGTGTAACTCCGTTTCCGAAATTCCAGGAGTAGGCGCTGATGGTTCCAATGTTGAGTTGCGATTGATCGGTGAAGCGGATGGAATCGCCGATACAGATGTTTCTGTCGAACAGGAAACCTGCTACCGGTTTTTCACGAATGAGCACAGTGCGGGTAACCGGTTCACTGGCACAGTTACCGGCCGATACAGCTGCCAGGCTTACGCTATAAGTTCCGGGTTGTGTATACGCATAACGAAAAGCAGCATTGTTGGTGCTGTTGACAACCGTACCATCGCCGAAGTTCCACTGCCAGTTGCTGATGGTTCCGGGTGTTAAGGTGGAGTTGTCGGTAAATGTAAGTGAGTCGCCGGCGCAGGCTTCGGTTTTGCTGATAGTGAAAGCAGCCACCGGTTTCACCGACACTACTAATGTTTTGGTAAGCGTATCGCTTACACAACCGTTGGCAGATTGTACAGCCAGCTGCACATTATAGTTGCCGGTGCCGGCAAATTTGTAGCGGAAGGGAGTTCCGTTGGTGTTGGTTCTGCTGTTGCCATCGCCAAAGTTCCAGTACCAGGAGGTGATGGTTCCGCTGCTGATGGAAGAGGTATCAACAATCAATACAGAATCGGCGGCATTGATACAGTTGTTCCGGTCGAATCCGAAGCGGGCTACCGGGGTTGGAGCAACGGTAATGGTGCGGAACACCGTATCGCTTTTGCAGCCACCGGTACCTGTTACCACCAGGAAGGCTGTAAACGTGCCGGCTGTGGCATACCGGTGTGTAACCGGGTTGGCATTGGTGGTGGTGACCGTATTTCCGTCGCCGAAATGCCAGTTGCGGCTGGTGAGGCTGCCGGCGGGTGTGGAGTTATCAGTAAACACAAGGTCTTTGTTCTGGCACACCGATGCAGCGGCTGCAAAAGCAGCCAACGGTTTAGGGTTGACGGTTATGCTGCGGGAACTGGTATCGCTGCATCCGATGGATGATTGCACCACCAGGGAAGTGGTATAGGTTCCTTGTGCCGTGTAAGCATACAGGAATGGGTTGTTGCTGCTGTTGGTGCGGGTGTTTCCATCCCCAAAATTCCAGTTCCAACGGATGATGCTGCCCGATGCAACCAAAGAACTGTCGGTGAACCGGATGGAATCGCCCAGGCAGGCGGCATTGCTGATGCCGAACTTCGAAACCGGTTTTGTACTGATCTGCACGGTGCGCAGCACTGTATCGCTGATGCAGCCCTTGTCGGATACGGTCACCAGCCGGACGGTGTACGTTCCTGCCGCTGCATACCGGTGAGCAACGGGGTTGGCGTTGGTGGTTGTTATGGTGCGTCCGTCGCCAAAACTCCACCACCGGGTGCTGATGCTGCCCACGCCAATGGTGGTACTGTCGCTCACCCGTATGGAGTCGCCCACACAGGTGCTGCCCAGAATACCGAAGGCCGCTGCCGGTTTGCTGTTAAGCGGAATGGTTTTGGTGGTATCGTGTGTGCAGCCGTTATCCGCAATAAGGGTATAAGTAATCACCTGCGGGTCGTTATTAGCAAATTTCTTTGCCGCATTTTCGGTTGTTTGCGTGGTATTGTCGGAAAAGTCCCACCGGTAGCGGTTGATGTTAAATCCTTTTTTATCCGACGTGCCGGTGAAAAATACAGTATCAATGGCACAGCCCTGTCCGCCCACCTCGAAATCGGCAACAGGTCCCGGCCGCACCTCAACTTCAATTTCTGCAAATTCTGTTTGAGCGCAGTTTTCAATGACTGCGGCCGAGTAGGTTACGGGAATCACATACTTCCCCGGTTGTGTGAACACAAAGTCACGGTTGAGGGAGTACACGTAATACGTACGCTTATTGATTTCTTCTGTCCGAACCGGAACAGGGTTGTTCAGTGTGGTATCGTTACCGGGCGTAACGCCGGGGATACCGCTCAGCTGCCAGGTGATGGATGTGGCGGGAAAGGCCAGTTTGGCAAACAGTTTCACCGGCGTATTGGTGCAGGTAAAGGTGTCGGTGGCGGGGGTGGTTTTTAAGGTGTTTTCAAGAGAACTGTAGTTGTTGAGGTTTTTGATAAAGGTGCCGATATTGTATCCGTAGCTTTCGAAGAGCCCCAGTCCGTACACCGTTCCGTTAAAAACCGAATCGCAGGTGATGCGGTGCTGTGCTGCTGCTCCGGTAAGCCGGGCCACGGCAACGGAATAGCCGGGCAGGTTGGGGTGTGCTTTAGTGTTGACAGGATTAAAGGGATTGCCATTCAACCGCAGGGAGGCAAGTCCAGCCGTAGGAACAATTACATTAATATAATTATAATCAATGAAGCGGTTGCGGGTGGCATAAAACAACACGTCTTTTTTTCCCTGTTCCAGGGGTGAGAGGTACCACATCTCCGGATCGCCATAAGCGGTGGAGCTGAGCATGTGACAGCGGTTGCCGCCGGGGGTATATTGCGCCATCAGCACGGGCTTGTCGGCTTCAATATAATCGCCGCCTGTACTGTCGAGGTATTCATAATACCGGTTATTGATGATGCCGGTCATGATCGTACCATTGCGTTGTACCACGGTTGATGGATCATCCACCAATATGCGGTAAAAGTTTTTAAACGGGTCGTTGATGTTGGTGGAGGTGTTGTTGAGGGTATGGTAGGTAAGATAGCGGGTACCCCATGCCTGTGCCGGAAACACCTGTTGCTGCATCACTTCCCCTCCATCGCCGTAACACAGCCGGATGCCGCTGCTGCCCGAAAACAAGGCAATGGGGTGGCATTTGCCATCAGCCCCGGGTACAGAAAGCACCTTGCTGCCGGTAAGATCTTTACTGGCGGCATTCAGCGAGCTGCCGCTGCCCAGCTTTCCCATTACGTTATAAATCTGTCCTTTATTCAGGTTCACCGTATACGTTTGGCCGGGCAGCCATCCGTTGCGTGTGGTGTCGGAAGGAGTGATTTCAAGCCGGGTGTTATTTTCGGTGGCAATCACATAAAACCAGGCGTACCAGGAGGGGCCGTTTTGGGTGAAGGTGGCAGGAGGGTTCGGGGGTTTGGATCCCGACTGTGATTGAGAATAGTTCAGTGAAAAGTATTTGTAGCCAAACGTTTCTGCGGGCATCAGCATGGTGGCACCCGATACCTGTGTGTTGTACACATGGGCATAGGCTACAATCGGGGTATCACTTACAATATGTATGGCCCGGTCAAAGGTTCCTTCCGTAAACATACGGGCATCGGCAACTCCTGATTTGGGAATGATAACGGCAGCGTTAACAGTGTTGGCCGGAATATTAACCGTTTGACTCCACGTGGTGTTCGTAACCGATACCGTTACTCTGGCAGGGGCATCGGTACTCAGGTATAACACAAGATCCTGGGTATTGGTGGGGGGCTCAAAATCAAAGGTCCAGCAATAGCCGTATCCCAGCCAGAACTCTTTTCCCCGGTTGGACTTATCCTGTGCTTCAGCTGGTAAAAGAGCCAACAGCAGCATGGAAATGGATATGAAAAGCACACAACGCTTCATGCAACAGGAGCCAATATTCAGATTTTTAAGGAACAGGCTTAGTAGAATTAATTCTACAAATTATCAAATAGTTCTGTGTTAACCTTGTCCCGATTTTAGATTTTATCTTCTTTAAACTAAGCAAAATGACCAACTTCTGCTTTGGGAAAACGCAGCGTTTTCTGCTGCTGCTTTCATTTTCCCTCTTTACGTTGATTGTACAAGCGCAAACTACATTCAACACCACCAACTGGCGATATAGTAATCCCAGGCAATTCGGCTTTACAATTCTCGACCTTGATTTTTTTGATGACAACCGGGGAATTGCAGTAGGAGCCGGAGGACTTTCCTATACGAGAGATGGTGGCAAATCATGGATCTATGGTCCGCTTACCTATGTGAATGCTGCTGGTCAGGTAACTGTTACCACCCTTAATGATGTTCACTTTATAACATCCGGAACAGCCTATGTGGTGGGCAACTCGGGTATGATGGCCAAAACCACAGACGGAGGTGCCACCTGGTCGTTTGTAACCACACCTCTTTTTAATAACAGTCGTAATATCAATGCCGTTTGGTTTGTAAATGAAAATACAGGCTATATCGGCGGACAATGGAATACATCTGATTCCATTCCCAAATTATATGTTACCCGCAATGGTGGTGCCTCCTGGGACTCCATCAGTGCACCCATCGGGGGTAAAACAAGGGTGGGCTATATCAACAACCCCAACCTGGCCCCCATTGATCTGGATATCAATGCCAAGGGCAAGGAAATTTTTCGGATTGAGTTCCTGGATGAAAGCACCGGCTATGTTTCTGGTAGTGGCAGCAGCATCTTTATTCCCATAACCCGTGCCAATGCCAACTGTACTGCTGCTACTACAACTGTTACTACCGGTTCTAACAATGCGTCTTTACTCTGGAAGGTAAAAAATGGAGTACTTACCGATTATTCGTTGAGTAAAGAACGCTTAGGGTATACGGGAATTAATAACAATACCATCGCCTGTACTACCTTATATGGTACCATAACGCCACAGTCGCAGCAATTCAGGGCGATGAATATCATCAACGACTCTACGGTAGTATTGATGTCGTTTAATAACAATGTTGTGGTGAAGGTGATGACCGGTGTGAACGACAGTACCCGGAACATCAACCTTCCTTCTGCTTTTGAAAAGGGCCGGTATCAGCTGCTCAATTTTCCATTTCCCCCCACACAGGGTCCGCAAGCCGGGCCTTCCATACCTAGCCCGCAAGTGCTGAATGCATCCAATCCTTACGTAATTGTAAGAGCTGCTAATGGAAAACTGTTTGCTACGTCTGGCTCCAGTACTTTTGCTCCGGAAAACCGTATCTGGACATCCATTGATACCGGCAGAAACTGGGTACAAGAGCGCAGTTTGCCCACAGGCGAAAATTTCAGCACCTTCACCACCTGGGTGTTGGAAATTACACCCACCGGCCGCTTTGTAGCGGGCGGCGATAACGGTGTGGTTTCTGATTCCATACCTGGTGGTCGGTGGGCCAGTACCTACAAGACCAACCCCGTAGCGTTAACATCTGTAGATATTGACTTTCCTGATTGTGATAATGGAATTGCGGTAGGCGGCGCATCTATTACTGTTACAGAAGACGGCGGAAAAACCTGGCAGGATAAACGACGTGCCGATTTTGCGAATCTGAATATCAGTATTACCGGTATTTCCTACGTAAGTCCCGGCCGTGCCTACCTTACTACCAATGCCGGAACCTTGTACATTACAACCGATAAGGGCACCACACTGGATCCATTGTATGCCAATGCCAACCTGCAGATTGATGATGTGGCTGCCATTGGAAATGATACCATCTGGGCTGTTGCTTACAGTGCTTTTTCTGTTCCTGCAGCCAACCGCACTTCATCTGTACTTCGTTCTGTTGACGGTGGTGCTACCTGGCAGCAGGTGGGTGGTTTTCCGGTGGGCACCACTTCTCCCCGCATCAGCCGCATGAGTTTTGCCAACCGTCAGGTTGGATACATTGCCGGTTCCCGCAATGCAGTATATAAAACTACCGATGGCGGTGTTACCTGGACGAATATCAGTCCGTTCCCTTCTTTGAACAACGCTCCAACCGGCTTCGCCAGTGCGTTTGTTACCTACCAGGAAATTCAGGCGCTGGATGAAAATACAGTGGTTGTCATTGGTAATATGTTCACCAACACCGGTGTGCGCCGTGTATATAAAACCACCGATGGCGGTGCCACCTGGCAGGATATTACCGGAAATATTGCAACCGATTCTCCCGGAAACATTGTGGGTCTGCGCATGCATGATGGCAACAATGGTTATGTAACGTCTGGCAACAATCTTTTTAAAACAACGAATGGTGGTGCTACCTGGGTAAAAGATATCGCTCCTGCCACTAATATTTTTGAAACCCTTGGTTTTGCGCCTTCCAAAGTAGCGCCTTCAGTAGCTATGGAAAACAGGCTCTTGTTTGTAACCGGTATTTCTGTGCCACGTGCAAACGGAACCATGATGGAATATGGCGACACTACGTTGCTGAATGTTACAAGTTCCGTAACAGTAACAAATGCCTCCTGTACCAACCCGAATGGCGGAAGCATTACCGTAACAGCCAATGGAGGTATCAGACCATATTCTTACAGCATTAACGGGGTTACCTACCAGCCGTCCAACGTATTCTCCGGTTTAACGCAGGGGGCACGTACCGTGTATATCCGTGATGCTTATTGTAACCTCGATTCGTTGCCGGCACAGGTTGGCTTTATCAACAACCTGACCGTGGCCGTGAGTCCTGCCGATACTTCTGTCTGCTCCGGTGCACCTGTTCCCTTACGTGCAACAGCTACCCAGGGTGCCAGCTTTGCCTGGGCGCCTGCTTCTAATCTATCGGCTGCCAACATCAGTAACCCCGTGGCTACACCAACTGCTCCGGTACAATATACTGTAACAGCAACCCTGAACGGTTGTACCGCAACAGCTACTGCTACGGTTGGCATCCGTCCCAATCCGTTTGTAACTGCGGGTGAAGACAAAACCATCCTTGCGGGTACCAGCGTTATGCTGAACGGAAATGGCGACCGCACCAATACCACTTCGATTCAATGGGCGCCGAATGTGAATGTTACCGGCGGCAATACCTTTACCCCGGTGGTGAAGCCTGCAAATACCACAACGTATACCATCACCGTTCGCAACAGGGATAATTGTACTTCCACCGATCAGGCAACAGTTACCGTTATTCCGTATTGCGCCAAGGTAATGAAAGCCTTTACGCCCAACGGCGATGGTGTGAATGACCGCTGGGTGGTTACCGATGGAACGGCCTGCGTTACAAGAGTGGCCGTAACCGTTTTCAACCGTTCCGGTATCATCGTGTACAAAAACGACAACTACCAGAACGATTGGGACGGAACCTTCAAAGGAAAAGCAATTCCCGACGGTACGTATTATTATTCTGTATCCTACTACCTGATCAGCGGTACGGTATCGCTGCTCACCGGTGATGTAACCATTCTTCGTTAACGCAAATTCAAATGAATCTGAATATGAAAAAGATAGTCATGGCGCTCCTCACGGTATGTTTGGCTTTCCAGGCAGGCGCCCAGCAATTACAAACTTCTTCGTTGTATGATATGCAGGGTGTATTGCACAACCCATCCACTGCCGGTGTGAATTATTCAAAAATGATCGGGGCTACATACCGTACACAATGGAACGGTATCAGTGGTGCTCCCCGTACGGCCACTGTTTTTGGCTCGTTTGATTTGCCAGATCAAAAACTTGGGCTGGGTGGTTATCTCTATAGCGATAAAACAGGACCTACTTCCCGTACCGGCCTGCAGCTGGCTGTTGCCAAGCACATACCGGTGGGCGATGATGGTAATTTTTCTTTGGGTATTGAAGGCCGCTTTCAGCAGTTTTCCATTAACAAAAGTGAGCTCTCAGACCAGCTTGGGAATGATCCGGCGATCGGGGCTGCCAATAACCGCCTCAAGGCCGATGCCGGATTTGGTATGTCTTATACCAACAAAAAATTCCAGATCGGGGCTTCTGTTTCACAATTACTGCAGAGCAAACTCAATTTTTATGAGGGCAACCTCAGCACCAGTGCACAAGCCCGCCTGTACCGTCATTATTATTTTCACGGATCTTACAACTGGCAAACAGATGCCGAAACAGTCATTCGACCCAATGTGTTAGTGATTTACCTGCCCAATGCCCCAACCGAAGTGCAAACCGGTGTGCGGGTTGAGCACAAAAACGTTTTCTGGTGGGGAGCTGCCTGGCGCTGGAAACAGCAGGTGATGCTTTCTGCAGGGGTGAACGTCGGTAAAAATTTCAACATCGGGTATTCCTTTGATGTGTACCAACGGCCTGTACAAACCGTATACGGTGGCTTGTTTGGTCACGAATTTCTGCTTCGTTACAGCATTTCAAAATAAGTGGATTGAAAAACCATCCGGCATCTTGTTGTCCGGTTACTCGGTTTACCTGTACGGCCCGCTTCGGCGGGCCTTTTTTTTGCCGTTACGGCCATTGTGACATAGGTTACTGGAAGCCGATTCAACTGGTTAGATATTTGCAGTCTGTTGTTCGGTACTGTAAATTGAGCAACAGTTGTAAACAAAACGTATCATCTTAAAAAAACAAACTATGTTTTTTCAACACGTGTATGACAAGTCGCTGGCACAAGCCAGTTATTTTATTGGTTGCCAGAAAGCAGGTGTGGCCATTGTAATTGACCCCAAGCGGGATGTGGATACCTACCTGGAAATTGCCAAACAAAACAAAATGAATATCACGCATGTGGCTGAAACCCATATCCATGCTGATTTTCTGTCTGGCAGCCGGGAACTGGCAGCACTCACCGGTGCCAAATTGTATTTGAGTGATGAAGGCGGTCCGGGTTGGGAGTATGAATTTGAGCATGTTGGGCTGAAAGATGGTTCCACGTTTATGGTGGGCAACCTCAAATTTGAAGTGTTGCATACCCCCGGTCATACCCCAGAAAGTATCAGCTTTTTGCTGACCGATACACCGGCCAGTCCCGAGCCTGTTATGCTGTTCACCGGTGATTTTGTGTTTGTTGGCGATATTGGCCGCCCCGACCTGCTGGAAGAAGCCGCCGGAATGGTGGGAACCAAAGAGGCCGGTGCACATGAAATGTATAAATCCATCAACCGCTTTAACGCCTTGTCCGATTATATCCAGGTATGGCCCGGTCATGGTGCCGGCAGCGCCTGCGGAAAAGCATTGGGTGCCGTGCCCAGCTCCACAGTTGGGTATGAAAAAGTGCGTAACTGGGCCTTCCAGTACAGCAAAGACGAAACCGGCTTTGTGAAATTCCTGCTGGAAGATCAGCCCGAGCCGCCGAAGTATTTTGCGATGATGAAAAAGCTGAACAAGGTGAACCGTCCGCTGCTCACCGAAGTTCCCCAGCATAAGCAACTCGGTGCAGCCGAATTTAAGGAAGCATACGACAAAGGGGTGAAGGTGATTGACACCCGTACTAAAACGGAATTTGCCGCCGGTTTCATTCCCGGTAGTATCAATATTCAGAATAACAATTCACTGGCTACCTGGGCCGGCTGGTTCCTGGAGTACAACGAGCCCTTTATCCTGGTGGCTGCTCCGGAGCAGATGGAAGATATCACCCGCAAACTCATGCGCATTGGCCTGGATACTATTTATGGCTATGTGGCAGGCGTAACCGTTTGGACAGAATTGGGCAATCACCTGGAAGAACGGGATGATATTGGCCTGGATGAATTCAAACAACTGGTTGGTAAAGAAGATGTGCAGGTGGTGGATGTACGTGGCGCAGCAGAATACAAAGCCGGTCACGTTGATGGTGCGATCAATTTGTTTGTAGGTAAAATTGGTAAGAATCTGGATAAAATTGACGCCTCTAAGCAGGTAGTCATACATTGCCAGGCAGGCGACCGTTCTTCGATTGCGGCTTCTGTTCTTGCAAAGCATGGTGTAAAGGTGAAGAATTATACAGGTGGTTTCAGCGAGTGGGCCAACACCGGTAATCCTGTGGTTACAGGAACCGACGAATTGGTAACAGCCTGAGGTCATTAGGTCCTGTAATATGCAAAGCCGTTTCTGCAAAAGCAGAGGCGGCTTTTTGTTGGGCCATCGTTGAAACAGGAGTAATCGGGCGCAGCTGCTTTGCTTGCCGCTCATCCATTTCAGGCACCGGGCTGATAGAATTCACTTAATTTGAAGCTTCTTTTCACATCAAACTTTCTGCAACATGAGAAAACTTGTTTTCTTCTGTTGGCTATTGCTTGCCGCAGCAGCCAACGCCCAGGAAACATTTCCTGTAAACGACGTAGCCGATAACCGGAGCGGACTGTATGCGTTCACGAATGCCACCATTGTGCAGCATTCCGGTTCCACCTTAACCAATGCCACGCTGCTGATCAAAGAAGGACGCATTGTAGCGGTGGGCACCAGTGTAAAAGTGCCCGCTGAAGCCGTGGTGGTGGATTGTGCCGGTAAGTACATCTATCCATCCCTGATCGACCTTTATGCAGATTACGGATTGCCTGCAGTTGCCCGCCAGCAGGGCCGCTTCAACTTCGGGGCCCCGCTGCAATTTGTTTCGAATCAGAAAGGTCCCTTTGGCTGGAACCAGACCATCCGCACTGATGTGGATGCTGCCACCCAGTTTGCAGTGGATGATGCCAAGGCAAAAACCTGGCGGGATCTGGGTTTTGGTACAGCGCTTATTCACCATCGGGATGGAATTGCCCGTGGCACCGGTGCTGTGATCACCTTCGCCAATGCAGAAGAAAACCTGGTGGTACTTAAAGACAAAGCTTCGGCGCATTATTCGTTCAATAAAGGAACCTCCACTCAATCGTACCCGGGTTCGCTCATGGGCAGTATTGCCCTGCTGCGCCAAACCTTCCTCGATGCAGCCTGGTACAAATCCAATCCACTTGCAGAAGGAGTGAACCTCACCCTCCGCCTGTGGAATGAACAACAAACACTTCCCCAGATTTTTGAAGCCAACGATAAATGGAACGTGCTGCGGGCCGATCGTATTGGCGATGAATTTGGCGTACAATATATTTTCAAAGCCGGCGGAAATGAATACCAACGTATCAATGAAATGGCTGCCACAAAGGGTACATTCATTCTGCCGCTGAATTTTCCGGCAGCGATGGATGTAGACGATCCCAACGATGCCCGCTTTGTGTCGCTCCAGGATATGAAGCACTGGGAAATGGCACCCTCCCTGGCTGCCCTGTTTGAAAAAGCAGGCATCAATTTTTGTCTGACTGTTTCTGACTTGCGTGATCCCAAACAGTTCTGGGCCAACCTCCGCAAAGCCCTGCAGTATGGTTTGAGCGAAGCCAAAGCAATGGATGCCCTCACAAAAGTACCTGCGAATGCTCTCGGCATTTATGATAAAGTGGGAAGCCTGGAGCCGGGTAAACTTGCCAATTTCATTATTACCAACGGACCCTTGTTCCAGGAGCGGACAGCGATTCTGCACAACTGGATCCAGGGACAGAAATACGGGGTGAAAGAAGAAAGCTGGCAGGAAGTGAAAGGATGGTACACCGTAACAGTGAATCATCCCTCAGGTGTAAAATCATACACAGTAGATGTAAAAAACAACAGCACCGCCTCGGTACTGGCCAAAGACACGCTCACCGCACGCTTCAGCTACGATGGGAAGCAGGTGAAACTCAGCTTCCCCGAAGCAAAGGGCAGCCGCAACAACATCCGCCTCAGCGGTATTGCCAATGAGCAGGTGTGGAGTGGTTTGGGCGATGATGCCAACGGCAACCGCTTTACGTGGACAGCCACCTTCAGCAAGGCAGGTGAAACCAAGACAGACAGCACCCGTACACGTCCGCTCCCCGCTATGGGAAAACTGATGTATCCGTTTAATGGATACGGATTTGAAGAATTACCGAAACAGGAAACAATTCTGATTAAGAACGCAACGGTTTGGACCAACGAAAAAGAAGGGATTCTGCAGAACACCGATGTGCTGCTGAAGAATGGAAAAATTGCGGCCATCGGTAAAAATCTGTCCGAGCCTGGTGCCCGAGTTATTGACGGTACCGGCAAACATCTCACCGCCGGCTTGATTGATGAACACTCGCATATTGCTGCTGCTTCCATCAACGAGGGCGGACAAAGTGTGACCTCAGAAGTACGGATCCAGGACAACCTCAACCCCGATGATATCAATATTTACCGCCAGCTCAGCGGTGGTGTCACCACGTCGCACATCCTGCATGGTTCGGCGAACACCATTGGCGGGCAAACACAACTCATCAAACTGCGCTGGGGCGTCAATGCCGAACAGTTGAAGTTTGAAGGATGGACCGGCTTCATCAAGTTTGCCCTCGGTGAAAACGTAAAACGTTCTTCTTCGCAACAAAGCAACCGCTTCCCCGATTCACGCATGGGTGTTAGCCAGTTGTTGTTCGATGCGTTTACCCGTGCCAAAGAATATGAAGCGGCCTGGCAGAAATACGAAGCCGAGCGGAAGAAAAATCCCAAAGTAACCGCTCCCCGCCGTGACCTGGAGCTGGAAGCGCTGGTGGAAATCATGAACAAAAAACGTTTCATCACCTGCCACAGCTATGTGCAGAGTGAAATCACCGATATGATGCGGGTGGCCGAGCAATTCGGCTTTACCCTCAACACCTTCACGCATATCCTCGAGGGATATAAGGTGGCCGATAAAATGAAACAGCACGGAGCTGCCGTTTCCACGTTCTCGGATTGGTGGAATTATAAAATGGAAGTGGTGGATGCCATTCCGTTCAACGCTTCGCTCATGCACCGCATGGGACTGAATGTAGCCATCAATTCCGATGATGCAGAAATGGCCCGCCGCCTCAATCACGAAGCGGCCAAGAGTATTAAATACGGCGGCATGAGTGAGGAAGATGCGTTGAAAATGGTAACGCTCAATCCGGCTATTATGCTACATGTCGACGACCGGGTGGGCAGTATCCGTGTAGGGAAAGATGCAGATGTGGTGTTGTGGAGCGATCACCCGCTGAGTGTTTATGCGATGGCGATGCACACCATTGTGGATGGGATTGTGTACTACGACCGGGAAAAAGATACCCAGTTGCGGATACAAATCGCAAAAGAACGGGCCCGGTTGATTGCACGCATGACAGGTGAAAAACGCATGGGAGCACCCACCGTACCCTTTGCGCCCAGTATGGAAATCATGCACACCTGCAGCGATCACAATCACAAGCATGGTTTGTTCGTGATTGATGCTGATGAACTGAACCTGAATGGTAACAACTAAATTATTTCACATGAAGAAGATCATTCAACTACTGACACTTTTTATCGCCACCCTGGCTGCTACAGCCCAGGAAACGGTGTACCCGGCGAAGGAATACAAAGGACTGCAGTTTATTACAAACGGAACCGTGCATGTGGGGAACGGACAGGTGCTGGAAAATGCCACCATCAAAATCAACAATGGAAAAATTGTGGAAGTGGGTACGACTATTGCCATACCTGCCGGTGAGGTAAAGGTGTTTGATGCCAAAGGGAAACATGTGTACCCGGGACTTATTCTCTCCCATTCCCAGCTGGGCCTGGTGGAGGTGAACAGCGTTCGGGCCACCATTGATCATACCGAAGTGGGTACGATCAATCCTTCTATCCGTTCCATTGTTGCCTACAACACCGACTCCAAAGTGATCAATACGTTAAAATACAACGGAATCCTGTTGGCGAATGTAGTGCCGCAGGGCGGACTCATCAGCGGTTCCTCTTCTGTGGTACAGCTCGATGCCTGGAACTGGGAAGACGCTGCT
This sequence comes from Chitinophaga pinensis, assembly GCA_943368955.1. Lineage (GTDB taxonomy): Bacteria > Bacteroidota > Bacteroidia > Chitinophagales > Chitinophagaceae > Lacibacter > Lacibacter pinensis_A. The sequence goes on from CALRLY020000009.1 coordinate 35,225, forward strand.
TACGATAAAGACGGCCGCATGCACTTTTATATGCCCAGCCTGGTAGCCCGTCCCAATCTCTTTGCATTTACCGGTACCGACAGCCGTCAGCCGACCGATGTGGTGCGGGAAGGACTGGGCCGTATTGAAGAAGTGAAACAGTTTTTCCGGGAAGCCAAGGCCTACATTGCACAAGCAAAACCGGAGAAAATCAACCTCAAGTTTGAAGCCACCCGCCGCCTGTTTGAGAAAAAACAAAAACTGTTTGTACACTGCGACCTGGTGAAGGAAATACTCGTGGCTATTGATTTTGCAAAAGAGTTTGGTTTTGAAGTGGTGATTGTGGGCGGCAGCGAAAGCTGGCAGATTGCCGACCTGCTGAAACAAAACAACCTGGCGGTGATTCTGAGCCAGCAACATAGTTTGCCCACCACCCAGGACGATGATGTGGATCTTCCTTACAAAACAGCGGCCATTCTGCACAAAGCCGGTGTACTGGTGGCTATTAATGATGAAGACGGTCAGACCCGTGGCCGCAACCTTGCTTTCAATGCCGGTACAGCTGCCGCTTATGGTATGGGTAAAGAAGCCGCTCTCAGCGCCATTACGCTCCATGCAGCAAAAATTCTGGGCATTGAGCAGCACACTGGTTCCCTTGAGCCCGGTAAAGATGCCAATATTGTGATTTCTGTTGGCGATATTCTCGATATGCGTACGAGCATCATCACCCATGCGTTTATCCAGGGCCGACAGGTAAGCCTGGAGAACAAGCATACGCAATTGTATGAACGCTACAAGCAGAAGTTTGGATTACAGCCCTGATAGATGATTCTAAAAAATCGGAAAGCCGGCACATACCAATGCGCCGGCTTTTTCGTTCCTGTCTAAAACACAGTATCTTAGCGTCTGAAAATTCCTTACTATGAAGAAAATCTTAATTGCCTTATTGCTGGTACCTGTGGTACTAACCTCCTGCAGAAAGCCGCAGGACGTTCCACCTATGACGAGTGTGTTGCTGCAAAACGAATGGAAAGTGGGTTTACTGCGTGATAACAGCAATAATCTGACTTCTCTTTACACCAACTGGTTGTTTACCTTCCGGGCCGACAGTACGGTATTAATCACGAACGGAACCACACAACTGTCGGGTACCTGGAGTGAAAACGTAAATACCAAAAAATTCAACCTCAACATCAATGCACCTACGTTCCAGGCGGCCTTGTTAAGCCGTGAATGGGATATTGTACTCGTTGGGCCACTTCGTATCCGCCTGGCGAATGATAAATTTACACCCACGCAGGAGCTATACTTCGACAAACCCTGAGCCTCGTCCTATTTATTTTTCGGGTAATCAAACAATAGAAATTCTTTTTTTGCTGTTGCTATGTCTTTCCAGCTGTTGGCATGTATCAGCACGGCAAAAACAGAACAGGTAGGCATATTGTCAATTCGCACCTGTGTGAGCCTGTTGGCATAATCGGTAATACCGGGATTGTGTGCCACCAGCGCCACGCAGTTGTACTGATTGTTCATTTCGCAAAGCGTTTCCTCAATTACTTCAGGCGACGCTAAATATAGTTGTTCTGCCCAGGCAATGGAAGGTTGTTGCTTCTGTTCCCATTCCAGCGCCATCAGGCTGGCGGTTTGGCGGGCCCGGATGGCCGTACTGCTGATGAACAGATCGGGCCGCAGCTTGTGCTTTTGCAGACGGCCGGCCATCAGGGGTGCATCGTGCAGACCCCGTTCGTTGAGCGGCCGTTCAAAATCAGATTGATGGGGGTTGGCCCAGCTGCTTTTAGCATGGCGGATGAGTAAGAGGGTTTTCATACTGTAAAGATGTTGTTTTTTAAGGCCTGAAATAAAAAACGCCGGAAAAATCCGGCGATGATGACGTTGGTACAGGTTCCAATATAGATTTTAAAGACGGTAGTAAAATCATACAAAAATGCTGCCAAAACCTGCCAAAACCTGCAATTATTAATATCCACGTACATTTTTTCCTTCCAGGTAATTGAGTAAAGCCTTGTTGCACACCTTGTTCCCACCCGGAGTGGGATAGTTGCCGGTAAAGTACCAGTCGCCGGTGTTGGTGGGACAACTGGCGTGCAGGTCCTCAATATTTTGATAGATTACTTGTACCGGTATTGTAAAGTCTTTGGGTGTGATGAGTTCCGCAATTTTATCGCTGATTTCTTCCGTGGTGAAGGGCTTGTAAATGCGGCGTACCACATTTTCGGTATGCAGTTGGTTGTTGCGGCTCAGTTCTTTGATGGTGTCCTGCACCTCCTGGATGAGGTCGCCCATCCCACGTTCCTGCAGCAGCTGAATGGCCGCCCGGAAGGCCACAAAATCGCCCAGCTTGCTCATGTCAATGCCATAGCAATCGGGGTAGCGGATCTGCGGCGCCGATGAAACGATGATGATCTTTTTGGGCTTCAGGCGGCCCAGCATGCGCACAATGCTTTCTTTGAGTGTGGTGCCCCGCACAATGGAATCATCAATCACCACAAGGGTATCCTGGTAATCACGGATGGTGCCGTAGGTGACATCGTACACGTGCTGCACCATTTCGTTGCGGCTGCTGTCTTCGGTAATGAAGGTGCGCAGCTTCACATCTTTGATGGCAATTTTTTCCTGTCGAATTTTACGGGTGATCATTTCCGTTAGCTTCTCCTCATCAAACTCACCATTCCAGCTCATGATGCGCTGTACCTTGATCTGGTTGAGGTAATCTTCCATACCCTTTACCAGTCCGAAGAATGCCACTTCAGCGGTATTGGGAATATAGGAGAAGATGGTATTCTTGAGGTCATAATCAATATGCTCCAGCACCCGCTTGCTGAGTTTGTGCCCGAGGGTGATACGTTCCCGGTAAATTTTTTCATCGCTGCCCCGGCTGAAGTAAATGCGTTCAAAGGAGCAGGCCCTGCGTTCTTTCGGTTCGAGGATCTGCTCAATATGGTAATGTCCGTCGGGCTCGGTAATGAGCGCCTGTCCGGGCATCAGTTCCAGCACTTCATTTTCACCTACGTTGAAGGTGGTGCGGATGGCCGCCCGTTCGCTGGCCGCCACAATCACATCGTCGTTGATGTAGTAGTAAGCCGGGCGGATGCCGTGTGCATCCCGCAGCACAAAGCTGGTGCCGTTGCCCGTCATGCCACCCACGGTAAAACCACCATCGAAGAGCGGGGCTGCTTTTTTCAAGACATTGTTGATGTTGGGGCTGTTGGGGTGTTGCTCATCTTCCTTCACCAGGAAATGATGCACCACTTCCATCATGGCGGCGAGGTCGCTTTGTTTCTGAAACTCACCGGGGTCAATATTTATCAGGGCAAATAACTCTTCTGTATTGACGAGATTGAAGTTGCCGGCCAGGGCCAGGTTGCGGGAAGGGTGTGTATTTCGTTTGATGAAAGGATGGCAGAATTCAACGTTGTTTTTGCCCTGGGTGCCGTAGCGCAGGTGGCCCAGCATTACTTCGCCCAGGTAGGGCAGGTGCCCCTTCAGTAAACCCGGGTGGTGTTTGATATCGGGCAGGTATTTTTCGAGTTCGGTAACTTCCTGGCCAATTTTAAAGAACAGATCGGCAATGGGCTGGTTGTTGCTGCTGCGGATGCGGTGCAGAAACGGGTAACCCGGCTCCACATCCAGCTTTACAGTGGCAATACCGGCGCCGTCCTGTCCCCGGTTGTGCTGCTTTTCCATGAGCAGGTACAGCTTGTTGAGGCCGTACACAGCCGATCCCTGCGTTTTAAGGTAGTGCGAAAGGGGTTTGCGCAAACGAATGAAGGCCAGGCCGCATTCGTGTTTGATTTCGTCGCTCATGATAATGAAGTAAGAGCCGTTTGAAAAACCTTTGAGCCGCAAATGTAGGCCACCTTTAGGAGATTTTTTTATCAAATACGTAAGAGCGGTTTACCTTTTTGGTCTTTTCCTCTCCCTTAGATGCCGGCTTATAAGCCAGCTACTTCATGCACCGGATGCAACCGCTCCGCCAGCCACAAAAATTCTTTGGTAAAGGTATCAATGGCTTTTTGGTAGGCGGGATCAATCAGGTTGCCTGCGGCATCAAATTTTTTATCAACGCCGCCCACTACCAGCATGTACGGACTGGCAATGCCAAACAGCGCATTGATGAGCAGTTGCATTTGCTGCGTAGCCCGCATGCCGCCCATAGGGCCCGGACTGGCGGTTGCAATACCAAAGGCTTTGTGCTGCTGTTTGGGATAGTGATCGAGCAGGTTTTTCAGGGCCGGTGTGTAACTGCCGTTGTATTCGGGGGTAACTAAAATAAAGGCCTGTGCATCGAAGATGCGCTGACTGAGGGGCTTGAACCGGTCGGGGGTTGTTTCCACAGAGGTAAATACGTCCTGCAGCAGGGGCAGATCCCATTCCCGCACATCCAGTATGCCTACCTGGTGATCGGTGTTTGCCCGCAGGTGTTGTTGTAAAAACAAGGCAACCCGGTGTGTGACGCTTTCGGTACGGGGGCTGCCCGATAGTATTTCAATATTCATAATCTTCAATGGTTTATGGGTGTTTCAATGATCAGAAACTCCGTTTCGGTGGTTGTTTGAATGTGGATGCGGTCTGTTTCCCAGAAACCGGCCGCATCTCTTGTGTTTAATTCCTGGTTGTTTGCTGTTAATTTCCCCTCTATAACAAAAATGAAAACCGCTTTGTTGAGTGGATGGAGTTGATACGTGATTTCCTTTCCTTGCTCCAACCAGCCGAGGCTGAGCTTTGCATTCTGGTTGATCCAGCAGTGCTGCGTTCCTTCTTCGTTGCTGATGATGGTCACCAGCTGATTGTGCCGCTTTTCTTTGGGAAAGTAGCGGCGCTGGTACCGGGGGTTGATGTTTTGCAGTTTGGGTTCGATCCAGATCTGCAGAAAGTTGACTTCTTCTGTGCCGATATTGTATTCCTCGTGCCGCAGTCCGCTGCCGGCGCTCATGATCTGCACCCAGCCGGCATCCAGTTCTTCGCTATAGCCCAGGGAGTCTTTATGGTTCATGCGGCCTTTGAGCAGGATGCTGATGATTTCCATGTTCTGGTGGGGGTGTAGCCCAAAACCCTTACCTGCTTCCACAAAGTCGTCATTGAACGCTTTCAGCAGGCCGAAGCCGTTGCGTTGCGGATTGCAATACGAAGAAAAGGAAAAGGTGAAATGACTTTTCAGCCACCCGATATCTTTCAGTCCCCGTTCGTTGGCGGGGAAAAGTAGTTGTGCCATTGCGCTTGTGTTTACTGTATGGTTACGTCGAGCTGAATGCTTCCTGCCAGCGTTTTGGATACGGGACAAGCCTTGGCCACCTGGATCAACCTGCCCTGTTGCTCTTCCGGAACCGGATGCTCCAGCTGCAGCTCCCGGGTGATGATGGTTTGCCCGTCTTTCCGTTCCAGCGAAACCCGTACTTCGATGCGACCAACGTTCCAGCCTTTGTGATTGGTATACATCCGCAGCGTGGCCAGGGTACAACTGGCGAGGGCTGCTTCCAGCAACTCATCGGGCGAAGGAGCGCTGTCTTTGCCTCCCACATCTTCCGGCTCATCGGCATAAAACGTATGCCGGCCGTTGGTATGCGTGATGCGGTAAAGTTCTGTTTCGATGAAAGAGGTGACCATATATTCAGCTTAAAGTGCCAAAGGTACCGGCTTTCCACTGCGCCAGCGCTTCCTGAATTTCTTCCTGGGTGTTCATTACAAACGGACCGTATGCAGCAATGGGTTCGTCAATGGGTTCACCGCTCAACAGCAACAAATGGGTTTCGTTGTTGGTATGTACGGTTATTATTGACTCCTCCTGTTCAAACACCACCAGGTCATCTTCTCTGCCCACCTGTTCACTGTTGAACAGTACTGTTCCCTTCAGCACAAGGATGGCAGTGTTATCGCCGGCAGGTACTTTCAGTTCAACTGCTGCATCGGCCTTGGCCACCACATCAAAGATGTTTATGCGGGTAAAGGTTCGGGCAGGTCCTTTTACTCCATTCAGTTCGCCGGCAATCACACGGATGAGACCTTTCCCTTCGGCTAATTCCACCCGTGGAATTGCCGAAGCAGCAATATCTTGATAGGCAGGTGCTGTGTTTTTGTAACGGGCCGGCAGGTTGAGCCATAACTGGGCCGAGTGCAATACACCACCGGTGCGACTGAATTCCTCTTCATGAAATTCTTTGTGCAGAATACCCGAACCGGCGGTCATCCATTGCACATCGCCGGCAAACAGTTTTCCTTTGCCACCACTGCTGTCTTCATGTGCCAGGGCACCTTCCCACAAAATGCTTACCGTTTCAAAACCTTTGTGCGGGTGCACATCCACCCCACGGGGATGATGGGTGGGCAGCAGTTGCCAGGGCGCCACATAATCAAGCATCAGAAAAGGGCTGAGGTCCTTCCATATATCGGAGCGGATATAGCCTTTTACTTTAAAGCCATCGCCCACCATGTGAGGCGGCGCCGCTTTTCTGATGTACCTGATTGATTTCATTGATTCTTTGTTTTGAAGAATATTCTGTTTATTGCTTGATGAACTGTATGTTGAGGAGCAGCTTCACGTCATCGCTCACCACTACACCGCCTGCTTCTGTAACAGCATCCCAGCTCAGTCCGAATTCCTTGCGCTTGATGGTTCCTTCTGCTTCAAAACCCACTTTGGTTTGTCCCCAGGGATCCACCATCAAACCGTTGTAAGAAGCGTTCAGCTCCACTGGCTTGGTTACATCACGGATGGTGAGGTCGCCTTTCAGTACATAACCTTCTCCGGCTTTGCTGAAAGAAGAGGAAGTGAACGTCAGCTGGGGATAGGTTTCGGCGTTGAAGAAATCGTCGCTTTTCAGGTGACCATCCCGCTGCTCGTTGCGTGTGTCAATGCTGTTGATGTCGGCACTAAAGCTCACCTGTGCATCGCTGAAGTCTTCAGCAGCTGCTGTAAGCTCGGCATCAAAGGTTTTGAACTGACCGGTAACGGTGGTGATCATGAGGTGTTTTACCTTAAAGAGGATTTCGCTGTGTGCGGCGTCAATTTTGTACGTTGCCATTTCTGTATTGATTTTTGATGTTATGAATGAAAAATGAGTGACTTGTTTGTTATGCCATTGGCACTTCCATCAGCAGCAGTTGTGCATCGGTATCTGCCACAATGCTGAGTGTTGCTGTTTCGCTGATGCCGAGTCCGTCACGGCGCTGTAACGAAATGCCATTAACCGTTACTTCTCCTTCCAGTACAAACGCATATACTCCGTTGTTACTGTTGTGCAACGGGTAGCTGGTGGAAAAACCCTGATCGAAGTGTCCCAGGCTGAACCAGGCATCCTGGTGAATCCAAACCCCTTCATCGTTGGAGTTGGGACTCAGCACCTGCAGCAGGTTGTTTTTCAGTTTTGCGGCATCCAGTGTTACCTGGTCGTACCTGGGCTCTACGTTTTGTTGATTGGGAAAGACCCAGATCTGCAGAAATTTCACCTCCCGGTCACGGTTGGCATTCATTTCACTATGGGCAATACCCGTACCGGCGCTCATGACCTGGATATCGCCCTGGCGGATGATGGCTTCGTTGCCCATACTGTCACGGTGCTTGAGATCGCCGCTGAGCGGAATGGAAATGATTTCCATATTATCGTGCGGATGGGTACCAAAGCCCATGCCGGCAGCCACGGAATCATCGTTCAGTACCCGCAGGGCGCCAAACCGGATGCGGGAAGGATCATAATACCCCCCAAAGCTGAAGCTATGGTGACTGTTGAGCCAGCCGTGGTTGGCGTGGCCCCTGGTTGCTGCTTTGTGTAAAATTGTTTTCATAATGCCTCTTAATTACATGTACATACACGTATTTGTTCAAAAAAATTTTATTCTTCTTTGATCCGGATCTGCTCCAGCAACAGGTTCAGTTGCAGGGCATCGGTTTCTTTCATTTCGATCAGTTCATCAAACAACTGGTTGATGCGTTTGGTGGTTTGCTCCAGCAGTTTTTTTCCGTTTTCGGTAAGCGACATAACGGTGTGGCGTTTGTCATTTTGATCGGTCGATCGTTTCACCAGCTTTTTACTTACCAGGCGGTCAATGATGCGGGGCACGTTAGAGCTCTTTTCAATCATGCGCCCGGCAATATCTTTCACGCACATTTCCTGTGGATCTTTCCCCCGGAGTATGCGCATGACATTGTATTGTTCCTGTGTAATTCCAAACTCTTTCAGCTCCCGGCTCATGCTGGTTTTGAGCCACCAGGCAGTGTACATGATGTTCAGTCCGGCTTTGTGCGTTTCGTTCCTGAACTTTGTGCTTTGTATGGCTTTCTCGAGTTTCACGTTGCAAATATATGTACATACATGCAATTTTCAAAATCATTTTTCATGCTACAAAAAAAGCCTGCAAGGCAGGCTTTTCAACATGAGTTAAGGGGTTTTTGTTTTTGAAAGGATACCGGATTTCCAGGTTCATATTTCTTTTACAACTGGCTTTCCGGAAAAGGATTTTATTCGAAGCATATACCAAATGTAACAGCAGCAATGGATAAATTTCTTACAGAATTCAACAACAATTCTGAAAATATAGGCTTAACTATGATTGACATCTATAATAGTATCTAGCAGCGAATACGAATATATTATCTTGTTGAATTATTAATTGAAAACCCTCTGATATTGTTTAACATAAAGAGCTCACTTTACATTTCTGAATTCTTCAGTAATGTAATTCATGCCCTTATAAACCTGTAGTATAGCCTGAATCATTTCTTCTTTTTGTGCTGATTTGGGCAGAAATCCGTTAGCACCTGTCTCCATAAGCCGCTTAACATAATTATGATCACTATGAACCGAAATGCCCAATACTTTCACTGATGGGAAATGTTCTTTAATAAAAGCACTTGCTTCAAAGCCGTTAACAGGAGTCATATTAATATCCAGCAAAACCACGTCGGGTTTTACTTTGGCTACCAGTTCAATTGCTTCCTGGCCATTTGCACATTCTCCAATCACTTCAATTCGGTCGTCGGAGCTGAGAAATCGTTTCCAGATTTCTCTGACAGGGGCAAAATCATCAGCTATCAGGATTTTAATTTTTTCCATGGCACACGGGTTCATGATTCGGGGGTACTGCTAAAATACAAAATTCGAATCGTTTAGTAAACTTAGTAAGCTGGCTGTATTTCTCTGGTTTAATTTTTTTAAAATATTATGCCGGTGAACCTGAACAGTTTTATAAGAAATATTCATCTTTTCAGCAATTTCTTTTGATGTAAAACCACTTTTAACCAGTTTTACTACTTCCTTTTCTTTTTCGGTTAGTTGTGTCAGACTCTTTTTAGAATCTTCAGCTGTATGTTCATTTATCAATTCATATGCCATTTTTTCCTGGATATCATTGCTGATGAATCGTTTTTCGCTCATGATCGCAAATATGGCCTGGGTCATCTCTTCTTTTTTTGCATTTTTACTTACAAAGCCATTGGCGCCGCATTTGATCATTTTCCGTACAACCCCGGGCTGATCATGCATAGATACTGCCAGTATTTTTATGCCTGGTTTTAATTTTTTTATCAGTTCGGCCATTTCAAACCCGCTGACGGGCGACATATTGATATCCAGCAGCACCACATCAATGGCTTTTTTTTGAATGAGTTCCATGGTTGTATCCATATTGCTGACTACGTCAACAATCATGAATTGCTTCTCTGCTTCCAGAATTACTTTCCATGCCTGTCCAACCAGTGCATGATCATCGATAATAAGGATTTTGATTTGGTTCATATAAAAACGGGTGTTTTAGATTATGGGTATTTCTACTGTAACGCAACATCCTTGTCCGGGACTGCTTTCAATTTCAAACGTACCACCATACACTTCTGCTCTTGCAACAGTACTGCTGAGTCCTACTCCTTTCTTTGTTCGCTGTGCGTCAAAACCCTTGCCGTCATCTTTCACAAGAATACGCAGGTGGTTTTTATCTGTTTTCTCAAAGAGTAAACTGCAATTCTTTGCTTCAGAATACTTGATTGTATTATTCAGTAACTCCTGGCTGATTCGGTAGAGCACAAGACTTCGTTCATTAGTGAGTTCAAGATTAAGGGAATCGTCTATTTGCAAATGGAACTCGATAGTCGAGGCTTTTGCAAGGAGCGTGACCAGGTCTTTGACGGCAACAGTTAATCCAATATCTTTCAGGCTGGGTGGTGTAAGGCGCCGGCTCAACACCCTTATTTCTTCAATTGCTTTTCTGATGAGTGCGTGTATCTCGTCTATGGTACGCTTTGAAGTAAACGCCTCGCTTTCTGCAAGCTGCATGTACAGGCTTGCTGTTGTGAGTATCTGGTTTACGTTGTCATGCAGCTCATGCCCAATGAGTTCCCTTTCGTTTTCCTGTGCAATAATAAAAGCTTCGTTCATCTTCCGTTGGGTGTTCACTTTTTCTTTGACTAACTTTTCATTCAGTCGTACCCGTTGGGTATTATCTTCAATCGTGCCAAGGATAGTATCGGGGTTTCCTTGCTCATCATATTCCAGAACGCCCCTGCAGTGCATGTACCGGTAGCTTCCGTTGGCAACACGGTACCGGTAGCTTGCTTCCCATACGGGTTGTTTATTTTTCAGACTGTGCTCTAACGTTTGCTGCAAAGCTGTAATATCATCAGGGTGTACCTTACTAAAGTTGAAGGCAGAAGTGCGAACTTCCGGACAGTTTTGATAGCCGGTTACTTTATAAAACACCTCATTGAATTCAACAATGTGGCTGTTAAGATTCCACTCGTATATGATCTGGTTGGTGGCTGTTGAAATAGCACGGTATCTTGTATTGAGGTTCTTAATGGATTCTTCCGCTTGTTTTTCGGCTGAAATATCACGGTATAAAACAGAAACACCGCCATCACGTGTAGGATAAACAAGTATGTTCAGCCATATAGGTCCATTTCCAAAGTCATAGTTACCGGTAATGGTTTGTTGTTCTTTATTTTTCCGTACCTGCTCCAGAACCTCGTAAAAATATACTTTGGTAATCGGAAACAATTCCCAGATGTTCTTACCAATCATTTCCTCCCTTGATTTTCCAACAAATTGACAGGCGCTGTCGTTAACAAACAATAATCTGTAATTACAGTCAACTACATAAAATCCGTCTGTAATACTGGTAAGAATTGTTTCAGACAGGGAGGCATATTCTTTGAGTTGCTGTTCGCTTTTCATGACATCAGTAATGTCAATGACAATTCCCACAACCCGAGTAGCTGTGTTTTCATGAAATTCTACTTCAGCTATAGTTCTTATCCATTTATGGTTTCCTTTTTTTGTGACAATTTCAAAAGTTTCATCACACTTTATCATTTCCCTGTTCAACAGCTTGTGAAACACAGCTACCGCTTTGTTCATGCTTTCTCCCTCCGGATAAAACGACATAATTTCATCAATAACCGGTGAGTAACCTGGTTCTGTTTCATAGATATCACACATGATTCTGTTCCAGGTTGCACGCTTGTTGATCAGGTCCAGTTCATACGTTCCAACTTTGCCTATTTTAATACTCTCTTCCAGCAAACTGTCCGTTCTTTTTTGATGTGTGATATCATAGTGAATCCCTGCCGATCCTGTTAATCGTCCTTCATTGTCATAAATGGGAATACCGCTAATGAGTACATCAATGATTTCACCGGATTTTTTTCTCATTCTGATTTCATAGCTGTCTGAAATCCCGGCTTTTCTTTTTGCAACCACCTGATCCATAAATGCTCTTTGGGCAGCGGGTAAAAATATTTCAGAAGCTTTATTGCCAACAAGTTCTTCTTCATTGTAGCCGGTTAAATTGCAAAAGGTATCATGAGCACGTGTAATAATTTCATTATTGTCTACTTCAAGTAACCCCAACTTCATATTTTCAATGAGATTGTTGTATTTAAATTCCTTTTGTGCCGACTCAAGCTGGGCGTGTTTTTCTTGAGATATATTACGGATGATAACCAGTGCCATTTTGTTTTCGGCAGGTACAATACGTGCTTCATAGTAGTAGGTGTTATTATCGCTTGTTTTTTTAAATTCAAAAATGACCAGAGTTTGTGTTCGTATACTTTCCTCAATATTTTTCAGCAGCAGGCTCCCGGTTTCAACACACATTACAGTACTGATAGTATCACCTACTACCGGTAAGCGGTTTTTAAAAAGTATAGTTTTTTCTGGCACATGAAAGTAATGAATAATGCCTGCTTCATCTACTTTCAAAATTTTATCGGGCAGGGCATTTACCATAGCACTCTGCATGTGTAGTGCTTCTTTTAATTCCTGTTCCTGCTTCATAAGCTGCGAATAGGAAAGTTTTAATTCTTCCCGCAGCATTTTTTCTTCATGGATGTCGGTAATGGAGCCTGTCATCCGTTCAGGCACTCCCTTTTCATTTCTGCTGATCTTTGCTCTTGATTTATACCATCTGTATGTTCCATTTGCCAGTTTTAGTCTGAATTCGGTTTTGTAAATCGGTGTTATGCCATTCAGGTATGCGCTTCGTAAAAGAGCCCTTGATATTTGATCTTCCGGATGAATAAGGGAAGTATAAAAGCTGTCTGAGTCTGCTGGAATTTCATGCAGCTGATAGCCGAGCTCAGGAAACAGTCGTTCTGAAATAAAATTGTTTTTCGGGTTTTCAAAATTCACTTCTCTTATAAAATCATTTGAACCATCAACAGCCCGGGCAAATCGATCATTGCTTTCTTTCAGTCGTAATTCAAACTCTTTTTTTTCTGTAATATCTTTTAGAATGCCGTATACACCGATTGTTTTATTGTTTACAATTATTGGCAGGTTTAATACTTCAATGGCCACCGGCTTACTGAAAACATTTTCAATCCACAGCTCATATTGTTTTTTTTCTCCCTGCAGCACACAATTTAACAATTCCTGAACCTCTTGTTTTTTTTCAGTTGGAACAAAGGATAAAAAATTTAAGCCAATTGCCTGTTCTCTTGAAAGTCCGCTGATTTTCAAAGCTTCATCATTTATTTCTGTGAAGCAGCCCTGCGTATCTAATGCAAATACCGGATTTGGGTTTTGATGAAACAGTGAACTGTATTCCTCTTTCTTTTGTTCCAGTTCAAGCTGCATCTTCTTTTGCTGATCTATATCTTGAAAAGCACCATAAATGCGCCTGTTTTTATGATCATGCACTTCTGCAGCTCCTATACTTCTGACCCAAAGTTTTTTCCCCTTTGCCGTAATGATCTGAAGATCTTCTTCAAAGGGAATTCCATGTTCAATGCATTGTTTAACTTTTTCAATGATGATGGGTCTGCTGTAAACGGGTTCATAAAAATCAATTGCTTTATGAACATCGGGAATATAACCGTCGTTTACTTCGTGAATGGTTTTTGTGGTTTCTGACCAATAGAGGGTTTCCGTTTCAAGATCTAAGTCCCATGATCCGATTCTTGCGGCTGCATTTGTTTTTTGCATCAGTTCCTTTAACCGACGCAATACATTTTGTTGTGTTATTTCGTTGGTGATATTTTCAAATCGCCAGATATGTCCCTTGTAGGTTTCATTCTGATAAACGGGGAAGTGCTGGTGCCTGAGAACTGTACCGGCAGCGGTTTCCACTACTGAATTCTGTTTTCCATCCGGTTGTTTAAGAAGTTTGTTAATGCGTGCAATGGTTTCTTTTTCGTTTTTTAGCAGCGGTTCAACCAGTTGAAGAACTTCTGTATAGTATAATCCGTAAATCGTCTCCGGTGTTGTTTCCAGGCCAAAGAGCAACATCAGTTGTTTGTTGGCGTATACGACCTTATACTCCTCATTTGTGAAAAGGATGCCCTCATCTGTTTGCTGCAGGAGGGATTGAAAATATTCTTCCAGGAAGGCTTCTTTTTGAGAAACATCGCTGACTGGTTGTTGCAATGTTCCCTCGGTGGTTGTTTGCTGTATGAAAAAGTTTGTAAGCTCCCCCTTCCTGTTGCGAATGGGCAGTGCAGTGAGATGTGCCCAATAGGGTGCCCCTGTTTTTGTATAATTGAGAACCTCGCATTCAAACCCCTTTTTTTCTCGTACCCGGGAGTTTATATAGGATAAGACATCTGCATCTGTTTCAGGACCGGGCATCAGTTGACCAGGCCGTTTTCCTATTAGTTCCTCTTTCGGGTAGCCGCTGATTTGTTCGATCGTATGATTGCACCATATGATTTCACCTGATGCGTTGGTAATCAAAAAGCCATCGGCTTCGTTGCTGCCCAACATTTGTTCGTAAGCAGAAATAGTTTGTTGCGATGTATTCATTATGGTTTATCAGGTAATAGAATCGGAAAATAGCCATTGCAAACCGATATTTCAATTTACTATTATATACATCTTTTACCAACTGAAAGTTGATTAATTGGGGTAAACACTATAACTGTATAGATATTTGTATCTATACGGAGAGACTCCCTTTTTAAGGTTTTTTAATCTGGCTTGGGGCAATTGCCATTCGTTGGCCGGGAGAAAAAGGCGGTATTATATAAAATGATGAGCAGCCATCATTCCCAAGATTCCTCACATGAAATCCGTTTGAAACAACTGCAGCTTTCAGATCTGATGCTTGATGTGAAAGCGCTTTTCGGTTTTCTTATTCGTTTTCAATCAGTTTGTTACAATTGCCTGGGGAAACAGCAATTTCACCTGTTCGCAGGACTGGTAGTCGGGGTCTACTTTCAGGTAAAATGTTTTGGCATTTTTCTGAAACCATTTTTCCAGCTGTTGTTGTTTTTTATCTTCCAGTGCCCGGCTGGCGATTTTACTGTAATCGTCTTTCAGATTTTCCCGGTGTGGTTCGGTACGGGAAATGAGGTAAACGATGCGAACACCTTTTTTACCCCGCTCTTCGGTAAACGCCACAGGTTGTGAATATTCGCCGGGTTTCAATTGTTCCAGTATTACCACAATATCTTTTTCCAACTGATCAATGGTGATGATGGAAGATCCGTCGGGTCCGGATTTACGGCCGCCGGTAAATTTTGATTGTTCTTCGTCGGAGTACTTGCTTACCGCTTCGCCGAAGTTGATGGTTCCCGCTACGAGCTTGGAACGTACGGTATCCAGCTTGTTGATGGCCAGGCGTATATCTTCTTCATTAATACGGGGCACTTTCAGGATATGCCGGATGGTGATTTCGTCGCCATTGATGGAAACGCACTGGATGATGTGATAACCGAATTTGGATTTGATCACCCGAGATACCTGGCCTTCTTTCAGGCTCATGGCAGTATTAAAAAAGGTTGGGTCCCACTGGTTGTCGCTGCGGTTGAGCACATACATGCCGCCCGACTGTTTGCTTCCCGGATCGTCGGTGTACAAAGAGGCGAGGGTTTCAAACCGCTTTTCACCTGCTTCCACCATGCGCTTGAATTCTTTCAGTTCATCCTGTGCATATTCTTCCATTTCACGGCCGGCTTTGGGATACACCACTATTTCGCCAATTTCCAGTTCCGTTTCGTAAAAAGCAAGGCTGTCTTTAGGGATGCGGTCAAAAAAAGCCTTCACCTCAGTGGGGGTGATTTTTACGTTTTCAATGATTTTGCCCCGCATGGCTGTTGCCAGTTTCCCTTCTCTGATGGGTTCTCTCATTTCTTCCCTGAACTGGTAGAGCGTTTTTCCGGTAATTTGTTCAATCACCTCCCGGGAACCATACTGCTGAATGAAATAACGGATCCGGTTATCAATTTCGGCTTCCACTTCTTCATCACTTACCGGCAGTGAGTCTTTTTCTGCCTGGATGGCCATCATTTTATTGATGATGACCTGTTGAATGAGGAAGCACTCGGGGTTGGGAGGTAATTCTGCTTCCTGCCGTTTGGCATCGGCAATCTGGTTATCAATATCCGATTTCAGAATAATACGATCGCCCACCACACCAATAATCTTATCGGCCACAATTTTTTTGGGCTGTGCTATAGCGGCAGCGTGCAACAGCACAACTGCCAGTAAGAAGAAGAATTGTTTTTGCATGTGCATCAAAAATAAAAGAGAAGACTGTGCGGGGCGCACAGCCATCTCTTATTTAACATTCTGTTTTTTACAATCAAAGGGTTCGTTTCACCTCTTCCTGCTCAAAAGCAACTACGGTATCGCCCACGTTGATGTCGCTGAAGTTTTTCACCGTTAAACCACATTCCATATTGTTGTTCACTTCTTTTACATCGTCCTTGAAGCGTTTGAGACTTGCCAATTCGGCGAAGGCTCCTTCCTGGCGGGGATATACCAGTACACCATCCCGGAAGAGGCGCACTTTGGCATCACGCTTGATTTTTCCTTCGAGTACAAAGCAACCGGCAACGGTAGCTTTATCGAACTTGTACACTTCACGGATTTCAACGGTGGCCACTTCTTTCTCAGTAATCTTGGGTTCCAGCATTCCTTCCATGGCGCTCTTGACTTCTTCAATGGCGTTGTAGATGATGGAGTAGTTTTTGATTTCCACCCCTTCCTGCTCTGCCAGGCGGGCCGCCTGCATAGACGGACGCACGTTGAACCCGATCAGGATGGCATCGGAAGCACTGGCGAGTGTTACGTCGGCTTCTGAAATCTGACCCACCGCACGGTGTACCACGTTCACTGCAATTTCCGGTGTAGAGAGTTTCTGCAACGAATCGGTCAGGGCTTCTACCGAACCGTCCACATCACCTTTGATGATGAGGTTGAGTTCTTTAAAGTTGCCCAAAGCCAGACGGCGTCCGATTTCATCGAGCGTAATATGTTTCTTCGTGCGGATGCCCTGCTCACGCAGAATTTGTGCCCGGCGGTTGGCAATGTCTTTGGCTTCTGATTCGTCTTCATACACTTTGAACTTTTCACCAGCCTGAGGCGCACCATTCAAACCCAGAATTTGCACAGGTGTGGACGGGCCTGCTATTTCAATGCGCTGATTCCGCTCATTGAACATGGCTTTTACACGACCGTAATACTGTCCGCTTACAACCAGGTCGCCCTGTTCCAGGGTTCCGTTTTGCACCAGTACGGTTGCCACATAGCCACGGCCTTTATCCAGCGACGCTTCAATGATCGAACCGGTACCTTCCCGTTCAGGGTTGGCTTTGAGATCGAGCAGCTCAGCTTCCAGCAGGATTTTTTCAAGGAGCTTATCTACATTCAATCCTTTTTTGGCAGAAATTTCCTGGCTTTGGTATTTACCGCCCCATTCTTCCACCAACAGGTTCATTTGCGACAGCTGCTCATATATTTTCTGCGGGTTGGCACCGTCTTTATCTATTTTGTTGACAGCAAAGATCATGGGTACGCCGGCAGCCTGGGCGTGGCTGATGGCTTCTTTTGTCTGCGGCATCACGGCGTCATCTGCTGCCACCACAATCACCGCAATATCGGTCACCTTGGCGCCACGGGCACGCATAGCCGTAAATGCTTCGTGACCGGGCGTATCGAGGAAGGTGATACTTTTTCCGCTGGCGGTTTTTACTTCGTAAGCACCGATATGCTGGGTAATACCTCCGGCCTCGCCGCTAACTACATTGGCCTGACGCACATAGTCGAGCAAGGATGTTTTACCATGATCCACGTGACCCATGATGGTTACAATCGGTGCACGGGATACCAGGTCGGCTTCATCATCTTCTTCCACCTCTTCTTCCATTTCCAGCTGCTTTTCCATATCAATAAACTCAACGGTAAAGCCAAACTCTCCTGCCACCAGTTCAATTACCTCTGCATCCAGTCGTTGGTTGATGGATACCATCAGTCCCAGGCTGAAACATTTTGCCACCACTTCTGTGGGTGTTACATCCATGAGACTGGCGAGTTCGCTGGCGCTGATGAACTCCGTCACCTGCAGTACATTGCTGTCGCCGCCTTCGCCCTGGTGTTCGGCCATTTCCTCCCGCTTGAGTTTGCGGTATTTGGCTTTCAGGCTCTTGCCTCGTCCGCCGGCGCCACTGAGTTTGGCCTGTGTTTCACGCAGTTTATCCTGGATTGCTTTTTCATCAATGACCTTATCTTCTCTCCGGGGGCCTCCGCCATGGGGCGTATGCGGGCCTCTTCTGCCACCGCCTCCGCCATGCGGACCTCTGCGGTCGCCACCCCGTTGATCGGGACGGGCCTGCTTGTCTTCAATGGCCGGTGTGCTTCCTTTTTTATCAATGGGAATGCGCTTGCGCTTCCGTTTTTCTTTGTCCGATGGTTTGGGCCTGGTATCGGGATTAACCGGCAAGTCAATTTTGCCGAGAATTTTCGGACCTTCCAGCACTTCGGCCCGGATGTTTTCAATCACCACCTGCTCTTGTGCCGGAGCAACGATTTCAGGGGTGGCAGTCTCTGCCGGTTGTTCCACCTGGGGGGGAGCCGCAGGCGCTTCTGTTACCGGAACCTCTGGTGTTTCTTCTTTCTTTTTGACCGTTTTTTTCGGACGGGTGGAGGTTTCCAGTTTATCAAGATCTATTTTGGCAATTACTTTCGGCCCTTCGATTTCAGGCACTTCCACTTTTGCCACTTCCGGTTCTGCAATTACAGGAGCCGGAACTTCCACCGGTGCCGGTTCAACAGGTTCTTCAGCAACCACTGGTTTCGGCTCTTCCTTCACCACTACCTTTTTAACTTCTTTTCTGAACGAAACCTCTTCTTCCTCTTTCTTTTTCTTAGCCTCGCCCATACCACCTTTGGGTATTTCTATCTGGTCGCTTTTGAGTTTGGCTGCTTTGTCCGATGAAAATTCTGCCTGCAGGGACCGGTACATCTCTTCGGTAAGCCTGGCGGTAGGCTTGAGATCGTCACGGCTGAATCCCTTCCCGGCCAAAAAGTCAATCAGGGTGTCTTTCCCGATATTGAACTCTTTAGCTGCGGCCATTAAACGTGGTGTATTACTTTCAGACATTCAGTTGTTTTATAATGAAATTTAAAGTTTCTCTGTTCGGTGTTTCAGGGTTAGTCTGCAGGGTTATTCATTTTCAAACTCCTCTGCCAGAATGCGGCGCACTTCTTCAATGGTTTCTTTTTCAAGATCGGTGCGGCGTTCAAGTTCCTCAGTTGTCAGCTGCATTACGCTGCGGGCTGTATCGCAACCAATTCGTTTGAAGGAGTCAATCACCCAACCTTCAATTTCATCGGAGAATTCGTTGAGGTCAATATCAAATTCATCTTCTTCTCCTTCTGTATCACGGTATACATCAATTTCGTAACCGGTTAATTCGCAGGCCAGTTTGATGTTTACACCCCGCTTACCAATTGCCAGCGATACCTGGTCGGGTTTCAGGTACACATCTGCGTGTTTCCCTTCCTGGTCAATATTCATGCTGGTGATTTTGGAAGGCGTGAGTGAACGTTGAATGAGCAGGTTGATGTTATTGGTGAAATTGATGACATCAATGTTTTCATTTTTCAGTTCCCGTACAATGCCATGAATACGGCTGCCTTTCATACCTACGCAGGCGCCAACGGGATCAATGCGGTCGTCGTAGCTTTCTACGGCTACTTTGGCACGCTCACCGGGCTCCCGTACTATTTTGCGGATTACAATGAGGCCGTCAAAAATTTCAGGCACTTCAATTTCCAGCAGCTTGGCCAGGAAATCGGGGCTGGTGCGGGAGAGAATGATGACAGGCGTATTGTTTTTGAGTTCCACCCGGCGGATTACAGCACGGATGTTTTCACCTTTTTTGAAATAGTCTTGCGGAATCTGTTCGCTCTTGGGAAGAATCAGTTCATTCCCTTCCTCATCGAGCAGGAGCACTTCTTTTTTCCAAACCTGGTATACTTCGGCACTGATGATTTCGCCAATGCGGTCTTCGTATTTTTTTACCAACAGGTTTTTCTTGAGATCGCTGATGCGGCTGGCCAGCGTTTGCTTGGCAGCAAGAATCGCACGGCGGCCAAAATCGTGGATGTCCACATCTTCATACAATTCTTCTCCCACTTCATAATCGGGTTCAATCTTCACAGCATCGGTGTAGGCAATCTGCGCCAGTGGATCTTCCACCTGTCCGTCTTCCACAATGGTGCGGCGGCGCATAATTTCCAGGTCTCCCTTTTCTGTATTAACGATAACGTCGAAGTTGTCATCGCTGCCGTATTTTTTACGGAGTAATGTTTTAAATACATCTTCCAGCACTTTCATCATGGTGGGGCGGTCAATGTTTTCCGCATCCTTAAACTCCTGGAAACTCTCGATTAAGTTGATACTTGCCATAACACAAAGGTTTAAATAGAGGTGGTTGTATGAAACCAGCCGTTAGAATACAATTTGAATTTTTGTTGATTTGATTTGTTCCGTTAAAAATGTATGTTGAATCACTTCCTGTTTTTTGCCTTTTCCTTTCACTTCTTCCAGTTGCACTTCTGTATCGGTTGCAGCCAGCAGTTTGCCCGAAAATTTGTGTCCGTCTTTGAGCAGAATTTCAACGGGCCGCCCCAGGTTTTTTACATACTGGCGTGTGAGCTTCAATGGTTCATCCAGCCCGGGCGACGATACTTCCAGCTCAAACTCGCCCGGCGGAAACAGACCGGTTTCTTCCAGCTGCTTGTACAGGGAGCGGTTGCAGGTAATACAGTAGCTTAAGGAAACACCCTGATCAGCATCCAGCAGCACTTGTATTTTATTGCCGGGTTTCACTTTTACATCCACCAGGAAATAGCCCGGTTCTGCTGCAATGAGTTCGTTTACGTAACCGGTAATGCGTTCTGTTTTTTGTTCAATGTTCATGGTACTGAAAGAAAGAAGGGAACGTCCCCGTTCCCTTCCACTGTTTCTTTTTCCGCTGCAAATGTACGGTAAGGGGTGTGAATTATAAAATTCTTTTTACCGGTTTGCAGCCACATGTTCCGGAACAGGTTTACAAGAATCTTCACAAAAATGGAGGCTGAATGCAGTAATTTTGCACCATGTTACGAGTTTTGCTGATCGGCCTTCTTCTTTATTTTTTATACCGGTTTATTGTGCATTTCCTGGTGCCCGTTATACGAACAGCCCGCCAGGTAAAACAGCAGATGGATGCAATCCGCAGCCAGGTGAACCGGCCTTATACACAGGAACCTGCATCGCAGCCTGCTTCTCAGCCTGCTGCCCGCACCGGCGATTACATTGAGTTTGAAGAGGTGCGTTGATGAGCGGGCCCACCCGATTGTGTGTTTCTGCCAGCTGCAGAAATTAAACCCCTTTCAAAAGAACGATTTTTCTATCTTTGCCCCCGCCTGAAACGGCCGGATCCTTAGCTCAGACGGTTAGAGCATCTGACTCATAATCAGAGGGTCGTAGGTTCAAATCCTACAGGATCCACGAAAGAAACAGCCGGAAAGAACGGAAGACGGGAAACGGTTTCAAATCGCTTGTTGTTCTCTCTTCCTGCTTTCCGGTTTTTCATCTTTACAGGTCTTAACCTTTGCTTAACCGTTAAGCAGATACATTTGTCGTTCTATGATGAAGAAATTATCAATCGTACTGTTGCTGGCTGGTGCCGCTTTTTCGCTGCAGGCCCAGGAAGCTGAACCCAACAAGAAGAAAAAGGACTGGTCGAAAGTCAATCTTTCCAACCGCCCTAAGGATCATCTCATGTTTCAGGTGGGCATGCATAGCTGGACGCAGCGTCCCGATACCTTCGCCACCAAGGGTTTGTCCCGTTCGTTCAATGCCTATTTTATGTTCGACTTTGTGTTTAAAACCGATCCCCGTTTCAGTGTGGGGCTAGGTGTGGGCGTAGGAACAGACCGTATTTCCTTTGATAATGAAGCCGGCCGGGATCTTAACATCATCAACGGCAATGGCATTACCTTTCGCAGGAATACAGGAGCCGACAGTACCATTCGTTACAGAAGCATCGGGTTACATTCTGCTTTCCTCGAAGCTCCGGTTGAAATCCGCTTTATGACCAAGCCGGAAACACCGAATAAAAGCTGGAAGTTTGCCTTGGGTATGAAGGTGGGTACGATGGTTTCAGCTGTTGATAAAACCCGTTTTGAGCGGGATGCTGCCGGCAACTTACAGTATAATACAAAAGTAAAAGACCGGAAAAACTTCAACAACTTACGCCTGGCAGCCCAGGCACGGGTGGGCTATGGCAACATCGGCCTGTTTGCACAATACCAGATTAACGATTTCATCAAAGAAGGACAAGGCCCCAGCCAGGTGCGGCCCTTCAGCGTTGGACTGACTGTTACGGGACTGTAAACAGCCAGCATACATAATTCGGGCGGATGGTATTATTGCCATCCGCTTTTTCTTTTACGGCCTATACAACAGGAATCCTGTTACTTTTGTACTACTGAATTGATTGATGTGATTGAACGCAAACTCGGATTAAAAGAAAACGAACGGGCTGTACTGGTGGGCCTCATCCATAAAAACCAGTCGGAACTGCAGGTGAAAGAATACCTCGATGAACTGGCCTTCCTGGCCGAAACAGCGGGTGCGGCAGCCGTGAAACGCTTTACGCAAAAACTGCCACACCCCGACAGTAAAACCTTTGTAGGCAAGGGAAAGCTGGAGGAAATCAGAACGTACATAGAAGGACGGGATATTCAACTGGTGATTTTTGACGACGAGCTCACCGGCGCCCAGATCATGAATATTGAAAAAGTACTGGGCGTGTACACCATTGACCGAAGCGACCTCATCCTCGATATTTTTGCCAGCCGTGCCAAAACAGCCCAGGCCAAAACACAGGTGGAACTGGCCCAGTACCAGTACCTGCTGCCCCGGCTCAAAGGGATGTGGACACACCTCGAACGGCAGGGAGGCGGTATTGGCTCACGTGGGCCCGGAGAAACAGAAATTGAAACCGACCGCCGGATTGTAAAAGATAAAATTGCCCTCTTACGCAGACGGCTAACCGAAATTGATAAGCAGGCGCTCACCCAGCGTAAAGAGCGGGGCGAGTTTATACGTGTGGCGCTGGTGGGTTACACCAACGTAGGCAAAAGCACTATTATGAACCTCATGAGCAAGAGCGATGTGTTTGCCGAAAACAAACTGTTTGCCACGCTCGACACCACAACCCGGAAGGTGGTGTTTGAAATCACCCCGTTTTTGCTGAGCGATACGGTGGGCTTTATCCGCAAGCTGCCGCATCACCTGGTGGAAAGTTTTAAAAGCACGCTGGATGAAGTGCGGGAAAGCGATGTGCTGCTGCATGTGGTGGATATTTCGCATCCGCAGTACGAAGATCAGATGCAGGTGGTGAATAAAACCCTGCAGGAGATGAACTGTGCCGATAAGCCCGTGCTGACCGTTTTCAACAAAATGGATTTGTATGAAACCAATCATTTCGATGAGTGGCTGGAAGAAGGCGTGAAAGAAATGATTTTGCGGGAATTAAAAGAACGCTGGGAGCATGATACCAATGGGCATTGTGTATTTATATCGGCCCTGGAGCGCAGGAATATTGACGAACTGCGGCACACCATTCTACAGCAGGTAAAAGAAATGTACCGGGTGCGGTATCCCTACAAAACCGGATTTTTCTAAGTAACAGTTTCATGAACTCCAAAACCTATCACTGGCATAAACTGGCCGAAACAGTGGAAGAGCTCAACTGGCAGGACAATCAGTTGTGCGAAGTGGTGGTAGACGGAAAAACCATTTGCCTGTCGCTTCACCAGGGGCAGGTACATGCCTGTGCGCATAAATGTCCGCATGCGGGTGGGCGCATGGTTGCCGGCTGGCAGGATGCATTGGGCAACCTGGTATGTCCGCTGCACCGGTACCGCTTTGATCCCCGCACGGGTCGTAATAGCAGCGGCGAAGGGTACTACCTCAAAACCTACCCGGTGGAAGTGCGTTCCGATGGGGTATATGTAGGAGTAGAAGCTGGCGGGCTCTTTGGTTTTTTTCGATAAAAAATTCAAAAGGAGTGGGGAAAAAATGTGAAATCCCCTTATTTTTGCAGCCCCGAAAGGGAAAGGTATTCCTCCTTAGCTCAGTTGGTTAGAGCATCTGACTGTTAATCAGAGGGTCTCAGGTTCAAGTCCTGAAGGGGGAGCTGAAAATCAAGCAGTTACGAGGTAGAATCCGTAGCTGCTTTTTTCTTTGCACCAAGAGTTGCACCATAACCAATTAAGAACATTGACATGGTTTTCGAATGCAAACGAGAATCATCTCTCCAACACGGCCTATCTTTCATATAATTATAATCAAAAGAAACCTGTTTTAAAGCTCAACGCAAAACTATTTTCTGTATCTATTTTGGTTGTATTTATAAAAGTCTCAATGTAGTATATTGTAACTAGATTCATTATTTTACCACCAAAACACACTATGGATAAGCTAACATCCCTCAATCTGTCATTCGACAGGATTCTCATTCAAATCATAGTTCCGGGGCTAACTGCAATTTTTCCTTATTTCCTGCTCTTTTTAAACCATCGCCCCAAAGCAAAAGATTACTTCTACAATAACCAATCTGTTACAATTACGGCCATTACCTTGATTTCTCTTATTGCTGGTATGTTATTGGAAAACTTTGGAGGCCGATTTGAGGTCTGTTATCTGGATAGGAGAATGCGAAAACGGAATTCAGATTTTGATGTAATCTGGAATAAGTACTTAAGTATATCCTACAGGGATGAGCCAATTGGCCAACGCTATTTGAGAAATATTCTACTTCGATTGAAGTTTGAAATTTCAATGGGTATTGCTATGATACCAATGATGACAGGATTATTAATTCTCAACTATCAACTTCATATATTTGAATCCTTCTATTTGACCTTACTTTTAATGGTTCTTATGCCGGTAACCATATCTATCTACTTACTTTTTTACGAGGCCCGGAGTAGTTCATTAATTTTGGATAAAACCAGAAGGTTATTGGTGGAAAATTTTAATACTTAATGTGCTAGTAATTCTTCCGTTTAGGGTGTTCAATTTTTTTAATTGATTTTTTTGGAAGGCAGCTTTAATGGGGTAAATAATGGCAACCAATAAACATGCTATAATAAGGTATCATGCTTTAGACCAGTGTTTTAGCAACCCTGGTCGTAGGTATTTTATTGACGACCTTATTACAGCGTGTGGTGATGCCTTATATGAATACACCGGATCATCTGAAGGGGTAAAAAGGAGGCAGATTTTCGAGGATATTAAATTCATGGAAAGTGAGCAAGGTTGGTCCATACCACTGGAAAGATTGAAGGATGGGAAGCAGGTTTATTACAGATATTCTGACAAATCATTTTCAATCAAGAATCAGGCTGTTAATGAAGCAGAAGCCAAACAATTAAAGGAAACCTTGTCCATCCTTACAAGATTCAAGGGAATGCCTCAATTTGAATGGATGGAAGAAATGCATGTTAGGCTTGAATCAATCTTCAATTTTAAAAGTAACACAAATGTTATAGTTGGCTTCGAGCAAAATCAATACTTGAAAGGTCTCAACCATTTTTCAGAGTTATTCCATGCAATACAATATAAGAAAGTATTGTCCATTCAATACAGGGGTTTTAAACAAACTAAACCTTCACAGGTAAACTTTCACCCTTATTACTTGAAACAGTATAATAGTCGCTGGTTTCTTTTTGGTTACAATGAGAAGTACGACAACATAAGCAATTTGGCTTTAGATCGTATTATTAATTTTAAACCAATCAATAAGAAATACCAGGATAACAAGACCATAAATTTTGAAGAGTATTTCGAAGATGTTGTTGGGGTAACTGTTTCTAATCGGGCTTCGGTTGATAAAGTTCATCTTGAAATAGCCCCTTCACTTTGGCCTTATATTGAAAGCAAGCCAATTCACGGATCACAGCGTGTAGTCTCAAAGAAGGGTGGTGAAGTAGTAATAGAGCTTACAGTGCAGTTGAACTATGAATTAGTAACCACACTTTTTGCTTATGGCGAAGGGGTCAAAGTATTGCAACCAGACAGCTTGAAAAAGGAAATGATAACAAAGGCAAAAGCCTTAATAAACAAGTATTTATAACCTATGCATATACACTGCACACATAGTATTCATCTTTGCTTCGTCAATCACAAAATAGTATATGATGAAGGAATTTAAGATAGAAGAGATATTGCCAGTTGAAGCATTGAAGTCCAAAATTTGGTCAATGTTTGATATTCTAAGAAGTGAACGAATCGCTTCAGAAGATTATCATGTGTTATTGTTCCTTCTGTCTGCATATAAAGACGGATTATTCAATACTGAGATTCTCAATGAGAACAGTAATTTGAATGAAAGGCTTGTACGTTGTTTGCATAACTCTGAATCAGAGTTAACAAATCAATACAATGCAATACTTGCAACTTTTGAGCCGCTTGTGATGCGACTATCTGAAAACGGCACAAGGCATATAATAAGTGCATTGGGTGAATTGAACTTGGCAATATTGGATGAACACTTTGCTGATATTTTTGATGCTGTTTTATATCGTATCACACAATCTCAAGGCAGATTTGGCGGTGAGTTTATACAGCCTGTTGAGTTGACTCGCTTCATATGTGGCCTGGCCGAATTGCAACCCAATTCAAAGGTTTACAATCCTTTTGCCGGATTGGCTTCATTTGGTGTATACCTTGATCAAGGACAAGATTATTTTGGTCAGGAATTAAATCAAAAAACATGGGCTTTGGGGGCATTGCGTATAATGGCATATCAAAGACCCGGCACTTCAAGATATGTTTGTGACGACTCTATAAGTCATTGGCCGGCTACTTCAGAAAAATTTGATTTTATTGTAGCCAATCCTCCTTACGGAATGCGTCTTGGCAACCAATACAGGGAGATAGAACCTGAGTTCCGCACTATAGAACAGTTTCTGCTCGAAAAAGGGGTGCATTCTTTAAATGAAAAGGGCAAGCTGATTGCATTATTACCACAGGGAATTTTGTTTAGGGGTTTGCATGAGCAGCGTTTAAGAGAATTTCTCGTTGATGAGGATTTGATTGATACAATTATATCATTACCAGGGGGCTTGCTTTTAAATACAGGTATTCCATTAATAATAATGGTATTGAATAAAAACAAGAAGATACCTGGCAAAGTTAGATTTGTAGATGCGAAGAAATTCGTTGATTCTAAGAGCCCGAGAGAAAGAGTGCTTAATGATTATGGGTTGAATAGTTTTCTGTATGGTAGTAAAAATGATTCTGATATTCTCCGTCTTGTTTCTAACGATGAGATAAGAGCATTCGATTATAATCTTAGTGTCCCTCGTTATTTCCAAAAGCAGGTTGAGGGGGTGAAACTTGGTGAAATCATAGAGTTTGTTAGAGGCCAAAGAGTAAACTTGCCTCCAACAGGCAAGCTAATTCGTATTCGAGATTTAAAGGATGATAAAATTGATTTTCGTTTAGACGAAGCAACAATTGAAGATTTAGAACTGAGAAGGCCCGATATTCATCAGATAACAGAATCATGCTTACTGTTAGCTGTTCGCTGGAAGACCTTAAAGCCCACATATTTCGAGTATAAAGGTGAAGCAATCTATCGAAGTCAGGATATATTGTCTTTCAAAGTAAATGAGGCAATTGCAGATAAGGCATTTTTAATTAATGAGCTTCATGCTGATTATGTTCAGGAACAATTGGAGTCCTATCGTTTAGGGGCATCTGTAATGCCTTTTCTCCGAAAGGATGACCTGATGGAAGTTGTTATCAAACTGCCTTCTCTTCAGGAGCAAAGAGCGAAGGTTCAGGGTATATATGAACTTTCCGATAAGATTAAGAGCCTGCAAGTTGAAAGGAATGCTTTGGCTCATGGTAAGTCACTAAAGCAATTCAGTGAGTTTGCATCGCTGAAACACACACTTGGCAGGCCAAGACAAAATATCCTGGATTGGTCAGATAATCTGCTTCATTTTTTAAATGAAAAACGGGAAGGTTTTGAAGCATTGAATAAAGCCTTTATTGAGTTTTATGATACTGACATAATCTCCGCTTTAAAGGAAATTAAGAGGGATGTTAACTTCATAACTGATGTTCTCGAAAAGGGCGAAAATGGGTTTGTTTTAAGTGAATATGAGACAAACATTATTCCACTCTCAGATATCAATAGCCTGATTAATGAGCTTTCTAACAATGGATTCAACTTTAAAATCAAGAAATTGCCTTTAAAGTCGGAGAAGCTTAAAGACCGTGGCATTTCAGCAAACCGGATATTATTCAAAACACTTTTGGATAACATCTTAACGAATGCAAATAAATATGCATTCAGTAAACGGGAGTCAGGAAATGAAGTGGTTGTGGAATTAACTGAAGTAGAGGATATTCTCTCTATGGAGGTGAAAAACAACGGGAAGCCATTTCCCAAAAACTTCGATCGGGAAAAGTTTATTACAAAATATTCCACGGCTGATACTGCTGCGGGTACTGGTTTAGGTGGCTACGACATACATCGCATTGCCTCGCACTTTAGTAATCCTGATTGGGAATTGTCATTAAATGAAGATCCCATCTACCCGGTAAAATTCAAGTTTCAATTTCCAATTAAATTAATGAATTGATTATGGAAGATATACTCTACAATATCCTTTGGATTGATGACGAACATGAATCACTTGCAGGCACAAAAGGGCGTGCAAAGAGAAATGGCATTATTCTGATACCTTTCAAATCGCTAAATAGCGGTATGTCTGAATTGGAAAACAATTATCCTTTTTATGACGGGGTGTTATTAGATGCTAAGTTTTTTGAGAACGAAGACGATGTGAAAGGCTCAGAGGATACCTATAATGTGCATCGGGCGAAGGAGCGATTATTACAGCTCAAAAAGAAATTTGAAGTATTCATTCTTACAGGTCAGGCGGAAGCATATGAGGATAAGACTTTCAAAAAAGCCTTCACTAAGGTTTACAAGAAAGGTAGTGATGACGAGATAGACCGTTTATTTGCCGATATTAAATTAGCTGCAGCAACCCAGGAGGACACTCAAATACGCCATGCATACAAACGGGTTTTTGATGTTTGTACAGAAAAGTATATTGGAGAATTGGCAGGTCAGGATGTATTGAATCTCCTGAAGGTTAACGATGACTTAAACATCGACAATCACTTTAATGCTATCCGAAAAATCGTTGAGGATTTGTTTACAGCTTTCAGTAAGTATCGTTTACTTCCGCTTGAATTTGTTACACCTGGTGTTGCGTTAAATGAGAGTAGCAAATTTTTAGCAGGTAAAGCCGCTGACGGTACTCCTTTCATTGAAAAGGGCTATCAGCATTCAGAAGAAACTCATTTGCCGTTGCTAATTGCTTCTTCTTTGAGAAGCATACTTTCTATAACGCAAGCAGGTTCTCACAGGTCTAATATCGATTTGCATGTTAAAACCATCAAAACCCCATTCCTTTTTAGGAGTGTGCTATTTCAACTTTTAGATGTGCTTACTTGGTTTAAGCTATATGTAGATTCAAACCCTAAGACAGAGAACTGGATAAGAATTGCCAATGTAGCTGAGTCTATACCTGAATCAGCTGAAGATTCCGTAATGGGCAAAGTGATAAATGTAAACCAACAAAAGGGCTTTGCTTTTTTCAAGCCAGATGCAATTGGTGATAATGTTTTTATACCTCCACACTTGGTAGCAAATAATTCATTAGAAGATCAAATGCCTGTTCGTGTGGTGACTGAAGAATACATTGATAACAGGACGGGAGAAACTAAAACAAGAGTAAAACGAATTGTGAACTAATAAAACAACTATGGCAAGAGAATTAGAAAGAGATGAACTGCACCGCACCATCTGGCAAATAGCAAACGATTTGAGAGGCAGTGTTGATGGCTGGGATTTTAAAACCTATGTATTGGGTATGTTATTCTATCGGTTCATTTCAGAGAACCTTACATCCTACATTAGTAAGGAGGAACAACGTACCGGCCAAAAGAACTTCAACTATGCCGATATTTCGGATAAAGATGCTGAGTTGGGCAGAGTGGATACGGTGAAAGAGAAAGGCTTTTATATTCTACCATCTGAGTTGTTTGTAAACGTTCGTAAAAAGGCGAAGACAGATGAAAATCTTAATGAAACACTGAGCCGTGTTTTCAAAAATATTGAGCATTCAGCTAAAGGAACAGAAAGCGAAGGCGATCTGAAAGGCTTGTTCGATGATATGGATGTGAACAGTAATAAACTGGGTGCAACCGTTACCAAGCGTAATGAAGCACTGGTTAAAATATTGGATGCAATAGGCGACTTGAAATTAGGCGATTATCAGGACAATAGCATTGATGCCTTTGGCGATGCTTATGAGTTTCTGATGACCATGTATGCCAGCAATGCTGGAAAATCGGGCGGTGAATTTTTTACCCCTCAGGAAGTTTCTGAACTATTGGCCGAAATAACGGTTGTGGGCAAAAAACAGGTGAATAAAGTATATGACCCTGCTTGTGGTTCAGGCTCACTGTTGTTGAAGTTTGCGAAAGTACTTGGTAAAGAAAATGTAAGGCAGGGATTTTTTGGGCAGGAGGTAAATATTACTACCTACAACCTTTGCCGCATCAACATGTTTTTACACGACATCAATTATGAAAAATTTGATATTGCACATGGCGATACACTAACAGACCCCAGGCATTGGGATGATGAACCATTTGATGCCATTGTTTCCAATCCGCCTTATTCCATTAAATGGGAGGGCGATGCCAATCCTTTGTTGATTAACGACCCCCGTTTTTCACCTGCTGGGGTATTAGCCCCCAAAAGCAAAGCCGACCTTGCCTTTACCCTGCACATGCTGCATTGGCTTTCCACTTCGGGAACTGCCGCTATTGTTGAGTTTCCCGGGGTGTTGTACCGGGGTGGTGCGGAGCAGAAAATTCGCAAGTACCTGATTGATAACAATTATGTAGATGCGGTGATACAACTGCCTCCCGACCTGTTTTTTGGAACTACCATAGGCACTTGCATTATTGTATTGAAGAAAAGCAAGAAGGATAATGCTACCTTATTTATTGATGCATCAGCCGAGTTTGTTCGGAGTGGTAACAAGAACAAACTTACCGATACCAACCGCAAGAGAATACTCAACGCTTATATTGAACGGAAATACGAAGCTCATTTTGCAAAGTTGGTATTGAACAGCGATATCGCTGAAAACGATTACAATATTGCCGTAAGCAGTTATGTGGAGCAGGAAAACACTTCTGAGGAGGTGGACATTTCAACACTGAATGCCCATATTGCCGAGATAGTGATTAAGCAAAATAAGCTGCGTTCTGCTATTGATGAAATAATTGCTGATTTAGAAGGAGGTAGCTTATGAGCAGGATATATAAATTGATACAAGAGCTTTGTCCTGATGGAGTTGAGTTTAGGTATTTAAATGAACTCGGCTTCTTTTACGGAGGTTTATCAGGAAAAACAAAAAGTGATTTTGAAAATGGCAATGCGAAGTTTATATCCTACATGAATATTTATTCAAATATTGCAGTTAAAACCGATGTAAACGATTTTGTAAATGTTGGAGAAAATGAAAATCAAAATAGAATTGAAATAGGAGATGTACTATTCACTGGTTCATCAGAAACACCAGATGAATGCGGCATGTCATCAGTTGTAACTAAAGATGTCATTGAACCATTGTATTTAAATAGTTTCTGTTTCGGATTTCGTTTGCATAATAAAGATCTCTTTTTACCTGATTTTTTGAAGTATCTTTTTAGGAGTGATGAACTAAGGAGGCAAATTGCTCAAACGGCAAGTGGAGTGACAAGATTCAATGTTTCTAAAAAGCGTTTTGGAAAATTGCTGATTCCTTTGCCACCACTTGAAGTTCAGGAAGAAATAGTCAAAACCCTCGATTTGTTCACTGAATTGGAAGCTGAATTGGAAGCTGAATTGGAAGCCAGGAAAACGCAATATACGCATTACAGAGATGCTTTACTTCGTTTTGAGGGTAAAGAAGTGGAATGGAAAACGTTGGGGGAATTAGGTAATGTTTGCATGTGCAAACGAGTTTTTAAAGAGGAAACTTCAACAAGCGGTGATATTCCTTTTTACAAAATTGGAACTTTTGGCAAGAAACCAGACTCCTTCATTTCAAAGGAACTTTATCAAGAATATAGAAATAGATTTTCATTTCCTAAAAAGGGCGATATTCTAATATCTGCCTCAGGGACAATTGGAAGAACAGTTATTTACGATGGGGAGCCAGCATATTTCCAAGACAGTAATATTGTATGGATAGATAATGACGAAACCTATGTAACAAACAAATTCCTATTCCACTATTATAAAATTGTAAAGTGGCAAACAGATACAGGCGGAACAATTGTGAGGCTTTATAATGACAACATTAAAAAAACTAGGATTCCAGTTCCATCTAAAAAAGAGCAAGAAAGAATCGTTGCGATTTTAGACAAATTCGATGCATTGGTAAATGATATTTCAATTGGTCTACCAGCAGAAATTGAAGGCCGTAGAAAGCAATACGAGTATTATCGCAACCGATTGTTGACATTTAAAGAAATAGCCAATGGATAAATACTATATAGTTGCTGAAAATCCGGAAAGTACCGTTGTAGCGGAGTATCAGACTCCCTACATACGAGAAACTGCCTACCAAACAGAAGACCAATTGGAAAAGGCATTTATCCAATTGCTGCAAGGTCAGGCTTATGATTATTTAACCATTACCAGTGAAGCAGCACTTACCAATAATCTTCGTTTGCAATTACAGAAGCTGAACAACTATACCTTCAGCGATAAAGAGTGGGATCATTTTTTTAAAAGCAAAATTGCGAACCCAAATAGCGGAATTGAAGAAAAAACATCTTTGATACAGGAAGACCATATTCAAATCCTGGATTGTGATGATGGCACAAAAAAGAACATTTACCTGCTGGATAAAACGAATATCCATAACAATCAATTGCAGGTCATTAATCAATATGAAGTTGCAGATGGGCAGCGACCAAACCGGTATGATGTTACTATACTGGTAAACGGTTTACCATTGGTACATATTGAGTTAAAGAAAAGGGGTGTAGATATTAAAGAAGCCTTCAACCAGATTAACCGTTATAACCGTGAATCTTTCTGGAGTGGCTCAGGCTTGTTTGAGTATGTGCAATTATTCGTCATATCCAACGGAACTTATACTAAGTACTACAGCAACACCACAAGGTTTTCGCATGTAAAGGAACAAAGCCGCAGTGCTACAGTCAATAAGAAACGAACCAGTAACAGCTTTGAGTTTACTTCCTGGTGGGCAGATGCCAATAACCGTCCGATTACAGACCTGATGGATTTTGGTCGCACTTTTTTCGCCAAGCACACATTGTTAAATGTTCTTTGCAAGTACTGCGTGTTTACAACAGACAAACTGTTATTGGCTATGCGTCCTTACCAGATTGTGGCAACAGAAAGGATTTTAGGACGAATCAATACAGCCAATAACTACAAAGCCTATGGTAGTATTAATGCCGGTGGGTATATATGGCATACAACAGGCAGCGGCAAAACGCTTACATCGTTCAAAACGGCACAATTAGCCAGCAAGTTGCCATTCATAACCAAAGTGTTGTTTGTGGTAGACAGGAAAGACCTGGACTATCAAACCATGAAGGAATATGATAAGTTTGAAAAGGGAGCTGCAAACAGTAATACCAACACTTCCATTCTAAAGAAGCAACTAAGCGACCCTAAGGCAAACATTATCATTACTACGATTCAGAAATTATCTATTCTGATAAAGAAAGAAAAGAATCACCTGGCCTTCAAAGAGTCGATTGTAATAATATTTGATGAATGCCATCGTTCGCAGTTTGGCGATATGCATAAGGCTATCACCAAAGCCTTTAAGAAATATTTTCTGTTCGGTTTTACCGGTACACCCATATTTGCTATCAATGCCAGCAGCAGCAACAAACCCGATTTAAAAACCACAGAACAGGCTTTTGGTCAAAAGCTGCACACTTATACCATTGTAGATGCCATCAATGATAAAAATGTGCTGCCGTTTCGTATTGACTACATACGAACAATGAAAGAGCAGGAAGAAATTAAGGATGAAAAAGTTTGGGACATAGATAGAGAAAGGGCATTGGCAGCACCACAACGTATAAGCAATGTGGTAACTTATATTTTAGAACATTTTGACCAGAAGACAAAGCGAAACAGCAAACCTTACAACTTTACTTCCTTAAAGAACATTTACGAAGTTGTATCTGCGAAGGACCGTAACAAAATTGAAGAAGTAAAACAGAAAATCAGACTCACAGGCTTCAATTCCATTTTTGCAGTGAGTTCTATCGACTTTGCTAAATTGTATTACAATGAGTTTAAAACGCAACAAAGCAGCTTGCCGGAATTACAGCGTTTGAAAGTGGCCACTATTTTCAGCTTTGGTGTAAACGATGATGATGAAGATGGGCTGCCTGATGAGAACTCAGAAGGTACAGAAGGCCTGAGTGTATCTGATAGAGATTTTCTGGAAAAAGCAATCAGCGATTACAACCAGATTTTCAAAACGAATTATGATACATCAACCGAAAAATTCCAGAACTACTATAAGGATGTATCCCTGCGAATGAAGAACAGGGAAATTGATTTACTTATTGTAGTAAATATGTTCCTGACGGGTTTTGATGCTACCACACTCAATACACTTTGGGTAGATAAAAACCTTAGGTTACATGGCCTGCTACAGGCATATTCCAGAACCAACCGCATTTTAAATTCGGTAAAAACGTTTGGAAACATTGTTTGCTTCAGAAACTTGGAGAAGGCTACCAATGAAAGTATCGCATTGTTTGGCGATAAAGAAGCCGGAGGTATTGTACTGCTAAAAACCTTTGATGAATATTATAATGGCTATAAGGATGGTGAAAAAACATACCCTGGATACGTTTCACTCATCAACGAACTCATTGCCAAATTTCCGGTGGGTGAACAGATAATAGGAGAGCAAAATCAAAAAGCCTTTATCCGTTTGTATGGTTCCATTCTAAAAGCAAAAAATATACTCACCACTTTTGATGAATTTACAGGAAGGGAAATACTTAGTGAAAGGGATGTACAGGATTACCATAGCATGTACATCAATCTTTACCATGAGTTCCGAAACAGAAATACGGGTGATGCAGAAAATGTGAATGATGATATTGTTTTTGAAATGGAGTTGATAAAGCAAGTAGAGATCAATATCGACTACATTTTGGAACTCATCAGAAAATATCATGAAGGTCACCTAAGGGATAAGGAGATAATCATCAGTATCAACAAGGCAATTGATTCCAGTGTAGAATTACGGAACAAAAAAGACCTTATTGAAAAGTTCATTCAATCACTTACACCGGGCTCAAAGGTTACAGATGATTGGGAGAGTTTTGTTGAACAAAAAAAGCTGGAAGAATTAGATCAAATTATTGTTGAAGAAGAGCTTGATAAAGAAGAGACCTACAAGTTTATCCACAATGCTTTTCGGGATGGATATGTACAAACTACCGGTACTGGATTAGCGAAGATTCTTCCACCGGTTTCGAGGTTTACACCTACTGGCGAAAGAACCCAAAAAAGAGAATCTGTTATTGAGAAAATTAAGGCATTCTTCAACAGGTTCTGGGATATTTCAGGTGGTATGTTGGAATAACTTTTCAAAGGCAAACCAACCTGAACATTTAATAATGAAATAAAAAACAGATATGGCACTATACATAAATCACACCGGCAAACTCAAGGAGGTAAAAGAAAAGCCCTTCAAATTGGAAAAAGACATACAGAAAGTGTTTGAAGCCAATCTGTGTGATATTATGGGCTTGGAATTGGTGAAGAGTGAGTTTACCATCAAAAACAAGCGTATAGATACGTTGGCTTATGATACACAGGCTTCCGCCTTCATCATTATTGAGTACAAGCGGGACAAGAATATTAGTGTGGTGGACCAGGGTTTTACCTACCTGAGTCTGATGCTGGAAAACAAAGCTGATTTTATTGTAGAGTATAACGAAAGTCTGAAACGCAACCTGAAACGGGAGGATGTAGATTGGAGCCAAACAAGGGTTGCATTTGTATCTACCAATTTTACCGACAACCAGGTGCAGGCAACAAACTTCAAAGACATTGCCATTGAATTATGGGAGGTAAAACAGTTTGAGAATGATACCATCATGATCAATCCTGTCAAGAAATCAAATGCAGCCGAAAGTATCAAGCCATTAACCCAGAATAAGGAAGCACTTAAAAAGGTAACCGAAGAAATAAAGGTCTACACAGAGGAAGAACATCTGTCAAAAACCAGCGAAGCCATTGCCGAATTGTATGAGAAATTCAGGCAAGGAATACTGCAATTGGCTGATGAAATCGAAATCAAGCCAAAGAAGATGGAAATAGGCTTTAGAAAAGACAGTAAAGTGTTTGCAGATATATGTATCCTGAAAAACTCCCTGAAAATGTGGATTAACTTAAAAAAAGGAAAATTAGATGACCCCAAGCAGCTGGCAGAAGATGTTTCAGAAAAAGGGCATTGGGGCAATGGAGATTATCAATTACAGGTTGAGTCTGATGTAAATCTTGAATACATTATGAGCTTGATAAAGCAAGCAATAAAGAAATAAAAACATTTTCTTGATACTTGGAATGCAGCAAATGTTTTATCTAAAATTGGTTTGTTTATGACTGAAGTAAAAAAAGAAGATAATAAGTCTGAGTGCAAACTCTGGTTTTCTAGGTGGTCAAACTTTAATATGCAAGCTTACAGGGATGACATGAGTCTTTCTGTAATTTGTTGGTCATTTGCATTTCTTGCAATAGTTGTAGTTTTCCAAACACCAATACAACAGTTTCTTAACTATTTCATAGTAGACCCGTTTTTGTCTCTTTGTAAAAAGACATTCGTCGTTGATATTATTTTTTTAACATTATTATCCATATCGCTTATATTTTTTGTTCAGCAGATCAGAAAGCACAAGGTTCCAACATTAAACTCGTTGGTTTTATCTACTGTTATTTTCAGTTTGTATTATTTTGTATTTAAAAATGAGAATGGTTATGTGTTTTACCATTTTACTATTGAATATTTAAATCAATTTACATACTCATTTGTCTCAATATTTAGTATGTTAATTTTAAGTATTTCATATCGTTTATATCAACTGCCACTTACAAAAGGTCCTTCAAGGTTTTCATTCATAGAGGATAGTCCCTCAATAGAGAAATATAATGATGTATATAGTAGATCGTTATATGCGGAATCGGTGGCCAAACATTTAGAAAGCACATCTACTGATGAATCATTTGCCGTTGGAGTAATAGGAGATTGGGGTTCGGGGAAAAGTGATTTTATGAATCGATTAAAGAAATGTTTGGAACAAAATAATGACAATATAGTATTTACATTTAATCCATGGCGGATTAATAAAGTAGATGGCATAGTTGAGGAGTTTTTTAATTCTTTATCAAAGCATCTTGAACCTTTTAATCAATCAATAGGTAGTATAATTAACGATTATTCTTCCAGGGTTTTAAAAGGCGCAAGAGAGACTCAATTGAAGCTAATTGACGCCTTAATTGATAACTGGTTTCAAGAGAAAGATATTCATGAGAGATATAAAAAAATAAATGATTCTATAAAGGCTACGTCAAAGAGATTAGTTGTTTTCATAGATGACGTTGATCGTTTAACAGCAAAAGAGATCATAGAGGTTTTACGAATAATAAGAAATACTGCAAGTTTTGCTAACACATTTTTTATTGTTAGTATCGATCAAAAATATATAATTGAAGTTTTAAAAAACACAAAAGAGATCACAAATGAAGAAGAATATCTTAAGAAAGTTTTTCAGCTTACGATCACTCTTCCGACATTTAAAAAGCAAGTATTTACCAATGAATTTAAGAAACACATTTTAACCTCTGATCTTTCAGAAAAAGAGAAACGTTTATTATCTTCTAACTTTTCAATTAATATTGAAGATGATAATATTGACACATTTACTGATCTTCTGGCTCCAAATGCTCCAGAATTTTTGTTTCCATCTTTGACAGAAGATTTATTGGACAACTTAAGAGATTTGAAACGATTTTGCAATTCATTTAAATTAACCTATAATCTATTAAAAGATGAGGTAGAAATAAAAGATCTTATACTACTAGAATTAATTCGTAACAAAAATATTTTGGTTTATAATGCAATACGTGATCGAACTCTGTTAAAATGGAGTTTCGATAACCCTAGTATATTTTCCTTTGATGAAAAGGAATGGGAAACACTTGAGGCTCAATTGCCGGTAAAGGATAGAGATGTTTTAAAGCGTGCGGTATCAACTTTATTAACCGATAGTAGCACAAAAAATCAAAGAAAATTATTACTGGTACATAATTTTTATATCTACTTCTCTTATCAGCTTTTTAATAATATATCATTTCGTGATTTTAATGAAACAATCACAAAAGATCCAGATGAAGTTTTAAAAAAATTCGAAGAATGGATTAGCCAAGGCAAAGGCGATGAACTTTTTACTGTTTTATCTTATTTGGATGACTTTTATGGAATAAAAATATTTGGTTCTATTATAGAAGTGCTTACAAGAATTAGTGGTAGTGATGATAAATGGTTTGGACATGCTAAGCATCTTATTTATGTTAACTGGAAGTTTAACCATTCCGAATATTTTAATTCAGATAAGACTTTGCACAAAGCTTATTTACTTTCATTATTTAATAATGAAAAGATAAACCTCTTTAAGCGAGCAGTATTGGCTAATACATTTTTAAGTGGAATTATTAACGGATCTATTAATGAATCAGAATTCGCTTTTTCAAAAATTGAGATACAGCAAATTATATATGATTTATTCAACAAACATTTGAACTCAGAAAAATGTGATCATAGCATATCTACAGAATTTTATTATTTAAATGACGATAAAAGGGAGAGCAGCCGTGTAATATTATATCCTCCAGCAACTAGTCTTTTCAAACAATATCTTTTACAAAATGATTCTGGATTTTCAGAGTATTTAAAGTTATTATTGCGCCCAGCAATCCTCCCATATAATGGTTCTCTTGTATTAGAACCATGGCTTGAGCAAATATTTTCTGATTGGATTTTGTTTAAAGAAAGGTTGTTGCAATTAGATTTCAGTGATTCCGCACTAGCCAGAATTAAAGTTATTGTTTTGAAATATTTGGATGAATATTTTACATCCGGGAAAAAGCCTTTTAAAATTGACGATAAAGAAGATGCGGCATTTTTTGATCAATTCCGTGGATTAGTAAATCGTTATAAATCATAGTCGAGTGTTAACCTATTCCTAACCATATTGATAAATAGTTGCGGTTCAATGTGGTGTTTACATTCGTTCTAACTTTCACTTATGAAGCTGTATGAATTCAATCAATTAGATGAGCTGGAACAAATGGAAGCACTGTGGGACAAAGGGGTTTTCCTTGCTGATCGTACTGAAAATGAATATTACAACAAACTTTATCAGATTGACGGCTTTTATGTTGAAACATACCGCCATATTGAGCACAACGTAATAAAGCGAATGAGAAGTTTTTCCAGTACTGAACAGCTTACCCCTTACATAGATAAACTTAACTTGAATCTGTGAGACGTGCCAGGCATCCCCTTCCCTTCGAATTACAGGGTATCAAACATGATCCTGCAACCGGACGTTATTACATATCAGAACGGGGGCTTGAATAGTAGCCCTCAATGATCTCGTACCCTGCCTTATCCTATTAGCAATCGTTTACAAACAGGTCGGTTTGTCCTAACAAAAATCTTAAAATGTATAATACTAAATCGATCATTTTCAATAACTTTAAAACGCAACCCTACCCCTTATAGTATAAAGTGTAGAATTAGTGGCAATTTTAAACAACCAGCTTATGGCTTCGAAAAGACTTTTATTTTTATTTACCATAATATATTGCTTAAGTGTTCAGGGCCAGATAATTAATCCCACTTTTTCAAGCAGAGAAGTTCCTAATTGTGACATAGTAAAAATTGAAAGAAACAACTACAACACGACAGTTTATTTTCGATATACTGCCCCCACAACATATGAAAAAGGTGGGTGGGTTTGTGCAGGTGGCGACTTTTTTATTAGAGATTTCTATACAAAGACCAAATACAAGTTAATAAAAGCAAACAATATTCCAATTTGCCCACAGAAATACAATTTTGATTATGAAGGACAGAAATTAGAGTTCAATCTAGTGTTTCAAGCCTTGCCAAATTCTACTTCAAAAATTGACATTATTGAAGACGAAGTTAACGCAGGTTTTAATTTTTTCGGAGTAAACCTATCATCAAATTCATCTTACAACGCACCATCATACCCATCAAATTATTCATCTTATGACTGTGATAATATTGTAAGCACTAGTGCAACCCCGAAACCTGAATTCAATACCTTTTTAGCAGGAGTTAAGTATGCTGTAATTTTTGAAAGACCGAAAATTAACGGACACGTTCCTGCACTTAATGGATTAATTGAATTATTAAAAGCAATGGGCTTTGAAAGTGTGAAATATTTAGATGATAATTATGTGCCTGCTGAAAACCCATGTGAAGAGGTTTGGATTACCCTGGGATTTCAATATGATTTATATAAATACTACAATGTTAAATGGAGCTTCATTAGCCCATGCTTAAAATATAGTTGGGATTTCACAAGTAATCAATCAGCGGCGGCTGGAATTTATGATGATGGTAAAAGTAATTTTTACCGTCTTTTACGAAATATGTATCCATACAAAAAACCTGAGTTTAACTCAAACTGGACGTTAAAAAATGCAAGTCAAAAAACTTGTTGGACAGAAAATAAAATAAAGGATGTAATCAAATCCAAGGGCTGCGATAGAATTGAAGGGATTTATGAAAATTCAAGTTCAGCAACGAGTGCAAGGTATAAAGTTGCAGTAAGAAAAATTAATGGAACTTACCATTTTATTTACCTTTCAGGCTCTCAATTTAAATCCTCTATTTGGAATGAAGGAGACATAAAAGCAACATTAGAGCCAACAGCCACTCCATCTTTTTATAAAGCTAAATGGTACATGGCAGATAAAACCATTAACGATGAATTTTATGTTTCCTTTGAGCAAGGTTCATTTAATTTATTAAATTCAAAATCTGAAAAGGAATTATACATTAAACTATTCCCATCTGTTTCAGATAACATAAGTGCTCCCTCTGACGTTCATTCTTCTGGCTCTGGATTTGCAATTTCTTCAAATGGCTATATTGTTACCAACTATCATGTAATACAAGGAGCGACAAAAATTAAAGTAAGGGGTGTAAATGGAGATTTTAGTAGAGCCTATTCCGCAAGGGTAATAAGTGAAGACAAAAATAATGACCTGTCAATAATTAAAATTGACGACCCATACTTTACTACTTGCGGTACAATTCCATATACAATAAATGGGAAAGCATCAGAAGTTGGAACTTCTATTTTTGTTTTAGGCTTTCCGCTAAGGGCAACAATGGGTGATGAAATAAAACTAACCAATGGTATTATTAGTTCAAAGTCAGGATTTCAAGGAGACATTACTACTTATCAAATGACAGCACCCATCCAGCCAGGCAATAGCGGCGGACCTATGTTTGATAACAAAGGTAATTTGGTTGGTATCGTGAATGCAAAACATGGAGGTGCTGAAAACGCATCTTATGCCATAAAGTCTTCTTATTTGTTGACACTTATTGACCAGCTTTCAAGTACACCAACATTACAAACAATAAATCAATTGACCGGCAAACCATTGATAGAACAAGTAAAGATTGCAAAAAGGTTTACTTATATTATAGAAGTCAACTAACTGCAGACTAAAACTGCCGCTAACATTGGCATTACCAATAGTTGGGCTAAACATTGAAGTAGTCGGCAGCGGTAATTCTGCTGTTCTATGGTTCTGGGCATGACGAACAAAGCCCAGCTTTAGTTCTTAGTATTTAACTTTATCAAAAAGCCAGGCGGCAGTTCCGGGCGGCCTATTATCAACGAATACACAGTTAGCGTTCTTAAGCAAATGTTTACCGCAAAACAAATACCCAAAACGGTTGAAATCAGAAATGCCTTTTAACTGAGTAGGGAACAATTTATTAACAAATAAAAA
Source organism: Chitinophaga pinensis (assembly GCA_943368955.1). Taxonomy (GTDB): domain Bacteria; phylum Bacteroidota; class Bacteroidia; order Chitinophagales; family Chitinophagaceae; genus Lacibacter; species Lacibacter pinensis_A. The sequence continues at coordinate 77,151 of CALRLY020000009.1, forward strand.
TGAAAAAAGTAAGTTTAATTTTTATCTTTTTAATCGGCTTTAGTTGTATCGCTCACTCTCAAACCGTAACCATTGGAACTCAAGTATGGATGACTAATAATCTGGAAGTGAGTACCTTTAGAAATGGTGATCCAATACCTCAAGCAAAGACATATGATGAATGGATAAAAGCTGGCAAAAACAAACAACCTACTTGGTGTTACTATGAGTTCGACGGCACGAAAGGAGCGAAGTATGGTAAGTTGTATAATTGGTATGCAGTGAGTGATCCAAGAGGTCTTGCACCTTTTGGGTATCATATCCCTTCCGATGCTGAATGGACAAAACTTGTGGATTATCTGGGGTCTGAAGCAGGTGGAAAAATGAAAAGCAATAGTGGTTGGAATAGTCACACGACCGGAGGGTCAAAAACCTGCCCTAATTGTGTGAATTGGAATGCCGAATATAGAAGAAAAGTACCTTGTAATACTTGCAAAGATACACGCTCGGTTGATGCACCAAAGGTAACCAAATCAGGCAATGGCTCGAACTCCAGCGGATTTTCAGGTCTTCCGGGCGGTCTCCATTACAACTTTGGTACATTTACCAACATTGGCTACTGCGGTTACTGGTGGAGCTCTACGGAGTTCAGTACGAACTATGCCTGGTTCCGTGTGCTGGATTACAAGCTTGGCGATGTAGGCAGGCAATACGACTCTAAGCTCTTTGGGTTCTCTGTTCGTTGCCTCAGAGATTAATTCTTGACTTAAGATAAAAATCAAAAAACAGGAATCCTTAAATTCCTTGATACTTACATCTATAGATATTAACTTATAACTCAAAAGCACCATCAAATTATGAGAAAAACTTATTCATTCTTCATCGTATATTTCTTTATTTATTCATTTTCCCTATATGGTCAAACTCCAAAAAACGATTTAACAAAATCAAAACTATTTGGCAAAGTTCAGTCATTAAAAGATTCAACTTACAATAAAGAATTTGAATGGGAAACCGCCAACTATAAAAAATATTTTAAGCCGGGTATTTATGTGTACAGATTATTTGACATATCGGGAACTGAAATTGAAAATTATAAAAAAGATGAAGATTTTGAGTTTTATACAAAATTATATTTTGATAGCAGTGGTAATTTAATTGAATATTATATTGGAAATGATGATAGTAGCTCAGTAAAGACATTATATTCTTATAATAAGAATGGAAAGTTGTTTGAAACAAAATCATTCTATACAAACGGAAAATTAATAAATAGAGCAGAATACATCTATAACAATAATAATATACTAATTGAAAAAACAACTTTTGAGAATGATGGAGGCCTATCTGAAAGAACTAAATACAAGTATAATTTAGGAAAAATAAAAGAAGAAAATACTTATTCAGCAAATGGCGATTTAAAAAGAAATAAATTATTTAACGACAAAGGTGTTCTTATCGAAGACGCCGAATATAATGTCAATGGCATTTTAATACATAAAAAGAATTATGATGACAGAGGCAATTGTGTTTATGAAATGTCAAACGAAACAGATCCAAAATATTATTATAAAATAATATATAAGTATGACGATAAAGATAATTGTATTGAAGAATTAAATTACTACACTGAAAGCGGTGATGTTTCGTTAAAAAAGATAAATAAATATGATGATAAAGGCAATATAATTTATTATTCTATTTATAGACTGGAAGATAGATATCCTATAGAGACAAAAGCAAAAGTCGTTTATAAATTTGATTCACACGGTAACTGGATAGAACGTATTGAATTTTCGAGTGATGGAGAACCTTTGAAAATTAATAGGCGGCAAATAGAATATTATAATTAATTATAGACAGCTGATAAATTAATCAAACCTACTTTAATATGTGAGACGTGCCAGGCATCCCCTTCCCTTCGAATTACAGGGTATCAAACATGATCCTGCAACCGGACGTTACTTCATTTCTGAAAGAGGAATAACCTATTACTTAACCCTTGAACATACACGGCTTTTAAAGCAATACTTCAGGACCAAAGATAGTCGGGGAAATGCCATTGCTTACTGGTATGATGAGCTGGACCGATTTACGAAAAAGGAAATTATCATAACAGGAAAAAGCACTGAAACACAGCTGGATATTTATATTGACTGAATGGGATAAAATTGAAATTTCAAATTTGAAAACATCGCATTCTTTGAAGGACTTCCAAATGGTTTCAAACTAGTTGAAATTAATATCCAATTGACTTTTAACTTTCCATCAAAGTAAATAACTCCACCCGATGAATTCAATGTAGGTGCTGCATAATACTCAAATTCAATCCTATTACTACGATCCCATTTGAAACCAGAGAATTCAATGTCATTCATTTCTCTTACGGCATTCTCATTTTTGGGATCTTTTATGAAATAAAAATATTCTTTCATCACATTGCTTGTTAATAAGTGCCCCTTTGTTCCTAAACAAGCCACTTCGATATAATTGAATTCTTCATCAGGCTCAGAAAAATTAAATACGTAAGCATGATTTCGCCTCTTCCCCATTAAGTCAAAACTATTATCAACGGCATAATAAACGCCATCAAAACGAAGGTTGTAATCCCCAGATAAAAAATCAAATAATCCCATACTTTAAAAGTATGATTGTTTACACTCATCCAAAATTTCATACCCGGCTGCAATAACTCTTAACTCGTCCAATATAAAATGAACAGAATTTACCTTGTCATTCCAAACTTTCAAAACTAATAAAGCGGCAAAAGCTTGAGTTTGTCCTCTAGCAAACATGAAATAAGGAATTGTATTGAGCGTATTCAAAATTATATCAGGAGGAAATTCTAGCCCACCTCTCATTGAGCGATTAATCTGATCATTTAACTTTTTGGAATCACGAACCTTAATACTAATCTCAATCGCCTTTTTACTTCCAAATTCTGCGGTAAAATTGTTAACATAATTTTCAAATAACTGATCAAAACTTGCATACATAGAACTGATTTTTAGTATTAATAATTTATCATGATTACATCAATAACATACAATTCAACTATTAACTTTTTATTCATTCTGATTATGTTTAAGCTTGCAATACCCTAAAGGCTTGCACGTGTCGCACAATCCATCTTCATTAAAATGGATGTACCCTTCCATTCCGCTGTCAGGGATATACTCAAGCTCCTGTAATATGATTTCTTGATTTTCTTTGTTAGATGATGTTACATCACAATTAGCGGGCGCTTTTACATTTTGCATTGATAAATGCGTTTTGGGGTTACACTAATTTACGAAATATTGTTAAATATGATCAATTCCTAAAAATCATTCTTAAAATCGAACAGAAAATCAAATCGGGAACATGTTATTATTGACAACCTTTTTCATTTGTATCTTTACAACTGACGTCGGAATTCATTAATTTAACCTTCGACAGAACATCAAAATAATATTGTATGAATGGCATATTTGATTGGTGTGTAAGACTTCTCATTGAGTTGGCAGATATGACAGGATTCACATATAAGGAAATCAATGTAATTCTGTTTGTATTCCTACATCCATTAATAACATTAGTTCTTTTTGTGCAAATTGTGATTTTAAAAAGAAAAATCAATATCACAAATAAAAAATCCCGTCAAAATTGATTTTCACTCCGTCAAATACAAGACTGAATAGCATTTATGATTTCGTGACTTGAAGCTGAATAATTGAAGTGTTTTGAAATGTCGCCATTTGAAATTGCACCTTTCACAACCGAACTTTCTGCATCTAAGCCACTATACAGAATGACAGGAATACTTGCCAACCCCTTCCCTTTGGTTATTTCTTGCAGCTTTTGTGCTAATTCTACTCCATTTATTCCCGGATGATTAAAATCAGTGATTAAACAATGTATTTTATAGTCCTTTTCGATTACAGCCAGTATGAATTTTAAAGCAAGATCACCATCTTGAAAATGAATGAATTCATAAATGGATTCACTTGGATCAAGCGTCAATAAAAGACCCAACTGAACAACTATATGATCATTAAGATGTAAAATGACTGGCTTACTACTACTCTTGTTCCTTACCAGCATTTCAAAAATCTGAATCTGCCCTTCATTAGTCGAGCTTTCTCGAAATTTACTTTGCATTAAGAGAACCTCATTTGAAACAGGTGCAAACTTCATAGGACGCATCATAGCTCAAATATTATTTACTTTACATTTTAATTACAAAAAGTACTGATATCAGATAATGCTTCAGAATAAATGTTTTCTGAAATGCTAAATCATTTCAATCTTTTGGAGAAGAATCTTTTATTAAGTATGCCCCTGCCAATGCCATCAAGCCAAAATAGAAAGGGAGAGCTGATGTGTATCCACCTCCACCTCCATCAGAATAACCGTAATCTCCAGTCCAAATAGTATTGGAAAATTTTGAAAATAGTGTTTCAGAATTGTCTTCTAAGAAAAGTGTAATAAAAAACAATAGCACGCTAACAATTGCAGGGCTTAATAATAAATACCCAACTATTTTTTGTGGTGACGAAAAAAAAGAGGGTTTTTGTAGTTGCTCTTCATATTGCTTTCTTAGCTCTTCTTGTTGCTTGATCATTTCATCTTGTGTCATATTAGTAAATTTTGAAGGGAAAATACATTTTTATCTTTTTTTTACAAATTAGTAGAGGAATCATTTCGTTGGAAATAATGTAATTGTTTATGACAAAGAATAACCAATTTGAGTATTGGCAAAACTGATCAATAACACTTTTCTGGACATTATTTTAAAATTGCATATCCTGAACAGACACAGGTTCCCATTAATAAGCCCCCCGGCATCATTTACTCTTCGGAGTACCCCCCGGTCCTAAAATCCAACAATAAACCAAGGTTCTGGTTTCTGATATTTTATTGGTAACAGAATTTAAACTCTTTCTCATGGAAAAGGTAACGAATTATGCTGTTCTCAGGAACAAGAGCAGTCCTCCTGTCATTTATGTAGAAGTAACTGGTTCCGAAGATCTCCTCTTATGCAATTACACTGGTTTGTTTGTCAGGGTAAGGCCACGTTGTATTGTACCTACAGTCGTGGATGAATTCCGGGCAAAAGACATGCTGGAAACCAAACCCAAGGGTACTGTCCTAAGGGTATTTGGGGAGCCCTACGAGGTAGTTCACTGGAACACACGAAGAATTTACTGCTTCAGCTACAGGTTTGGCTTTAAGGTTCAAAAGACAGGAGAAATCCTAGGAGTTACTCCCCTTCAGTCTGCTGACATTCTGTAGCAGAAAGCTTCATCAGCAAACGAGGTTCGGTCAACACCGGGCCTTTTTTATTTCAAACATTTAAAGTGTAAACATTATGAATTTGCAAAAAGCAAAACGACAGCAGGTGAAAATCAAGTTATCACTTGCTGGTCCAAGTGGCACCGGTAAAACCTATTCCGCACTGCTGCTGGCATTAGGACTCTGTAACGACTGGAACAAGATTGCCGTAATTGACACGGAGAACTTCTCTGCCTCCCTGTACAGTCATCTGGGCTCATTCAACGTTCTCAACCTTACCGCTCCTTTTACACCTGAAAAGTACACGGAAGCGATCCGGCTCTGCGAAACGGAAGGTATGGAAGTGATCATCATCGACAGTATCAGTCATGAATGGTCGGGTAAAGGAGGCTGTCTTGAAATCCACGAAAAGGAAACAGCCAAAATGCGGGTTCCAAACTCCTTTACAGCATGGGCAGCTGTTACACCAAGGCACCAACAGTTTCTGGATGCCATCCTCCAATCCAACTGCCACGTCATTACCACCATCCGAACAAAAACGGAATATGTACTGACTGAACGCAACGGAAGGACTGTACCACAGAAAATGGGTATGTCACCAGTAACCAGAGACGGGTTTGAATATGAAGTGAGTGTTGCCTTTGAACTGGATCAGCAACACAAAGCCTTCTGTAGTAAGGACCGTACCGGCCTGTTCATGGATGCTGAACCCTTTCCAATTACTGTAGACACAGGAAAACTCCTGCTTGACTGGTGCTCCAAAGGGGAAGTCGTGGATGAAAAGCAGGTAAAAGAACGGATCGGCGAATGCCGTACCATTCAGGAACTGCTCAGTTTGTATGAACAAACACTGCCAATGCGACCCGATCTGAAAAAGGAGTTTGAGCAACAGAAAAAACGGCTCTTAGTGAATCAGGAAGTAAACAAAATTGTAAACCCTCACAACTTTTCTCAAAATGGCAAATCATGATTATCTGGTTCCCATTATGGTGGAACAACCCGTAAGACAGGAACCTGTACTACAGGCAGAAAGCCCTGCTTTTATCACTGCAAATACGGAAGTTGTTTCTGTAGAGGAAATCAGGCAGGAACACATTATTCCTGTGTTTGTAAAGGATAACGAACCCCTTATTTCTCACAGTGAGTTTATTGATGCTACGGTAGCACAGGTGGCAGATGTATTTCATGGAGAACAGATTCTGAAACCTCAGGTCCGGGTATCACATCCTATTAAGGGACGCATTCCTGAAGCAAAGGACAAACCTGCACAACAGTTGCAGGACTGGGAAAAAACCCTGTATTACGAGCGGATGATGTTTATCATCGAAGTTCCTTCCATCTGGGATACAATTGACGGAAACCACCTCTCTTTGACTATTGGTGGAGTAAAGGCTTACAACCTTGATAACCTTTACAGCCGTAACATGTCCGACCAGCACTTTAAAGTGTTCATAGGGTTTAAGAACAAAATTTGTACTAACCTGTGCGTATGGACAGATGGCTACATGGGTGATCTGAAGCTGAAAAGTCTGAACCAGTTAAAGGCTTCTGTTCGTACACTGCTGGAAGGGTATAATCAGGGACACCACCTGTTTCATATGAACAGACTGGCCGATTACTCCCTTACGGAACAGCAGTTTGCTCATCTGATAGGCCGTTGCAGGATGTATAACCATCTTCCGAATGAGCTGAAGTCTGATATCCCTCCGATTCTTTTTGGAGACAATCAAATGTCTGCCGTAGTGAAAGACTACTACAGGGATAACAGCTTTTGCAGGGACAAAGAAGGGAACATCAACCTATGGCGTTTGTATAACCTGTTTACAGGAGCAAATAAGAGCACCTATATCGATAGTTTCCTTGACAGAAGTGTCAATGCCTTCAATCTGGCTGAACAGTTGCGTAATACTGCTGAAAACAAGTCCGATTGCTGGTTCCTGAACTAATCCCTTGAAAACTTGCATGCTGCCCCTGAGTAAAAGGGGCAGTATGCTTTATGATGGCATCAAATAAAGAGTTCTCAAATTGCACATCCGTCCTCCTGAAAAAACAATGGCCATGTGTCAGGGGTAGTTCGGGATAGCAAGGAAGAATTTCTTTAAGCCAGGGAGCTTATGCTGTATTTTGTTTGCCGTTGGCTTTTGAGAAGGTTTTCACTCCCTCACTTTGAAAACCCCTGAAAACGAAAGCGGATAATTAATATTTTGCACCATAGAGATAGCTAATGGATAATCATAATTCTTTCTTATCTTTTAAAGAGAGGCTTACTTTTCCAATAAACTGTAATTGTAAATAATCTATACTAATCATGAAAAGAAACATAAAAAAGAAAGAATTGATCGTTTCAAGTTCCAGGAATGGCAATGTAACAGAATATATAATAAAACGAAAGTTGAATTCAGATAACACATCTGAAGGGGTTCATCTTTCTGATGTATTTCGTTATCTGCCAGCTGGTTTGGTGCATAAAAGTGATACAGGAATGGGAGCCACAACGTTAGAGATTAAAGCAAAAAGAAATTCAATTATTGTAGAGCCTATAAAATTTACAGCTTCTTCAAAAGCTAAAAAGAGTTCCAAGAGAGGCAAATCGGTCTTATATGTCGGGAGTGAAACTAGTATTCATAGAAAAAAAATTAGTAATCAGGAAATTCTTTCCTACGTAAGTGATTCAAAAATTAAATATAAAAAGATAATTGTTGTTGCTGATAGTTTAAGCCGTCTTAAAAATATTTTAGGAGATAAATTATTTCAAGATTACTTTTTGTTGATTGATGAAATAGATTCTTTTCAACTGGATAGCACATACAGATCCAATATGGAAAGGTGTATAGATATATATAAGCTATTTCCACCTGAGAAAAGATGTTTATTGAGCGCAACACCATTAGAGTTTACAGACCCTATATTATCAAATGAGCCCGTAACAAGACTAAAATATGATCAACCACATAAAAGAACCATTAAAATTGTATTTACTGATAGCGCAAAGCATATTAACGGGTTAGTAATCGGAAAAATTGAGTCTATTTTAAAAGAGCATCCAAAAGAAAAAATATTTATTGCCTACAACTCAGTACAAAAAAATTTTAGTTTGGCTCAATATCTGGTAAAGGAAGGCAAAGTAGCAAAAGAAGAAATCTCCATTCTTTGTAGCAATTCAAATAAGGCCAATGCGGGTAATTATTATAAAGAGCTTGATTCAGATAAACTGCCATCACTCATAAATTTTGTTACATCAGCGTATTATACAGGATTTGATTTAAATGAAGAATATCATTTAATAAGTGTTTCATCAATTGCCTACTCCCCCTTATCTCTTTCAGCTGATATGATTAAACAAATCGGTGGACGGTGCAGAAAAAAACTATTAAGTGAGCATATAATTCATGATTTTAAAGACCCAAAAGACGAATCAAAGAAACCGCCTTCGAAAGAGGAAGTTTTAGCTGCTGCTCAGAAGGAATTAGATGCTATGAACTGCATCAAAAATCATTTAGGTTCAAATCAAATTTTAAAATCTAATTCTGAAAAGCTTATGGAAATGCTAGTTGTAAGTTTTAATAATTTAAATATTCGATTTGTTCGAAAGGATATCAATAATAATTATGTGCTTTCATACTTTAATATAGATGCGTTTCTTGAAAAGGAAAGCATTTTTTATCGATTCTATAAGTCCACTAACCTCATATATACACATTTAAAAAACGAAGGTCATGAAATGAATATTCTTTTGAGAGAAAGTAAAATTAAAGTTGATCAAGAAAAAGCAGAGGATGAGCTAACCAATCAAAGGAAAGAGGATTTTTTTAAAATTTTAAAACGATATAAAGACCTAGACACATTTATTAGGGATACAAAATCTGAGCAATGGGGTACAAGGCTGAATAAGATTGCAAATTTATATTTCAAGGTTAAAGATTATTTGGATAAGGAAACATTGTTAAGAAAGTTTCAGGAAACTGTAGATGAAAGAGACAGCAGATCATTCAATAACCTTAAAACTGCAATTTTATTTCAGCTGCTGCCAGATGATCATATTTTTAAAATTGGTGCACGGTATTATTTTAAAAAAGGTAAGACCTACTCTAAAGATGATATTTTGGCCTACACGAAACTCCTGATCACTCAAACTAATCAAGGAAGCTTTGAACCAACTCATGTAAAATCAATACGCTTGCTAAAGCTTATGTTTGATTGCAAAAAAATGAAAAACACCGGGTATAAAATAGTCGGAACTAATCCGATGAAAATAAAGGTCATTAAAAAACCTACTTCACTAGTTGAAGATTTTAGATTGGATAGTCTCACTTAGTTAATTTGTATATATGACTAAGTGGGTAATTAATTTTTATAATTAATTGAATATCATTTGCTTGTAACGATTTATGTTTTTTTTGGAAACGCTAAATGATCCAATTCTTGTTTCTTTTTAGACAGCTAGCTTTTGTTGAAGACTAATATTTTAAGTCCAGGAGTTTGCTATTACTAAATGCGGGGATGGGGGGGTCTTAAATACTGCAATTCTCTCATTTTTTTCAATTTATACCCCAAAAGGGGTATTGTTTTTTAAATTATTGGGATGTAAATTATCGGGAATTCTCACGATCATCTGATAGCTGTTTTTATATCTATTGAGAAATGACAAACTTAACCTTTAAACCATTTTTTTACAATTTTTAAATAGTCTATTATGAGACAATTCTTATTCCTTGTTATTGTATTATTTACCATTTCAAGCTGCACAGTATCTAAAGTGATAAAATATCCAAAACGCCCTGACGAAGTTTTTGCAAACAGTAATCTTAAAGAATTTTTCAAAACCAACAAATCACCTAATATAGTATTACGGGTTCCCAATACTAATGATAAGGTAACAAGTAATACAAGTACAGATAAAAATGTAAATATCTTCTATAATACTATTGAAAAGGAGCTATTAAGGCAAGGATATAGTGTTAGAGACAGGGGGCTCTTCAACGAAATAATTAGCAAATCAGGATCGACTGAATATTCCAAAATAAAAGACTTAACAAATACTGATTTAATTCTGGAAGTTATAAATATAGATGCTAAGGTTGTTTATTCTACAAACAAGGTTACATATGTTGGGAAAAGAAAATCTACCGAGTCAATTGGCACTGTGGATTTCAAAAGATATGGTGCATCTGTAGAATTTAGATTGATAATGGTAAAAAATAATGAAATAGCCGGGACATATAAATACCACTATCAACCCTGTCCTGATGGCTGTGAAATTGGGTCTTTCAGTTTTATTGGGAAAAAGAATAGTCGACAAATTGAATTAAGAGAAACAATTTCAGTTGATACACTAGAGGAGTTTATTAGGTTATGTACACTGGACCTGATCAAATCATTTAGATCGTAAAGTTGTCTGGATTAACTGTTTATATACTTATAATTAAAAATTCTTTGAATTTCGTCTGTTTTAGCCTTTGTTTCTAATAGAAAAATGCATTTACATAATTCAGTAACAAAAATGAATTAGAATGAGATTAATCACTTGTTTACTTTTATTTGTTTTTGGTTTACATAGCTCTTGCATAAATTCAATTAACCATAGATCAGATGCGGAAAAATATATTAAGGAGAAAGATTATAATGAGGCACTAGTTTCTATCAATAAAGCTATTGAACTTGAGCCCAATAGAATTGAACATTTATCTTTAAGAGTTTGGATACTTGATGAACTGGGACTTTACAAAGAAGAGTTAAAAGTGTATTGACCCCCTAAATGACTGGACAGAATTGTAAAAACAATTAAGTCAGTAAATTTAGGAAACATGTCAAAAACAAGAAGGAGTTTCTCGGCTTCGGAGAAACTGTCAATCATCAATGAAGCGGATCAGTATGGCGTAAGTGTAAC
>CALRLY020000010.1:0-72830 GCA_943368955.1 Chitinophaga pinensis
CACCTCCTCCTCCTCCTCCCGCCCCAACATCACTAACAGATATTGATGGAAATGTGTATCCGGTAATTAAAATTGCAAACAAACACTGGATTAGTAAAAACCTGGATGTAACACGTTACAGAAATGGCGATCCGATTCCGCAGGTGCAGGATTCAGCAGCATGGTCAAACCTTACAACCGGCGCATGGTGCTATTACGAAAATCAAACTGCAAATGGAACAACATATGGTAAACTTTATAATTGGTATGCGATGAATGACCCGAGGGGAATTGCTCCTGAAGGTTGGCATGTTCCAACCGATGCTGAATGGACTGCAATGATCGATTCTTTGGGAGGAGCAGCAGTTGCTGGAGGCAAACTAAAAGCAGTTACTTTATGGAACAGCCCTAACGTTGGTGCAACAAATACCAGTGGCTTTAATGCTTTGCCGGGTGGGTTGCGTTATCCCTTCCTTCAATTTAATCATAAAGGACAATGGGGGCTTTGGTGGTCATCAACTCCTTCACAGATGAGTCAGGATTTAGGCCATTATGTACGGTTAAGTGATGAAAGTCAGGAAGTTTTTGGGCCTAATCCTTTCGAAAAAAAGTATGGCTACTCAATTCGTTTAATTTGGAATTATTAGAATTGATTTACGTGCAAAAATGTCTTAGATCTGAACCACGCCCTGACATCAGCAGCCTGAACAACTGGGTTACTCCCGTGTCAGGACCTTGTAAAGGTCAGACACTTCAAAACAACATAGCATAAACCAAACAGCCGATGCAATTGCATCGGCTGTTCTTATCTGTTATCATCCGCAGTCTTCTACGTCATTGGTGTTTCTATTCGCTTAAGAATCCACCGCCTGTTCTTCAACCACCGTTCGTTCCGTGACTGGAACGGCAACCTCCTCGCCGGCAGCCTGGGGCGCCGCCAGTTGTTGCTGATAAAAATGACCAATGGTGTTCCGGGCGATGAAACCGTTCTGCTCAACAATGCCGGCCGCATCCGCAATGTGAAAATGGGTCCTGCCGGAATCGTTTATGTGAGTGTAGAAGACGGCCGGTTGCTGGCACTTACAGCACGGTAAACGTTTCCGGCTGGTTGACGGGAAGGACGTACAGCCAAGCGGAGCGGTGTGAATCATTTGTTATCGTCCGCCCCACAGGAAATCAAGTTCCCTGAAAGCGGAGCCGGGTGCAATACCGCTATCTTTACCGCACATGATGGTACTGGTTCCTACATTGCATGATTTCCTTCTGTCCGATGCCGATGTTCCGGTTAATGCCCTTTCGAAGGGGCAGGCGGAGCAACTGTTCCGGTTTTTCGAACAACACCCGCTGTTTGGCTGGCACAACTCCCACAACGGTTGCGAAGGCCGGGCCGATGCAGTGTGTGTGCTGTTAGACCACTGGGGTATCCCCAACCACAAAGCCTGGGTATTTGGCGGCGCTTTTCTCAGAAACCACATCGGGGGATTGAAACAAAACTGGAACTATCATGTGGCAGCGGTACTGCCCGTGGAAGAAAACGGGCGACGCAACTACTATGTGCTCGATCCTTCCGCAACCACCTCCCTCACACCGGTGGAAGAATGGGCCGGTGCCATTACGCTTTTTCCACACAGTTATTATTGCATCCGGCAGGCACATTGGTATGTGTTTCCGGCAACGAAGATCCGCAGCCTGCCCTGGCATACCCGCAACCGCCAAAACAGAAAATGGATGATTCAGTGCCTTGCCAACGTCAACAGTATCACCGCCACCGGCAGGGCAGCCCTGTGCTTTAATAAAGTACGCTTAAAAAACAAGGCGCTTGCGTTTGAGCAACTGAAACGAATGAAACCGGGGGGAATATGATACGGCGGGTGCATGGTCATTTCTCCTCCGCTTGTATATGATTTGCTTTTAACCCTGTAATTGTTTTACTTTAGGGACCGGTGCCCTGATGGATGGCCCGGGTGGTGCAGGTATTGATCCATCCCTATGCTTCGCCTGCAGAAACCACGTACCAAATGATGACCACAGATTCCCGCTGCTGAACCTTGAAATTCCTGAAGCAGAACGACCAATCATTAAACCTTAAAATCAGTAACATGAACATTCTGGAACAACTGGTGGCGCTCAATCTCAACTACATTGTTGCGGGGCTGATGGTGTTGTTTTACACCCTGGAGCATTTGTTTGATAATCAGATAGTCGTTCGTAACAAAACCCGTCACTGGGGCAATAACCTGTTGTTCCAGGTTCTGTTCGTTGTGCTTAATATCTACTGGTCGTTACTGGTGGTGTTCTGCATTGAATGGATGAACAGCCGGGAGATCGGGTTGTTTTACCTGGTAACGATACCCTATTGGCTGAAACTGATTTTAGGTGTTGTGTTGTTTGATTTTGTAACCTATTGGTTTCACCGGACGAGTCATGTGGTGCCGTTTTTATGGCGTTTTCACCGGGTGCATCACAGCGATACAAAGATGGATGCGTCTACCAATTTCCGTTCGCATCCCATGGAACTGTTTCTGTGGTTCGGCACCAGCAATATCCTGGCGGCCGGTGTCTTTGGCATTGACCTGTTCACCTTTGGTCTTTACTTTCTCATTTTAACACCCATGTTTTTCCTGGAGCATGCCAATCTCCGGTTTCCTGCCTGGCTCGACCGAACGCTGGGACTTGTAATTACCACGCCCAATCTTCATAAAATTCATCATGAACAGGATCAGCGTTATACCGATTCCAACTATGCCGATCTGTTCATACTGTGGGACCGTCTCTTCGGAACCTTCACCTACAAACCGGTGGAGCAGGTAAAAGTGGGGTTGGAAGAATTTGATACCGAAGAACGGCAACGGTTCTGGTTTTTATTGAAGAGTCCGTTTGTAAGCATCCGGCGGAAGGAAAATAAATAGTAATTGTTACTTTTCATCCTGTACCGGTGTACGGAAGAATGAGATCTTCCTTTCAATCAAGGATGTGATTTCCTGTTTCACCAAACCGAAGTGCACCAGCCATTCTCTGACAAAAGCTCAATGCGGTACTGATCAAAGTCATAGCTTTTTCAAGGGGTTTCGTGGTAAGTTCAAGCTATGAAAACACTGTTTTGGGTTTCTTTTTTTCTTTTCCCTTTGATTGGTAGCGGACAGGAGCCGGAGTTGGTATTGCCTGAGGGACATACAAGTTATCCTGATAAAATCATTTACCACAAGAACATGGACGTAGTGGTTACCATCGGCATTTCAGGAGATAATACAATAAAAGGATGGCAAAAGAAAACGGGCTTATTAATTTACAGTGTAGCGAAAGGAGCGGGAACGGTTTATCACTATGAAAGCCGGAGAATTGCTACGGTATTAAGTGATAAAGAAATCGTCCTGTACAATATGACTTCTGGCAATGAAGTGCATCGTTTTATAAAAGAGAGTGCAACGTTCTTTTCTCCTAATTTTTCACCCGATGGAAAAAGTTTACTCACTTTTTCGGTATCGAATGACAGTACATGGTTAGACTTGTATGATTCTAAAACGGGCATACTGGTTTATCAAACTTTTTGTGGAAAAGGCAGGATAGCGCCCTGGGCCTATCCCTCCATGCTGATTACACCCGATGGTACAACAGTTGTAACAACGACAGCTGCAGATCCACGGGTAAAACTGTGGGACCTGAAAACAGGAATGCTACGACATATCTTTTCAGGTAACCGTTCAGAAATACTTACGTTTTCAATGAGCCCGGATGGATCAAACGTGTTTTCGTATTCCTGGAGAGATACGACCGGATTTATATGGAATCTCAGGTCTAAAAAACAGGTAGCCGTTATAAAGCCCACTTGCCGATTGTTTACGGCATTTGAAGGAAGGTTTTCTACTCATAACCAATACCTGGTAACACAGGACCAGCTGATGCCGGAAATGATTGGTGTATGGTCTGTGGTAACCGGGAAAAAACTGTTTGAGTTCGGTCAGGGTCCGGTGATAATGGGGAAAAAACATTATCCCGCAAAAGTGGTCCTGAGTCCAGATGGAAATACCATTATGTATAACGATACAGGAATGGTAGCACGCATACTGGATTTAAGAACGGGTAAAATCAGGTTTTCTTTGCGTGACACAAATGGCACAAAACAAACAGCCTTTGAAACGTTTTACTTTTCAAACAACGGAAAATATATCATTACAAAAAACATATATCGCCGATTTAAAGTCTGGGACGCTACAACAGGAAGGTATTTGTATCCCTTGGGAAATGGTGATATTGTGTCGCCTGTTCATTTTTCAGTAGACGAAGAATATGCGCTTGTACGGGATAAGTATAAGATTGACATTTGGGAAATTTCTAGCGGGGTTCTCACGCAACAATTGAATGTAAAAGGTCATACAAGTAAAATAACAGCATCCTGCTTTAGTAAAGATGACTCATTGCTGGCAAGTTCAGGTAATGATTTTCATATCCGAATCTGGAATATATCAAATGGGCAACTTCGAAATGTCGTCTACGGTCAAACAGCAGAAGTAAGATCAATGGAGTTTCATCCGGATAAAACAAAGTTGGCAACAGGTGGCGAAAATGGTGCACGAATATGGAATACAGAAACAGGAAGGTTATATAAAGAGCTTCCTCATAAACGCTGGGTGAATGATATCCGTTTCAATTCGGATGGAAATGTTGCACTTACAGCCTCAACTGATGGGGCAATCCGAACGTGGAACGCTTATAGTGGACAGCTTTTATTAGAACTGCATCTTGAATCATCTTCATCTTCCTTGATTGTTAATAAAGCAAGGTTCAGTCCGGATAGTAAGGTTATTTTATCCGCATCTTCTGATGAAACAGCCAGGGGCTGGGATGCCGCAACCGGAAAAAAATTGTTTGAAATAAAACATACTGGAGGTGTTGACGACGCTGTGTATTATCCCAATGGAACCTCCATATTGACCAGCATTTCGGGTTTGTATTATGTATGGAACAGCGATTTTACAAAAGATAAAATGGAGCTGCTTGAAGAACATGGCGGAACCGGCCTTTCTTTTACATGGCAGTTTACACCCGATGGAAAATATGATATTGCCTGGTTCAGAGATACTGTCTGGAAATGGAACAGAGGTACAGGTGCCCTCCAGAAACACTATTTTCCAAATGGGAGGTATAAAATGAACTTCAGTAATAATGGTGATTGGCTGTATGTTGCTGCCGGACCGGAACTTAAATTTTATTCTTCTAAAGACTTCAGTTTTCAATACAGATTCGTTGCCATTGACAGCGCTGAATTTTTTACTCAAACTGCTTCCGGATTTTATCAATGTACGCCGGCTGCAGCAAGGAAATTACATTATGTTACCAAGAATCAACAAATCATTACGTTTGACCAGTTGGATATAAAGTACAATCGCCCGGACAAAGTGCTGGAAGCTTTCGGAAATACAGATTCGGCACAGATTAACTCCTTGAAACGTGCCTACTTCAAAAGAATAAAGAAACTCGGTGTAGATACACTGCAATTCAGCGATGGTTATAGTGTTCCTGAAGCAGATATTGTGAACAGAGAAAATATTTCGTACAATCAGCACACGCAAACGCTCCGAATCCGGATACAAGCAACTGATTCATCCTATTTGCTTGACCGCTTTCACATCTGGATCAATGAAGTCCCGTTGTTTGGATTCAAAGGCATCAACATTCTCCGGCGGAACAGTAAACGCTTTGATACCACGCTTACCGTTTCTTTATCACAGGGGTTGAACCGCATTGAAACCTCCGTCACCAATGTAAACGGTACCGAAAGTTTTCGCATGCCGTTATTTGTGAAATATCAACCGGCTACTGCTGTTAAGCCTTCCGTATATTTCATCGGCATCGGCATCAATGAGTTTGCCGACAGCAGGCATAACCTCCAGTGGTGTGTGAAAGACATCCGGGATCTTGCTTTGAAGTTCAAACAAAAATATCCCGGGATTGTGATTGATACCCTGTTCAATCAATCAGTCACAGTTGAAAATATACAGAAGCTGAAACAGCGGCTATTGAACACTCAGATTAATGATAAAGTGATCATTGCTTATTCGGGTCACGGTTTGCTCAGCAAGCAGTATGATTATTTTCTTTCCTCCTACAATATTGATTTCCTGAACCCGGAATTACATGGCATTGCCTATGAAGAACTGGAAAATTTGCTGGACGGTATCCCCGCCCGGCAGAAATTATTATTGCTCGATGCCTGTCACAGTGGCGAACTGGATAAAGATGAAATGGCTGCGATTGAAAACGACAAAACACAATCAGGAAACAAGGGCCTGCTGCTCAACCGTGGTTCTAGTGAAGAAGCAACCGGCAACACCAAAACGGTGGGTCTTCAAAACAGCTTTGAGCTGATGCAATCTTTGTTTGTAAATGTAGCAAAAGGTACCGGTGCTACTGTAATTGCTGCTGCCGGTGGTGTACAGTTTGCCCAGGAGTGGGGTGAGTTGCAAAACGGCGTGTTCACGTATGCGTTGCTTGAAGCCATGGACCGGTTCCCAACCATGACCGTTTCTCAACTCAAACAATACATCAGTAAACGGGTGGAGGAAATCACCAAAGGCCATCAGCGGCCCAATGCCAGAAGCGAAATGAAAGAAACAGACTGGAATATCTGGTAAACGAACAGTTAAACAATTTAGTTATTACTATTGACATCATTCGCTATCGTTGAATTTTCCAATTGATCCGGCGTACACTGGTTCTGAATTACACTACATCCCCTTCCCAAAAACTCCACGTATCTTTAGCTCAACAGATTTTTACGCCCCATCTTTTCAATGGATTATATGAAACAACTGCTTGTATTTTGTGCCTGGTTTTTCTTGCTGGTATCCGCATTTGCCCAAACGCTCTATTTCCCCGATACAGGCTGGCAGGTACGATCGCCCGCCGCTTTGAAAATGAGCAAAGCCCTGCTCGACAGTGCGGTGCAGCTGGCGCAACGTTCGGAAAACAAATACGACCGGGATTTGCGGATTGCCCTCTATAAAAGCTATGCCAACGAACCGGATTATCAAATCCTGGGCCCCACCAAGGAACGGGGTGGACCAGCGGGACTGATCATAAAAGACGGATACATTGTGGCGCAGTGGGGCGATGTGCAGCGGGTGGATATGACCTTCAGCGTCACCAAAAGTTTTTTAAGCACCACTGCCGGACTCGCCGTGCAGGATGGACTCATCCGGAATGTAACGGACAAGGTCAACCGCTACGTGTGGGATCACCATTTTACCGGTGCACACAACAGCAAAATCACCTGGGAGCACCTGCTCAACCAATCCAGCGACTGGAGTGGTACGCTATTCGGTATTCCCGACTGGGCCGACCGTCCGCCCAAAGAAGGCGGCATTGACGACTGGAAAAACCGCAAACTCAACGAACCGGGTACCTTCTATAAATACAACGATGTGCGGGTGAACCTGCTGGCTTACTCGTTACTGCAGGTATGGCGTCAACCCTTGCCCGTTGTACTCAAAGAAAAGATCATGGATCCCATCGGCGCTTCCACCACCTGGCGCTGGTATGGATACGATAATTCCTTTGTACTTGTGGACGGGCAGATGGTACAAAGCGTGAGCGGTGGGGGTCATTTCGGCGGGGGACTGTTTATCAACACGATGGATATGGCCCGTTTCGGGTTATTGTTCCTGCGCAATGGAAAGTGGAAGAACCAGCAGCTGCTGTCTGATCAATGGATCCGGGCAGCCCGGCAACCTTCGCCCACCAATAAGAATTATGGTTACCTGTGGTGGATGAACACAGATCAACAATGGAAAGATGTAGCACCCTCGGTGTTTTATGCCGCCGGTGCTGGTGGCAACTATATTGTGGTGGACCAGGAACACGATCTGCTGGTGGTGGTTCGCTGGATGGACGACAGTAAGATGGGCGCCCTTATGAGCCTGGTGAAGCAGGCACTAACGGTGCCCCCTGGCCGCTAAACAGGAGTGCTTCCGGTACGGTTTTTACTTTCAACAAACGTATGTACATTCACATGCTGTAAAAGCCTTGTTCCGCAACTATAATGAAACACATATGCAATTGATTCAACTCAAAGAAACCAGCACTACCCACAGCGATGCAAAAAACAGTCAGTACTTCGATCAATACCAACAGCTCCTCACCGAGCTGAACAGCCGGCCGTTGCCGGAGAATATCTGTTCGTCCATCAATGCCGCCACAGAAGAACTCAATGCATCACCGCTCAGCGGCAAACCACTGCTGAAGCAGCTGAAACAAAAACAAACTGCGGTGCTGAAACTGCTTGAAAAAGAGTTAAAAGTGGTTCCGAAACATCATTACCGTACACAATGGATGTTATTGGGCATGTCGGCCTTTGGATTACCAATGGGTGTGGCTTTTGGAATAAGCCTGGGTAACATTGGGTTGCTGGGCCTCGGGCTGCCGATCGGGATGGCCATCGGCATGGCGGTAGGTACCGGCATGGACAAAAAGGCGTTCGATGAAGGGCGTCAGCTGCAGGTGGGGTTGAAGCCGTAACTGTATTACCCGGCTTCATCGTTGCCCCGTGGCCAGGTACAGAAGCTTCGTTGAACAGAAGGTAGAATGATTGACCTGCTTCAACCGTTTGGCAATTTTATATCTTGTAACAGCATGACTCTTTCCAACCAACCGGTACCAATCACTCTCCGAAGACTCTTTCTGCTGGATGCAACCGGCGCCTGTTTGTCTGCCGCTTTACTTGGGTTGTTGCTTCCCCGGTTTCAACAATTAATCGGGCTTCCGCTGCAACAGTTGTACTGGCTGGCCCTGGGCGCCTGTATACTGGCTGTTTATTCCGGCTCCTGCTTCCTCTTTGCGGCGTTCGCCCGTCCTTTTCAAATGCGTTTGCTGGCCCTGCTCAATGGCTTCTATTTAATGATTTCACTGTGTGTGGTACTGATGCATACGGCACAAATGAAACCGTTCGGTTATCTTTATTTTGCCGGAGAAACAGCTTTGGTACTGCTGTTGGTAGCAACAGAATGGAAAGCCTCCCGTTACGGAATGAAAGCAGCGTAACAGCAGGGCTTCGGCCCGTGCAATTAAAAAAGAGCATATGGATCATTCGCAACAGGCAGTTGCCGTCTTCAACAGGCTGGCGAACAAATACCAGGACAAATTCATGGATGTAAGCCTGTATGCGCCGGCGCTGGAACGGTTTTGTACAGCATTGCCTGGCGCTGCACCGCAGGTGTTGGAACTGGGGTGTGGTCCGGGGAACATATCGGCGTGGGTACTGCGGCAACAGCCTGCTATTCGGCTATACGGCACCGATCTATCGGAAAACATGGTGGCGCTGGCGCAGCAAAACAATCCCACTGCCCGGTTTGCGGTTATGGATTGCCGTGACGTTCACCAATTAGAGCAGCAGTATGACGGCATCATCGCTTCGTTTGTGCTGCCGTATCTCAACTACGAAGAAGCCCGGAAGGTTGTTGCTGATTGTGCCGCCTTGCTGGAGGAAGGAGGAGTACTTTATATCAGCACCGTTGAAGACAATTACGCCGCTTCAGGCCCGCTACAGGGCAGCACAGGCGATTGGGTGATAATGCACTACTACCTGCAGGACGACCTGCAGACCTTTTTCGATGAAAATGGCCTGGATCTTCTAGAGGCATTCAAATTCCATGCAGTGATGGGAAAGGGGAAAGAGATCGTGGAACTGGTGCTGGTGGCGAAGAAGAGGATTTACTGATGAACAGAGTTCCTGCCCCTCAGCCGTCCCTCTCCTCATCTTTTCTTACTTTCGCCGGGTTATGCCCCGCATTCATCTCACAACGTTTATTGCTGCGCCTGCCGATGTGGTATTCGACCTCAGCCGCCATATTGGTCTGCACCAACTTTCCATGCGGCAATACAGCGAAGAAGCGGTTCGGGGAGTGCGTTCCGGTCTCATTAAAGCCGGCGAGTCGGTTACCTGGAAAGCAAAGCATTTGGGCAAAACCCGCTTCCTGACGGTGAAAATAACCGCTATGGAAAGCCCCTTGTTTTTTGAAGATGTAATGACGGAGGGTGATTTTGTTTCGTTTCACCACACGCATCATTTCAAGCAGGTGAAAAACGGTACGCTGGTGATTGAAGAACTGCAGTTTCAATCGCCGTACGGTTTATTGGGCCGGCTGGTGAATCATTTCTATCTGACCGGATACCTGAAACGGTTGCTGGAACAACGCAACCAAACCATTCGTGAGTACGCCGAATCAAAAAAATGGGAAGCGCTCCTCGGGTAAACTCTTTTTCGCTTCGTTTGTTTTATTTTTTTATTTTACCATCACCATGAATCCATCAAAACCACTGCTGGCTGCGGCATTCCTCCTGCTATACATCCAATCCTTTGCACAATGCATGATCTACCCGGTACCGCTGGAGGAACGCATTCAACAATCTGCCTCTATCGTACTTGGTTCTGTTTCCGGTCAGCAATGCTATACCGATAAAAAGACCGGACTGATTTATACACAAAACAAGATTACAGTTCAAGCCTGGTTAAAAGGAACACGTACCGATGAAGAGGTTGTGATCATTACATTAGGAGGTGTGGATGGCAACCGGGCGATGCTCGTTGAGCCTGCATTACAGTTAACTAACGGAAATGCCTACCTGTTTTTCATGGAGCCCGATAACCGCACCATTGACCACAAACAGCTCCGCCAGTCAAAACCAGGGTTGCTGCAGGCGCTGCCCTTTGCAGATGTGCAGGGGGCGCTTGTTATGGAAAACTATATGTACACCGACCGGCTGGCGGAATCACCATTAACCGAAGCAACCTTGCTGGCCCGCATCGAATCCATCACCCGGCAAAAAGCCCGCACGCCTTTGGGGAAACTGTTTTCGGCAAGGACTGCCTTACGGGAAATGGGTTTCCGTACAGAAGCAACCAATTCTGTTTCGGGCTTTTCGCCCGGCACTGTTAATTCAGGTACCATTGAGCCGGGCGATGTGCTCACCATTACCGGTACCGGTTTCGGAGCCGCAAGAGGGGCCGGGTTTGTAGCGTTTTCCAACGCCGATGATGGTGGCGCCACCCTTATTACACCGCCTGTGGCCAGCGATTATATTTCCTGGAGCAATACAAGCATTTCCGTAAGGGTGCCCCGCCGTGCCGGATCGGGAAATTTTGTAGTGGTGGACAATGGGGGAAACAACTATCCGTCGCCTGCTGCTCTCGCTGTAAATTTTGCCCACCTGAGTATTGAAAACACATTTCTCAATTTTGCATCATCAACCCGTCAGCGTTATAACCTCCGGAATCTGAATTCTTCCGGTGGGTACACCTTTACGTACAACACAGCCTTTAACGGCAACAGTGCCGCCACCGCTTCGTTTCAAAGAGCGTTGAACAGCTGGAGATGCGGTACTGGCGTAAACTTCCGGCTCAATAGTACCACCACCTCAATCGCCACAGCAGCCGGAGATGGCACAAACGTGGTTTCATTTGATGCGGGTTTACCCGCCGGGGTGTTAGCCCGTGCTACTTCGTATTTCTTTGCCAGCGGCATCAATGGCCTTTGCGAACAAAACAATACGGTATGGTGGGCAACAGAACTGGACATTGTTTTTAACAACCCGCCTTTTGCCGGATTTACCTGGCAATTTGCTCCGGCTGCACCCTCCTCTTCACAATTTGATTTTGAATCGGTAGCCCTGCATGAGTTGGGACACCTGCACGGACTGGGCCATGTAATTGCTCCCGGCGATGTAATGCATTTTTCACTTAGCAATGGTGTACAAAGCCGCACGCTGGCTGGCCGTGATCTTAACGGAGGTAATTCAAAAATGAGTTATTCCACCGCAGCCTCCTGCTTTAACCCTGTCAACAGCGGAACGCCGATGACTGCTATAACCAGCGGTTGTGCGCTACCGTTACAGCTCCTGCAGTTCAGCGGCAGGCGGGAGGGCGGCGTGGTGCAACTGAGCTGGAATACGCAACAGGAACTCAATAATGCCGGCTTCGAAGTTGAGCGAAGTGAGGAAGGCGGACGTTTTGAAACGCTTGGATTTGTAAAAGGAACCAATCTTCCCGGAGAAAACAAATACACCTTCACAGATACAAAACCCGGTTACCTTTCCTGGTTCTACCGCCTGAAACAGCTCGATGAAAACGGCCGCTTTACTTACAGCAACATTGTTTCGGTTTCAGGAGACACCCGCCGGGCATTCCTCCTATGGTCGTCTGAAACAGGCAACCAGCTATCGGTGCTTAACAATGGAAACGGGCCGTTGTGGCTGGAAGTGTTTCACAACAATGGGCAGTTGCTTTTGCGGGAACGTATTGCGGGAAGGACATTCAATCTCCCGACTTCTCACTGGGTTCGTGGATTGTATTTGTACCGCATTACGGATGGAAAACAATCTAGTTCCGGCAAACTGGTACTGGGTACAAACTGACATAAGCCAACCGCTTCTTATCTTTGCCGCTTCATGAATACAAAACCAACGCTGTATACATCTCTTTCTCCGGCTCTGCTGCATCTCTATGATGTGAAAGATGCCGTGGTCGTGATTATTGATGTGTTTCGTGCTACTTCCACTATTGCTGCCGCCCTGCACAACGGTGCCCGTTGTGTGGTACCGGTAGATACGGTACCTAAGGCCCTTGCTGCGGCAGAGGCACTGGACGGTATTGCAGCAGGAGAACGGGATGGCAAGATTGCCGATGGATTGCAGCACGGTAACTCACCCCTCGAATACAACCCCTCGTTCATTCAAGACAAAACCCTGGTACTTACCACCACCAACGGAACACGCTTGCTGCACATGGCGCTGGACAACGGGGCCGATACCATCATCACCGGTTCGTTTCCCAATCTTTCGGCGGTTTGCGACTTCCTGTTGCGCCAAAATAAAAATGTGGTATTGGGTTGTTCGGGATGGAAAGACCGTTACAATATAGAAGACACGTTGTTTGCCGGAGCTATCATTCACCGCATTAAAGAATCATTTACCATTCATTGCGACAGTTCCCTTACGGCTGAAATGATGTATGCCGAAATGAAGGACGATATTGTGGGTCATGCCCCCCGCTTTACACATTACCACCGCCTGGTGGAACGCTTTGGGTTGATTGAAGACATCCGTTTTTGTCTCACAGCAGACGTGGCTCCTGTACTTCCACTCTATCAAGATGGGCTGCTGATCAGGGGTTAATGAGTCTCAAGAGCAACCTGTAAAGATACGGTGTTTTATCGTTGGTACATTCACTTCATCCCCTCTATTTTCTTTTGTGTTGTTCGTGCTGGTAATCTGCTTTAAATCCCTTTACTTTTGCAGATTGTCCTTTTCTCAACCAGGTAAAACCGGGTGCTGTGCCCGGTGTACAAAAAACAGACCAACGGAATGGCTTTACCGCACCTGCTAAAGTTTGCTTACAATCACGGAACCGAAGAAGTGGTTCGCAGGGGAAAAAAAATTCACGCTATCGGCTTTGTAGAGCTGGTGGAACATGATAACCTGATGGGCTCGGTGGTGTTCCGGGTGCGTGATGATGCATACACCACCTTTTACAAAGTGTACATTCAGAAGTACAAAGACGAAAAGTCGATGAACGTGCGCTGCAGTTGTCCTTACAACCTCGGTGACATCTGCCGGCACGAAGTGGCCGCCCTGTTTCAACTCCAGGACTTCATAGACCGTAATGTGCTGGGTGTAAAAGATGTGGCGTATAACCAGCGGCACACGGTTGTGAAAATGAAAACCATTGATCTCAAAACCCTCCGCACACTCACCTCGCCTGAGGCTTTGCTGGATGCAGAACAGTTTCTGCGCTCCAATAAAGCATCCATCCTTTCAGCAAAAGATGATTGCGTGAAAGCAGAGGTGGTGATGAACGGCGCCACCTGGCCGGTTGTACTTCAAAAAAACGAAGAACGAAATTTCGATACCTCCTGTAGCTGCGGAGAAACAACTCATTCGGTTTGTGAACACAAAGCTGCAGTATTTCTGCAATTATTAAACTCCTTTGGTCCGCACTATTTCGACAGCATCCGCAACCTGGAAAAAGAAAAAGGAAAACTGCTGGCGATTTATGGTTATTCACTCACCGACAACTGGCAGGAAAAATTTGAATTCATATATAAAGAAGGAAAACCCTTTCTGCGGGTGCTCGACCCTTCCGTAAAACGGGTGGATCCTTCCACACTCAAAAAGCCGGCCCCTGCCTCGGAAGTAATTGTAGCCGACAAGCCCGAAACCGTTACCGCCGTTAAACGCCTCGGTGTTGTGTTCAATAATAACCTCAGGCAGTTCCCCTTTTTTACCGTGGATGTGGTTCGGGGCGAAGCAGACGAAGAAAACGACACCCTTATCGGAACTCTTGAAAAAATTGATATCAGCAAATTTGTGGATACTGCCGGACTCAACGAAGCTGATCAGCAGCTACTGCAATTACTGCGGCGGTTGCAGCCTTCGGAAGTGAATAAATTTGTAAGCCGTAACTCGCCTTTTTCGGGTATCTGGGAAAATATTATTCAACAGGAAGGCGATGAGCTGCCTGGTGATACACAGCAGCTGATTACAGATTACCTGCTGCCCCGTTTGCAAAAATTGTTCAGCGAAAGCAGTGCCCCGGTTTTCCTGTTGCCAAAGGGAAAAGAATTCACGACTAAAAATCTGCTGGAAGTAAGCACGTCTCCTTTATTTCTGCATCCTTCTTTTGAGCTGCGTCCGTTAAAAAACAAATGGGAGTGGCGCCTGTTGGTAAAAATCAACGGTGTTGCGGTTGAAGTGAAAGAGAATGAATGGAATAGTCCGCTCATTTTTCTGCTGAACGGTGAGTTACGGACCTGGCAAAATACAGAGGATGCCCAACTGGCTGCAGATTTCTGCAGCAAAGGCAACAGAGTGGTACATCCGAAACAACTGGGCGAATTCCTCGAAAAAGAGGCGCTGAAGCTGGCCCGTGATTACCCGATTGATTTTGACCCGTCGCTCATTAAAGAAGTAAAAGCCGGTGAGCCCGAAGTAATGTTGCAGTTGCAGGAAAAAGGCGAGTACCTCGTTCTGAACCCGGTTTTCAGTTATAAAGGTTACAAAGTCCGGCCGAACGATAAAGACGAAATTATTCTGCAGCAGGATGATGGCCTGGTGTTGGTACAACGGAACCGGGAAAAAGAACAGGAGTTTCTTTCGAAAATAGAAAATCTGCACTCGCAGTTCATACGGCCCGAAGGTGGACTTCAGCTGGCGCTGAAAGGAACCGATGTGCTCCGCAATAACTGGTTCTTCCTGTTTGTGGATGCTATGAAGGAAATGAAGGTGCCCGTGGAAGGGTGGGAGGTGCTCAAAAACTTCCGGTTCAACACCTCCAAACCAAAAACACAGATTTACATCAGTAACGGGGTCGACTGGTTTGATGCCAAGGTGGATGTGGTGTTTGGTGACCAACGGGTAACCATAGCCGAAGTGAAAAAAGCGTTGCAGAACAAACAAAGTTTTGTGCAACTGGCCGATGGTACATTGGGGGTTTTGCCCGAAGAGTGGATCAAAAAGTACTCCATGCTGTTCCGCCTCGGCGAAAACAAGCAGGAACAACTGCGTCTTTCAAAATACCACATCAGCGTCATTGATGAATTGTATGAAAACAGAGACGAGGAAGAGCTGTTGATTGAACTGGAAGAAAAATATGACCGCCTGCGTGAATTCAACCGTATTAAAAAAGTGAATCCACCCGCACACCTCAAACCTATTCTGCGTCCATACCAGGAAAGTGGGTTTCACTGGCTCAATTTTCTGAGCGAAGTGGGTTGGGGTGGTATTCTTGCCGATGATATGGGTTTGGGTAAAACCGTTCAGGCCTTATCGTTCCTGGATCATTTGCGCCGGAAGCAGGGTTCGCTCAGGGCCTTGGTAGCCTGCCCCACCACACTGATGTATAACTGGGAAAATGAAATCAAAAAGTTTACGCCGGATATTACGTATCACATTCACCATGGACCGCAGCGTACCCGTGATAAAGCACTGTTTGACAATCACAACATTGTCATCACAACCTATGGAACCCTGCGCAGTGACATCAAGTTGCTCAGCGAGGTTGCGTTTGATTATATAGTGCTGGATGAAAGCCAGGCCATCAAAAACCCGCAAAGCAAAGTTGCGAAAGCTTCCTGCCTGCTCAAAAGCAAACACAGGTTGTGTATGAGCGGTACACCGTTGCAGAACAACACGTTCGATGTATATGCGCAAATGAATTTTCTCAATCCGGGTATGCTGGGTTCCGTAGAACATTTCCGGAACGATTTTGCCACACCCATTGATAAATTCGGGGAAAAAGAACAGAAAGACCACTTACGCAAACTGCTTTTTCCTTTTATTCTCCGCCGTACCAAAGAGCAGGTAGCAAAAGACCTGCCCGAAAAAACAGAGACCGTTCTTTACTGTGAAATGGATGCAGCGCAACGGAAAATTTATGACGCCTACCGCAATGAATACCGCAGTAAAATCCTGGGTACTATTGAAGAAGTGGGCATTGGCGGTTCGCAACTAACCATCCTGCAGGGATTGATGAAATTGCGGCAGATCTGCGACTCTCCCTATATTCTCAACGAACCGGAAAAACTCCCCAACGAGTCTATTAAACTCGAAGAGCTAAGCCGGGAGTTGCAGGAAAATATGGGCAATCACAAAGCCCTTGTCTTCTCCCAGTTCCTGGGTATGCTGGCGCTCATCCGTGAAAAGCTGGTGGAACTGCAGATTCCCTTTGTGTACTTCGATGGCAGTACTTCGGCACCCGACCGGGAACGGGCGGTGAAAGAATTCCAGAACAACGAGGAAATCCGGGTGTTTCTCATTTCACTTAAAGCCGGTGGCGTTGGTTTGAACCTGACGGCTGCCAGCTATGTGTACATTGTGGATCCGTGGTGGAACCCGGCTGTGGAACAACAGGCGATTGACCGGACGCACCGGATCGGGCAAACGAATAACATCTTTGCTTACCGCATGATTTGTAAGGATACCATTGAAGATAAAATCCTGGTGTTACAGGACCGGAAACGGGCATTGGCAAAGGACCTGATCACCGACGACAGCGGCTTTGTGAAATCGCTCACCAGAGAAGATGTGGAATACCTGTTCAGCTGAGAAGCAGCAGTTCCTCCTGTTCGTGTATCTTTATTCTGAATTCAACATTTTTGCGCCTGTAGTATGAAACAGCTTGCTTTTTTATTTGTTTTTCTCGGTTGCTGCTGGTCACTTGCGGCGCAGGTAACCCTTCGTCTCACTTCTATTCCCGCCAATACACCGGCCGGTTCCACCATCTATTTTGCAGCATCCATCAACAACTGGAATCCCGGCGATGCGGCATCAGCACTTACTGTTGTGAATGGTGTTTACCAGCTTGTGATTCCTGAAGGAACCGGAACTGTATCGTTTAAGTTTACCCGGGGCGCCTGGGCCAGTGTGGAAGCCAATGCCAGCGGACAGGATATTCCCAACCGTACCTTCTCTTTCACAGGCAGTCCGCAGGTGATTAACTTATCGGTGCTTCGCTGGAAAGACTTAACAGCCTCCACAGCCGCAGCCAATGTACAAATCCTCAACCCGGCGTTTGTAATGCCGCAGCTGGGCAACCGTACCCGCCGCATCTGGCTGTACCTGCCGCCCGACTATCAGTCCACCACCAAACGATATCCTGTTTTATACATGCACGACGGGCAAAACCTCTTTGATGCCGCCACTTCGTTTTCCGGGGAATGGCAGGTGGATGAAACCCTCAATGCACTTCATGCATCGGGTAACTATGGCGCCATTGTAGTGGGCATTGATAATGGTGGTGGCTTGCGGTTGAATGAATATTCGCCGTGGGTGAATCCCCAATATGGTGGAGGAGAAGGAGATGCTTACATTGATTTTATTGCACAAACGCTGAAACCACACATTGATGCCAACTTCCGCACCTTGCCGGAACCGCAACATACTGCTTTGTTCGGCAGTAGTATGGGAGCGCTTATTTCGCTCTATGGAATGGTGCGGTATCCACAGGTGTTTGGTAAAACCGGTTCCTTCAGCCCGGCATACTGGTTTTCGTTCAGCAATCTCACGCAGTACATCAGCAACAGTACGGCTCCCCTGGCGGGTACACGGGTTTATCATTTGGGCGGACAAACTGAATCATCCCGGTTGGTAAACGATATCAACACCATTGCGGGATCCCTGGTAACAAAAGGACTGAACAGTACTGACTCACGTATTAAAATTGATGCCGACGGAGCCCATAGTGAATGGTACTGGCGAAGGGAATTTTCTGCAGCCTATCAATGGTTGTTTCCCAATGTTGCCACCAGTACTGTTGACCGGCTTGCGGATCGTTCGCTTCAATTCTATCCCAATCCGGCGCAACATTCCGTGCAGGTGAAGGGCCATACTTTTCAACTGAATGATCAGGTTAGTATTATTTCCATTCATGGCATACGCATGAAAAACTTTACGAATATTCGTGGCGGTATGTTTCCTATTCATGATCTGCAGCCCGGTTTGTATTTTCTACAGGTAAACGGTGTTACCAAGGGCCGGTTTGTAAAATGGTAATGGGTCAATTACTATAATTGAGTTGGTAGTACCTGCTCTTTCTTACCTTCATAAAAATTTATTGCTGTGAAGTTTACTGCCGTTATACCTGCCCGTTATGCTGCTTCCCGGTTTCCGGGAAAACTCATGCACCTGCTGGATGGTAAACCGGTGATTGTTCATACCTATGAACACACGGTTGCCACCGGTTTGTTTGATGAAGTGATTGTAGTAACCGACAGTGATCTCATTTTCATGGAAATCAGCAGTTGTGGCGGAAAAGTCCTTCGTAGTCAAAAAGAACATGAAAGTGGCACCGACCGTATTGCAGAAATTGCACCGTCGCTGGATACAGATGTCATCATCAATGTACAGGGCGATGAACCCTTTGTACGAAAAGAACCCCTGCAGCAACTCTGCCGCTTGTTTGAGGAACCGGGTACACAAGTCGCTTCTCTCATGCATCCGCTGACCGATGCTGCACAAATTGCTGATGCCAATGCCGTAAAGGTGGTGGTGAATCAGCAGATGGAAGCCATGTACTTCAGCCGCAGTGTTATTCCTTATCTGCGGGATGCACAGGTTCCGGTTACCTATTTTAAACATATTGGTGTGTATGCATACCGGAAAGAGATTCTGCTGCAACTCACCCGCCTGCAACCTACATTGCTCGAACAGGCTGAAAAACTGGAACAATTGCGAATGCTGGAAAATGGGTATCGTATTAAAATGGCCATTACAGAACCCTGGAGTATTTCCATTGACACCCCGGAAGACCTTGAACGTGCAAAAAAAATAGTCAAAAAAAAGTAGTGCTTCTTACAACGAAAACCGGTGATCCATCATCTTACGGGTGGATTTTCATAGGATATTGGATTTAAAAAACGGGGCCGGATGTTTATCCAGCCCCTTTCTTTTTTATAATCCAAATGCCGCACTCAGCTCCAGCATTTTATCAATCGGCTTTTTGGCAGCCAACCGTAACGCTTCATCCATCAGTATCTCCGGTTGTTCGTATTTCATACACAGGTAAATTTTTTCAAGTGTATTGCGTTTCATATGCGGACAATCATTGCAGGCGCAGGCATTGTTGGGCGGTGCAGGAATAAAGGTCTTCTGCGGGTTGGCCTTGATCATCTGGTGCAGAATGCCGGTTTCTGTAGCTACAATGTATTCCCTGCTGTTGTCGGATGAGGTGTATTTCAGCAGTTGGGTGGTGCTGCCAATAAAATCGGCCAGTTGCAGCAGCGGTTCTTCACACTCCGGATGCGCAATCAGTTTCGCCTGCGGATGCCGTTGCTTCAGCTTCACGATTTTCTCCACGCTGAAAATTTCATGCACCATACAGGCTCCGTTCCATAAAACCATATTGCGGCCGGTTACTTTGTTGATATAGGCACCCAGGTTTTTATCGGGCGCAAAAATGATGGGTTGCTCTTTGGGCAGACTTTCCACAATTTTCTGTGCATTACTGCTGGTGCAGATGATATCGCTCAGGGCCTTGATGCCCGCACTGCAGTTAATGTAGGAAATGACCATATGACCGGGATGCTGCTTTTTAAATTCCGCAAACAGCGGCGGCGGACAACTATCGCTGAGTGAACAGCCGGCATGAAAATCGGGTATGACCACCTTTTTAGACGGATTCAGGATCTTTGCTGTCTCAGCCATGAAGTGTACCCCGGCAAACACAATCATGTCTGCTTGGGTCTTTTCTGCCTGCTGAGCGAGACCCAGGCTGTCGCCAATATAATCGGCCACATCCTGTATATCTGGTTCCTGGTAGTAATGTGCGAGGAGAATTGCATTTTTTTCTTTTTTGAGGCGCTCAATTTCTGCAAACAAATCCAGGTCTGGATCCAGTTCAAGATCAAGATAACCTTTCTTTGTAAGTTCTTTTTCAGCTGCAGCTATCAGGAGTTCATTCATGTATAATACGTTTTAATAAATACTATTTTTTTAAAGAATCTATTATTATTAGGACTGTGAATTTGTGGATAGATCAGTAACCTATTTAGTTGTAAAAGTATCAAACTCCTGTTTATGCACCATTATTCACAATGGATTCACACGGTGAAATGCAGCAGGGTCTTGATTCTTGCCTGCTTTTCCACACTGGTGGAGTGAAAACGTATGCGGATAAATTGTTCGAGGAAACTTTAAAAAAAGCTGTGTATATAATTTTGAAAAGTCGGTATCTATGCACTGTTTTCCAAAAGCCAGGCCAGGCGGGAAAAACTCTTCACTTTTTTCACACGGTTTCTTCCCTTCTGTTTCTCAGTTTATCCACTTCAAAAACCGGGTTGTTCACAAAAAAAGACAGGTTATTCAATGAAGCGACCCTGGAATTGTCGGTAAACAGGCAGCTTTTCTAAAACCTTGTCGTTGGTTCCTTTTGGAGAGTTTTCCACAATTTGTTCAAACCTTTTTTTCCCTATTTTTGCCGCTCACTTTTTTAAAGTATATAATAATATAGTTATGTCGATTATTCAGCAGATCAGGGAAAAGTATGCGGCAGTGAGTATTGGAGTTATTGCCTTGAGTTTGATTGGTTTTATTCTGATGGATGCCCTCAGCAGCCGGAGTAACTTGTTTGGCGGACAAAAAACAGAAGTGGGAGAAGTAAATGGTACTTCTATTCAGATTGCTGATTTTGACGCCCGGTTGACCGAACTGGAAAATAATTACCGCCAGCAGGGAATGGATGTGAATGAAGAAATGCGTCAGCAACTCATTGAAATGCTGTGGAATAATGAAGTAGATGAAACATTAATGAAGGAAGAATATGAAAAGCTGGGACTTACCTTCTCTGCCAATGATCTGAATGATGCTTTATATGGCGATAATCCTCCTTCAGTTCTGGCGCAGCAGTTTAAAGATCCAAATACAGGTGCTTATGATGCAGCAGCAGCCCGCCAGTTCATCAACGGACTCCGCAAGAAAAAAGCGAATGATCCCCAGCGGCAGTATATAGAAAAAAACCTGATTGAATACCTCATCAGTAACGGATTGCGTAATAAATACAATAGTTTGCTCAGTGGTAGTGTGTTTTTCCCCAAGTGGCTTAATGACAAGGAAGTAGCCGACCAGAGCAGTATTGCTTCTATCAGCTATGTAACAATACCTTTCAGTACCATTGCCGATTCAACGGTTCCTGTATCGGATGCAGAAATCAATCAATACATTAGTAAGCACGCAAAAGAATACAAGCAGGAACCATCCCGCACACTCTCTTATGTGGTGTTTGATGCAGCACCTTCTTCCAATGACAGCGCACAGGTGCGCAACAGCACAACCACGCTGGCAGAAGGGTTACGCAGTGCAACAGATGTGGAGCAGTTCCTGAATGCAAATGCTACTGCCACTCCTTATTTTGATGGCTTTGTACTGAAATCAAAGCTGCAGGTTCCTTTTGCAGATTCTATTACAGCTCTGCCGGATGGTGCCATTTTTGGTCCCTACCTGGATGGAAATAATTATGTGCTGGCACGAATGATTGAAAAACGACAGATGCCTGATTCAATCAAGTGTCGCCATATTTTAATTGCAACAAAAGATGCACAGAGCGGACAGGAAATTATGAGCGATAGCCTGGCAAAACAAAAAGCAGATAGTATTGCTGCAGCAGTGGCCGGCGGCTCCAATTTTGCTGTATTGGCGGCACAGTTCAGTAATGATCCCGGCAGTAAGGATAAAGGAGGAGAATATGAGTTCAGCTCCCAGCAGTTTGGCAACCTCGCCCGTCCTTTTGCGGAATTTGTTTTTTATAAGGCCGTTGGCACCAAGCAGGTAATTAAAACAGATTTTGGATATCACTATATAGAAGTGATGGAGCAGAAAAAGTTTGAAATCGCTTATAAAATAGGCTATCTCTCCAAAACAATTGATCCCAGTAACGAAACCATCAATGCAGCCAGTACGGCAGCTACCCAGTTTGCATCTGTAAGCAGGGATGCAAAAAGCTTTGATCAAAACAGCCGGGATAAAAAGCTGTCCCCCCGTGTGGCAGAAATCAAGCCCACCGATTATACCATTGTTGGTGTGGGTAATGCACGCCGTCTGGTTAAATGGGCCTTTGAAAACAAACAGGGAACTGTTTCTGAACCAGAAAGTGTGGGTGATAAGTTCATTGTAGCACTGGTTGCAGAAGTGAAAGAAGAAGGAACAATGAATGCAAAGGCGGGCCGCTTGCTGGTTGAACCAATTGTTCGGAATCAGAAAAAAGCAGCTCAGATCATTGCAAAGATTGGTAACAGCCGGGATATGAATGCGATTGCGTCTTCGTTTAAAACGACAGTAGGCAGAGCCGACAGTATTTATTTCAGTTCGCCCTTTATCAATGGAATCGGAAGCGAACCAAAGGTTAGTGGTGCAGCATTTAATGCAGCGGCGAAAGGAAAGGTTTCTGATCCAATTGCCGGAAATGCAGGTGTATTCCTTATCCGGACAGAAACGATTGGTATGACACCTTCTCAAAACCTCGATTATGCTATCCGCCGCATGCAAATGGAGCAGGGAATGAAAGGAAACCTTGCCTACAAATCGAGTGATGGTTTGCGCAAATCAGCAGAGATAAAAGACAGAAGAATTGATTTCTATTAATCGGTTTACAGCAGATACAAAAGGGCAGCAGAAATGACTGCCCTTTTTTTATTCGTAATTTTACGATTGCAGCAATGAAAAACTACGATGCTGTTGCACAGAAGAATTGAATCACTCATATTTGCTTTAGTTTTACGAATGGTAGTAGTTTTGCTGTATGACTGAGCCAATTGTAAACAAAGTTTCGGAAAGTGCGCTGGTAACCGTTAACCTGGAGGATTTTTTACCGAAAGACGAACCGAAGATATTTGACCTTAAAGAATATCTTTTCATGGGTTTAATTCTCAAGGAAAAAGATTTCAGGGAAGCACTGAAAACCACAGATTGGGAGTTATTCCGCAACCAGGAAGTGCTGGTTACCTGTACCGCCGAGGCAATTATACCTGTTTGGGCTTATATGCTCGCAGCCAGTTATCTGAAACAGGTAACACACCTTATCTCTCTTGAATCCTTATCACTTTGGAAAAACCGGAAACTGCTGGAAAACATCCGTTTGATGGATGCAGCGTCGTTTTCAGACAAGCGGGTAGTTATTAAAGGATGTGGCGAGCAACCAATTCCGGAAGCGGCCTACCTTGAAGTAACAAGTCGTTTGTTGCATTTTGCCAAGAGTATTATGTATGGCGAACCCTGCAGCACGGTTCCTGTATATAAGAAGAAATAAACCAAAACCCACGACACGAACGAAGCCGATGCGCCTGAATCAACTTTACGATTATCATCCATACAGACTTACGGTAAAACAGCGGCGCTTCCTTCAGCAATGGGAAAAAAAGCGACAGCTTCCCCGGTGGAAATACATTCTGATGCATGGTGTGCTAAGGGAAGGAGTGATTCTCTTTTTTGTGATCAAGTTGATTCAGTTTCTTTTAGACTTCCAGGGGTTTGTTTATTTGTACACCAGTTTGCCCGGCGTTATCTTCTTGTTTTTTGAAATCTGTTTCTGGCTGGGCGGAGGATTTGTAATCGGCTGGTTTAAGCACAGCAGCTACGAAACAGAATATGAAATGCTGAAAAGCATGGAACACTATTGATATCAGTCTTCCACCTCCACCACCATCTCAATTTCAACGGCCATATTATTCGGTAACGAACCCATTCCCATAGCGGCTCTTGCATGTTTTCCTCTTTCACCAAACACTGCTACCAGTAAATCACTGCACCCGTTGATTACTTTCGGATGATCTGTGAAATCCACAGGACAGTTTACATACCCGTTTACTTTTACAATCTGTTTGACTTTTCCCAGGTTACCGCCCAATGCGTTTTTCAGCGTTGCAAGTAAATTCAGCGCTGTAATTTTTGCCGCCTCATATCCTTCAGCAACAGTGAGTGCGGTACCTACTTTTCCTGTAACCGTGGAGCCATCGATCCGGGTGGGACCATGACCAGCCAGGAAAATAAGATTTCCGGTACGTACATATTTGACATAATTAGCGATCGGTGTACTCACCGGCGGCAATTGCAATTTCAGCTTCTGTAATTGTTCTTCCGGAGTTTGAGCGGAAAGGGTTTCTGCACCAGCCAGAAAAAAAAAGAATGCAAATAACAGTTTCATACTGCAAACGATTAACGGGGTTTGTAAAAAGTGCGTTTCATTAATTTTTCAAATTCAACAGCAAGAAAGACAACAAAGGAAACGCCCAACGCAATCAACAATTCATCCCAGGTTAAGGGTTGTGTGTTGAAGAAGCGGTTTAATACAGGCACATAAATGATTGCCAGCTGTGCAGCGAATGTAATGAACACCGCCAGTAATAACAGTTTATTAGAGAAAACACCTTGTGTAAACAAGGACTGCCGGTCGCTGCGGATCGCCATCACGTGCCACATTTGCGACAGACATAAAACCGTAAACACCATTGTTTGCCAGTGTGCCAGGTTCTTCATATAGTGTATTTCAAACGCCTGTGTACCTACGGTTAACACCGCTATCAGTAAGCCCACCCAAATGATGTGAAAACCAAGTCCGCCGGAGAAGATGCTTTCATCTGTTCGCCGGGGACTTCGTTGCATAATGCTTTTTTCTTCGGGTTCCACAGCCAGCGCCAGTGCAGGCAAACCATCGGTAACAAGGTTGATCCACAGAATATGGATGGGCAATAGCGGAATCGGAAGACCTGCCAGCGGAGCGAGCAAAATCGTCCAGATTTCTGCACTGTTTCCTGTTAAGATGTATTTGATAAACTTGCGGATGTTATCATAAATCCGTCGCCCTTCCCGCACCGCTTTTACAATCGTGGCAAAGTTGTCATCGAGCAGAATCATATGCGAGGCATCTTTTGTTACATCTGTACCGGTAATGCCCATGGCAATTCCGATATTGGCCCGTTTTAATGCCGGTGCATCGTTTACGCCGTCGCCCGTCATTGCCAGGAAATGTTTTTTCTTCTGCAACGCCTTGATAATATTCAATTTTTGTTCCGGCGACACACGGGCATAAACCCGGATGTTTTCCACCTGCGAATCAAACTCTTCTTCCGTAAGTCTCGCCAACTCAATACCGTTAATTACTTTTTCATATTGGTGTTTTAAGATGCCGATTTCCTGCGCAATCACTTTCGCTGTAATCGGATGGTCGCCGGTAATCATCACCGGTATAATACCGGCTGTTCTGCATTCTTGAATGGCGTCTTTTACTTCCGTACGGGGCGGATCGATCATGGCAGCAAGGCCAACAATTTCAAGATTGACTTCAATGGTTTCCGGCGATAGTTCTCCGGGCAATGAGTCAAGCCACTTCATACCGTAAGCAATGACCCGCATTCCTTTTTCTGCCATGCTGGCCGACTGGTGCAGGATTTGTTCCTGCACAATAGCGGGCTTGTGTTGCAACAATGATTCAACAGCTCCTTTTGTAACAACCAGATATCGGTTTCCATACCGGTGAATCGTTGTCATACTTTTACGGATACTGTCAAAGGGAAGCTCATGTGTGCGGGGCAATTCTTTTTCAAGGTTTACAAAACCAGGGAATGCCTGGCGACCGTATACCACAAGTGCAATTTCCGTTGGGTCGCCGGTATGCTGTCCGGTATCGTTTTGTTTTACATCGTGGTTAAGCAACATTCCGGTAATCAGCGGTGGCGCAATGGGTGTTTCAACCGGTATCGTATCTGGCTGCCAGGTATCTTTCACCGTCATGTTGTTTTGTGTTAACGTACCCGTCTTGTCGGAGCAGATATAAGTAACAGAACCCAGGGTTTCCACCGCATGTAAGCGGCGGGTGAGCGCATTGTTTTTTACAAGGCGCTTCGCCCCAATTGCCAGCGCCACGGTAATCACAGCCGGCAATGCTTCGGGAATAGCAGCTACTGCCAGCGACAGTACAGTAAGCAGCATCTGCAGCCAGTCTTCTCCCCGCAGGTAACCCATTACAAACAGCAGGGCACAGATCAGGATAATAAAAACAGAGAGTTTTTTACTGAAGTCGGTCATGCGCACCTGCAGTGGTGTGGCGCTTTCTTTTTCCTGCAGGAGTTTGGCAATACGCCCCAGTTCGGTATTCATGCCGGTGGCCACCACCATCCCGGCGCCTCTTCCGTAGGTTACAAAGGTTCCTTTAAAAGCCA
Organism: Chitinophaga pinensis; assembly: GCA_943368955.1. Lineage (GTDB taxonomy): Bacteria > Bacteroidota > Bacteroidia > Chitinophagales > Chitinophagaceae > Lacibacter > Lacibacter pinensis_A. The sequence goes on from CALRLY020000010.1 coordinate 26,670, forward strand.
TATTTACCCGATCGCCCAACGGCAACTCTTCTTCGTGCAACTGATGCTGATCTTTTTCCACCGGATGCGACTCACCTGTTAAGCTGGCTTCATCCACTTGCAGCGAACAAACTTCCAGTAACCGCAGATCAGCCGGCACTACACTGCCCGCCTCCAGCAATACCCAGTCGCCGGGCACCAGTTCTGCTGCCGGTACGGTCTGGTACATTCCGTTACGGAGTACTGTAGCCGAAGGTGCTGCCATTTTCTTCAGGCTTTGCATCGCTTTTTCGGCCCTGTATTCCTGTATAAATCCTACAATGGCATTAATGATGACAATCGCAATAATGACAATGGTGTCTTTTAAATCGCCAATCAATCCGGAGATAATAGCTGCAGCAATGAGCACCAGGATCATCACATCCAGAAACTGGGCTACAAACATCATCAGTGGCGATTTTCGTTTGGCTTCCTGTAATTCGTTGGGGCCGTATTCCTCCAGCCGGTTTTTCACCGACAGATCGGTTAATCCTTTACGGCTGCTGCCGGTTACTTCAAGTACCTCTTCAACGGGGAGTAAGTGCCAATTCATATAAAAAGAAAGTTTGTGTGCAATGATAAGGGTTGCTGTTTGCCCATACAACGATGAAAAACAGCCAGGGAGCCAATTTACATTAGTGCACCGGATTACTTTTTATCACCTGCGTGCAGCGAATAGGCTGTTTCATGCTTGATTTCTGTCATTACAAAACCACTTTGTACGGTTCCGATATTCGGGAGGCGGGCCAGTTTGTTGACAATAAAATCCTGGTATTCAGCCATATCTCTTACCACAATCTTGATCAGGTAGTCGTACATGCCAGTCATATGATGACATTCCATTACTTCTTCAAACGTTACAATCGACCGCTCAAAATCTTTCAGCATTACATGCGAATGTTCTTTTAACTGCACATTGGTGAACGCAACCAGCGATTTATCAATCTTCGTTCGGTCAACCAGGGCTACGTACCGCTGAATATACCCTTCCCGCTCGAGCCGGCGGATGCGTTCATAAATGGGGTTGATGGATTTTCCCAGCTTATCTGCAATTTCTTTGTTGGTGAAACGGGCATCAAACTGAAGAAGTTGAAGGATTCCGATATCGGTTACATCCAGTTGTGCTAACATGGGTGGAGGTTTTTTCTGAAAATGAGGGAATCTGAAAACTAATTTAATCGAATTGTATGATTTTGTAGTTGAATTTAGATTTATTTCCCAGATATAATTGAATCATTGGAAAAAAAGAAGGCTTTTTCCAGTTTTGTGTCATAAATGCTTAACATATGTCACAACGAAAATTGTCACCGGAAAGTCTCATGATGAGCTATGGTTACAGGCCCGAGTGGAGTGAAGGCGCAATCAAATGCCCTATTTTTCAAACATCCACGTTTGAGTTTGCTAGTGCGGAGCAGGGAAAGGCGTTTTTTGAAGTAGCGTATGGTCACCGCCAACGACGCAAACATGAAAAAATGGGAATGATCTACAGCCGGATCAACAATCCGGACATGGAAATACTGGAAGACAGGTTAACCCTGTGGGATGAGGCAGAAGCCTGTGCTGTTTTTGAAAGTGGTATGAGTGCGATTTCAACGGTGATGCTGGAGTTTCTGAAGCCGGGTGATTTATTGTTGTTTGGTTCTCCGCTCTACGGCGGAACCCACCATTTTATTCATCATGTATTAACCAAGTTCGGAATTCATGTTTTGTCGTTTACAGTAGGTAAAACACAGGAGCAAGTAGAGCAGCTGCTGCACAACAGCGGGATGGCAGAAAAGCTGGCGATGATTTACATCGAAACTCCTGCCAATCCCACCAACGATTTGATTGATATTGAATTGTGTGAAACATTGGCCCGAAAGTATTCGGTTCATGATCACAAAGTGTATGTTGCTGTTGATAACACCTATATGGGTCCGCTGTGGCAACATCCGTTGAAACAGGGAGCCGACCTTGTGCTGTATTCTGCCACCAAGTATATTGGCGGCCACAGCGATGTAATTGCCGGTGCTGTATTGGGCAGTAAGGAATTAATTCAACGGGTGAAGGTATTACGCACCTTCCTGGGTAATATGATTGCTCCCTACACGGGCTGGTTATTGCTTCGCAGTCTCGAAACCCTGAAAGTGCGCATGGAGCAACAGGGCTCCAATGCAGAAAAAGTTGCACAGTTTCTGAAGCAACATCCCAAGGTGGAGCAGGTGTATTATCTCGGATTTTTGAAAGACAGAAAGCCAGAGCAATACAGTATTTACCAGAAGCAATGCCTGGGTAACGGAGCCATGCTGAGTTTTGATATCAAAGGAGGAGAACAGGAAGCCTTTGTTTTTCTCAATCACCTGAAGTTGATCAAGCTGGCAGTAAGCTTGGGATCTACCGAAAGTCTGGCCGAGCATCCGGCCACCATGACCCATGTGGATATACCGGAGGAAGAAAAAGCGTTACTCAACATTACACCCAAAATGATTCGGCTTTCTGTAGGTGTTGAAAATTACCAGGATATCATCTGGGATCTGGAGCAGGCGCTGGAAAAAGTACCGGCCGAGCAACCGGTATTCACAGCGCTTTAAAATGAAGTTGTACAAAAGAGGCAGACCATCGGGTCGCCTCTTTTACTCTTCACGCATTCGATTCTTCTGCCAACTGTTTCTTTGATTCTTTCGGAATCATACTCACAGCCAGCAACAACGCTGCGGCTAACAATATGGAAAGTAGTTTTTTCATCTCCGGTTTAATTGGTACCGTTATAAAGGTACATGTGGGATGCGGGCCGTATCTATGACGGAAATCACGTTCTAAAAAATATCCGAAACCAGAAAATACCCAATACGGGGTAAAAGGTTCCGTCTTAATTTCTGTAACTTCATGCCGCATCATGATTCGATTTTGCCTGTTTTTTGTTTGTCTTGTTTTCTCTTTGTTCCGTCCCCAGCCGTCAGCCGCACAGGTGAGCACCAAGGGTTCGAATGAAAATGAAGAAACAGCGGTCTCCGCCGGAACCACGTATGCGCTGGTGATTGGAATTTCCAACTACGAAGTGGGCCGCATCAGACTTAATGCCGCCGATAAAGATGCAGCCTTGTATGCCCGCTTTTTGCAGGAAACAAAAAAGGTGGATCCAAAGAACCTGATGCTGCTGCTCAACCGATCGGCCAACAGTAATGCTGTGAACCAGGCAGTGCGCCAGTTTAAACTGCTGCCACTCAAAAAAGGCGATGAGGTCATTCTTTATTTTTCCGGCCATGGCGATATTCAGTTGTCGAAAGACACTTCCACCAAAGGATATGTGGGCTACCTGCTATGCAGTGATGTAAACCCCGACCGGGCCTATACCGGCGCACAGGGCACTCTTAGTTTTAAAGACCTCAATGAGGTGGTGGATCATCTTACAAAGAACGGCGTACAGGTGAGTTTGATTCTCGATGCCTGTCACAGCGGTCAAACAGTGAATGAAGAAGGTGCTGATTTGCTGAGCGAAGGAGCACTATCTTCTTTCCGCAACACCATCCGTTACCTCAGCTGCGGCGCCAATCAGCGTTCTTACGAAAACAAAGAGCTGGGTCATGGTTACTTCACCTATTACCTGGTGCGGGGCCTGATGGGTGCGGCCGATAACAGTCCGGCCGATAACCGCATCCGTGTCAACGAGCTCAATCTATATGTCTACAACAGCGTGTTTGATGAAACACAGGAAAAACAGGAGCCAACCATTGGTTCTCCTTCGGGCGGTAAGGTGGTGATGCAGGTGTCGCCCGAAATGAAGTCGCTCACCTTTGAGCAGTTGAAGCAATCTTCCACAAAAGAAATCGAACAATCATACGTAAAGTCAAAATCGTTGGTTGAAGCCAATGAACCGTGGTTTGCGCCTTTAACAGCAGCTCAGCAGGAGTTGCTGGCCGGCTTTAACCGGTTGTATACCGGTGGCGATCTGCCCGCCGCTCTTCAGCTGTACCAACGCTGGAAAAAAGAAGAGCGATTGCCGACCGATTGGTTGCGCCTCATCCGCCTGCGCCTCACCCAACAGCTGAGCATTGATCCGCAGCAGGCTGTGAACACCATTCTGCAGGGCAATAACAACCAGCCACCGGCTTCGTATTTCTATGCTGCTGCTGAAAAAAGTTATCAGCTGTTGCAGCTCCTTGATACAGCAGATTATGGTTATAAAATTTATTGGATCTATAGCCGCTACTTGGAAGCGTATTCCTACCTGCGGGGCAAACAATACCGCCATTACCAAAAGGCGAAAACATTGTTAACAGAGGCCTTGCAGCAGGAACCAGATGCGGCGTTTGTTTTGCATTCGCTGGGTTTGCTGGCCGAGTACCAGAACGATTTTCCCCTGGCAGAACAATACTACCGCAAGGCGATTGAGTTAATTCCTACGTGGACCTACCCCCGCAGCAGCCTGGGAAATGCCCTGCGGGATCAGAACCGGTATAAAGAAGCCATTGCTGTATTTGAAGAGGTAATCAAACTGGCTCCCCAATTCAGCTGGCCCTACAACAACCTGGCCAATGTGTACAATGATTTGAAACGCAACAACCAGGCCGAACGATTATATCGATATTCTATTACCATTGATACAGTAGATGTGGCTGTGGAATACAACAACCTCGGGATTATTTATAAAGAGCGGGGAAACATTCGTCAGGCTCAGGAGTATTATGAAAAATCAATTCAGGCCGATAGCTTTTTCATTTATTCGTATAACAACCTGGCCGAACTGCTCAAAAAGGTAAATGCCCGGCGCACACTCGAATTGTTGCTGCGGGCTGTGGAACTGGAGCCTTTTTATTCGGAAACACTTACCAACCTGGCTGATTTTTATGCCGATAGTCCCTCGCCTGAGTTATGGCAGAAAGCCGATAGTTTGTTTAAAGCCGCACAAACCAACAATCCCTTTGATCCATGGGCGTATGCAGGCAGAGCCTGGTTGCTGGCACGGCAAAAGGACAGCAGTGCTGCTTTGAATCTGTTCCGGGAAGGAGTACAAAAGAATAGCAGCAAGCCTGCATCGTGGACAAATTTGGGTCGCTTTTTTCAGCAATCAAAACGGTACGAGGATGCGCTTTTCTGTTACCGGAAAGCGATCTCCATCAGCCCGTGGTATTGGAATGCGTATGAATGGATGCATGAAACGTATCTGAAGCAGCGAAAGAGCGATAGTGCGGTATGGGTGTTACAGCAGGCAAAGCAGTATTTTGAAGAAAGCCCGGATGCATACAATCTGCTTGGAAATTATTATTACAGCAAAGGCGACTATACAACAGCTGCCGCTGAGTATGCAGCAGCATTAAAGGCCGACAGCAGTTATGCAAAGGCTTATAGCAACCTGGCATATACGGCACTTGAAATCAATTTGTTTGAGGAGGCGATCCGCTATTTTAAAAAAGCACACCTGAATGATCCGTTGGTGTATCCGGCAAAAAATATTGCACTCGTGCTGATTGATAAAGCCGATCAGCTACTGTTGAAGCAGGAGGCACAAAAAGCGCTGTTTCTGCTGGAGGGTGTGCGTGACTGGATGTTGCCACAGGAGTTTTCTTACTGGCTTAAACTAGCTGCATTGTATTATATGGAAGGGATGACAGAAAAGGGTCTTATCGTAACAGAACAATTGCTCCTCCGGAACCCACCCGCCAGCTTTCGCTACCGAACCCTGCAGCTAATGGGCTGGCTGCAGCTGGATGCAGGCAATTCTGCAAAAGCAAAAGAAGCATTTGAAGCATCTCTTCAGCTGTCTGCTAATCCATCGGTTCTTGGTTTGGCAGCCGTTTCACTGGCTGAGCAAAAGAAAGAAGAAGCCCGGCAATGGCTGGAAAAAGAAAAAAGGAACAACAGCAGCTGGGCAGATGCAACACGTTGGTCCAGGCAATACAGTGCCGCTTCAAGAATCATACTGGAACAACTAAAAGCATTATGAAAATGTATTTCCGCAGATGGTTCCTTTTGCTACTCATGTGCTGGGTTTTTGGTGCCACAGCCGGGGTTAATATCAAGAATGGAAACTTTTTTCTGTCGTATACAGATCTGGATCTCACGGATAAAAAAGGAATTGACATCACCCGCTCTTATAATTCCAGCTCCATTGAAAACGGATTGTTTGGTTTCGGCTGGGGCAGTATGCTCGAAACAAGGTTGTACATCATTGGCGATGGAAACCTGGTGGTAAAATACTGGGGTGGCGGCACGTCTGTATTGTATACCTACGATCGACCCGATGAAGCATTGCTTAACAGCTGTATAGATCAGCTGGTAACTGCTGCGCTTGAAAATGAAGATCTTGAAAACAATCCTTCTGCTGTCAGCGACTTCCGCCTCTTGCTTCGGCAAAGTATCAATGAGCGGGTACGTAAATGGATACAGTATACGCAATTACAACTGGTAACTTTACCTTCAACGCTACCGGTTACGCAATGGATTTCAAATGTGTTCCAACGGGAACGGATTACCTTGAGTGGAAACTCATTCATCCAGATGCAGGAAGACGGTTCTTCACAACGCTTTAATAAGGACGGATATTTAATCGCCTCTTCATCAACCAGCGGCAATCCTGTATTTGAGCTGACTTATAAAAACGGCAACCGCTTGTCCACCATGAAAGACAAAGGAGGTAATCTCTTTTATTTCACACTTACAAATGAGGGGAAAGTTGAGCAGATTCAATCAAAACATGGTTCAAGCCGTTACTGGTACCAGGACGATTTATTAATACGCTCTGTCGATGCGGGTAAAAATGAGTACCGCTACGCTTACGATTCTGCTTATAATATGATTGCTGTCCATTATACAGATGGAACATCGATGTACATTGAATATGAAGAAGCGACTAATTTTTGTAAAAAAGTCACGGATCGAAAGGGAGTTATAACAGAGTATGTTTATAAATTTTTTTATGATGAGAACGGCGAAGTAAACTCCAATCATTTTGCCACCTATGTGCTTACACAAACACCCGGAAACACCGTAACCGACTCAGCCTACTATGAGTATGAAACCCGGGAACGGGAAAACGGCGAAGAGTATCAATACCGTTATTTTCAGAACCGTAATGGCAACACCTTTGAAGAAATCAACGACGAACAATGCCGGTGGCCCCTGGTCATACGGAAAAACAAACAGGAACTACAGTTCCGTTATTCGCCCCAATGCGGACTACTCAGCAGGGAATCTGATTCGCTCCGCATAGAAGCCGTGCTCGATACATTGACGCAACAACCACTGCAGTTAATTTATATTGATAAAATTTCAGGAGATACGCTGGTGAAACGGATGGAGTTGAATAAAGCGGGGAACCCGGTTCTTATAAGCTTTGGTAAAACAAGCACAAAAATTATTTATAATAACGAGCAGTTGCCCATTGAAGTTTCTTTCGAAAAAGGTGTTTTACTTTACAAGTACGATGCGAATAAACGTATTGTTCAGGTACAGGCCGGATCTACCGGTGTGTTGGATTTGCAATATGATCAAAATAATGAACTCGTTAACCATAGCAGCAAAGCGGGTGCCGAAACAGCCCGAAAGATTTATAAGTTGTATGAAGCGGCGATACAACGGATCAAAAATGCACGCATTCATTATGAATTCATTCCAATAATTCATTAATACTGTTTATGAGAAGGATAACGTATAAAATAGCAATCATACTGGCAACAGCTTTTCTGCTGCCATTTATTTTGAATGCGGGAGTAAATCTGAAAAACGGGAATTTTTATATCAGCTATACCGATCACTCCTTTCAAAAAACAAGTGGGTTTGATCTCACCCGTACCTACAATTCCAAATCTACTGAAATCGGATTGTTTGGATTTGGGTGGGGTAGTGAAATTGAAACACGACTTTTTTTAATTGGCGATGGTTCGGTGTTTATCAAAGAGCATGGAGCCGGGGGCAATACTTTTTTTGATGCAGTGCTGTCCGATGAAGAGGCTTTTACAGCCTGTATCAACCAACTAACTACGGCAGCGCTGAAAAAGGGTGACCTGGAAAACAACCCATCTGAAATCAATGCCTACAAACAGAAGTTGAGAAATAACCGGGAACAGCGTATTCTAAAATGGACACAATATGTAAAAGAAGGATTGGTGGAAGTGCCATCAGTCCAACCCTCCGCTAAATGGAGCAGCACCGACAGGGGAAGCCAGGTGGTTGAAAAAACAGCAGCAGGATTTGTGCGCCGTTACAGCAATGGCTCCTATGATGAATTTAATGAACAGGGATTTTTTACAGCAAAGTATGATGCAACAGGCACGGTGCTCTATACGATGCGATACAGTAAGAAGGGACAATTGGAATCATTGACAGATAAACTGGGAAATAAACTGTCTTTTACTTTTGGCAAGGATGGATTTGTTACCAGTGTTCAATCACCAGCGGGAGTTTCAACCTATCAATACAAGGACAGGAACCTGGTTCATTCCGTAGATGCCGGCAAGAATGTGTACGGGCATGAATACGATGCTGCTCATAATATGACTGCCATCCGTTACTCAGACAACTCTTCCTTGTTAATTGAGTATTACCAGGTTACTTTTTTTGTGAAACAGATCACAGACCGTAACGGGCAGCGAACAGAATATGTGTATATCAATTTTTATAAAGAAGATGGTAGCGTAAATGATGATCATTATGCCACCTATACCATTAAGCAAAACGAGTATACCGGAAATACCGATAGTAATTACTATGAATATGAAATGCGTACCGGTGTTAACGGGGCTCGTTTTACTTACCGCATTTTTCAACGGATCAGCGGTGTGGAAAATGAAACTGTTTATGATGAAACTTGTCAGTTAGCTGTTCTTTCCCGTAGGGGAAAACAGGTTGTAACATATACATATAATACGCAGTGCAAGCTTACTTTCAAAGAAGACAACCTGTACCAGGTTAAAATGGAATACGACCCCCGGCTGCAGAAACTGGTACGAATGGAACGGCTCAACAGGAAAGACAGTACCCGTTCTGTAAGTACATATGTATATAATTCAGAGGGCGACTTGTTGCGTGCCGAGGATCAGGATGGTTGGGTGGAGCTTTCGTACAACCCGCAACGAAAGATTTCAGAAATGAAATACGAAGAAGGAACCCTCTTGTTTGAATACAATTCAATTGGCAAGCCGGTAGTGATAGAAATCAAAGGTGGTGGAAAGTTGTTGGTTACTTATGACAGCAAAGGCGAAATACTCAGTGCAAAAAGTGCCGATGGTAATGTGCAAACCGGTCAGCAAATCTCACGTGCATTTACAGCATTGCTGAACCGCATCAAGCCTACCGGTATCAGCCTTGATTAAGTACTTGTTTTTTACAATTCGTCTCTCCGAACAAGTAAATACCATCCCTTGTCCAGCGGAAGATATCCATATTCATAGCAGAAGAAATAGGTTTGCCCTTTCTTATTGGTGTAGCTATGAGTGTGAAATTTAAATTGAAAGCCCTCCAGCGTCAACTTATCGTGATGCACTTTGGTCATCTCTTCATGGTCCGGTAAGAATTGCTTGAGGATGCGCCTGTTTTTTCCGAGATAATGATTGATGTTTCTTACGATTGTGACCGTTCCGGTTTCGGATTTTACCTGGTTGTTGTAGCTATTCCGGCAGGAATCATCACAGAATTTTTTGTCGGCCCGGCCCTTGATGGTCCTTCCGCAGTTGAGGCAGTGTTTCGTCGCTGGTGTCATGTTTTTCAATGTGTTAGACTGAAAGTTAGGAAAAAATATCCGTGTAACAAACGGTTACAATCGGTTATAAACGGATAGAAACGACTAAATACCGACTCCGCCGCCGCACCTGTTTCATTTTTGCACTGTCATCCGGAATTGACGTCAACCGGCCGACTGAGATAACAAATTTTAAAACCGCACGGCTTTTTACAGCACGGCACAAATGGAAACATCATGTACACATTAAGAAACAAAGTTCAACTGATTGGTAACCTGGGTAACGCTCCCGAAGTGAAAACCGTAACCGGCGGAAAGAAAATGGCCCGCTTCAATATGGCAACCAATGAAACCTACCGCAACGCAAAAGGCGAAAAAGTGACCGAAACACAGTGGCATACTGTAGTCGCCTGGGGTAAGGTGGCCGAACTGGCAGAAAAATACCTGGCCAAAGGATCTGAAGTGGCTATTGAAGGAAAACTCATTAACCGCAATTACACAGATAAAGACGGAGTTAAAAAATATATCACTGAAGTACAGCTCAACGAACTGCTGCTGCTGGGCGATAAAAACAAAGCCTGACTGCAATTCCTGGCAAGCAGAAACGGATGACAACAAACCCACAACATGGATGGGGCCGGCAAAAGTTCCGGCCTCATCCTTTCCGGCCGTTGCAACCTATAGAATAACACCCGCCAATCCCTATCTATTTTCTAATTTCATCGTATGGCAGTTGAACGTAATGAACTCTTTGATCTTGCTTTTCGCTTTATCACCGAAACCCGGGAACCCGTTTTTTTAACGGGCAAAGCCGGTACCGGAAAAACCACCTTTCTGAAATACCTGCGGGAGCATACCACCAAAAACATGCTGGTGGCAGCCCCCACAGGTGTTGCAGCCATTAATGCCGGCGGAGTAACCTTACACAGCCTGTTTCAATTACCGTTTCATCCATTCATTCCTTCGGCTCAAGGCAAAACCGAACTCTTAAGTAAACTTCGTTTTGGCAGGCAGAAACAACAACTGCTACGCAAAGTGGAAGTATTGGTGATTGACGAAATCAGTATGGTGCGCTGCGATGTGCTGGATGCGATCGATGCAATCCTCCGATCCATCAGACGGGAGTACGCCGAACCATTTGGCGGCGTTCAACTTGTTTGCATTGGAGATTTATATCAGTTGCCACCTGTTGCTCAACAACAGGAATGGACGTTATTGCAGGAGTATTATAACAGCCCGTTTTTCTTCGACAGTCATGCGGTGAAGGAGCAACAGCCACTGCTGATTGAGTTGAATAAAATCTACCGGCAAAAGGAAGAAACATTTGTGCAGCTGCTGAATAAGGTGCGGAATAATGAAATGGATGCAACCGACTTTGAGTTACTGCACCAGCGTTTTGTACCGGGGTTTCAGTCTGCTCCGGAAGAACAGTTTATTACCCTTACCACACATAACTACCAGGCCGACCAGATTAATCAACGGGAACTCAACAAATTGCTGGCACCAGCTTTTACGTACAACGCCGAAATAGAAGGAGAATTTCCAGAGAACAGTTATCCTGCAGAAGCTGCATTGATTTTGAAAGCAGGTGCACAGGTGATGTTCCTGAAAAACGATTCGGTTGAACGGAAATATTTTAATGGAAAAATAGGTGTGATTACCAGCCTCACAGACACATCCATACTCGTACAATGCGAGGACGGAGCGATTGAAGTCAGAAAAGAACAGTGGCAGAATATCCGGTATTCGCTCAACCGTACGACCCAGGTACTGGAAGAAGAGGTGCTTGGTACGTTTGAACAATATCCACTTCGGTTAGCATGGGCCGTTACAATTCACAAAAGCCAGGGGTTGACGTTTGATAAGGTAATGATAGATGCAGCAGCTGCGTTCAGCAGTGGTCAGGTGTATGTGGCGCTCAGCCGCTGTACCAGCCTCAACGGAATCGTTTTACTGAGTCGCATTCCCCCAACAGCACTCATCAGTAACCAGGCAGTGCTCGACGGGCAAAAGAAACTGGAGCCCCGGAATTCTTTGGCTGAACGCTTTTCGGGTGCCCGGCAGTTATTTACACAACAGTTGCTGGAAGAGGTGTTTGGTCTGAACGAAACGGATCAATTATCCGCCAGGTTGTTGAAGCAGTTGCAATCCAACCGTTCTTTTCTGAATGCCGATGCATTGGATTGGCTGCAAAACTGGCAGCAGGAAGTAGCAACCATCCGTAGTATTGCCAACAAGTTTTTGGGTTTAACACAGCAGCTGCTGAAAGAAGAGTCGGTTGCTGAAAATAATTCTGTACTGCAGGAACGTATAACAGCAGCGGCACGCCACTTTCTTCCGCTGATACAACAGGCGCACAAATCGCTGTTACAACACCCCATAGCTACAGAACACAAAGAGGTATCCGTTCCTGTGGATGAAATGTTGCAGGACCTTTCCCTTGAATTAGTTCATACAACCTATCTGCTACAGTATTGTTCCAAAAGTTTTGATGTTCCCGGCTTTCTCAGGCATAAATTACAAATGCCCTCACCCAAACAAACAGTTTCCTGTTACGCCAGTAAGCGACAGACTACAGAAGGTTCTTCAGTGGACCACCCAGAGTTATATCAATTGTTGCGGCACTGGCGGGATGCTTATTGCGAAGAACATAACCAGCCCATTTATATGGTTGCCAATGGAGAAACATTGAAACAAATGGCACACTATTTACCACGCACCCTTGAAGATCTTATGAAGATAAAAGGAGTAGGCGAAGCAAAAGTGAAAAAGTGGGGGTCAGAAATACTGGAACTGGTGCAGGATTATTGCACGGAACACGATATTGCTGCTACCGAAATTCCTTTGTTGCATGGCGGGAAAAAAGAAAAAAAAGCAGCTGGTAAAACAAAGGGACCGTCTACCTCAGAGCAAACACTACTCTTGTTGCAGGAAGGAAAGGATATACGTGCTATAGCAGCCAGCCGCAATCTGGCAATCAGCACCATTGAAGGACATATTCTTGAGTTGGTGAAAGCGGGAAAAACAGAAGCTGGCCTGTTCATATCAGAAACAGTGTTGAACAAAATTTTGCAGCATATGCAGGCGAATCCGGAATCCACTCTTACGGAAACAAAAGAACGGATTGAAATGGATTGCAGCTTTTTCGAGTTAAGACTTGCGGCTTTTATACATCAACAACAGGTTACCGGATAAGCGCCTGTTTACAGCAGCATTTATGGGTTGTTAGTGCAGCACCGGTGGCTTCACATTCGGGATGGTTTGTGATTTTTCATCCGTTTTTATCACATCCCGGTGTTCAATGATTGTACTACGGACCTCCAGACGGCTACCATCAATCCGTTCAACCAGCATATTCGAAAACCTGTTGTTAAACCTCCAGTCTAAAAAAGCACAAAGCGTTCCGAAGTCAGCAGCGGTCTTTCCATTTACGGAGCGCAATTCCTCTCCAACATAAAGTGCATGGCCGCTACTACCCGGACTTACAATTTTATCCTGCACAAAAAGCCGGCCTTCTTCAAACATAATCGTAACATCTTCTGTCTTTTGATTCCAGCGTAAGCTGTCACGTAAGCGCAATTCATACTCGTTTGTTGAATGATGAAGTATTAACTGGCGACAGGCCGATGTAAAGAATCGAACCCCAAGTTTGGTAAAGCCATTGCTTTCAACAGTTACCGGCAAACCGGAAAGCTCTAAACCGGACAACCACATGCTGTCTGCTATAAAAATGTGTTCCAGGCTATGTCGTCCATAACCCAGTAAGCCCATACCGCCACGGGTCAAATGTTGATATAGTGTTCCTTTCTGTTGCCGTTGCCGCATCAGCTGTTCCAGACCCGGGTAGGGTTTGGCAACATCGAACACACCCGAAAACCCCATATCAATCAAACATTGTAAAGTGGTGTCCGGGGTTATGCGAATGGGTATGTAGGGTTTAGCGTTTTTCATCGAAACCGCCCATATGGTGGAACCAGCTTCTTTCGCAAAAGGCTGCTTGCTTATAATCACCAGCTGGCGTTCAAAGTCAAAAAGCCAATTACATTGTCGAATAATGTCTTGTCCCAATAAAACGAGCTTATTACAAACAAGTACCGGCATTGTGCTCGTAATACCTTTAATATTTTTAAACTCCAATGAGCCAAACTGCACGCTATTGATTTGAACCCGGTTTAACAGCTGAAGATTGTTATTTGCATCACGGGTAACGGTCTTGTTTTTTGAAGGGGTAATACCTGCGGCCGTGTTGTTATCAGGTGTTGTTATAGTTATATTGCTGCCAGTATCAAATAAAAAGTCTGTAGCAACTCCATTGAGTTTTCCCGAGACGATTATCATTCCATATTGTAATCGAAACCGAAGGGTGTCAGCTGCGTGGACGGCGTTTACATTAAAAAGCAATAAAAAAAATGTAGTGATTTGAAAGCAGATCAACCACTTTTTTTGCCTGGCTTGTTGCATGTGAACAACTGTTTAAAGTCTGATAAAAGAGAGTTGGCTACAGCACATTGTTTACCGTGCGCTAAACGGCTATCTTCAAATTTACAATAGGAAACAAAATGGGTTCAGGAACGCATCAAAAGGAATTGTTAATTGATAATAAACCTGGTTAAAGCAATCGTTGTTTCAAGTACAACGTAAGTGCCGAACGTTGTACACTGTCTTCTCCATATACAGGAACTTACCTGCCCATATACACCATCAATATCTGTACATCGCTGGGGTTCACACCGGATATTCTGGATGCCTGTCCCAGGGTGCGTGGCCGGATCTTTTTGAACTTTTGCAGTGCTTCATTGCTGAGTGAGGAAAGCTTGTTGTAATCGAAACTGTCGGGTATTTCCAAATCCTCCAGCTGACTCATCCGTTGTACTAACTCCCGCTCCTTTTCAATGTATACATCATATTTCACCTGGATTTCTGTCTGCTCCAGTATTTCACGGTTGTCCGTTGCCGTTAGTTGTTGTAAGGTAGGAGAAGCTGCTACCAGTTCGTGCAGGCTGATGCCCGGGCGCAACAGGATTTGTGCCGCTTTTTGTTTTTGTGTGATTGCAGCGCTGTTCTTTGATTCGAGGAAGGGATTTATTTCTTCCGGCGTGAGTGCTATTTCCGACAGCAGTTTCTTCAACTGTTCCACGGTTTCTTTTTTGTGCAACACCCGCTGCATCCGTTCTTCCGTAGCTAGTCCCATGCGGTAGCTGAGTTCGGTGAGCCGCAGATCGGCATTGTCTTGGCGCAGCAGGGTGCGATACTCCGCCCGGCTGGTGAACATACGGTAAGGCTCATCGGTTCCTTTGCTGATGAGGTCGTCAATCAGAACGCCTATATACGCATCGCTGCGTTTCAGTATGAACGGATCTTGTTCCCGGCTCTTCAGGTGTGCATTGATACCCGCCATCAATCCCTGGCAGGCCGCCTCTTCGTAACCGGTGGTTCCATTAATCTGTCCGGCAAAGAACAAATTATCTATCTGCTTGGTTTCCAACGAGTAACGTAATTGTGTTGGTGGAAAGTAATCGTATTCAATGGCGTAACCGGGTCGAAAAATGCGGCAGTTTTCAAATCCGGGAACCGTACGAAGTGCTTTGTACTGCACCTCTTCTGGCAGCGAGGTGGAAAAGCCGTTGACGTAAATTTCAACTGTATTCCACCCTTCCGGCTCTACAAATAGTTGGTGCCGGTCACGGTCGGAGAAGCGGTTGATTTTATCTTCAATACTCGGACAATATCGTGGACCAGTTCCCTGAATGCGGCCCTGGTACATGGGGCTGCGGTCGAAACCGGTTTTCAGAATTTCGTGTACATCGGGATTGGTGTAGGTAATAAAGCAGCTGCGTTGTTGGGCCGGTGTAATCCGCTCTACATCCATATACGAAAAGCCGGTGATTTCCTCATCCCCTTTCTGCTCTTCCATTTTACTATAGTCGAGGCTGCGCCCGTCAATCCGGGGAGGTGTACCGGTTTTCAGACGGTCGCTTTCAAGGCCCAGTTCCACCAACTGCTCGGTAATGCCGGTGGCAGCTTTTTCAGAAATTCGCCCCCCTCCCAATTGTTTTTCTCCAATATGAATCACTCCATTGAGGAAGGTACCACTTGTGACCACCACGGCTTTTGCCTGAATTTCGTGACCCAGTCCGGTTACAACTCCATGGCACCGGCCCTCTTTCACCAATAACTGGTGCACCATATCCTGGTAAAAGTCAACATTCGGGGTTTGTTCCAGCAACTCCCGCCAGGTGGCAGCAAAGAGCATGCGGTCGTTTTGTGTACGTGGACTCCACATGGCCGGACCTTTACTGCGGTTCAACATACGGAACTGGATCATACTTTTATCGCTGACAATTCCGCTGTATCCACCCAACGCATCAATTTCCCGTACAATTTGTCCTTTTGCTATCCCGCCCATCGCCGGGTTACAGCTCATTTGGGCAATGGTTTGCATATTCATGGTAATGAGCAGCACACTGCTGCCCATATTGGCCGCAGCCGCAGCGGCCTCACAACCGGCGTGGCCGGCGCCCACAACTATTATATCGTACTCTGGAAACATAAGCACGCAAAAATAGCCTAAATAAACGGCCTTACCCCTTTCCTAAGTTTCTAATTAACGCCGCTTCTTTCATAACTTCTTTAAAATTTCGTCCGCTGTTCAATAATTCAAACTCGTAATTACTAAAATCTTCTATATGAACCAGGTAATCTTTATGCTCTTTTATGAATTGCCGTTGCGCTACGGTACTAATGATATTTGAGATTTCAATAGCAGCTATTTTATCAAGCAGTTTTTTGCAAACACGATAACCGGTTTCATTATAAATATCCTGGAAGTAGGTTTTCGCCATCAATACGTCTACTCTATTGCCACGTTCTTTATTTTTTTGGTTGGCCTCAACCCTTATGTTCGTGAAGTTCCAGCAAAGTTTGAGGTCGTCTTCGTTTTTAAAGTCAAAGTAGGTTACGGGAATAATGTGGTCAAACTGCCACTCTTTTCCATAGTTTGACCAAGAGAGCTCACCCGTAAACTGCATTTCCATCCAAAGGCGAAGATTTTTAAAATCTAATCCAAAGTAGGCGGCGTATTGTGAAGCCACATGACCATTAAGTATATAACGCCTTAAGGCAATTTGCCATTTGCGTTTATCATTATGCTTCTGCTTTGCTTCTGTAAGGTCAGAAGAATTACTTTCTAAGCTTTCCATACACTTCTTTTGGCAAAGATAGTGTTCCACGGCGAACAGTTCCACCCTGAAACTGTTCGCCGTGGAACATTCACTTACAGGCAAACACCTGTACCAGAACGGATTTTTTGGCGGAGGTTGCCGAAAGTGCGGCCCCCATCTTCCCAAAAGATGGATCCAAAAGGTTTAGTCGATGTCCTTTATCTGGCACGCCGTGATCGATCAGCAATAAAATGAGTGCTTCCAGCGGATTGCCTGAACCGGAAAAAATATTCTCTGCGCCACAGCGATACTGCCCGGCTTCTTTGATACGTTGATTAAAGTTTTTGCCATCGGAGGATGTATGCGAAATCACCCCATTTCGCCTGGCGAGGTCTTTCGCTTGCAGACGGCTCATTTGTAATAGTCCGGCATCGGGAGCCAGGTAAGGAAGCGGACCTTTAATCGAAGAAATGTCTTTCTCCAGGCTCTTCGCCGCAGGGCTATTGGCTTCGGGAAACTGCCGCAGGAACTCACGGACAACAGACTCATGGAATCCCTTTGGATTTTTCCGGAACAGGTTGGTCCAGTAATACATCAGTTGCTGGTCCTTGTTTAGTGCAGAAAAGCCTTCCTGCTTTTCCAGCCAACTCCAAAGTTCCTGGTCGAGGGAGTGACTGAATTCAAACGGTTTATCCTGCAGGGTTATGTAACCTTGAGCCTGTGAGCCAAACGGCAGCAGTAAAAGAAGAAAAAAGTACAGGAGGTGATGCATCGGTAATTGTTCTATTTGCCAAAGTACAAACGCAAATAGTAGTCCTCCCGTTCACGCATCTTCTTAATTTGTTGTGAAGATTTATCGTTGTAACCACACAGGTGAAGAACGCCGTGAAAGATCACCCGGTGCAGCTCCCGCTGAACGGAGGTTTGCCAATCGGCAGCATTGGAGCGGATGCGGTCAATGCTGATGTACAATTCAGCTTCCAGCGGCTCTCCTTTTCCCGAAAAAGGAAAAGTAATGATATCGGTAAAATAATTGTGCTGCAGAAACTGGCGGTTGATGGCGAGCAACTGTTCATCGGTACAAAAAATGATGCGAATGCTCTCCAGGCCCTTACCCTCCCGCTTCACTAACGTTTTCAAAAATCGTTTGAGTTTGTTCCGCTGCGGAAAGAAGAAGGCTGGTGCCTGGTAAAAAAAACGAATCGGTTCCTGTTTCATTCTTTACAAAATTCGTAAACTTTTAACCGATTTGAATGATACTTTTGCCGGGATATGCAACGATTGTCAGAGTTGGAACCGGGAACAAAGGCCATTATTCATTCTTTTGAATCAGACGATATTTATTTGAAGTTAATGGAGATGGGATGTATTCCCGGCGAAGAAATTACCGTAGATGCTGTGGCCCCGCTGGGAGATCCCATAAGCGTACATGTGGCTGGCTATCAATTAAGTATGCGAAAAGAAGAAGCGGCTAATATTTGGGTAGATATTGTACAAAAAACTGATTATCAATAACTTAAATGAAAGTCGGGTTGTATTTTGGATCTTTTAATCCTGTTCACCACGGGCACCTGATCATTGCTCAGCATTTGTTGAACGAAACCGACCTGGAGCAGGTGTGGATGGTAGTGTCGCCCCAAAACCCGTTCAAACAACAAAAACACCTCCTCAACGAATACCACCGCCTCGACCTGCTACGTATTGCAGTGGAACAATCACCGCACATCAAAGCGGTGGATATTGAATTCCGTCTTCCCCGCCCCTCCTACACGATTGATACGCTTACCTATCTGCACGAAAAGTATCCAACACATGAGTTTGCCATTATCATGGGCAGCGACAGCCTGCAAAACCTCGACAAATGGAAAAATGCTGAATTACTCATGGAGCGTTATCCTGTTTACGTGTACAGGCGGCCGGGCTTTGAAGTGGAGCCACACCAATGCAGGCACCTGCAGGTAGTAGACGCTCCGCTGCTGCAAATTTCGGCTACACATATACGTGAGTTAATCAGGGCCGGAAAATCAGTGCGCTTTCTTTTACCCGATCCGGTTATTGCCGAAATTGAAAAAACGAATTACTACCGTTAAAACAGCCATCCCAGGAAAATGCAGGCGGCAACGATGAACGGTGGTGGCATTTTGGTATAGTTGAGCAGCAGGAAGGTGCTGCTGATCACCAGCAGGTTGATCAGGCTTACCGGGTTCAAATGAAACATGGACACATCTTTACTCAGGTAAATGGCCGAAGCGGCCATCAGTCCCACCACCGCTGCATTAATTCCTTCCAGCGAACGGTAAATAACCACATAGCGTTTCAGGTTTTCCCAGATAGGATAAAAAAAGAAGACGAGCAGAGCACTTGGTAAAAAAATGGCGATCGTTCCGATCACACACCCCAGCACCTGCATGCCGCTTCCTTCGCTTCGCATGGCCATGCCACCAGCATAGGAAGCAAGGGAAAAATTGGGGCCTGCAATTCCCTGCACAAAGCCAGCGCCCGTTAGCAACTCTTCCCCTTTCATGTATTGCGTTTTTTCACGAACCACAAACTGTTCGTACATCATAGGCACCAGCACCTGTCCGCCCCCGAACACAAGGCTGCCGAAACGGTAAAAGTTTTCAAAGAGGTTATAAGCACGGCGGTTTTCCCAGTTTTGCTTTCGGGCCGTTTCACTGAGAAAACCCGCTACGATGAACACAAAAAAGAACAGCCAGATGTTGGTCCATCGTACCGGGCGGGCGGGTTTCCCTTTCTCCGGGATCCGTTTGTCGCTGAAGTTGGTGGCTACACCGGCCAGTATAATAATAATGGGAAAGATCCATGGGGTTTTGAAGAAGAAGTAGGTTCCGAAAAAAGCCACCAGCACAATGACTTGTGTGATCAGATTGTGTACTGATACCTTGGCCGACTGCCATGCTGCATACAGCAGAAAGCCGATGGCCATTGGGTGGAGAAATTTGAAGATATCGGTATGCAGGGCCTTTTGATCAAAATAATGTACGAGGAATGACAAGGCGCCCATTACAGTAGAGGCGGGTAAGATCCAGATCAGCAGGGTTATAATTGCCAGGGGTAAGCCGCCCCGCTTGTAACCCAGGATGCCAATGGTTTGTGTAGAAGAAGCTCCTGGCAACAATTGGCAGAATGAAATGATCTCCAGCAATTCTGTTTCCGATACAATCCGTCGCTTCTTGACAAACATTTTCATCATGAGACCAACATGACCCTGCGGACCACCAAAGGCGGTCAGCGAATAAAGCAACACGGCTTTCAGAAACGGAATATGACGTATAAGCGGAAGCGTACGATACTTTGATTTAAGTGGTTTTAAAGTTTGTTCCGGAATTGCTTATTTTGAAGCGTAATAGCCCTCCTGCAAAGATGCAATTCAAAACGGAACTTCCTCCAATGGTAAAAAATACAAAATTGATTGATACAGAAAAAGCATTTTTTGTTTTGCTCCTGTTGTTACTTGTTTCATGCAGGCCTTCCTACAAAGCGTTTGAGCCCGTATATAAGCAAACGTTTCCCGAAAAAACCGTGCAGGCTCCGGATTACTCCAACCTGAAGTACTGGTCGGCCCATCCCTGGAAAACAGATCCGGCAGATAGTATTCCGAAACCGTTGCGTTGGAAAGAAAGAGACAGTTCTGTGGATGTGTTTTTCATTCACCCCACCACCTTTACGGATGAAAAACTCAGGGGTCTGGAATGGAATGCATCTGTGGATGATGCTGCCATCAACCTCAAAACCGACTATACGTCGGCCCTGTACCAGGCAAGTGTGTTTAATGCTTCCTGCCGGGTATTCATGCCCCGTTACCGCCAGGCACATATCTATTCATTCTTTGCAACCGATACAGCATCAGCCGGCAAGGCGCTGGCGATGGCGTATGAGGATGTGCGGAATGCATTCCTTTATTATATGCAGCATTTCAACCAGGGCCGGCCCGTTATTATCGCCGGTCACAGTCAGGGTACCTGGCATGCCCGTTCATTGCTGAAAGAGTTTTTTGAGAACCAGCCGCTTCAGAACCAGTTGGTATGCGCTTATTTGGCCGGGATTGTGATTCCCAAAAATTATTTTACATCGCTGCCGCCCTGTACCGACTCAACCGGCACCGGCTGCTTCACCACCTGGCGAACGTTCCGTAAAAACTATTTGCCGCCTTACGCCGAAAAGGAAAACGGAAATGCATGGGCTACCAACCCCATCAGCTGGACGATTGATACGGCCTGGTACAAACGCTCCCTGCATAAAGGCGCTGTTTTATTTAATTTCAATAAAGTATTTCCCCATACCAATGGGGCAAAAGTGCACAACGGATTTCTCTGGATAGAGAGGCCCCGCTTTCCATTCAGCTTCCTGAGTGGCATGAAAAATTATCATCCGGGGGATATCAACCTGTTTTATATGAACGTGCGGGAAAACATAGAACAACGCATCCGCTCCTGGTACAAGAAACAGCCAGCCGGAGGCTAAATCGGGCTTTGCCTCTTTTTTCTGCCCGGTTTCTTGGTTATTTCCGCAGACACCTGTATTTTAGTAGGGTAAATCCAATATCAATGACTCCAGGAAAGACCTCGGGAGCCCTCTTTCTGCTCGCCGTAATCTTCAGGATTCTATATCTGTTTCTTTATCCGCCTAATGGTACGGATCACGAAATGATGCATACAGCTGTGCAAAATCTGCTCAGCGGTAATGGTCTTGGATTTCATATGGCCAGCACGACCGATTTGTCGGTAACCACCTTCCGGGCCATGAATGAATGGCCACCTCTGCCGGCGTATCTTCTTTCTGTGGTAAAAGCAATGACGGGAAGCGCATACGCTGCTGATATGATTTTACTGGGATTGGGAATGCTGCTGCTGTTGATTGTGTTACGTGCACTCATGCAGGTGCTGCAACTAAAGGAGCAGGTACAATCGATTTTGTGGATCATCATTGGCAGTAATCCTGAACCATTCCGCAACCTGGGGATCACCGATTTATACGGAGGTTTGTTTCTCGTGTGGGGAGTGCTTCTGGCTATCCGCCTGTTGCAACAACCTGCCGTCAGCAACCGCCAGGTGCTGATAGCGTCGCTGTTCTTCTTTTTACCAGCGGCTTTTCGCTACCAATATTATCCTGTCATATTCATTTATCCGGTTTTTCTGGTGGTTGCTTCGGTGCTGGGCCGACAGAAATTATTACAACGCCAGGCCTGGCTTTCGCTATCGGTTGTCTTCTTTCTGCTTGCCACACAGGTTGCGTTACTCCTGCAACAAACAGGAAGCGGATCTTATATGGTGAAAGACGCAACCGGTTTTTATCCCGAAAACCTGGTGTGGACCTATCCGTTTCTTATAAAGTCGTTTGTAAACACATCGTACTTCGAAAACCAATTGATTGGCTGGGCAGGCACATGGGCGCTCATGTTATACTACCTCGTGGTCCTGTTTGTTACCATTTTCCTGTGTACCAAACTACTGAGGTACCTCCTGCGTAAAGTGGCGCTGGTTCGCACTTCTTCTTTGTGGGAAGAGCAACAGCTGCCTGCGTGGATAAACCTGTTGCTGGCGCTTGTGGCCCTGTCGGTTGTGGCGTTGCTGGTTCTGTTATCGCTCCGCTACGATTCGCAAAAGCAGCCCGATGGAAGTTTTGGTTTTACGTATGTATATGAAGGACGGTATTTCCTGGGAAGCAGCCTGTTGCTCTTATTACTTGCCGCCAAACTGCTACAGCCGGTGCGGATCAGGGTCAATGTTCCGGTTGTTCCGTTCCTACTGATGCGCCGGTTGGCAATTGCCGGGTTACTGGTGGTTAACCTTTCCTTGTTTGGCAAACTGATCGTAAATGTTTCCTCCCGTCCGCAATCTTTTTTTAAAGACAATATGCTGGCAGAACGAAAGGTGGTGGAACAAACAATCAGGGAGCTGAAGGAGAAACACCAGCTACCGGTGGTGGTTACGGCCTCCCAGAAATATTTTGCCTATCAGCCGATTCAGCAGGACTTTGCTGTGGTGCAGGATTATAATGAGGTGCTCACATCGGGCATTAAATCTTCGCAGCCGGTTCAGCTCTTGCTGATCACCCGCAAACAACTCAGCGATAAAGAGCTGCAGTTTATTCACCAGAAAGGAGCTGTGCAGGTGTATTCGGGTAAGCGTTGCCGTTTGTATCACCTCATTGCCGATCAGGAGAAGCAAATGGCCGCTTTATAAAACAGATCAGCTGTCGTACAGAAAAGCAGAACGAATCATCTTGAGCCGCTAAATACCAACCGGTTTGCAAAGACCCAGCTTCATACCACCCCCTTTTTCTGTTGTTCCGTTTTTCCTGTTACTGGGCTGGAAGGTTGTTTTCTTTATCCTTTACCAGTTTAAGATTGAAGATCTGTGGCACCAGCAACAACTGGCCGTCCACCTGGCAAACGGATGGGGCCTCCACTACCTGCATGCTTCGTCCGGTGATCTTTCGCACTGGTATACCGAATTGCTGTTGAAGTGGCCACCGCTCTTTTCGATTCTCCTGGCAGGCTTGCTGAAGTTGCACTTTTCTCTGCCGGCAGCTACTTACTGCATCGTGTTTCTTTCTTTGCTGCTGCTGCTGGCTTCTGTCCGGATCGTTGTACGGCTCTTGCAGCTTTCGGAACCGGCCCAATGGTTTCTTTGGGTGATCCTGTTGCTCAATCCTGTGCTGACGGATTTATTTTCGGTAACCGATTTGTTGAGTCTTGCATTGTGGATCACGGGTTTTGCTTTATTGCTGCAGCAGTTGATGACCGGCAAAAAAATACCGGCACTTCTTCTTTCTTTCTTGTTGTTTTTGCCGGCGGCCTTCCGCTATCAATACTACCCCCTGGTATTGGTGTTACCCGCTTCTGTACTGCTCATGGGCTTCACCAACCGTAACTGGAAGTTGCAGAAAAAGGGGATTGTTTTGCTTGCAGGCGTGCTGTTGTTGGTACTGATTCAGGGAGCTGTGCTCCGGTATGTGGCCGGCAGTGGTGCTTACCTGGCCGATACACCGGGGGGTACGGTTACGAACCTCACGCATATGGCGCCGTTTTTTCTGTATGCCTTCATTCCGGTTTACCTGCCGGTGAACCTGCTGGCAGCACCGATGGGAATGGAAGTGCAGCAACTCTACATCGTCACAGGTATGGTGAGCCTGTTGCTGTTTGTTGTGTTCCTGCTCTTATTGCTTCGTAATCCGGCAACAGGAAAGCACCAGGTGTTCCGCTTTATGGCTACCCTGTCTGTTGCTGCTTTGTTTGTATACCTCTGTGCTCTTTCGCTGCTGTACCAACAACAGGTCAACGGCGGTTCCACATTCACCTATGTGCAGGAGCCAAGGTACTGGGGCATTGCCCTGCTGTTGCTGCCGTTACTACTGGTGTCGTGGATGGATATGAACCGGCTGACGATCCTTCCGCAGGTGGCCCTGCTGGCCCTGCTTCTCAACGGAGCGCCCGTGGCATACCGGTTATACAGAACCGTTACAGAAACGGCTCACCCGGCATTGTACAGTTACAAAACCAGCTTCAAGCTAGCCACCGACCGTGTGATACAAAAGGATCTGAAAACAAGTCCTCTGCCGGTTGTGCTTACCTGTTTTGATTCCGATTTCGGGATGCTCAACCACACGGGCCCCTATGCCCTCGCTCCGTTTGATTCATTAGTAAACAGGGGAACTCTCCGCATAGTCAAACCTGTTTGGTTTTATATGATTACAAGAGATACACTCCGGCCGGCGGAAGCACAATTCATCCGTACCAATGGACTGCAACTGAAGCTGCGCCAGAAGGATTGGTACCGTTTGTACCGGCTGCCCCGCTCTTGAACAGCACCCCCATCTGACCCGCTTAACCGGCTTTGACAGCACAGCGTTGTACAATTGGTTATTTTTACCGCATGAATCCAGCCGGTGTTTTCATCATCATTCCCGCTTACAACGAACAGGAGGTACTTCGGCAAACAGCCGCCTCCCTGCTCAACTTCGGCTATACGGTTGTGGTAGTGGATGACGGATCGGCTGTACCGCAGCAAGAAATCCTTGCCGGGCTGCCGGTGACCGTGCTGCGGCACCGCATCAACCTGGGGCAGGGTGCTGCTTTGCAAACCGGGATGGAGTATGCATTGAACCGGGGCGCTGCGTTCGTAGTGCATTTTGATGCCGATGGACAACACCGGCCCGGGGATATACCTGCATTGCTGCAACCCCTGCAGGAAGAGGGCTTTGCTGTTACACTCGGCTCCCGTTTTTTACAGAAAGAAAGTGAAGTACCTTTCCTGAAACGATTGCTCATATTTGCCGGCCGTCTGTTACACTTGTTTTATACGGGTTTGTGGCTCACAGATGCTCACAATGGTCTCCGTGCGTTTACCCGCCAGGCAGCAACACTCGTACACATCACAGAAAACCGGATGGCCCACGCTTCAGAAATTTTATTCCTGATTCAAAAGCATGGCCTCCGCTTCCGGGAGGTTCCGGTGGTGATCACTTATTCTGCTTATTCCCGTAGCAAGGGACAATCGGCCTGGAACAGCATCCGAATTTTTTTCGATTTACTTTTACATAAATTGTTTCAATGAGCGGCATCCAGGTTTTACTCATCACATCCATTATTTTCACAGCCATTTACTTCCTCGTACGACTGCGGAACCGCATTTTTGATGTGTTATTGCTGCTTGGGCTGATGAGTGTGGCGGTGCTGCTGGTATTATTTCCCGACTGGACGAGTATACTCGCTCACCGGTTGGGCGTGGGCCGTGGGGCCGATCTGGTATTCTATGCCTGTATTGTTTTGTTCTGGTTTGTACTGCTGAAATTCTATACCAAACTGCGACAGCTCGAACAACAAATCACCAACTTAACCCGTAAAGAAACGCTGGAACACCCTGCTTCCGAAAACTAAAAGGCGATCGGGTTAAAACGCATCAAAATCAAGCGGACAAAACAGAATTTCCTCCGCCGGGGGCAAGACGAGTGTTCCACTCAAATCTTTCATCATCAGAAATAAGGGAGATCGGCGCCATCGTAACGGCAGCGAATAAAAACCAGGAGGTGCTTTTTGAATGGCAGGGTGTAATCCCATCCACAACTGAAAGGGCTGCAGCAGCCGGGAGGAAGCAGCCGGCGGAGGAGTTGTGAGTACGTCAGCAGAAAAGGTTCCTAAGGATGCTTCAATGAGCGGATAGCCGGAGGGAGCGACCACACTGTAACGATCTGCTGTAGTTCGACTGCGGTAAGCAGCAACCGGATTATTCAGTCGCCAACGGAGATTGCTTGCATTCCAGCTTCGTTGAAATCCAACCGTTACAGGATCGGGTGTTACCGGAAGATTTAACCCTAATGCTACATCCAGCATACCAATACGCTGGTAACCCAGTTTTTTTTCAGCACCGTGGATACTGTTTTGATTTGCCACACCCATAATCATCTTTACACCTGAAGCAGCAGCGGCCTCAAAGGTGAGCCGGGCAAGCTGGGTAAAGAGTTGTTTGCCCTGGTGCTGCGGATGAGTGGCTGTGTTGAGCGAAAGAGCACCTTTCAATACCTGGTTGTGCAGCTGGCACTGTATGGGTATTACGCAATAGTGCCCGGCAAGGACTCCGTCGGGGGCATAAGCATTATAACCAATGACCTCTCCATCGGGATTGTGTTTATAGAGCCAGGTAATATAGGCTGTTGTAAAGAGAGATGGTTTTTGAAACGTATTCGAAAGCAGGGAAGCGATTGCTTCGAGTGAAGCAGGAGTTGTGTCGATTCTTTCAAAACGATAATCACTCATACGCCAAACCTACTGAATAATATTTGACTGCTGCAGAAAGGTAGAATAAGGTTGAACGATCCATCCTTTGCGGACCAACTGATGCAGGCGGTCTATGACCCGGCTTCGGTTGATATACATGAGCCGGTTTAAGAATGCACTGTTATTCAGATTCGGGTGCATAAACGGTTCCTGCTCTGTATCCACATCATACGGATGAAAATAGCTGATTACACTTCCGTTGGCATCTTTACGGGCATTCATCAGCCACGCATTCAGCCAGAGAGGAAGGAGCCGGAAATACACGCCGCCGCCAAATGGAATCTTCAAAAAACGGGAAGCTACCTGCAGCGGCATTTCATAAATACCCTCCTGCCATTGTGCCTCGTAAAATCCGGGCCAGCCGGGAAAGGGATAATCAGAAGGAACTACCGAGCTCGAATAAACGAAACCATGTTTTTTAAGAACAGGATACACCCATTTCGTACGCTCAATAAGCGAGTGCATGGGCGCCCGGAAACCCCGCAGCGGCACATCCACTGTTTTGAGAATTGCCTCTTTGTTGCGGATGAGGTCTCCTTCAAAACCTTCGGGCGTTTGTTCAAAAATCAAACCATGTGCATAGGTGTGGCAGGCAAGTTCGTGGCCACGCTCATAAATTTCACGGATCAGATCGGGATAGGCGTCGGCTGTTTCGCCCACTACAAAAAACGTGGCTTTCGATTGTATTTCGTCAAGCCAGTCGAGGTAGAGCCGGGTACAGCGGGGTACAGCTTCTTTGTACTTCCTTCCATCGGGAATCAACGAACGCACATCTTCCAGGTCCACGCTGAATAAATAAACTCCGGGCATGATTTATCGGATGCTGTAAGCTACCAGTTTTGTGTCTTTGTTAATATCAACATCGGCCGTGGGAATTTTTAAAACCGATTTATTATAGATCATACCCACATTTTCGGCGTAATAATAGTGAATATCGCTGGTGCTGCCAATGGTGGTGAGCAGCGCCCGGAACTCCGGTTTCATTTCCACATGTATTACATTTTTGTAGGTAACCCCATTCACAGTGTAATCAATTCCCCGTTCCACAATCTTTATCTTCATAAAGGCGGTTACGTTGATATCAATCCCCGCCACCTTCACCTTAATGGATTTCACTTCTTCCCATTCCTGCCCGGCGGCCACGTAATCCCGCAGGTAAATGAATTCCACCGGCTGAAAGTTGAATTCAGGCTGTCGGGAATAGCGGTGATAGTTGCCACCGTCTTTCCGGTGATAGATATACGGATCTTTATCACTGGAAATCACCCGGTAGGCTATGTTGTCAATAATCGAATCCCGGTCTTCAGCCCGCATGATATGGTCGTAGTTGGAAGTGCCCCGCACCTGGTAACTCCAGGTACTGCCAGCTGTGGTGGGTTGGTAATTGCCGGTGGTTCCCAGGTTATCCGGCTGCGGCTTTTGCTTGCGGCAACTTCCCGCTGCAAGCAGCAGCAGGATCGAACAAATCAGCAAGGTGGTTTTTTGCATAGAATATCTTTAGAGTAAGATACAAAAACGCCCCGACGGGCACAATAGTATCTAAAATTCACAGTTTTTCGGGGTTCGGGGGAAGGCAATCACATCCCGGATATTGCCCATACCCGTTACAAACTGCACCATCCGTTCAAAGCCCAGCCCAAACCCGGCATGCGGTACGGTGCCGAAACGGCGGGTATCGAGGTACCACCAGAGTTCCTCAGCCGGCACATGCATTTCTTTCATCCGTTGTTCCAGGCGGTCCTGCCGCTCTTCCCGTTGGGAGCCGCCCACAATTTCACCGATGCCGGGCGCCAGGATGTCCATGGCCGCCACGGTTTCACGGCCGGGTTCGCATCCATCGTCCTGCCGCATGTAAAAGGCTTTGATGGCAGCGGGGTAATTGGTAACAATCACCGGTTTTTTGAAATGCTTTTCCACCAGGTAGCGCTCATGTTCGCTTTGCATATCAATGCCCCATTTTACTTCATACTGGAACTTCTTCTTTTTATAGGCGGGCGACTGCAGCAGAATATCAATGGCCTGTGTATAGGTAATGCGTTCAAAGTGGTTGTTGAGCACAAACTCCAGCTTTTCAATGAGGCCCAGTTCGCTGCGCTTGTCCTGCGGCAGCTGTTTTTCTTCATCGGCCAGCCGCTGGGCCAGGAACTCCAGGTCTTCCCGGTTGTGTTCCATAGCGTGGCGGATGATGTATTTGATGAACTCTTCGGCCAGGTTCATGTTGTCTTCGAGATCGCAGAAGGCCATTTCGGGTTCTACCATCCAGAACTCGGCGAGGTGACGGGCGGTGTTGCTGTTTTCGGCCCGGAAGGTGGGACCAAATGTATAAATTTCACCAAAAGCCGTGGCGCCCAGTTCGCCTTCGAGTTGTCCGCTCACTGTGAGGTTCGTGGCCCGGCCAAAGAAATCTTCTTTGAAATTCACCGCTCCGTTTTCATCACGGGGGGTCTTGTCGAAGGGAAGCGTACTCACCCGGAACATTTCACCCGCTCCTTCGGCATCGCTGGCGGTGATGATGGGTGTATGCAGGTATACAAATCCTTTGTCATTGAAAAATTTGTGAATGGCAAAGGCAATTGAATGACGCACCCGGAACACAGCCCCGAAGGTGTTGGTGCGGAACCGCAGGTGGGCAATTTCACGTAAAAATTCCAGGCTGTGTTTCTTGGGCTGCAGGGGATAGGCTTCGGCATCGCTGTCGCCCAGGATCTCCACCGTTTCTGCCTTCACCTCCAGCTTCTGCCCTTTACCCAGCGAGGGAATCACTGTGCCGGTTACTTTTAAGGAAGCAGAAGTAGTGATGCGCTTCAGCAATTCTTCGTCAAACTTCCCCAGCTCCAGCACCACCTGCAGGTTGGCATTGGTGCTGCCGTCGTTCAGCGCTACAAACTGGTTGTTGCGGAAGGTACGTACCCAGCCCATGACGGTCACCTGTTGCTGCTGTGGTTCTGCAGCAAGTAATTCTTTTATCTTTATCCTTTTATTAAACATTGCTATGAACTTAAGAGCTGCAAAGGTAAGCTTCCACGTTCATAGTCTTCACAAGCCTGCAGCGCCTCTTTGATCATGAAACTGAAAGTACTTGTCATTTCCGATTACCGTGATTACATCTCCGCCCGTCCCGAGGCAGAACTGTATATTGGATTGCAGAAAGCCGGACTGGATGTAACCATCATGACCTATCCCGGCACCGCCTGGGCTAAGGAATTTCAGGCAGCAGGGTTGCTGGTGATCGAATACCATCCGCAGCAGAAACGCTCTCGCACCTCCATCAACTACATCCGCAGTGTGGTGCGGGAAGGGGGCTACCATATTCTGCACCTGTACAATTCCCTCGCATCCTCCAACGGTATTCCGGCGGCAAAAGGGCTGCCGGTAAAAGTGCTGCTGTACCGGGGGTATACGGGCAATGTACACTGGTGGGATCTTACTATGTACTTCAAATACCTGCACCCGGGGGTGGACAAAATCTTCTGCATCACCAAAGAAATTGAGAACATCTTCCGGCGCAATACCCTCTTTGGCAAGAACAAAGCCGTTACCATTGTAAAAGGCCATAACCCCGAATGGTACCAACACGTGCAGCCGGTGAGCAGTTTTGAACAATGGGGCGTTCCCAAAGATGCGTTTGTGGTGATATGTGTGGCCAATGTGCGGCCGATGAAGGGTATTCCTTACCTGCTGAAAGCCACACAGGAGTTGCCCGCAGGACTGCCGGTTCATTTTGTGTTTATCGGTGCCGGGTTCGACCGTAAAGAAATCCAGACCCTCATTCAGGAGAGCAATTACCGGAATCAGATTCACTGCATCGGCTTTGTACCCGATCCGTTGCCGCTGGTGGCAGCTGCACAGGTGTTTGTACTTCCTTCCGTTAAAGGAGAAGGATTGTCAAAAGCCACCATTGAAGCAATGGCCCTGGGCGTGGCACCGGTGGTAACCAGCATTCCCGGTAATACAGATATTGTGGTGCATGAACAAAGCGGTCTCCTGGTGGCGCCTGCTGATCCATCTGCCCTGGCGGCAGCGATTCTGCGGTTGTATAATGGCGGGGACTTTCGCCGGAAACTGGCCCACCAGGCCCGGCAACGGATTGAAACGGAATTTCATATTAGCACCACCATCCGGGAAATGAAGAAATTGTATGAAGAAATGACCGGGCAAACGACCGGATGATTTTTTTTTGGTTTTCTTAATATTGACGTAATATTGCAACGGAAACTGACTGATTTTCAAGATCCGCATCTCCCAAGCTCATCAGATTTCGTCGTTTTCAATTCCCAACATTTTCAGCAAATCAATCATTCCGGTTCTGAAACCAACATTCAAGTTTTTGATTCTGTGTTAACGATACTACAATTATGTACGACATTTTACAACTGAACGACATGCTCGTTCCCGAGTTGCTCGACATTGCAGAGCAGCTGAAGATTGCCGGTGCCAAAAAAATGGACAAACAGCAACTGGTTTACAAAATCCTCGATAAACAGGCAGTTATGGCAAGCGAAACAAAGCCCGGCGCTGAAGAAAAGCCCCGCAGGAAACGTATTATTAAAACCACAACCGGTGTAAGTACCGAAGAAGCCGAGGTGGAAAGCGGCGATCCGGAACCCCAGGCGCCCAAAGTAAAAAAGAAAGAGCCGGCACCTCCTAAAAAAATAAACCGCAAGGCAGAAGAGGCGCCCCAGCTTGATATCCTGTCGTCCTTCACCCTTCCCGGCGAAGATGAATATGTGGCCGAGCCGATCCTGGATGAAGAAGGAGCAACGACCGGTACACAGGCCGAAGCACCTGCAGCACCCGAAGCAGCACAACCCCATAAACCATACCCCAACCGCAGGGAACCATCCTTCAACATTGAGTTCGACGGAATGATCCTGGGTGAAGGTGTGCTGGAAATGATGCCCGACGGCTACGGCTTCCTGCGTTCCAGCGACTACAACTATCTCTCCAGCCCCGATGATGTATATGTATCGCCCTCTCAAATCAAGTTATTCGGTTTAAAAACGGGTGATACTGTTTACGGCGCTGTTCGTCCTCCCAAAGAAGGAGAAAAATATTTTGCATTACTGAAAGTGGATACTATTAACGGCAAGCGTCCTGAAGAAGTACGTGACCGGGTTCCCTTCGACTACCTGACACCGTTATTCCCGTACGAAAAGCTCAACCTTTCCACTACCTCCAGTAACTACAGTACACGGATCATGGATCTGTTTACGCCCATTGGAAAAGGACAACGTGGATTGATTGTGGCACAGCCAAAAACGGGTAAAACCGTATTGCTGAAAGAAGTGGCCAACGCCATTGCTGAAAACCATCCCGAAGTATACCTCATTGTACTGCTGGTGGATGAACGCCCGGAAGAGGTGACCGATATGGAACGCAGCGTAAGGGCCGAAGTCGTTGCCTCTACCTTTGATGAACCGGCAGATAAACACGTGAAAGTATCCACCATTGTGTTGCAGAAAGCAAAGCGGCTGGTGGAATGCGGCCATGATGTGGTAATCCTGCTCGACTCCATCACCCGCCTGGCCCGTGCCCATAATACTGTGGCCCCCGCCAGTGGTAAAGTGCTCAGCGGAGGTGTGGAAGCCAACGCCATGCAAAAGCCCAAGCAATTCTTTGGTGCCGCCCGTAAAATTGAAAACGGTGGTTCTTTAACCATTCTTGCCACCGCCCTCGTGGATACCGGCAGCAAGATGGATGAGGTGATCTTTGAAGAATTCAAAGGAACCGGCAACATGGAACTGGCGCTTGATCGCAAACTGGCAAACCGCCGCATCTTCCCGGCCATTGATATTGTTGCCTCCAGTACCCGTCGTGATGATCTGCTGCTCGACAAAGACGTAGCCAAGCGCATGTGGGTATTGCGGAAGCACATGGCCGATATGAATACAGAAGAAGCCATGAACATGCTGCTGCAGAACATGAAAGGAACAAAAGACAATACCGAGTTTTTAACCAGCATGAACGGTTAAACAACAACGGAAAGAAATATAGTCCCGCAGCTTCTGCGGGACTTTTTTATGATCTGTTTTTTACAACGCAACCTGCTAATTTTGAGGGTGTATTATGGCGGCACAACGCATTTCCATAGAAATCTTTTTGCAGAAAGCACAAGCAGCACCGGTGCTGGACGTACGCAGTCCCGGTGAATACAACCACGCTCACATTCCCGGCGCTTATTCGTTTCCGTTATTTACCGATGAGGAGCGGAAAGTGGTGGGCACCACCTATAAACAACAGAGCCGGGAACAGGCCATTAAAGTGGGTCTGGATTCCTTCGGACCCAACATGCGGAAGATGGTGGAAAAAGCCGAAGCCATTGTTGCCGGTTTTAATGAAGCGCATCCTGCAGCGAATGGAAAAACGGTACTGGTCCATTGCTGGCGGGGCGGCATGCGCAGCGCTGCTATAGCCTGGTTGCTTGACCTGTATGGTTTTGAAGTGTACACCCTTGAGGGGGGTTATAAAACGTTCCGCAACTGGGTGCTGCAACAGTTTGAACGGGAATACCCGGTGCAGGTACTGGGCGGCTATACCGGCAGCGGTAAAACCTATGTGCTGCAGGAACTGAAGCAACAGGGAGCGTTGGTGATAGACCTGGAGGGACTGGCCCATCACAAAGGCTCAGCGTTTGGCAACATCAACATGCCGCCGCAACCCAGCCAGGAGCAATTTGAAAACAAACTGGCACTGGAACTCAAACAGGCGACACAGAAAATTGCAGAAAACGGCGGTGGTGCTATCTGGATGGAAGATGAAAGCCAGCGCATTGGCGACGTAAATACCCCCATCGTCTTATGGAAACACTTGCGGCAGAAACCACTGTACTTCCTGGATGTTCCCTTTGAAGAACGCCTGCACCACATTGTGGAGGAATACGGTAATCTCCCCCGGGAGCGATTGGTGAATGCCATCATCCGCATTAAAAAACGCCTCGGCGGACTCGAAACCAGGGAGGCGCTCAACGCACTGGTGGAAGACCGCATTGCAGATAGTTTTCGTATCTTGTTAACGTACTACGATAAATGGTACACCAAAGGCATGCACAACCGGGAGGATCTGGCATCGTTATTGCGAACAGTTACCTGCGAACGGGTGGAGCCGCAAAACTGGCGCTTGCTGCAGCAACAAACGACAGCGACCAGAAACGTTTAAAGCAAACATCCTCCGAAAAATCACAACCCCCCACACACATGAAACATCCAATCCTTTCCCTCCTCTTTTTGCTGTTTGTTTCACTTTCACAGGCACAGGTGGTGACCGGTGTGTACAAGGGTGTGATGGAAGTGGACAGTCCACGGAACACCGTCAATTTTGAATTAACCCTCAAGGAAAAGAAAGGGAAACTCTTCGGCTACTGCTACCGGTTATTTATCGTGGGCGATACACTGTATTACAACGTGGTGCAGGTAACAGCCCGCATTGCCAAAGACGTACTGATTGTGGAAGACGAACGTTCTGTTTCCAATAACTTTGAAATGGCCACACGGGGTATCAAAACCGTATTCTTCTTCAACCTCAAAGACATCGGCAACGATTCAGCCACCGTACTGCCCGGCGAATGGAGCACCAGCCGCTGGCGCAACTATTTACCGTTGACGGGAAAAATTCAGGTGTACCGGGAACGGAATTACCTGGCAACCCAACTCTACAAACGCCTGGCCGAAAAGAACCTCGATAAAGAAATGATGTTTGAGCCGGCAGCACCACCCGAGCCCATCCTCGCAGCCAAACCCAAACAGGAACCACCGGCCACCGAAACCAAACCTGTACTGCAGGGTGGTGAGGGAAACAAGCCGAAAGCAAAAGATCAACCCATTGCCATAACGCCTGCTGTTACGCCGCCACCCCCGGCAATACCGGCAAAGGATACGGCCGTGGCGATGAACCAGTCACAGGGTAAACAGCCGGCAACACCGGCACCGGTTGTTGCCGCAAAGGAACCAGAAGCAAAGAGCAAACCAAAGGCCGATACTAACACTGTTGCAACCGTTCAGCCGCCAGCGGTAAAGGAACCGGCCTCAACCAAACCTCTTACCACGCAGCCTCCTGCCCAACAGCAGCAACAGGGTTCCGTTGCAGCTAACAATCCGCCTGCCACCAACCCGGCACCAGTGAAGCAGCAACCGAAGACAGAACCGCCGGTAGCACAGAATAAACCCGCCACCACCAATCCAGCGGTGGTAAATCCACCTGCAGTAAAAGAACCAGCCTCAACCAAACCCGTTACCACACAGCCCCCGGCCCAACAGCAACAACAGGGTTCCGTTGCAGCCGGCAATCCACCTGCAGCCAATCCGGCACCAATGAAACAGCAACCGAAAACAGAGCCGCCGGTGGCACAAAGCAAACCTGCTAACCAACCTCCTGCCACAAAACCAACCGGCGCTGCACCACAGCAACCAACAGCTCCACCTGTTACTCCTGCTGTTGTGAATCCTGTGCAGGAGCAACCGGTGACCAACAACATTCAAAAAATTGCACCCACCCAGCAAAACGACAGCATCCGGGCGAAGAAAACAGACCTGGCGGTGAACAAACTGCCCGTCATCAGCAACCCGGTGCTCACGAAGCGGCAATCGGAAGTGCTGCAAACCGTAACAGTGTTTGAAGACAGCATTACCCTTTCGTTGTACGACAACGGTGAAATTGACGGCGACACGGTAAGTGTGTTTCTGAATAACGAAGTGCTGGTCTCCAAAGTGGGACTCACCGCACAGGCGCATAAAATCACCATTCCCGTTCAATCCGGACAAATCGTTCAGCTCACGCTCTATGCCGAAAACCTCGGGAAAATTCCACCCAATACCGGACTGCTCGTGGTGTACAGCGGCGACCGCCGGTACCAGGTGTTCTTCAGTGCCACACTCGATAAAAGTGCCGTGATTCTGCTGCAACGGAATGAATAGGGCGACCGTATCTTTGTGCGCCTGTAGCCCGGGGTTGTTCTAACAACCACCGGATCAACTTTTCTATTATGAGCGAACCCATCCGTTTAACCGAATATTCCCACGCCGCCGGCTGCGGTTGTAAAATTGCCCCTTCCGTACTGCAGCAGATCCTGCAGAGCAACGAACCCGGCGTACCAACACCGCAACTGCTGGTGGGCAACAGCACCAACGATGATGCAGCCGTATACGACCTCGGCAACGGTACTGCCTTGGTGAGTACCACCGATTTTTTTGCACCCATCGTGGACGATGCATTTGACTTCGGCCGTATTGCCGCTGCCAACGCCATCAGCGATGTGTATGCTATGGGCGGCAAACCTCTGCTGGCTATTGCCGTACTGGGCTGGCCCGTGGAAAAACTGCCCGCCGCACTGGCACAACAGGTTCTCGAAGGCGCACGGGCTGTGTGCAAAGAAGCCAACATTCCCCTCGCAGGCGGACACAGCATTGATGCACCCGAACCGTTTTTCGGGTTGGCGGTAAACGGAATCGTTTCCCTACCACACCTCAAACAAAACAATCAGGCACAGGAAGGCGATTGGCTGCTGCTCACCAAACCCATTGGCGTGGGCATACTGGCCACGGCCGAAAAACGCAACGTGCTGTTGCCGGAGCACCAGGGACTGGCCCTGCAGTTTATGTCGCAACTGAATCGACTTGGCGAAGAACTGGGCCAACTGCCCGGCGTCACCGCCATGACCGATGTCACCGGCTTCGGACTGCTCGGTCACCTGCTCGAAATGGCCGAAGGCGCATCCCTCGGCGCTGAGTTGTACTACAGCAAGCTGCCCCTGCTCGATGCCGCCCGTCACTACCTCGCCCAGCGGGTGGTGCCCGATGCTACCTACCGCAACTGGAACAGCTACAGCAGCAAAGTGGCTTTTGAACCCGGCGTCAACGTACTGGAAGCCTTCAACCTGCTGCCCGATCCGCAAACCAACGGCGGTCTGCTCGTGGCCGTTTCACCCGCACAGCTCGAAACCGTGCAGCAGCTCTTTGCCGCCAACGGATTCGAAGCATTTACCGAACCCATCGGTCGGTTTACCGCCGGTGGTGCTGAAAAGCCATTGCGGGTGCAGGCCTGAAACCAACCAGCATCAGGAAAACGACTGAGCAAAACGGGCTTGCAAACCGGCGGGTTTCAGTGTATCTTACCACAACATTCAATGTAACAGTATGGATACCAGAACAACGGCATGGGTTGCCTACCTCACCCTCATTGGCTGGATCATTGCCCTGGTGCAATACAGCAACAGCTCCGATAAAAGTTCCCTGGTTTTATTTCACCTGCGGCAAATGTTTGGCCTCATGGTTCTCTATGCCGGCGTATGGGTGCTCATGGCCGTGCTTTCCTACATGCCCGGTTCCTGGGCCTTGGGCTGGGTACTATATGTAGCCCTGTTCATCCTGTGGTTACTGGGGTTGCTGGGTGCGGTGAGCGGCGAAGAAAAACCCATTCCCATCCTGGGTCCGTTGTTCCAGCAATGGTTTCAGTTTATTAAGTGAGGGGCTTTCGGCACCGGTGCCCGTGGCAGCTGCGGTTCCGGCTGTACGCTTGTAGTCCCGCCCGGGGTGCGGGAGCTACCGCTTCCATCCGGCAGCTTGTGGGCAGCAGTGCTTGGTTCACCAGCAATGGCTTTGCGTTACATACATCTGATTATTTTGTACTTTCAATCCCCTTTTAAACATATTGTATGGAAAAGAAAAACATCTGGATTGCCTTGCTCATCGTGGGCGTAATGCTGGTGGTGCCCGCAGCCTTTTTTGCCTTTACCTTCTTTCAGGTTCAGAAAAGTGAAGAGCTGATGAAAGAAATTACAGAACAGGTGGAAAAGGAAACTGCCATGCAGTACGATCTTGAAAAAAACTATTGTGTGTACCTCTACCCGGATCATATCCGGCTGCTCACCAGCGAAACGGATGAGGAGTTGCCGTATGAAGAATTTGGTACGGTGCTGAAAACACAATTGACGGATAGCTCCAAAACCATTCTGCTGCTGACTAATAAAGACACAGATGCTTCCCGTGTATCCGGTATAATGAACACCCTCGGCGAACAGCAGGTAACGAACTATGATTTGGTGAGTGAGTGAGAGGTTCTTCGTTCTTCACTACACCGTGGTTTGTGTCCTCACAAGCCATATTCTGATTTCATTACTGTAGGAAAATCCCGATTTGAACAAGGCACAGAATTTTAATCAGTCGGTGTTATGTGTTTCCGACTGGCTCATTCGGACACGAACCGGGGCGGCGGGTTCTGGCGATAACGCACAGTATATTTTTTTGTGTATTACTTTTACCCGCTGTTAGGTTGTCACGGATTTCCCCGGCACAACACAATTCAGTAACAAGTTTTTTCAATAACACCTTCAGTACGAATTAAAAAACGAGTCTCATGAAAAAAATAGTATTCTCCTTTGTAGTTCTGTTTTTTCTGTTTGCATGCAAAACAATTCATACACGAACCAGCAATGCATCTGTTCCGTTCGATTGGAAAGCAGCCAACCTGTATTTTTTAATGACCGACCGGTTTCATAATGGCAACCCCGGAAACGATCGCCTGATCAACAGAAATGAGCCAACCGGTGTATTGCGTGGCTTTATGGGCGGCGATATAAAAGGAATCACACAAAAAATTGAAGAAGGATATTTCACCGATCTTGGTATCAATGCCATCTGGTTTACTCCGGTTGTGGAGCAAATTCATGGTTCGGTGGATGAGGGTACCGGAAACAGTTATGGGTTTCATGGTTACTGGGCCAAAGACTGGACCAACCTGGATCCCAGCTTTGGCACCAAAGAGGAATTGCGTGAATTGGTTGAAAAGGCACACGCCCGGGGCATACGCATTGTGCTGGATGCGGTGATCAATCATACCGGCCCGGTAACGCCCCTGGATCCTGTTTATCCGAGCGACTGGGTGCGCACAGGCCCGAGGTGTACGTACAACTCCTACAAAACATATGTTGAATGTACATTGGTGGATAACCTGCCCGATGTGCTGACAGAAAGCACCAAAGAAGTGGACTTGCCCCCGGCTCTTGTTGAAAAATGGAAGAAGGAAGGACGGTATGAAAAAGAAGTGGCTTCCCTGGATTCGTTTTTCCGGGTTACCGGTTATCCACGGGCACCCAAGTATTATATCATGAAATGGCTGGCCGATTACATTCTCGAATTCGGGATTGATGGTTACCGGGTTGATACGGCAAAGCATACCGATGCGGATGTTTGGTTTGATTTTAATGCCGTTTGCCAGGCCGCATTTGCAGCGTATAAAAAGAAACACCCGGCAAAAGCGCTGGATGGTAACCGTTTTTTTATGCTGGGTGAGGTGTACAATTACGGGATTGGTGGAGGGCTCACACTTGACTTTGGCGACAGGAAAGTAAATTATTTTGAAAACGGCCTGGAAGCATTGATCAATTTCGATTTTAAAAGCGATGCCCATAAAAGTTACGAAGAACTGTTTTCGTATTACAACCGGGTCATGCACAGCGATCTGAAGCAATACAATATTGCCAACTATCTTTCATCGCATGACGACGGACAGCCGTTTGATCAACTACGGAAACGTTCGTTCGAAGGAGCTAATAAACTGTTACTGGCACCGGGTATTGCACAAATATACTATGGCGATGAAACCAACAGGCCCCTGCAGATAGAAGGAGCAAAAGGCGATGCAACACTGCGGAGTTTTATGAACTGGAGCGATATTGCAACTTCGGCAGAAACAAAAACCATTTTGGCACACTACCAGAAACTGGGACAATTCCGTAGCAAACACCCCTCCGTTGGAGCCGGAACACACCAGATGCTTTCTGCTGCACCGTACGTGTTTGAACGCAGTTATTCAAATAACCGTTTTTCTGATTACGTAGTCATTGCACTCGATCTGCCCAAGGGCCTGAAAACAATTCCTGTTGGCAACAGGTTTAAAGATGGCTCTGTTTTGCTTGATTCCTATTCAGGAAAAAAAGTACAGGTAAAGAACGGTGGTATTACAATTGATACACCGTATGATGTTTTATTGCTGGAAGAAAGTACGGCAGGGTAACGTTGCCGGCCGCCGCAAGCAGCTCCCCACCTGGTGTAAGCGCCCCGCTTGTGCCGCTTACAGTTTGTTGGTATAGATTGGTTCTTGTAAAAAAACGAATAGCTCAAAACATTAACAACAGTTATTTGCTCCAAGCACCAGGCGGTTGTATTTTAGTTGCTACAACACAACCCCTCTATTGGTGCACATATTTGAAACAGCAAAACCCCTCCATGCAACCATTGCCCGGTATGTGCAGTATTACTACCAGGAAATAAACGAGGCAAATACCTGCCGTGAATTTTCCTGCTTTCCGCATTACAATAATTCCATCTCCCTCTACCGCTCACATAGCAGCGACAAAAAAGGGACGATTACCTACGTAGCCAACGGCAGTCCACTACAGATATTTACGCCGGTACGCCAACAGGTACTTACCATCAAACAAATGGGACCTATCCACCGGGTGGTATTGGTGTTTCATCCGCTGGGTATACAGCAGTTCTATAAAAATCTGGCATTCACCAAGTTGATGGATGACTACGAATTTTTTGCCGTGGATGAGCTGCAGCAATTATTTGAAGCCGGCAATATCCATACAATCACATATTTACTCGATCAATACCTGCTCAAGCGATTTGAGTATCACGAAAATAAGGTGCTGGCACAAGCAATCGCATACATACACGAACGGGCACAAACATTTTCGGTTGAAACCCTGTCAGAGGAGCTTGCTATTAGCAGACGGCATATCAACCGGCTGTTTCAACAACAGCTCGGCGTATCGGTTAAAAAATTTCAGGAAATTGTTTTGTTCCGCCAGGCACTGGAGCAGAAACTCTTTCAAAATGCTGAACAAAACTTTACCTCCCTCACCTACGAAATGAATTTATGCGACCCCTCGCACTTAAATAAACTGTTTGCAAAACTAACCCGCATTCCCCCCAAACAGTTTGTAAATAAAGGCACCCACCTGGGACAGGAAGATACCTTCTGGCACATCAACTGAGGCTTGTCCCATTTGTACAATTTTTTGCGGGCCAGCCGGTTTACTTTTGTTGGAGTTGATAAAAAAATATGAGCATGAAGATTGTTCTCACCCAGCTATTGTCCTTCTTCTTTCTCTTTGCATCGGCACAGCAAAAAACCACCCTCCGGGTTACCACACCACCGGGTACCGATGCCGTGTATATTACAGGCAACCAGGAAGCGCTGGGCAACTGGCAACCCGATAAAATAAAGCTGCAGCAAGTTGCGGATACTGAATGGGAGATTGCGCTTGCTTTAACTTTTCCAGCCGAATTTAAATTTACCCGGGGCAGCTGGAGTTCGGAAGGATACAGGGTGCCCTTTTGGGAAGAAAATGAAAACATACGTATTACACAACCCGTTGCAGAACCGGTGCGGATAAAAATCACGAGCTGGAACGACCGCAAGCCGGAACAGGAACAATTCACTTTTCCGGTTCGCATACAACAATATTATTCGACTGTTTTTAATGCCGAACGAACTATTGCCGTTTCGTTACCCAAAAACTATAATGCGACCACCAATTACCCAGTGGTATATGTTTTGGATGCACCGGCGCTGTTGAAACCCTTTGTGCTGAGCCTGGATTTACTCTCAGAAAAATTCATAAGCAGTGACGGGTTGGACTATGGCCGGGATAATATTCCCGAAGTAATTACCGTGGGTATTTTTCATACTAACCGGAGCTATGAAACCACGCCGAAATTCAACTACACAACCGACTCAACTTTGTTGCTGGAAGGTGCAGAAAAATTACGGCAATATTTGTTTTACGAACTTGTTCCGTTCATCAATAAACAATATGCCACCACGGCGTATCAGGCTATTGTGGGACACTCTAATACCGGGCATTTCGTATTAAATCTGCCCTTTTACAACGATAATCCGTTCAGGGGCATTGTTTCGTTTTCGGTTAACGCAGAGTCCGACTATTTTGTACAGAAAGTAAGCACACAGCTACGCCAGACTACCGAACAAGTCTTCATCGGCTATGGAACGCTCGACAATGGTTTCAACGAATTGGGCGAACTATTAGCCGCTGAATTACAAAACAAAGGATTAGTAAATACCAACCTGGCCGTACAATCTTTTGAAGCATCTCACAACCAGTTGCCCGTACTGGCTGCCACTGCTGCTGCCAAGCACCTGTTTCGCTCCTATAAAAACCACACAAACTTTATGGCAGCAAGTGCAGCACCTTCTTTTTCGGTTTTCCGGTATTTTGATACGTATATGGCGGCGAATAAACAGTATGGCTTAGCACTCAGCATTACAGCCGACGACCTTTTTACTGTAGCAGAGATGGCGATGAAGGCGAAAAAGACTGACTTGTTCCGGGAAATAATTCGATATAGTGGCCAACAGAAAGAAGGCATTCAAAACCATTTGATTTTTTGGATGGCTACAGAAATCAACGACCAGCAAACGGCAGACAGCATTGTGCAGCGATTGCTCACCACTCCCAGCGAAGAAGATATCTATTTAACGTACTCCAACTTTCCGCAATACGCCAAGTATTTGTCCGACGTGAAAAAAACACCGGCAACCCTCTTGCGCCTGACCGAACATATGTTCCGGAACACAAACCAGCTGCAATTGGAATTTGCCTACTTTTTTGCACAGTCCGCCTACACCCATAACCTCGAGTTGAAAGCCGCCCGGAAATACCTCGATTATTGCAAAAAGAATTTCCGGGAGAACCGAATCTTTACAAGAGAAGATATCAATACGTTGGGTCGAAAAAAATAATCTGCTTGACTGGCACAATAGTGTGCCGTATACCGCAAACAGGTTTAAAGAAGGGACTTTTGTGCTTGATTCCTATTCAGGAAAAAAAGTACAGGTAAAAAATGGCGCTGTTACCATCAATACGCCTTATGATATTTTATTACTGGAAGAATGTACGGCAGGCTAACGGTAATGCCTGCGCCATGGTTTGTGACCTTACAAACCACAACAAAAGAGGTAGTGCAAAAAGGGTGAGGGAATTTTCTGGTTTCATCGGCACAAGGATGTAGCGGCGTACAGTAGCGGCAATAAGGGCTACGGAAGCGTATAGGTGTTGCCACCATACCGAAAGCCCACAATCCCTGCTTTGTTGGCAATGACAACGGAGTCGATGTTGTTGCTGTAGCCCGGGTTGCTGAGCAGTAGAATGGCTTCGGCATAAGTGCGGCTGCCAACCCGGTAATTGTTTAATTTTTTGGCAATGGCTCCTTCTTTCGTTTGCCCGAACACATTGCACATAACGATCGCCGGGTTGCCGTTGCTCCAGGCACTCATGCACAGCCAGCCGGAAGAAGCAAGACTGAAATGAATCGAATCCGTTTGCCCCGGGTTGAGGTACAGGGTGGTGTGGATGTATTCATACTTGTACGGATCGCCGCAATCGTTGGTGCCGGTTTCGGTGGTATCCACCACCCGCAGCCGGAACGTACTGGCAGCACCGGCGGAATCCAGAAACAGGAGTTGGGTTTTACCTTTCAGCGGCAGCCAGCTGCGGCTGCTGCCAATTTCCAGCGTGCCCGTTCCGCACCACTGGCACTGAAAGGAAGTGGTGAGGCAGAACAGAAACAACAGGCAGAGAAGGACAGTACTATTTTTCACAGAACATAAAGGTAATGCGGCAGGCCGATATGGTTGTCATGTGAAGATCAGGGATCTGGGGTTCGGGTGCAGGATTCTCCTGCCGGGCTCACTTCCCACCGTCAGAGATTGACCACCCGCTTGTAACTGCGTTTTTTGCTATTCTAATCTTCTACTGGCGAAAGTGGTCCGCCCGCCTTCCGGGTGGTTCACTTGCACAAGAGAGGGATATCGCATCATTTGATTTATTTCCCATTTTATTTTGCAAATGATGAGTGTTCAATTTTTCTATCAATTTTGTTGATGTTTCGTCCGATGAAATACCATAGCCATTTACTAATATTCCTTTAACGTCAAATTTTGTAGATGAAATAGCATAAAGTATTGACTGATATTCAGGGTCTGAGTCGCCCTCAAAGCGATAGACTTTGTCAATTTGAAAATCGTCTTCTGATAAAGTAATGTTTGTCCTATGACATACCACACATTCATCCTTTATGTTAAA
This sequence comes from Chitinophaga pinensis, assembly GCA_943368955.1. GTDB lineage: Bacteria > Bacteroidota > Bacteroidia > Chitinophagales > Chitinophagaceae > Lacibacter > Lacibacter pinensis_A. The sequence continues at coordinate 70,406 of CALRLY020000010.1, forward strand.
GTCGTGAGTGTAACCTAACTTCACAAGTCCGTTTATGGTTTCTGACAATGTCCCAAAACTTTCGTCCAAATTTTTATCTTTCATATTTCAAAGCTAGTCTTAATAAGTCGTGATGTCTCGTTGATGTGTTGTCGGTTCGGGTATTGCAGCAGTGAGGGATTGGAAGCACTAACGTTCAATACACCAAAAATGTACAAAAAAAGGACTTCTGCAGGCGCAAGTTTTCCGCCAGGGCGGGTCACTTGTGGCAAAGAGGGTCTGCATCATCAATTGGCTCCCGTTCTAAGTACGACTTCTCCGGCAGGATATTGAATGCTGGCATCGTCTTCAGCAGTAATAAAGAAGCCGGTAGGTTTTAAGGATGATACTGTAGATAACGAACTTTTTAATGTTTTTGAAAGAAGACTGCCGGATGTTTTTAATTGTCCTATATTTTTTCTTCCATTTTGCTCCGTTTCCATCCACACAACGTACGTTGCTTTAGAAGGACTAAGTCTTTGTGGCTCTGCCAGCCGTATGATATCCAGGCTAATTTTGTAATTACTATTTCCGTCCTTTTTAACTTTTACCGTACCCTCTGCAGCCGGCACAACTGAAGAAGTATAAAAAGTATATTTACTTGTACCGCATGATGATAATAATAAAATAGCGGCAAAAAGTGTGGAAACTGCGTACATCTTTATAAACGGGGTGGTTGATTTGCTTATTTTCATTTTATAAATAGTTTGTTTTAAAAGGTCTTATGATTTTGGTACTGTGTTGGCAAATGGTTTGTTATCACCATTCATATTCTTCTTTACTGGAACAGGAAAAGCTCCGGCCATTTCACCGATGATGTTTATTAGTTCGGAACCTGAAGGGATAACAATTTTTGCATTAGACATGAGCGAGTTTTCAACCGCCTCCAGTTTTCTCAACAGTTGGGCATTTCCGGTAAAGAACTCATCTGCTGCCACATTCACGAGTTTGATCGCCTCCGCTTCGCCTTCGGCATGTAAAACCTTTGCCCGTTTGTAACCTTCTGCTTCTTTTATTTTGGCCCGTTTTACACCATCTGCAACTGTTTCAGCAGCCGTAGCATAATCAATAGCGGCAATTTTTTCATTTTCTGCCTTTACCACTTTGTTCATAGTTTCCTGTACATCGGAAGGCGGATCAATTTGTTTTAGTTCAGTTCTCACAATAATAATACCCCAGCTTGCTGTTTCATTTTTAAGTGTGGTATGCAGTTCGGTATTTATTTTGCCTCTTTCGCTGTTGGCAGACCGTAAAGTAAGTGTACCGATGATGTTTCGTAAAGTAGTCCGGGCAAGATTGACAATTTGCAGTCTGTAATCGTTTACATGATAGAGTGAATTTTTTACATTCTCCTCCTCTTCAAGAACCCTGAAATAAATTTGTGCATCCACAGTGGCGTTCAGATTGTCGTTGGTGATAATTTCCTGTGGCTGCGCATCCACCATTTGTTCCGTAATGTTTACGATATACATTTTATCAATAAATGGAAGAATCCAGTGGAAGCCAGGATGAGCAAACCTGGCATACTTGCCAAGTCTTTCAATTAACCCTCTGTGCGTTGGCCGTACAATTTTTACTCCGGAAAAGAATAGTAAAAAGATTACCCCTATGATGATTAATAATACTTGTGTGCTCATTTCTGTTATTTAATGTAGAAAAGACTAATAATAGAGTACAAATAAGAAGTATGAAGGTATTCTTAACCCTCTTGTCATACCTTACATAATTCTGGCAAATAGTGGCATGATTCACACATTTTTCAGGTTATTCTTCTGGAAGGGGGGGTCGGTGAAAATACCGGATAGCTCCGCCGGTAGTTTTATCCAAACTATGAAAAGCAACTGCAATTGAGAATTGCAATGACTATTTATGAACTCCGGTTATGGTCCAGGTTATTTTAAACGCAACAAACTAGTATAAAATAAATGAAGGTCATTTGTGTGCCATTTTATAACGGTCTTTGTCAAAGCACAGTTACTTTCGAACTTGTGGGCTGATGATATTTGTCGGTTCTGCTCATAAGAATTCTGTCCGCCGGGTTGGCTGGGCTGTGCGTTGGCATTTTTAGCTATTTACAAGGCGCCTTTGAGTTTGTGTTTTGTGTGCCTTGCAATGTGCTAAAAAGAGCGTGGGGTTGGATTGGCAAAGTCATGATATTTTGAATTTAAGTAGGATGCTGTTTAGGGTGAGGTACAACGTTGAAACATTGGCGATGTGGCGGCATTCTATGTTCCGTCTGCCCCCATTTTGGCAAACCCCATCCTATGTTTACAATTTAATAAATTTAGTGATCAGGAAAATAACCAATTCAGAAAGAACAAAGGGCGGAGTAAGGCCGTAAAACCGCATGGGCCCCGAGCCCTTCTAACATGATAGCCACCGCCCTTTTCTTACCCGATGCTGAACA
>CALRLY020000011.1:0-67070 GCA_943368955.1 Chitinophaga pinensis
TGATGCCTGTTCAAGTAAGCGGCACAGGTCTAAATCGCAAGATAGGTCTTACCTGGCCAGTGGGGTAGTTTACCTGTGCCGCCAGGTTAACTTATCACTTACTAAGTTCCTAAATCCCTTGGTTAATGATTAATACAAACCTAAAGGCCAGCGTGGGAACTGTTAAAAGGTTCAACAGGGTGCTCAACATGAACTTATTTCACTCATATTTACACCGCTAAAATTGAAGTTGTTTATGAAAGCATTCTTTTTCCTGTTTCTGTTTACCTGTAGCAGCGTCCTGGCCAAAGCTGATGTGTTTGTCAGTGGCTTTCTCATTTTATCGAGCGGCGACACCGTGTTGTGCCAGATTAAAATTGCCGGCAAAAAAAAGGTGACCAGCTATACCGTGATCGTGGCACAAAGCTATGCCGGGGAAGAACGAATTTACAAGGCAAAAGATAAAGAGGTGCTTCAGTATGGATTCCAGTATATGGGTCAGAATTTTGTTTACCGCTTAGTGGAGCCCGGCAAGAATTATGAAACAGGATTTTTCCGCTTAATCGATAACGGCAAAAAATACAAGCTGTACGTTCACTATTTAACCGATGTCATTAACGGTGTTACCAGCACCCTTCCTCACTATGCCATTTTTAAGCCCAACGGCGAGTATGTGGATTTAACCACCCACGTGTTGGGGAACTGGAAAAAAAACCTGCGCACCTTTTTGAGCGACAACCCTGAAGCGTTGCAGGAGCTGGAAACCATTAACCGCAAAGAAATAGAAGCCTTTGTAAAGAAGCTTAACCAGGCGGAGTAAGAGCACCGGCCACGCTGCTGGTTACTGATTTACAGAAAGCGGTCAATCCGTAGGTTCAATCAACGGTTATTCCTTTTTAAATAAATACGAGCCGGGCGTTTTGTCTTTTTCGAGTATCTGAATGAAATACAAACCGGGGGGCAGGGCCGTTACATTGATTTGCTGTACCAGGGCTGCTCGTGCCGAACTGTTGTGCACAATGCGGCCGGTAAGATCCACAATGCGATAGGTGGCCGTAACGGGTTTACCCAGCAACAGGATTCCGTTTGTGGGATTTGGATACAAACGAATGTGGCTTTCTGTACGATCGGTTACAGACGTAGCAACACAGTTGTTGCAGGAGTTGAAACAAACCATTCCCAGTGCTGAATTGGAAGCTGGTACGGTAAGCAGGCGGTCGTACACTGTGGCGCCACCCATGATACCGCATTCACTTGTAATCAATTCAAAATTGGTGCCGTTTACAAACTTATAGGTTACCTGCGAGCCGGGTACCAGTGGCAAGGTTGCTTCATACGTAGAGGGGCCCACCTTGATCATGGGACTGGCAGTGGTGGAAAATTCATTAAAGCTTCCTGCCAGAAATACACCCGAGGGTGATGCCGGCACTGTGCCCAAATCAACCCGGAACGTAATTTGTGAGCGGTTGCAATCGGAGCAGCTTCCAAAGCAAACGGCAGGAACCAATTGTTCTGCCAGGCTGGCTGTGGTAACGGTGCGGTTGATGTTTCCGTTACCATCATTTACACCGCACTGTACCGTAACCAGCTCAAAGTTGTTGCCATTCACAAATTTGTAAGTAAAGGTGCTGTTCACAGGCAAGTCAACGGTTGCCTCATATAGATTACCGCCTCTTTCTGTCATGGGATTGGCAGTGGTGGAAAATCCGTTAAAACTACCCGCCAGTTTTACACCGGCGCTGCTGATGTTTTGTCCGGTCATATTTACCCGGAAGGTTACGGCGGTGGTTGCGACAGTGGTTGCACAGCTGTTGTTGCAACGGTTAAAGCAAACGGTATTGAGTGTGATGGGTAGTGGGGGAATGGTGAGGAAGCGGTTGATATTGCCGCCACCGTCGTCAATGCCGCACGTGGAACCAATGAGTTCAAAGTCAGATCCGTTTACAAATTTGTATTGGTTGGTAGTGCCGGGTACGAGTGGTACCACTGCCTGGTACACATTGCTGCCCACCAGTGTCATGGGTGTGGCGGTGGTGGAAAAGTTATTGAAACTGCCGGCCAGGTACACACCCGTTGGGCTTACCGTTTGCCCCGTCATATTCACCCGGAAGGTAACATTCACCGGCGGTGTGGTGGCGCAGCTGTTGGTGCAGGAGCTGAAGCAAACGGTGTTTAAGGTGAGCGCTGTAGTGCCCACCTGCAGTAAGCGGTTGATATTGCCGCCACCGTCGTTGATGCCGCATTCTTCGGCAATGAGTTCAAAGCTGGTGCCGTTTACAAATTTGTACTGGATGGTACTGCTGGCAGGTATGCTCACGGTTGTTTCATACACATTGTTCCCCACAGGTGTCATGGCATTTGCACTGGTTGAAAATCCATTGAAGGAGCCTGCCAGTTTTATGCCGCCGGCAGCAATGGTTTGTCCGCTCATATTCACCCGGAACGTAACAGGGATCGTTGGCGCCGGTGCAGCACAGGCATCATTACATGCGTTGAAGCAAACAGCAGGAAGGGTTGTGGTTGTATTGGGCACCGACAGAAAGCGGTTGAAGTTTCCGGTTCCATTATTAATGGCACAACCAGGCGGAATGGTTTCAAACGTATTTCCGTTTACAAATTTGTAGGTCACCAGCTCGCCAATGGTTAAGGGTACCGTTGCCTGGTACACATTGTTGCCCACCAGAGTCATGGGCGTGGCGGTTAGTGAAAAATTATTGAAACTGCCAGCCAGTTTTACACCAGCCGGACTGATGGTAGCACCTGATGCATTTACCCGGAAGGTAACATTGACGGTGGAACTGTTGCCGGCACACGAAGTATTACAGGCACTGAAGCACACCGGTATAGGGCTGGGTTGAGCTGTAGAAGGTGTGAATTTTCGGGCTGATGTATTCAAACCCCTGCAGGCGGTTGGAACAATTTCGGAAACAATTCCGTTGATGTAAACAAATTGAACTTCTTCATCCGGCCTCAGCTTTACAGTTGTTTTATACACGTTGTTTCCAACGTTTGTCATGCGCAAGCGTCTGCTCCCCGTTACGTTGTTAAACAAACTCATAAAAACGCCTTCGGGTGAAACAGACTGTCCGGTCATGTTTACAGTAAATTCGGTGTTTACTGTAGTGGGCGGGTTGCTCACAATAGAAGTTGTAATGGTGGAACCGCTAACAAAAGGCACATCGTAGATATTATCAGTATAAGAATTATCGGTAAAAGAAGAAATGGGTTTGTTTTTACACATGAGAGTCATTTCCACAGTACCAGTAAAGAAGAATGCCGGGAGTGAAAAATAGCCGTAACGTCCGTTGCTCACAGGAAAGGTTACCGGTGTCCATTGATATTGGTTCACCGGATCGTTACTGTGGCGGTACCGTACATAAAAAAATTGTCCGCCAGCAATACCCGACCCCAATTGTACCATTCCATTCAAAGGTGTATTAACTCCAACCTGTACAAAATTATCTGAGCTGAAATATTCCAATTTGAGTGCCGGATTACGGTCGAATTCCATCAGGATTCCCCTGCTGCTTTCGTTACCCCTGGCTTCAATTTTAAAGAGGTAGGAGTATCCCTCAGTTGGAAATTCCACATAACGGGCCAATGTTCGTGACGGAATGTTGAATGAGCCAAAATAGGTGAAGTTTTCAGGACGTCCGATCTGCAGATTCGTTCCACCCACCCATACCGCTGTCAGGTTTCCGTTGTTAAGTTGCCGGTGCCCCAGCCGGATCTGTTCCCCGTTGCCGGTAACATTATTAGCCAGATATACAAAGTAGTTGTAGGGCGTGGCGGAATAGCCAAATCCTGGTCCCATATCACGGAGGAGATCGGGCGGTCCGAAAAAGTTATGTCGGAAGTAATAGTTAATATTTTGTGCCTGCACTTGTGAAACAAAGCAAAAAAGAACGGTCAGCAATAACAGAAAACCACGTTTCCTGTTAGCGCAATGAAATGGGCTCATAGACGGTGTGTTGATGTGCAACATGAAGCGTTTCAATTATCGGCGAAAGATATTTTGTTTTTCGGGGGGATGGAATAGTTAGTAGTAACTATTTTTTTGTCCGGTTTTTTTGGTTTTCTTACATTGTTATCCGGTGGTGATTTCATTGTAAGGACAGGTACGGAGGTGCATCGTACAAGATGCCCGCCGACGGCAGAACAAGCTGCCGGCTTTCTGTTGTTTACTGCTGCTGATTCTGTTTCGTATGACTAAACTGATATCTGCTTTTTATCTGCTGCTGACGGCCTTTGCGCTGACCGCCTATTTTTCCAACGGCCACCGGAGAACCAGAGAATCAAAGCTTCTTGCTTTTTACCTGTTGGTGCTTTGGTTCGTGGAGATGCTTACCACCTTTCTTCTTCCCAGGGGAATGACCAATCATTTTGTGTATGCATATGGATTCTTACTGCAACTTCTGTTACTGAACCGGATGGCTTCTTTCCATTTGAAATGGAAGTATTTCCGCTTGTATGAACTTGTTTCGTTTGTGCTGCTGGGCACTTGCTTTGGTGCGGCGGGCTACCTGCAGCCGGGCGTAGTACTTCCGGTTAAAGTGGTAGGGCTCTTTTATTTTTTCATGGCCCTTTTAACTTATATCAGTTTGTGGGTACAGTTGCGGAAGGGTCTTCGCCACTATGAATCGATCAGCCTGTTACCGTTTGCTCTTTTTGCGGTATACTATACGGCAGGGGTTTTTAATATGAGTGTGCTGTTCAGTTTTTCAATCCTGGTAAGCAAATCATTAGTGTACTACTTTTCAGTGTTTTTTGAACTGTCAAACCTGGCTTATTTCACCAGTTTGTTATGGAAGCTTTCTGAATACAGATCTTTAAAGCCCGGAAAATCGTACCTGCCATGAGTGATGTTATTTTCTTAAGTATTCTTTCTGCCCTGTTGCTGCTTGTGCTGCTGGCATTTACTTACGGACTTTACTTTTTACTGAACAAGCAACTGGACAGAGAGAAAAGATCCAGGATTCAGATGGTGCTGGATGCCCAGGAAAAGGAGCGGGATGCCATTGCAGCAGAAGTACACGATCACCTCACGCCCCTGCTTTCCATCATCCGTATGCAGGCGGAAGCATTAGCTGAAAAAGATACCGGGGAGCCTGTTAAAACAGCTTTACAAAAGATGACCGATCAACTGCGGCAAGCCACCAACGTTTGCCGGGAAATTTCTTATTCCCTTTCGCCCAATTTCAACAGCAAAACCAGCTTCAGTCAAATGATTGAAGAGCGGGTGGAGCATATCAGGAAATACAAAGCTATTACGATTGATTTTCATACCGGCTGTACTGCACAGCAGCTGCACCCATCCAAAGCTGCTTCCTTGTTCCGGATTGTTTCTGAACTGTTTGAGAATACACTCCGGCACAGTGGCGCATCGGCCATTACCATAGATGTTTCCTGCAATGCAAACAGTCTCCGTATTTTTTATGCAGATGACGGAAAAGGACTGCCGCCGGAGGGAGCTGCAAGAACGATGGGTCATGGCATCCGGAATATGAAGAGCCGTACCGAATTACTGAACGGTAACTGGAGGCAGCTCGATCGTTTGAGCGGGTATGCTCTTGAACTTACGTTTCCAATGAAAGAACTGGTATTTTATGACAATATTAATCGCTGATGATCACCGGATCTTCCGGGAAGGACTCAATAGTCTTTTGAAGGAACAACTTGATGTACCGGTGATACTGGAAGCAGAGCGGGGTGCTGATGCGGTTCAGATAGTTGCAGAGCATCCGGTTGATCTTGTGTTGCTTGATATTGAGATGCCGGATATAAGCGGTGTTGAAGCAGCAAAGGCCATCAAGCAATTACCCGGCCGGCCGGCTGTGATTTCACTGACTATGTATAATCAGTATGAGTATGTTACCTCTTTGTATGAAGCCGGCGTGGATGGATATGTATTGAAAGATTGCAGCTTTAAGGAGTTGCTTAAAGCCATCACGACCGTATTGGCCGGCGACCAGTACTTCTGTGAAGCTGTAAAGCCTACGCTGTTCACCTACCTGCTTACCAAAGATGAAAGCAAGACCACCGTTGTAAAAGAGGAAGTACATATGTTAACGGAGCGGGAGAAAGAAATTCTGATTCTTATCTGTAATCAATACTCCACCCAGGCTATTGCCGACCGGTTGTTTATTTCCCCGCTAACGGTCAATAACCACCGCAGAAATATTATGTCGAAAACCGGCGCCCGGAATGTAGCAGGGCTGGTACTCTATGCATTGCGGCATCAGTTGATTCAGTTGGGAACCACCTGATCACAGAATAAAAGCTGGTTTCGGGTTTTTTCTTTCAAGGTGCCGAACCAGGCCCCAACCGAAATAAGTTGTATTTTAAGGGCGCAACATCGCCCCCGGTAACCGTTGCCAAACACAGCAAACGGAAAGGGGCCTTGTTTGAATGAATACGCTATCATTTTATTACTGCATATGAAGGCTCTTCCAACAATTGTATTGCTACTCCTGCTGCTTGTTGCCACCGTTGAACACAAAGCACAGACCGTACGGCCTGCGTCCTATTCCACACTCCTGCAGCTGACCAGCGAGTTGCGGCTGCTGGAGCGAACCAGTCTGCCCGGCGGTGTGCCCGATTACCGTTCCGCCACCATCCGCACCATACAGCAAACGCTGGGGCAACTCAAAGCCCGGCATGCAGCGATGGATACCACTGCCTGGCCGTTAGAACACAAAGTCGATTATGTACTGGTGCTGAGCGAACTGAATGCGCTGGATTTTTACTGCCGCATTTTACAACCCTGGGCCCGGGATCCTTCGTTCTATGCCCTGCTGTTTGCCGAACAAAGCGATACACCGGAGCATGAAGGTCCCACCAGCTTTGCCGCCATTGAACTGTGGCAGTACCGGTTTCCATTAAACGCAGCGGCAGAACAACAACTGATGGCACAACTCAAGGTCATTCCGCCCTTGTATGAACAGGCACGGAAGAACCTCACCGGTACGGCCCGTGATCTTTGGCTGGCCGGTACCGGCGATGTAAAAGGGCAGTTGGTGCTGCTGGATGAACTGTCGGCCAAAACACGTATGAACAGCCGCCAATTACAAGAAGCCATTGTGAATGCAAAATCAGCCACCCTGCAATTCATCAGCTGGCTGGAACAACAGGCGCCTTCGAAAACAGGCCCCTCCGGAATTGGAAAAGATAACTACAACTGGTTTCTGCGGAACGTACTGCTCATTCCCTATACGTGGGACGATGAAGTAGCCCTGCTCAGCCGGGAGCTGGCCCGTGCGTATGCCTCACTGGAACTGGAGCGTGCCAATAACAGCAAGCTACCCCCGTTACAACCGTATAAAACGGAACAAGAGTTTGCCGCAGGCGCCGATGCACATGCCCGTCAGCTCATGCGGTTTTTAAGCGAACAGAAAATCATGCCGGTACAGCCGTTTTGGGAGCCGGCGTTGCGGCAACACCTCGGCAGCTTTGTGCCGGAAGAGAAGCGCAATTTTTTTGGAAACATTGTGCACCATGCGCCGGGGGTGTTGTACTCGCATTTAACGCATTGGTTTGAGGTGGCTGCTTTAACCGAAGCGCCGCACAGCAGCCTCATTCGCCGGGGTGCACTTGCTTTTAACCTGTGGATGCAGCGCAGCGAAGGCTTGGCGACCTCGCTGGAGGAAACACTCATGCTGGCCGGTTTGTGGAATGAAAACCCACGGGCAAAGGAGCTGGTGTGGATTATGCTGGCACAGCGTTGTGCACGGGGACTGGCTTCGTTGTATGCACAGGACAACCAGATGAATTTTGAAGAAGCCCGCCGGTACCAGATGCAGTGGACCCCTGCCGGTTGGGCCGGCGATGAAAGCCTGGCAGGCTTTGAGCAGCACCTCTATTTACGGCAACCGGGCTATGGTACCAGTTATGTGACCGGAAAATATTTTATTGAGCGCATGATGATGGATGTGGCACGAAAGGAGGGAACCCAATTTACACTGTATCGTTTTTTTGAGCAATTCTATAATGCAGGCATCATGCCTGTTTCATTGGTGAACTGGCAGCTGACCGGTGATGACAACCTGATCAGGGCCTGTTTTAAAAAGCAGTAACAGAACGCAGCAGAAAAAGACCGTTGCGTAAACCTGGCGGATAGGAAGTAAAACCAGCTGCATTTTTGTGATATAGAAGCGTAATGAAGATTCAATTTTATGGATTGTGTTTTTAAAACGAAAGCCGCTTAAAAAATGCAACAGTTTTTCAGGCAAACCCAATTCAATGCAGTGGTTTGTGTCCTCACGAACCATGACAGCAGCCGTTACTTTTTAAACAGCACCAGCAGTGCTGTTGTACCAATTTCCGCACCCAAAGGAATGGCAGCCAGTCAACCTGGTAATTTTCATTGTGATTAAAAAACGGCGTCCGCTTTCCTTCACTACTGCTTTTGCATATGTATCCGGATGGGCTGTGCCTACAAACTCATAATCATAAACCGTTTTGCGAGTACCCAACACCAAAAGATCAACATCTTCCGAACCCATGATGGGCAATGTGCTGGTAAAATTTTTTTCCAGGACAATCACATTAGCTTTCCAGCTTAGCGGGACTCATTATTTTATCTTTCGTTAATTCAATTTTCTTGCTTAAACCATCTACCAGTAGTTCCAGCTCTTTTGTGTACTCATCTTTTTTCGCCATCATTTTATGCCTGGTTGCAGAGCCTTTATCCGGAGCAAATAAAATTCCCAGGATGGCACCTGTGGCAACTCCTGCCAGTAATCCTAATACTAATTTACCTGAATTCATGTTTTTTGTTTTTAATCTTAAATGAAATGATACGTTTACTATTTTTCTATGGGTATAGTGTACCTTGTTACTTACTAATTAGCCTTGTCTTTTGCATCCTGATTTTCGTTGCCTTTTGCAGGTCCCCTGTTAGTAGCCTTAATAGATGCAAATTTTATTTTTAAACCCGCAATTTTGGTATTGTCGCCACTTGGAGCGTCTTTTTCAACTGTGTTTTTTCTTGTATCTAATGCTTCATACAACACTTTAATTTCATCCCAATCTTCCCGGCTGTAACTATCTTTATTATCAGCAACTGTATTTACAAAATTTCTGTACACATTTAAAATATTTGCTCCTGTAACGTTTGAGAAATTCATATCTGTTCCAACCACTCCTTCTCCAAACAAACGTGTACGAAGTGCCGTTTTGTAGTCGGGTGTAACAGGCTTTTCAGTCTCCCTGATTTTTAGTTCATACTCTTTTTTTACCATGGCATACTTTTCTTTACTGGCTTCAATTTTTGCTCTTTCACTTTCGGTTAAAGAACTGTTGTTATCAGCTTCCTGTAAACGCAACTCATATCCATTGTTTAGTTCAGTCAAGGTTGAAGTAGTATAAACAGGTGTAAGTGCTTTTACTGAATCAACATAGTTATTCAAATTGATGACTGCCTGCTCGGCTTTTGTTGGAGAGTTTTTACAAGCATAAAAACCGGAGGATAATACGACTGCTGATATCATCAGCATACTGCTCTTTTTCATTTTTGATTGATTTAAATATAGTTTTAGTTACCTGCTGTGAAAGACATTTCATACAAGAAGTAACCAGTTCAGAATTGAACTATTTTGTTACAACAAAAGTGTAACATTTTGAAAGAGTTACGTTACATAACTATCCGTATATATTACATGATTCCCATTTATTGAAACAGATTTTTCCAAACAACGAAGTACTCATGTAAGACGAGATCTTAAAATGGGTGATCTGATTAGGCCGTACGCAGCAATGGTAAGGGACTGCTACAGTAAACATACTTTGTCAAACCACCGCAGTGTTGTGGCGCTGGATTCTCATTTTCCACTGTGTGAGAGACTAACATGCATTCAGTAAACAGACTGGCCATTCATAAAAAGTAATGCAATGGCGAGGAGTGAATCTGCTTTTTCACTTGGCGTTCGTTTAAAAACCAAAGCCGGCCTACCCGCTGGTAAAACCGGCCTTGTTGTTCTGAAAATCAGTTAGCGAAAAGAAATTGTTTTGTTTTCATACTATCCTGTTTCAAATGATGTAGTTATTGTTTTATAAATTCCACCCTTCGGTTGAGCGCTTTGTTAGAAGGACTGTCATTAGGAGCAACAGGTTGTGCTTCGCCATTACCATCGGTGCTGATACGTGATGCATCAATTCCAAAAGTTTTCACCAATTCATTTTTTACAGAAGCAGCTCTTCGTTTGGACAAATCAAGATTGGCTGCATCGTTACCATCCGCATCGGTATGTCCTATGATTTTGATTTTCACATCAGGATTTTCTTTGAGCACATCGGCAATACTTTTCAGTGTGCCGTATGATTCTGGTTTCACCATATCTTTATTTACATCAAAGTAGATACCATAGGTAACCAGTTTGCCTTCGGTTAAAAGTTTGTTGCGCATATCGGGGGCGCCCACTGCAATCCGTACATTGCTGATCATGGCGGCGCCATATTCAAACCGGAGCCGGTCGGGTTTTACACAGCCGGCAGGGAAGGCTTTGGGCAGATCAATCATTTTATGTTGATCCTGGTACAGCCTGATTCTTGTTTTCTGCACCCAGATAGATATATGGTACTTCTGATTCATTTTCTGTTTCATGTTATCGTCTTCAATATTGCCGCTTAAGTGGGCCGGTTCACATTCTTCACCATATAACCAGGTGCTGTAGCCCGGCCGGCCGAAGTATTCCAGATGAAATTTAAATCCACCGTTTCCCGGTGCAGAACCATGATCCCAGGCTTTTGCATTCTTTGCCTGCATGAGTCGCATTTGCCAGCCCGACATTCCAGCTCCTTCCAGTCCGCCCAACGGAATCACATCAAATTCAATCGTGTAATTATCGGGTAGTGTCAGCAACGCATCGGTCCATACACATTCATGCATGACAAACTTCATCCAGTTACCGGGAAAGAGATTGGTGGTAACCACTTCTGCGGAACCATTGGTATTCCAGGCAGCCGGAAAATCGCCTACTGCATCCTGACTGAAGTCATCGAAAAACAACACTTTTTCCCCGGGTACAAAATCAAATTTGGAATAGGTCTGCAAAGAGGGTTCATTGCCCTGCGATGGGTTTACGGTGGTATCTGTTTTACTTCCGGGTTCTTTTTTCGTAGTGGGTTCTTTCTTGACGCCAAAAGCACTATCCACCACCTCCCCGGCTTTTTTGTTGATCACCTGGTTGGTTTTGTTGGTTACTTTCCGTTCCAGTACTTTCTTGGGATTGATAATTTGTGCTCCTGCGAGGCCTGCTGAAAGAAGGAAAAGAGCGGCGAGGCATGAGGTTAGAATCGCTTTCATGTGTTTCATTTTTAGTTCGTTGCCGCAGGCAGCGAACCGGTTTGTCAAAACTTACCCGCAGCAATGCGGGATGGTGTACCCAAAATCATTTTTTCATTTGGCAGGCTTATCGGCCTTTCCTGCCGCATAATTTGGCAGAAGGTACTATTGCCGTTGAAGGGGATTTATTGACAGCTATCACTACGCCGGTTGATTATAATCATTTCTCTTTGCAGGAACCGGCAACAGCCTGCGGTTCTTTCCTGATGAGTGTTCTGTTATTGCCTGATCCCTGCACTTTGAACGGCCTGGCTGTAGTTCCTACTTTCAGCACAAAAACAGCTTATGAAGAAGATGGTGCTGTTGGCTGCCTGCCTCTTTTTTGCCGGTAGATTCAGCAGGGCACAGGAAACAGAGAAAGATACAGTGTACGTTGGTATCTATATCACCAGTATTCACGACATTGATTTCAAACAGAAGGAATTCACCACAACGTTCTGGCTATGGCTCAAATATAAAAATCCGGAACTCGATTTTGTAAACAACCTGGAGGTACCTAATGCCAAGACCGTTGACAAGGCGTTTTTCACAATGGATACTTCGGGTGGCCGGATTTTTCTGCAGATGAAAATGCAATGTGTGATGAAGGATTCGTGGCGGATCGGCAATTTTCCCTTTGATGAGCAGAAATTACGGGTGTCGTTGGAAAATTCACAGTTTGATGCTTCTTCCATGGTGTTTGTGGCCGATACACTGGGTAATCATTATGATCAACGGTTCACCCTGCGGGGATGGAATATAGATAGCTGTGTGATCACTACAGGAAAACGAGTGTATGAAACGGCATTTGGAAATGAGGGGGCCGTAAAACAACAATCGGAGTACAGTGTGTTCCGGGTACGGCTTACCGTTACCAGGGATGCAGGAGGGCTGTTTCTGAAACTGTTTTTGGGAATGTATATTGCTTTTCTCATTTCGTACATCTGTTTCTACATACATGCAGACAGCATGGATTCCCGTTTTGGGCTGAGTGTGGGTTCGCTGTTTGCCGTAATTGGTAATAAGTACATCATTGATTCTTCTTTACCCGAATCAGCTTCCTTTACGCTGGTGGATTTGCTGCATGGGATTACCCTGCTGTTTATCCTCCTGGTGATTGCGGCGAATGCCTATTCGCTTCGGCTGGTGAAACGCAACCGGTTGAATGAAGCCGTCCGCTTTGATAAATATGTGGCACTGGTTGTATTGCTGGTGTATGTATTGCTGAATACCTGGTTTATCTGGCGGGCCGGAAACGGTGTGCTGCAGTTGTAGTTTTTTTCTTGAGCAGGTGTTCAAGGAGTTGGTTTGTTAAAACAGTTCAATTACTACCTGAAGTGGTGGTGAGCCAAATAGGTTCTTGAGGTGGTGCAAGATGGGTGCAATCAACGATTAACCCTTTTGCTTTTCCCCTCGTTGCGTTGTGAAGTAATGGGTTTTCTTTCGTATTGGCATGTGTTTTCAGGATCCAGTTATAGAAGAAGGTAGGTTCATAGAGCGTAAGTTCTTCAGCGTTTGGTTTGCCGGGTTTTGCCCACTTGTTACACAATAATAATTTGAAAAATTGTACATGCCGGGTTTTTGCTTTTGAACCTCCTATTAATCGTTCTGGTATGAAAACACGTACGGCCCATTCATTTGCCGGTAAAATACAGGAGAGTCCTCCCACTTCTAAAAAACTTTGTGCAAAAGCGGAGCAACCTGCGCCCTGTCCTTCTCTTGGTTTATTACTGCCATTGTATATTTTATCGTATCCTCTCTGTTTGTATTCCTGCAGGTATTGCCACATTCTGTTAAAAGTAGCCTGATTAACTTTATAGGTAACAAATGCAAGATCGCCTTGCTGACTTCGTAAGTACACCTCCTGCAGATCTTCATTTTTGTCTTCCAGTTTTCCGTTTATTTTTTCAAAGAGAATGCCCAGCCCATATCCTTTTCTGATGACCTTACGTGTCATTCCGGAATGGGTTACTGAGGTGGTGCCGGTTATTTCATGCCGGGTGCTATCCTTCAACTCTACCATCATGTGGCCGATGGGATATTTTTCTTTTCCATAGGGCGACCGGGCAAAGGTATTTCTGACATAGCTGAGTACCAATTCTCTTGGCGAATTCCAGTCCATTCCTTTGGGTGAAGGGATGGTATAAATGGTGATTTCCTGTGCTTGAACCAGTAACACCTGTACAACTAGCAACAGCATGACTAAAGCGGCGCTTACATAGTGTTGGAGAAACAAGTTCCGGTTTGATTTTATTTTTACTCCGGCACACATAAACCAAATGGTACCTAAAAGTAAAAAGCCGGCACTCCGGAATATATGATGTACGTCAGGATAATGTTTGTTTTTACCGGCTGCATACCAATCAAAAGCTGATTCGTCCTGCTTCCCATTCTTAAATCACCTGTATAGCAGCAGACAAACCCGAAAATCCCTCTTGACTTGTTTACCTTCGCAGCTATGCAACAACAACCAGCCTGGTTACAGGAAGTGCTCAACGCTTTACACATCAAAGCACTGAATGAAATGCAGCAAGCTGCCCTGGAAGTACGGGCGCAACACAAAGATGTGATTCTCCTGTCGGCTACCGGTTCGGGTAAAACACTGGCCTTTCTGTTATCATTGGTAGAACCATTGCAAACAGCCGCTGCTACAAGCAAGGCCCTGGTGATAGTCCCCAGCCGGGAACTGGCGCTGCAGATTGAACAGGTGTTTAAAAGTCTGCAACTGAACCTGAAAGTAACCTGTTGTTATGGAGGACATAAACGGGAAGTTGAAGAAAACAATCTGAAACAGGCACCGGCCCTGCTCATTGGTACCCCGGGGCGACTGGCCGATCATATCCGCCGGGGCAATATCACAACAGCCTCCATTGAAACACTGGTGCTCGATGAATTTGATAAATCACTGGAGTTGGGTTTCCAGGATGAAATGTCGTTTATCATTGGCTCTCTTCCGGCACTCAGCAAACGCATACTCACTTCGGCTACCCGCATGGAAGACATTCCTTCTTTTGTGGGCTTACAGGAACCCGTAATCCTCGATTTCTTAACCGGAAACGAATCCAACGATACCGGCCTTGCGGTACAGGTGCTGCACAGTACAGAAAATGATAAACTCGAAACACTCTTTCGCCTGATCTGTATGCTGGGCAACCGGTCCACGATTGTCTTTTGCAATCACCGGGAGGCAGTGGAACGCACCCACCACTTCCTGAAAGAGCGGGACCTGGTGAGTGTGTTTTATCATGGCGCTATGGAACAGCAGGAACGGGATGCCGCTTTGTGCAAGTTCCGGAATGGCACCTCCAATCTGCTGGTAACCACCGACCTGGCTGCACGGGGTCTGGATATTGCCCATATCCGCTATATCATTCATTATCATTTGCCACATACAGAGGAATCATTCACTCACCGCAACGGACGCACAGCCCGCATGGATGCCAGCGGTACAGCGATTGTAATACTGGGCCCCGATGAACAACTGCCGGGTTATATTCCCGCCACTGCCCAATCCATTGAATTACCCGCAACAGCTACCTTACCCGAAAAACCACAATGGAGTACGTTGTTTCTGGCAGCCGGTAAAAAGGATAAAGTCAACAAAGTGGATATTGTGGGGTTTCTTACAAACAAAGGAAAAGTAAAGAAAGAAGATATCGGGCTGATAGAAGTGAAAGATTTTTTCAGCTTTGTGGCGGTGCGGAAAAACAAGGTGAATCATACGTTGCATCTGATTCAGGCAGAAAAAATAAAAAACAAAAAAGTAAAAATCGCTGTGGCGAAATAGGAGGGATGTAGCAGAAGCATGGAAACAGTTGGTCCGCTTCTTGATATCTTTCTCCTCCAGGACTTCCATTGAAACGCAGACTCACATGAATGTATTTACTACTCCTTCCACTGTTGTCATTACCTGCCATAAGCGCATTGCTCCGTACCTGCAACAGGAAGTGGAGGAGCTGGGTTTTACCATTGATGAAACCTTCGTTACCGGTGTAAAGCTGAAGGCTACCATGAACGAATGTATCAAGCTCAATCTCCATCTCCGTTGTGCCAGCCAGGTATTATACAGTTTGCGTCAGTTTACAGCTACTGATCCCGATGCTGTATACCAGGGAGTGAAAGAGCAGGAGTGGGAGCACCTGCTGCCACATCCCGGTTCCTTTTCTGTAACCAGCAATGTCAGTCATCCTTCCATCAATAACAGCATGTTTGCCAACCTGCGGGTGAAAGATGCTGTGGTGGACCGGCTTCGGGAAAAACGGGGCGTTCGTCCCACTACCGGTTCTGCATTGACGGGGACAGTGATTCACCTGTTCTGGAAAAATGAAGAAGCAGAATTGTTTTTGGATACAAGCGGCGATTCACTTGCCCGGCATGGTTACCGTAAGATTCCCGGTCTGGCTCCCATGCTGGAGGGGTTAGCTGCCGCTACGATTTATGCCTCAAAATGGGACCGGCAATCGCCTTTTATCAATCCGATGTGCGGCTCCGGTACCCTGGCCATTGAAGCGGCGCTGATAGCCACCAACCGCCGGCCGGGATTGTACCGCACCAACTATGCGTTTATGCATGTGCAGGGGTATGATGAGTCGGTATATTGGCAGGAAGATGCATTGCTGGAAGAGCAGATTACAGAAGTGCCCGGCTTGAAAATCATTGCCACTGATTATAATCCAAAGGCTATTGAGAATGCACGAAAAAATGCTATTGCTGCCGGTGTGCACCAACTGATTGATTTTGTTGTATGTGATTTTGCCGAAACTGAAGTGCCACAAAATGCTGCCGGTGTCATGATGATCAATCCCGAATATGGAGAACGCCTTGGTGAGGCAAAAGAACTGGAAGCCACTTATCGCCGCATCGGTGATTTTATGAAACAGAAATGCGGGGGTTATTTCGGTTACATTTTTACCGGTAATATGGAGCTGGCTAAAAAGATTGGATTAAAAGCCAATCGGCGGATTGAATTTTATAATAGTACCATTGATTGCCGTTTGCTGGAATATGAATTGTATAGCGGCAGCAGGCGGGAAGAGAAAGCGGTAACTAATTTATGATTTCTATGCAGGGTTTACACTGATGCACCATTGAGGTACAAAAAAACAGCGTGCATTTGTTCAACCTATTTGTTAAGCAGTCTCTGTATATTACTTTTTCCTCCGTTATCCTGAAACAGGAATCTCCTTCTGTTGTCTGCCTTTACGCCGAAAATCAACCGGAATCTATTCCCGTAAATCAGTTGCAGTATCTACGGCTAATCTCCCTCAATAGAAACCCCATGACCGTGGTGTGCAACGCAACAATGATTTATTTTTGCGCATGCAACCGAACGAAATGACCCAATCACGTTCCCGTTTTCGATTCCTCCGCAAGCTTTTCCTGTGGAGTGCCCTTGGCATTTTACTCTTGCTGGGCACGGGTGCTGTGTTGGTGTATGTAAAAAAAGAAGCACTCATAGCGGAGTTGCTCCAACAGGCCAACAAAGGTTACAAAGGCCTGGTGGTCATTGAAAAAACAGAGCTGTTCCCGTTCCGCAAATTTCCGTACGTATCGGTTCAGCTGACAGGTGTAAAGGTGTATGAAACAAAATCGGCCGACAGCACGGCTGTAGTGGATGTAAAGCGTGCTTACTTTGGGTTTAACCTGTGGCGCCTGCTGCAATCGGACTATCACTTACAGAAACTGAAGCTGGAAGACGGGCGACTGAACATTGTACAATACGACAACGGTCAATTCAATCTTCTCAACGCATTTGAGCCCCTGCAACCAGCAGAAGAGGCAACCACCAGCAGTTCATTGGTGCTGGACCTGAGTTCCATTGAACTCACAAAGATGGATGTTACAAAAACGAATGCCGCAACCGGTATCGTGGTGGAAACAAACATTCAACAGGCGGCTGCCTCGTTCAAAAAAACAAACGACCGGGTCACATTGCAGGTTGATGGAGCATTTGTGCTGAATGTATTGCGGCACAACCAACCTACGTATGTATATCATAAAAACCTGGAGCTGCATACAAATGTTGTGTATCACAAACAAACACAGGTCATTGATTTCAAGGAAACCACGGTGGTGCTGGAAGGTGCGGAGTTTGATCTGCAGGGGAAAATAGATGTAGACGATGAAATGAATGTGGATCTCCATTTCTCCGGTAAGAAACCGAACTTCAATCTGCTGATCGGTTTTGCGCCGGAAGAGTTAATTCCCACACTCAAAAGTTACGATAACAGAGGGAGCGTGTATTTTGATGCACACATAAAAGGGAAAACCGCCAACAACCAAACACCTGCCATCAATGCTGCTTTTGGTTGCAAAGATGGTTACATCAAAAACAGGGAGGCCAACAAGGTGCTCGATCAACTTGGCTTTCACTGCACCTTTACCAACGGGCCACAGCGAAATGCAGCAAGCTCTGTTTTTGAACTCAAAGATTTTGGAGCACGCCCCGAAGCGGGCAGGTTCAAAGCCAATCTGAAAATTACGGACTTTGAATCACCGGAAATTGATCTGCAACTGGATTCTGATTTTGATCTGGATTTCCTTACAAAATTTTTCAAACTGAATGATCTGCGGAATTTAACCGGCCAGGTGCTGCTTACCATGAACTTTCACGACATTATTGATCTGCAGCATCCGGAAAAAGCATTGGAACAACTGAACCAGGCCTATTTTTCAAAACTCTCCATCAAGAATTTAAACTTCCGGTCCGACAGGTACCATCTGCCCATCAGTCAGCTGAATGTGGACGCCAGCATAAAGGGTCAACAGTTAGATCTTACCCGTTGCAGTTTTCTGTTGGGCGACAATGATCTGTCCATCACCGGAAAGGTTTCCAATATACCGGCCGTGCTGCACAAAACAAGCGAACTCATCCGGGCCGATCTGCAGGTACGGTCGGCCAGCCTCGATCTGAAAACATTGTTTCCCCCCGGAACAGAAGAACCACCAACCGACGAAGTCCTCACCGGCTTACAATTCGATATCGCCTTCCAGGGTAAAGCCAATACCTTCCTTGTTTCCCGGTCGTTGCCGGTTGGCAATTATTATCTCACCAATGTATCCACCCGTCTCAAGCATTATCAACATACCATTAACGGGTTTCACGGTGTGTTTTATATTAATGAGCGGGATGTACTCATCAAGCGGCTGGAAGGAAAACTGGATGCATCAGATGCACACTTTCAGGGAAAAATCGGGCATTATGATTTGTGGCTGGCCGACAACAAACAGGGGGATACAGAATTTGAATTTGATCTCACGAGTAACGAAATCCATTTCAAAGACATTTTTACCTACAAAGGGAACAATTATGTGCCGGATGAATACAGAAACGAAGACATAAAAGACCTGAAACTCCATGGGCGTATTTCTATGCATTACGACAGTACCCTGCATTCGGCCGACTTTACGATTACCGAAGCACATGGACAACTGAAGCTGCATCCGTTGCGGTTGCACAGCTTTCATGGTAAGGTGCACCTGGAACAGGGAGAAGTGCGCATTACTGAATTTGCCGGAAGTATTGGTAACAACGACTTCACGATGAGCGGTACCTGGCACCTGGGCAACAGCACTGTTCCGCATCAACTCCGGTTTCAGAGTCAGCGGTTTCATGTGAATGAACTCATCACCTGGAATCCACCGCAGGATACTGCCAGGGTTGATCATGATGCGGGCTATAATCTGTTTGCCCAACCGTTTCCCAACCTGTCACTAAAGGTGCGCATCAATGAACTCACGTTTAACAAGTATCATTTAAAGAATATCACCGGGGGCATTACGGTTCGGGAGAATCATTTTGTTACCATGGATAAAATGCAGTTTCAGGCAGCTGATGGGCTCGTTGAAATGTCGGGCTACTTCAATGGTTCCAACCCGGCAAAAGTTTATCTGAATCCCGATATCAAACTGCAACGGGTGGACCTGGACCAGTTGTTTTTCAAGTTTGACAATTTTGGCCAGGATCAGCTGGTGTCCGACAACGTACACGGCTTGCTGACCGGTCGGGTTACCGGTAAAATTTTATTGCACACCGATTTCACGCCCATCATCCATGCATCGGACCTGCAAATGGATGTAATGATTGAAAATGGCCGGCTTGACAATTTTGCTCCCATGCGGGCAATGTCGGCCTACTTTGGCGATAAGAATCTCGACCGCATCCGGTTCGATACACTGGAAAACCGCTTCACCTTCAGGAAGGGTCAGTTGTCGTTTCCGAATATGACTGTCAACTCTTCGCTGGGCTACCTGGAAATTGCCGGCAGTCAGTCGGTGGATCTGCAGATGGATTATTTTGTTCGTGTTCCCTTAAAAATAGTTGGACGGGCCGCCTTCAACAAACTCTTCAGCCGGAACCCCAGAGAAATCAGCCGGGAACAGGAAGATGAACTCATCATCCGTGATCCAAAGCGCCGCACCCGGTTCATCAACATCCGGATCCTGGGTACACCCGATGATTATAAAATATCGCTGCAGAAAAACAAAGACGTAAAGGCCGGAGTTCAGTTTCAAAGAACCGACGACTTTTTGTTTGATAATATTGAGTCGGAGTTTGAAAAGCAATAAGCTCCTGTTGCCGGGCTGGTTGGTTGCCGGAGGTGCGGCAGCTGTGGTAAGCCTTCGTTCGTATGTCCGTTCACCAAACGGAGCTCCGTATCCGGTTCTTACCCATGCCGCAATTCCAGTCTGCAAGGAACACTCCGTCTTTTGTCTATAACCAGAAGTGATAAAGTTTGCCTCACACACAGGACTTTTCGCAAAAAAATTGATGAAACTTTAGGAAAACGGGCAGAACCTCCACCCCTGCAGGAATGTTATTGATCCTGTTCGCCAACACCCGTATGTGTTAACCATTGTCACCATTCAAACCAATCTATATGATCAAACAACATCTGTTAACAGCAACATGTGCAGCAAGTTTGTTATTCACCTCTTGTGTTCAGGTTGCCGACAAAGCAAAAGAGGAAGCCGAAAAAACAATTACACAATCCAGTGAAAAAGTACAGCAGGTTGTAAAAGACCTCGGCCTGGTGTATGTGGAAGAGGGTGCCCAGGAAGTTATTACCTATGATGAAGTAAATGCGGCACAGCAGGCCTGGTGCGATGCGCTGGTAAAAATCGGTCAGCTGAAAGAAGAAGGCGGCGACTATAAAGCGTATGCCGAGCAGGTTTTGTCGGAAGCATACAACTATGACAATGGGAAAGTGTTTTTTAAACCCACATTGGCTTTTGGCGATCAAACCTTCCGGAATGATAAGAAAGGAGCGCTGGCCTACTTTATCGGCGGCGACGCCGACTACCCTAACGACAAAGGCTTTGCGTTGACGCCCTGGGTAAAAGCCCGGTATGATAATGCAGGTGCCGACAACCAGGGTATCCAGATTTATGGGTCAGTAGCGATCACGATGGGAAATGTGTGGGTTACCGGTAAAGATGGCAAAGAAGTGATGGTGGATAAAACCTGGGTGTTTAAAAAAGGGAAAGATGGTAAATTAAGGATCATCGTTCACAAATCGGCGCTGCCGTTCAGTCCGGCTAAATAATTCAACCAACCAACTGCAACCTGAAATACGGTTGCAGTTGGTACTTTTGAACAAATGCTGTTCACACGATATTTTCTTCTTGTATTCCTGGCCACAGGAATTACACAGGGTTTGCTGGCGCAGAACAACCGCATCAATACTTCTGAAGCCATCGGCTGGTATAATTACTTCGGCACCCTGAAACTCAGTGATAAATTCAGTCTCCACACCGAATACCAATGGCGCCGGGCAGATGTGATTGCCAACTGGCAGCAGGGACTGTTACGCCTGGGCGTGAATTACCACGTGAATCCCCGTGTGCTCCTGCGGGTTGGGTACGGACATATTGAAACCTATGCCTATGGAGAAATTCCCCTGAACGGACTGGGCCGCAATTTCACCGAGCACCGGCTGTTTCAAATGGTGCAGCTGTCGCATAAAGAGGGCAGGGTTGACCTCTCCCACCGGTTTATGCTGGAACAACGCTTTGTGGGCCGTTACAGTTCGGCCAATGCAGTGCGTGAAGATGAGTTTCCGTTTCTCAACCGGCTGCGTTATATGGTACGCCTGCAGGTGCCGCTCAAAGGAACGCAGGTGCAGCCCGGGGTTCCCTATGCCGCTGTGTATGATGAGTTGTTCGTTGGGTTTGGTAAAAATGTGAATGCCAATGTGTTTGACCAGAACCGGCTGGGTATTTTGCTGGGGTATGGCTTCAATAAAACAGTACGGGTGGAAGCAGGCTATCTCAACCAGGTACTGCAGTTCGGCCGGCAGATCAACGGGCGCAATGTATTTCAAAACAATCATGGATTGATTCTCAACGCCAACTTCCTGATTGATCTCTCCTCAAAAAACAAATAAGAACGTACGCTGAACAGGCTTGTGAACACCCGTAGCCGGGCGATGCATCCTTGATTTGTACTACATTCACAGGACCAACCCTGCAACTAATATGCGTGTTCCTGTTTTTCTTCAACATACCCTGCGTCTCCTGCTGGCATCGTTCATGCTGCTGGCGGGCATCGCTCATCTGACGGTTCAAAGAACAGCGTTCAGGGCACAGGTGCCGGACTGGTTACCGCAGGACCCGGCTTTTGTGGATTTTGTGGTGCTTGCTTCAGGTGTTGTAGAAATAGTGCTGGGCCTTGCCTTGTTGTTGCTGAAGAGGTACAGGACAGCAGCAGGAATTGCCCTGGCTGTTTTTTTCATTCTGATTTTTCCCGGAAACATTTCTCAGTACACAAACAGGATTGATGCCTTTGGTTTGGATACAGATCAGAAACGGTTCCTCCGCCTGTTCTTTCAACCCGTGTTGATCTGGTGGGCCTTATGGTCAACCGGTGCCCTGCAACCATTCTTGCGCAGGAAGCAACCCTGACCGTCTTTCAACTGCAGGACAGCTGTTTATTGTGTAACAGTGAGGTACATTGAAATGGTGGCTCCGCTGCTTTTCTTCCAGGTGCCTAAACTGCTTTCACGGGTATACAAACCTCCGCCCACCTGCCCGCCGTAGGAAAATGAATAGCCTTTGGCAGGCTGCAAGGGAAGAAATTCAATGCTCACAAAAAAATCATCATCGAACACCAGGTCCAGTGAAGTAAGATCCATTTCCAGCCACCCGTTGTCAATGTCTTTCTTATAAAGGATCAGTTGTTCTGTAAGGCGTTCACCGGGCATGTCATCCTTTACTTCATAGAAATGAATACGAAACGTAACCGAAGGGGTTGTAACACCTTTCAGGTAGACGTGTAGTTTTTCAATTGCAGCACTGCTTTTGAGATCAAAGCGTTTACTCATTTCAATGATGTCTGTTCCATCTTTACTTGTGGCGTTTCCCCAAAGCAAGGGGTTTACCGATTTTGTGCCAATGGTTTTCCGTTTACGTAGTTTGTTTCCAAGAACCACTTCTTTCAGCTCTGTAATTTTTGGATTCAAATAAAACAGATTTCTTTTTTCACTGATTATCTGTTGAACGGGAAGGTGTAATTCCTCATAGCCAATGCAGGAAAACGTAAGCGTGTCTGTAAGATTTTCCGGTTTCAGCTGAATGGAAAAAGCGCCCGTTTCGCCCGAAACGGTTCCGGTATTTTTGTTTTTAATGCCAATGTTGACATAGGGAATCGCTTCTCCGGAGGATTGTACTACCTTACCACTGATCTGTACCTGCGAATAACCCGCTGCTGCTGCATAAGAGAAAAGCAGCAGGAAGAATAGTCGTTTCTGCATCATGAAAAAGAGTTGTTTGCTCTAAGTACGTTCTTTCACAGCCGGGTGTTACCATGCAATTGTTTAAATATTTGTAAAAAGCAACGCATGCCTTGTTCTTGTTCACGAAACACAAAGGCGCAGTACGTTCAGGAACGTACTGCGCCTCTGGAATTATTTCTTAACGTATAACGAGCAGTGCAACTACAATGCACTTACCGGTTAACGGGCCTGCATCAATCATCCAGCTCCACTCCATCCATGTTGTTGAGGTTGGAAAGAAGTTTGCTGTAGAGAGAAGAATTATTGGTTGCAGAAATCACCAGCACGCCGTTGCTGAGGGTGGCGTTATTGAGTTGCGATTGTGAAATGCCGCTGGTGAGCTGCGCAAGGTTAAAGGTGGTGAGGAAGCTGTATTCTTCCGTTCCTGTAAGCACTACATTTTCTGCCTCTGCTTCCAGCTCCACCGCTTCCCGGATGAAGAAGACCACCGGAATGTTTGTTCCGGCACTGTTGACATAACTTCCACGGAGTACTACGGCTGTATCACCGGCAGGGCTGCCCAGGTCGAGCTCCACTTCAATTTCGTCATACCGTCCGGGTGCCAGCTGAATTTCGCCCAGCTGCGAAACCGATCCGAACAAATCAATTTTCCGGCGCACACGGCTCTCCAGTTCCCACTCCATATCGTCGTCTTTTTCCGCTTCAAAGTCAATTTTCTCTACAAACACAGAGCCGCTTGTCCAGTTGAGGGTGCCCGACTGCATGCGACCCGCCACAATGGTTGCATTTTTGTTCTGGGTACGAAGCTGGAACGATACCGAACCGGCATTTTTACTTTTTTTACAGGATACGGCCATACCCAGTACCAATACGAGCAAGAGGGCGGAAAACACTTGTTTCATAACACGATTTTTGTTGATTAAAATGGATGATTTTTTACGGGAACCAGCAGCCGTTTGAGCGCCGGTTCTGTAATAAGTGGCTGCAGCAGGAACGAATGTAACCGCCGGAGCCGGATTTATTTTACGGCACAGCAGATTGTTTATCCTAAATGGAGGATGCCCAGCATCAGCAAGGTGATGAGTACCGTTTGAATGATATAGGAAACCACAAATACCAGCACGGCAAACAGCAGGGAGCGGAGCCAGCCGAAGCCAAAGAACTGCCGGTAGCAAAGGGCAAACGAAAACACCATCACTGCCAGTGACACAACTGCGATGAGCATAAAGCCGGACGTGCCCCTGGCGGCCAGCATCAGAAAGGTGATGGGAATGGCCAGGGTGCTGGTTTGTGCACTGCTGGCCACGTGCAGCACCACCGATTCGGCATAATTGATCCGTTTGCGGGCAAAGAACAGCCAGGCGCTGGCAGCGTAAACAGGAATGAGTACCAGCTGAAAGAGATTGTTGTATTGCTGCAGCAGCGCAGCTGTTTTTTGCTGCATGGCTGCTAAACGGGAACTTGTTTGCACGCTGTTGGCCTGGTTCATGGATTTCATGATGTCGCCGATGAGATCGGTTTTCACCATCAGGAAGGTGACGAACCCCACAATGAGCAGGAGGTACTGAAACAGGTTAAAGTAGCGTTTGCGTTTTCCTTCCACCAGGTCACGGGCCACATAGCCGGGCCGCAGCAGCAGGTGCCGGGCCAGGGCCAGCATTCCTTTATCGGCATGCGTAAACACGTGTACGAACTCATGCACAATATGGGCGAACGTGTACCGGTGTGTTTCCTTCTGGCCGCAATGGCTGCAGAAGGTGTCGTTCAGTTGCGTATCACAGTTGAGACAATAGCTTGTTTCCATGGTTGGAGCAGTGGTTGGTTCTTTCAAATATAACGAAAAGCCCTGTTTGCTGCAACAACGACGCAAACGAGCTGCCGTTGGCAGCTCCGGTACCGTTGGTTTACAATACTCCTACATCCACATCTTTAACAAACCGGATCACCCCCTCCATAAACACCTGCTGATCATCCCACATCGCCAAATGGCTACCGTTGGGGCAGTAGAGGTAACGGCCCTTTTGCACCAGCTTGCTTTGCGCTTCCATGGCGTTTGGGTCCATGGTGTCGTGCTTTGCACCAATCATGAGCGTGGGAATGCGGATTTCCTGCAGCCGGTCTTTGATATCCCAGGTGGCCAGTCGGCCGGCGATGCCGAATTCAGAAGGACCCTGCATCATCGTATAAATTGCACCGTTGGCGTGTTTCATGGTGCGGTTGAAGCCATCGGGCCATTCTTCCAGCCGGCACAAATGCTTTTTATAAAAGTTGGGCAGCAGTAACTCCATGTACCGTGGGTTGCTGAAATCGCCTTTGGCTTCAATGGCCCGTACTTCGGCCAGTACAGCAGGGTCCATTTGCGGGGCCAGTACCTCGGCGGCATAGCGGCCATATTCCGGCGCACTGGCCATCATATTGGCAACGATGAGCGCTTTGAGGTGCTGCTGGTATTTCAGTGCATATTCCATGCCCAGGATGCCGCCCCAGGAATTGCCGAGCACATAAAAGTTGGTGGAATCGGCACCAATCGCCTGCCGCACCTGTTCCACTTCTTCCACAAAACGGGCGGTGGTCCACAGGCTGCTGTCGGTGGGCTGATCGCTGTAATAAGAACCCAGCTGATCGTATTCATAAAATTCAAACCCTTCTTTGGGGAAGAAGCTTTCAAAGCACTCCATGTATTCATGCGTCATGGCCGGACCGCCGTGCAACAACAGGATTTTAATGCGGGGATTATTGCCGAACCGTTTGGTCCACACCTTAAAGTTGCCCACCGGCGTGGTGATGGGAATCATTCGTACCCCGGCCGACTGCACCCCGCTGTCGCCATAGTTGAAGTACTGCGAAACGGGCATAGAGGCCCCGGACGATGGTGCGTTGGAGTTGTTGCAGGAGCTAACACCAAGTGCAAGCAGGAGGAGAAACAGGAGGGCTTTCATGACCGTTTGTTTTATGGAAAGTTAGTCATTTCGGGTAAGGATTTTTGTTCCTCTTTCCCCCTCTTCTACAGGCGAATGGTTGCAGCCCGAAAATACCAGATGCAGGGTATAGAGAGAATTTCGCAGCGGCTTATGTTTGTATAGAAGAACCGGTTTGCCGGAAACAAGGAAAGCAGCGGAATGGCTGTTAGCGGATAAGAACCGATACAACAAATTAACTCTCTTTTCATATGAAACAGAACTCTCTGCTCCAACTGGCTGTTGTGGCAACCTCCGCCGCACTTCTTTCCTGTGTGCCATTGCAGGCACAGCACCAACCTGTCAACCCAATCAAAACAATCACGATTGGTCAGCAGGTGTGGATGGCAGAGAATTTATCCGTTTCCACCTTCCGCAACGGCGATACCATACCGCAGGCAAAGACCCGTGCCGAATGGAACCGGGCGGGGGCACAACGCAAACCCGCCTGGTGTTACTACAATAACGATTCCACGCTGGGAGCCGTTTATGGCAAGTTGTACAATTGGTTTGCCGTGGTTGATCCCCGGGGACTGGCACCTGCCGGCTGGCATATCCCTTCTGCTGAAGAATGGCTGCAGCTGCGTGCTTACCTCGGCGGCAAGCGAAGCAATGCCGGGCAGCAATTGAAAAGCACCACCGGCTGGAGCAAGAAGGGGAACGGCACCAACGTTACCGGCTTTACGGCATTGCCGGGTGGCGGCCGCAGCGCCGGTGTACTCATCAACCAAAACGAAGGATTCCTGGCCCTCGGTAACGCCGGGTTCTGGTGGAGCAGCAACCGGTATAAGAATACAACCGACCGCTTTGTATTCCTGCTCACCACCGACAACAAAGCAACGTATCATTGGGATGATGGCTCAGAAGGGTTATCGGTACGGTGTGTGAGGGATTGAAAACCGTTTCTGTTGTTGTGAACCGGAAACCAGGCAGCAAACGGCGAAGCTTGTTTATTCGGAGAGGTTGTATAGTTACCACATGCTGTTTGGGTCTGAATGGTTTAGCCCATCGGTCCGGATGCCTTTCTTACATTAAAGGAAACCGGTCAACGTTTTCATACGTACATCCCTTACCATTTCTGCACGAATCCTGTCACCAGAAGGATCAGTGTTAATGCCAGGTGAACGATCAACCAGCCTTTCTGCCAGCCCTTGCGCTGCTGCCATTCAATGCCGTTGAACGGATCGAAAATCAATCCAATGCCGAGGTTGGAACCGGCGCTTACCAAATCGCCCCGGAACAGGTAGTAGCAGCTTATCAGCAAGAACCCCGCATACAAAATACGGTATAAAGCAAGAGGCATTGATTTGGGTGAAGAAGTGTTTGCTGTCATTTTTTTCTTTTCTTTTCTGATCAGTAGGCCGAATCCTGCATACGTTACAGCAACTTCATTTTTTCTTTTGTTTTAGTCGCTCATCCTTTTCCTGCAGCAGGGGTTTTGCTTTTGCGTTTTAGCAATAAAGCTGTGATCAGCGACACCACAACACCTACCGGTATAATTTCCATATAGGTAAACAGCGTGAAGAAAACAGGATTTTTGTAAAGCGCTGTTTGTTGGTTCATCTGGTCTGTCAGCTTTTGCAGCTGCTCAGGGGTGGACGTGGCTTTTGCTTTTTCCAGGGCAGCGGCCATGTACTTTTCCATAAAGTCGGGCATGTAGTAATGATGTACCAGCGACCAGGTGATGACGTACAGGGTGGAGGCAATGAGTACAATCAGCAGTCCCATGCCAAAGGCTTTTCCAAAACTGATAACGCCGTTGTTTTGTTTGTCACGAACGTTTTTCACTGCCACGAACACGAGGGAAAAGGCAATGAGCATGCCCAGGTAGCCGATGAGCATCATGGTGCTTTCACCGGGCTTGGTGGCAGGGTTGTTGGCAACGGTGATCATGCTGGTGGCCATAAACAGCGAAACAATAACGCCCGATATCAGTCCGAAGGTCCATACCGTTTTTTGCATATGTAGTTGGTTTTTTGGTTCGCTGTAAAGATGGTTTGTTCTGTAACAAACTCTTTCATACCAAAGTATGATTTTGTGTGTTTGTGCTGTTTTTCCTCCAAAAGGAGGAATGATTACGGCAACAAATGCAGCCGGCGGCCTTTTTCCACCGCCTGTGTGCGGCGTTTGACCTCCAGTTTTTCAAAGAGGCGGGACGAATGGGTTTTTACTGTGGCCAATGACAGGAACAAGCTATCGGCAATTTCCCGGTTGCTCAGCCCACGGGCCATGAGTTGCAGCACTTCGAGTTCCCGGCTGCTGAGACCGAGTTCCCGGCGGCGGTCTTCGACCCAGGCGGCAGTTGGTTCTGCCGGTACCGGTGTGGGAACCAGCACCGTTTGCAGATGGGTGCGGGGCGTACTCAGCTTCAAAGCCAACCAGCCTCCCAGTCCGGTGAAGAGCAATGCAATACTGAGGAGATACAGTTCCATCGAATGGTTCAGCAACAGTAATTTGTATTGCAACAGCGGCAGCAGGAGCAATAACCCGCCCAACGAGGCGGCATAAAGCAATACCTGTTTGTATTTGAGCAGCAAGCGGAACATGTGCTCTAATGTACTCGATTCTGAAGAAGAAAAAAAGGGAGGCTTCAGCCGGCGGCAGCCGGCTCTGTTTTTGCCCCGGGTGAACTTTTTATAAAAACTAAGTGTTTCCTTTAGGTTGGTTTCATTTTTTTGTCGGAACTTTCAAGTATTCAATATTCATGTTAAAGCCTTGCATATGGACATACTTCTCAGTTTAGTTTACCAGGTGGGCCTCGTGCTCGTAGTAACCGGTTCCCTTCTGATCGTCTTTGCAGTTGGATTTGTTCTGTTCTTCCGTAGTACACCGGAGCAGCGGCAACGCATTCAGCAGGCCGGCTTTTTTACCGGCGAGCAGGAGCGCAGCGCAGAAACGCTGTTGCAGACAAAGAGGGCCTGATTTGTTTCCGGGAGTTACTCTTTTTTAAAACAGCGGCAGAACTGCTCACTGCATGCCTGACTGTTCTGTCAGGTGAACGGATATTGTCCGGGGTGCTGTTTTTCCATTATACTCCAACAGCAATAATTCTTCTTCGTAGTTGATTTCATTGGTTTCTTCCCACTTGCTCCAGTTGAACGAAAGGGGCAGTAGTACGTACCTCATCTTATGATGATTCAGTTTCCGGGCTTCGATAATACTTTGTTTCAGTCCCCTTGCTGCTTCAGGCACTAATAGTGTTGCCGGTTTTATTTTGTGCTGCAGGTAATAGTCAACAGTAATCAGTTGCAGCAATACCGCATCGTTAGAGTACTCCTGCTGTACAAAGCGGAATAAAAGCTGATACACATCAGTGAGGTCGTGCTTGTGAAAGTTGCTATGCGTATCAAAATAGGTTCCCAGTCCCAGCAGGAAATCAAAGATGCTGTACTGCCGGGTAACATACCGCAGTGTATGAATAGCCCGGGGTTTGTTCCAGTATACTTCCAGGGCTTCTTCCACGAGGGTGATTTTTTGTAATTCCTCCCGGCTGAGGTAATTGCTTTCAATGATCTGGTAGGGTGCCACGGGGTCGTACACGTAGTTGTGTTCGGCTGCTGTTTGACGTACCGGTGTTCCTTTCAGGAATTTCAGGAAGCCCAGCTGCAGTTCCGGTGCAAAGAGTTTGAATACTTCTTCAAAACTGTATTTGATATCTTCAAAATAATCCAGCGGCAATCCCACGATCAGGTCGAGGTGCAGCTCCACCACGTCCTGTACCTGGCGGATGATGTGTTTAGTTTTTTCAAAATTCTGCTTGCGGCTGACTTCAAGATTTGCTTTTTGATTCACGGTTTGAATGCCGATTTCAAAACGGAACAACCCTTTCGGTACTTTTTCATTGATGAACCGGATAATATCGGGGTGCAGAATATCGGCTGTGATTTCAAACTGAAATACATTCCCCGGCCGGTGATGATCGAGAATGAACTGGAAGACATCCAGGGTAAAATCCCGCTTCATGTTAAACGTACGGTCGAGGAATTTAATCACCCGCCCGTGTGTCATGAGGTAGAGCAGATTCTGTTTGATATCGGCCATGGGTAGGTAGCGTACATTGTTGTCGAGGCTCGCCAGGCAAAAGCCGCATTTGTACGGGCATCCCCGGCTGGTTTCAATGTAACTCACCTTATTGTACAGGTCTTCCACCGGATCGTTCCGGTACGGATTGATGCCGGCGAAATTACTCACATCGTAGCTTACGTTTTTTTCATTATAACGCACTTCGCCTTTGTGTTTGTACACCAGGTTGGGCACCTGTTCCACAGCAGGGTAATGAGTGAGCAATTCATGAAACGGAATTTCTCCCTCGCCCACAATGATGTAATCGACGCAGTCATGTGCAATCACCTCTTCCCATTCGTAACTCACTTCGGGTCCGCCCAGTAAAATTTTCACCGATGGGTTGAGCGCTTTGAGCGCTGCTGCCACTTTCAGCGTTTGCGTAATGTTCCAGATATAACAACTGAATGCCACCACATCGTATTCGGCACAGGCGGCAGCAACCTCGGCCGGGTTTTGCCGGATGGTAAACTCTTTCCAGGCAAGGCCACGGTGGTGCCGGTTCAGCTCATACAGCAGCCGGATGGCTAAGTTGAGGTGAATGTATTTGGCGTTGAGTGTGGTGAGTAAAATCTGCATGAATTGTTTTCCTGGCGCAAAAATAGAGGTTCGCTTCGTAGAATCTTGTTTTACAAACAGCCTTCTTTGATTCATGAATTATTTTTCTCTATCTTGTTACTATTCAATCCATCAACATGAAAAAACTACTGCTGTCGTTGCTGTCATTATTGGTTGTTGTACTTGTTGCAGCACAACCAACTACCCGAAATCAAAATTCATCCCGCAGTAATCACACCCGTACGCCGCTTAATGACGCCTGGTCGTTTGGGTTCACGGCTGGTCCGTCGGTTGCGCTCAATAACGGAGAGCAGCAACTCTTCCGGGGGAATGGTTTTGCCAGCGGTTTGCAGGGGCAGTACTTTCTGGGGCCGGTTGGGTTTGGACTCAATGCCGGGTTTGTGAACAGTCCGCTCAGTAATGCTTCCATCAATCAATTCATCATTGACCGCAAATTTCCACAGGGCAGCACCGTTACCAGCACGGCGGCACAGAATGCGTTTCTGCTGGCAGGACCTACATTGCGGTTGGGCAGCCGGGTGCAATTGCTGGCCGGGTTGAAAGGCGGTGTTTTTTTTAACCAGGGCGGTAGTTTAATCATTGGACAGCAGGGAGCTGTACGACCGTTTTACCGGTTTGATGCGGGTACCCGATCGCTGCAGCCGGGATGGAATGGAAGTGTTGCTGTTTCCTATCCCCTGGGTACAACTACAGCTTTACAGG
Source organism: Chitinophaga pinensis (assembly GCA_943368955.1). Taxonomy (GTDB): domain Bacteria; phylum Bacteroidota; class Bacteroidia; order Chitinophagales; family Chitinophagaceae; genus Lacibacter; species Lacibacter pinensis_A. Next base: position 31,332 of record CALRLY020000011.1, read on the forward strand.
TGAACGCCGATTTTTTGCGTTCGTCCACTTCTGTTCAGTTGTTTGATCCGCAGCGGGGCATTGATATTCCGGTGGAACAGAAAAGAAATTTTCAAACCATCAACGCCGGCATTTCATTCATCAAAACATTTACTGTTAAATCACCACGTGATCCTGCAAGCGGACAGGCAACCGGCAAACGATCTGCAGAAACAAATGACAACAACAATCAAACAACCCAGCGTGTTTTAAAAACAAAAACTAAAAGCAATCAAAGTAACGATCGTGTGAGCAATGACCCCGATACAGATGATGATGGTGTAAGTATTATAGATCCGGAAAACAAACGTGTTTTAAAAACAAGAACCAAAAGCAATCAAACCAATGAACGCACCAACAATGAAAGTTGCGGGCCCGTTGTAGTAAAAACAACAAAGCCCGATGGCACAGTAGAAGAGCAGACATTCAGCTGTCCGGATGATGCCATACAATATCAAACAAAAAGAGACGGAGGAATGCCCAACCGCATTTCCACCAATGTTACTGTTCCCAAACAAACACAAGGCACAACCTTTGGAGAAAAAGTTAACCAGGGAATGCAGGCAGCAGGCTCACATATTATCGCAGGAAAAATAGTTCGCAATACCGAAAGTAAAATTATTACAAACAAAAGCAGAAGCGATTTAAATGCTGCCGGCGCACATCAAAACCCCGGTGTACAAACAAATCTTTATGTGCAGGAAAGTGGAAGCGGAATGGCTACAGGTAAACGTTCTGGTGATGCGGGGAGTGGTTTGCCCACAGGCCGCCGTCAATACCAACCGTTACACGTTGATGGATTGCCGCAGGAAGATGTTTGCAATCCCTGCCTGGGACAGGTGAAAAACAATCCTTTGTATGCAGATAAAGGCGGCGGGGGTACAAATCCGCTGTATAAAGGAAGAACCATTGGTAAAGAAGAATGTGATGATAAAAACCCGGTGGTTGATGTACAGCTGATCGATCGGAACACGGGTGCAATTGTAGCAACAACGAAAACAAATGCCTGTGGCGAATACTGGTTTGCCAATGTGCCTGAAGGTAATTACAGTGTAGCTATCATTGCAGCATGGGGCAGTAAAAAAGGATATGACTATTACAAAGCACAATCCGATACAAGAATTGATATTGCAGGAGAGGTGCTGGTACCTGATGAAACGTGGCATCACATCATATATGGCAGAGGTGGTGGAAAAGTAAGTGTGCAGGATTTGTCAATTGTAGTTGCCGATACAGATGGTGATGGTTTGGCTGAAGTTTTCCGTGCAACCGGAACGTTTACAGATGGAACCGTTCATGATTTCACACAATCTGCTGCTGCCAAAGGTGGCGGAACGGGTAAAGTGAGTATGCAGGATTTTCATTTTACAATGTCTGCTACCAATCAACGCAGTAGTGGGGGTAGTGGCAAAGTGAGTGTGCAGGATATTCATTTTACCAAACGCACCGGTTACAGTGCTTATCAGGCCATTGCAACCTTCAGCGATGGTAGAACACAGGACATCAGCGAATATGTGGATGTACAGCAGGTAGCAGATGTGCTCCGGTTTTCAATACAGGTTGCCGATACAGATGATGATGGTGCCACTGATCTGATCTGGAGTCCACGCAGCAACTTTGGTGCAAGTTCGCAATCAGCAAAAGTAAATGTGCAGGATCTTTCATTTACAAAGAAGACAGCCTATCATACCCGGCCGATGGCAGTTCATATTGGTGATGTGGATGGTGATGGCATGAGCGAAATGATTGTTGGAAATGGTGAAGAGGATGACAACAGTTCATCAAGACCCGGAAATCCCATTAGTGGCTTAACTATTAAGGGCGGGAAAAATCCCGGTGGTGATACTTCACGCATGCGAACCATTCCCGGCAACAACAATCCTTACCAGCCGGAGTTTCCATTAGCTATACCGGGTAATCCTATTGGTGGCTTAACTATTAAAGGCGGGAAAAATCCCGGCGGCCTCACGCAGCAACGCACAACAAACAGCCTGGGCGAATTTGAATTCAGCAACCTGGAGCCGGGCAACTATCAATTTGTTGTAGAAGCAACCTATATCATTTATGATATAACAGATCTTGATTTAGATGAAGAAGGTACTACCCTTTATACCCAAAAAGGAGTAGTAAAAATAACAGCTTCGCAAAACAGCCAGTCGCTCCGCACCAGCACTACCGGTGGCACACAACCGAATACCCGGGCGCAGGATCACAATTCAACCCGTTCCAATAAAACAGCCAGTTCGATTGCGCCCAATCCGGTTGGAACAGATTCCACGAACACAAAGGCGCAGGATCACAATTCAACCCGCTCCAATAAAACAGCCAGTTCCGTAGCTCCCGGCCCGGGCGGTACCGATACGGCTGCAATTGGCAAGTCCATTCGGGAACTGTTTCAAACGCTTGACGCCATTGAACGACAGCTGGATACTGCCGGAGTGGTCACGAAAGCAACCATCAATACCTCACGTAGCAATACCAAAGGAAAACGAAATTCAGGAAATGGCGCAGTAGATTCCACGGGTTTTGTTACCAAAGCGAACATCAATACCTCACGCAGTAATAGCAAAGGCATACGCAACACAGGCAACGAAATTCTTACCGATATCAACAACGGAAATTACAATGCCGCAAAAGCAAAATTGCCTGAATTGAACCGACGGGTTCTTTTGTTGCAACAAACGCTCAACTCGCTTGGGGCCGACTTTACCTCCCTATCCAATGTATTAAAAACAAAACACGATACAGTCAAGAACAGCGTATCAAACATTCGGTAAAGGCGTGACGTATATTTAAAAAAGTCCCTTAGCCGGGACTTTTTTTATTTTTGACAACCGATGTACAAAAAAACATTCACCCCGCAACAGGCGCACCAGAAAATCAAACACTTCTGTGCGTACCAGGAACGCTGTCACAGTGAGGTGAAAGAAAAACTGTATGACTATGGTTTGCGGAAGTCAGAGGTGGAACAGATTCTTTCGCAGCTGATTGAAGAAGATTATCTGAATGAAGAGCGTTTTGCCGAGCAGTTTGCCGGGGGACGGTTCCGCATGAAAAAATGGGGCCGGGTGAAAATCCGCTATGAACTGAAGCAACGGCAGGTGAGTGAGTATTGCATCCGCAAAGGCATGAAGGTGATTGATGAAGAGGATTATTATCGCACGCTGCAGCAACTGTTTGAACAAAAAAGCAGAGAGCTGAAAGGAGAAAAGAATCAGTTTATCCGTAAACGAAAGCTGCAGGACTATTTACTGCAGAAGGGTTATGAAACAGAACATATCCGTGAACTGTTGAACAGAAAAGAATCATCCTGAGGTAACAGAAAATCGTAATCTTGCCGTACCATGCGCCGCCTGCTTTTTATTTCTTTCTTCTTCTGGTTTCTGCCAATCGTATTGACTGCACAACCAAAGCAGCGTGTGTATGTGAAAGAGTTGACGCTTCTCACCGAAAATGATAATTACGACGCTGATTTGTCCGACCGGTATTACACGAACGGATTTGTGGCTCAATGGAACTGGTTGAAACAAGAGGTTGATAGCCGGCGTTTTCAAAAGCAAATCCACCGGTTGGAACTGGGGCATAAGGTATTTACGCCGGTTTCGGTGAAAGACTCTGTTGCTGCTGTTGTACGTAAAATGGACCGCCCGTTTGCCGGATGGCTCTATGCCCAATATGGCACCACCCTGATTTTTCATAACAAAGCGGTTCTTCAGGCAGATGCCGTTGCAGGGTTGCTGGGCCCTTCTGCCTTTGGGCGGCAGGTGCAGCAACAATGGCACCGCTTATGGAAGTTATACAAAGTGTATGGATGGGATTACCAGCTGAACGATGCGTTTACGCTGGGTGTGCAGGCGGCTTATTTTTATCCATTGGCTGGTGCCGGAAGCAGGTCTGCTTCGCTGTATGGCGTATCAAAAATTGCACTGGGAACAGCTTTTACCAACGCAGCAGCCGGTTTCTTATTTCAAACGGGCCGCCTCCGCACAGCAGCCCAAAGCGCTTACTGGAATGCCAACCTGGGCACCGCTGTAACCTCTACAGAAAAACGGGAATGGATTTTTTTTATTGAGCCACTGTTGCTGGCACAAGCTTATAATGCCACCATCCAGGGAGGACTCTTCCGTTCGGATAAAGGTCCGTTTACGACCGGCATCCGTCCGTTCTTGTTTCAAACACGCACCGGTTTGCTGCTCACCGGAAGGAAGATGGGTTTCCGCTGGTTCTATACCATCCGGGGACGGGAAGGAAGTCTGATGAAAAAAAGAGAGCACTGGGGCAGCATCGGTCTCACCTACCGGTTTCAGTAATTCTTCCGAACTTCGGAACATGTCATCTATCAGCATTACCCTGGTTCAAACACAGTTGTTCTGGGAAGAGAAAGAAGCCAATCTGCGGCAACTGGAAGAGAAAATCAACCAACTGCAGCAACCCACCCACGTGCTTATTTTGCCTGAAATGTTCAACACGGGCTTCAGTATGCGGCCGGAAGTGTTGGCAGAAGAAATGAACGGTCCCACCGTGGAATGGATGAAACGGATGGCTGCTGAAAAGCGGGTGATCCTTACCGGTAGTTTGATGGTGAAAGAACCCAAAGCCGATGATCCTTCTGCGGTCCATTACTACAACCGGCTGTTGTGGATGCTGCCTAACGGACAGTATGGCGTGTATGACAAGCGTCATTTGTTTGGTTATGCGGGAGAAGATCAGCACTACACACCCGGCAACAAGCGTCTTGTGGCTTCTGTGAATGGCTGGCGCTTTCACCTGCAGGTGTGCTACGATCTGCGCTTCCCGGTTTGGGCCCGGCAGCAAAGCGCAGCGGAACCGGAGTACGATGTGCTTCTGTATGTAGCCAACTGGCCAGAAAGAAGAAAACATGCATGGCGCACCCTGTTGCAGGCAAGAGCAATCGAAAACCAATGCTATGTTATAGGAGTAAACCGGGTGGGTGAAGATGGAAACAATATATCCCACAGCGGCAACAGCATGGTGGTGGATCCGATGGGGGAGGTGTTGTACGAAAAGGAACAGGAGGAAGAGGTACACACCATTGTACTCTCAAAAGAGCATCTGCTTACAGTGCGAAATAAATTGCCTTTTTTGAAGGATGCAGATAACTTCCTGATCCGGTGACGGGATAAGTTGTAAGTTATCGTTTCGAGATAGACTTGATTTTGAAAAAATAGCTGTCGCCATTACACGGCCTGCAAGGGGCCTTGTCTTTTGTGGAAAGCAGGCAAATGTCTACCGCAACAGAATCGGTCAGACTTTTGTATTCTGCACCCAGTTCATTTTCCTTCAACTGATAAAATGTATAATTCGCCGAACGGGTCAGTGCAAAAAACCAGCCGGTACCATTTGCCGCAGGATCTCCGCCCCAATAGATGTATCCCTTCCCACAATATTCCAGTGGTGGTGGATCGAGTTTGATACAGGAACCAAGCAGCAGCAATGTCAGAACAAAAGGAATGAAACGTTTCATAACAGGAACTTTAAAACGACAAAACGGGAATCAGCTACAACGCATAACCCGAAGGAATACGCTCTTCAAGCATCCGATTCAACCATAAAAATAATGAATCCTTTCAAATCAGGTCCGGATCTTACTGCAACTTACCCAACCCTTTCCTGTTCCTTATGAGTTCAAGGGCTTTTTCCATTTTAGGATCTGCATTAATTCTGATATTTTCTGCGGTTGGCTTTATCTCCACATCTGGAAAAACACCTTTTCCAATATCGGGTATCTGTGTTTTATTAATAATCCGGTATAAGGGCAGCCGCACCCGCAACTTTGTGTTGGGCAGAATGATATCAGGAATAAAGACCCCGTTATTGCCATGCCAGCCTCCGCCCGTTTCCTCGCCTACCAGCGTGATATTCTCCTGCCCTTTTACATTCGCCAGGAACATGGTGGTGGCTGAAAAGGAAAAACCACCCGTAAGGATGTAAACGTTTCCATTATAGCCAAGCCTGTGGGGTTGGTATTGCTTCTGGAAGTACCGGAACCGGTACAGGCTGTCATTGATTTTACTACTGAGGAAGGCCATGCCCAGATTGGCATAAAACCGCTTACTGATGCGTGCTTTACTTTCAATTTTTCTTGTTACTGCAGTGATGGAGTCAGTAAAAGTGAAAGGTGTTTGTTTCACCAGCCTTGTCAGCAGCAGTGACGATTGAATGAGACCTCCCCCGTTGTTACGCACATCCACTACCAATTGATCCACCTTTTTTTTGCGTAAATCACGGAACCGTTTCCGCAGCCAGCTCCGTTTGAAATCATGCGTAAAAGTGTTGATCCGTAACAAGGCATACCGGCCGGAGCTGTCAATCATAAAACTCCTGACCGATTGCAGTTTTAACTGCCGCCTGGAGGGTGCAGTTGCGGAGGGTTGTACTGCCGGTCTTCGCCGAAGGGTGTCTTTTTGGGGATCATACCAACGGAGCTGTGTTGTTTGAAGGGTGCCCTGCTGGTTGTAAAACTGAATTTCATAACTGCTGTCGAGTGGAAAGCGGCTGTTATAAAAGCGGCCAAAGTTGTTGCTGATATTCTGGTAGCTGAAGTTGTTGGAGTAGCCATCAATGGGCACCAGCGGCAACAACGTATCAATCAACTGCTTTGCCGTGCGGTTGTTGATGGACGTTAGCCGAACTCCCCTGCGGAGGATTGAATCAGTACGGTAGAGGTTAGATGTAACAATCAGAGTCGAGTCGTCTGTAATCTTCAGTCCCAGCGGAAAGCCGGTAGGGCGGCTTCCAGCAGTATACCAATTGTATTGCCGGGAGTTGCGCACACTGGTATGGCCGCAACGCAGCACACTTACTGTTTCATTGAGCAGGTTACGGAATGTGTTTTCATTCAAAGAGTCCTGTACCGCACGGTAAGCTTTTGCAAACGCCTTTTGCACTTCTTCTTCACTGGCATACCAATGAAGAGAGGGATGATTGCGCCGCAATGTTTGCTCCATCAGTTGCAGGTCTTCCTGTAATTCCTGCGGACTGTATTTCTTCTGCGGTGAATAGGGAACATGACTGGCGGGCGAACAGGACCAAAGTCCGCCCAGCATCATTATTCCCAATAAATACAGTACGACGTTTTTCATCCTGAATTTATGTAAATGAGTTCCAGCCCTGTGCAGTCAGCTTGTGCCGGTTACCTCCCCGGGTAAGAATAGTGGCGCCTTCAGCGGCCTCTGTCATATAACCAATCACGCTGATGCCTTCCACTTCTTTTATTTTATCGTAGTCTGTTTGCGCAATCGTAAACAGCAGTTCATAATCTTCACCACCACTGAGGGCACAGGCGGTTGGGTCCATTTCGAGCTTGTAGGCAAAGTCTTTCGCATCGTCGTGTACCGGAATTTTATCTTCATACAATACGGCGCCCACGCCGCTTTGTTTGCAGATGTGGAGCACTTCGCTGCTGAGACCGTCGCTGATGTCCATCATACTCGTGGGACGTATTTTTTCCCGTTCAAAAAACTCGATTACATCTTTCCGTGCTTCGGGCTTGAGCAACCGTCCCACGATGTACTCCCGGTTTTCCAGGTCGGGTTGTACGCCTTTTGTTTCCAGGAAGATTTTCTTCTCCCGTTCCAGCAACAGTAATCCCAGGTAAGAGCCGCCGAGATACCCGGTAACACACAGCAGATCATTGACCTGTGCCGTGTTGCGTTTCACAAACTGGTTGGGCGCCACTTCACCAATGGCCGTTACGTTGATGATGAATCCTTTCTGCGAGGAGGTGGTATCGCCTCCCACCAGGTCTACGCCGTAAGTCTGGCAGGCAGCATATACACCTTCGTAAAACTCATCCATTGCTTCCACACTGAAGCGGTTGCTGATGGCGAGGCTGATGACGATTTGTGTGGGCGTGGCGTTCATGGCATATACATCGCTGAGGTTCACCACCACGCTTTTGTAGCCCAGGTGTTTCAGCGGTGTGTACATCAAATCAAAATGCACACCTTCCACCAGCAGATCGGTGGTGATGACGGTCTGTTTGCCGAAATGATCAATCACGGCTGCATCATCACCCACACCCAGGATCGAAGAGGCATTCTGAAATTCAATATTTTTTGTTACATGCTCAATGAATCCAAATTCACCGAGGGAGGAGATTTCTGTTCGTTCGTCAGACATGTTTATTTTTTTAAGTACGAGGTACGAAATACAAAGTACCTATGTTTAAGACTCCGATGAAGTTGTTTACTGTTTAAATTTATACCATGCATGAAGCATGAGATATGCAGGACCTTTGTTTTACCTCATAAAGGGTTTTACCTCACTTTACTTCTGTTTGGCATTATAAATACGTTCACGTGTTGTAATAATTGATGCTACAAATATCTTAAGTAATTCCGATCCTTCTTTTATCAGGTCATTGATTCTTGTTTCAAAGGTTGGATTAAACGCTTTTAACAATTCTAAAAAGTAAATAGATTCGTCACATTCTTCTTCAACTATTTTAAGCTTGTTTAAAAAATCAGCGTCTGATTTTCCCCTTTTGGCAGCTCTGTAATTTGCGCCAACAGACGCAGTACATCTTACTAATTGACTGACGTATTCCCTGTTTACAGCATCATAGGGAAGGTCTTTTACTAACAGGCCATTCGCAAAGGCATAGTGAAACGTTCTAGTCTTAAGGTCTTGCATAATCGGTGTTTTATACTATGATACCGACTAAAGTTAAGTACTTCGTATTTCGTACCTCGTACTTTACAGCGTTATTCTGTTATGTATTACTTCAATCAGTTCATTGTGGATTAGTCCGTTCGTTGCCACCAAATGCGGCTGATAGGGCGAATAATAGTTCCCTTCAAAATCGGTTATTGTTCCGCCTGCTTCTTCCACCATCAGGAAGCCGGCGGCACTGTCCCAGGCCTGTAGTTTGTGTTCGTAAAACCCATCGAAGCGTCCGGCGGCCACCCAGCACAAATCAATGGCCGCACTGCCAAGCCGCCGTACCGGGATGCCTTTGCGGATGAGGCGTTCGAATACTTCCAGCGGTCCGTTGGGCATATCCAGGTAGGTATACGGAAAGCCTGTCACCAGGCAGGATTTCAGCACCTCGTTTTGGCGGCTCACGTGAATCGGCTTGCCGTTTAAGGTGGCTCCTTTCCCCCGTTCGGCAAAAAAGAATTCATTCATAAACGGGTTGTATACAGCCCCAAGGATCATCGTTCCTTCCTGCTCCACACCAATGCTGACACAGCAGAGAGGAATACCGTTGGCGAAGTTTACGGTACCATCAATCGGGTCAATAATCCATTTGATGGTGGAATCCTGCACCAGCTCGCCAGTTTCTTCACTCAGAATGTAATGGTTGGGGAAGTGTTGACGGATAACCGAAAAAATGGCTTGTTCCGAAGCATGATCGGCTTCCGTAACCAGGTTGTTAACACCTTCTTTATTGGAAACAGTAAACTCTTTGTCAAAAAAATGCACCAATTGTGCAGCGCCGGCTTTAGTGGCTTCAAGGAGGGTTTGAGAAAACATGCGCAAAGATAGAAAGACAGATTTGAGATTGCAGAGATAAGATTTTAGATTTGAGGCCCCGGATTATGAAGCTATCCATCATTCTTGTTAACTACAACGTGAAGTATTTCCTGGAGCAATGCCTTTGTTCTGTGCAGGCGGCGTTAACCGGAATATCCGGAGAGATCTTTGTGGTGGACAATGCGTCGCAGGATGGAAGCCGCAGTTATCTCGAACCGGCCTTCCCTGATGTAAGGTTTATCTGGAACGAAGAAAACCGGGGCTTTGCCAAGGCGAATAACCAGGCGTTGCAACTTGCATCGGGCGATTATGTGCTCTTTCTCAACCCCGATACCCTGGTGCCGGAAGATTGCTTTTCAAAGTGCATTGCGTTTCTGGAAGCGCATCCCGATGCCGGTGCACTGGGTATCCGTATGCTGGATGGAAAAGGACAGTTTCTGCCCGAAAGCAAGCGTTCTTTTCCTTCACCCCTCATTTCATTTTATAAGCTGAGCGGACTGGCTGCCCTGTTCCCCCGTTCCCGCACCTTTGCCCGGTATCACCTGGGGCACCTACCTGAGCAGAAGGAGCATGAAGTAGATGTGCTGGCCGGGGCCTTTATGCTGGTGCGGAAAGAAGTGCTGAACCAAACGGGTGGTTTTGATGAAAGCTTTTTCATGTACGGCGAAGACATAGATCTCAGCTACCGCATGCAGCAAACCATCAACCCCGTTACCGGCCATCGTTACCGCAACTATTATTTCAGTCAGAGTTCCATCATTCATTTCAAAGGCGAAAGCACCCGCAAGGGCTCGCTTAACTATGTGCGGATGTTTTACCAGGCCATGAGTCTGTTTGTGCAAAAGCACTACCCGGCCTCGCAGGCAGGCGCTTTCAGTCTGTTGATAAAAATGGCCATCTGGTTCCGTGCACTGCTCAGTGTAGCCAAGCAGTTTGTACAACGCATCGGGCTGCCGGTGCTCGATGCCGGGCTTATGTATCTCATGTTCTGGCTGGCGAAAGAAGTCTGGACCCGTTATTTCCGTCCGGATATTGAATACATCCGTCCGCTGTTATCGGTTTCCTTTATCGGCTTTTCCCTGCTGTTCCTGGTGGTGAGTTATTATACAGGGTTGTATGAAAAAAAATTCCGGTTTAAAAATCTGCTGAACTCCAACATGGGTTCGCTTATTATCATCCTGGTAGTGTATTCGCTGTTGCCGGAGCATTTCCGGTTTTCAAGGGGCATGGTGTTGCTGGGGTCTTTGTTCAGCTTTGCCCTGCTTGCCCTTTGGAGATGGTTGTTGCTGCAGCTGCAGGTGATTGAGCCCGATGAAACAGATGAGGAACGATATACCGTGGTGGTGGGCCGGCGGGAGGATGCAGAAGCGGTGCAGCAACTGGCGGGCAAAGCGGGCCGTACCCCACATGTACGTGGATTTGTGAGTCCGTTGCCCGAAGAACATTCGCTGGGTACACCGGCCCAGCTGCCGCAGATCCTGGAAAGTACCCCGGCAAGAGAACTGATCTTGTGCCAGGGCCCCCAGCTTACGTTTATCAATCTGATTGAAAGCTACCAGCAATTGGGCCGCCGCATTAAACTGCGCATACACGCTGCCGGCAGCAATAGTGTGGTGGGCAGCGATTCCAAGCATTACGCCGGGGAAGCGATCGGCTCCAAAGAATACCTGCTGAGCCGTCCGGTCAACCGCCGCCTGAAACGCCTGACCGATGTATTAGTATCGCTTTTGTTGCTGCTCACAACCCCTGTTCATTTCCTGTTTAACCGGCATCCGCTCCGTTTATTACAACATTGCCTGCAGGTGCTTGCCGGCCGCAAAACATGGGTAGGCTATACCGGGAACGTGAGCGGATTGCCTGTGATTTCTCCCTCCATACTGGGACCAGCAGGGGTACCGCACAGCAGTAATAAGTTGAATGCAGAAGGACTGGAGCTGGCCAATGAATGGTATGCACAGGAATATGAAGTGCTGTATGATGTGGTAACTGTATTTACGCACTACAAAAATTTGGGTATTTCATAACGACCAAGGCCCTATTTTTGTCGGTAACTGATTGATGCTACATGTCGCTGATTGAACTATCTCTTCCAAAAACGATCTCCCGGGCACTGAACCTGCCGGTCAATTCGCCCAAGCGACAGCAAATCAGGGTGTTAAAGAAGCTGTTGAAACGGGCCCGGCATACCGAGTTCGGTCAGTATTACCGGTTTGATGAAGCGCTCAACAGTCGCCATCCCGGAAAAAAGTTCCAGGAACTGGTTCCCACGTTTGATTATAATAAAATATACGAAGCCTGGTGGCACCGCACGCTGGAAGGTCATACCGATGTGTGCTGGCCGGGAAAAATCAAATACTTCGCCCTCAGTTCGGGCACGAGCGAGGCAGCCAGCAAATACATTCCCATCACGAATGATCTCATGCGGGGTAACCGCATTTCCATGATCAAGCACCTGCTCACGCTCCGCAATTATGAGAACCTGCCCGTACGCAGTTTGGGCAAAGGATGGTTGTTGTTGGGAGGCAGTACCGATTTACAGAAAGGTCCCGGTTATTATGCCGGCGATCTGAGTGGCATTACTGCCAAGAAAGTGCCGTTCTGGTTTTCGCCTTTTTACAAACCCGGAAAACAAATTGCCAAAACAAAAGACTGGAATAAAAAACTGGAATACATCGTAAACGAAGCGCCTAATTGGGATATTGGTTTTGTGGTGGGCGTACCTGCGTGGATACAGATGTGTATGGAGATGATTATTGAACGCTACCAACTGAAGAATATCCATGAAATATGGCCCAATCTCGCCTTTTTTGTTCACGGTGGCGTTTCGTTTGAACCCTATAAACATGGGTTCGAGAAACTGCTCGGCAAACCATTGATTTATATTGAAACCTACCTGGCCAGTGAAGGCTTTATTGCCTACCAGGATAAGCAGCATGCGCAAGGCATGAGGCTGGTGACCAATGAACACATTTTCCTGGAGTTTGTGCCGTTTGATGAAAAAAACTTTGATGCCGATGGTAACCTGGTGCCACACCCAAGGGCGCTGATGATTCATGAAGTGGAAGAAGGAAAGGATTACGCCATCCTGCTTAGCACAACGGCCGGGGCCTGGCGTTATTTGATTGGTGATACCGTACGTTTTATTGATAAGGCCAACTGTGAAATTATCATCACCGGCCGAACCAAGCATTTTTTATCGCTGGTGGGCGAACACCTCAGCGTGGACAATATGAACAAAGCGGTACAATTGGTGAGTGATGAACTGAATGTTTCCATTCCGGAGTTTACCGTGGTGGGCGAGCCCTATGGCAATTTTTTTGCGCACCATTGGTATGTAGCCTGCGATGATCATGCCAATGCTGCGGTGCTGAAGGAAAAAATTGACCAGGCGTTGAAAGACCTGAACGACGATTATGCAGTGGAGCGGGGCAGTGCACTCAAAGAAGTGTTTTTGGACATTCTGCCCGAATCGGCGTTCATGGATTTTATGAAGCTCAAAGGAAAAATCGGCGGCCAGCATAAATTTCCCCGGGTGCTCAAGGGAAAAATGCTGGAAGACTGGAAGCAATTCCTTGCCAGCGGAACCGTATAGTTGTAACTCTCTATCTATCCAAAACGATGAACGAAGCAATCCTCAAAGGACTGGCATTGGGTTTTCTGCTCGCCATTTCCGTGGGACCCGTCATCTTTTCCATCATCAAGCAAAGTGTGAATCACGGACAAAAAGGCGGACTCAGTTTTGCTTTGGGTGTTGCCTCCAGCGATGTTACCCTTGTGCTGGTGAGCAATGTATTTACTGAATTTTTCAACCGGTTGCTGCGCTTTGAAAAAACAATTGGCGTGGGGGGAAGCCTGTTGCTGATTGGGATTGGGATTTACTTTCTCTTCTTCAAAAAAGTGAAACTGGCCGAAGATGGATTTGCCCCGCATGTTGACCTTCGGCTCGGTGATTATGCACGCATTTTCCTGGCAGGTTATTTTATGAATACCCTCAACCCCGGCGTGATTGCGTTCTGGTTTACATGGGCGACTGCTTTTGTAGTGCTGCCGGTTCCGCAACGCATTGTGTTGTTTGGCACCTGCCTGGCAGTTGTGTTTTTGGCCGACTTGCTGAAGGTGTTCCTGGCGAATAAACTCCGTACCCGGCTAACGGTAAATTTGATACACCGGATCAACCAGCTATCCGGACTGATCCTGATTGTATTTGGGGTGGTGCTGATCGCCGGTATCTTGTTCTACCGGCAAGAGAATCCTTAACAAACTATTTCAGATCACTATTGTTGCTTTACATATATGATTCTCCGCCTTCTTTTATTCGTTCTCTTTGTTGCAGGCTCTGCTTCATCCTTTGCACAGTTCAATCAGTTGATCCTCCGCAAAAACGGCAAGGCATTCAAGCGCTTCAAAGAAGGTTCGTCCATTACCATTGAAACAAAACTGGGAATGAAATACACGGGCACCATTGCCCTGCTGCAGAACGATAGTGTCTATTTTGACCTATCGGGTATTCCGGTGCAAGACATCAAAGCCGTGCTCAAAAAGAAAAGCCGTACACCGTTGATTCCGATGGAGCCCGAGGCTTTCCTGTGGGCGAATATTGGCATTCCGTTATTTACAGCCGGACTGGTGATCAGCGGGCAACCCTTCTGGAGCAGTTTTTCAACAGGGGTGGGACTGGTGTATCTTCCCATTCTTTTCTATCACGTTAAGAACTTTTTGTTCGGCGGCGGAAGATATTACCGCATCGGCAACAAATATGATTTGCAGCTGCTCGACTTATACCGTGCCGAGCCGGTACCGGTACAGCAGCAATAATTTATCTTGCATCCATGACGGCTAAAAAGAAACCGGGCACTTTCCTGCAGCGTACGTTTCGTTTTCTGAAACGATTGTTTCTGATTTTGTTTCTTACACACTTGCTGTATCTCGTTGCACTGCGGTGGATCAATCCACCAGTTACACTTACGCAGCTTTCCAGCCTGGTAAACGGAAACGGCCTGAAGCGGGATATGATTCCACTGAAGCAGATGAGCCCTTATGCAGGGTTGGCGGTTATCGCTGCAGAAGACCAGTTGTTCCCCGATCACAGCGGCTTCGACTGGAAGAGTATTGAAAAAGCAATGGCTTACAATCAACGCAAACCCGGACGGGTGAGAGGCGCTTCCACACTGTCGCAGCAAACTGCCAAAAACGTATTTCTGTGGCAGGGCCGCAGCTGGTTACGAAAAGGAGTGGAAGTGTATTGTACTGCTTTAATTGAATGGATCTGGGGCAAGCAACGCATCCTGGAAATGTATCTGAACGTAGCAGAAATGGGCAAGGGTGTATTTGGAATAGAAGCAGCCGCACAAACCTATTTTAAGAAACCGGCTTCACAACTCACACGTACCGAGGCCGCACAAATTGCTGCTTGCCTTCCCAACCCGGTGAAGTATACAGTTACGCCCATGAGCAAATATGTTACCGCACGCAGCGGATGGGTCTTACGCCAGATGAGAAATCTCGAAGGTGACCCCGATGTACAGACCCTGCTCCCAAAACGAAAATGAGGTTTGATCATCGATGGGCATCAGTGGATGAATAGCCTGATCCGGCCGCTGTTATTCACCGCTGGTTTGTTGTTGTACTTTAATCCAAGGATACAATAATAGGCCGCTTTGGGCAACGATGTTTGCAGGGGAATGGCCCAGGCTGTTTCGTTCAGCAACTGTTCGGGTGTAATGGAAAACAATTCTTCTTTTACATATCCTTCTGTATTGAAGTAAGCAACCGCAAGTTGAAGCTGTTGTGCATCTGTTTGTTTCAAAAAGGGCTTGTATTGTAGCGGTGTATGTACGATTGCCCGAAGAAACGCAGGTTGGTTTTGTTGTAAGGTATATTCTTTCCGGTCGGGTTGTAATCCCACTTTCAGCAAACTGAAGTAGCCTGAATCGATCCGGTACCAGATAGGGCCCTGCTTTGTCAGCAGGGAATCTTTGCTTTTAAAAAAGCGGCCGTTGTTCATCCATACCACCGTTTTCCCCAGCAGCGAATCTTCCACCGGCCAGTAGTTGAAATTGTTACTCCGTCCCCGGATCGTATTGAGCGACAGGGCCGGGTTGCCGGTATAAAACCAGTATTTCGAAGCATCCTGGTAACTGTCGGGCCACACAGCGGGAAGCGCCCCGATTTGTTCTTGCACCTGTTCTGCCTGTTTTTTCCAGGAATGAAAATTGCGCTGCAGGTAAGTAGCCGGCACCAGGTCGAAGATGAGTAAAACACGGGCAGCGAGTACCAGCAGCAGGGTGGGCAGCACCAACCGCCGCATCCACAGTTGCCAGTTTGGCCGTTGTAATAACGCCTGGTGACCCAGCACCAGCAATGCTATGAGTACGGGGCCGGTCCAGTTGGCTTCCACCCGTCCACGGAAGGTGTTGAAGAAGAAAAACACATAAAAACCAACGAGGGTGTATTTGAGTGCTTTTTCAACCGAAGTGCGGGTGCGGAACAACAGGGCAGCCGGTATCAGCAGTAGTCCGGCAAACGGCCCGGGCAGCAGCAACTGGCTGTACAGGAAATTCCAGGTATGCTTGGGCTGGTAGTACGGCTTCACATTCCGTTCCACCAGGTGGTAGCGAAGGCTCGGCCATTCGTGCTGGTATTGCCACCAGAGGTGCGGCGCAAATAAACCCACACTCAGCACAACAGCCAGCCAGGCTTTGGGCCTGAGGAGGAGTTTGGGGTTGGAGGCAATCGTGAGCAGAATCACCAGGGCGCCGTGGTATTTGCTGTACATGAGTGCCGCCATTGCTAACGCCAATGCTAGTACGTTACTCCAGCTTTCTTTTTCGGTAAAGTTGCGGTACGAAAGAAAGAACAGGGCGGTGAAAAAGATCAGCGGGGTATCGGGTACGGCTACAAAGCTCATCAGCTGAATTACTGCCACCGATGCGGCAATTGTATAGAAGAGAAAGGGTTGTTTGTTTTGCAGCAACCGTTCGCAGAGCAGCAGTGTGCCGGTGTTGAGCAGTAAGGTGCCCAGTCGCACACCCAGTTCGTTTT
Organism: Chitinophaga pinensis; assembly: GCA_943368955.1. Classification (GTDB taxonomy): domain Bacteria; phylum Bacteroidota; class Bacteroidia; order Chitinophagales; family Chitinophagaceae; genus Lacibacter; species Lacibacter pinensis_A. The sequence continues at coordinate 47,889 of CALRLY020000011.1, forward strand.
GAAACAGCGTGTAGCCTGCTTTGATCAGCAGCGCAATCATGGGCGGGTGATCGAAATAGCCCCAGTCGGGGAAGCGGGAATAAACCCAGTAATACGCTTCATCATCCATCAGCTCGGTGAAGAAACTTTGCAGTAATCCCGCCAGCAGCCATCCGCCATAAAACAAAAGCCGGTGATGTTTTTTAAAAAACGATTCTTCCATTTCTTACACATTTAAGAATGCATCCACTGCTGCAACGCCTTGCTGCAGCCGCTCTTCGTAACTACCGCTGATTTCCACCCAGGGTGTGGACTGCTGCACCAGCAGGTCTTTGTAAAAATGATACAGTTTGATGCGGGTGGTTTCATCGGGGTATTCACGCAGCTCGTCTTTCACCCAGGGCAGATCGGGTTTGCACAACAGGTACAAATCGTATTTCCGTTCCACGATTTGGTCAAGAATCCATGGGTGGCAACGGTCAAACACAAATTCACACCACACTTTCATTACATACATATCGGTGTCAATGAAGAGAAGTGGCAGGTTGCTGGTTGGTCGTTGGCTGAGTTGGGCAGCAAAGCTGTCTTCCAGTTGCAGCTGACCTTTGGCGATGGTAAGCAGGTCTTCGAAGGTATAGTTCGTACCATGCTTCAATAAATATTCCCTTGCATATTCAGGGCACCACAAGGTTTGGTAGTGGGCAGCCAGCTGCGTGCACAAAGTGCTTTTGCCGGTACTTTCCGGGCCAATGATGACGATTTTCTTCAGGGTCTGTTCCATGCGGGCTGTGCCTTAAGTACTTTTTTATAAATACGGCATTCGGTTGAATGAGCGCCGGCAAGGTAACCGGTACTCACCAGGAATTCGTTGACAATTTCACCGCCGGTAAAACGAAAGGTTTGTTTGAACAGCTTTGTCCATTCCGCTTTTGATAACGGGTGATGATGATCCAGCCAGTTTTTAAAGGATCCGAATTCTTTTTGCAGTTGCAGGATTGTTTTCGCATTTTCAATGGCCGCATTTATTTTCAACCGGTTGCGGATGATGCCCGCATCCTGCAGTAAGCGTGCCACGTCTTTTTCTTTGTAGGATGCCACTTTCCTGATCTGAAACTGGTGATAAGCCTTGCGGAAGCTTTCCTGCTTTTTGAGAATGGTGGTCCAGCTGAGTCCCGCCTGGTTGATTTCCAGGATCAGGCGGCAGAACAGTTCATCGTCTTCGTGAATCGGGAAACCATATTGTTCATCGTGGTACAACTGGTGAAGCGCCTGTTCCTCCGGTTTTAGTTGTGCAATAGCTGCGCAATAACTCATGGTGGGTTACTATCCGTTTTGTGCAATTGGTTCCTGCCGTGCTTTGCGTTTCCATGCTGCCAGGCCGGCCACAGCCATTCCCAACAGCACCAGGTAGTACACGCTGGTGAACACATATTGCTTGGTAAAGTACAAAGGTATGGAAGCAATATTGGTGGCAATCCACCAGTACCAGCTTTCCACTTTTTTACGGGTCATGAGCCACATGCCGGTAAAGGCGGTGGCACTTGCAAAGGCATCGGCCCAGGGGATGGCGCCCGGTGCAAAGGTTTGTTTGAGATAACTGAGTGAATAATAAATGGCAATGTAAAAAGAAGCAAAAAACAAAAGCTGGTACAACCACCATCGTTGATCAGAAAAGGTGATGTGCAATACGGCATGCTGCTGCTGATCTTTCTTCAACCACTGGTACCATCCATACAAACTCATAACGGTGTAGTAAATATTCACACTCACTTCGCCGAATAAATGTCCTTTGGCGGAGAGATACACGTAGATGATCGTATTGATGAGACCAACCGGAAACACCAGGATGTTTTCTTTGCGGCTGAACCATACACTGGCGATACCGGCAATGACCGCCAGGTATTCCAGCCAGGTGGTGGCTTTCATGCCCTCTATAAATTGCTGAATGAGTTCCTGCACTATTGTTTTGGTTTCTTTTTTTCGGTGGACTCTTTTTTTATCATTTCTTCATAATCAATTCCTTCTTCTTTCATCAAGGCCAGACCGTAGTTTCGAAGGTACGTGATTACCTCAATAGCTTTTTCTCCTTTGGGTGTGATTGTATATTCTGTTCGGGGAGGTGCCACGGTATTCGTTTAATAATTAATGATTACATCCGGCATTGCATAAAAGTAAGCAATAGGTTGTTAAGAGGTCAAAGTATACTTTTTCTGATGTTACAAAGTTCCAGGAAAAGATGATTCACATTTGTGTAAGCTGTCAAATACGTAAACATCGATCTGCCATTTCGTTTTTTCATTGGTGTTTGTATTTCGCTTGTATTTGTTTTAGTGGGGGAGTGTATGAAATACAGGAAGTTTCATTTAAAACCGGTTGACGGATGTACAACTTACGGCTATATATAAAGCAAATAAATGACTCAATAAACTGCAACCACAACATGGTTTCTTACAATAACTTTGTTACCTATGACTTTTGCACAAATATTTGAAAATAACCAAAAATGGATTGCCGAGAAGCTGGAAGGCGATCCCGATTATTTTTCCAAACTTTCAAAAGGGCAGCAACCGGAATATTTATACATCGGTTGCAGCGACAGCCGTGTTACAGCAGAGGACCTGATGGGGTTGCAGCCGGGCCAGGTATTTATTCACCGCAATATTGCCAACCAGGTAATCGGAACCGACACCAACATCAACGCAGTTATTCAGTATGCAGTGGAATACCTGAAAGTGAAGCACATTATTGTGTGCGGCCATTATGAATGCGGAGGTGTGAATGCAGCCCTTCACCCCAGCGATATGGGCCAGCTCAACAGCTGGTTGCAAACCCTGCGGGATGTGTACCGCTTTCATAAAGAGGAGCTGGATGCAATTGCCGATGAACACCAGCGCTTTGACCGGCTGGTGGAACTCAATGTGCAGGAGCAGTGCATCAATCTTGTGAAAATTGATCACGTACAACGGGCCTGGTACAAAACCGGTTTTCCCAAAGTACACGGATGGGTTTTTGATGTGCGAAGCGGACAACTCAAAAACCTGGGCTTGAATATGGAGCAGATTTTCAGCGATATCCGCCGTATTTATGACCTGAAGCCGGATTCCTGATCTTTTCATTGTCGCCGGTAGTAACTGAAGCAAACAGTTTGTACTTTCGGCAAACAAAAACATTCAACTATGATACGTCATGCAACCGCCGTGTGGAACGGCAGCGGTAAAGAAGGAAACGGGCACCTCACCACCGCCAGTACAGTACTCAACCAAACACAATATTCATTCAACACCCGTTTTGAAGATGGTGTGGGAACCAATCCCGAAGAGCTGATCGCTGCGGCTCATGCCGGCTGTTTTGCCATGAAGCTCAGTTTTGTACTGGGTGCAGCAGGGTTTACTGCAGATTCACTGGAAACCAAATGCGAAATTACATTTGAAAACGGCACCGTTTCTAAATCGCACCTCATCTTAACCGCCAAAGTACCGGGTATTGACAATGAAAAATTCCAGGAGTGTGTGAAAGATGCGGAGCAGAACTGCCCCATTTCCAAACTGCTGGGTAAAGGACTGGAAATCAGCAGTGCGGCTACGTTAGTGTAACCATCAACTTTTTGTTTATTTGAATCATCCTGCAGGATCATCCTGCAGGATTTTTTTATGCCACAGCAGGCGGGTTTTTAAATACACAATCCATGTCATATGGTTGTGTAAGCGGAATCATGATGAGCCGATCTGGTTTTTTATTACATTCATGAATTAAAACGGCTCTTATGAGTGAAATCAGAAATAAAACGGTGCTGATTACCGGTGGTGCTGCCGGTATTGGTAAGTTAATGGGAACGATGTGTTTGGAAGAAGGAGCCAAACGGCTGATCATCTGGGATATTGACAAACCGGCTATGCTCAAAACATCAGAAGAGCTGCTGGGAAAAGGATACGAAGTGCACATCTTCCAGGTGGATGTAAGCAAGGTGGATGAAATTATAGCTGCGGCGGCCCATGTGAAACAGGAATGGGGCGGAGTGGATCTGTTGTTCAACAATGCAGGCATCATCATCGGGAAAGAATTTCATGAACACACCCACCGGGATATTGATTTTACCATGAGCATCAATACCGATGCGTTAATGCATGTGGCGCTGGAGTTTTTACCCGGCATGATCGAACGTAAATCGGGTCACCTGGTGAATATTGCTTCGGCAGCAGGTATGACCGCCAATCCTAAAATGGCAGTGTATGTAGCCAGCAAATGGGCGGTCATCGGCTGGAGCGAAAGTGTGCGGCTGGAACTGGAGCAAATTTCAAAACAGCTGCGGGTTACCACTGTAACACCGTTTTACATCAACACTGGTATGTTTCATGGCGTAAAATCGCCGCTGGTTCCCATCCTTGATCCGCAAAAAGCAGCACGGAAAATCATTAACGGCGTGAAGGCCAATAAACTATTTGTCCGTATGCCCGGACTGGTCTACGCCCTACCCTTCTTCAAAGGTATTTTACCACAGCGCTGGGCCGACACCGTTATTGGCCGGTGGTTTGGTATTTACAAAAGCATGGAAGATTTTAAAGGCAAGCATCAGTAATGTTTTCCTGACGCTATGAATCAAAACGGCAGAAATTGTTTCTTTGCAGCATGAAGAAACAAACGATTGCTGTACTCGGCGCCGGTATGGTGGGCCGGGCCATTGCCCTTGATCTGGCAACAGACTATCATGTTATTTCTTTTGATCGTTCAGCCACCAACCTGTCGTTATTGCAGCAGCGCAATCCGGCTATACAAGTGCAGCAACGCAACCTGGCCGATACAGCAGCGTACGCTTCTTTTCTGCAACCGTTTGACCTGGTGGTGCTGGCGGTGCCCGGCTTCCTGGGCTTTCAAGCATTGAAACATGTCATTCTTGCCGGGAAGAATGTGGTGGACATTTCCTTTTCACCCGAAGATACCCTGCAGCTGGATGCACTGGCAAAAGAGTATGGCGTTTCGGCTATTGTTGACTGTGGTGTGGCGCCCGGCATGAGCAACTGGATTATTGGCCGGTACAATGCCGAACTGAAGATTGATGCGTTTGAAATTTATGTAGGTGGATTGCCCCAACATCCGCAGCCGCCTTTTTTCTATAAGGCACCGTTTTCGCCCATTGATGTTATTGAAGAATACACCCGCCCCGCCCGCTTCCGGGAGAACGGCGAACTCGTCACCAGGCCGGCGCTGACCGACCGCCACTTTATGGAATTTGAAGGAGTGGGCACACTCGAAGCCTTTAATACCGATGGATTGCGGAGCTTGCTTTTCACTATGGCGCATATTCCCAACCAGCTGGAGCAAACACTCCGCTATCCAGGGCATGTGGACCTGATTCTGGCGCTGCAGCAAAGCGGCTTTTTCAGCACAGCGCCCATCCCGGTCAATGGCGTTCCGGTAACGCCGCTGCAATTCACTTCTCAACAGTTACTCGAACAATGGAAGCTGGGCGAAGAAGAGCAGGAACTCACAGTCATGAAAGTGGTGCTGCGGGGAGAAGGCAACACCATCACCTACACTCTGCTCGATTTCTATGATCCGGCCACGAAAATTTCCTCCATGGCCCGCACCACCGGCTATACCTGTACCGCTGCTGTAAACCTGCTCACGCAGGGCCTCTTCACAGAAACAGGAGTATTTCCACCCGAATTGATTGGAGGGGATCAACGTTGTTTTGATTTTGTGCTGGGTTATTTGAGAGAACGGGGCGTGAAATGGGTCAGGAGTTGAAGGAATTTCAACACAGAGAAACAGAGGTGCCGGAGTTACACGAAGCAGGTATAAAAAAAGCGGCACTCTTGCACCGCTTTCTGTATCATTCTTCGCAAAAATCAATGTTTTCCACTCCTCTTCAGGGGCCGGGGGCTTTACTCTGCTTCCGCCACCACTTCCTGTACTTCGGGAATCATGCGTTTCATCATTCCTTCAATACCGGCCTTTAATGTAATCATGGAAGAGGGGCAACCACTGCAGCTTCCCTGCAACATTAAATTCACCTTACCGTCTTTAAAACTTTTGAACTGAATAGCGCCGCCATCCATTTCCACGGCTGGTTTTACGTAGTTATCGAGAATGTCCTGGATGCGTTTCACCACATCGGCTTCATCGCCGCTGAACACCACTTCTTCTTTGGGTGCCTGGGGTACTTTGGCTTCATCAACCACGGGCTTGCCGGCCTCCAGGTATTCTTTCAGGAACAGGCGGATGGAGGGAATCACCTCCTGCCAGTCGGTATCGGCTGACGTGCGGGTGATGGTCACAAAATTGCTGGCAATAAAGACCGCTTTCACAAACGGAAAGCCAAACAGCTCCTGTGCCAGGGGTGAAGCGTCGGCAGATCCGATTTCGGGGAAATCAATGCTTTTGCCGGGATAGAGGAGTTTGTTGGCCACAAACTTCATCGTTTCCGGGTTGGGCGTCATTTCCGTATAAATGCTGATAACGGGGTTTCCTGTCTGTATCATGGTGCGTACAATTATGGTTTGAGTTCCTGTTTGAGCCGGCGGCGTCAAAACAGGTGCAAATGTAACAAGAAACCGGGCTTGAATGTTTACGCAATCGGGAGTTATGAGTTTTGTAACAGATTTCCGGCCTGCGGGCGGCCCCTTCTCCGTAAATTTGCAAAACTTAAAATTGTAGTTATGCTAAACCCTAAAATTGAAAAGGCCCTGAATCAACAGGTAATCCTTGAAGCAGAATCTTCCCAGATATATCTTGCCATGGCTTCCTGGGCCGAAGTACAAGGTTATGAAGGAATTGCCACCTTTCTTTTTCAACACAGCGATGAAGAGCGGATGCACATGCTCAAGCTCCTGAAGTTTATCAATGAGCGGGGCGGACACGGAGTGGTTCCTGCTCTCAAACAGCCTCCCTCCAAACTGAAAGGCGTGAAGGAACTGTTTCAGCAGGTGCTGGATCATGAAATACTGGTAAGTACAGAAATCAATAAACTGGTTGATATCTGCCTGAAAGAAAAAGACTACACCACCCATAACTTTTTGCAATGGTATGTGAGCGAACAAATTGAAGAAGAAGCGCTGGCCCGCAAGATTATGGACAAACTGAAGCTGATTGGTACTGATCCCGGAGGTATGTATTTCTTCGACCGTGATATTGCATCCATGGGTGGCCCTGCAGCAGGAGAAGCCACTGCGTAAATCATATAACTATGAGAAGAGAAATACACAGCTGGTACAGTCCGGCCCTGAATAAAGAAATGCCGGTTGCCGTTTACGGTCACTACGGTTTCGCCTTGCTGATGGTGCCTACGGCCGCCGCCGATTACCTGGAGTATGAACGCTTTCAACTGCTGGAAACCATGCGCCCCTGGATTGAAGCCGGCAAGGTAAAGGTGTACAGCGTGAACAGTATCAACACCGAAAGCTGGCTCAACAATGAAATGCAAGGCGAGCACAAAGCCATCCGGCACAACCAGTTCAACGAATATATTTACAACGAAGTGGTTCCGTTTATCCGTAACAACAGCAGCTGGGAAACACCCATTTATGTGAGCGGCGCTTCGTTTGGTGCCCTGCACAGCATGAACCTGTTTCTCAAACGCCCCGATCTGATCAATGGCGTGGTGGCTATGAGCGGTGTGTATGAATTGACCGAATACACCAAAGGTTACTGGGATGAGCAGGTATACTACAACAGCCCCATGCACTACATGCCCAACCTGGCCGATCATGGCACCCTGGAGCAGATACGCCGCAGTCCGCACATTCACATCCTCACCGGCAGCGGTGCCTATGAGGATCCCACCAGCAGCGGACGCTTTGCAAAAATTTTATACGATAAAGGAATCAATTACAACCTCGATGTGTGGGGCGAAGAATGGCCACACGACTGGAACACCTGGAAGAATATGATGCCGGTGTACCTCGAGCATAAATTATTCTGATCAAACGATCACCACACGCCCAACGGATCCGTTGGGCGTTTTTAGTAGCTCCAATACCTGCTGCGGCTGCAGACCCGGTTCCTGCTGGTGAGAAACATATACAAGGGCCGACCGGCTTTCTGCAGCCAGGCGGTTGATCAGGACAATCACTTTCTGTGCATTGGCTTCGTCAAGACCCATCAGTGGTTCATCGAGCAGCAGCAGCGGCGGATGTTTCACCATCGCTCTTGCAATCAGCGCCATGCGTTGCTCGCCACTGCTGAGCAGGCGGAACAACTGTTTGGCTTTGTACTGCAGCCCCAGCCATTGCAGCCAATCAAAAGCGGTACGCCGTTCGAGGTCGGTGGGTTGTGTGTACAGACCAATGGAATCCTTAAAGCCCGACAGAATCATTTCTTCCAGCGTGTGTTGTGTTACGAACAGATCGGTCATTGACGGGGTGAGGTAACCGATTTTTTCTTTGATCTCCCACACCGTTTCACCACTTCCTTTTTTTCGGCCGAATAAATACAACTCCTGCCCGTAGCCTTTTACATTATCGCCGTTGATCATGGTGAGCAAGGTGGTTTTGCCCGAGCCATTGGCCCCTTTCAGCTGCCAGAACTCGCCCAGCCGGATGGTCCAGTTGATCTGTTGCAACACCGGCCGGCCGTTGTACGCAACCGAAACATTCCGGAACACCACCAACTCCGGATCTGTTACAGAAAGGGGAATGAGCGGAGGTGGAATAGCCGCTTCGAAGCCTGTTGTTGACTCCTCCGTTGCTGCCTCAAACGGCAGCAGCGACCCATCTGCACCAAGCTGGTACCGTTGTTCAATAAACGGAAGCGTATGGGTGCGCCGGTGAATGAGCAGTACCAGCCGGGTTTTGATGGCGGCCTGCTGCAATAATTGCTTCAGTTCTTCCTGTGCTGCTGTATCGAGATTATCAAACGGATTGTCCAGCACCAGCACCGGCGGTTGTTGTTGCAACAGGTGCTGCAGCAGGGCTTTCTTCTGTTCGCCGCTCGACAGCGAACGGAAGCTTTGTGCACGGGGTGCTTCAATGCCGGAACTTTCATGCCTCGCTTCTTCGTCCAGCAGTTGCTGGATAGCGTACGACGAAAACAGCAGCGTGCCCGCCTGTGCAAAGACGGCCAACGGTCCGCTGATCCTTTGTTCCAGCAGGTTCTGTATGAGCTGCTGCTTGGGATAAGCGTTGGAAAGAAGTAGCGTGATGTGCTGCATGGTTTCTGCCGTTCAAATGTAGGGCAGAAGCACTGCGTTGCAAAACAGTTACCCCGATGAATGCAGGTTTATAATTTCACCGGCCGCACGGTATAGCCTGCTTGTTGCAGCAGGTGAATGAGCCCGATGGTGCCACCGAGGTGGGCTGCGCCCACAGCAAAGAAACTGCTGCCGTCTTTCATGCTTTTTTCCATTACGGGAATCCAGTTGCTGTTGCGTTTGGTGAGCAGGTCTTCCTGCGCATTCATCAGATCAGGCGAAGAGTTAACGTAAGCAAATAGTCTGTCAATATTTTGCTGTTTGTACAGCGCCACCATTTTTGTAAACTGTTGTTTCTGCTCCTCGTATTCTTTCACCATCTTCACAATATTGGCAACTTCCAGGCTGTCGGGAATATTGTCAAACACCTGCATCTGGTCTTCAATACTTTCAAGGCCCAGGATGTCTTTCTTATTTTGTTTGGCAAGTGTTACAAAACTCATTTCATACGATTCCTGGGTTTTGCAGGGGAGCATTTGCGTGTACATGAGGCTCATCACCATCATGGGCTTGAACTGGTTAAACATAGAAAGGCGGTAGGTTCCCGACTGTTTGAAAAAACTATCCACCAGTTGATAATCGGCACCAAAGAGTTGTTGCAGCGATTGTCCCTTCGGCAGCATGGCCAGCTTCATCATGTTCATTTGCAGGGCGGCATCATCCATATCCAGCTCGAGGTACACATGTTTGGCATTGATGAAGGGTTGTTTTACTGTTTCGGGCAGAAAGAAATCTTCTTTACAAATCATATGAATCGTGCCAAAAACGTACGATGGCTGTGTTAAACCATTGCCGCTGATTTCATACAGCAGGGAATTATTTTCTTGTTGTTGTGCATGGATGCTGAGTGCAAAGACAAAGCAGATGGTGCTGATTAAAAAATGTTTCATTGCTACGTGTGTTATATTTTTTATTTTTTTTCTTCAAACGGGTATTCGTTCATTTCGTTGACGAGTTGCCGTAATTTTTTTACATGCTGTCCGTATAGTTTATGTACATACCATTTATTCAGGAAGTAAATGGGAATCGTAAGAACAGCAGATACGATAAGGCCGACCCCCATAAATAACGCATAGAATTTGAAAGGGCTGGTGATTTGAGTCTGATCGATACCGGGATCATATACAAGTCCAATCAGCAGGGAGGCCATTACAACAAATGGGAACAACAACGTACCGGCCCACAGGTATAACTTCACCATTTTTTCCAATGATACCAGTTGCATACTCAGGTTGCTTTTTACTTCGCAGCTTACACATTCCATTTTATTCAGCAGCCTGCGTTTGGTGGCGTAGTACCATACATACAAAGCGCCCAGTACAATTAACAACCAGGCAAGCAGCAGCATACCACCGTGCAGGTTCAGGAAATAATAGACAATGGTGGCCCCGTAGATTACAATTACAAAAGCAAGTTCCCATAAGAGGTTCCTTTTCAGTTTGGCGATGGGGCTGCGTGAGCGTGCATGCAGCAGTTGCTCCAGTTCCGCCTGCGATGTGTTGCCGGGGGCAACCACCACTTCTTTCCAGGCTGTTTTCAATTGATCAAGTTCCATATGCTTCCTCCTTTGTCATCGTTCGTAATTTGTCTTTGATGCGGTTCATTTTTACCCGCAGGTTACCGTTGCTGATACCCAGGATTTCTTCCATCTCATCATAGGACTTGTCTTCCAGGTACAGCATGACAATCGCTTTTTCCACTTCGCTCAGCTTTTGAATAGCTGTATACATTTGTTTCAGTTGTTCTTCTTTGGCGGTATCGGCTGTATCGGCCTCTTCCCGGGGCAGTAGTTCGGGGAAGCTGAGTTCCACCGTACGGTTTTGCTTCCGGATGTCGGAAATGGCCGTATTCAGCGCTATACGGTACATCCAGGTGCTGAACTTTGATTCTCCCCGGAAGGAGGTAAAGGATTTCCACAGCTGAATGACAATTTCCTGGTACAGGTCTTCCTTGTCGGACGGATTGCGTCCATACAGGTGACACACCTTGCGCACAATGCCCTGGTTTTCGTTCAGCAGTTGCAGAAATTGTTCCTGTATGGCGGTTGGTTTTAACAAATGAGCCGGTTGACTGTTACATTGGTGACCCAAAGATTGAATTTGTTACACGAATTTTGAAAAAAGAACAGAAAGACCCATTTTATCAAAAGCAGAACAGATCGAATTGTATGAAGAAAGTCTACCATCTCAGCACCTGCACCACCTGCCAGGCGATTCTAAAAGAAACCCAACTGGCGGCCAAAGGATATGAACTGCAGGATATCAAAACCCAACCCATCACCCCCGCCCAGCTGGAGGAGCTGAAACAACGGGCCGGCAGTTACGAAGCACTGTTCAGCCGCCGGGCCATCAAGTACAAGGAGCTGGGACTGAAAGACCAACAACTTACCGAAGCCGATTACCGCCGGTACATTTTGGAAGAATACACCTTTCTCAAACGACCGGTGGTGGTGAATGGCGATCAGATTTTCATCGGGAATGAAAAGAAGACGGTAGAAGCATTGAAGCAAGCCATCTGATCTGTTCTAAACAGTGTCTTCCAAGGGAAGCTTGTGTTATTGTAAAATGATATTGCTTCAGTTTGCACCATGTTCCTTCCCGGAGGAGCAGCTGTGCACAAAAGATCCGTACATCATCTCTTGTTCGTTTGCCGGAAGCCAGGTAACGTTAACGGATAATTTTCCCATCTTCCATTTCAATAATGCGATGGGTTCTTTCTGCAAATCCCTGATCATGGGTTACAATTAATAACGTCTGGTTAAACTCTTCTGCCAGTTGTTTAAAAATAGCAAACACGATCTCACTGTTTTTTTTATCCAGATTCCCCGTTGGCTCGTCACCCATAATGATGTAAGGATTGTTGATCAAAGCTCTTGCAATAGCCACCCGTTGTTTTTCACCGCCCGATATCTGGTTGGCGTTTTTTAAAGCCAGCTGATCAATACCCAGCATCTTTAGTTTTTCAATGGCATGGTGCTCTACTTCCTTTGCAGAATACTTGTTTAATTTCAATCCCGGAAGCATCACATTTTTTAAAACTGTAAACTCATTTAATAAATAGTGAAATTGAAATACAAATCCGATTTTTTCATTTCGTATCCGGGCCAGTTGTGCTTCCTTTTTGTTTTTCATGGGTTCTTTATCGATCAGTAGTTCACCTTCATAATCTGTATCCATGGTAGATAAGATGTACAACAGGGTTGATTTTCCGCAACCGGATTTACCAATTACAGATACAAACTCACCTTTGTTGACAGTAAAGCTGATATCCGTCAACACCTTTACCATCACGGGGTCGTGAAAATATTTATTGATTTTTTTTGCCTCAAGAATACGTTCGCTCATACTATTTACCTCTTATAATTACGACAGGATCTACTTTGCTTGCTTTCCTGGAAGGTAACCAGCCAGCCAGGTAAGTAGTGATCAGTGAAAAAGTTGATCCAATCACATAAAAGAAAGGATTGTAATCTATGGGATACGTTTTGATGGTTGGCAAAGCCGCTGTAACAAACGGAATCTGATCGATTACCATTGATAAGAGAAAGCCGAATAATAAGCCTGCCAGTCCACCAAAGAAACCAATGCTTACTGCAATAAGCAGAAAAACGATTTTTACATCCCTGCCCGAAAAGCCAGTTGCTTTTAAAATAGCAATTGAATCCATTTTTTCATAGATCATCATGTTCAGGATGTTATAAATACCAAATCCGGCAACAATCAGTAAGGTAATACCTACAGCGTAGGATATGAGTGTGCGGATAAAACTACCCGTTTCAAATTGTGAGTTGGCTGTTTGTATATCCTCCGCATCGGAAAGAAACAGTTGTGCATATTCCTTTGCAACGGCCGGGGCTATATTGATATCGTTGAGTTTTACCTGGATGTCGGTTACATAACTACCGGATTTTCCCAGTAATTTTTGAACCGTAGCAAGGGAAGCATAACTCTGTGTTTTATCAAATTCCTGTATCCCGGATTGGAAATGCCCCACCACTTTCAGCGGAAACCGTTCTCCTTTTGTTGTTGTAACCTGCAGTACGTCACCAATATCAGCCAGTAACTTATGGGCCAATCCTTGCCCCAGCACAATACTGTTGGATATTTTACCAAGATCAGCAGCTTCGCCGGCTATGATGTAATCGTTAAAATGAAACAACTTACTTTCTGCCTGCACATCAATTCCATTCACCACACCGGTAATATCAATGGTTCCCTCATTGAAAAAAACCTGGGCAATGATTTTTGGTGCAAAGCCCAATACCCGTGTGTCTTGCTTCAGCGCCTGCATAATAGACGCACTGTTATAAATTTCCTGCCGGCTATTGCCCGATTTCACCGATTGAATAAAGTTGTAATGATCTTTATAGGCAGCGGAGCGATTGATTGGTTGATCCTGATTCGGTTTTATTTCATTGTATAAACGGATATGCGGCGTACGGTTGAGTATAAGACTATCCAGTAAGGTATTCAGGCCGGTCATAAAACTTAGCAGTGTTATGAACATCGTTATGCTGAAGGTAACACCGGCTGCTGCCACGAGTGTTTGTTTCCACCGTGCCAGTAAGAGCGACCGGGCAATACTGATAATCAGTTGAATATTCATTGCGATGGCTTGAGGATAACATCATTAACGGTTACGCCACTGAGTATTTCCACTTTCTGATAGTCTTTTAAACCCGTGGTTACTTTTCTTTTTTCTTTGTTGGCAAGCAGCACATAATTATTCTCCAGCAGGTAAGCCCTTGGTATGGTCAATGTTTTTTCTTTTTCCTGTATTACAATATTGGCCTCGCAGGTTAGGTTGGGATATAATGCCGGTGGCTGTGTAATAAAACCGGCATCTATGGTAAATGACTTGGAGCGTTCACTCATAAGAGGATTTATTTTTTCAACAACGGCTTCAAATACCTGTCCTTTATAACTATCCATGCTTACCAGGATTTTTTGCCCTGGTCTTATTCTTGCAATGTCGTATTCATCTACCTGTAATTCCAATACAAAAGTGCTGCTGTCGCCTACCAGTGCTACCGGGCTTTGCGTGTTTACCATTTCACCTTTTTCTTTTAAAATGCTGTAAACCCTCCCTTCTGCCTCGCTTTTAATCGTATAATCGCCAGATACTGTATTCGAAATTTGTAAGTTCTTCTGCGATTGGTTGGCCTGAAAGCTGATTTGCTTTTGCAATTCGGCATAACGGAGTTTGGCCGCTTTGTAAGCATTCAGCGAGTTTTCATACGCAAGCGCCCTTTGATCAACTTCATTCCGGCTTCCTATTTGCTGCGCCCATAGATTTCGTTGCCGCTCCAGCAATGATGCATCTGTTTCCATTTTTAGTTTAGCCAGGTCAATATTGATTTTCAGCTCATTTAATTTTTCGGTGTTTGCTGCTACAGACAAATAGTCGGCAGCGATTTTTGCATTCTCTGCATTTAACCGGGCCGTGCTGTTTGACAAACGAAAGAGGGGGTCGCCTTTCTTTACAATCGTGCCTTCTGTAACCAGCACCTGGTCCACCAAACCAGTAACTGCTGAGAAAACCTGGTATTGATTTTTGCTTTTTATAACACCCGAGGCATAGACTGACTCGGTAATTTTTTCTTCAGCCGGTCTGATTTTTTCGTAATTGCTTTTGCAGGAGAGGAGTAAGAAAAAAATAAGACTGACTGTAATAGTCAATTTTAACATGTTCTGGAAGATGTCTATAAAGTTACACGAATCCGGCTACTGTTCACAGAACCTTTTGTCGTTCATTGTTTGAACCGCAAGGGTCTGCAATCAGTCGGGCCTGCAACGGAAGATCTCTGCCGGCGCAAGTGATCCTGCAGAACATTTGCACCAGTGGTGGTTAGTGTAGCTGATCTTATCGGTTAGGCGATCATTCTTCGTGTAGTACACCTACCTCTTAACAATCCTTCTGGTTTCTATACTGCCATGGGCCGTTGTACGCAGTAAATAAATACCGGCAGGGAGGTGCGGGGGTATGGAAAAATGCAGCACCCCGCTACCGGCAGCAAAGGGGTGGCGTGTCTGCTGTTGTACCATTCCATCCAGGGAAAGTAATGAAAGCTCCATGACGCCAGCCGAACTGCTGCGCCAGCGTACCTGTAAATGATCAGTAAAGGGATCGGGATAATGCTTCCATTCAAATGGAAGTGCCTTTTGCAGTTGCACCTGCCGCACATGACTGTAATAGATATTTCCTCGCAGATCAATAAGGCGGAGGCGGTACGATACAGCTTGTGTGGTAAGGCCGTGTAGATCATCCTTGAACATGTATGAACCGTTGGATGGAATAGCACCGGGCAGGAACTCTGCAATGGTGCTGAAGTCGGTGCCCTGGTTGCTTCGTTGTAGTTCGGCTTTACTGAAGGCCAGATCAGGCGAGGGCGTCCACTGCAGCTGTACCTGTCCGTTCAGTTGGGTAAGTCCGAAATCAATCCTGTTTCCCTGCGGCAACACAAAATTTTCTATAAAATAGCCCATTCCGGCAATCATATCGAGCCCCCCATCGGTGTTTTGGTTGGTATTGGTGGGTACATTGCTGAGGCCGATGAGATCCATGGCAGCGGTAACATCATTCGGGAAAATGGCAAGTCCATATACCAGGCTGCCGTTGGAAACACCAAGGTCGGCGAAGGAAATATAAACACCGGCGATGGTTTGGGCGGCAATATCTTCTTTGGGTCGCAGCGCAGCATCGGCAGTCAGGCGCCGGCTCATTACCCGTGTTTGTATCGAAGGCCCAATGCGCCCCCACCGGGAAGATGTTATCTGCAGCAGGTTGCCCAATGCAGTTGGAGTACCATGGGAGTTAATGGCGGTGATTACGGCCACTTTGAAATTATCGTTCCCGCCACGTTCATTAATCAGGAAGCCTTGTGATGCGGAGTTGAGTACCTGTATGCCCGTAGTTTGAATCAGATCTACACGCTCAATATTAGAACGTGTGGTGGGCGAATTGGAAAAAAGATTGTCAGAACCCCGGTTGCATACATAGCTGTTGATGAGCGACTCCAGTGTGGATACATACGAAGGGGCAAGAAACAGATTGTTGCCGCTGCTTGCCGTAAACTCATAAAAAGCATTGATGGTATCGCCCGGCAAGTTCGGATGGCGGTTTACAAGCACACGGTCAAAGGGACTGCTGTTCATGCCGTCCTGTCTCGAAAAAGAGCGGTTGCCTACATTGAAGCCCATGATTTCTCTTTCCAGCCCGCCACCTCCATTGGTCGACTGCCCGTAATGAAGATGGAATTGGGCGCCACCCCCAAATGGATTATTGCTGTTCCAACCGGTAACAGTATGTTGTGCTGCAGCCAGCGAACTGTTGTTTTGAATTGTATAGAATGTAACAGGAACCTGTGCTGCGGCAGTATGCAGCAATACAATGCAGGCAAAAATTACCCCAAGGCAGCTATTGAGTAGTACGGTTTTCAAAAGATACGGTGCAATAAAGTTAGCAGGCAACCAGAAGTCTCGATAAAATTTGCCTACGTAATATCAAAGAACAAGGGTTATGTTCATGCAGCATCTGGTATTCAACCGATGTTTGGGTCTATGTTTTTATGTATTAGTCTATGTATTTAGTAATAGATCTTTCAAAAAGCATGCTGCTTGCCCGTGCAAGCAGCATACTTTTGTTGTGCATTGGTTTTTGCCTCGCAACCTGCGGCAGTTTTCTTTTATTGCTGATCTGCTTTCGTTGGTATCAACTAGTCGCTACTGCCTGTTGAATAGTAGCAGTTCCGATTCTCTGTTAGCTTTAGACACCTTTTTCACTATGAGATTGTGCTAAGTAATTTTACCGGTTTTATGCGCATGAAACATGATTTATATCAATTGGCCGAATCGTTCATCAAACAGGTTTTTGAAGAGCTGCATTTACCGAATGTGGAGGAGCGGTTAACCGCCATTCAAAACGAAATTAATGCTGCAGGAACCTACCGGCATACATTCGAAGAACTGGAACACGGTGTGCGCATGGCCTGGAGAAACAGTAACCGTTGTATTGGTCGTTTATACTGGAAGTCGCTTGTGGTGAAGGACAAACGAAATGCTTCCACTACAACAGAAGTAGTGGCAGCCCTCGAAGAGCATTTGCAAACAGCAACCAACAACGGCAAAATTGTTCCGCTTATTACCGTTTTTCCTCCCCGGCAACCCGACGGTACCACCCCTTTCAGAATCTGGAACAAAAATTTAATACGTTATGCCGCTCACCGGCAAGCCGATGGAACCATCATTGGCGATCCTGAGCAGCTGGTGTTTACACAGCTTTGTAAAAAATGGGGATGGGCAGGAACAAACAGCGCATTTGATTTGCTTCCCCTGGTTGTTCAGGAACAGGGAAAAGAGCCGGAATGGTATGCGTTACATCCACAATTTGTAGCAGAGGTGCAATTGGAACATCCGGAGTATAAATGGTTTCAAGACCTCAACCTGAAATGGCACGCAGTACCGGTGATATCAGATATGGTGCTTGAACTGGGTGGCATCCTGTATCCTGCAGCACCATTCAACGGCTGGTATATGGTAACCGAAATTGGTTCCCGCAACCTGGGCGATGAAAAAAGATACAATCAACTCCCCCGCATTGCTGATAGAATGGGATTGAAACAGGAAAAGAGTGACCCTTTCCGGAAAGACAAAGCACTGGTTGTTTTAAACGAGGCCGTTTTTTATTCATTTAAAAAAGCGGGCGTGACACTTACAGATCATCATGCGGCATCGGAACAGTTTATAAAATTTATTCGCAATGAAGAAGCAGCAGGAAGAAGTGTAACGGCCGATTGGAGCTGGATTGTTCCGCCGCTTTCGGGTTCATCGCTCAACGTATTTCACCAGGAATACAGTAATGAAGTGGTGCGCCCGGCTTTTTTTTACAATGATCCGGCCTGGGAAACCGCACCTCAGCAAAGCAAATGCCCCTTTCATATTTCAAGCATGAACAAATGAGAAGCGTAAACGAAACTGCAGAACCCGCTACTGGGTAAACGTTTCTTGCGCCAGCGTGCGATTGCTGTTTATAGTTTCAAAAAGCAAATACTCTATGAATTATTTTGTATTTGCATACAATTTCACACACAACGTCACCGTTTTTTAACTAAATTTTTTTATGAGTAAGATACCCCTTTTACTTTTTATATTTTTTTTCTCGTTTCCCATTTTCAGCAAGGCACAGTATAAAAAGAATATGAAGGTTTATACAGGCACAGGGATTTCATACTTTGGCGGATTGGGGTCAGTAAAAAAATCAAATTATTACAGGAATGGCTTACCCTTTCCATTAGCAGTAGATTCAATTGGAAATCATTTTGGCAAAAAAATCAAAAGCAATTTTCTTGTTGGTCTACAGTTGGATTTACCAATATCATCTGCATGGAACTTTTTGCTGAATGCACAATATGAAAATACAGGTTCCGGATTGGAAAGTGATAGTGTACTTAGTCCGACTGGCAATTTTAAAACAAACGGTGTATTTAGTAATACATATGAGTTCTTGTCAGTCAACCCACAAATCGGACGCATTTTTTCAAAGGGTAAAATGGGCATCGTATTACATGGGGGATTTGAATATTGTTTCAGGCTAAGTTATAGCGATGATTTTGATTTTGTTGACCAATCTGGCATAC
Organism: Chitinophaga pinensis; assembly: GCA_943368955.1. Taxonomy (GTDB): domain Bacteria; phylum Bacteroidota; class Bacteroidia; order Chitinophagales; family Chitinophagaceae; genus Lacibacter; species Lacibacter pinensis_A. Next base: position 66,686 of record CALRLY020000011.1, read on the forward strand.
TTACTTCAATTGGCAGATCAGGCGGGTTGCCGGAAGTAAACGACTTTAGAATTACAGCTGGCATAATGGCTACTCTAAAGAATTGGAGTCTTGATCTGAACTATAAACATGGACTTGTGGATTACAATAAAAACGACCCGGAACAAGCAAGTTTAAGAATGTTACATGTAAAACTCCTGTTTACGATACTTCGTTCACAATCGGGCGCCAGGTAGTTAGTTACTAACTCTTCTTCTCTCAACTGGCCTTTAGGTTTGTATTAATCATTAACCAAGGGATTTAGGAACTTAGTAAGTGATAAGTTAACCTGGCGGCACAGGTAAACTACCCCACTGGCCAGGTAAGACCTATCTTGCGATTTAGACCTGTGCCGCTTACTTGAACA
>CALRLY020000012.1:0-59157 GCA_943368955.1 Chitinophaga pinensis
CCTGTTCAAGTAAGCGGCACAGGTCTAAATCGCAAGATAGGTCTTACCTGGCCAGTGGGGTAGTTTACCTGTGCCGCCAGGTTAACTTATCACTTACTAAGTTCCTAAATCCCTTGGTTAATGATTAATACAAACCTAAAGGCCAGAGGGGGTAAGAAAGTATTGCTTCGAGTTACGCAAGGTCCCTTACAGGATACGTTGCCTGGAAGGAGTTGACCATTAAAAAATCAATGGAGCTAGGAAGTAATTGGTGCATCTTCATAACCGCTTTTAATAATGGTAGAGATCATCTTAAATTGCTTGTTGGCATTAAACCGGTGCACGGTATGTGCAGGAATAACAATACCGGAACCTAATTTAAGGTGATGGGCATTATTGCCAATGGTAATATCTGCAGCACCATCAATAATCTGTATGTAGTTATCAAATGGAAGGAGCTTATCATCCAGTTCTTCACCCTCACTAAACGACATGGCGGTAACATTGCCGGTTATTTTTTTAATAATGGTACGGCTCATTACAGCATTGGGAATATATTCTATAATCTCTACAATGATGTGCTGTTTGCCTTTTTCTATTTCAAGGGAATCGTAGTTCCTTTTATTATTTCCGCTCATAACTTAAATAATGGAGTAAGATAGTCTTTAAATTCAATTTATGTGTATTATTAAAGTGATTGTTTTGAAAGAGTGGCTGATGTGGTATGGAGTCTGTTTTACGGCAACATCTCCTGCGGGTTATATTTGCAGGCCGGGCGTTGCGTATTTGTAACCAGATGCCTGTTATTTACTTACACTTCCTTTTTTACACAACCTCCTTTGTTGGCGCAAGTGTTCCGCTTCAGCGGATCACTTGACGCCGACTAATTCTACCCGCTTGTATCGGGATTCGAACACACAACGGCTCAATGGTTCAAAGCACGCTGGGGCAAGCGTATTGCCGTGCTGTCAACCAGTTTTTGAAAAGCAATTTCTTTTTGTGAAATCCGGACACAGACCGGCTGATTCAACCGGCAGTAGGTGATCCTGCGGAACAAGTGCGCCAGTGGGGGTGTACTAAAAAACTTGTTTTTTATGTATCCAATACTTTGTTTTTGAACGACCACCCTTTACCCAAATTGAACTCGGAGGAGTGTTGTTGAAAAAATTTATTTCATACGAAATATTCTTACTTGAGTAAGGTTTTACTGAGTCAATAACATTGTCGCCAATAAAATAAGTAGAAGTTCCATATTCAATTTTTTCAATTACTAATTCTTCTTCAGTATCATTTATCAAAGTTGATTTTTTTATAGGAACGTATTCCTTTTTACCATTTTTATACGAGAAGAATATTGATTGCCTATAAGCAAGCCGTTCTTCTTTTTTGTCGAGGCTATTTAAAATAGTCACCTTGTCCATTACATAAAAAGAAATTATTAGACCCAAGCCAATTGTCAAGAATAAAAATGAAAACTTACCTCTGTAAAACCGAAAAACTAAAACGGAGGCAATACCCAAAAGTAAAAAAATAACGCCAGTTGTATAACTAATCATAATTTTTATAAGAGTTAATTGTTGCGTTGAGCGTTGAGAGTTGTATTGTTAAGATGTTTTCATTTTAGACATCTATTTATAATCCTTGTTACCTTTAATAAGCAATGCACCAGCAATTGCCATTAATCCAAGGTATATTGGTATGGGTGATGACAAAGCCGCAATACCGTTTGAATCGTAATCACGACCACTTGAACTATTTCTAAAAAAACCAAACCAAAATTTATTACTGTCTAATGTTATTGAAACGATGTCTAGAAAAAATAAGACAACCCCAACTAAAGCAGGAATTAAAAAAATATAACCAATAATCGTCGGAATGTAGGAAAGCATTTTTTTCATAAAATTAAATTAGTTTGGAGTGCACCACGTGCCTTGCAGGAGACGTGGCTGAGAACAATGAATAGGAACAATCATTGAACTCTCCTATTTTCTATCCTCATAATATTTACATTCAAAATGATGCTTCGTATACAACCCGCTTGTTATTCCCATAATAAGTTGAATTGAAAGGAAGCTATCAGACTGCTCTGTTCGTATGATACTGTCTTTGGCATCTGTTGAAAAGCAGGAACCATTATCATCTTCGCTTATTTGTACGATCTGATCAGAAATTTCAGCTCCACCCCTCATCCAATATTTACAAGAAGAACATGGCATTTGATTAATTTTATTTCATTTAACAATTCAAAGAATTTCTAAAAAATTACTTTCTAACCCATGACTCCCAGCGGGGATGTTACAATGAATGTTTTGCTTTTCTTCGCCGGAAAGAACAAGTAACGTACCAGCACAGGTCGGGAGACCTGCGCCAGTTTTGGTTTAAAGTTTGATTCGATTAAATACTTTTAATAAAATATACTCTTTATCAAAGTCGCCAATTGTCAATTTATTTTTAACATTACAAGTAGACTCTTTGTAACTCACAGGAGGGTTGCTAAGTCTGTTAGTGATTCTAGAAAAGCAATTTTCGTTTTTAACTACTATTAAAATTGCATTTGTACTGAGGTCATTTTGAGTTATTTCAAGTCCGCAAGAAAAAGGAATCGTCTTAGTGTGGGAAAAGTCATTACCGTAGTCTGCATAATTACCCAAATATGAGCCGTAATCTTTCCAACGTACAAATTCATATCCCATAATTCCAAGAAGTCTCAATTCTCCATTTTCTGCTTTATAAACAGCAATTGGTGGCAACAATGGATCTTTGTTTTCTGCACTTATCGCAACTTTTGCATTAATGTAAATATTTCCCCTTTCAGCTTTCCTAAGTCTATACTCGCTTCCATAGTCGTCAAAGTTCCATTGTGAAACAGAATTGATGCTTGAAAACCGTAGACTAACTTCTCCAACTTTTGCAGTTGATGTTTCCTTTAATGCCTTAAATCCTAGTAGTTTCTTTTTTTCGGCTTCAATTTTTTCTTTCTGCTCAAAGTCTTCGATCTCCCTTAAAATTTGAGTGGCACTTTTTGATTCCTCAGTGCCGGAAAATATTTCAATTATACTTTTCAATTCACTTTTTGCTTCTTTAATTTTATTGTTTTCACGAAACCTGATGGCTGTTGCTAAACGCATTTGAGGAGTATTACTTAGTTTTTCTACAGTTCTTTTACATTCATCTAATTCGCTTTTTAGTTTCTCATAATCTTGTTTATTAATGCTAATATTTTCTTTGCAGCTCATTAATAATGCAATTGTCAAGATTGTAATGAATACTTTAATCATCTTTTCTTTGTTTTTAATATGTATGCCAAGCTATTCCTATTTATTAAAAATGTGCAATTCATTTAAAAAGTTTAAAGTTTCTCTTACTACTGAGTCTTTCAAATTATCAAATATTCTTTACACAATGTGCTTTAAGTTACTCCCATCCGGTTACCCCCACAATAACCCTTTTGTGGTATTTTTTCAGCAAGCCCAACGCAGGCTTTGCCGCCGGGATGCTGCATAGATGCTGTATGGATGCAGCAGGGTAAAGGCGTTCGTACTGCAGGGGGTAAGCAAGGGTGCTGGTTGGGCAAGTGTAAGGTAAGGCGGGGGAGTTGGTGCTTCATGATCGTTCAGGGCGTCGCAGATCCCGGCCAGGTTCGGGTACTTGTAAAAACGGTACGCCTGATGGCTGGCTGCAAAGAGGGGCTCAACCTGCCTGGTTGCAGGAACATTTATTTTTTGCCAGCCTCATTAATAATGGTCATTAAGTCAACCATACTTTCCTGGCTAACTTTTGTAAGCCCACGATTGGGTCTGTCAAGGTCAATGATCAGGATGAATGAAATTGTAATGACGATGCATAAGATGATGGCAGGATAACGGGCATGGGTCGCTGCCAGTCCGTTACCATAACCAAGGATGCCAATGGCTAAGGCAGCAAAAAGTAAAAGTCCGAGCAATACGATCTCAGGAACGTGATTTGAGATGGCAATGTCACGTTCTGTCTTGACATCAATAAGTTGGTTAATGGAAGTTGCAAAGAGTCCTGCGGGTACAGAAAGCGGATTGTTTTCAGTAGCAGCAAATGCTTCATCCCACAGTAACCCCTGAAGTCGTTTTGCTTCCCGGTTTTGTTCTTGTCGTTCCTTTAAGGGAACATTTGCCCGGGACGTTATACTGAACTCTACATTCACATATTGCCGAAACAGTTCGTTCATTTTGGCCCGTTGATTTTCAGGCAATAGTTTAGACCTTAATACAGCTGTTCCTATGGCATTCGATTCCTTAACAACCATTTGCTTTCGGTTGTCGAACCGGGAAAGAGCCATAGCAAACGTAAAGCCGAGGAGAAACGTGAATATGGTCAGGATAGCATTCTGTATCGTTGAAATCTGCGTTTTCATTGGCTGTGTCATTTCAACATTGGCTTTTCGTCCGATCCAGTAACCAATTTCTACAGCAAGAATTAACAGAACAAGCGTACCGAGTCCGATAATCCACTGCGGGATGCTGTATAAAAGTTCTTCGGTCATACTGTTTGCTGCTTTATTAAGTTAAAGAGTTATCTGTATTGTCAGTGCCCTTTCAATGACCGCTGCCGTTTGTGTTTTCGCAACCATTACGCCTACTTAAAAGTATACCGAATTGTTTATCAATCCAATTGCTTTCCCTCCGGTTTGTATCAATACCCGATTTTACATGTTTGTGGTGGTTTGTTACACCCCCCACCTCACCCCCGCAATAACCCCTTTGCAGAATTTTTTGCTAACGGCGCCGTTCGTTTACCGGCAGGGATGGTGCATCGATGCTGTGTGGATGCTGCAGGGTAAAGGCGTTGTGGGTGCAGGGGGTAAGCAAGTGTGCTGGCTGGGCAAGTGTAAGGTAAGGCGGGGGAGGTGGTGTTTCATGATCGTTCAGGGCGCTTCATGCCTTCCGCCACCGACGCTATCGGTCGGGGTTTTCAACCTTCCGCCCTCAACCCTTAACCTTTAACCTTTAACCTTAAACCTTCCACCTTCTAATAATCCACCTCCTGTTCTTCAATCATCCCCGTCAATTCCCGCCACTCACCACGTTTTCTTCCAGCAGAATGCTGCCGAAACCGTTGGCTCTTTGTCCGTCAGGTTTCATCGTCGTCCTGTTCAACGTGGAGAATGTGTAAAAGCCTGTGAATGATGGGCGCAAAGAATACGGCTGTTATACTTAAAAATGCGACTCCGCTATACAAAGCATAGATTGATGAAAATAGTTTGGCTGTAGGTGTAGTCATTTCTACAACCGGTCCCATTCCTGTCAAAATCATACAAGCCATATGGAAACTGTCAATCCAGGAGGCTTGTCCAAAATGATGATAACCAACTGTACCAAACAAAACAGAAAGTACGATTAAACCAAATGCAAAAAGTCCATAGCGCCCGAGTCTGATTAAGAAGTGCGGTAAGGGTGTTACTTGTTGTTTGCGGCTTTCTAATTTCATTTCTTTTTAGTTCTTACATCAAGCCTTCCGAAGGCGCTTCATTTCTTAGTACAGTTTAAAAGTAGAATATTTTTTCATTCATGTTCTGCCGTTATTCATACTGCCGGGATGCGGCAAAGTAAAGGCGTTCGGGGTGCAGGGGTCAGGCAGGTGGTTCACCTGTGCAATTGTAACCTTAGGCTGGGGAGGTGGGGGAGCGCTTGTCAACGGTGTTAATGGCTGCGGGTGGGGCTGGTGCAGGTCAAGGTTGGGTTTCCGCAAGGCGTGCCAGCAGGCAACACTCAACCATCAGATCCCTGGCGCAGAAAAGGAGTTCTTGTTGTAGCGGGGCAACTACCACGCAAAGGCCAGTCAAAGGCAACTTAAAGGCGTTCCTGCTGCTGCATAAAGGGGCGTTTGACCTGACAGGTTGGTTTCCTTGGAGTAACTGATTGCCTGGTGGCAGGCGGTAAATGAGGGCTTAACCTGTCAGGTCGTGAGACCGGGTGGGATCATCGTTCATCGTTCAGGCCGCCTCAGCGTCCCGACCGGGGCATCATTTTCGTTCAGGCCGCTTCATGCCTTCCGCCACCGACGCTATCGGTCGGGGTTTTCAACCTTCCGCCCTCAACCCTTAACCTTTGACCTTCCACCTTCCCCCTTCTAATAATCCACCACCTGCTCTTCAATCGTCGCCGGCAGCTCCCGCCACTCGTACTGCTGGTTGCGGAGCTGGGGTTCAAAGCCGGCTTCCCGGATGGCTTCCTGGATGCTCTTGTACGTAAAGCGGTGGGGCGCACCGGCGGCACTCACCACGTTTTCTTCCAGCATAATGCTGCCGAAATCGTTGGCGCCGGCATGCAGGGCCAGTTGTGCCGTTTGCTTGCCTACGGTGAGCCAGCTGGCCTGTATGTTTTTAATGTTGGGGAGCATGATGCGGCTCATGGCAATCATGCGGATGTATTCTTCGGCTGTAGTAAGATTGTGCACGCCCCGGATCTTCGCCAGCAGGGTGTCCACATCCTGGAAGGTCCACGGAATGAAGGCTAAAAATCCCTTGGCATCGGCAGGCTTGCGGCTTTGCACTTCCCGGATTTTCTCCAGGTGCTCAAAGCGTTCCCGCAGGGTTTCCACATGGCCAAACATCATGGTGGCGCTGGTGGTGATGTACAGCTTGTGGGCTTCGTGCATCACATCGAGCCACTCCTGTGCCCCGCACTTGCCTTTGCTGATGAGGCGGCGCACCCGGTCGATCAGTATTTCTGCACCGGCGCCGGGCAGCGAATCCATGCCGGCTTCTTTGAGGGCTTTCAGCACTTCGTGGTGGGTGCTCTTGGCCAGCTTGGTGATATGGGCCACTTCGGGCGGACCTAACGCATGCAGCTTGACGTTGGGATAGAGTTGTTTCAGTTGTTTGAACAGGGTGGTGTAAAAATCGAGTCCCAGTTCGGGGTGGTGACCGCCCTGCAGCAGCAGCTGATCGCCGCCCCAGCGCAGGGTTTCTTCAATCTTCACTTTGTAGGTGTCGATATCGGTAATATACGCTTCGGCGTGACCGGGCACCCGGAAGAAGTTGCAGAACTTGCAGTTGGCAATGCACACATTGGTGGTGTTGACGTTGCGGTCGATTTGCCAGGTTACTTTGCCGTGTGGCACCTGGATCTTGCGCAGCTCATCGGCCACGTACATGAGCTCGGTTAAAGGAGCGTGTTCAAATAAATACATGCCTTCGTCCACCGTGAGGAATTCAAAGGCCAATGCTTTTTGATAGAGTTCGTTGAGCTTCATGGTATTTGTTTCGCCTGTTGGCAGCAAAAGTACAGCCTCCATCCTTACCGTCCACGAAGCGTTTATCCTATTTTGTTTGTCTGTTGTAAGAGGATTCGTCAATATTGGTATATGAAGCAGTGGATTTGTGTTTTGCTGGTTTGTTTGCTGACGGCCACGTCTGCCCGGGCCCAGGAGGAGGATATGCCGCCGGCCACCCTGCTGGCCCGGTTTGAATACCTGCAGCTGAACGGGGGCATTGTGGTGCTCAAGGCCAGGCTCGACAAGTTTACCGATACGCTCAACTTCATACTCGATACGGGCAGCGGTGGCATTTCGCTCGACACACTCACGGCGTCTTACTACAAACTACCGCTGGAGCCCAGCGACCGTACGGTGCGGGGCATTGGCGGGGTGCGGCAGCTGAGCTTTTACCGCAAGGGCACGCTGCATTTTCCGGGGCTGGATGTGGACAATCTCGACTTTCACATCAACGACTACGAAATTTTAACGGAGGTGTACGGCATACGGGTGGATGGCATCATTGGCTACTCCTTCCTGCGCCGGTTTATTGTAACGCTGGACTACGACAAGCATGAAATATCGGTGTACACACCGGGTAAGTTCAACTATCCACGTGGCGGCATGTTCCTGTACCCGGAGTTTGCCACCATCCCGGTAACGGAACATGAAGTATCGGATGCCCGCACGTTGCTCAGCCGCCTGTATTTTGATACCGGCGCCGGGCTGTGCATCATGCTCAGCGAGCAGTATATGAAAGACAGCTCCCTGCTGGCGCCGCACAAGAAAATTGTGAGCACACAGGTGGAAGGCATTGCCGGAAAAATCACCATGAAACTGTCCACCATCAAACGGGTGCGGATTGGTCCGTACAAATTCCGCAAAGTGCCCGTGCATATTTATAAGGACTCGGTGAATGTGTTCAACTACCCCGACCAGGCGGGATTGATTGGCAACGATTTGCTGCGGCGGTTCAACAAAGTGATCAACTATCCTGCCCGGCTCATCCATCTCACCCCCAACAGTCACATGCGGGATCAGTTCGACTACTCGTACACCGGCATGAACTATTATTTTATTGATGGTCGGGTGGTGATCACCGAAGTACAGCAGGGTTCACCGGCCGAAAAAGCGGGGTTTCGTCCGGGTGATGTGATCTTTGCCATCAACAGCAATTTCTCCAATAACATTCAACAGTATAAAGCCTTGCTGCAGCAGGCAGGTGACAAACTCAACGTCATCATTTTCCGCAACAACCAGCCCATGATGATCGATCTGCGGGTGGGCAGCATCCTGCGCTGAGGCCGAAACTGTTTTTGCATTGGCCTGCTTTTTACCGAATTTTGCCCTCTTTTCACGTTTCCTGAAGACACAAGTTTATGATTCAATTTGAACGGTTTACCCTCTCCAACGGTTTGCGCTTACTCGTACACGAAGACAACTCCACGCCCATGGCGGTGGTGAATGTGTTGTATGATGTGGGGGCACGGGATGAAGATCCCAACCGCACCGGTTTTGCGCACCTGTTTGAACACCTGATGTTTGGCGGCTCCATTAACATTGAAACGTATGACGATCCGTTGCAACTGGCCGGGGGCGAAAACAACGCCTATACCACCAACGATTTAACGAATTATTACTGCCAGTTACCGGCAGAAAATATTGAAACCGCTTTTTGGCTGGAGAGCGACCGCATGCTGAGCCTGGCCTTCAGTGAAAAAAGCCTGGATGTGCAGCGCAAAGTAGTGAGCGAAGAGTTTAAAGAACACTACCTCAACAAACCCTACGGTGATGTGTGGCACAAAATGCGGGAACTGGCCTACAAAGAGCATCCGTACCGCTGGATGACCATTGGAAAGGACCTGCAGCATATTGAAGAAGCCCGGCTGGAAGATGTGAAGCAGTTTTTCTTCAAACACTACACACCCTGCAATGCCATTTTGGTGGTGGCGGGGAATGTGAAGACAAGTAACGTAGTAGCCTTGGCGGAGAAATGGTTCGGGCCGATTCCTGCGGGTACGAAGTATGTACGGCAGTTACCGCAGGAGTCAGCACAGCAGGAAGCCCGCCGGCTGGAAGTAACGGCCGATGTGCCGCTGGATGCGTTTTTGAAAACCTGGCATATGAGCAGCCGCATGGAAGCGGGGTATTATGTGGCCGATCTGATCACGGATATCCTGGGAGGCGGCGCTTCCTCCCGCCTGTACCAGAAACTGGTGAAAGAGCGGCAGCTGTTCAGCAATATTGATTGTTACCATTTCGGCAGTCTGGATGCCGGACTGGTGTGCATTGACGGGAAGCTGGTGAAAGGGATCAGCGCCCAAACAGCAGAACAGGCCGTGCAGACCGAGTTGAAGCAACTGGTGGAAGAGAAAGTGAGTGAGAAGGAATTGCAGAAGGTGATCAACAAAACCGAAAGCACGATTCTGTTTGAAGATATGAGCGTGATGAGCCGTGCCAACAGTTTAGCGTTTTACGAACTGCTGGGCGATGCACAGCTGATGAACACCGAGCTGGAGAAATACCAGGCCATCACCGCCGAAGAGTTACGCAGCGAAAGTGAACGCATTTTTGACGAACGCAACAGTAATACGTTGTATTACCTGGCGCAGAAATAGTTGTAACTTTAAGATATACAAAGAAATTATGCTTACTGTAAAAAAAATTCAGGAAAAAGTCACCTCTGTTCCGAAAAGCTACTCTTCCGAAAAGCTATTGAACGAGCTAATGCTGTTGTATAAAATTGAAAAGGGACTGAAAGACGTTGCCCAGGGAAAGGAAAAAGATTGGGACCTCTTTAAAAAGGAAATGCGGGGATGGTCAAAATCAAAATAAGCAGACAGGCTCAAACTGATATCAGGCGTATTTATGAGTATGTTTCCGAAGAATCGGTGCAGAACGCAGAGATGCTGATGGAAAAACTGATAGAACAAATTGATTCTTTGTCGAAGCATCCTGAAATTGGAAAGATTGTAAAAGAAGTTTCTAATCCATCCATACGAGAAGTTTCAGTTTATAAATTCAGAGTTATATACAAACTAAGCTCCAGAACAGCCAGAATTCTAACGGTTCATCATTCTTCCCGCTTAATGATTAACAATCCGTTCATGAAACGATATTTCAAATAAGGTAAACACATGAGTACGACCACACAACTACTTGACAGAATCAATCCGCCCCTGATCAAAGACGCCACCGAGTTTGACTTACACCTGAAGCCCTACCGCAAGCTGGTGCTCGATAACGGCGTGGAAGTGATTGCCGTGGAAGCCGGCACACAGGAAGTGTTGAGCCTGGAGCTGGTGTTTTATGCCGGCAACTGGTACGATACCCAACACCTCGTGGCCGCCACCACCAACTTCCTGTTGAAGAACGGCACGTCGAAGAAATCGGCGTTTGAAATCAATGAGCATTTTGAATACTACGGTGCCTTTCTCAACCGTGGCTGTTACAACGAAACGGCAACGATCAGTCTGCATACACCCGTCAAGCACCTCAACGCCCTGCTGCCGGTGATCCAGGAGCTGCTGACCGATGCGATCTTTCCCGAACAGGAACTCGCCATTTACAAACAGAACATGCGGCAGCGGCTGGATGTGAATCTGAAGAAATGTGATTTTGTAGCCGCCCGTCTCATTGATGCCTACGTATTCGGTGAGCAGCATCCTTACGGTCAGTACAGTTCCTACGAGCAGTACGAGGCATTGCAGCAAGCATCCCTCGTTGAATTTTACAACCAGTACTACCGCCATGGCCGCTGCATCATCTTTGCCGCCGGTGTGCTGCCGCCCGATTTTGAAGCGCAGCTCAATGAATGGTTTGGAAGTCTGCCGTTGAATCAGCAATCCATGCCCGTTATTACGCATCCCGTAGTACCTGCTGCCGAAAAGAAATACCGGCTGGTGAATGATCCCAATGGGGTGCAGGGAGCGATCCGCATGGCCCGTTCGTTTCCCAACCGGCACCATCCCGATTTTCCGAAGGTGCAACTGCTGAATGCGTTGTTCGGCGGCTTCTTCGGTTCCCGGCTGATGAGTAATATCCGGGAAGACAAAGGATATACGTATGGCATTCACAGTTATATTCAGAATCATATCGGCGACAGTGCGTGGATGATCAGCACCGAAGCCGGGCGTGATGTGTGCGAAGCCACTATCCAGGAAGTGTATTTTGAAATGGAAGAATTGCGGAATGAACCGGTGGATGATGAAGAACTGCAGCTGGTGCGCAACTACCTGATGGGGACGATCCTCGGCGACCTGGACGGTCCGTTTCACATCATCAGCCGCTGGAAGAACCTGCTGTTGAACGGATTAGATGAATCATATTTCTACAAATCAGTGGATGCGATAAAGAATACTTCAGCGGAGGAGTTGCAGCAACTGGCGCAGAAATATTTGCAGCCGGAGGAGTTTTATGAGCTCGTAGTGGTTTGACAACACGGAGATAAGGAGAGGAAAGAGGGCACGAAGATTTTTATTGGATAACTAACCGGGAAAACATATGTACCAAACCAAAGAACAATTTGATCAGCTGATCACAGGCGTTATTGGCTGTGCAATTGAAGTACACAGAGAACTTGGGCCAGGCCTGATGGAAAGTGTATATGAGGTTTGTTTCATTGAAGAATTGGTTAGAGAAGGGTTCAATGTTAAAAGACAGGTTGTACTGCCGGTACATTATAAAGGCGTACAACTGAAAAAAGAGTTTGTAATTGAGCTTTTAATAGAAGATGAAATTGTTATTGAATTAAAATCTGTGGAATTAATCCTGCCTGTTCATGAAGCACAATTGGTTAGCTATTTAAAGTTGGCAAATAAAAAACTGGGGTTGTTAATCAATTTTAATGTGCCCTTGCTCAAAGATGGTATCCGGCGCAGAATCAATGGATACTTATAACAAGTGTATCTCCAAACCTCCCAACATCTGTATTGACCAATCTTTTAAGTATCTTTAAGTTGTGAAGATGCAGATGAACTAAAAGATCAAGTAAGTATTTCTCTGTGTTCCTCCTAACCTCCTAATCTCCGTGTTGAACATGAATTTTATTCTGAAAGTCCTCATCACTGCTGTAAATGCCTTTGCGCTGGCGTACCTGCTGCCGGGCATTGATATCAAAGATTTTCTCACGGCCATTATTGTGGCGCTGGTGCTGTCGGTCCTCGATGCCGTGGTGAAACCAATCCTGGTGTTGTTTACCCTGCCCGCCACCATTTTCACACTCGGACTCTTTCTCTTCGTCATCAACGCCATCATCATTTTGATTGATGCCTATTTTGTCGGCGGCTTTGAAATTGCAGCGCCTAAATTCTGGAATGCATTGCTGTTCAGCATTCTGCTGTCCATCCTTAATTCGGTGGTGCACAAGCTTGTGCTGAAAGACCGTAAGAAGGAAGATTGATACATACCTTGTTTTGTAGAATGGAATTTATGCTACCGGATTAGAAAAAAACCATCATCTGTGTGGGTGAAAAGAGGATTGTTATGTCGCCCCTACAGGGCTTTGTCCACGACATCAAAAAATGATCTATTGTTATATCGCCCCTCCGGGGCTTGGATGTTGTTGATATTTGATTTCTATGATTATGCCGCTCCTACGGAGCTTGGATACTGTTGGTTACTAAACTCTATGATTCTGTCGCCCCTCCGGGGCTTGGGTGCCGTTGGTCATTCAGTTCTATTGTTATTTCGCTCCTCCGGGGCTTGGATCTCGTTGGTCATTCGGTGCTATTGCTATGTCGTCCCTCCGGGGCTTACAACTACCTTTCTCTGTTTCGTTCATAAAGCCGATGCCGGGCTTTTGCGAAATCCAATCCCAACTCCGTAGGAGTGAAATAATAATAGAATTATTTATGAATCAGTTACCAGCTCCGTAGGAGCGACATTGAATCTACGTACAACCAGTTCTTGTTCCTGTCTTTTCATTCAAGGCAGTAAATAAATATTGATTGTTCTTTCGCTCCTCCGGGTCTTCCATTGCCCCCAATTTTTTTGAAACGAAAGCGGGAAACTGCTTTTATAAACTCCGTAGGAGTGAAATAATAATAGAATTATTCATGAATCAGTTACCAGCTCCGTAGGAGAGACATTGAATCTGCGTACAACCAATTTGTCCCGCCCTTCATCCCCCGCTTCAGGAATTCTTGATTAAACCGGAAACACATTAATACAAACGCACCTGCACCGAAAACTGCTGCACCCGGTTTTGCAGGGTAACGATATGTACTCCTTGTCGGTACTGCTGCAACGGCACCACGGCCGATGTACTGTTTTCATCCACCAGCATTCCCTTCACCAGGTTTCCCTGCAGATCGGTAATTTTTAACGAAGAACGGTTTTTGAGTACGGGAAACGTCAGGTTCAGCACCGAACCCGTCTGCCGCACCCGCAAACCAGTGGCAACAGGCTGTGCCACACTGCATAAAACCGGCAGCAGGAGGAGCAACAGAAAATTTTGTTTCAATTTCAAGCCAAGGCCGGCTGTTTTCTGGTGCATGGGAAGTAAATTTGAATGTATGGATTTTGACCGGAAACATTTTTCCAACGACGAACTGTTAACGATTTACCGCCAGCTTTTAGTGCCCCGCCTCATCGAAGAAAAGATGCTGGTTTTGTTAAGGCAAGGTAAAATCAGCAAATGGTTCAGCGGCATCGGGCAGGAAGCCATTGCCGTTGGCTCCACCCTGGCACTTCACAACGACGAATGGATTTTTCCCCTGCACCGCAACCTCGGTGTATTTACTACCCGCAACATGCCCCTGCACAAACTGTTCATGCAATGGCAGGGCAACCAGGAAGGCTACAGCAACGCACGGGAGCGGAGTTTTCATTTCGGAAGTAAAGAACATCATATCTGCGGCATGATTTCGCACCTGGGCCCGCAACTGGCCCTCGCCGATGGCGTGGCACTGGCCTACAAACTCCGCAATGAACAAAAAGTATCACTTGCCTATACCGGCGACGGCGGCACCAGCGAAGGCGATTTTCATGAAGCACTGAATGTGGCTGCTGTGTGGGACTTGCCCGTCATCTTCCTCATTGAAAACAACGGCTACGGTCTGAGTACGCCGGTGAACGAGCAATACCGTTGCGCCAGCCTGGTGGACCGGGCAAAGGGCTACGGCATGGAAGGTGTGCAGATTGATGGCAACAACATACTAACGGTGCTGGATACCGTGCAGGGTGTGCGGGACTACTGCATCCGGGAACAGAAACCCTACCTCATTGAATGTATGACCTTCCGCATGCGGGGTCATGAAGAAGCCAGCGGCACCAAATACGTTCCGCCGCATTTGTTTGAAGAGTGGGCACAGCGGGATCCGGTGACCAACTACGAACAATACCTGCAACAGCAGGGAGTGATAGCAGCAGAAGGAATTACTTCTCTCCGCCAGGAATTGAAAGAACAGATGGAAGCAGAGCTGTCCATTGCCTACGGCGCCCGTCCTGTCGTGGTGCATACTGCAACCGAGTTGAACGATGTGTATGCTCCTGCGGTAACGGCACCGGCAGTACAGCAACCGCTCATGTCTTTTCCCCGAACCAACAATGCGCTCCGGTTGCTTGATGCGGTGAAAGAAGGCCTGTATCAGAGTATGGAGGTGCATCCGAACCTGGTGCTGATGGGACAGGATATTGCCGAGTACGGCGGTGCCTTTAAAATAACGGAAGGATTTGTGCAGGCGTTTGGTAAAGAACGTGTGCGCAATACGCCCATTTGTGAAAGCGCCATTGTGGGTGCCGCACTGGGCTTGAGCCTCGAAGGCTTCAAGGCGATGGTGGAAATGCAGTTTGCCGATTTTGTGAGCGTGGGCTTCAACCAGATTGTAAACAACTTAGCGAAAATCCACTACCGTTGGGGACAAAATGCCGATGTGGTGGTACGCATGCCCACCGGTGGTGGTGTGGGTGCCGGTCCCTTCCACAGCCAGAGCAACGAAGCCTGGTTCACCAAAGTACCGGGGCTGAAAGTGGTATACCCTGCCACACCGCAGGATGCCAAAGGGTTGCTCATTGCTGCCATTAACGATCCCAATCCGGTCTTGTTTTTTGAACACAAAGCCTTGTACCGAAGCGTGAGTGATTATGTACCGGAAACATATTTTGAAACAGAGATCGGCAAGGCCCGTCATGTCCGCAGCGGCGACGAAGTTTCTATCATTACTTATGGTGCAGGTGTGCACTGGGCCGAAGACTATGCTGCAGCGCATCCGGAAATTTTGATTGACATATTGGATCTGCGTTCATTGGCGCCGCTTGATTATGAAGCCATCCGTTCCGCCGTACAACGTACCGGACGGGTATTGCTGCTGCACGAAGACACGCTCACCGGCGGACTGGGTGGCGAAATTGCCGCCTGGATTGCCGGGCATTGCTTTGAGCTGCTGGATGCACCGGTGATGCGATGTGCTTCGCTGGACACACCCATTCCGTTTAATATAGAACTGGAGAAAAATTTCATGGCGCATGCACGGCTGGACGAAGTACTGCAACAATTGCTTCGTTACTGATGCCGGGTGATGGCAATTTCTTTTGTTTGAATTATCTTTACCAGGCAAACACCACCTGATGAAACACTGGTCGTTAACTCTTTTTACATTCTTGCTGATTACGGTTTCTGCTGCACAGGATTTTTCGAAAAGCATG
Source organism: Chitinophaga pinensis (assembly GCA_943368955.1). Classification (GTDB taxonomy): domain Bacteria; phylum Bacteroidota; class Bacteroidia; order Chitinophagales; family Chitinophagaceae; genus Lacibacter; species Lacibacter pinensis_A. The sequence continues at coordinate 15,853 of CALRLY020000012.1, forward strand.
AACCATGCGTTTCTGGTGACCCGCATGGCAGAAAAATTTCATATTCAACCGGCGCCGTTGGATGATCCGTTCAGCAATCGGTTATTTACACTCTTTCTCGGAAAAGCAGATCCTGAAAAAATTCTGTTTCAAGCCGATGATTTGCAGCAATTCAACACATACCGGCTGTTACTCGATGATGAAATTGGGTTACGCAAATCAGGATTTCTGCAGCTTGTTTACCACACCCTCCAAAAACGGGAGCGTGAAAACGATTCGCTCATCGCTTTGATTCTAAAAACGCCCTTTAACGTTTCCATCGCAGAAACCTACACAAAAGCAGAAGATACATCGTATGCAAAGACGATTGCTGATAAAAAGGCAAAACTGTATAAACACCTGAAAGCACATCTGCTGTCGGAAATCACAGAAGAACTTCCGGATCATCTGACAGCTGTACAACAAAAACGGTATGCAGACAGCGTTGTAAAGCAGCTGCAGCTCACGCTATCAAAAAAATATCATCAAGCAGAGACGGAGTTAACACCTGAGAAACTGGGACAAATTTTCTGTAACAGTATTGCCTTGTGCTATGATCCGCACAGTGTTTTCTTTGGTGCCAAAGAAAAAGAAAGTTTTGATGTGGAACTCGGACAAACACCCCTTCGGTTTGGTTTTGTGGTAGAACCTAATGAAAATGGTGAACCCACTATTGAAAAACTATTGCCCGGCAGTTCTGCTTTCAAGAGTGGTGCGGTGAATGCAGGCGACAAAATTATTGCCGTACGGGTTCCCGGCGGAACGATCGTCAATACGTCAGAAATGGATCTGTTGCAGGTGGACAGCCTGTTGGAAACGATCACGTCTGAGAAACTTGTTTTTACGTTTAAAAAACCTGATGGTACTACCCGTGAAGTTACTTTGTTCAAAGAGCGGGTGGAATCTGAAGAAGATGAAGATGATTTTGTGCAGGGCTATATCTTGAATGGTGCAAAAAAGATCGGTTATATTTCGATCCCTGATTTTTATGTTGATTGGGAGAATACACAAAAAGGTGTCAACGGATGTGCCAATGATGTGGCGAAAGAAATCATCAAACTAACAAAGGAAAAAATTGACGGGCTTATCATTGATCTGCGGTACAACGGAGGTGGATCGTTGCAGGAAGCCATGGACCTCGCCGGTCTTTTTATTGATGCCGGTCCCGTGGGTCTGTTCAAACAAAAAGAACCCAAAGTCTTTACCTTAAAAGATATGAACAGCGGCAGTATTTATACCGGCCCGTTGCTCATTCTCGTCAACGGCTACAGCGCCTCTGCATCGGAGTTTTTTGCAGCCGCCATGCAGGATTATAACCGGGCACTGATTGTTGGGTCGCCTACCTACGGAAAATCAACCGGGCAAATTGTGTTTCCGTTAGATACACTTGTAACGGCTGACAATCCGGAATCCAGGTCTGCTGAGGTGTATGTGAAAATAACAACCCTTGCTCTGTACCGGGTAACGGGAAAAACAGCACAGAAAAACGGAGTGGTTCCGGATGTGTTGCTCCCCGACATTTTGCAACAGGTGTCACCACGGGAAGCAGATACCGAAAATTCATTTACACTGCTACCGGTTGAAGCGAATAAATATTTCAAACCCTTACCAGCCTTGAATAAGGAAAAAATATCGCTTGTTGCAAAGCAGATCATGGACACATCTGCCTATTTCCGGCAGGTACAACAGTTTGAACAGTGGGCGAAAAACATTCTGAACCAGAAAGAACAGTCACTGAAACTGGAGGACAGGATCCGCTTCAACCAGGAGCAACAAAACTTCTATACTTTTTTTGAAGAATTTAAAAGCAACAGCAACTTCACGGTACAGAATCATACACTCCGAAAGCAGCGGTTGCAGGTAAGTACGTTGCTTACAGAAACAGATACCGAAACAAGAGAACTTATCGGATCAGATCCTTATATCAAATTATGTTTTGAACTATTACTTCAAATAACAAACTGATAATAAGAACGTAAAACGAACACGAAATGAAAATTAAACACACCACACACTTACTGTTGATTTTGTTGCTTGTATTTAGTCAGTCTGTAACAGCGCAAGAAGACAACCCGGTTGCCTACATGGACCAGGTGCATACTGCAGAAGAAGAAGCCAACCAGAAATACCTTCTTTATATCAGTGCTGCTGCCCACAGCGGCCGCATCCGTAAAATTGAAAAAATGCGCCAGCAGGCGATAGATGGAATTGTAAACAGCCGGACCAAAGTAATGGCCCTCCCATTTTACAAAGGCGATAATACCTTGCGGAAAAGCAGTATTGATTACCTCAACTTTATGTATCTCATTTTCACCGAAGACTATAAGAAGATTGTGAATATGGAAGAAATTGCCGAACAGTCATTTAATGAAATGCAGGCGTACCTGTTGCTCCAGGAACAAACCTCTGCAAAACTGACCGAAGCGAGCCGTAAGCGTAACGAGGCAACGAAAGAATATGCAGCCAAATATAATATCAACCTGATCAACCAAACCAGTGAGCAGGCTGAAAAGCAGAAAAAGGCCAACGAGGTAATTCATTACAGGAATTCGCTTTATCTCTTGTTTTTTAAGTGTAACTGGCAGTGGGGTGAGTTGTTAAAAGCAATTGATAATAAGAAAGTGAATGAAATTGAACAGGCACGAATTTCTGTAATCAATTATGCAAAAGAGGGAATAGCAGGACTGGATACATTGAAAAGTTTTGATGGCGATCCTACACTGGCCAATGTGTGCCGGCATGCATTAAACCAATATAAACGCATGGCAGAAAGTGATATTCCCAAAGCAACTGATTTCTTTCTGAAAGAAGAAAACTTTGCAAAAGTGAAGCGTTCCTTCGAAAGTAAACCACAGGGAAACCGCACGCAACAGGACGTGGATGCTTATAACAAAGCAGTGAAAGAAATGAATGCCGGTATTAATACTTTTAACAGCGTATTACAACAAATCAATACCAATTCTGCAGAACTTACCAATAATTATAACAAAGCAGATAAAGAGTTTGCAGATAAACATACGCCTTACTTTAAAAAATAAGAAACAACCATTCAGAACCGCATGGTATACAGCACAGCTGGCACTTCTCCTTTTTTTATCAGCAGCTTGCCATTCCTGCAAGCAAACAGTAGCTGATGAACCAGCGAAAAGAGAAAAACCTACGATCATCATCATGCAGCCTTTACAATATGATGACCGGCAAGTGCTAAACTATGTAAGAGATAGTGTTGCCTCTTTTTATGGTGTTACCGTTTATCTTGCAAATAACACAACCTTTCCTGAGCACACGTATTACAAACCCAGAAACCGTTACCGGGCCGACAGAGTAATCGCCTGGCTGAAAGGGAGATGTCCCGACTCTGTTCGTACCATAGTGGGAATTACGAGCCATGATATATCGGCCACCAGGAACGAGCAGTACGACTATGGAATAATGGGGCTGGGTTATAAACCCGGTCGCTCCTGTATTGTTTCTTTATACCGTCCTGCTAAAACAGCAAAGAATGACCAACATCTGAGAGAGCGGTTGTTGAAACTTGTGTTGCATGAAATGGGGCACAACTTTGGCTTATCGCACTGCCCTGATGAACGTTGCATTATGGTGAATGCAGAGGGAAAGATGAAGCTGGACCAGGAAAAAGGGCTGTGTCATGTTTGCCGGCAACAACTACGCCGCTAATGGTTAAAACTTGCGAAACTTATTCACGGCTTCAATTTTATTCTGTACATGTAGCTTGCTGTAGATATTCTTCACGTGCTTTCTTACTGTTTCAGGACTTACAAATAAGCTGATCCCCATTTGCTTATAAGTTAATCCTTTCGCAAGTAGCTCAAGGACATCTTTTTCACGTGCGGTAAGTTCAAAAACATCATCTTCTATTGAAGGTTTTTGATAGGCTTCAATAATCTTACGGGCAACATAAGGACTCATAGGAGATCCGCCGTTGTGAATGTCACGAATTGCTTCTTTAACCTTTGCAACAGAAACGGGCTCTTTCAGCAGATATCCGGTAGCGCCTTTTTGAAACGCCTCATACAGGGTTTCAGTATCATCATGGATACTGCACACCAGAAACTGAATAGACGGAGTTTGCTGCTTCACTTTTTCGATGAGTTCGATGCCGCTCATACCCGGCAAACTGATATCTACAATGGCTACATCCGGCACGGTTGTGACTAAAGTTGTATACGCTTTTTCTGCATCGGGAAACGAAAACAACAATTTCATATCTTCTTCCCGTTTAACGACTGCTTCAAGAGCTCTTCTGAATTCCGGATTATCTTCTATAATTACAATACGGATCATGTTGGTATATTTAGAGGTATATACATAGTTATGATTGTTCCTTTGTTCGAAGACGATAGTTGTAAGACGCCACCTGTTTCCTCAATTCTTTGTTTCATATTGAGCAATCCGTTTCCTTCCGCTTGTTTATGCCCCGTGTCAAACCCTATACCATTATCCTCAATTTGAATTTTTATTGTATTCCCGGAAAAGGAGAAATCGATATTCACGGTATCGGCATCCGAGTGCTTAATGATATTATTAACGGCCTCCTTAACAGCAAGATAAATATTTCTTCTGGCATCACCTCTTACTTCCGCATCCGGAATCATTTGATCAGCCACAACCGTAAGAGTACATGGAAAATTGTCTAGCTGAAGTTTTACTTGTTTTTGAAGAAAAGAAAACAGTGAGGATAAATTGTCGTTGGACGTTGTAAGACTCCAGATTACCTCTTTCATGCGGCCTGCAATTTCGCCTAACGAGATGGTAACCTTTTCCAGGTCACGTGCTGTTTTTGGATCATTTGTTTCTGCTTTTGTAATTTCAGTTAACAAGCTTATGCCCGACAGTCCGGCTCCAATATCATCATGCATTTCTTTTGAAATACGGTTGCGTTCCTGTTCAACAGCCAATTTTTTTTCGTACGCCTGTTGTTGTAAGATAAGTTTCTGGCGAAACCTGTTTTTAGCCCAAAGATAGATCAGTAACGAGGCAGCAATTAATACGGCGAAGAGAAACCACGAGCTTTTCCACCAGGGAGGGGTAATGGTGAAGCGCCATTTTATGGATTTACTTTCTTCGCGGCTGTAATTATTTATAAATTTTATTTCGAGCATGTAATCTCCCGGTTCAAGAGCTGGCAAATTCAGGTAGTCTAAAGAAGAGCTTGCGTGCTGCCAGGTTGTATCTGATTTATGAGATGAGTTAAGGCGATAAACCAAATCAATCTCTGATTCTGCATCATACCACGGAAACGTGAAATGAAAACTAAGGTTGTTTTGATCATGTGAAAGAGTAAATTTTTCTGAGTGAATCGTATCGGCACCCTTCACAACACAATAAAGAGATGCAATTGCTGTATTGTTTTTTGGTTTCTCAAAAGTTCCCGAAATAAAGAAGGACCCTCGTTTAGTAACCAGGTAGTAATGATTATCAATGTATTCAAGATCGGTTATATCTGAATCATCAAATCCGGGTAACTTGAAATGGGTGAGTTCACGGGATACAGAGTTAAACAGGAACAGTCCTGTTTGGGTAAAAACAAAGATTTGATTTCCGGCCTGTTTTAATTTAGTGATCCCATACAAAATACTGTTTCCAGGTGCTGTAATTTTTCTGATCGAATCGTTTTCCCATAGTAAGAGTCCTTCTGTAAAAGAACTGATTAAAAGCTTATTGTTATTGGGTAAAATGCCTGATGCATAGACGGGTCGTCCGTTAAGATATAATTGTTGGGAGCCTGAAGGGGTTGTTTTAAATACTCCCGTCTTTGTAGAATTAAAAAACACCGAGTCATTGATTAAGCAGGCTCCGTTACTTCTTAAGGGAGACTTTTGCAGAAAGCCCTGAAACGTGTCTTTAAGCGAAAGCGAAGGAAACTGCTGATTAATTAAACGGAGGGCTTCTGAAAGAGAGCTTTGTGACAGTGGTTTCCAAAAAAGGTGAGTAGATGTAGCTACAATGAAGTTCTTTTTATTTATATATATATCTTTTGCTGTAACTCCTGTGAGAATTTTTGATACTCTTTTAGTTGGCACATGATAACTTTGTAATCCCAAAGAATAAGCAATAAACATCTCTCCATTTTGCCCCCGGAATAACCGCTCAATACTTCCTCCCGCTCCGAAGTCGAACTTATGGATGGGTTTTAAACTTATTGCATTAAACACAATCACTTCACCCGTAGCGGTTCCGGCAATCAATAGATTTTTATAGCCGCTGTTTAAAACAGATGTAATATGGTTAACAGGTAATACACCCAGAATTCTTTCAAGCGATTGGGGAGCGCTCTTTTTTGCTTTTAGTAGGCCAAAACTCAGGCTGGAAGCCCACGTGTTTCCTTGTTGATCAGTAACAATATCTGACAGGTTTTTCCCTGAAATTGTTTGTGAACGGTCCCATGTTGATGAATACGCTTTTCCATGAATCCAAACGGTTCCACGATCTTCTGTAACTGTGTTTACAAATGTGCTAAAGTGAACCGAATCATTTCTTATAAGAAGGCGATCCCTGAGAAACGATCTTGTAACATAGGTTTCCGGATTTTGTATAATAAAAACCTGGTTGTTAACAACGGTTTTTTGGAGAATAATGGGACTTCTACTCGGATAACCTTTCACTTCGTGAATTAACTGAACCGACTCATCTTTTTTGTTGAAGGAGTACCATTTGTGTTTTAAAGAGTTGTTTTTTCCCGTACTGGATAAAAGAATTGCATGGTCCTGCAGGATCGCCACACCGCTTACTCCTGCTGAAAGAGTAATATATTTTCCCTTTTCCGTTTTTGTATCAAAAATGAAAAGGCCTCTTGTAGAAGGGATAAGCAACAGATCCTCCCACATGTCCATTCTTGGGAAGTAAGGCTCTTTTTCATACTCATATTCCCGCAATAATTTCAGTTGACCTTTTTCAACATACCAAACCTGTCCGTTGAAATTGTAACACCAGATGCGGCCCCGGGAATCTTCACAAAGCCCAGACATGCCTGGCGAAATCTGCTCGGGGTTGGTATAATGCCGGTAGTTTCTTCCATCATAGCTACTGATTCCGCCATTGTGCGCTATCCAGAGTAAACCATTCTTATCAATATGTAAGTCAAAGGCCTCACTTGAAATGGGCCCGGGAACTTGTTCCAGCTCAATCGACTGTGCAAAGGTAGAGTTGAAGCAAATGGCTAATGCCACCAACAACAGGGTGTGTATGTTTTTCATTCCGACAGTTCTACTGGTCTCACAAAGTTAATCGAAACCCGGATGGATTTCAAATTGTGTACGTTTATTCTCCTGGATGATACGTTCGATCTGCATGTTGTAATACATCTTCTTTATAAAACAACACATCCTTAAAGATACCCTTTGTGTACATTTCAAGCTGGTCATTGAAATGCTTGCTTTTGGGGTCACTGCTGTTGCCGCCTGCCAGCAATGATTTTGCTTTGATACGGGGACCAAACTCCACCGCACATACGAAACTGTTCCCGCTTACACCGTACCGTTTGATGGTGCCCGGATAGGTGCGGCTGTTGTACGCCGGAAGCATACCCCAGGTGCCGGAAGCAAATGCAACCGGGTAGCTCTTACGGTAATCATCAAATGGTTGATTCAATTCGCCGTTCACCCTTTGAAACCGGTTGAGGGTGCCCCACGGTACTTCCCAGCTGCCGAATTTTTGCTTTAACTCCTTTACAACAGTATTGAGCGGCAGTAACAGTTGCTCCTTCGTGGCTGTTGCAATAAAGGCACGTGTTTTTGTTACCTGGTCATCTTCGCCTTCATCTACATACACTTTGCTGATAGAGCGCCCCAGCAACTGTGCCCATTCAATAGCCAATGTTGTGGCAATGGATTCTTCCGCAACTTCATAATTCCAGTTCCGCAACACCGCCACCGGAGCCTGCAAGGTTGTATAAAATGAATCTGTTGAATGTAACTGCTGATATGCCTGCACTAAAGCCGGAACCAGGATTTCAAAGGCTGCCAGCTTTCGGTTATATCCGGCCGTTATCATTTTTTCAATGGTGAAGGCTGATTCCTTTTCAAGCATCTGAACTGCATTGAGCCCCCGGAAGTTTTCACCGTCCGGCGCCATGTAGCGGGGATAGGTTTCTTTTTTCGGGCTGCTGCTGCCGCTCACGGTAAAGGGAGTGGAATTGCAGTTCTGGATCCAGCCAGTGGACGGATTGATCACATGCACTGTTTCTTCCCATTTGTGCAACCCGTTCCAGTTAGTGGCAGATGTAGTTCCATCCATCACCTGGCTCCAGTTGAGTAAGGGGTCCCGTTTCGGTACAAAGTTTCCATGCCAATAAGCAATATTTCCGTTCCTGTCGGCAAATACGGTATTGTTGGATGCATTGGCGTTCCATTCCATTGCCTTTTTATAATCACCCAACCCTTTCGCCTTGGTGCGAACCCAGCTTTGAATCAGTCCGTTCATATTCCGGTTCACGCTTTGTACAGCAATGAACTGGCCATCCCTTTTGGCCATAACCGGACCATGATGCGTGTAAAAGGCAGTAAATGTTCGGGTGAGGACATTGTTCTCTTTTTTGTAACGCAGCTGTATGTTCTTTTGCCGCACAGGCTTCCATTGCTGATCAAACAGATACTGATACAAGTTGCCCGTTTTCCGCAGTTGAATCTTATACATGTCGCTTACATCCACGTTGTTGCTGGTATGCATCCAGCCGCAATGTTCATTAAATCCCTGGTAGATGAAAAACTGTCCCCAGGTAACCGCCCCATAGGCGTTGAGTCCTTCTTCACTATTCATATGTACTTCCGGGCGGAAGTAAAACGTAGTATGCGGATTGATATACAGAATTGCATTCCCCGTTGCCGTGCGGGAAGGAGCAACTGCAAAACCGTTAGATCCGTCTTCCTGCCGTTGCTGTTCTCTTTGCAGCACAAACGATGCCTGTGAACCGGTACTGAGCATTCGTACGGTAGTCAACGGATCAGCCTTGCTGTAAAATGCTTTCACATCCTGCTCTGTTACATCGCCGGTACTGATAGCGCCGATACTGCCATCGGTCCACAACAACGGATACCAGGGCTGAAACCGGTGCAGCAGGACGGGCTTCACATCAGGATGTGTGTAGAGGTAATAATTAATCCCATCCGCATAAGCCTGTAATAATACCCTGAGCCATTGGGGGGCCTTTTTATAATCCTCAACAGCTGCAGCACTATCAATGATGAGGCGAACGTACAAATCGTTGTACAGTTCTGCTTCGCCCAGCACCTCGGCTTTACGGCCCAGTTTTTCGATATAATTCATTTCTACCCGGCGGAAATCATCTTCGCACTGGGCATACAACAAACCAAACACGGCATCGGCATCTGTTTTACCATACACATGGGGAATACCCCATTGATCCCGGTGAATGGTGATCCGTTGGGCCTGTTGTTTCCACTGGCCTACTTCACGATTGCTGAAAGGTTGAGCAAACAGAGAAAGAGGAAAAAATAACAACAAAAGAAACCGGTTCATGACAGGCAGATTTTTTTCTTATCTAAGCTAAGTATTTAATCAACCCAAACAAGCGATCTATTGAATATCGGGCAGTGTTACCTCTGCAAAAGCATGAGCCGGTTTTTTCTTCCTCCAGTCGGGCTGCCAGAAAAAGAACCACCGGATCGTATGATTGCGGTTATATTGATAGCCGCTCAGACGCTGCTGGAATACCTGCATGTAACCAAAATCGAATGCAAGTGATGGGGTTACCTGTTGTCGCAAGCCAAGGAAGAGACGGTTCTGATCAAAGTGATTGTACACAATATCTTTACCCGATTGCAGTAACAATTCATCTACCACCGCTATGCGGGGAAGCTTTGTATTTTTACTGACTGGGATCAAAATTCCTACCTGGTAACGGTAGCGGTTCAGGTAACGGGTGGCATCTACAGGTTGAAAATTGACAACCCGCTGCACCCAGCGTTGTTCCACTCGAAGCCGGTGCGAAACCTGTACTCTTCCGATTTTATCCTGCAGCTGAATTTGTTCCACCAGCCGGGTTTCGTTGGAAAATAATTCGGTGGCGCCATTACGGTTGGCCAGCCACATATGTCCGCCCGAAGCTTGTACAGAAAGTTGTTCGGTAATATTATACCCCAATCCAAGGCGGGTATAAAAAAAATTGTTGTTTTTTAGAAAATCTGTTCTGCGTATGTGCAGGTCGCCCACAATACTGAACCGGTCACTTATCCGTGCTACGGAGTTCACGCTCCACCAAAAATGATTTTGCTCCTGCACCTCACGTGTACGCTGGGGCTGAGCAGAATCAGCAGCAATCAATAAAAGAGCCAGAATATAAATTTTTGAATACAAAGGGTTTGTTTTGGGCTGCAAATTCAGAAACAGGTATTTAAAAAACGGTGAGTTCTGTCACTTGCAGAAATGATTGTGCCGGTAGGCGGGGCAGGTGAACCTGTTTTCTAAAAAAAAACAGGTGCTACCTTATGAGTAGAGATTACCAACGGCGTTGAGAAATTCAGCCAATAATCGATTCAGTTGAGCACTTCATACAACACCACTTCTGCTTCTTTATTTTTTAATACAGTGCTGCCTATTTTATTACACTGAAAAGATTGCTTTACTTTTTCATAACTCTCTTCAGTAATCACGATCTGGCTTTTGCCTGCTTTGCCCTGCAAACGTTGAGCGGTGTTTACTGTATCACCAATCACTGTATAATCCAAACGACGCAATGCAGCGGAACCTATATTCCCTGAAATCATTTCGCCACTGTGAATACCAATGGCAACTTTTGGACGAAAGCTGTGTTCTACCGGTAATCCATCAATCTTATCACGTATTGCAATACAGGCATCAATGGCACGGTCTAAATGAAACTCACCTTTAAAAACCGCCATAATACAATCGCCCATGAACTTATCTACAATACCGGTTTGTGCAATAATTTCTTTTACCATCAAGTCAAAATAGTCATTGAGCATGTGCACAACCGTATCGGCACTTTCTTTTTCGCTGATAGTGGTAAAGCCACAGATGTCAATAAAGGCAACGGTTGCCTCAATCGTTTCATTATCGGTTAAAGAGGTTTCATATTCCCTTGTGCCCATAAACTGCAGCACATTAGCGTCCACATACATTTTCAAAATGTTGTTTTCCTTAATGGCCTGCAACGTTTGCTTCATCTGGTTTACATACCGGATGGTTTTTTCCATGGTGATTTCAAGGTCCTCAAAATTCACCGGCTTGGTTACAAAATCGAAGGCACCCCTGTTCATGGCAGTGCGTATATTTTCCATATCTCCGTATGCAGAAACCATAACTGCCCGTGTGAGCGGCGCTGTTTCGTTGAGTTTTGTTAACAGGGTGAGGCCATCCATCTCGGGCATATTGATATCGCAGAGTATGATAGAAATATCAGGGTGCTGCTGCATTTTTTCCAATGCATCAGTGCCGTTCACAGCAAACACAAACTCGTATTGCTGCTCCCTGATTTTCTGGCGAAACTTCTGGCGTATCAGAACTTCCAGGTCTGTTTCGTCATCAGCAACAAGTATTTTGGTCATACTGTTTTGTTTTTTAGTTTTTCCTTTAATGCCATAAAATCGACAGGCTTGGTTAAAAACTCATCTGCACCCAATTGCATGGCATTGTTATAATTTTCCGTATCACCGTATGCGGTAATCATCATTACTACCGGCGGCGGTTTTTCATACTCATCTTTGATACGTCGTAGTAATTCCAGTCCACTCATACCGGGCATATTGATGTCGCTGAGAATGAGTACTGCTTCCTGGTGATGGACCTGCATATAGGCAAGAGCTTCTTCGCCTGAAAATGCAAACGCAAACTCCATCTCGCCGCTTTTCATTTCCCTCCGAAAACGCTGTTCAAACAAAACTTTTACGTCCTGTTCATCATCAACAACCAGTACTTTCATGTTGATTTATTTAGGTAAGTTAACAATAAATGTTGTGCCTTCACCTTCTTTCGTTTCCACTTTCAGTTCCCCTCCGTGCCCCTTGGTTACAATATCATAGCTCAGGCTCAATCCCAATCCTGTTCCCTGTCCGGTGGGCTTGGTGGTAAAGAAAGGCTGAAAGATTTTGTCCAATGCTTTGGGCGGAATACCGGTACCATTGTCAGACACCTTTATTTCAATTCCGCCTGCTGTTTTATGTGTTGAAACTGTTACCACAGGCTCATAGCCTTCGTCCGCTTTTTTTCTTTTTTCACTCACTGCGTAAAATGCATTGTTGATCAGGTTCAGGATCACCCTCCCGATTTCCTGTGGAATCACCTGAATCTTGTCAATGCTGTGATCAAAGGTGATTTCAAATTTTGCATTGAATGATTTGTCTTTTGCCCTTAATCCGTGATAAGCAAGCCGTAAATACTCATCGCATAGTGCATTGATATCAGTGGATTCTTTTGCCCCACTGGCGCTGCGGCTGTGTTGCAGCATTCCTTTTACAATAGAGGATGCCCGCTCACCATGATGCGTAATTTTTTCTAGATTACTGATCAGATCTTTCGCTATAGCCTTTACTTCTTCTGTGTTTCCCTTGTCCACTTCATCAACCAGCTCCTTCATTAAATCGGCACTTACATCACTGAAGTTGTTCACAAAATTCAATGGATTCTGAATTTCATGAGCAATACCCGCTGTCATTTCACCCAGACTCGCCATTTTTTCGCTTTGTATCAATTGCTTTTGTGTGGACTTCAATTGTTCAAGCGTGGTTTCGGCGGTTTGCTTTTGTTTTTCAATCAACTCGTTTTGATGATGCAGTATTTTATTAGCTTTCTTCTCTTTTTGCCGGCTCCGGTATACAAGGAAAATTACCAGCAAGGCTGTAAAGAAAGCAGCAAAGGCTGAAAACAGCCACCACCATTGTTGGATTGCTTTCCGTTCAAATTCCAGTTCTCTTTTGGAGAAATCAAATTCTGCTTTTAATCGTTCACTGAGCCGTTCTGCTTCTGAATTACGCAAGCTATCAGCATAATGCTTAAATGAGCGGTAATGGTTCAATGCTTTGAAACCTTCGCCGGTACTTTCATAAACAGATGACAGCACTTCATGGGCGTCACGCATGAGTTGCGGCTGTCCCATTTCTTCCGCCATGGTTAATGCCTGCTGCGCATAAACCAGTGCCTGCGCCTGAAGTCCCTGTTTGAGTAAGGTTTTGGCAAGGCCAATGACAGAAACACAGGCAGAGGGTTTGTAACCTGCTTCAAATGCAAGATCTGCTGCCTGTTTAAAATAACGGGCAGCCATCGAAAAGCTATCAGACTTATAGTATAATAGCCCGAGGTTTTTATTGGCTGATATCTGAGAGCGCTTTCTTCCGGCAAGGGATGCTGTGGTAAGCGCCGAGGTGAAGTATTCTTTAGCTTTTGGAAAATCATTCTTGTCCAGGTAAATTTCACCAATATTGTTAAAGGCGATCACGATGCCATCTGTGTCGTGTAACTGCGTTGAAACCTGCAGAAACTTTTTGTAATTCAGCTCTGCTTCATCCGGCTTATTCTGGTAATAATTTACAATGGCAATGTTGTTGTAAACAGTTGCAGCGGTGTATTGATCTTTAACCGATTCAGCGGCTTTGAGGGCTTCGTAATAATATTGGAGCGCTTTACTGAAGTTCCCCTGGGCCGTAGCAGTAAGCCCCAGGTTATTCAGTACTTTGGGTAACAGCCCTGTTAACTTGTGTTTTTTGCAAAGCTCCAGCGCTTTGTTGAAGACTTCAATACTGGTAGTATATGCTCCTTTGTTGTAATAGGCAACGCCCGTGTTTATATAAGTGGCAGCTTCGCCTGCAACAAATGCAGCTTCCCTGCACAAAACCTCATGATTTTTCAGGAGCAATAAGGCACTGTCGGGATTTTTTTCAGCGTAGGTAAATGCCAGCATATTCACGGCATTCAGCCAGGCGGTATCCTTTTTATAATTGCTTTTTTGCTGGAGTTCCTGTACCCGCAACTGCAAGGCAGCGATATTGCCTTTTTGGGCAACAGCATTGTTCAGCGCAGCACAAAGAAGGGCTCCCGTTATGAACCGGGAAACAGACAAAACGCTCATGGAGGATCGGTTAAACATTCACAAACAAGATAAGTATTACAGAGGCAAACGGGTATAAAAGTTATATTTTATTTACCGGAACAGCTAAAAGGATACTGTAAATAGTTAAAAAATTTCTATTTGAGGTTTAAGGAAGAAGCGCTATCTTCAAAACTTAACCAAAACTCTGCATATGCAACAAGTAAAAAATCTTAACCGCATTTGGGGCTGGGTACTTACGCTGGTTCTTACAACAACAATCATGGTTGCCTGTAATAATGAAGGCGAAAAAGCACCGGAAGCCGCTGCCGACACACCGGCAGTATCTGCTCCTGCTGTGACCGACACCACCAAAACCGACACCCTGCCTACTGTGGATTCGAATGCCACTACCCGGCCAGACGGCAACACCACGGGCGGTGTTCAATAAAACAAGTTTCTTATGAACAGCAGAAGCTATTGTACATTTTCAGCAAAGCATGTACTGATAGCTTCTGTTTTTTTATGCGTTTTAATCTGCGGTGTAACAGAAAGGAGCAATGCACAATCCTTTTTTTACCTGCAGGCGGAGAGCCAGAAACCTGCTTCCCGGTATAATTATTTTTTACGTCTGGAAGCTGATGGCACTGCATCACTTCGGATTTCTTATACAAAAAATGACAAGCAGGTGTTGGCCGAAATTCAAATGGCCGATTCTGTTGCGTCCGGTACAACCCGGTTTCTGATTCCCAAAACAACGCCACGGGTTCTTCAGGGTCCTTTGGATGATAGTTTGTGGCTGCCCGTTATACAATTTGAAAGCCGAACCGACAGCACAGGATTGTATTATGAACCCGCTGCTGTTATATTCATTCTGAACGGAAACACGCAACAGGCAACATTGCTGACTGCAAAGCAAAAAACCTTTGAAGAGTTAATGAATGAAAAAGCATTCGTATTGCAGTTTTACAGAATGAATGAACCTTTTTATCTGCTTCTTTCCAGCTTTACCACCCGTAGCCTGAATACAGATGAAGTAAAACGAAAGTTTTATCTGATCATTATCGCCAACACCAATGACCCCATCATTGGAAACACATCACAAAAAGATGTGACTGGCATTTATGAACTCTTTTCAACACTTACAAAGCAGACCGGCATAACCCTGGTTCCGGTAATTGTTTCCGGAGATGCATTTACGATCGGGAATACGCAGAAAGTAATTGATACGATTCGGCCCGCCCCGGTTGATATTGTTTTCTTTTATTATACCGGGCACGGATTCAGGTATGCGAATGATGTGAGTAAATATCCACGTATTTCTTTCCGCACCAACCGAACACAGGTACGTGCTATTAACAACCTGGCGGTAGAAGATATTTATAAGCGCCTGCTGGCCAAACGGGCGAAAGTAACAATTGTCATCAGTGATTGCTGCAATGAAAAACTGGATGCGTCTGTACCCTTTGGTATGGACTTGCTGCGTCCGAGAGCTACAGGAACGGAAGGAATGAAACTCAACTTTGATCACTTCCGGAAATTGTTTTTACCTACTCAAAACACATCAATCATTATTGGTTCTGCAGCAGCCAATCAATTAGCGGTTGGTAATCCCAACCTGGGAGGATTTTTTACCAACTTCTTCAGGGCCGAGCTTGTTAAAAGTTTATACAGCAACACCGGTGAAAGTTCGTGGTTGCGGATTTCTTTAAATGCAACAGAAAGCACCCGTAAACAATCACTTTCTGCATTGTGTAAAAAAACGCCCAACGTACAGGGCCGCTGCCTTCAACGTGCTGAACTCAGAGTTTTGCCTCCTTTGTAAAGTAAGAAGCTAAAAATTGTCAGCTTCACCGGGAATGCGGTAGCTGATGGGGTTTACAAAAAGTTGTTGCCCCTCTTCACCTGTACAGCCACTATCGTCTGTTTCAAAACGGAAGAGATGCCGGTATCCTTTTTTTCTGATGGAACTCCAGGCTGCATCATTTTTTAAAACCTGCACCAGGCAAAATCCCTTTTCGAGCGCCTGTTTTAAAAACAGAACAGCGTTTGCTTCCTGTTTTAAAAAAGCATAACATCTGGCTGTTACATAATAACGGAGTGATTGCAGAAATCTGAGTTCTGTTGAGTCTTCGTAAGACAGGCCTGCAGGCATCCGTTCCGGAAAAGTTTGCAGCAGCCGGATTGTATGGCTGAATTGATTTTGCTGCAGCAACAGTTGTGCACGTTGTAACATCTTGCGGCAACTATCCAGCATTGTAGTTGGACTCCATTTTTGAAGAAGCACTTCAGCTCTTCCCCAATTACCACTGGCCGTATGTAAGAAAATTAAATGGGGCAAATCTGTCAGGTTTGTATAATGCCGGAGATCCAGCGTGTCCAATTGTTTTTTTGCTTCTGTGTGATAGCCGGCATACAAGAGTACTTCCACGAGTTTACGCCGGGTTACCGTATCGGCAGGTTGTATTTGCAATACATATTCAAACCACCGCTTTGCTTCCGGTTCGTTTCCCAGCCAATTGTATAAATCCCCATACATACCAGCGGTGGTAGTGGCTGTTTCTTGCTGCGGTGAGAGAGCTTCTGCCTCCTGCAGCCAGGAAAGCGCCGTGTTGACAGGATGAAATACAGGAATCTGAATTATAATGGTATCATTCAATCCGGGTAACGGCCATTGAGCCGATTGTGGTTCGTTGGGTTCTTCGCTGGAAGCCCATGGATAGGCATACTGTTGCAGTGAGTTGGTGAACGAAGCGAAATAGTCTTGCGGCATTTGGCTGTAGGCTAGTTGCAGGCGGTCATATAAAAACCGGGCAGCCTGCTGCTTCCAGTAAAAATTCCGGGGCTGCAGCTGCATCATGCGTGTGTAAAAGTCATGCACCGTTATCTCAAGATCCCGGTTGGCTTTTACCCAAAAGAAATTGATGGTCATACCATGCTTTTCCCAGGTGCCGGGCACTTGCTCCTGCATGGCTTTACGTCGCAAATCACCTGCTGTGCGGCATTGTTTCACCTGGTTCAGCAATACCGCTTCTGCTTGTTCATATTGTTGCAGTTGTTCATACAGCTTCATTTGTTGAACAGCGGCCGGTGTTTGAACCGGGTTTTCGTACCGACTCAGTAACTCTTCATACGACACCAGGTGTTCGGCATTATAGGTATAGTTTTTAAAAACGGCCTGCTCCCTGAGTTTTGTGTTTTCAAGTAAGGAAACCTCTTCGTAAACAGAGAGGGCATCTTTGTATCGTTGCTGCTGCTCAAACGAACGGGCCAGTAAATAAAAGTCTTCTTCCGCTGCATAATTATAACCGGTGAGCATTTTATAAATGCATGTAATGAGCTCCTGGTTGTTTGTTTGATAATTGGTACCCGTCACCAGCAGGCTGTCTGTTTTATGCCGGCGGATGGCCTCCCGTAAGAAGACGACAGCATCCTGGTTTTTACCCCGGGCAACAAGAACTTTCCCTAAATAATGATGTACCAATGGAAGTGTGGAATCCAGTTGTAAAACCCTGTGGAAGTTGCGGATGACCGCATCGGGATGCATGGTATCCTGTGCAGCAAGCGTATGGAGCAGCAGCCACAACGCATGTTGCTGATAGGTTTTTGAAAACGTTTTGCGGAAGCAGGAATCGATCGTTGCAAACAAGCTGATGGGAGGTATGCCGCCCAACTCCACTCCCCAAAAAAAATAGCCATCATTAATGGAAAACGAATTCTTTAACGTTGCAGCTTTAAAGAAGAAGCTATTGGCTTTTAAATAATCACCTGTTTGAAGGTACAAATTACCCAGTCGTTCAAACGGCAGATAATGTACCGGGTTCAGTTTTGCTGCACGCAGAAAATACGACTGCGCTTCCAGTAATTTTTGTTCCCGTTCCATCAGCAAGCCTGCATTCATATACACATAGGAAAGATTGGGCTGTAATGAATCAGCTTTATGCAAAGCCATTGTTGCTTTTGCATAATTTTTCAGCATCAGGTTCATGCGAATCTGGTTGCTCCAGGGTATCGCCCAGGTGCTGGCTAACGCTGAGGCCATGTCGAAATGATATTGAGCGGAATCAAACTTTTTCTGGTGTACATACAAATTCGCCAGCTCATTGTGTACATAGGCTGCATAGGGTTCCAGTTCCAGTGTTTTGTATAAGTGAAAGAAAGCTGTTTTCAGCAGGCTGTCGGTTTTTTTAGAAACAGCCATCTCCATGCGGGCCAGCACCCCTGATAGGTAGTGTTTGTTGGTTTGCAACACGCCAGCCAGGTGATGATTGGAGGGGATGAGCGCCAAGGCTGTTTCCAGCAGGGGTAATACTGCCCCGTAATTGCGTTTGCCGCTGTAATAGTATTGTCGTTTTTCAAGCTCTGCTTCCTCACCGGCAAGGTATGCGTTGATCATGGATTGCACCTGGTTGTGCACCAGTTCCACAAAGAGTTGGGTAAATTTTTTCTGGAGAGAAACATCATGGATCAGTTGTTGCTTTAACAGAAGTAATGAATCTGAATTTGCAAAATCAATGAATTCGGTTTCATCAAGCTCTCTCTGTGTGGTATCAAGCGTGTTCTGCCATTGGATACATATATTAATAATGTGCAATGGAAAGGAGTGCTCATTTAAAAGAGGAAGCTTTTTAAAATCAATGAAATTTTCAAGGGAGTAGTGGGCGGCTTGTTTAAAAAAGTAGTCAACAGGGGGCAGTGGTCCCGGCGTATTGACCTGTTGCTGCTGTTGAAACCGGGTTACAGCGGTTGAATCAACCGCTGCCATAACAAGTGCGGGGTTGCCATCTGTAACAGGAGCCTGTTTGTGTTTCAGCAATTGTAAGTACTCGTCTGTCTTAAAAGAGGAATCAATATAAACCTGCAGTTCTTTAAACGTAACCACTCCGTCTTTCAACGCATCTGCCCAGCCATACAATCCCTTCAGCAGGTAATAACTAAACACCCCCCGGCCTCCGCCCCAAAATTCTCCTTCGGCTGCTTCTTCATGGGCAGCGCAAGCTGCTAAGCGTATTTCCTCGTGCAGTACCTGCTGCAGTTGCTGTGCCACCCATTGTTTTCCTTTAAAAAAATCACCGGCCAGTTTTCCGGAGTGACAGGCATCGGTAATGAGCACCACTCTTACTTTCTTCTGCAGGGTTAAAAAGTTGGCATCTGTATTCAATTGTTCTACAGACACAGCGTTGTTTGGATAGTTATTGGGAGGTGTATTATAAGCAAGTAAGTAACCTTTGTTGTTTTGATCAGCCGTTTCTATATCGCCATGCCCCGAAAAATAAATATATACTTCATCTCCTTCTTTACATTGCTGTTTGAGCCAATCCAGTGCATTGTAGATGGCTGCAATAGTAGCCTGTTCATTCAGCAGTACACGAATATTGGAAACAGGTACATTGCCACCACTTGATGATTGCAACCATTGTGCAAAGAGTTGGGCATCTTTATGGGAATATACAAGCTGCCGGATGTTTTTGTTTTCATAGTTGGATATACCAATAACCACAGCATAAATAGTATGTTTTCTCTCTTGTGCTCTGCTAATGAAAGCACATCCTGTAAAAAAGAGAATCCATAAAATTCGTGTCATGGCAATTATTTAAAAAGAGCTATACATGCAATTGAATCGTAAACACAGTTCCTTCCCCTTCTTTTGTCTCTACCCCTAACTGTCCGCCATGCGCCTTTGTTACAATATCATAACTCAGGCTCAATCCTAATCCAGTTCCTTGTCCGGTGGGTTTGGTGGTGAAGAAAGGTTGGAAGATTTTATCCAATGCTTTTTTAGGAATACCTGTTCCATTATCTGCTACTGCTATTATTTTTTTGCCATCCTCCTTTTGGGTAGTAACAATCACCGTTGGTTCGTAGCCGGGTTCGTTTAGTTTCTTTCTTTCATTTACTGCATAGAATGCATTGTTGATGAGGTTTAATACAACCCTTCCTATTTCCTGCGGCATGATGTTGATGTTCCCGATTGATGCATCAAAGCTTGTTTCAAACCTGGCGTTGAAGGATTTGTCTTTGGCCCGCAAGCCATGATAGGCCAATCGCAAATACTCATCACACAAAGCATTGATATCAGTCGGCTCCTTTACACCGCTGCTGCTTCTGCTGTGTTGCAGCATGCCTTTTACAATGGCAGCGGCCCGCTCTCCATGAAAATGAATTTTTTCAAGATTGCCCACCAGGTCTTCTGCAATGGCTTTTACCTCTTCAGTATTCCCTTTATCAACTTCCTCCACCATTTCTTTGATCAACTCTGTACTTACTTCACTGAAGTTGTTAACGAAGTTGAGCGGGTTCTGTATCTCATGGGCAATGCCGGCTGTAAGTTCACCGAGCGATGCCATCTTCTCCGATTGTATGAGTTGCTTTTGCGTTGCCTGCAGTTCTGTCAATGCTTCTTCAGCCTTTTGCTTGGCTTCTTTAATGGCCACCAAATCCAGCTCAGCCTGGCGGGCATGGGCTTCGGCTATTTGCAAATCATGAAAACGGGTGTAGGCTAATGAAAAAACTGAGGCGGCCCTTCTCAATAAGTCCCAACTTTCTGCTGAAATTTCGCCGGGCGATGCAGCTCCCATGTAACCACCACTGAACTTTACCAGGTGGTAGGTACGCTCCGGTATTTCATTACCATAATATCCCTGCAATACGTTTGATACACCTGCACAATAGTTGATCCACTCCTTCCTGTTTTCACCTTTCATTACAATGGAAGTGTGCGTTTTCTTTGACTTGTAAAACTTCCACATTTCAGTACCTACCCATGTAGCTTTGAATGTGATGGTTATATCATCGCTCACTAATTTTTTATGCTCTTCTCTGATGTCTTTGATGGCATACCAGCATTGAGCCTGTTCTTTTTCTTTGTCAACAAGATAAATGGAACTTGTTTCCAGTTCTTCAACACCGAGCTGCCCCATTTCATTTCTCAACACTTCAGCTACTTCCAGCAATTCTTCGGGTTTCTGCATAGCAAGAGAGCGTGAACGAACTTTTTCCAAAGAAGCTTCTATCTGTGATTCTCTTGTCTGTGCTTCAGCTTTTTGCAAGTCGAGGAAGCGTATATAGGCTTGATCAAATGCATAAGCCATTTTGAGTGTAATTCTCCGCACATCATCATCCGGAGGGCTAATCATATCGAATGCTATAAATCCACCAGATAATCGACCACAGGCTTCCCATTGATGTGTAAGATGACCACCTGCCAGAGCTTTCTTTAGTGAACTTGCAATATGGGAATCTATCTCCTCAAATTCTCTTGCTGCCACCTGAAGTTTTTCAAAATCAAAATCCAATTCGAAATATGCTTCTCCTTTTTTCCATTCTTTTAAAGGATACAATCCATTCATTGGATATTTATTCGCATCATAGCGGAGGAATTGATTCTTAGCATCCGCCATATTTCCGAAAGATGAAAAGTCATAAGCAGTAATGAATTCATTTTCATCAATAAAATAGATAGTTGCCCCTGTAAAACTCTTGATTCCTAAACCCTTCACTTGTTGCAAGAGCTGCTGGCTCACATTACCAAAATCCCGGCTTGAATGCATTGCCATGGCTTCAGTCCGAACTCGTTCCACAGCAACTTCAATTTGTGCTTCTCTTGCCTGCGCTTCTGCTTTCTGTAAATCGAGGAAACGGATATAGGCCTGCTCAAAAACATTTGCGGAGCGGCGCAGTAAATTACTCGATTGCCTGTCGGGCTCTCCATAAGTAACCATCACTAATGCCCCACCTGAAAAGTCTGCTACCGACCAATTGGCTTTTAATTTCTTTACGGGCAATTTGCCAATAGATTGCATAATAGATACATGCAGTTCAGGTGCATGCTGTTTCATTACTTTGAACCACTCCACCATCTTTTGGCCCTCATTCACCAACACATAATCTTTGCTTCCACGATTCTTATGATTCATCAATTCATCAACTATCCTGATTCCTTTATTTGGAAAGCGGGCCCGTGTCTGCAAAATTTCACTTTCTTTACCCGGGGCTCTCATGGCACTCCACGATTCAAAAGAGGTTTCATCATCATATAAATGAATAGCACAAACTTCTAAATCTTTTTGCCCCAGCAATCCCATTTGTTTACGTAACTCCAGTGCTACTTCTTTTAACTCCTGTGAGTGGTGCATAGCCATGGTTCTGCTTCTTACTCTTTCCAGTGCTGCTTCTATCTGTGCTTCTCTTGCCTGTGCTTCTGCTTTTTGTAAATCCAGGAAACGGATATAGGCCTGGTTGAAGGCAATGGTAAAACGGCTAATGACTTCCTGCTGTTCTTCCGGCAAGGGTTCAAAACTGCCTGTTACGAGTGAACCAAACTGTTCAGATGAACCGGAAAGATGGACCTTCTTCGCAGCAGCCATAAAAGCCTTGATGGGCTCCGGCAGCTTTGCCAGTTCTGTTTTACTGAATCCAAAGCGGTCCCAGTCTCTCTTTTCTTTTCCTTCAAACAGGTACGTCCATTTTTTCTTCCGCTTCTTACAGTAATCGAGATACATCAGGTGAGAAGGGTGTTGATTCATTTGAACAAAAAAACCATTCTCTGCCAGCAGCCCTTCGTGTCCGGCCATCCACCAGGTGATACCCTTATTTTCAGGGTTTACAATCATGATAAAGCATCGGTCGAGTTTAGCATCCAGTTTTGTCAATTCACCATACAGCTTGTAGATGATTCCGCTCAATGCGGATGAGTCCTGCATGGACAAAGAGGCGGCTCTTATTCTTTCCAATGCTGCTTCTATCTGTGCTTCCCTTGCCTGTGCTGTAGCCTGTTCAATGTCCAAAAAGCGACGGTAAGACAATTCAAACACATTCCGAAAACGGACAAACAAATCCTGCTCCTCTTTGCTTAATGGTTCATAAGTGGAGATGCCCAATGCAACGGGGCCTAATGAATACCAGTAATAATTTAAGGAAGATGCTTTTAACAAAAATGTATCGGCAAACTGGTTGGTGGTTTTTTGAAATGCATGCCATTCCCTTGTCTTTTGTTGCGAAAGGCTTCTTTTAAAAAATTCATTGGGGCCATCCAGCATTTTCTTAATAAATGCATTTGACATTGGATGGTTGGTATACATTACTTCTGTAATGAAAGTCTTATTATGTTTCGCATAATATTCATAGTTAATATACGTTCCCTTTTCTTTGTGAATGATGGCTGTTTGTACATTTCTGATTTCTTTTACACCCAGTTTTTGCAGTTCTGTTGAAATCGTTTGGCAGATGCTGAGCATATCATCTGCCTGTTTCATGCCCATGGCAACGGAGCGCACTTTTTCCAAAGCAGTTTCAATTTCCAGTTCCCGGTTTTTGTGTTCCAGTTCAACGGTTCTCCGTTGTACCGCATCACGCAGTAACAGGTTTTCGGCTTTTATCTTTTCTGTGGCAAATTGCTCCCCTTCGATGGTTCTGCTATCCGGGAACGAAGTGTGGTGATGTATAATTTTCCAGGTTGTCCCTTTCTTCTCCAGTATGTCGGTAATGCGGGCAGGTCCATAAAAGACCCAACCCTGTTCGGTTAAAAAAAACAATTCACACAATTCGTGAACGACTACGGTATTATTTACCGCTTTGAGCCCGATTTTCCGCTTGCGCAGATCTACTTTGCCGGTAATTTGATCAGCAGTAGCTGTATAAAATTTTTCAGCGGCCTTTTTGGTTGTAAAAATTTCTCCCGATGCCGAGCCATAAATAACAACATTGTCATCGAGCAGAGAAGCAAATGTTTTTATATCGCCACGAAATAGTGCATTCCAGGAGGCCTGATAGGTTTTCAGTACTTCCGCTTCCAGTTGTTTGGTCAGTTTCATGAAAGAAAGGTTGATGAGCCCGTGTATGTACTATAATTCAGTAATATACTAAAAGCAACCATCAACTTCTAAGAACATGTGGTTGGTTTTTTAAAAAATCTTCAGCGGCAGACTTCAGAGTTTCAGTTTTAATCCGTTGAGATAGTTGTGTTTTACTGACTCACGGTGTTGCTTGCAATAATTGGTAAAAAACTGATGATGTTCTAAAAAGAAGATCTGTGTACGGTTCCACAACTCTTCATGCAGGTAGGGATTGAGCAGGCGCAATTCCTCAAACAATTGTTGTGCCTGTAGGGGGGCTTCCTCTGTGCCCAGGTATTCCAGGTCGGCATCTGCAAGAATCTGCTCTAACAGGTTCCGGGGTGTTTGCGGAATTTTGGTGGCCATAATCATTCCGCAGATGGTGTGGATTTCATCTGAGGTGAATCCAAAGTCAGGCAGGTATTTTTGGGCCTGTATACAGCTTTCTTCCTCGTGACCGTAATACGTATGAATATAGCCGGTATCATGCCACAGGGCGGCTGCTTTAAGTAAGCGCAGATCTTCGTCGTTGCAAGCTTCATGTGACCCTATTTCAAGGACTTTCTGATACACATATAATGTGTGATGAAAATTGTGATACGGGTAGGAGGCGGCAACACTGTTGTTGATCAGGGTTTCCACCAGCTGCATCATTTCCTGCTCAGTGCCCATGTGCCTTGGGTTTTAAAACTCCACCCGCCGCTTCTTTAATGCTTTGCACGTAGATGAATGCTTTGGGGTCAATGGTATGAATGGCTGTTTGAATATTGTGTACTTCCAGGCGTGTAACAACCGTTACAATGATATCTGCATTGGTTTTTATATCGAAGCTACCGGGCAGGTATCCCCGTTCTCCTTTGTATACTGTAATACCTTTATTGAGTTCATTTACCAGGAACTCTTTGATTTCTTCGGGCTTTGATGAAATGATGTTGATGGCGGTGTATTGTTCAATACCATCCACCACATAATCGGTGGCTCGGGTGGCGGCAAAGAAAGTAATGAGTGAATACATAGCTGTTTCCAGGCCAAACTGCAGGGCAGCTAAGGAAAAGATGACGGCATTGATCATTAATATGATTTCACTGTTGCTGAAACCGGTTTTCCGTTTGGTGAATACAGCAATTACTTCGGCCCCATCCACCACTCCGCCAGTACGCAATACCAGTCCCACACCAGTGCCAATAATTAAGCCACCAAAGAAAGCAATGAGCAATTTATCTTCTGTAACTGCAGGCAGGTGTACAAATTGTAAACCAATGGCAAGCAGCACAACAGCAATGCTCGTTTGAACAGCGAATGTTTTCCCGATGCGCCTGTAACCCATGTAAATAAAAGGAAGGTTCAGCACAATGGATAACAGGCTGATGTTGATGTGATACATCTTGTAAAGCAGAATGGAAATGCCTGTAATACCGCCGTCGAGAAACTTATTGGGAATCAGAAAGCCACGCATGGCCAGTACAACCAGTGAACAACCAACCACGGTTTGAAACAAATTTTTGATGCTGAAAATAATCCTCCAGTCAATACGGTCGGTTTTAGTTTTCCGTTTGGTCATGAAAGCAGTTGAACGTTTGTTTTAAAGACTCAAGATAACAAATCTGTTGACGTATAAAAAAAGATGAAGTGAAACCACTACTGTTTTTGCCCGTTGTTTCCGAATCGTAACCAATATTTCTGTAGATACACGCAGTGGCAAGGAAAGGAAATCATACGTGACAATGCTGTTTTCTTACTGACTGTTTGCAAGAAACACCCGTAAAAAGTTGCCACCCAGGATTTTCTTAATTTCTTTTTTTCGGTATCCCCGTTCCAGCAACGCTTTGGTGATCAGCGGCAGATCTTCCACACCGTTCAGTTCCAGCGGCGGGGCTTCAATACCATCAAAATCGCTACCGAGGCCCACATGATTTACGCCCACCAGCCCAACGATATAATCCAGGTGATCCAGTAAAACTGATAAAGGCGGACGGATGGCATCCAGCTCGGCTTTGTGCCGGTCGCCCACCATCATCACGGCATATTCTTTTTGTTTTCCTTGCCGGATGAGCTCCTCCACCTCTCCCTGGTGCTGTTGCAGGAAGGCGTTCCGTTTTTGCTCATACGTACTGTCGATAAAGCCAGCATAGAAGTTGAGAAAGATGACGCCGCCGCTTTTTGCAATGGCTTTGATCTGTTCATTTTTTAAGTTTCTTCTGTGCGGACAAAGATTCCACACACAACTGTGCGAAGCGATGATGGGCTTGTTTGTCAACTGTACAATATCCCAAAAGGTTTGCTCACCTACATGACTTACATCCACCATCATGCCCAGTTCGTTCATCCGCTGAATTACTTGTTTTCCAAAAGCGGTTAATCCTTTTTTCCCATCTGAATTGACCGCACCGCCGGGAGTGGTTTCATCGGCCGCACTGGTGGCCCAGCTGGTGGAGTTATTCCAGGTGATGGTCATATACCGAACACCCCTGTTGAACAACGCTTCCAGCTTGGCGATTTCATTTTCAATCATATGCCCGCCTTCCACGCCCAGCAAAGTTCCCAGCTGTTGCTGTTGCCGGGCCAGCTGCAGTTGTGCCGGGCTTTTCACCAGCAGCATCCGTTCCGGGTTACGGCGCACCCATTCATATACGCTGTCAATTTCCCGGTTGGCGTGTTTGTACGGATCCATTTGTTCTCCATCGCAAAAGATGGAAAACATTTGTGCATCCACACCGCCGGTAAACATGCGGTTGAGATCGGAGTGTGTGCTTCCTTTGAGATTCGTATCAAACGCCACATTTTTTTCGATGGAAGCCGAAGGAATATCGTTGTGGGTATCGGCCACAAACGATTTTTTGTGCAGCCGCAGATACGGTTGTGCTTCAGAAAAGCAGGGGATCATACTCAAAAGAAGGAGCCAATACTTCATAGCAGTTGTTTGAAAAAGCCTGTAGCTTTACCGGTAAGGTACTTATTATGATTGAAATTGTACAAGTCAGGGAAGAAGGGCCGCTGATGGAGCAGATACGTTCCCTGTTCCGTTCTTATGCATTTGAGCTGGGGGAAGATTTGTGTTTCCAGGGATTTGATGCAGAAGTGGACGATCCGTTGGCAAAGTACCGTCCTCCGGCGGGCGCCCTGTACCTTGCCAGCCTGGGCGATGAAGTGGCCGGCTGTATTGCGCTGATGCCCTTGCCGGAGCCGGGTGTTTGTGAAATGAAACGCTTGTACGTAAAGCCACATCTGCGCCGCAATAAAGCCGGCGATTTACTGGTGGCTCAGCTATTGCATCATGCCCGGCAACTGAACTACCACACCATGAAGCTTGATACACTTACCCGGCTGGAACCGGCGATTGCTTTATACCGTCGCTATGGCTTTCAGGAAACAACAGCGTATTATACAAATCCATTACCCGGGGTGGTGTATATGGAAATTAAATTGTTACAGAAATAAGAGCCATGTGTTTTTTTAATGCACTGATAGGTCAGACCGACTTCTGATTTTCCAAGGTAAATTGCTGATAGCGGTTGATCTGGTGCAACGGATTACTCCGGCCTGAATTTCACCCACACATAGTCATCAAGGATCACTCCGTTTTTGATGGCAGCCTTTTTGCGGATGCTTTCGAGGGAAAAGCCATTTTTTTCAAGGGCACGCATAGACCCCTTGTTGTGTGCAAATACTTCCGCATACAGGCGCACCACAGCGGGATAAGCTTTCCAAACATAGGTACATAGTTGACCGATGGCAACTGTCGCAACCCCCTTGCCCCAATACGGTTCACCCAGCCAGTAGCCCAGTTCCATGCTGCAGCGGTAAATATCTTCTTTTGCTTCCACACCAATACCGCCGGCAAACTGTCCGTCCACCTCAATGGCAAAACTGGAAAAGGGCTCTTTATTCAGTTGCGATTCTATCCACATGATGCCGGCTTCCTTCGTGTAAGGTTGCGGAAAGCGGTCACGCACATTGGCAGCAATTTTTGGATTATTGGCGAGTTGCACCAGCGTGTCCAGGTACTCCCGTTGCCAGGGACGTATTTGAGTATTCATGCAGCGTGTATGAGTTAATCGGCACGAATGTACACTTCGTCTTCTTTGTGGTAAAAGAAGGACAGGTGCATGTTTTTCTGAATAAATGCTTTCAGATCGGCGGGTTTGTCAAACTTTTCGTCGATGTTTTCGGTAAGCGGACTGAGGGTAACCCGGGCACCACTGCTGCTCAGTTCCAGCTTGTAGAGATAATATTTTTTTGTGCCGTATGATTCTTCCTTCTTTTCATAGAGGTTCAGGAACTTTGTTCCGCCCACATCGCTGAGGTACCCTTCGTATTCTTCCGGCGTATCATCAGCCTTTGCTTCCTTCTTTGTTTTCACAATTTTCAGGAGCAGGTCATCTTTG
This sequence comes from Chitinophaga pinensis, assembly GCA_943368955.1. Lineage (GTDB taxonomy): Bacteria > Bacteroidota > Bacteroidia > Chitinophagales > Chitinophagaceae > Lacibacter > Lacibacter pinensis_A. Next base: position 44,109 of record CALRLY020000012.1, read on the forward strand.
CGGGAAATAATCATAAGATCATCAGAGGAACTTTTTGGTTCCCATTTACCAAGCAAGCCCGCCGGGTATTTTATCGAAGGCTGGTCGATGGGTACTTCTGATTCGTAGGGGCAGCCCATCAGGAAAAACGAAAACAGTACAAGCGAAACCAGGCTCAATAACTTTTGCATGTGGTGTTTGTTTTTATATGAAACCGAAGATACCCGTTTTCATTGGCTGTTGCAATACCCTGATGAGGGTACATCCCGTTCATTCTGTTTTTTCATACCTGAACTCTTCATCAATGGTATAGAAAAAGCTTGTATGAACGTATTTTCTAAAAAATGCTTTTTGGCGGCGGGAGGACGTAAACTTTTCCCGTATGTTATCTGTCACCGGCGTAAGGGTCAACTGTTTCCCATCGGCGGAAAGATCAAACTTGTAAAAGGCATAGGGGCCATGCAGTCCAGATACCGGTTCCAACGGATGGAGGTTGAGCAAAGATACATTTCTGAGCACGCTCAGGTAGGCTGAGTAGTTGTTTGTTGCCCCGGAATCTTCCGCATAGCTGATATGAAACGAATAGGCATCGGTTTGGGTGACAGTTACAACAATCCCTGAATCAGACACACCCTTCCATACACCCGGCAGGGCTGTTGGAACAGCGACAGAGGGTTCGTCAATGGGCACTTCCGATTCATACGGGCAGCCGGTTGCCGTGAATAGCAGTACCAGCAACGTGATTCTGATCAGGAACGATGACATACATTCAGTATTTGTTAGTCAAGGTACCTGTTCCGGGAGCCTGCAAACAATGATTTTTGCACATGGTTGTGCAACGAAAAAGGCCCCGGCGTCCGGAAACGGAGCCAAGGGCCTTGGTACTTACAAACAAACCCGAAGTTTACGAAGCTTGTACGGCTCCGCTTTGAATTTCTTTGATCTTTTCCCTGATTTTCGCCTCAATTTCTCCGGCGAGTTCGGGGTTATCCAGTAATAAATGTTTTACGGCATCACGGCCCTGGCCCAGTTTGTCGCCATTGTAGCTGTACCAGCTGCCACTCTTCTGCACAATGGCCAGGTCAACTCCCATATCAATAATTTCACCTGTTTTGCTGATGCCTTCACCGAAGATGATATCAAACTCAGCTGCCTTGAACGGAGGTGCTACTTTATTCTTCACCACTTTCACCTTTACCCGGTTACCAACGGCTTCATCACCATCTTTGATCTGGCTCATGCGGCGGATATCCAGACGAACAGAGGCATAAAACTTCAGCGCATTACCGCCGGTGGTGGTTTCGGGGTTGCCGAACATAACGCCGATTTTTTCACGCAGCTGGTTGATGAAAATACAAATGGTATTAGTCTTGGAAATGGTGGCCGTGAGTTTCCGCAGGGCCTGGCTCATCAGTCGGGCCTGCAGACCCATCTTACTGTCGCCCATTTCACCTTCCAGTTCGCCTTTGGGAACGAGGGCTGCCACAGAGTCAATCACCATTACATCCAGCGCTCCGCTGAGGATCAGGCGGTCGGCAATTTCCAAAGCCTGTTCGCCATAATCGGGCTGTGAAATCAGCAGGTTGTCTACATCCACACCCAGCTTTTGTGCATAGGCACTGTCAAACGCATGTTCCGCATCTATAATGGCGCAAATACCGCCTTTCTTCTGTGCTTCTGCAATAATATGAGTGGCAATGGTGGTTTTACCACTGCTTTCCGGACCATAAATTTCCACGATTCGCCCCTTGGGCACACCGCCCACGCCTAAGGCAGAATCCAGGCCAATCGAACCGGTGGAGATCACCTCCAGCTCATGAACGCCTTTCTCATTCATCATCATCACACTGCCCTTTCCGAAATCTTTGTCAATCTTGTCAATGGTGAGCTTTAACGCTTTCAGTTTCTCACTGTTTCCAGTGTTCTCTTTACTCATTTTTTCCTTTTTTGGTTTCTCCAAAATTAAAGTCTCTTCCATAACGGGTTTGTTTTGTTTGTTCACACTAATTTATTTAGCAACGTTACAACTAAAAAATTTAGAAACCAAATATTTTAGCAAAATTTCCGTCTCCATTGTTAGTGAATATTAACACAATCTCCTTGGCGGGCAAACGAACCGTTGTACCTTTGCCTCTTAAACAACCGAATATGAAAAAGATGTTTTTCTTCGTGGTGGTACTGGGCTTATCGGCCACCGTATGGGCGCAGGATGCAATTAAACCCGCTGCCAAAGGTGTAACTTATGGCGAAGGCACCACCAAAAAGGGTGCAACGTCTGTTGCTAAAATGGAAAAAGCTGTTCAGGACAAGGGGGCATTTACCGGAAAAGTAACAGCTACCGTTACCGAAGTGTGCCTGGAAAAAGGCTGCTGGATGCGGGTGGAAAAAGGAAACGGTGAAACCATGACGGTGCGTTTCAAAGACTATGGCTTTTTTATGCCCAAAGATATCGTAGGTAAAAAAGTGGTGCTGGAAGGTGAAGCAAAAATGAAAGAGGTGAGTGTGCAGCAACAAAAGCACTATGCCGAAGATGCCGGCAAGAGCAAGGAAGAGATTGAGAAAATTACCCAGCCTAAAAGTGAAACCCAGTTTATTGCCAAAGGCGTGCTGGTTGTAAATTGATCACAAGCCCCGGCTTTCCATAGATCCCGCAGGAACAGTTCCTGCGGGATTTTTTTTGCCAAAGGCTGCTTTTATCAGCCTCCCGGCTGATTCCTGTCACCACGCTTGCAGGTAACAACATTCCGGCGTACCTTATACTCTTAAATTTTGTCATATGCAGAAACTGATACTCTCCGCAACATTCCTGTTGCTGCTGGCTGGCGCCTGCAAGCAGAAGGGAACGGTACCCGCCGATTTTCAACAATACTCCATTGAACAGTTTTTCCAGACCGAAAGTGTATGGAGTGCCGCTTTTAATACGGATGAAACCAAAATACTGGTAAACAGTAACCGGTCTAAAATTTTCAATGTTTATGAAATTGAGCTGGCCGATACGGTGAGCCATGCACTCACAGGCTCTGATAAAGAATCGCTGTTTGCCGTGGATTATGTGCCGGGTACCGAACACTTTATTTTTTCGGCCGATAAAGGCGGTAATGAAAACGATCACCTGTACCTGCAAACCAGCCCCATGACCGTACGGGATCTTACACCGAGCTACAAGGAAAAAGCTTCTTTTATTGGCTGGACAAAAGACAGAACGCATTTGTTTTATCTCAGCAACAAGCGGACTCCGTTGTTTTTCGATGTGTATAAAATGGATACGGCGAAGTGGGAACCGCTGATGATTTATAAAAACGACAGCGGACTGGATGTAAACCGTATTTCGCACAATGAGCGCTACCTGGTGCTTACCCGCAACATCACTACCGACCGGAATGAATTGTATGTGTTCGATACACAAACAAAAGAAACCAAACAGCTGTCCACCACCGCCCAGGGCGATGCACAGTATTTCCCCGCCGGGTTTGAACCCAACGACTCACATCTCTACTACATTACCAACGAGGGACAGGAGTTTGCCTATGTGGTGAAGTACAACCTGTCCACCGGTGCTAAGGAAACGTTCTTTCAAACCAAGTGGGATGTGGCCTATATGCAGATCAGCGAAAACGGCAAGTACCATGTGATTGGAATTAATGAAGACGGACGTGATAAGGTACTGCTGTTCGACCATGCCTCCGGTAAAGAAGTAAAACTGCCCAAACTGAAAAGCGGCTATCTGTCCGGCATCAACATTTCACGCAGTGAAAAAAATATGATTTTTACCGTGAGCAGCGACCGCAGCTCCGATAACCTGTATTGGTACAATGTGGAAAGCAAACAACTCAAGCAACTGACCAATACCCTCAACCCCGAAATCAATTCCGATCACCTGGTGGATGCACAGGTGGTGCGTTTCAAATCATTCGACGGAGTGGAAGTACCTGCTATTTATTACAAACCAAAACAGGCCGGTAAGGATAACAAAGTGCCGGCGCTTATTTGGGTGCATGGCGGACCGGGTGGACAAAGCCGGGTGGGTTATTCCAATACCATTCAGTATTTCGTGAACCATGGATATGCGATCCTGGCGGTGAACAACCGGGGCAGCAGTGGTTATGGTAAAACGTTTTATAAAATGGATAACCGCAATCATGGCGATAAAGACCTGAAAGATTGCGTGTGGGGCAAACGCTGGCTGGCGCAACAAAACTATATTGACAGCACCAAGATTGGTATTTACGGCGGCAGCTATGGCGGCTTCATGAGCCTGGCGGGCATCATTCAATATCCCAACGAATTTGCGGTGGGGGTGGATGTGTTTGGCGTTACCAACTGGATCCGCACCCTGCGCAGCATTCCGCCGTACTGGGAAAGCTATCGCAAAGCCTTGTACGATGAAATGGGCGATCCCGGCACGGCCGACTCGGTGCGGCTGAGGAATATATCTCCGCTGTTCAATACCGATAAAATCAAAACACCACTGCTGGTGCTGCAGGGCGCCAACGATCCACGTGTGCTGCAGGTGGAAAGCGATGAAATTGTGGCAGGAGCGAAAAAGAACGGCACACCGGTGGAATATGTGTTGTTCCCCGATGAAGGACATGGTTTTATGAAGAAAGAAAACCAGGTCAAAGCTGCCAGTGAAACGTTGAGGTTCCTGAACAAGTATTTGAAGAAAGAACAGCAAGCGGGTGCTCTGAACTAATGCAGGCATGGATACAAAAAGGAGAAGCGGGCCCGTTGTGGCCCGCTTCTTTATTGAAAGGAAACTTCAAATCCCGCTTACTGCTTCACCTTATTCAGTTCCAAACGCACAACAACTTCCACTTCTTTACCTACAACCAGTCCGCCGGTTTCGGTGGCACGGTCCCACTTGAGATTGTAATCGAAACGGTTGATGGTGGTGGTGGCTTTAAAGCCGGCCTTATCGCCACGGCTGCTGGTGGCAATACCGCCAAACGTTACATCAAAGGTTACAGGCTTGGTTACATCACGTAAGGTGAGGTTGCCTTTGAGTTCATATTTGTTGCCGCCCTTGGGGGTAAAACTGGTACCAACAAAGGTGATGGCAGGAAACTTTTCTGCATTGAAAAAGTCATCGCTCTTCAGGTGCTTGTCACGGTTTTCGTTATCCGTATTAATAGAGTTTACATCAATTGAAAAGTTGATTTTAGCATCGCTCCAGTCGGCTTTGCTGTGTTCCACCGTACCGTCAAATGCTTTAAACGTTCCTTCGGTTTCAGCAACCACCATGTGACTAACGGCAAAACGTACCGAAGTGTGTGGTTTGTCCACCGTCCACTTGGTAACACCTTGTGTAGCAGGTGCGGCCACTGGTGTGGTTTCTGTTTTGGGCAGGAAAGCCGACAGGCTGGCGATTCCGGCACCGGCGAGGAGTAAAAAGAATACTTTCTTCATGTGTTTTTTGATTTAGAGCACAAAGATGGGGAATTATATGTACATACATGTAATTTACTTTGTTAAATTTTTCCCGTTTTAGTAACAGAAACAGGTATTAGTCTTTAAGATTTGGCTTACTGCTGGAGATTTTGCCGTTTCTCAGTACAAGGACCCGGCTGTCGTTACAGTAGCCGGTTGCTTTCCAGAACAACTTACCGTCTGTTGTCTGCATGTAGATATTGGTCCAGTTGCCCGGAACCCAGATGTCCAGGCGTTCAGAAGTTGAATAAGGGCTCAAACGCCCCTGGTAAATTCCTTCCACCCACACGTCCACAAAGTTGCCGGTATAATTTTCGTAGTAGAGATAGCAGTGACCACGTGTTTTCTTAACACGGGGAGTGGAATCGGGACCAGGTAAATCCATTGGGATTGTAACTGCAGTTGCCGTAAGCTCCCTTTTTTTCAATGACTGGCATTGGGTGGAAAAGTGGAACACCAGCAGGAATCCTGTAAACAGGAAGATGGCAATAAAACGGATTTTCAACATTTGTTTTTGAATAAACGGATTTGGAAGATACATATTACGTGGCAGTAGAAATACAGCAATAACTATAAATTTTGTTTGGTAGCATCATAGAAATCGCAATTGATCCGCTTAGGCGCAACACTTGCGCCAGACACGGTGAGACAAGAACCATAGCCGCAGCATCCACTCACAACACAACTCCGGATGCCGGTTTAAAGCCGGGTACTATCAAATGCACCTGCCACCCGTTACAGGAACTCCTGTTTACCTCCACTCATCAAAAACATTTGGCAGGCCCCTCTTCCTTTCGGAATTTCATGCAAAATCAATTGTATATGAGAAAATTGTTGTTCCTGCTGCTGGCGGTGGCCTCGCTGCCCGTTCTGGCACAGGTGAAGAACGAGCAGTTCAAAAACCTCAAACCCCGCAATATTGGTCCGGCCGGTATGAGTGGTCGTGTTACGGCCATTGACGCCCTCTACACGAACCCCGATGTGATGTTCGTGGGCGGCGCCAGCGCCGGTGTGTGGAAGACCGATAACGGCGGCGCCACCTGGAAACCGCTGTTTGATGAGCAACCCATCATCAACATCGGTGCCCTGAAAGTGCAGCAAAGCAATCCTTCCGTCATTTGGGTGGGAACGGGCGAGGGCAACCCCCGCAACTCCCTCAACCTGGGCGAGGGCATTTTCAAAACCCTCGACGGCGGTAAAACCTGGAAGCGCATGGGCCTGGAAAAAACCCGCAACATCCACCGTATCCTCATCGACCCCACTAATCCCAACACGGTCTATGTGGCGGCTATAGGTAATCCGTACGGCATTCACCCCGACCGTGGTGTGTATAAAACCACCAACGGCGGCGAAACCTGGGAGCGTATTTTATACACCAACGATACCAGCGGTTGTGCGGAGCTGATCATGGACCCCTCCAACCCTAACAAACTCATTGCCAATATGTGGCAGCACCAGCGCAAACCCTGGCATTTCAACAGTGGTGGCGCCGGCAGCGGACTCTACATCACCGTAGATGGTGGTAAAAACTGGAAGAAACTCGGGAAAGACAATGGCCTGCCCGGCGATCCAATCGGCCGCTGCGGTTTAGCCTTTGCACCCAGCCAACCCAGCCGGGTTTATGCCAAGGTGGAAGCCACCAAAAACGGATTCTACAAAAGCGATGATGGCGGGTTTACCTGGACACTCGTGAACAGCGATCCTGCCCAGGTGACCGACCGTCCGTTCTACTACAACGAAATTTATGTGGATCCCAAAAACGAAAACCGTATCTACGATATTCACTCCACCGTAACGCTGAGTGAAGATGGCGGCAAATCGTTTACAACCTTGATTCCCTACAATGGCATTCACCCCGATCATCATGCGTGGTGGATTCACCCCACCAACGAAAACCTCATCATTGAGGGCAACGATGGTGGTATCGGCATCAGCAAAGACCGGGGCAAAACCTGGCGCTTTGATGAGCAGCTGCCGTTCGGACAGTTTTATCATATCAACGTCGACAATGAACTTCCTTACAACGTCATGGGCGGCCTGCAGGACAACGGCAGCTGGCGGGGCCCCGCTTACACGTGGGTGGATGGCGGCATCCGCAACTACTACTGGGAAAGCCTGTGGGGCGGCGATGGATTTGATGTGGTGCCCGATCCCACCGACAGCAAGTGGGTGTACGCCATGAGCCAGGGCGGCAGTGTGGGTCGCTATAATGTTACGACCGGACAGCAGGAAATGATCCGTCCGCCGGCGCCTGATGCCAACACCAAAATGCGCTTCAACTGGAACAGCGCCATTGCCCTCGATCCCTTTGATCCCAATACGGTGTATTACGGCAGCCAGTTTGTAAACAAGAGCAGCGACAAGGGGACTACGTGGACCATCATTTCCCCCGACCTCACCACCAACAACCCCGAGCAGCAGAAAGAAGAAACCGGTGGGTTGACACTCGATATTACAGGTGCCGAAAACTACAATACCATCATGGCCATTGCACCCTCGGCCAAAAACCGCAATGTGATTTGGGTGGGAACCGATGACGGCAATGTGCAGCTCACGCAGGATGGTGGTAAAACATGGACCAACTTCCGGGGCAAAATTCCGGGGATGAATGCAGGTGCCTGGATTACACAGGTACATGCCAGCCGTTACAATGAAGCCGAAGCGTTCGTGGTAAGTAACGATTACCGCCGGGGCGATTTCAGCATAACGGTGTTCCGTACACGTGATTTTGGTAAAACCTGGGAAAATATGGTGGCCAACAAGGGACTGAAAGGCTATGCGTTGTGCATGGTGCAGGATCCTGCAGAGCCCAACCTTATTTTTGTGGGTACCGAACACGGACTCTGGATCAGCTACAACAACGGCAAAACGTTTGAGCAATACACCAACGGGTATCCCTCGGTATCCACGTATGACATGACCATCCAGGAGCGGGAAGCCGACCTCGTGATTGCCACCTTTGGCCGGGCCCTGTGGGTACTGGATGATATCCGTCCGCTGCGTGCCATCGCCAAAGCCAACGGTGCCGCACAAACGAAAAAACTAACCGCCTTTGAAGCACCCGTTGCCTACCAGGCCAACTACCGCAATGCAACCGGCTACGAGTGGAGCACCTGGGGCTTGTATGAAGGTGAAAACCGCAGAAGAGGTGCTATGATTTCTTTCTTTGTCAATCATGCGGCCGACACCAGCAAAGCCAAGGCCGATAGTGCCATAGTGAAGATCATGGATGAGGCAGGCAAGCAACTCCGTTCGTTTAAAGTAAAAGCCGACAGCGGCTTCAACCGTATGTACTGGGGCTTTGAAACCAAGGGTACCCGTCAGCCGGGCCAGCCGAAGCCACGTCCCGGTGCACCAGAGCAGGGTGGCGGATGGCCCGTGTTCCCCGGCACCTATAAAGTGGTGATCAGCCTGGGTAAGGAAGCCGATTCGACGATGGTGACGGTGAAGGGTGATCCCCGAGTGGACGTGAAGAAAGAAGTGTACGATGCCAAGAAGCAGCTGATGGAGCGCCTGCAGAAGAGCACCGACCAGCTGACAGCCGCCCTCGACCGCATTACCGATGCCGAAGAAACCATGACCAAGCTGGAAGGGCAGCTGCGGAACGAGCAGGGCAAGGAAGCCGATAGTCTGCGTAAAGCCATCGCCGATGTACGCAAGCAGATCAAGACCATCCGGGAATCGATTTCCGGCCGCAGTGCCGAAGGCAAGCAGGGCATTACCCGTTTTGCCGACCGCACCACGCAAACTGCCCTGCAGACAGCCCGCATGGAAATCATGGGTAAACTGGCTGCACCCACTGCCCAAACCGAACGGTTGGTGAAGGAAGCAGAAGCTGCTGTTACTGAAAGCGTCAATAAAATCAACGACTTCTTTACTACAAAATGGAAAGCCTTCCGCCAGCAGGCAGAGGCAACACCGTTGAAGTTGTTTAAGGAGTGAGAAGATAGAAGATAGAAGATAGAAGGTAGAAGGTAGAAGATAGAAGGTAGAAGATAGAAGGTAGAAGAGATAGCCCCGGGGTTGGTGATGCCGATCCCGGGGTTTTTGTTGGGGGTAGCTATAAGGTCTAAGGCCCTGATCTTTTCCTGAAGCAATCCTCTGTTTACAAACGGCGAACTGCCCCGTCCTGAAATAGCTATACAGGTTAGAGAATACATTCTGGAACAGCTATACAAACATGCAGAAAAAAAGTACCACGTTTGGGGTATTGCAGAAAAGGATATCCGGTTGTAACTTCAAACCAGCCGTGTAACAAACGTTTACAAACGGACCGGATTGTTCGAACGACAACCTTGCCTACCGGCAGGCAGGTCTGAAAATGTTGTACACTAAACCATTCATTTTAATAACTTTAAAAACGCAACCACTACGCCTTATAGCATAAATCGTAGAGTTGTATGCAAGGCTATGACAATCCACGATAAAATAAAATTTCATCACGACAATAAAAAATTTGCAAGGGTGACCAGGCAAATTGCAGACGACTATACGGAAGTCAGCAGGGGATATGTTGTTGATTATTCGAAAGACTTTATAATTCTTCAGGAAACAGACGACTTTAGAGTTTTCAGTTATTTAGTCTTGCCAGTTGCACAAATTAAGGACATAAGGTTTAATAGCCACGATAAGTTTTATGACAAAATAATGGTCTGGGAAAAAGAGATTTAAAAAGGTTTCTTTACCTCATAAAATTGACTTAACCAATTGGCAGACGATTTTCAAATCAATTAAGAGCATCGGGCTGAACGTAATTGTTGAATGTGAAAATCCAAGCATTGATACATTTACTATTGGACCGATTATAAAGATAAAAAAGACCTTGGTTTACATTTTATATTTTAGCCCAACAGGGTTCATTGACGAAAACCCTACTTCGGTTGACTACAATAGTATAACTAAAGTTTTGTTTGACGACAGATACATAAACGTCTTTAGCAAGTATATTAGACAACGGAAAAAGAAGACCGTAAAATAAATTTTTGCCGTTCACATAGAAGCCCTGCATACAACATTGGTATTTGCAAAAGCTGGGCAGACGGAAGCCGTGTTTCAACATTTGTTTTTCAATTTGGCTTCATATCGGGCAGACGAATAACTATTTAGCTATGTGCAAACCATCAACTTTTATTTATAAATTTAGCTTCAGATAGCCGGGCGGACGGAAGTCTATTCCCCTGCCTTCGCAAATACCTGTTCGTTACCTGCAAGCTTAGACAACGACACAATGGACAACAAAATCACTACATATTCGACACTTTGGAACTTGGTTGACATCGACATGAAAGACCATAAATTGAAAGATATTGCGACTTTGTTTTTAAAAGCAATGAATGACTGGCCTAAATATAATCAAACCGTTATTCAAGAGTTTATAAAAGAACTTAAAACATATTTTGGCGCACCTTTGACAATTGAGAAAATTGACAAAAAAAAGTTTGACGGTCAAAACGCTTGGCAAGTTGAAGCAGGAAGTTCAATTGCTGAACTTATCGACACTTCAACAAGATTTTGTAATCAATCCGACTTTGATAAAATTATTGATAATGTTCTTAACTTTTACAATGACGACTTTAATAAGGTTGACTTCATTGCAGAACTTCAATATTTGACAACAGAACAAGGTGGAAGAAAAACACCTGCAAACTCGGGTTACAGACCGCAAGTAAAGTTTGACTTCACCGAAATGCAGACTTCGGGCCAACAAACATTTATTGACAAGGAAACGGTATATCCAGGCGACAAAGTTGACGCTAAAATAAAAATATTATCACCAGATTATTTTGCGGACAGCTTGACCGAAGGAATGAATTTTGAATTTAGAGAAGGTTCGACAGTAATTGGAACTGGACAAATAAAATATATAGTGAATGACAAACTTGAAAAAGCCAGCAGGTAACAGGCGTTTGGCAAAAAAGCGGGTTCAGTGCTTAAAAGAAGTTTTGTGCTTCGTATCAAGTTCAGTGCTGGCAGACAGTTTAGTGCTTCGAAATCCGCTTCTTTGCCAAGAGGCAAAACGTTAGCTGTTATTTTGAAAAACGTAAATTGTCAAAAGAAAATGGAAGTGCAAATAAAAAAATATGTAAATACAGACAAACTTGGTTGCATAAACGCTTTTAAGAGTAATGTCCCTGCATATTTCACAAATGAAGAGATACAAGACTTCGAAGCCTTTTTAACAAGACTTGAAAGCGTCAATAACAAAACTCAATTTTATGTAATTAATTATAATAACAAAACAATTGGTTGTGGTGGGTTTGGAGATAAAGACAGCAATGGAATTATTTCATTGGCTTGGGGATTAATTCATAAAGATTTTCATAAAATGGGTTATGGTGAAAAGCTATTGAACTATAGAATTGAACAAATAAAACTGCTCAAACCAAAGTTTCCTGTAATCATTGATACTACACAATACTCATATGGTTTCTTTGAAAAGTATGGATTTAAAGTAACAAAAATAACAAATGATTACTATGAAACCGGAATGCATCGATACGATATGATTTTAGAAATTTAAATAAAAAGCAATCGACTTTTAAATCATCTGTTTATAAACGGTTAAAAGACGATCATGGTTTTCAGGCTGGAAAGAACATTTTGTAACATGCCTAAGTGATTTTTGCTATAGATATTTGAGACTTTATCAGTTCAATTTGACAACGAAGAAACTTGAAATTCCATAGTACATCTGACAACATGGGGTTTTATGCAAGTTGGGCTTGACAAACAAACTTCAGCTAATTGCAAAACCCAGCTTCAGTTCCAGCAGAAGAATATCTATCAACTTTTGTACTTAACTTCATCAACATATTTTCAATCAGCAGGGGTTATGGGCACACGGAATACAAATTTCCAACCTGCATAAATCAATGCTCGTTGTACGAAATACTATCAGTTACTCTAAGTAATATGAAACTTTTACAATTATTTTTACTGATATTTTTTTTCGCTTCTTCACAAGCACAGACAAGCAACACTTATCGAACCGACTTAACTGAACTGCATAACATACTTCAAAAGACACCTTCGTACAATGACCAAATTAGAGGACAAACGCTGAAAGACTACAACAGGTTATTTCAAAGGTTGCTGAGTGATACTGTGAGAAATATTTCAGACTATAAATATTTCTACAACCTTGCCCAACTATTTTTCCCAATCAGGGACAATCATCTAACCTTTTATCAAATTGCAAATTTTCCATCGGCTACAGATTTTCCCACCTTTAAAGGAAATTTAGATTCGCTTAAATCTGTGCTAACGGCAAAACCATTGGATTCGTTGGAGGGTATATATCATTATGACAAATATTATTCAGTTGGTTTGTTTAAATCAGGCAAAGCAGAATATATTGGAGTAGTTTTAGATACAGAAATATCTAATTGGAACAAAGGACAGATTGCAATTCACCTGTATGAATATTTACCTAACTATTTTAAAGCAATATATGCGCACCCAAAATTCAAAAATTATATACTCTACCCGATAGAGAGATTTACGAATCATTCATTAGTAAATTCATATTTCTATTCGTCATTTTCAGAAAAGATATATTCAAAAATTAACCACGAAAAAGACTTCACCAGCTTGCCAGAAAACATTGCAGAATTTAGTTTTAAAAATATCGAGACAGGCATTCAGTATTTACATATAAAGCACTTTTCGGCTGACAGGGCTAAAATGCAAGAGTCAAAAGAATTTTATGACTCAATAAAAAACTTATTGACAGAGGCTAATCTAATTTTGGATTTGCGTAATAATGACGGTGGAGCAAATAAAGTTTCAAAGAAATTTTTAACTCTAATTAAGCAATACACTAAGAACGGACAAGTATATGTTTTGATTAACAACGGCACATTAAGCCAGGGTGAAATATTTACTTTGCAATTAAAGCAATTACAAAACGTAATAACCTTAGGACAAACAACAAAGGGTATGCTTACTTATGGTAGTAATTATGGGAAAAGAGAAAAACTATCAAGCCAATCTTTTGAAGTTTATATTACTGATATGAAAGGTAAAGCTGCAAAGAAATTATTGCCTTACGAAAACATAGGAATTAATCCAGATATTATTTTAATTGATACGAAAGATTGGATTGAACAAACAATTGATATAATTCGCAAGAAGTAAAACGTACAACATTAGGTTTTGCGCAATTTGGGCAGACGGAATAACAATGAACTTTTGTAATTCTATTCAGCTTTTGTTCGAGCAGGACGTATATCGCTGAACTTTAGTTCTTAACTTCAACTTTATGTTTTCAATCAGCAGCGGTTCCTGGCAGACGGAATTCTAATACCCAACCTGCATAATGCCATATACGTTAGCGGTCATTGCAGAGCGATACCAAAACCGACAATTAGATAACAAAACTTCAAAGACAATTTGAACAATTAAAAAAATTCACATAAATGCAATTTTTTACTTTTCTTACAATACTGCTTTTGGGGTCTGCTTGCAATGGAGAAGTGAAAAAAAATTTGCCAAAAGAAAAGAATGATTCAAAACTAATAAAAAACACAGGAAATGGCATTGTTCAGCGTTTTCTACAGGACAAATCAGGTAACCTTTGGTTCGGAACCACAGATAATGGACTTTATAAGTATGACGGAAAATCGTTTAACCAATTTACAATAAACGATGGGCTGGATTGTAATAAAATTTATTGCATTTTGGAAGATAAAGATGGTAAAATTTGGGTGGGTACTGAAGTGGGGCTTTGTCTTTACGATGGAAGGACATTTTCCAAAATCAAGATTCCTTTACCCAAAAATCTGCCTCCTAATAAGAACCCCTACTATCAAACCCATTGGGTATATAATATGTTACAAGCAAAAAACGGAAAACTATGGTTTGTAACGATTGATGGTGTCTATATTTACGATGGCAAATCTTTTACGCATTTTCCAATGAATGAAGCCCCAAATGGCTTTTTGACCAGTAATGATAAGGTGGAACGCATTTTAGAAGATAATACAGGTAACATTTGGTTAGGTGGACGAACCAATGAAGGTGTTTTTCATTACGATGGAAAATCTGTAACCAACCTCAAACCAATGGATTTGTTTCAAGATGGACCAAAACCAAAAGCTCATAATTGGGGGTGGCCTCAATTGCAAGACAAAAACGGAAATATTTGGTTCAGTAATTGGGGTGGAGCCTATCGGTATGATGGAAATACATTTATAAGTTTTACAACAAAAGATGGTTTGCCAAGCGAAGTCACCCGAATTATAGAAGACAAAAAGGGAAATCTTTGGTTTGGTGCTAGTGATGGTCTTAGACGTTACGATGGTAAAACTTTCACCTATTTTAAAGATGGGCTAATCAATCCTTGGATTTGGGAAATTTTGGAAGATAAGAATGGAAATCTTTGGGTGGGTACTAGAGAAAATGGTCTATACTTTTTCGATGGAAAAACATTTATTAATTACACAGAATATAGGAATTAGCTTGGAGCAGAATAACAAAAAAAGCAACGAACCGCTAACATGAACTGTGCAAAAAAACAAGCAATTTTTATTCTTTTTTATGGCCTGGCTGAGCAATAATTCGGCTGGTACAAACTGTTGTGCTTCACCACTGCAAATACCTGTTTCAGCAGCTTGTTCATTACCGCTATTAATGCCTGCTTGCC
>CALRLY020000013.1:0-49375 GCA_943368955.1 Chitinophaga pinensis
AGCAGTTCTTTTTTAATCAGTGCGTAGTTTTCAATAATGCCGTTGTGAATCATAGCCAGCCGGCCGCTGCGGCTTTGGTGCGGATGTGCATTCCTGTCGCTGGGTTCGCCGTGAGTGGCCCAGCGTGTGTGCCCGATGCCGATATGGGCATGTACATCCTGTCCAATGAGGCTTTCTTCCAGCTCAGCTACTTTTCCTTTCTTTTTGTAAACTTTCAGACCATCGTTCAGCAGGGCAACGCCACTACTGTCGTAGCCCCTGTATTCAAGACGTTTTAATCCTTTTAATACAATAGGGTAGGCTTCCCGGGGTCCGGTATATCCAACAATGCCACACATAAGCAGAATGATTTAAGTGGTACAAATTTAGGCTTCCCGCAAAGAAATAGAAAATCTAATGAAATCCATTGAATTTCAGATGGTTGTTTCGGTTTTTAGACTTGGAAACAAAGAAATTACTCGTTGTGCTTCAGTGGGAGGTGGAGCTTTTTCAATTTCGATAAGCCGTATACAAATCATAAGCATAACGGAGAATCATGAGGCTCACAACAACGAGGAAAATCACTCGTACAAACGAATTGCCTCTCCGCAGGGCCATCCGGCTTCCGGTCAGGTTTCCGGCAATATTGCATACAGAGAGTAAGATGGCAATTTCTGCGATGTAATTGCCCTGGCTCACAAACACAAACAAAGCCGAAAGATTGGTGATGCAGTTCACTACTTTCGAGTAGGCCGAAGCTGCTACGAACTCAAAGCCAAGCACAAGTACAAAACCCAATACAAAAAAACTGCCGGTACCCGGACCAAAAAAACCATCATAAAAACCAATAACACTGGCAAGCAATCCCCCATATAAAGCCTGTTGCCGGAAGGTTAATTGTTTCCGCTCAACCGATCCGAGATCTTTTTTGAGAAAGGTATAAACAGCCATGAGGATGAGAATGACCAGGATCAATGGCTTCAACGTATTCGCATTGAGGTAGCTTACTGTTTTAGCCCCGGCAAAGGAACTGGCAAAGGCACAGGCAGATAGCACCAGCAGCAACGGCCAGTTGAAACGGATGCGCTTTGCGTATTGCCACGCAGCCACAGAAGTGCCGGCCAGCGACGCAATTTTATTGGTGCCGAATAAGGTGGGTAAGGGTGTTCCGGGAAAATGGATGAGCAGGGCCGGCAGTTGAACCAGGCCTCCGCCGCCCACCACAGCATCGAGGAACCCGGCTGTGAATGAGAGTGCAATCAGTGATACGATTGTTACGGCAGAATATTGATCCATCCATTCGGTAAAAGGCATACTTATACGGAGTTTGGCATGTGTTTGCGAATGTACAGGTTCTCAAAATCTATTGATACAAACGGCTGTGAGAAACTTAATTTTTTCCGGGTCCGCTGCATTGCCGAATTTCGCTTGTATCTAATTCAAATCAAGAATGGCTGTTACGTACAATCGGGTTACACCCGTTTTGGTGGAACAATTGCGTTCCATCGCAGGCGATGAGTTTGTGTTCCTGGATGAGGAATCCCTGAACAAATACGCCCACGATGAAACTGAAAATCTCCATTTTTTACCGGAAGTGGTTGTGAAGCCCCGTACAACCGAAGAAATCAGTGCCATTATGCGGCTATGCAACGGACAACGGATACCGGTAACACCCCGTGGCGCCGGTACCGGATTGAGCGGTGGTGCCTTGCCCCATCAGGGGGGCGTATTACTGAGTATGGAACGTATGAATAACATACTCACCATTGATGAACGCAACCACCAGGTCATTACCGAACCAGGTGTTATAACCGAAGTGCTGATGGATGCTGTGAAAGAAAAAGGATTGTTCTATCCGCCCGATCCCAGCAGCCGTGGCAGTTGCTTCATCGGTGGAAACGTGGCGGCTAACAGCGGCGGACCCAAAGCGGTGAAGTATGGAGTGGTGAAAGATTATGTACTCAACCTCGAAGTGGTGCTGCCCAATGGAGAAATCATTTGGACGGGCGCCAATGTGCTCAAAAATTCTACCGGTTATAATCTTACCCAACTCATGGTGGGCAGTGAAGGTACGCTGGGCATTGTTACAAAAATTGTACTCAAACTCATTCCGCATCCCAAATACGATCTGCTCATGCTGGTGCCGTTCCGCAACCTCGAACAGGCTGGTGAAGCGGTAAGTGAAATTTTCAGGGCCGGGTTTGTACCCAGCGGACTGGAACTGGTGGAAATTGATGCCCTGCGGATCGTGAGCCAGATGGTGGATAGCACCGCTGTACCTGTAACAGAGGATACTGCGGCTCACCTCATTATTGAGGTGGATGGAAACGACCTGGATGTGCTGATGAAGGAGATGGAAGCAATTGGCGAACTCTTAACGAAATATGATATTGGCGAATTGTATTTTGCAGATGATGCTCAACAGAAAGCGGAGTTGTGGAAATTACGACGCCGTGTAGCCGAAGCGGTTAAACTGGAAGGGTATACCATTGAAGAAGATACCGTGGTGCCCCGTGCCGAACTGCCTGCACTCATCAAAGGGGTGAAAGAAATCGGCCGAGTGCATGACTTCAGCGTGGTGTGTTATGGCCATGCCGGCGATGGCAACCTTCACATCCGCATTAAAAAACAAGGCATTCCCAATAGTTATGGCGATGCTGAAATGAACAAATGTCTGCGGGCGTTGTTTGAAGTGGTTCACAGCCTGGGCGGAACCATCAGTGGCGAACATGGAGTAGGCTTGATTCAAAAGAGTTATATGGATATTGTGATGAAGGAAACAAACCTGCAGTTAATGCGGGCTATTAAACAGGCCTTTGACCCGAATTATATTTTAAACCCGGGGAAAGTGTTTGACAGGATTTAAAGGCCCCGGTACAAATAGAACAATAAAGCACTTACAATATGAAAAAAAGCGTCCTTTTTTTGATTCTGTTATTTGCCATCTTGCAACAACCCAATGCACAGGATACCCGTGGCTTTCGTAAAGAGAATATCTTCATTGGGTCCGGTGTCAACCTTGGATTTTTCAACGGTTTCATTATTGGATTAAATCCCGAAGTAGGATATAGTGTAGGTAAGTTTCTTGATGTGGGCGTTGCTACAAACATTAATTATATTACTCAGAACGCAGTGAATGCGCAGGTGACCTTCCGTCAATTGGCATTAGGTGCCGGACCCTTTGTGCGGGTGTGGCCGGTGAATCGTTTCTTCCTGGGTGGTCAGTTTGAATTCAACCGCATTTCCTACAGCGAAAAGGTAGGCGGGCAGGTGCAGAATAAAGCCAGTTACACCGCCCCCAGTCTCCTTGTAGGTGGTGGTTGGGGAAACCGGTTTGTAGGACAGTCGCAATTCTATACCAGTATCATGATAGATGTTCTGGGCGATCCTTTATCACCGTACACCGATCAGTTTGGCCGGGTACAACCGGTATTCCGTACCGGCTTTTTGTTTTACCTGCGTCCTAAAAACCAGCAGCAGTAAGTACCTCAGCCGGTGTATTGCATAGGGTGATCCGGGTTTCCATTTTTTCATACAGGAATTCTTGCTGTTCCATATGGCGGATGTGTTGCACCAGGTGCTGGTAGTAGCCGTTGCTGTTAAGTAGAAAAATGGATTTGTTATGAATGTTGAGGGTATTCCAGGTAAGCATTTCAAATACTTCATCCAGTGTGCCAAAACCTCCGGGCAGCACCACCGCCGCATCACATAAGTCATACATCATTTTTTTTCGGGTATGCATATCCGGTACCACATGCAGTTGGGTAATACCTTCATGCTGTTGTTCCCATTCCAGTAATACCTGGGGAATAACGCCAATGACATGACCCTTGCCGCTCATGGCAGCATCGGCAACGGCGCCCATCAGTCCTTTTCTGCCACCTCCGTAAACCAGGGTAATTTGGTGCCGGGCCATCAGGGTGCCTAACTCACGGGCATGTTGGTCAAAAACAGGATCGGCTCCGCTGCGGGAACCACAAAACACAGCCAGGGATGAAACAGGATGCATAAGGGTTATTTGCCTGCAAGGTACAGGAGCTTCTTTATGCAAACAAGTTGGGCAACCTGAAACAGGTTCTGAATTTTTACTGTTAGAAATTCATTCAACTCCTGCAGCTGCAAACGTAATTTCTTTATCTTCATTCTCAAACCAACGCCATATGTCGCCTTTCCTGCTGTTTTCATTTGTTATTGGCTATTTCATCATTCTGCTGGTGGTTGCCTGGTATACATCCCGCAATTCGGATAATGAATCGTTTTTTATCGGCAACCGTAACAGTAACTGGATGCTGGTTGCGTTTGGTATGATCGGCACTACGCTCAGCGGCGTTACGTTTGTAAGTGTGCCGGGTACAGTAGGCAGCGGCGGGTTTCAATATTTTCAGGTGGTGCTGGGTTACTTTCTGGGCTATCTCGTAATCGCCTATGTATTACTACCCCTGTATTACCGCATGAACCTTACATCTATTTACAACTACCTGGAACACCGGTTTGGTATGACGAGCTATAAAACCGGGGCAACATATTTCATTCTCTCACGCACATTAGGTGCCACCGCCCGTATGTACCTGGTGGTGAATATTCTGCAGTTGTTCATTCTCGATTCCATGGGAATTCCATTCTGGCTCACCGCTCTTGTGATACTGATATTGATTTTATTATACACCTTCGAAGGCGGTGTAAAAACCATCGTGTATACCGATACATTACAAACTTCCTGCATGCTCATTGGGCTGGTGGTATGCATCATTGCCATTATGAATAAGATGAATCTCGATTTTTCCTCCACCATGACGGCCATGAGTGAAAAAGGAATGACCCGGATTTTTAATACCGATGTCAATTCTTCTGCGTTTTTCATCAAACAGATTTTAGGGGGTGCATTTATTACTATTGCCATGACCGGGCTCGACCAGGAAATGATGCAGAAAAACATCAGTGTCCGTACTCTCGGTGGTTCGCAAAAAAATGTAATGACGCTCAGTGTGGTATTGCTGTTTGTAAACTTTCTGTTTTTGCTCATGGGTGGGTTATTGTACCTCTATGCCGATTCAATAGGATTGCAGGTGAAAGGCGATGATCTCTTCCCCGCTGTGGCGCTCGGCAGTTACCTGTCGGCAGCCATCGGCGTTATTTTCATCATCGGATTAATATCAGCTTTGTTTCCCAGTGCCGATGGGGCACTAACAGCGCTTACTTCGTCTTTCTGTATTGATATACTCGGACTCAAGCGCCGGCCGGATTTGTCTGAAGCCCAACAAAAGCGCATACGCCTCACCGTACACCTCAGCCTCAGCTTTGTTTTTTTCCTATGCGTAATGGTGTTTAAATGGATTGATGATAAATCCATCATCGATGTGATTCTCAAAGTGGCGGGGTACACCTATGGACCACTGCTGGGATTATTTGCTTTCGGAATTCTCACCAAACGCCAGATCAATGACCGTCTCAGCCTCATTGTTTGTATTGCAGCTCCTTTGCTGGTAATAGGTGTGGACCTGGTGAATAATGCCGAATGGTTTGTAAATAAGCTTGGCTTGGGAACTACCGGCGAATCACTCAAGGCTTTTTCCATGACTGTTTTTGGAGGATTTAAAATCGGCATTGAGTTGCTCATTATCAATGGACTGCTCACCTTTGCGGGCCTATGGCTCATTTCACGCAAGGGTGGAACTTCAGAAATGAATCTGCATTAACACATAGATCTTTAACAAAGAACTGTATTTCAGGTGGTTGGCTCTTTGGGTCTTCTGTTCTATCTTTGTCAAAACCCGTTGATTGGAGTTCATTCATCCGAAGGCCGAGGCCTATGCCGCCAGTTATTCATCTCAGGAAGATGCGGTACTGGCTGCCATTCACCGGGCAACAACAGAACAACACCCGCAGCCGCACATGCTCAGCGGTGCACTGCAGGGTAAGTTCCTTGAAATCATCAGTCATTTACTTCGGCCGTACAGGATCCTCGAAATCGGTACGATGGTTGGCTACAGCACCATTTGTTTGGCAAAAGGATTGGCCGAAGGGGGAGTTGTGCACACCATTGAATTGAGGGAAACCGATGCGGCTATTGCCCGTGAAAATTTTCAGCGGGCCGGTATCAGTGAAAAAGTACACCTGCATGTGGGAAATGCATTGGAACTGATTCCACAACTGGAGGAAGAATGGGATCTTGTGTTTCTGGATGCCGATAAGGTAAGTTATTGTCAGTACTATGAACTGGTGAAGCCCCGTTTAAAGAAGGGAGGTTGCCTGCTGGCAGATAATGTTCTGTTTCATGGAGAAGTTCTCCACGATGAGATGAAAGGCAAAAATGCAAAAGCCATTCACGCTTTCAATGAACGGGTTGCTGCAGATGAAGAAGTTGAAAAAATAATGATCACCATGAGAGACGGACTGTTTCTCATTCGTAAAAAATAAAATATCCGCTGATGAAAAAATGCTGTTTTGTAATCCTTTTCCTGTTTGGAACCAACTTGCTCTTCGCCCAGAAAATCACAATCGAAGAGTATATTCAAACTTATAAGGACATTGCCATGCAGGAAATGATCCGGAGTGGTGTGCCTGCTTCTATTACGCTGGCTCAGGGTATTGTAGAAACAGAAAACGGCAACAGTAAACTGGTAAAAAAATCAAACAATCATTTCGGTATCAAATGTAAGGAAACATGGACTGGTCCCTCTGTTAGTCACGATGACGATGCCCCTGGCGAATGCTTCCGTAAGTACAATGATGCTATAGAATCCTATATTGATCACTCCAATTTTCTGCGTACCCGCAAACACTATAATTTTTTGTTTGACCTGGATCCCATTGATTACAAAGCATGGGCATACGGATTAAAAAAGGCAGGGTATGCCACCAATCCGCAGTATCCGGCCCTGTTGATCAAGTATATTGAAACCTATAATCTCAATGAGTATTCGCTTATAGCCATGAACCAGAAAAAGACTGGTGAGCCTGTGCAAATGGTTGTGAAGAAGGAACCGGTAGTGGTACCGCCTATTGAATATGAAAAGAAAGAACCGGTTACAGAAGTTGCAAAAAAGGAGCCCGCCAAAACGGAGCCTGTAAAACAGGAATTGGTGAAAAAAGAACCAGTGAAGAAAGAACCTGTGAAAAATGACCCGGTGCGTAAAGACCAACCCGTTGCGCAGCAACCTGAAGTAGTGGTGGTGAAAACCGAAGAAAAAAAGCCCGAACAACCAGTGGTGAAAAAGCCTGTTGTGAATTATCCGGCTGGCGAATTTAAAATCAATGAAACACGTGTGGTGTATGCCAAAGCAGGAACGTCCTTCCTGTCTGTGGCACAGCAGTACAATGTGCCGTTAAAGTATCTGTTCGATTTTAATGACCTTGCTGAAAAGGAATTACTGGAGCAGGATCAGCTTCTTTACCTGCAGCGGAAACGCCGCACGGGTGCCAATGCGTTTCATATTGTAGCAGAGGGTGAAACGCTGTACGATATTGCTCAAACGGAGGGAATCCGATTGGAAGCATTACTGCAGCTGAATTTACTGACCGGGAAACAGCAGCCTGCTGTGGGCGAACAGTTGTACCTGCAAACAGCTGCACCGGTGGCCCCTAAGTTAAACACAGCAGGTGTAGTTGTTACCTATGCTCCGGTTGTTACACCAGCCGGTAATCAGTCAGTGGAAGAGATTGTGATTCACATTGTACAACCAAAAGAAACATTATACAGCATCTCCCGTAAATACCAGGTAACAGTGGCCGATATTCAGCAATGGAACCAACTCAGCGGTGCAGAACTGAAAGAGGGATCAGAACTCATCATTAATAAAAAACAACATGGAAGCAATCAAGGTTCACGATAAATACTTCGTTCCGTATATGGAAGAAGCAGTCCTCCAAAACCGGATTGCTGAACTGGGTAAACAAATTGATGCCGACTTCGCCGGGAAACGGCCCCTGTTTATCGCCATTTTAAACGGGTCTTTCATGTTTGCTTCCGATTTATTTAAAGCCATTTCTATTGAAGCTGAAATATGCTTCATTAAGCTGGCTTCTTATAAAGGAACCAAGTCCAGCGGACAGGTCATTACAGCTATTGGCTTAGATACGGATGTGGTAGACCGTCATGTGATTGTACTGGAAGATATTATTGATACGGGTAAAACCATGAATGAGTTTTTACCGCAGCTCCAGAACCAGCAACCCGCTTCTTTAAAACTGGCAGCACTGCTGCACAAACCCGAAGCAACAGAATATCCCGTCACCATTGACTACCTTGGATTTTCAGTGCCAAACAAATTTTTGCTTGGCTATGGGCTGGATTACGACGGACTTGGCCGCAACCTGCGTGAAATTTACCAGTTGACAGATGGTCCTGTTTCCTGATGCACTGTACTGTCATGTGCAGCAAAATTCTGTTGAATTGTATCCTGTCTTTTGTATCTTGAAGAACCTTCCATGAAAATAGGCATAGGTTTATACTTGCTGTTCCTTTGCGCCGGCTTTACTGCTTCGGGGCAGTACTATTTCAGGGGTGAAGTGCGTGACCAGAAGAATAATCCGCTCCCGTATGTACGTATTTACATTCATTCCACAGGTTCCTTTTTTTATACAGGCTCTTCCGGCGCATTCGGGATTCCGTCTGCCGTTGCAACAGACAGTGCAACTTTTAAAATTGCCGGTTACGAGGAAAAAACAGTGCTGTTACGCCATAATGAGTTTGTTCCTGTTGAACTGGTGGTAAATGCCGGGCGAATTGTACGCAAGCAGGGCCAGTTGCTTTCGGTCATCCGAAACATGGAGAACAAACAGGAATTCTGGCGATCGGTCAGTGGCGAAACCTATTCTCAGCTGCAGGAAAATGAGTTTGCTGATGCAGCGACTTACCCCGGCACCAGCTTTGCACTCAACGTAGATAAAGCTTCTTACAGTAACATCCGCCGTTTTGTGAATATGAACTCTTTGGTTCCGGCCGATGCTGTTCGTATTGAGGAAATGCTGAACTACTTTCCACAGCAGGCACAGGTACCGGACGGAAAAGATTTTGTATTTCAGTCGCAGGTAACCGATTGTCCCTGGAAATCGCCAAATCAGTTATTGTTTCTGCGCCTGCATGCACGCAAGGTGAATTTTGATCATTTGCCGCCTTCGCACCTTGTGTTCCTGATTGACGTGAGCGGATCTATGGAGTTGCCCAACCGACTCCCCTTGCTGAAGACTGCATTCCGGTTGCTGGTTCAAAATCTGCGGCCGGTGGATACCATTTCAATCATTACCTACGGTGGAGCCGTGGTCGTCTCTTTGCCGCCCACGTCCGGTTTTTATAAAGACTCGATTCTGAATGTGATTGAATCACTGGAGCCGGGTGGAGAAACTCCGGGCGAACATGCCTTAAATGCGGCCTACGAACTGGCACGTGCCCGCTATATCAAAGGAGGTAACAACCGCATCATCCTGGCAACAGATGGTGATTTTAATGTGGGATTGATCACAGAAGAAGCGCTCATGGAACTGGTTGCTAACAAACAACAAATGGGAATCTATCTCACCTGCCTGGGAGTGGGGGTGGGTAACTATAAAGATTCCAAACTGGAGGCCATGGCCAAAAAAGGGAATGGAAATTTTGCCTATCTCGATCATGTGAATGAAGCAGAAAAAGTACTGGTAAAAGAATTAATGCAGACCTTATTTGCCATTGCCAATAATGCACATCTGGATGTTTATTTTAATCCACGGTATGTAAAACAATACCGTCTCATTGGGTATGATAACCATAAGCACATGCAATCCGATCCTTCGAATATACTGGAAGGAGGCGAAATAGGAAGCGGACATACAGTAACGGCTATTTTTGAAATAGAGCCGGCTGTCGGAATGATCCCGGCTGATTCACTGTTGTCATCTGTTGAGCTCACGTACCAGTCGGTTGGGAGCAATCAGAACAAGCGGGAAGAATTCATGTGTGTGAACAATCATGTTCCTTTATACGAGGTTGACAGCATGTACCGCTTTCTCGCTTCGGTTGCTGAATTTGGAATGATCCTCCGCAATTCAAAATTCCTCAATAATGCAGGTTGGGTACATCTGCTGGAACTTCTCAAAACCGCTGTAAACCCGCAGGATTACTGGCAGAACGAATTTCTGCAACTGGTGCAAAAGGCAAAAGAAATTTACCAGCCCGATAAAAAGAAGAAGAAACCACTGCAGCGGAAAAAGCAATAATTCATTTTCCTGCTGCAACGGTCCATTCACTCATTCACTCATTCACTCATTCATTCCTTCACTCATTCATTCCTTCACTCCTTAACCTTCATCCTCACGCCCTCACTGTGACTGCTGAACTCAGGAGCATACATACATTGAATGGTGGTAATACCACTGCTGTAATTGCCGGCATGCGTTACAAAGAGTGTATATTCAAATACGTAGGTACCACGGGGTAACCATCCAAAGAAGAAGTTGGTACTGGCATCCTTCGTGCTTTCGTAGTAACCCAGCCCATCCTGCCATTTATAACTGCTCAATACATTTACAGGCTCCAGGCAGGAAGGGCGCATATCTTTCATATGTACATACTCCATAGTGCGGTCAACTTTCAGCTCAATCCGCACTTTGATTTTATCTCCCACACGCAGATTCGTTCCTTCCGCAACAGGCGTCAATACAGGACCGGTAGATGTGTTTTCTTCCACAAAGTATTTCTTACTCAGTTGCAGTGGTGTGGTTGCCGGAGTAATCTGATCAAGATTTTCAAAATACTGCCAGTAAACGGCGCCCCAGGTGGGTGCTGTGGATGGATTACTACCGGTAGAAACCTTCAGTGATATGTTACCCATATCTGGTTTCACAAACGCACCATCAATCGAGCGTTTAAAATAACCGGTACCCGCTTCTGTTTTTTCTGTTGTGCTGTTAAAAACGGTCGAGCCGGTTTTTATTTCAATCTCCGGTTCCGCAGCCAGCCAGTCATCACCCTGCAACAGCAGCGCATAACAGGCCTCAGCAGTTGCTTTCGTGGTTTTCCAGTTTTGGGTTTGTTTTTGTTTGAGTAACCAGGTTTTTAAAGCAGCAACAGAAGCCCGGTCGTTCACTACTTCACTGAATACTTCAATCAGTAAGGACTGTGCTTCCACCGGCGACTGGTACCAATAGTAGCCGCTGTTGAATTCTTTCCAGTACATGCCCATTTCTTCATGATAAAGGGCATTTTCTTTCAGGGATTTTACAATAGCAGCTGCAGCTTTTGGTTGCTTGTTCCGGTGGAGGAATAAAGCAATCATACCTTGCTGGTAGCGGCCTTGCTTCAACCAGTATTGCTGGCTTTGTTTGAGATAATACTGATAAGCAGCTTCTGTACCTTTCGTTAGAGGTATTTCGGGGAAGAAACTACGCATGTAGAGGTAATGGATCTGCAATACCCCCAGGTTGTTTTGTTTCAGTTTTATTTTGTTGCGCTTCAGCTGTTCAAAATCTTCCTGCAGTTTCCGGTCCAGGTAGGGAAGGGCGTTTTGCAGTAGCGACCAATACAATTGTTTCTGTGCTTCCGGCACTGCCTGGAGCTTCAGTAAGTGACCCATACCTGCAACAATGTATTGTGTGATATAACGGTCGTCGGGCCCACCCTTAAACCATACAAAGCCACCGTTGGATGCTTGCATTTCTTTTAGCTGTTGTAACTGTTTGTTCAGTTCCGCACTCATCCGCACAAGGTCAAACAAGAGGGCAATTTGTTTCTTCTGCTGCTCTTCCGATCTGCCCTGTAATACCCAGGGCGTTTCGGCTAGCAATACCTGCTTCAGTTCTTCATTCTTCTGCAGGTTGCTCAGGAACGCACTGGTATCTTTCAGCTTCCATTGCTCCAGTACCTGCCTGATCCGGGGTAACTTACCCGTAATGTGCGATGCCAGTGCATTGGCATAAAAACGGTTCCAGGTTTGCTCCGCACATTCATACGGATACTCCATGAGATAGGGTAAGGCCTGAACGGCATACCAGGCGGGATTTGAGGTGAATTCAACTGTTAGTTTGTGATGGGTGAGTGTTTGACTGCTGCCTGATTGAATCAGCTTCGGCATCTGGTACGATTTGGTTCCGCTGCCCTGCAGGGTGAGTGGCAGACTTTCTGTAACCAGCATCCGGTTCGTCAATACAGGTACCGTTGCTTCTTCTCCATCGCTGATGGCGGCGGTCATTCCGCCAACAGGTGCTCCTTTTGCAATGATCCGGTAGGTGAGGGCTTCATTGAAATTATAAGGAACAGTGGTGCGGAAGCGGACTACCGTGCTTTGCCCTGCCGCTACATTGAAATACTGTACCGGAAACATATTCTGAAACCAGCCATCCACCGGCTGACCGGTACTGGTATTCAGCAGTTGCAGCATACTCTGACCGGTGATTTCTTTGCCCGACAGGTTGCTGATTTTGGCTGTAAATTCAAAACTGTCGCCTTCCCGTAAAAAGCGGGGTGCAAATGGCTGCACCATTAATTCTTTTTGTGTTACAACCTCCTGTTGCCAACTGCCTGTGGATAGATCCGGTGTATGAGCCAGTAGTTGCCATTTCCAGCGGGTTAACGCTTCCGGCATGGTGAAGGAAAGAATGATACTTCCTGCAGTATCGGTCTGTAGTTGGGGGAAGAAGAAAGCTGTTTCCCGGAAATTTTTGCGGATTTGAAGGTCACCGGTCGGTTCTGTTTTCGTTGTTTGTTCCTGCTCTTTTTTCGTTTGATTCACGGTTGTAAGGGTACCGGTTCCTTCTTCCCGTTTCACTTCCTGCGAATCCTGGGTTGGGGCTGCTAATACTTCCACACCTGCCACTCTTCCCTGCAGCATTTTGCCTATGTAGCCCACACCGGCGATGGTACTGGTTAATTCGTCATATACTTTTTGAAATTCCTCCCAGTTAACAGATGTGAAATTTCTGTCCCGGGAGCGGCTGATGGTAAAACCGCCCGCCTGCCAGTTATTGCGGGGATGGTTGTTGCTGAAAAGCGAAGGCGCCTGCCATTGATGGGGTTTAAACTGGTCAAGCGATGCATCATACATACTGGTCAGTAATTCAGCGGCCACCCGCTCGCCTTTGGCACCGCTGATTTTCACCTTCCATTCTTCCTTGCTGCCGGGCAGTGTTTTGTTACGGAAGGTTTCGTACGTGATTGTGAGCTCCTTGTTGTTCCAGGGAACGGCAATCGTACGCCATACGATATAGGTACGGTTGTATTTCACAAAGCTAAAGGCATACGCCAAGCCACCCCGGTTGCGCTCGGTGATGGGTACCTGAAAGCGATAGGTTCCCCTGATTGTATGAACACTGTAAACGGGTTCTTTGCTGAAGTCCTGGTCTTCCTGTTGTAGTAAGAAGAGTTCCCCGGCGCTGCTGCTGAATTCAACCTGTGCTGTTTCTCCCGGTTGCTTGCGCAACGTATTGGGTTGATTCCAGACCCATTCGGGTGCTGCCGGCTGCTGCGTTTTAGAATCCACCAGTTGCAGGTAGGTTTGGTTGATGACTTCCTGACCGTCTTTGTCTTTCGTTCTGGCTTCCACAAGGTACCAGCCGGGTTTGAGTTTTGATCCGGTAAGTAAAAACCGCTGCTGTGGCAGGCTGCTGTCGGTACGCATGAAAACCTGTTCCAATCGTTTCCAGGATTCTTTGCGGCTTTCGTTGCTGTATTCATCAAATGGAAAATCCTTCCGGTATTCTACAGCCGTAAGAACAAACTGGTCGGGTTCTGCCCAGTAACGGCTGCGGATCAGCCGGGTGGGTGCTTCCAGGCGGTGCAGGGTAACCGTAACAAGGGCCTGCTCAAACACCCCCATCATGTTCGTGGTGCTGATGTTGAGGTACTTGAGGCTGTCAACAGCCATGGTAGTTCCGGCAGGTAAACCAATTTCCAGCTGCAGGGCTTTTGTACCTACAGTCACAACTGTTTCCCCACTGCGTGTTTCCCCATTCA
Source organism: Chitinophaga pinensis (assembly GCA_943368955.1). Taxonomy (GTDB): domain Bacteria; phylum Bacteroidota; class Bacteroidia; order Chitinophagales; family Chitinophagaceae; genus Lacibacter; species Lacibacter pinensis_A. Next base: position 13,901 of record CALRLY020000013.1, read on the forward strand.
GATCCGTTACATCTGCAATGATTTTATAGTCAAATACCGGGTTCAGTTCTGTTCGTACCTGCAGATCGGGTAATGCCTGAAAACTGATTTCAAAGGCACCCTCTGCATTCGTTTGTACTTCACCGTTGGCAATTTCCTGGCTGTTGAGTGGGGGCCATCCCCAGCGGTAACTCAACCACGGATAAAGTAACCTGGGTTCACGCACCACACGGTATTTGACTCTCGCCTGATCAATATTGTTGCCTGCATAAGCCCTTGCCACACCTGTTATACGTACCGTATCGTTCACACGGAAACTGCCGGTAACCGGTTTGTACTCCACGTAAAATTTCGGCCGTTTGTATTCTTCTACCGAAAAATAATAGCTGTTGTGGGCTGCTGTTTCTGTAAGATGGTAGTTGCCGTTCATCCCTCCTGAGGGGATTGTAAATTGTCCGGCATACGATCCATATACATTGCTGGTGACAACCAGGCTATCCACTTTTTGCTGATTGGCATCCCAGAGTGTGATGACGGTTTTTGTATTACTCACTACTTTCGGTAGTTGCGTCTGAACATCGGTGGTGGTAATGATGCCTTTGAAATAAAGGGTTTGACCCGGACGGTAAATAGAACGGTCGGTAAACAGAAATACCCGGCGGTTCTTTTCTTCATCGGTAACTTTCGATGCCGGGTTCCAGGTGTAGTGGTATACATTGTCGTCGAGGAACAGACGCTCTTTCTCAAAACGGATTTCAAGTCTTTTCGAATGGTAATTCCCGTTATTCTCGCTCATACGGAACCTGCCAGTTGCATCGGTCGTATATTGTTCAGCCTTCGTGTAAGTATAGCGGCTTTGGTTATAGTTGTACTCCTGCTTCCACACCTGTACAAATGCCCGTGACAAAGGTTGTCCGCTTTCCCGGTGCAGCACAAAAAAGGTGTTTCCATTTGCAATCCAGGAAATAGTGCTTACATGTATTTTGTGAACAGCCAGTAGGTTATCAGCTGTCGTAAACCGCTCATCTGCACTTGCCAGAATCAGGTAGGTGCCTGCCGGCAATGCAGGTATTTTTACTTCTGTACGATGGGGCTGATAGTCTTCAGTGGCCGGCATATCATAACTGAATTGTTGTACATAGGTTTGTTTGGCCAGTTGGTTCCAATAGTCCTCTTCCCAGTAATTCCATTTGTCTTCCTGTACATCCTTTTCCAGTCGCAGCACCCGGAACCACAGACGGCCTGTATTGCGGTAGGAGACGAGGGTGCGGAACGGTTGCCCCGGCAGGTTGACCGTTTCTGACTGAAGCGATAACTGGCGTTCCCTGATCTGTAAAAGTAAATTGTGACAGTTGGCTCTTCCTTCACTTAATTCTTCCTGACTGGTAAAAATGTTGCAGACTTCCATCGCTTTTTTATAATACCAGCGTGGATTTTCTGCATCTTCCACTTTGTGTTTGTTGAAATCATAAGTGGAAGCATAGTTTGCATAATCGCTGGCAAGGAGGTAGCCGGCCTGCGCCACTATGGGTTTGTTGTTATACCGGGTGAGCAAGTATTGCAGCGCCTGCCGGTATCGTTTTGTTTTATCTGCAGTTACTGCATGCTCATAAACAAAGGCAATCCGTTTCAGATCTGCATCAATCAATGCATCGGGTTTTGTATCATTCAAATGAAAGGCAATTATTTCCTGGTAAAGCAGAACGGCCTTGTGGTGCAGTGACGCAGAGTCATTTGTTGGAAATGTAAGGTGTATAAAATCGGCAGCTGGATCAAAAGCCGCTGGCTGGTTCAGTACAAATGCATACGAAGGCCGGTTAATGGTGCGTTCATCATTTTCATAATAGGCAAGCGCTCTGTGTGCCAGCAGATCAAACAGGGTGGGACGTAAGTGCCGGGCGTTTCCCTTCCGGATCACAGGCTCAAATTGTTCCAGCTTGGTCTGCTTTAACTGAGGTTCCTGTAAAGAAGCCTGGTACAAAGCAGCAATACGATTGTGAAAGTCGTCAATCGTCCAGGTTTGGGGATCCTCTTTTTGAAATTGGGTTGTATTGGTACGGTTGTAAAATTTCCACCGGTTGTTTTGCAGGAATTGCCAATACGCCTCTGCAAGAATATTGGTAAGCAGGGAATATACAACTCCCTTGGATTGCTGTAATTCCTGTTCCAGTGCCTGAATGCCTTTTAGCTCTGCATCTTCCTCTTTCTCCTGCTGCAGGTTGATACGGTACACCAGCGCCTTGATCAGCTGGGGCTGATTGTTTTCTTTCTTAGCCGCTTCATAAATTTTCTGCACTTCTGTAAGAGCCGATTCTGTTAACCCTTCTTCCTGCACCAATTGCTCCACTTTTTTCCATCGTTCATCATAAGGGAAACCAGGCTGTGCATTTGAAATTGAAATCATGGTAAGCAGGAAAAAGACCGAAAGAATGAATGGTTTCATTGCCAGAAACTTATTTAAGGAAAGGTAAAACTTATTCTTTGTCTTTGATGCAACTCCGGCTGCATCTGCATAATTCATCAGATAAAATCAATTGTATCCGGGTTGCTTTAACGAAACATTAATATCCTCTTTGGAATTCGTGGCACAGGCTTTGGATTTTACAAAGAAACAAAGGAGGTTACTATGAACAGAATCTTTACGTTACTACTTCTTCTCGTACTTAGCGTGCCTGCAATGGCTTTCCGGAACGAAGCACGGCTTTCTGTAACAAGTTTAAGCAATACGCCCATACGGGTTGTGATCAACGGCCGCACCGTGGAAGACCGGAACAATACGGTTTATATCAACAACATCCAGCCGGGAACACACCGCATCCAGATTTACCGGATGCGTTTTAATGATCGTGACTGGAACCGGGGCAGGGGTAACCGTTCTCAGGGAGAACTTATCTACAATGGACTGATTTCCGCACGACGGGGTATGCTGACCGATATCATTGTAAGCCGTTTTGGCCGGGTGTTCATCGACGAACAACCTGTGAACGAATGGTTCGATGATGACCGCAATAACGGCGGTTGGAACAATGGCGGCTGGAATAATGGTGGTTGGAACAACGGGAATGGAAATTCCGGCAGATCTTCTAACGGATGGGCACAACCGATGAACGACCAGCAGTTCCGGCAGTTGAAACAACTGGTACAGAACGAATCGTTTGATGACCGCCGGCTGGAGTTGCTCCGTTCGGCTTTACCCAACAATGCTGTCAGCAGTAACCAGGTGCTGGAGTTAATGCAGGTGCTTTCTTTTGAAAACAACAAACTGGAACTGGCCAAGTTTGCCTATCGTTATACAACAGACCGGAGCAGTTATTTCCTGGTTCAGGAGGGGCTATTGTTCAGTAACAGCAAATCTGAGCTGTCACGCTTCATTGCTTCTTACAGAGAGTAACTGGTGAATGCATAAAAAAAATCCCGCCGGAAAGGCGGGATTTTTTTTATGGGTAAAACCTTACTTATTTATTGAGAACAGCAGCCATGGTTTTGCCAATGTCGGCAGGGCTTGCCACGACATGAATACCACACTCGGTCATAATCTGCATTTTAGCAGCAGCTGTATCTTCTGCACCACCAATAATGGCACCGGCATGGCCCATCCGGCGGCCGGGAGGTGCAGTTTGTCCGGCAATAAATCCTACCACCGGTTTCTTTGCATTTTCTTTATACCAACGGGCAGCTTCTGCTTCCATGCCTCCACCAATTTCACCAATCATTACAACGGCATCAGTATTGTCGTCATTCATAAACAGTTCCAGTACTTCCCGTGTTGTGGTACCAATGATCGGGTCACCACCAATGCCCACAGCCGTACTTACACCCAATCCGGCTTTTGCCACCTGGTCAGCTGCTTCATAGGTAAGAGTTCCGCTTTTGGATACAATACCAATGCGACCGGGAATAAACACAAAGCCCGGCATGATGCCTACTTTGCAGGCGCCGGCTGTAATCACACCCGGACAGTTGGGCCCGATCAATCTTGTTTTGGTGCCGAGCAGGTAATGCCTGGCACGTACCATATCCTGAACGGGAATTCCTTCGGTAATACAAACCACCAGTTCAATACCGGCATTGGCCGCTTCCATAATGGCATCTGCTGCAAATGCAGGAGGTACAAAAATGATACTTACATTGGCTCCGGTGGTTTTCACCGCATCCTGCACGGTATTAAAAACCGGCCGGTCGAGATGAGTGCTGCCACCTTTTCCGGGTGTTACACCTCCAACCACGTTGGTTCCGTATTCAATCATTTGGGTGGCGTGAAAGGTGCCTTCACTGCCTGTAAAACCCTGTACCAGTACCTTCGAAGATTTGTCAATCAGAATGCTCATACTGCTCGTGTTTTTGTAGTTATTTCAGGCCGCAAAGATAGGGGTTCAAACGGCGAGGAATATGCTTTTTGTAAAAAAGAGTTGAAGGAAAAAGGTGGTTCCCGCAACTGCCGGTTACCTGCTGGTGGCACTGCGTACTGCCTTGCCCGTATAGCCCCAGGTGATACTGCCCCAATAGCTTTGCCACTGTGCTTTTGGGTCATCGGGCAGGCGGATCATCTGTACACAACTCACCATCCATTCCCCTTCCGGTTGAACGGCAAAGCGAACGGTGCCGGTTGAGTCGCTTACCAGTTCCGTGGTGGTCAGTTTGCCGGTGAGTTTTTTCCAGACACGTACTTTCAGGTTGGAAGCGGGCTCGTTCCTGAAGAAAATCTGCATAGCCATAGTATCCGGCTTTGTGATGCGATAGGGGTGCGACATTGGTACGAGATCCAGTGGCAGCGAAGTACGTTTTTGATACACATTGGTTGTAACATGTCCCACCTGCAACAGCGTTTTTACCGAACGCTGGTAATATTCCCGTCCGGCCGAGTCGGTTTCCTGGTGTTCCTGCCGGTATTGAAGTGCGTTGGTGAGTCCATCTTCTTCGAGGTACTCACGGAATTTCTCAGCATCCAGTTCCAGGAAGGAGTTGGTGGATTGAAAACAAACAAGAGCGGTACCTTCTTCATAAAAAGTAAACTGTAGAGAGTCGCCTTTATGTTCTGAAACTTGTTCCGACAGATCATCCGTCACTTCTGCATAAAAAAGCTGCAGCTGTTGTATCCGCTCCCGGTTGCCACTCCAGTTTTCGCCGGTGAATTGCTCGCCCACCCGGAAACGGATATTGATCTCCTCGCCACGGGAAACAATGAATGCTTGTGGCTCCAGCCAGAACTCATGAGCAGTTCCTGCCAGCAGTAACAGAAACGATAACAGGAGGAGTCCATTCTTTTTCATAAGAGAATGAGTCTTGTTTATTTCAGCATGTCATCCATATTGCGGTCATCATCAATTTTGCCCCTTGCTTCCAGCATGCGCATGTCTTTGGCATCCTGCAGAAACTCCGATGCAAAAATGAAATGATTCAGTTCTTCGTTTTTACTGAAGATGATGTCTTGGTTGGTGCCTTCCCATTCTTTCTGCCCTTTGTGCATGAACAGAATTTTTTCCCCGATCTCCATCACACTGTTCATATCGTGGGTATTGATAATGGTGGTCATGTTAAACTCTTCAGTGATTTCTTTGATCAGTTTGTCAATCACCAGCGATGTTTTGGGATCAAGTCCGGAGTTGGGTTCGTCGCAAAACAGGTATTTCGGATTCAGCACAATGGCCCGGGCAATCCCCACCCGTTTTTTCATGCCACCACTGATTTCGGCAGGGAATTTATTGGCAGCTTCTTTCAGGTTCACCCGCTCCAGTACTTCCATAGCCCGGTCGTGTTGTTGCTTGCCGCTCAAACGGGTGAACATTTCCAATGGAAATTTTACATTCTGTTCCACGGTCATGGAATCAAACAGGGCAGAGCCCTGAAAAAGCATCCCGATCTGTTGGCGTAATTCTTTCCGCTGAGGTTCGTTCATATTCGTAAAGCTGTCGCCATCATACAGAATTTCACCCAGGTTGGGTTCAAACAAGCCGACAATGCATTTCATCAACACGGTTTTACCACTGCCACTGGCACCAATGATGAGATTGCATTTGCCGGTTTCAAAAACAGCCGACACATCATCAATCACCGTTTTGTCTCCGAAACTTTTTTTGATATTTTTTATTTCTATCATAGACCTTATAAAAGAATAGCTGCCAATGCGTAGTCGGCAAACAGAATTAAGATACAACTAACGATCACTGCCTTGGTGCTGGCCCGCCCGATTTCCAGCGCACCACCTTCTACATGATATCCGTAATAAGCCGGTACACTCGATATAATGAAGGCATATGTGTATGCCTTGCTCATGGCAAACACTACGTTATAAGGAATAAAATCTTCCAGCAACCCCTGGTTGTAGATTTGTGCAGGCAGAATGCCCGATAACTCTCCGGCAAACTTACCGCCCCAGATGCCCAGTACTGCAGCCAGAATTACAAGGAACGGAACCACAATCAATGCTGCCACAATTTTCGGGAGAATGAGGTAGGCTTTCGTGTTAATGCCCATAATCTTTAACGCATCAATCTGCTCCGAAATACGCATGTTCCCCAACTCCGATGCAATACGGGAACCCACCACACCCGCCAGTACCACGCAGATGAGGGTAGGGGCAAGTTCCAGGATAATATTGTCACGCACAATCACGGCAATCACCGTCTTGGCAATTAACGGCGATACCAACTGGTAGGCCGTTTGCACCGTGGTTACCGCACCCAGGAACACAGAAATGATGACCACAATGCCTATAGAGCGTACCCCGATTTCATTGCACTGGTGCATCAGTTCTTTCCAGTAGAGGCGCCAGTTTTCCGGCCGGGAGATCATTTGCCGCAACATCAGGAGGTAACGGCCAATATGTGTGAATAAATTCATAGTCGTTTCCGGTTTCAGTTGCTTAAAACAGCAGCAAGCGGTTGATGCTTGCTGCTATGAAGATACAATTCAATTTCAGAACAGGGGTTCCTCAGAAATCATGACTCACTTTGCGGAAGTGTTTCCACATTCCTTCATTCAGTATAGAGGAGCCATCGGTTTTACTGTTCTTCATCTGTGCCTCCACCACGGTAATCAGCACCATATTGAAAATGGAGCGCACCGAGCTGCCCAACTGCAGTACATGCACCGGCTTGTTCAGTCCCAGCAACACGGGCCCGATTGCATCTGCATCGCCTACTTCCTGCAACAGGTTGTAAGCAATATTACCGGCTGCCAGGTTGGGAAAGATCAATACATTGGGTTCGCCCTGCACCAGTTCGCTGAAAGGATAGTTTTCTTTCAGAATTTCCTTGTTAAAGGCTACAATGGGCTGCACTTCACCATCGCATACAAGATGGGGCTCCCGTTGTTTTACCAGGCTACGGGCCGTGGCCACCAGCCGGGCTTCGGGTGAATCGCTGCTGCCGAAATTGGAATAACTCAGCAGGGCTACCCGGGGCGTAATGCCAAAGGCCCGTACTTCTTTTGCAACAAGCTGGGTGATATCCGCCAGCTCTTCAGCTGTGGGATTAAAATTAACGGTGGCATCGGCCAGGAACAAGGGACCTTTTTTGGTGAGCATAATGTACATGCCGGCAATTTTTTTCACCTGCGGTTCCGTACCAATAATTTCCAGGGCCGGGCGGATGGTGTCAGCATACTTACGGCTTAGCCCGCTCAGCATTGAATCTGCCTCGCCGCTTTCCACCATCATACAGCCAAAGTGCGTACGCTCTTTCATGGCCTTGATGGCTTCATAACGGTTCATGCCTTTACGCTGCCGTTTTTCAAAAAACAATTCTCCATAACTTTCCCGGCGGGCTGTTTGTTCTGGACTCTTGGGATCAATCACAGGAATGCTTTCCAGGTCAATTCCGTTCGCTTCCGCCAGTTCCTGAATTTTCTGCACATCGCCCAGCAGAATGGGGTAGGCAATGCCTTCTTCCAGCGCCAGTTGAGCGGCTTTCAGAATCTTGCTGTTTTCTGCATCACAAAACACCACCCGCTTGGGATCTTTCCGGGCTTTGTTGCCAATGGCCCGCATCAGCTGGTTGTCAATACCCAGACGTTTGTTCAGCTGCAGTTCATATTCTTCCCAGTTGGTAATGCTTTTTTGCGCAACACCGCTCTCCATAGCAGCTTTGGCCACCGCCGGTGCCACATAACTGAGCAAACGGGGGTCTAAGGGTTTGGGAATTATGTAAGCAGGACCAAAGGATATATTCTTTTCGTTATAGGCCATATTCACAATATCCGGTACCGGTGATTTGGCCAGTTCGGCCAGCGCTTTTACGGCAGCCAGCTTCATGGCTTCGTTGATCTGCCGGGCCCGCACATCGAGCGCTCCCCGGAAAATGTACGGAAAGCCAAGTACGTTATTAACCTGGTTGGGATAATCACTTCTGCCGGTAGCCATAATCAGGTCATCCCGTACGGCTGTAGCATCGTCCCATGTAATTTCCGGATCGGGATTGGCCATCGCAAATACAATGGGGTTCTTTGCCATTCCTTTCACCATTGCCTGGCTCACTACATTGCCCTTGCTTAAACCAATGAAAACATCGGCACCGGTCATGGCTTCTTCCATGCTCATCTGTTTTCCTTTACTGCTGAACGATTTCTTCTGCTCGTCAAGGTCGGTCCGTGATTCATGGATCAATCCTTTGCTGTCGAACACATAGAAGTGTTCCCGTTTGGCACCCAGGGCAATGTACAGTTTCATACAGGCCATGGCAGCAGCACCGGCGCCATTGACAACAAAGGTTACGTCTTCAATTTTTTTCTCCTGCAGTTCCAGTGCATTCAGCAAGGCTGCAGCGCTGATGATGGCCGTACCATGCTGGTCGTCGTGCATCAGCGGAATATTCATTTCCTCCTTCAGCTTTTGCTCAATGTAAAAGCATTCGGGTGCTTTGATATCTTCGAGGTTGATACCGCCAAAGGTGGGCTCCAGTGCTTTTACGATCTGTACAAATTTTTCCGGATCTTTTTCATTGATTTCGATATCGTACACATCAATGTCGGCAAAAATTTTAAACAGTACTCCCTTGCCTTCCATCACCGGCTTGCCTGCTTCGGGACCAATATCGCCCAGCCCCAGAACAGCTGTACCATTGCTGATCACCGCTACCAGGTTGCCTTTGGCCGTGTATTTGTAAACGTCTTCGGGATTGGCGTGAATTTCTTTACAGGGTTCGGCCACTCCGGGTGAATAGGCCAGCGACAGATCACGCTGGGTTTTGGCTTCTTTGGTGGGAATGACTTCAATCTTTCCGGGCCTTCCTTTGGCATGGTATTCCAATGCCTGCTGGCGCCGTAGTTCTTCTTTGTTCATACTTGTTGTTTAGTGCAATCGTTTATACAATTCCAGGCCGGCAAGGTACGAAAAACAAAAACGCCCTTTCCGGATGAGGCAACTAATGGTTGGCAATTCAGCAGCAGTATCATTCTGCAGCTGCAGGTACAAGCGAAGCACCCAGCCAGGCCATCAATCCCATGCCGGTTTCGATTGCTGCTTCATCAATATTAAAGGTGGGTGTATGCACACCGCTGGTGATTCCTTTTTCTTTGTTCATAACGCCTAAGCGGAAAAAACAACCGGGTACCTGCTGCGAATAGTAGCCAAAATCCTCGGCACCCATCCGCAGTTCGGTTTCTTCCACCTGTGAGGCTCCCAGGTACGTACCGGCAAGTGGCACCACCGCTTCATGCAGTGCTTCATTGTTATAAACGGAAGGATAGCCGATGTCAATGTGCAAATCTGCTGTTCCTCCCATGCTTTCCACCAGGTTTTCTGTAATACGGCGGATGTGCTCATGTGCTTCAAAACGCCAGTCTTCATCCATGGCACGGAAGGTGCCCATCAACTTCACTTCATTGGGGATTACATTGGTGGTGGTGCCGGCATGAAACGAGGTAATGGATAAAACAGAGGGTTGATGCGGATTTTTATTGCGGCTCACCACTTGTTGCAGAGCCACTACCAGGTGCGATGCAATGAGGATGGGGTCGGTGGTGAGATGCGGGGAAGCGGCATGACCACCTTTGCCTTTGATGGTGATATACAACTCATCGGCGCTGGCCATTACTTTGCCCGACCGGAAACTTACTTTGCCCACTTCCAGGCCGGGGTGCACGTGCAGGGCAACAATTCCCTGCGGACGGGGGGCCTCCAGCACTCCATCCCGGATCATATAACTGGCACCACCCGGATTTCGTTCTTCCCCGGGTTGAAAAATCAGTTTCACAGTGCCTTCCCAATGATCTTTTAATTCATGAAGGATGCGTGCGGCCCCTAATAAACAGGTCGTATGTACATCGTGTCCACAGGCGTGCATTACTCCCGCACGGGTGGACTTATACGCCACTTCATTTTCTTCCTGGATGGGTAACGCATCCATATCGGCACGCAGGGCCACAATGCGGGAAGAAGGATGTTTCCCTTCAATGATACCCACCACACCTGTGGTGGCCATTACGGAAAAGGGTATGCCGTATTCGTTCAGTTTGGACTGTACAAAAGCGGAGGTTTCAAATTCCTGGTAACTCAATTCGGGGTGCGCATGCAGGTGCTGACGGATGGAAATAAATTCAGCCCGATAGCTATGGGCCAGGCCCTGTATCTGTTCTTGCAACATGGGGTCAAAAGTACAACAAACCAATGGCAGGAACCAAGGGTACTTCTTATTGCACTTCTTCTTTTACCGGCTTTGCTTCAATGTCGCTGGGTATGACAAACACACCGGTGGGAAAGAGTTTACCCAGTTCTTTTTTCAATGCATCCGCATCTTTACGTTCCACGAAGTTACCGATGCGGAGTTTGAAATAAGGTGCCTGGTACATGAGGTAGGTTTTGTGATCCGGATAAAGCGATAACAGCCTTCCTTTGGCAGAAAGTGCATCGTTCCGGTTGGTCGTGTTCAACACCTGGATGCGGTAACCTTTGGTGGGTGTTTTGGAGGCAACCGATTTTTTATTGATCTCAGCTTTTTTGCGGCTCAACAGCTCATAACGGGCATCCTTTACCACCACAATGCCGCCGGCAAGGGTATCGGTAACCATTTGTGCGTTCGAGGCACTTGCAACGAAAAGAAGTAGTAATACTGATAGAAGATGTTTCATAACCAATCCAATCCTGTTCGGGTTCAGTTGCAGAGATTGTACCAAACCTGACGGATTGCAAAGGTAATACGTTGGTTGGTCAATAAAATTTGCGTTTTCTTAGTATTTACTGCCCCCGCCACCAATATTTTCAATCGGGTGCCAGGTGGTTTTGATTTCCTGCGTATCCTGAATGAGGTAGGGCGATTGGCCTTCGCTGCCGGTCCAGCTGATTTTTTCATACAACAATACCCGCTTCACATTCACGGCTGCTTTTTGTTGAATCAGCTGCCGGGTAGCCGCATCTTTTTCGCAGTAAATCACCGCATTGATATCCATATGATCGGCAAACCAGGGGGCCAGTTCGCTGATTTTACCGGTGAGAATATTCACCACACCGCCGGGCAGGTCAGATGAATTCAGCACTTCCGCAAACGTAACAGCACAGAGGGGCTTTTCATACGAACCCAGCACAATGCAGGTATTACCACCTGCAATCACGGGCGCCACTACCGAAACCAGACCCAGCAGGGCGGTTTGCTGCGGTGCCAGGATGGCCACCACGCCGGTGGGTTCGGGCACCGAAAAATTGAAGTGGGAGGAAGCCACAGGATTGACTGAACTGAGCACCTGCTGGTATTTATCGCACCAACCGGCATAGTAAATCAGGCGGTCAATGCTCAGGTTCACTTCCTGCTCAGCCTGTGCCCGGGTGCTATCCTGCAGCATCAGTTCTTCCACGAACTGGGCTTTACGTCCCTCCAGCAGTTCGGCCATGCGGTATAAGATTTGTCCCCGGTTGAAGGCAGCACGACTGCTCCATCCACCAAATGCATTGCGGGCTACTTCGGCCGCATCCCGGAAATCCTTGCGGGAGCTCAGGCACACATTCGCCAGCTTCTTTCCCTTGGCATTCACCGGCACATAATACCGCCCCGATTCCGTTCTGGGAAACTGTCCACCGATGTAGATCTTATATGTTTTCAAAACTTCCAGTCGTTGTTCCGGAGAGGTTTTGCCGTTAGAATTAGTTGCCTTGTTTAAAGTTGAACGAGCCATTTTATAAAATTTTTTGTTCCAAAAGTTCAATGGTTCCAAAAGTTCCAGAAGTTAAGCTGCACCCTTATTCCTGTACTTAACTCCTCTGTTGTTTGTGTTTTCAAGGTAGTGTATGAATTTTTGAATTAACCCACTGATTTGTTTTGCTTGTGCTTCGAACCCGGCAAACTTATGTTCTGTAAGAAAAGCCCGATCTAAAGCCCTGTATAACTGTGATCTGAATTCGCCACAGGATGCTTTTGCTATATACAGGTATTGAATCAATTCTTTGTTACCTCCTCTTTCAAACCCCTCAGCAATGTTATCCATAACGGAACCAGCCGATCCTTCAATCTGATTAATGAGTCGATAACTGCTTTTAAAGCGACCCTCGTCAATCAACTTTCCAATGGATGCATTCATTTTCCTGGCCTCTTGCCATGAAAGAATTTCTTCAAATTTTTCAATCTTAGCCATGATGTTGTTTATAGGTTATGTATATTAAAAAAATCTACTCACGAATCTTCAATCCTTAAAGTCATCCAATACTCCGTAACCGAAATACAACCTCTTGAACCTTTGAACTATTGAACCTCTGGAACCCTCTCTCACACCAACTCCACATACCCACTCAACCCATGCAATCCTCCCTCTCTTCCGTAACCGCTTTCTTTATAACCGCCAAAAGGAGAAGCCGGATCGAATTTGTTATAGGTATTCGCCCACACCACACCAGCCCGCATTTTCGTGGTCATGTTGAAAATCTTGGAGCCTTTATCCGTCCACACACCGGCCGATAAACCAAAGGGTGTGTTGTTGGCTTTTTCAATCACCTCATCTTCCGTGCGGAAGGTTTGGATGGTGAGGACCGGACCAAAAATTTCTTCCTGAGCAATGCGGCTGCTTTGTGCTACATTGGTGAACAGGGTGGGACGGCAGAAGAAACCTTTGCCGGGCAGTTTGCAGGAACTCTGGTGGAATTCAGCACCTTCCTGCTGACCGATCTTGATGTACTTATGTATCATTTCCAGTTGCTGGCGGGAGTTGATGGCGCCGATATCGGTATTCTTATCCAGCGGATCGCCCACGATCAGGGTTTCCAGCCGGTCTTTCAGTTTGCGCAATACGGTTTTGTACACACTTTCCTGAACGTACAGGCGGGAGCCGGCGCAACATACATGCCCCTGGTTGAAAAAGATTCCGTTGATCACACCTTCCACCGCCTGGTCCAGCGGTGCATCTTCAAAAATGATATTGGCGGCTTTGCCACCCAGTTCCAGCGTTGCTTTTTTATTAGTACCGGCTATGGCTCGCTGAATGAGTTTGCCCACATCGGTAGAACCGGTGAAGGCAATTTTATCAACACCAGGATGATTCACCAAGGCCGCACCGGTAGCACCGGCGCCGGTGATGATGTTCACCACACCGGGGGGCAGATCGGCTTCCTGGATGAGCTCGGCCAGTTTTAATGCAGTCAAGGGAGTGGTTTCAGCCGGCTTCAGTACCACCGTATTGCCGGTGGCAAGGGCCGGGGCAATTTTCCAGGCGGCCATCAGCAGGGGAAAGTTCCAGGGAATGATCTGTCCGGCCACACCCAACGGTACCGCCTTGCGGTTAGGGAAGGCATAGTCCAGTTTATCGGCCCAGCCGGCATAATAGAAAAAGTGATTGGCGGCTGTGGGCACGTCAAAGTCACGGCTCTCCCTTATGGGTTTGCCACCGTCGAGGGTTTCCACTACGGCAAACTCACGGGCACGTTCCTGCACCATGCGGGCAATGCGGTAAATGTATTTGCCCCGCTCTTTGGGATGCATTTTCTTCCACACTTTTTCGTAGGCCGTACGGGCCGCTTCCACGGCTTTGTTGACATCGGCTGCATTGGCATCGGCCACTTCACTCAGCTTCTCTTCCGTTGCCGGGTTGATGGTGGCAAAATATTTTTTACTGGCAGGTTTTACAAACGCACCGTTGATGAACAGTTCATAACGGTCACGAATGGTGGCAATGTTACGGCTCTCCGGCGCCGGTGCATAATTCCACGTCGTATCAAACTGCAGTTTCAATGTATTACTGGCTTTCTTGGTGGCCATAGTCAATTTCTTTTAAACATTAATCTTTAAACGTTAAGAAAACCTCTGGAACCTCTGGAACCTCTTGAACCTTTGGAACCTCCTCAATCAATCGAAAAATAATCTTTACTCTGGTACACACCTGTCTTCAGTTTCAGGATCTGCATCAGCAGGTCGTTGGCCAGGCTGCTGGCACCAAAGCGGAACCATTCATTGTTCAACCAGGCTTCGCCCAGCACTTCTTTTACCATTACGAGGTAGTGCAGGGCCAGTTTTGATTTGGAAATACCACCGGCAGGTTTCATGGCAATCATTTTTCCGGTGGCATAATAAAAATCACGGATAGCTTCCAGCATCACCAGTGTTACCGGCAGGGTGGCAGCGGGTGAAATTTTTCCGGTAGAGGTTTTGATGAAATCGGCACCGGCATACATGGCCAGATCACTGGCCCGGCGCACTTTGTCGTACGAACCCAGTTCACCTGTTTCGAGGATCACTTTCAGCCGGGCGCTGCCGCAGGCTTCTTTGATGGCTGCAATTTCATCGAAGACAAAATTGTATTCTCCCATCAGAAACTTGCCACGGGAAATCACCATATCAATTTCATCGGCGCCGTTGGCAACAGCGTATTTTGTGTCACGGATTTTTACATCTCTCGGTGCCTGTCCGCTGGGAAAAGCGGTGGCAACAGATGCCACTTTCACGCCGGAGTTGCCCAACGCTTCTTTCGCCACTTTCACCATGCTGGGATACACGCATACGGCAGCCACGGTAGGCAACCCGGGATAAGCATCATGCAGGTGTACTGCTTTGTAACAGAGCTGCTTCACTTTGCCATCGGTATCTTTTCCTTCCAGCGTGGTGAGGTCAATCATGTTCAGCGCCAGGAGCAGACCATTCATCTTCGATTCATTCTTGATACTGCGTTTGGTGATGCGGGAGGCCCGTTCTTCTATGCCCACCTGGTCAACCCGGGGGCTGAGGGCGAAGTCGGGGATGCGAATGCGGGAATGTTCAGCAATCATGGAATAATGTTGTGAACGACAAACATACTAATTATATGCTGCAAACAGAACACCCTGTGTATTGGCTGCTTTGTGCCTGGCAGAAAGCCTTTGTTTGAGAAGCAGGGTGTTTTTATCCTGTTTGAAAATCAAGAAACTGCCGGTTGAAATTTGGACAAATTCGGAATCCGATTCCGAATTTGTCCAAACAATAAATCCCGCTGCGGCGGGATTTTTGTTGAATCATGTTTAATATTTTATTCAATTAAAATTCTTACTACAGCAGAGACTTGCAAACTAATGAACGAAATCAGGGCGTCATAGCTGGGCACTACAGTAGAACTAAAGCTTAATCACGGCTCCCTTCCGAGATCGGGGTGCTTGTCCGACCCGAATGTATGAGGGGCTGATATTCGATCTCGGGTGCCTTTTTTAGGTACCTTTTTGGGCACACAAAAGGGTATGAACACTATCAGCAAAATATCTAGTTAATCCATCACTTTTTATAAAAGTCAATAGTAAAACACGTTAATAGTAACCTGTTGTGCTACTAAAATCCTTACAGCAACAGAGGCTTGCCGATTAAAGCACGACATCAAGGCTCCACTGCTGGGCACTACAGTAATTCTGAAGCTAAATCAGGGAACCATCCGCCATCGGGGTGTAATCGATGGCGGGGCCCTTTTTGGTTACTTTTTGGGCAAGCAAAAAGTAACCAAACACGTTTTGGAACTTTGAAATAGTTCGACTGATGAAGAGCGTAATAGGCCTGATCAAGTTTAAGAATTCCAATTACAGATCCTTCCCATGACACTGCTTGTACTTCTTACCACTGCCGCAGGGACAAGGATCATTGCGCCCGATCTTCGGACCCGAAACAATCGGCTCCTGCTTCACATCAGCCGACGGATCATAATAATCCGGCGTATCCATCAACTCCCCGCCACCGGCAGCAGCCATCTCCTGCTTGCTTTGCTTCAGCTTGCTCATATCGGTCTTCTGCTGGCGGCCTTCCCGTATCTGCACCGGGCCCTGCTGCTCCACCGGTAAACCGGAATGGCACAGGAACGACACTATGTTCTTATTGATATCATTATTCAGCTGCGAAAACAACGTAAAGGCTTCCACCTTGTAAATCACCAGCGGATCTTTCTGTTCATACGTAGCATTCTGCACCGAGGTACGCAGGTCGTCCATGGCACGCAGATGCTCCTTCCACGCTTCGTCAATGAACGCCAGGGTGGCCGTACGCTCCAGGGCACTCACCAACTCTGCCCCCTTGCTGTCGAGTGTTTTCTGCAGCGGTGTTAATACCTGCAATCCCCGCTTGCTATCGGTAAAGGGAACAAATACATTTTCAATATGCGATCCCTGGGTGCTGCGGATGTTCTGGAATACCGGCATGGCTTCCTGCCGCATACCATCGCATTTGCGCAGGTAAGAGGTTTTGGCTTCGGTGTACAGCTCTTGCACCAGCGTGTTGGCATCGCCTTTGTCCAGTTCTTCGGGCGTAATCTGGGTGTCAATGCCAAAGTTGATGATAGCTGCCAGCTTCAATCCTTCATAATCATTCTGCTCTTTGAACGAAGCGATCAATCCTTCTGCCACTGTATAAAACGCATTGTCAATATCCAGCGCCAGGCGTTCGCCGCTGAGGGCGTGATTGCGGCGGGTATAGATGGCCGAACGTTGCTTGTTCATCACATCGTCATACTCCAGCAACCGCTTCCGGATACCGAAGTTGTTTTCTTCCACTTTCTTCTGCGCCCGTTCAATGGACTTGGTGATCATGCTGTGCTGAATCACTTCGCCTTCTTTGTAGCCCATTTTATCCATCATGCCGGCAATACGGTCACTGCCGAACATACGCATGAGATCATCTTCCAGCGATACATAGAACTGCGAAGAACCGGGATCGCCCTGGCGACCGGCACGTCCACGTAACTGGCGGTCTACCCGGCGGCTGTCGTGCCGCTCGGTGCCCAGGATGGCCAAACCACCCGCATCTTTCACACCCGGGCCCAGTTTGATATCGGTACCACGACCGGCCATGTTGGTGGCAATGGTAACATTACCCGGCAAACCGGCTTCGGCCACCACCTGCGCTTCACGGGCATGCTGCTTGGCGTTGAGGACGTTGTGCGGAATCTTTTTCACATGCAGCATCTTACTCAGCAATTCACTCACCTCCACCGAAGTGGTACCTACCAGCACCGGGCGATTGGCTTCCCGTAACACTTCAATTTCTTCAATCACAGCCTTGTATTTTTCCCGCTTGGTTTTGAATACAAGATCCTGCCGGTCGTCACGCACCATTTTCAGGTTGGTGGGGATGGTTACCACATCCAGCTTGTAAATATCCCAGAACTCGCCAGCTTCGGTTTCGGCAGTACCCGTCATACCACACAGCTTGTGGTACATACGGAAATAGTTCTGCAGGGTAATGGTGGCGTAGGTTTGGGTGGCTGCTTCAATATGCACGTTTTCTTTGGCTTCAATGGCCTGGTGCAACCCATCGCTGTAACGGCGTCCGTCGAGGATACGGCCGGTTTGCTCATCCACAATCTTCACTTGTCCGTCCAGCACCACATATTCCACATCTTTTTCAAAGAGGGTATAGGCTTTCAGTAATTGCAATACGGTATGGATGCGTTCTGCTTTGGCCGAATAATCGGTGAGCAGGGTTTCTTTTTTCTGCAGTTTTTCTTCAGCGCTACCGTCGCCGGTTTCGATCGAAGCCAGGGAGGTGCTGATATCGGGCAGCACAAAGAAATTGGGATCTTCGTTGTCTTTGGTAATGGTGCCCAGACCTTTATCCGTCAAGTCAACAGCGTTGCTTTTTTCATCAATATGAAACAGCAGCCCTTCATCCACCTTGGGCATTTCTTTCTGCTGATCGGCGAGGTAATAATTTTCGGCTTTCTGCAGTTTTACTTTAATGCCGGGTTCGCTGAGGAATTTGATAAGCGGACCGTATTTCGGTAAGCCCCTCCAGGCACGCATGAGGGCCAGACCACCGGTTTTGGGGTCGTCGTCGCCTTCGCCAATCAGTTTCTTAGCTTCGTTGAGGTATTGCTGCACCAAACGCTTCTGCGCTTCAATGAGCTTTTCAATACGGGGCTTGATCAGGTGGTATTGCTGCTCGGTATTGGCCGTGCCCACCGGACCGGCAATGATTAACGGTGTACGGGCTTCATCAATCAAAATACTATCCACCTCATCCACCATGGCAAAATGCAGTTTGCGCTGCACTTTTTCACTGGCGTTCACCACCATGTTATCACGCAGGTAGTCGAAACCAAATTCGTTGTTGGTACCGTACACAATATCTGCGAGGTAGGCCTTGCGGCGCTCTTCGCTGTTGGGTTGATGTTTGTCAATACAATCCACGGTAAGCCCGAGGAACTCAAACAGGGTCCCGTTCCACTCACTGTCACGACGGGCCAGGTAATCGTTCACCGTTACGAGGTGTACTCCTTCTCCGGGTAACGCATTGAGGTAGGCGGGCAGGGTGGATACGAGTGTTTTACCTTCACCCGTGGCCATTTCGGCAATTTTACCCTGGTGCAGCACACTACCACCAATCAGCTGCACATCATAGTGTACCATGTTCCAGGTCACTTGTCCGCCAGCGGCCATCCATGATTTTTTATAGAACACCTGGTCGCCTTCAATGCGCATGTGCGGACGTTTGGGTGCCAGGTCACGGTCCAGCTGGGTGGCCGTTGCCTGCAGCTCTTCATTGTGGGTAAACCGGCGGGCTGCTTCCTTCACCACGGCAAATGCTTCGGGGTGAATATCGGCAAGTATTTCTTCAATCTGCTGATCCCGTTTTTTCCGCAGGGCATCCAGCTGCTGGTACAAATCATCTTTCTCCTGGATCTGCTCCGGTGCCAATGCATCGGCTTCGGCGGTCAACCGGGTCATTTCTTCATCCACGCCGGCAAGATGGGCCTGGATGCGCTGCCGGAACTCCTGGGTCTTGCCCCTCAGCTGATCATTCGTAAGCGATTGGTATTGCTGGAAATGCTGGTTGATTTTCTCTACAAAAGGCGTCAGCTTCTGAACATCTTTTTCGCTCTTGCTGCCACCAAATAATTTCGATAAAAGTCCTAACATACAATGTTTTTAAAATGCAAACGGGTTTTGCGTTTGAAACCTCTTTACAGGCAAATACTGTGCTATGAGACTCTTAAAGTCAGAATGGCAGAGTTTTCTATTTTGCCGGCCGACAAAGGTAATGAAATGCAGTGCGCTGAACCAAATGTTCATTATCCACTGGAATCTATATGGGTTGGGTTAGATGTGGCATCAAAAATCAGTAAGAAATGCCGTGTTTTGCTATTAAAAATCATATGTCAGGAGTGACTTGCCAACTAATAAACAGAATCAAGGTACCAATGTTGGGCACTACAGTAGTATTGAAGCTAAATCAGGGAACCATCCGCCATCGGGGGGTAATCGATGGCGGGGCCCTTTTTGGTTACTTTTTGGGCAAGCAAAAAGTGACAAAAAGAAATAAATTTCAGATAGTTTATATGCTTCAAAGGAATCTTATGAATAATTTGATAGGAAAACATATGAAAAAATAAGCTTTTGATAGCCCAAGTTCCAAATGTTCATTACCCGCCGGAATCACTATATGTGATCATTCGATAGGGCAACTGCAGCAACCAGCAAAATGGCTAAGAATAACAGCGTCTTCCCGCCGCCAAACCCCTGTTAAGAAATTCACAATCCGGATGAAAGGTTGTTTTTACCCACTGGCACGGAACAACCAATTCCCCTGAACAACTAGCTTTGCGCCTTAACAGTAACCCAAACCATTCAGTCCTTCAATCCTTCAGTCCTTCATTCCTTAACTATATGAAACAATTGCTACTCATACTTTTCTTACTCGCCTCCTGCTCCCTTACTACCTTCGCCCAAAACAAAGGGATTTCCGGCAAGGTCACCGATTCCACCGGCGAAAAGGGACTCGAATGCGCCACCGTAAAACTGGTGGAAAAAACAAAGCCGTCCGATACCCTGCGTACCGTTACCAACAGCCGGGGCGATTTTTCCTTTGCCGCCATACCCACTTCCGCTTACCAACTGATTGTGAGCTACACCGGCTACCGGCCACTGGTCAAAGAATTTTTTCAACCTACCGCTGGCGTAAGCATGATTGATGTAGGCGAACTGGTGCTCTCCAACACCTACAAAGTGCTACAGGAAATTGTGGTGGAAGCGCCGGCCATCACCATTAAAGAAGATACGGTGGAATACCGGGCCGGGGCCTTTCAAACCAGGCCCAACGCCACCACCGAAGACCTGCTGAAAAAACTCCCCGGGGTACAGGTCGACCGCAACGGCAACATCACCGCCCAGGGAAAATCGGTCACCCGCATTAAGGTGAACGGGAAAGATTTCTTCACGGGCGATCCCAAAACGGCCACCCGGGAACTACCGGCCGATATGATTGACAAAGTGCAGGTGGTGGACGATTACGGCGATCAGTCGGCCATTTCCGGTATCCGGGACGGTGAACCGGAAAAAATCATCAACCTCGAACTGAAAAAAGAAAAAAACAAAGGCTGGTTCGGAAGGGCACAGGCGGGTGCAGGTACGCAGGACCGTTACCAGGCAGGCTTCAACGCCAGTTATTTCAATAACAAAACACAGATATCCTTCATCGGCAACAGCAACAACGTCAACCAGTCGTCCTTCAACCTCGGCGATATGAGCGGCTTCGGCGGCTTCGGCGGTGGGGGAGGCGGTGGATTACAAATGGGTGGCGGCGGCGGCCGTCCCGGCGGTATCAGCATGGGAGCTGCCTTCGGCAATGCCATCGGCGGTAACAGCGGACAAAACCAGGATGGCATTGCCACCCTGCATTCCATTGGCACCAACTTCCGCACCGACTTCGGCAAGCGAAATGCCTTTTACGGCAGCTATACCTACACCAACCGCCGAACGCTCACCGATCAGTTCACTTCCCAGCAAAACATCATCACCGTTCCTTCGTTCACCAATGTTACCAACCAGCGTACCGACAACCGGCAGGGTACACACCGGGCCTTCCTCAACCTGGAACTGTGGGTCGACTCGTTCAATTACATCAAAATCACACCCAATGTTTCCGTGCAGCAAACCAACAGCCTGCTCAATAACGATTTTGATATTTTCCGAAGTTCGTCCATCAAGGCGCAGCAAGGCCTCAACCGTGATACCACCGTCACCGACCGCCCCAGCTTCCGCACCGGCATCCTCTACAACCACCGGTTCAAAAAGCGGGGCCGTAACTTTTCGCTCAATGGCGATATTGGCTGGAACGAATCGGTTTCCGAACAATTGCGGGCCAATAACACCCAGTTTTTCCAGCCCGATGGATCGGCCGGGTTGCTGCTCAATCAATTGCAGCGCATCAACCAGGACAACCGCAGCAGCAACATCAACCTGCGGGCCGTGTATACCGAACCGTTATCGAAAGAGCAGTTCCTCGACTTCAGCTATAACTTCAATCACAATTTTTCGGGGAACGACCGGCGCACCAGCCAGAAAGACCTTAACACCGGCGAGTTCTTTCCCATCAGCCTGCTCAGCAATGCTTTTGAAAATGATTTTAACTTCAATCGCTTTGGGGTGAGCCTGCGTACCGTGAAGAAGAAATACAATTATACCCTGGGGGTATTGCTGCAGCCGGTGAACCTCAAAGGTTACAGCATCACCAAAGACAGCGCTTACCAAACCATCCGCAACCTCAACTGGTTTCCGGTGGCACGCTTTACCTATAACTTCACCCGGTCGAAAACACTCAACTTCAGTTATAACGGAAGCGCCCAGCAGCCTTCCTTTACGCAACTGCAACCTGTGCGGGATATTGCCAATCCGCAGTTCCAGAGCGAAGGCAATCCGTTGCTCAAACCGGCCATCAACCACAACTTCACCACCAATTTCAACAACTTTAATTTCGGCAGCGGCCGCATCCTGTTCACCAGCTTAACCGTCAGTCTCATCAACGACCAGATTGTCAACAACACCATTTCCCTGAAAGGTCCCGGCGGTGCGCCCACCGGTGCCCAGCTTACCCGCCCCGAAAATGTGGATGGCTTTTACAACATCAACGCTTTCTACACCTTCAGCAAACCCTGGAAAAACCGCAAGTATGTACTCACCCTCATGGGAACAGCGAATTACAACAACAACATCAACCTGGTGGACAGTATACAAAACACCGGCCGCAACTGGCTGGTGATGCAGGGACTCAACTTTGATTACAATGTGAAGGAATGGCTGGAGCTGAGCTTCGGTACCCGGTACAACCTCAACGCCGCCAGCTACAGCCTGCCCGGCTTCCAATCGCAAAGCCAGCAGAGTTGGACGTTCACCAACGACATCCGCATCGACCTGCCCAAAGGCTGGATCATGCGCTGGGATTTCGACTATACCATCAACCTGGGACTGGCACAGGGCGTGAGCCGCAACATTGCCCTTTTGAATGCCTCATTGGAGAAAGAACTGTTTGAGAAGAAAAACGCATCGCTGCGCCTGCAGGCTTTTGATCTGTTCAACCAGAACATAAACGTCAACCGCAGTGTGAGTGCCAACTTTATTACCGATACCCGCATCAACCGCTTGACACAGTATTTCATGATCACCTTCCAGTACCGGTTCAATAAGTTCAAAGGACAACAACCGCAAAACAACCGCTTCATGCGGGGCGGGATGATGATGAATTAAGGGGGAAGGATTTTCGCTAAAAAATCTGAGGAGGTACGAGGAACAAACAAGAAATCAGGGCCTGCCAACAGGTACCTCCTTTTTCCTGCTTGAAGGCTTGCGGAAAAAAGAGGTAAGCCACAAAAAGCGGGCGGGAAGGACTGGGTTATTGAGGAGTATAAAAATTCATGCTGTTTCCAAACTGTGAAAACTGTTTTGGACTTATCATCAGGGAACAGAATTTGAGTTTACAGTAATTCTTAAGCTAAATCAGGGAACCATCCGCCATCGGGGGGTAATCGATGGCGGGGCCCTTTTTGGTTATTTTTTGGAAGCAAGTCGAAGATCCCGACCGATAGCGTCGGGGCAAAAAGTAACAAAGAAAATAAGTTTTGATAATCTATACGCTGCAATAGAATCTATCGAATAATGCAATAGCTCAACACGTTAGTATTTAAGGTAAATCAGGGGCCTGTCTGACCTGAGTACATGAGGGGCTGATAATCAATGGCAGGTCCCTTTTTGGTTATCCCGACCGTTAGCGTCGGGGCAAAAAGTAACAAAGAGAAAGGACTGTTAGATGATTTATGTAACACAAGAAAATCTTTTGAATAATGCTATGTCACTGCACATGCATCGCATGTGTAATGCTTGAAAGCACACAAAAAATCAGCCAATGAAAGTGCGCAAAAGAACAATGCTTGGGTTACTGTTCCCTGAATAACCCAATCGTATAATCCAGCAACTCCGGCCCACCACTTTCACCATGCCCGGGTACCACCAGTTGCACAGCCGGGTATGCCTGCTTCACTTTGGCAACGGTGGCAGACCAGGCAGCCACATTGGCATCGCCTAAATAACCCTTGCTGGCATTGACTTCTTTCAGTAAACAACCGCCGAATAAAATCTGCTCATGGGGGAAATACCCCACCACATTATCCCGGGTATGTCCTTCGCCGAAATACTGCACCAGCACCGGTTCCCGGCCGACCTGTAACCGCAGCGAGTCACGAAAGCTGTTCACAGGAACAGTGTACCCGTTTTCCCGGGCCAGTTCACTGGTGTTGAAATGGGCATAGGAAGAAATGCCCTGTTCATGAAAGGCCTTCAGTCCGCCCAAACAGTCGTCGTGGAAATGAGTGGGAATTACAGCCATTACCCGGCAACGGAGAGAATCCCGGATCCACCGGAGCAACTCCTTGGATTGTTCGTCATTCGTAGGCGTGTCAAATACGACAGACTCTCCGCTGTTACACACCACCAAACCATTGCACGGCACCTTCCCGAAATCATTGGTTTGCTTAAACGACGTATGCTGAAAACTGTGTTCCGAAAGTTGGGTGATGACCAGCGTCGAAGAACGGTACACCTCTTTGGGTGCAAACTTCGTTTGCGATGAAGAACTGCAATGGATGCCGGTGATGGCAAGAAGCAACAGGTACAGGGAAAGGAAAAGAAATTGCATGGGTGATTGTTTTATAACGTTCGCAGCTGTAAGTAGTAGGGGGATTCAAAGAACGTCCGACCACAACTGAGGCTGGTTACTGCTGCTGATGATGAAGTTAAGAAAATATGCTGATTGGCTCACGTCCGCTGACAACTGATGCGGAGTAATGGTTTGCCGATGATTGCTGTTGAGTCTGCCCCCTATTACTTAAAACGAGTGTTAGCGGTTAGGTGTTTTACGATTACCTCAATTAAAGCCTGACTCAGGGTTTTAATGCCCATAACCAAGCGTCACCAATTTCATGGTCTTGAACGATTTCAATAAATTCAAATCCGTTTTTCTGTAGAATATTTGTTGAAGCGTTAAATTCTGGTGATGTTTTGGCAGTGATAGTTAATGTTGGATCTGTTTGGCGTGAAATTGTAACGAGCTCTTTGCAAGAAAATGAAGCAATTCCTTGTCCTTCAAATTCTTTAAACGTCCAATAAGCAATTTCGACTTTGCCTTCTTTAGGTTGTCCAGTGAATCCACACGAACCAACAATCTCATTTTGTCTTACAACAAAGTAACCAACCCAAGGTAGATTAAAGCCAATTATTTGATAGTAATCATCATACGATTTCAATAATATTTGACAATTATCAGATGAATAAATGTTATTAGACTTGTCAATATTGAGTTCAAGTATTTTGAGTTTCATTTTCAAACACTTTTTTTCTTGTTACTGAAATGGTTCAATGTGTCAGATACGCTTACCGCTAACGCTGTGATTTATGTAGTCGCTGTTTGCTTGACCGCAGACGTAAGCTCTGCTTACGGCTACAGCATGCCGAAGTACGGGTATTAGTATTCCGTCAGCCCGTGTTTTGGCAAACCCCATGTTGCCTGCAGGCAATTCATGTATAGTTGCTGTAGTATTTCCAGTCTCTATTATCTGATTCCTGATTTTAACCATTCATTTAACAAACATTAATCATGCTTTAAACAATTGATCTGATTGTTATTTTGTAAATTAACTTCAACTTTAAAAATACAGATTATAAGTAAAAAAATACCTGCCGGTTCATCTACATTGTACATATTTACTGCAGGAGTTTATTTTGTATTATTAAAAGCCGGGAATGAGATTTGAAATGCCTTAAACAATGCCTTTTTTTACAAATGAACTACACAAAAGAATTAGAAAACCTTTTCCGGCACTTTGGCAAAGACGTAATGGATCAAATACTGGAAAGTTCTTCCATCATTGAATTTCCTGGTAATGCTGAACTGATTAGAGAAGGTCAATATGTAAAAGGGGTGCCTATAGTTTTAGAAGGAATGGTGAAAGTGTTTGCAGGTGAAGGCAGCAAAGAAATTTTACTCTATTATATCCAGCCGGGTGAAAGTTGTGTAATGTCTTTTTCAGCTTGTCTGAAAAATGAAAAGAGCAAAGTGTTTGCCATTACTACAGAAAACACAAGTGCTATTTTATTGCCTTGTGATAAACTGAACCAATGGATTCTGCAATATCCTGTTATTAACCGTTTATTTTATCTGCAATACGATCGACGATACACTGAATTGATTGGTACAGTTAACCACCTTCTTTTTGATAAGCTCGAAAAGCGTTTGATCGACTACTTAATTGAGAAACAAATCATGACCGGGAAAAACCCAATCAAAATTTCCCACAAAGAAATTGCAAAAGATTTGGGTACTGCAAGAGAAGTCGTAAGCCGGTTGATAAAAAAGCTGGAACATCTCAACAAATTAAAGCAGCATAATCATGGCATTGAAATGTGTTAACTGGTGACTTTGGTCACCTGAAGTTAGAATTTCCTGTAATAGCTTTATATCATAAATGAGAATTTAAAACTTATCTCTTTATTCTTCTAAGCTGAAAAAAGATCGAATCTTCATTCAGGGTCTTAAGTTTTCAGTTTTCATTCTCCTGGTTATTCCCTCAACGGGTGAAGGGTTTATTTTTTTTTAAACAAGTAAAATAGTGGTTATGAAAAGTAGTTTAACCGCACTGATGATGCTGATCGGTTCGATGCTGTTTGCCCAGGTAACAGTAAGTTGGTTCAATTATCCCGGTGGAGTAGCAGTCGCAAGGGATGCAGTCAATAATGTATATACTGCTAACTGGGATTATAATGCTGGCGGGGACATTACTTTGACTAAAAGAGACGCTTCGGGAAACATTATATGGGAAGTGCCTTATAATAATACTGACTTTACCAGACACGAAGTAGCCACATGGGTGGCAACCGACAATTCAGGAAATATCCTTGTTTCTGGCACCATCCGCTCGGGCTATACTAATCCTGTAAACGCAGCCAGTATTTTAATGAAATTTAATCCTTCCGGCACTTTACTGTGGCGTGTAGTGTATGAAAGTTCTTTTGATGGTTCGTCTACCCGTAAATGCCTGGTAGATGCTAACAACAATATTTATGTGCTCGGAATAGGAACTGGCCCAATCGGGCAAGTTACGAAAGTGAAAAAATTCAATTCATCCGGTGTAACCCTTTGGAACTATTTTGATACCGGAGGTGGTGCCCCTGTTAATTTCAAATTTACTCCGGATAATAACATCGTACTTGTAAAAAGAGGTATAACAGGTATCATCAATTCCTATTCAAAAATTGATTTGAATGGCAACTTGATTTGTAATACTGCCGGAATAACCAGTATTTCAGGTGGCGATGCTGCGGGCGATGCTTTTGGGAATACCTATATTGTAAATGGCTCTCCAAGTGAATTAAAGAAACTTTCACCTGCCGGTGCAGTCATTTGGACCCGACCAAATACTAATGTAAATGGCAATAAGGTTGAGGTGGGCACGGATAATAATCCAGTTGTCGGTGGTTAACCGGGTGCAGGGTATGGTGTGGTTATTATGAAATACGATGCCAACGGAAATTTGCTTTGGCAAAACCTTGATGCTGATGGGCCGGCTTTGGCATTGCTGGCACTTGCACCAATGCGATTGGATGCTTCCAATGCTGCTTATATTGCCGGAAGTACCATGTCCTCAATGGGTTTATGTAAAGTGAACAGTAACGGAACTTCTGCGTGGGCAGCAACAACATCAAGCGGATATCCGGTTTGGTTTGAATTTGGTACTGATAATAGTATATATATTGTTGGAGGTACAACAGCCAGATTTACGCAGTCGGGCACAATACCTTCTCCTCCGGCTGTACCTTCCAATCTGGTAGCAACAGCTGCAGGAACATCTTCCATACATTTAACCTGGGCTGACAACTCAACGAATGAAACGGGTTTTGTACTCATGCAATCATCCACTTCGGGTGGCATATTCAACAAGCTTATTACCATACCAGCGAATACAACTTCATATACTGATGTGGGACTCGGCAGTTCAGCAACTTATTATTACAAAATTCAGGCAACCAATGCAGGAGGAAATTCGGTATGGAGCAACGAAGCAAGCGCAACAACCAATACTCCGCCTGCAACTATACCCGCTGCCCCATCGAACCTGGTAGCCACAGCATCCGGAAGTTCTGTTGTCAATCTTACATGGATTGACAATGCTTCCAATGAAACAAGCTATGTTCTTCAGCGTTCATTGTCTTCTGCAAGCGGCTTTGCTGTTATTGCTACAGTAGGGTCAAATTCAACATCTTACTCAAATACAGGATTAAACAGCTCGACTACTTACTATTACAGGGTACAGGCAGTTAATACTGCTGGTGTTTCTGTGTGGAGCAATACAGCTAATGCCACTACAGCTGCACTTCCTCCGCCAACAATTCCTGCTGCACCAACTAACCTTACAGCATTAGCAGCAGGTTGCAACCAGATCAATCTAAAGTGGACCGATAATTCAACTAATGAAACGGCTTTTGAAATAAGCCGTGCTACCAGCTTAAATGGTACTTATACCATTATTGCAACAACAGGTGCCAACAGTACAACCTTCAGTAACACCGGATTACGTAAAAACAGGCAATATTATTACCGGGTGAGGTCTTTAAATACAGTTGGTGTTTCTTCCTGGAGTAACAAAGCTAATGCTGTGGCGGTTTGTAACACATTGGCTAAAGTGAGCCTTGACGAACAAAAAGTACAGTTGTTTCCAAATCCGGCTGTTAATGAGATCAATGTGCAAGTGCCGAATACTTTTACGCTGCCGTTAACGTTGGACCTCATTTCACCACTCGGACAAAAGATTTTTTCAAAACAGATCAATAATTATGTGACAAGAATTCCAATTAAAGGGTTACCAAAGGGTTGGTATGTTGTTCAATTGCGTAACGGAGATATTGTAGAGACGATAAAAGTTCTGATCAATTAGGTAAGCTGTCGGCAGATATCTATAAAATTGACCCTAGTACAGCAAAATTCTGAATTTCACTAAGCTGAAATGCGATTCAGACAGTAAAATAAGAAAATGACTTTTTGAATTACTTAAGGTGTAATCTTTCAGGAGTATAAAATATTTCTTTTGGTAAAGTTTGGTTAGAGTGAATGGATATTAAATATCCTAATTTTCGGGAAAGTCTTTGCGAATTGTAGGGAGTCCTTGATGTTCGCAGCCAACGGCTAGGTATTACCGAAGGTTTGGAATTAGTATTCCGTCAGCCCCGGAACAAATGCCGATTGAAAATATTTTGTTGAAGATAACAACTACTGCCCGTTGTTGCTGTGTCTGCTCGAACTGAAGATGAATAGCACACAAACTGCTCATTGTTATTCCGTCCGCCAAACTTTTGGTAATGCCAATTTTGTAGGCAGTTTATTAATTGATGTTTCCCAATAGCATTTATAGTATCCATTTAAAAATGGAGTTTAATCCATGCTACAAAGTCTAGCCAAACTATTGTTTTAGCAATCATAAAACGAAGCTCAAAAACAAAAATGAGCAGTATGCTTGACCAAAGTGTTACTCGGTGAATTTTCCGCATGCTCCATAAATCATAAAGCACTAACGGAAGCAAGAAAAGATAAGAAGCTCTTGCTGCAATAGGAATATTATGAAAGAGTAAATTAAATGGCCATCGAATCAGTCCTGCAAAAACAAGAGCAATATTAGCAATAAGTATAAGTCTCTTATGTGCAGCGGGATTGTTTTTCATTCTATATGCTGCTGCCATAAAAGATGTGAAACCGAGTAACATGGTGATGTTTATCATAAACAACAACTCATCAATGCCAGGAGCAATCGTTCGCTTTAGAGTATCCACACTGGCCATAAGCCCTGAAGGAATCATTAGAAAGGTAAAACAAAAACTAATGATTCCGAGTTGACGATGAATATTGACCTTGTTAATAAATGTTAGAGAAACCTGTGCAACAAACAGGAGCATCCAAATAGTGAATACAATTGCATGTACATGAATAGTTTTGTCTGGAAGTGGTGCATTTGTTATGCCTGCCAGATAATAAGATGAAGCAAAGCCAATAAAAAATGTAGCAAGCAAAAGCAGAGTCATGCCTGAAAAGAAGAAATGCTCATATCGTTTTCTGAGTGTATCCGAGTCAGTTTTTACAAGTATGTTCATATAAACTATAAGCTAATTGTTTTAGGAAACGAGTTAAAAGTTCGGAAATCTAATAAGTATGGGAATGTTTGTCTTTAAATTGCCTGTAACGGGCAGTTATTGCCGATGGTGGGGAATTTTATATTCGGTCGCCGGAACTGCTACCTGGCTTTTTGATAAAGATAAATATTAAGAACTAAGGCTGGGTTTTATTCGTCGAGCCCCGAACCACAGTACAACAGAATTACCACTGCTGATTGTTCCAATGTCCAGCCCCACTATTGGCAATACAAATGTTGTATGCCGTTTTTTATAACTGTTTCCTCCATTCAGGCAATGTTAATAGTCTGTCTGTCTTAGTGTCGAAATATTGAATTTCGTAGGTTAAAGTGTCAACAAAGAAATCAAAATTTGAGACTGAAATTGATGCGTTATCGTGTCCAACCTTTACCCAATATTTGCTTGAATTTGTTTCGTCTGGCTCTTTATAGATTGAAACTACATCACAGGTTTTACAAGCTTTAACTTCAGGCAAATCATTTATTAAGTCAAATATTTTTGTCCTTCTTTCATTGTCATCCTTACAAATTGGATTGTCTGATCTTGCACTGGGGTAAAATATTTCATTGAGTAACTTTGGTGCCGGTTTATTTAACTCTTCAATTCTTTTCAGTGCGCCTTGGTAATAGTAATAATGGTCAATCGATTTGTTATTCTTTATCTCAATATATGCTTGTAAAGCTTTTGTTTTGTTGCCAACTACCTCATAATAGTTTGCATTAACATAGTCAGCTATATACCAACCCCGACCTGCACTATCTAAAAATGTCTTTGCTTTTGGGAAATCATTTAGTTTGACGTAATTACAAGCTAAATGAATATAGTCCTCTGGCCCAAATGATAATTTACCACCGAAGTTTTCTTGATTATTCTTCGCTGCTTTATATATTTCTTTTATTGAGCTTTGGTAATCGCCTTTTTTATAAAATGTTTCTGCTCTTAAGTCAAATAATGAACCTAATTTATTCCACCTTACATTATTTGAATCAGGTTCAGAAATAACATTTTTAATTAAATTATCTGTCTGTGTTATGACGTCAGTTGCGTCTGTCTCAATTTGGTTGTAATATCCAATTATTACTTTGTCAAACTTGTTAAGTTCTTCACTTGCTTTTTCCAACTCTAAATGAGCATCATAATGTGTTGAAACTGCAGTCTCCTTATGTGTCGAATTATTGCAGCTTGCCAAAGCAAAAAAACTTGTCAATATGTAAATGTTTATTTTCACGGACTGTCTCCTTAAAATGGCATACAACGGTTTAGTGCTTTGCGTTCGGGCGGGTTTCGGAGCACAAAGTTTCAATTTAATACCAAAGTTCATTAAATGCACATAGAACCAAGTTTGCACGTCAGCCCGACTGACGCTAACTCGTGTTAGCTCTCGTTTTTCTATAGTTCATAAATTGGCTCATATTTCAAATGCCGTAGTTTAAACTGGTTTAAAAACTGTCGTGCTTTCTGACTAATTATTATTGACTGAAGATTCTGTCCCATGTCCCAAATTCCAAAATATTCCCAAGTTCTATAAAAATCATTTTTTGCTTTGTCCAAGTCATTTTTACTATACCAAAATTCGTCAACCTTGTCATAGTTAGAATAGTGCCCACTTCTACCGCAAGTTTCACATATTTGAAAATATTTAATTACACTTTTGTCTGATAGTTTCGGCAACTCAGCAGTGATATCTCCTAATTTAAAATTGGAATTATCTCTACCTAATTTAACCGGATAAAAATTTATTCCGATAAGTTCAGCTTCTTTTATTCTTTGAACTAAGTAATTTTCTAAAATCAAAAAACCAAATCGTCCGTTTTGGTCAACTTTCTTTTTGCCCATTGTATTTTGCGTCACTGTCAATGGGTATATAAACCGTCTTCCAGCCTTGCAAGTCGGGCAGGAATTTGTATAATCAATTTGTTGAGTTTCTGGTGGATTATTAAGTCCATTGGTCGCAATTATTAAATGCAAAAACCTACAGTTGTCAAGTTCTTTATCAGTGTATTTTTTTATCACTGGTCCTTCCATGGTTGTCGTCTTAAAATCACAGCGAAAGGCGCATCGCAGGGCAAAAGAACGGGAGCCTGCAGGGCGAAGGGATTTTGACTGCCAGGCTTGCGTCTTTCGTCAAGGCATTTGTGTTGGCATGGTAACAGCGTTGTGTCTGCCTTGAACAAATGTCAAATTAGTTTATTGTTGTTGAAGTTAAAAACAAAAGTTCAATTGCGTACAGTCAATTGGAGCCACAGTTGAGAAATGATCCAAACCCGTTTACCTCATGTCCAGCAATGCAATTGCAATGTTATGGGCTGGCTTTCTTCATTTGAGCTTTTTACCAGAATTTCCACCAAGGCTTTAGCTCAGTGACTATCGAATTGGATGCGGAGATATTCTCAGGGAACGGTCTGATGGGAAACTTATAAAGTTCAAGTGCTAATTCGTCGGCAATAGTCGCTAAATCTTCATTCGAAAATTGAAATATTACAAAATACTCCTTGTCTTGGTATGCCGACTCGGGTTTCAATTCTAAATCAAAGTTTATCTGGACAGAGGTAAATTCTGATTTGTCGATTACCCTTAACGATAGATTAGGTTCAACAAACGTCAGTTCACTGGAGTTATGGTTTCTTTCTTTGGATAAGTTCGAAAACCATTCGATTAGTTGGTTGAATTCCCATGTGGTTAAACAAGGGTCAACAGCCTGCCATTGTCCAACATTGCTTTTTACATTTACATATATTTTTAACCAGTTTGCGTCCCAGTCATTACCAATGTCAGTCGGAAATTGATAACCGAGGATTTTAAGCTCAACTTCTTGTCCGTCTTTACCGATGAATTTCATATGAGGGTTGTCAATTGAGCTTGCACATAACGTTTCCCAGATTTGCGATGGGTGGGATTTTTTACCACTAATGTTTATGCGGAGTACAAAACTTTCGACTACCACAAAACTGTCAAGCAGAGACGAAACCCCGCCTATTGCCAATGTGCTGTTATAAGCCTTTTATTTCTGTCGTAATTATTTCGTTGTCCGTCTAAAACTGCGTTTAATATAATATTCGTAAGCCCAATTTCCCATTAGTCCAAGAAATCCTATTGATAAAATTGAAATTCTAATTTCAAAAAGTTCGATATAGTCCTTGGCGAAAAAGTAAACTACTATTAGAATTCCGCAAACAATGTTTATTGTGTTTACTAACCAAATCTTTTGTCCATATGAGGAATAATTTAACCAGTTTTTAAAACTGCCGTTTTTAGGGTCAGCACTTGTCAAATATTTGTAGATTGGAGTTGATGTTTTATAGTCTCTAAGTCGGTAGGTCGCCATACCTTTAAAATGCAAAACACCATTATACCAGTCGTCTTTAAGGTCGTTAGCGTTAAGTCGGTCTATTTCGTTGTCAATAAGTTGAAGGTTTCGGTTGGCGTTGTCAACCGTGTCATTAAACCTGTCTTTTTGATAAATTGCATTTAAGTACTGCCAAGTTATTTCGATGAAAAGTCTAAGTTCTTCTTTGTTTTTAAATGTCTTTATGTTGCTAAAGAATAAATTGTTTTTTGAATAAAAGTTAATTACAAAGTCAGGCTTTTTCTCAAAGCTGCTCCTGAAATCTTCGTATATTTTTTCAATGTTAGTTGTCATGCTGTTGTGTAGTCCTAAAATTGCTTACGTTAAGCAGATTTGCGATGGGCGGGATTTTTACCACTAATGTTTATGCGGAGTACAAAACTTTCGGCTATCACTAAACTGTCTGCGGTGCACGAAACCCCGACTATTGCAGATGTGCTGTTAGCTGCCGCTATCCTTTTCATGTCGTTCAAATACTTTAATTGTTGTCAAGTTTGCTGTTGCTGTGTCCAGTCGGTATTCAATTGTCTGCTTATAAAATTTAAAAGGTGGATAGTCCCCAATACGATATTCGTATGTAATATAAAACCTGTCGTTAGTAATGGAGTCAACCTTTGAAATTCCGCTATAAGTCCAAGCTGGTATTTCGTCATAGGTCACTTTCCAAATACTGTCGTAGCGTAAATCAAGAGGCGATAAGATTGTGTCTTTGTTTTGGGTACTAAGCTTATTTGTCATTAATATTTTAGCATAGGAGATTTCAGTAACTGGGAGAACAACCCAGTCCCCAATACTGTGTAAATGGATATCCTTAGCCCAATGCTCGTCTGCAAAAGAACCTCCACCTAATTTTAGTGTCTTGTTAGTTTTGTCCTCAAGTGTAAAGTCAACGTCATAGAAAACGGCAGCCATGTCAGCGTTGTATGTTTCGCTGCATTTTAAAGTCCTATTGTCGTCAAGCTTAATTTCAACAGTCCTGTATTTTGGTCCAAATGCTTCTTTCAAAATCCACTTTGAACAAATGAAAAGTCCGCCCAACAAAACCAGTGCGGTAATACCAATTATTTTAATCCATTTCGTCATTGTCAGTGTCGGACTTTATAATAAAAAAACGGTTTACGTATTGGCGATGGTGGGGCATTTGGAAAACGTCAGCCCAACATTTGCACAAATGCCCTATATAAGTACAAATGTTGAGTTTACAACTGTCAGCCCCTCTATTGTCAATACGATGTTAGCTGTTCGGGCATTTTTGTCACGGATATTCAAATCCAAATTCAAAATATCTCAATTTGTCTTTATAGAAAGTATATGTCGCATAGTAAACAGGCAAATTATTTCTTTCTAAAATATTTGTCTTGCTGTCTTTTGGTTTTTCAATTCTGTAATAAATCCCAATACAGTCTTTTGTGCTGTCAACATTTGCATAGCAATTACCTAGTTTTTCAATAACTTGTTCTTTTGTTAAACCAAGTTTAATTCCCTTTTCTGTTTGAAAGGTCTTAACTTTTAATTGTTTGTATCCGTGGTCAGCTTTGTCGGAATATGAAACTCTAATAACAGATATTTGATTTTTTCCGTCACCTGGATGTTGTGTCAAGGTTAATGTTTCAGCGTCCATAAGTGAGTAAAAATGATATTGTTCTCGTTCGTCAGTTTTGTTGTCTGTCCCAATAACCTTGTCTGCGCTTTTAGAATTTCTCAACTCTATTCTACTTAGTGATGTGTCTGGTTCAAAAAAGTCACAATTAATGGTTCTGAGTTTTTGAATTGCCTCACCTAATAACCTTTCTTGTTTGTCTGGTTCAGGAACAAGTTCAAGTCGGTCGTTTGCCTCAACAGTTTTTGTCTGCGAATTATTGCAGCTTGTCAAAATAAAACTCAATAAAAGAAGTGTCAAAATATTTCTCATTGTCTTTGTTGTGAAGTGTCATTTTGACTGCCAGGCTTGCGCCTTTTGTTCACAACTTTGCGGTCGGCGGGGCAATTGTTTTACGTCGCCCCTGGCGACGAGTGCTGAGCTGTGATACTAAAGATAAAATTTTATTCAAAAGCTCAATAGATAAATCTCAGCCGGTACAAAAGCTAAATAGAATTACAGGTGATGACCGACGCTTTACGTCGCCCCCGCTGCCGCAAAACTGCATCCTATGTTTACAATTTAATAAATTTAGTGATCAGGAAAATAACCAATTCAGAAAGAACAAAGGGCGGAGTAAGGCCGTAAAACCGCATGGGCCCCGAGCCCTTCTAACATGATAGCCACCGCCCTTTTCTTACCCGATGCTGAACA
>CALRLY020000014.1:0-12830 GCA_943368955.1 Chitinophaga pinensis
GTACAAAAAATCTTCCTATTTGATTATCGTAAAAACGGTGTTTATAATCATACCATTCTAACCCACTTCCATCACTGAACTCTTTGCTTTGCTGTTCGTAACCGTTATACTTAAGCCTATTCGGCGTATTTGTTGGTTGTGCTTGTGAAGTTATCCCCGCCATTGTTAACCAGAACGGATAAGAACATTCATTGATCTCAAAGAACTGTTTTCACATTGAAAATAATGAAATATTTGGTTGAAAATGCTGATATCTTTTAACTGCTAGTAAACCTTGCCAGATAATTACCTGGGATATTTGGTAAGGAGGCTCATTGGCGAAGAAATAGTTTTAACTCCCGGGGTCGGCTAGTCCAGACCTCGGGCTGAAGGGAAAAGTTCTCTGTGGAAATAGTGTCGCCTGTGCCATTAAATGTTTTTCGAAATGTGTTTCCTTTTCGTGAAATCCGGACAAAGTCCGGCTGTTTTATTCGGCATTAAATGCCCGCCTTGTAGGCGGAACACTTGCGCCAGTCAAAGCCAATTTTTATTATTTGACGATTAAGAAACACCTTTTATATTTTTCTGGTAGAGTTAGTAATACTTTTTCACCATCATAGCCATTGATGCATTTGATTAATGTTAAAGAGTCTATCGCTTTAAGAGTGCATAAAGGATTTAATGTGAACGTGGTATCTGCTTCAATATCTCCACTTCTTTCATTATAAATTGTAATTCTAAAAACATTAGGAGATACCACTTTTTTTAAAAGATACCAATTCCCTCCGTCAACACCACCAATCCATTTAGCATTTGAAGGAATATTCGATACTTGTGCAGGTGGATGAACTTCTGGCTTCTTATTTAGCAGATAAAATATAGCTACACTTCCAATCAATAATAAGCTTAGTAAGGATATTAATCTACTTCTCATATAGCTATCGGATTATAATTTGAATGTTTGGATTTATAGATATCCAATTTGTAAGCATTGCACCTACTTGGCTCCAATTAACACCACTCCCTTCATAATTTGAAGATGTACTTTTCTTTTTACCACCACTTTTTTTAGCATCACCTTCATCACCAGTACCAACTGTTGTTATGTTCTTAGTAGGGTCATATTTTATCTCTGCATTCCCTTCTTCTATATATTCATCAATAATGTTTCGAGGAGTCGGGTTATGAATAGTTGGGTTGTCTATGTCTTCATCTTGTACAATGACATCTCGTGCAAAAGTTCCGCAATTGTTAGAGTTTAAACCATAGCTTCTTCTATCAGGATCACTATTTTCAGCCAATTTACCATCGGCATATGTTTTCATTTTACTGTACTGGTCGCTAATAACATATGCGCCCCTAATCCTTCCTCCATGCCCTGCCTTTTTTGATAATTGCCCAAGTACTTTATTTAAAGATTCTACAGTTGGCTTACCATCCTTTCCAATTTTCACATTTGAAATTTTAACGGTTCTTACTAACCCTTTACCCTCTGCATCATATCGTCCGTATTCATAATATTTTGTGGTTCCCGTTTTGTTATCAATCAATAATACTCCAGCATGTCCAAGTCCGCCAATTTTCCCAACAGGAGTTTGAATTTTATAGTCGGGGTAAGCAATTAAAATAGCATCCTTGCCGTCAGGGTCAATGGCATTAATGGGAGTATTTAAAACATAATTATAGGGAGTAAAGTTTGCATACTTATCGGCATGAGGGTCATTTGCATGAAAGCGTCCTATTTGTGGGTCTTGCAATCTTGCTCCATAATCGTACAGCTCCAATCCGTTGCCATCACTAAACTCTTTACTGTTTAGTTCCTTGCCATTGTACTTGTATTTGTTATCTAAACTGATAGCAACTTTGCTACATATCCCAGCCATTGTTAACCCGAACGGATAGTAACGAAAATCGTTATAACTCTTTGTGGATATATGATTCAAGGAAAGCAGCTTTCCTTAAAAATAGCACATTTCTGCACAAATGAGGGTATCTATTTCAGATTTATACCAGTGTCAAAAAGTTTTTCATGGGCTGCTTCAATTTGTCTGTTTGTATAGTCCTGGGCAAGTGACACATACCGGTAAAATTCTTTGCTGCCCGCTGCATGACCGGATAGCTTCCGGACCACCTGCTCGGGAACGCCCAAAACCAACAGGTTGGTTATGGCAGTGCGCCTCATAGTATGGGCAGTGATATGATCACAAAAGCGATAGGTGCCACCTGCCTGTGTCTTCACTTCAATCATAATTCCATTTCTGTACCGGTATTTGGGAACGGCATGGGTATACCCCGCCAGTTCCATTATCCGTTTGATATGCAGATTGAAATTGCTGTTGGCCAGGTCTTTAAAGAGTTTTTGGTTTTTCCGTTTACCGTTCAACGGCAGCATTTCCACTAATTGATGCGGTAATGGAATTGTTACGCTCACACATGTTTTTTGCGATGTTGTTAATAGATAGTAACGTTCCCCTTTCAGTTGTATATCCGTTATTTTTAAGTTCATAATATCTGAGTACCTGAGGCCCGAAATACAACCGAACAAAAATAATTTCAATGAGTTACGCAGGTTTTCGGGAAGCATTGCTGAAAGGGTTGTATCAGCAACCAAACGTTGAAACTGTGAGGTGTCTAACACTACCGGTTGATAAACCCTCGTCGGGAGTCGCAAAAGCCGGTGAAATTCACCAACCGGTAGACCTTTCTCATTTCGCAGATAATTGAAAAAAGTCTTTATCACTTTGAAAACGGCTGCTATATACACATCCAGGCAACTGTGCTGTACTCGTAAATAGGTTTCAAACTGTTGCCTGAACTTTTCCCAGTAGTTTTTCTCTTTTAAAAAATTACGTCGGCCGTTGCCGTATAACAACTTTATTCTGAGCGTATTATCTTTTTGCAACTCATACTGCTGTAAATATCCGGCTACAATTTTGTATTGGTCCACTGTGCCTTTTGCCAGTTTTTTCCCTGCAACTGTCCTGCGCTTACCGCTTGCCGACTCTCGTATGAATACTTGAAAATAATGGAGTAGCTGAATTTCTTCTTGCATAAAGAATTGATTAATTGTGATGAATAAAATTTGGATGAATCGGGAATCGATTCCTGTTGAAGAAATGGTATCTTTTAAAAAAGGGCTTTCGTAAGTGAGAATGAAATAGCATCTATTTCATAATCAACATTTTGCAGAGCTTATTTATTAACGTACACTATATAAGTACTGAGAACGTAAAGAGCATGTTCTGTTGTAATAGTAGTACAAACGGATAATTGAAAAAAAAACCGCATCGAAAACCTGCTACCGTCTTTTTTAGATGTGTTTCAGCGACCGTATTTTCCGCAAGCTCTTTGAGAAGTTATGCACACCGTTAAAAATAATTGTGAAGAACATTTGAAACTACAAGCCGGGTATTAAAACAAATATCATACAAATAAACCATGACGAATCTCAACTAAATCATTGTAATTCATCATTGAATTATTCTGTTGTGTATGTTTGATCATACTTTATTTAAACAACGTCTTTGCATTTTAGTTGAATCTCAAAAATATACCACATTTGGGGTATATGAATTTTCAAGTATGGGTATTACGTTTGTTTTCGTAACACGCCTGAACACCTTGTTACTAACCATGAATGCCAAATAAAGCTGCCATACTTCTACTGATTCTTTTTAATGTAACCATTACATCTTCCGCACAAGACAGCAGCAACAGCCTCTTTAACCGGATTGTTTCTTTCCCTGATAAGGTGTTTTCCGGCATTGATAAGCAAAGCCAGAAACTGCAGAAACAACTCAACCGTCGGACCGACCGGTTACTCAACAAGCTTGAGCGGCAGGAAGAACAATTGAAACGCAAACTCTGGAAAACCGATTCTTTAAAAGCAAAAGAGCTGTTTGGTGATGTAAAAGGAAGGTATGAACAACTTCGGGCCGATCTGCAGAAAAACCAGCAGCTGGCAACCACAGCAGGTACCTATTACAGTGGCCACCTGGACTCTCTGGGCACCGCATTTCGTTTTTTACAACAGAATCCTTTACTTCAGCAAGGCAGTGCACTAACTGAAAAGTTACAGGCCAATGCAGGCAGCATCACCCAATTGCAGCAAAAGCTCAATGCAGGTGAGTTTTTACGCCGGCAAATTGAAGAACGGCAGCAGCAGCTCAAACAGCAATTAGCAAATACGCCCTTATTAAAAGAGTTCCGCAAGTTTCGGCAGGAAGTAGCTAATTATCAAACACAGTTGCGTGAAGTGAAAGACCTGGTGAATGACCCGAAAAAATTAGGCGCTGCTGTACTTGCAACGGCACGTAAAATTCCTGCCTTTCAAAAATTCTTCAGCCGTTATTCTGAGTTGGCGCAGTTGTTTCCGCCGCCGGCAATGGACGCTGCCGGTAATCCCATTGCCAGTTTTGCTGGTTTGCAAACACGGGCACAGGTGAACCAGTTGCTGGAACAACGGTTCGGGGGCATGGGCATCAATCCACAACAACTCTTACAGCAAAATATTGGCATGGCCCAAAATTACCTGAGCCAGTTGAAAGACCGTATGCGAAACATGAGCGGCACCATGACCGATGCCGATATGCCCGATTTTTCACCCGACCAGGTAAAGGGACAGAGTTTTAAAAAGCGCCTGGAACTGAATACCAATCTACAAAGCAACCGGGGCCGCAGCTATATGCCCTCTAATTCTGAACTCGCCCTCAACCTTGGCTACAAACTCAATGAAAAAAGTGTAGTGGGGCTGGGTGGTGCTTACCGTATTGGGTGGGGTAACGGCTGGGATAACATACGTATCACGCATCAAGGT
The DNA here is from genome assembly GCA_943368955.1 of Chitinophaga pinensis. GTDB lineage: Bacteria > Bacteroidota > Bacteroidia > Chitinophagales > Chitinophagaceae > Lacibacter > Lacibacter pinensis_A. The sequence goes on from CALRLY020000014.1 coordinate 4,796, forward strand.
GTGGGTCTGCGTAGCTTTTTAGACTGGAAACTGAAAGGTGGCCTTTGGATCAGTGGTGGGTATGAACAAAATTATTACGCTCAGTTCCGGCGGATGGAGGAGTTGAAAAACTTTAGCGCCTGGAAGCAGAGTGCCCTGTTGGGTATTACTAAGGTCGTGGATGTAAAAAGCAAATTCTTTAAAAAAACCAAACTGCAACTTTTATACGATTTCCTCTGGCGCACCCGTGTGCCGGTAACGGAGGCGGTGAAGTTTCGGATTGGGTATAATTTATAAAAGTTTACATATGACAAACTATTTGAAGCATTTGTTTTTTATTTTCTTGCTTCTGTTCTATTCTGATTTTCTTAAATCACAGCAAGCTCAACCGCAGATATACAAACCCATATATGATAATCTTGTTCCTTCAGCACCAACTGCATTTCAGTTTACGAAGTATATGGAAATGCCAGTAAGTCAATATACTGGAATTCCTAATATTTCATTACCAGTATATACTATAAAGGTTGATGGAGTTGAGTTTCCCATTGTAATTAGTTATCATGCAGGGGGAATTCGGGTTAGTCAGGATGCGAGTTGGGTGGGTCTTGGTTGGGACTTAACTCTTGGAAGTGTAATTCAAACAATAAATGATCAGGATGATTTTGGTTCTTACCTTGGTAACCCAAATCCGAAAGTTTTACCTGATTACTTTCATAATGCAATTCCTGGGTCATACCCTATTAGGTGGAATTATGGTCAGTACTGTACTGTCCAATCCAGTCACCCAAGCTGGGTTCAAAGTACTCCGGTTAACACACCTCAGGCAAACTACGGATTTATGGTGGCAACTGATTATTACGCTCCGGTTGGAGGTTCTGTTCAAAGAAGGGTTGAGCTATTTGATTATGAGGAGTACGATTCGGAACCAGATATATTCAAAGCAAATTTTCTGGGGCATTCCATTAGCTTTACTAGAGTGTTCACAAATAATAATACTCAATATATTGTATTAAATAAAAAAGGATACAAAATTGAAAGAACTGGAGATTATGATAATGATGCATGGAATGTTACAGCACCTGATGGAGTAAAATACTATTTTGAGGAACGAATAGTAACAAAAACCTCATCTGAAACTGTTGACTACTACGGCAATTCTGGATCTCCTTCAAAACCTTCTTCGAAAACATGGATGTTAACAAAAGTCCGGACAATAAATAACAAATTTATTAACATAAGTTATTCACGTACTCCAGAAAAAAATCAATACCCGGGATTTTCACAAAAGAAATATAAAATTACAAGCGAGCAACAAAATCTTTTTTCACCAAGTGATGCTTATCCAGTTGGTAAGTTGACAATTGGGTTTAATTTCTTTTCCATTCAAAATTTCGGGCACTCTTATTCATATACAATAGAATCATCTTTATATCCAAGTTTAATTGAATTTGAAGGAGGATCGATTCAATTTTTTACATCTACAAGACAGGACGTTGATGGAGGAATTAAACTTGATCAAATTAAGGTCAAATCAAATAAAGCAATAGTAGATTTCAATTTTAATTATGAATATTTTGATGCTTCAAGTGTAAATTCTGCTGGTTTTGCCATTAGTGATAATGATTTTAACCGCAAAAGACTCAAACTATCCGGTATTACCTTGTTGGATGGCACCGCTTATACGTTTCAATATAATTCAACACTTTTACCTAAGAAAAACTCCTTTGCACAGGATTACTGGGGTTACTATAATGGAGCTTTATCAAACCAGTCATTGGTCCCCGACGCTGCAAGATTAAATCGACCTGATTTATTTAATAGTGGTGATAATCACTCTGCTTCAATTTCTCATGCAAAGGCAGCTGTGCTTGAGAAAATCGTTTGGCCAACAGGCGGAAGCACACAGTTTGTGTATGAATTAAATGAATTTGGAAACTATTGGGTTCCTGATTTCGCAACCACTTCCAATACAGTTTCACATGGTCATGGCTTGAGAGTTAAGGAAGTAATCTATTCTTCTTCCAGTGGAGTGGTGTCAAAGAAATCAAGATATTCATATGAGGGGGGAAAAGCAATCAATCCAAAGGAAATGATAAGGACCTTCCCATATTCCTCTGTAAACTTCAGCTCCTGTGGTGAGGTGGGTACTTTTAGATTACTTTTTGGAAATTATAGTTTGACAGAAGTTAATGGAAACGGTTTTTACTCAAGTAATACTTTTGGTTCTATTTCTGGTGTTGGTTATGATAAAGTAATAGTATCAGATATTGGAGTCAATGAGGAACTTCTGGGGCGTACAGAAACATTTTATCACAACTATCCCGATAGAGTTTCATCTTCATCTAATTCTACACTGCACATAAATGTGTCACTACCCGCAACAAAGCACTATGACCCGCAAAAGATTCAAAACGGCACTGTTAAGGAGGTGAAAATATACAATGGTACCGGTACATTATTAACACAGGAAATCTTAAGTTATAGCAATATCTATTCAGATATACAGTATGGTGCCCGGATATATGGTTACGGCATGTTAGTGCATCCAAGTTGTCAAACTGTTTGTCATGGTAGTAGTTACTGGTGTGGTTGTGGTTGGTCTTATGTAAGTAAGCATTTAGTCGGGTATTATCCAATATTTGATTTCGAGTCACGTCTTTATCAAAAAGTAGTTAAGCAGTATTCCAATGGAATAGAATCTGTAACAAGTATACATTACGGTTATGATCAATATAATCAAATAACTACTACTGATTATGTCAGCAATGGAACAACTGTTACTAATAAGACAATTTTTACTCCGGAGGCAACGGGCGTTGTCAGAGATTATATGGTTGGAGCAAACAGGTTTAGTGATATTTGGGGAATAAAAAGCACAATATATCCGCCCAATATATATCCTGGTATTGTTCAGTCTGAGTATACTTCAACTTACAAAATTGTCAATGGAAATTATGTACAGGATGTTGTGACTATTTCTGAAAATGGACCGATTATTGGAGGTAACCCCAAATTAATTCAGTATGATCTCTATGATAATGATGGCAATCTTGTTCAATATTCTTCACAAGGGCTGTCGAATAGTATTATATGGGATTACGGGAATCAATACCCTGTAGCTAAAGTTGGTAATAGCTCCTATTCCAACATCGCCTACACCTCCTTCGAAGCTGATGGTTCCGGGAACTGGGGTTTCGGTCACTGGAAAATACGGTACGATCTATCAGCCGTTACCGGTAAAAAAGTGTATGATCTGGAAGGGGGAATGTGGCATAATACCTTGGATCCTTCTGTTACCTACAAAGTGAGTTTTTGGGCCAAAGGCAGCCGTCCCGGCATTAACATCAACCATCCAGGCGGTGGCTTTACGATTCTGCAGAACAGTAATGAAGTTAAATTGATTCGTTCCTTGAATGGATGGAACTATTACGAGGCCATCGTTTCCAATGCTGCCAATATGGGCATCTGGAAGCATGGACATGAGCCCCAGACCTTCATTGATGAAGTGCGCCTGCATCCGGTAACTGCACAAATGACTACTTATACTTATGAGCCCCTCATTGGGATGACCAGCCAGTGCGATCTGAATAACCGCATTCAGTATTACCAGTACGATGCATTCAACCGCCTGCAATATATTCGGGACGAAAACAGGAATTTCCTGAAAATGTACTGCTATACCTATAACGGGCAGCAGGAGGAATGTAATGGAACTGCGGTTGGGAATGATGCCATCAGTCAAACGTTTTATCGTGATTGCGGACCTGGTTTCAACCCCGGCCCTTATGTGTATACCATCCCTGCTAATATGTATTTCGGAAGCACCAAGGCTTCAGCCAATGCCAAACGTGACCAGGAGCTGGCTGCCAATGGACAGTTGTTTGCGAATACCAATGCCAATTGCACGGCACAAACCATTTACGCAAAATTGACTTATGAAAACTGGACATATGCGTATAATTCAAGTTATGCAGATGTAGTTGTCCGTTTTTATTCCGATGAAGCTTGTACGCAACCTGCAACCGTAACCAATCTTCCTTTGCAAATGATAGAGGATATTGATGAATGGGATTACAACAATGGTTCCAGTTCTAATAGTTATAATCACTCACCAACTGTTAGCGGCAATGCTTATGTGTTTGGATATTCCGTATTAATGTATCAGACTCATGAATTCGGTGAATTTATGCGATGGTTCAGCCTGGCACCAGCGCCTGGGTATACAATTTCTTATTAAAAAAAGTAGTTATGAAAATCTTATTCAGTATAGCTATCATGATTGTGGCTTTTTCAGTTGAGTGTAAGGCGCAACATGTAAAGCAATTAACCCGCCAAAACGCACCAGGCTTCGCCAAAAAGGATGTGGATACACTCACTAAAAAATTGAATTTATCTAAACAGCAGGTTCTGTTATTAGATACACTGGAACGAGATTACTTGGATAAACGGGCAGCAATTCCTCCACAGGTTCCTATTGAACAGCGGAAATTTATTATGGCTGAACAGGATCAATGGCATAAAAAAAGACTGGCCTCTATTTTAACACCTGCCCAGTTGAAACTATATGAAGAATTGATGCAGAATAAAAAGCAACAAGTTGAAAAAAAGCGTCAACAACTTATGGAACAGCGAAAATCTAAAAACGGCTAAACATTGTTCGTATGAAAAACAAAACAATCAGGCTGGGTTTATTTTGTGTCCTGTTGTTTGCTGCCTTGGCAAACAGTAGTGCTCAGACTATTAACATCAAGCCTGTTGAAAACACAACTACCCCAAGTGCAACCGGCGGGCAACTGTTACCCGTACAGGGGCCCTATGCTGCTTCAATTCCGCTGAATTCCATACGCTCCTATACAGCAGAAATACCGGTAAGTGATCCGGTGTTCTTCAGCAGCAATGCCCGTACGGTACGTGAAGTGAAACAGTACACTACGTATTTCGATGGCTTGGGCCGGGTACTGCAAACAGTTGATAAAGGAATTGCTCCCAATGGAAATGATGTTGTAACGGCTAAAATATATGATGCCTTCGGCCGGGAAGCTGCTCAGTACCTGCCCTATGTGGCGGGAACAAGTACAGGAAATTTCAAAAACAATCCCTTCCAGGAACAAGCTGCTTTTTATACCAACAATCCTTCTTTGACCACCCAAAACGAACAGTTTTTTTATGGTTATACGCAGTTTGAAGCATCCCCGTTAAACCGGGTTCAGAAAACCATGGCACCCGGTAACAGCTGGGCCGGCAGCAACCGGGGTGTTTCAATTGATTATTTTTTTAATACTACTGTTGACAATGTAAGGCAATGGATTTATGAAAAGAGAGAAACGTATACTTCTTCTAATTGCAATTTAAAAATTACTGTAACTCCTAATGGTAGTAATCAAACTGTAACCTATGAGTGGCAAAACTTACCTGGAAATGTAATTGCAGTGCACAGAATGTACAGGAGTTTGCCATCAGGTTCGTGGACTAATAATACCGGTGGAGTGGCTAGCCCGTCCAATCTTTCAATACCTGCAGGAGTTTATGAGTATGGAATTAAACTGGTTTATTCTGGAGGTACAACATCAGCAGATATTGTTGCTCAAGAAGATATAACTCAAGGTCAATACAAATCTACAGGCGCTTATAATCCAGGCGTTCTGCAGAAAACAATAACAACTGATGAGCACGGTAAACAAGTTGTTGAGTTTAAAGACCCATGGGGCAAAGTTGTTTTGAAAAAAGTTCAGCTAAATGCCAATCCTGATACCAATGGTAGTGGTTCAGATCATGCAGGCTGGTTATGTACGTATTATATTTATGATCATTACAATCAGCTCAGAATGGTTTTACAACCAATGGCTGTTGAGACATTGGTTGCATCAAACTGGGCCAACTGTAACCCCTTTACAAACACTTCTCTTGTAAATGAATTTTGTTTTGTTTATAGCTACGACAGAAGAAACCGTATGATCGTCAAAAAAGTACCCGGTGCTGCGGAAGTATTTATGGTGTACGACAGCCGGGACCGCTTGATCATGACACAGGATGGCAACCTGCGGCAAACTAACAAATGGATCCTCACCCGCTACGACCACCTGAACCGTCCCATGGAAACCGGCCTCTGGAACAACGATGACAAAACCCATGCACAACACCAGTCGGCAGCGGCAGCAGCCGATCCGTTAACCGGCTACCCCGCTATCACGGCTGGCTATGAGCAACTCACTAAAACATTTTACGATAGCTACCAGTTTCTTACTACAGAAACGGGCTTGCCTGCCGTCATCACCGAAGGATTTAACGGGTCAATGATCAATGCATCCAACTTTATAACGCCTTACAATACTGCCCCTTTATATGCTCAGCCATTGCAGTCCACCGTTTTGACCAATGGTATGGTTACCGGTTCCAAAGTAAAAGTGCTGGGTACGGCAAACACCTTCCTGTACACCGTTACCTACTACGATGAAAAAGGCCGGGTGCTGCAGGTGAAGACCACCAACAGCAATGGCGGTCATGATATTAATACTACTCAGTACGATTTTGCCGGCAAAGTGCTGCGCAGTCACCAGTTGCACCGGTTAACCACTACAGCAACAACCACAGAGCTGCTTTCTAGAATGGAGTACGACAACGCCGGTCGCCTGGTGAAAACGATGAAAAAAATAGTACAAGGGACCCAAACGGCGGATAAAACTACGGCCCTGCTGGAATACAATCCGCTGGGACAGTTAAAAACCAAAAAACTGGGGAACCAGCCCGGCAGTACAACCGAACCACTCACCACGCTGGATTACGATTATAACATCCGGGGCTGGCTTACAGGGGTAAATCGGAGTTATGCAAAGCCCGAAACCCAGCAATCTGTTACCAACCGGCATTTTGGAATGGAACTGAGTTATGATTACGGGTTTACCCATAATGGCCAGGCATACGGCCAGTATAACGGCAACATTGCGGGTATGAAATGGCGGAGTATGGGCGACGGGGAGTATCGTTCTTACGGCTTTACCTACGATGCCGCCAACCGCCTGCTGTTTGCCGATTTTAACCAACGTACCGGCGCCAGCAGTTGGGTAAAGAACCTGCCAAATGGCATAGCTATTGATTTTACCGTATCCATGGGAAATGGCACCGATGCGGCAACGGCCTATGATGCCAATGGTAATATCAAACAAATGCAGCAAAAGGGATTGCATCTGAACAGCAGTCCTACAATGGATAACCTGGTGTACACCTACCAGCAAAATGGAACCAGTAACAAACTGGATAAAGTAGTGGATGGCGCTACCTTTACTCCCAAACTGGGCGATTTTAAAGACGGTAGCAACGGCACCGGAACCGATTATGCGTATGACGATAACGGTAATCTCATCAGTGATCAGAACAAATCTATTGCCAGCATAACTTATAATCATTTGAATCTACCCGGCGTGATTACTATGAGCGAAGGGAAAGGTAGCATCACCTACACCTACGATGCAGCGGGCAACAAGCTGCGGAAAGTAACCCTGGAAAACCCCACCACAGCCAACGGTCAAAAAGCCACTACCACCACCACCATCTATGTAGGCGGGTTGGTGTATGAAAGCAAAACAACAGTACAGGCCAGCAACCCCACAACCGACTATACCAACAAGTTACAGTTTGCCGGGCATGAAGAGGGGCGCATACGACCCTTGTACGACAATACCAGCACACCTGACCTGGTAACAGGGTTTGCGTTTGATTATTTCATCAAAGATCACTTGGGTAATGTGCGGATGGTACTGACGGATGAATTAAAGACAAGAACATACCCGATTGCATCCCTCGAAACAAATACCCTGGAAGACCAGAAGAAATTTTATACTATACCGGAATCTTCGGATGTCAGAGTTCTGAAGAGTTCGGTTAGCGGCTATCCAGCAGACAACACTACAAACCCTAATGAATATGTTCACAAATTGAGTGGCAACAGCACGAAAGTTGGTTCCAGTATGTTGTTGAAAGTGATGGCGGGTGATAAGGTTCATATCAGGGCAAACAGTTGGTACAAACTGAACGGGGCCACTCCGCAAACACCGAT
>CALRLY020000015.1:0-12823 GCA_943368955.1 Chitinophaga pinensis
TGTTCAAGTAAGCGGCACAGGTCTAAATCGCAAGATAGGTCTTACCTGGCCAGTGGGGTAGTTTACCTGTGCCGCCAGGTTAACTTATCACTTACTAAGTTCCTAAATCCCTTGGTTAATGATTAATACAAACCTAAAGGCCAGTTGAGGTACACGAATCACTCACCGGATGATTCGAAGGCCACCACAGCCCATCAGCAACTCATAAGCCCGAAACATAAAAACAAAACCCCAACTGCAAAGCAGTTGAGGTTTGTGTTGGGAACAAAAACATTTTATTCCTTCACATCCGTTGTAACCGCAGGTGCCGGTTTTGTCCACGGTGTAATATCCAGCTTACGTGGTGTGGGATAAATTTCATCTAAGGTATTGCCATCATACAACCGTCCGTTTTTCATTACATAACGAATGGTATTGGTATTACGGATATTGAGTAAAGGGTTGCTGTCCATAATCACCAAATCAGCAAGCTTGCCGCCTTCAATACTTCCGAGTTCTTTATCTAATCCCAATGCTTCCGCACCAAGGATGGTTGCTACTTTTAATGTTTGATGCGGTGTTAAACCACCACTGCCCACACTCCACATTTCCCAATGATAACCCAAGCCCTGTAACTGACCATGACTGCCGATACCTGCCAATCCGCCATTGTTCACCACATTGCTCACACCCTGTGCATGTTTTTTAAATACATGATCTTCCGGTGTAAACCATCCGCCCAATCCACCTGCTCGGCGGCGTGCTTTTTCACTTAACTCTTCATAAGGAGTAAAACGATTCAACTTGGGATCTTTTAACGGACTTTCAGTTGTATAATAATAGTTCTCTGCCCAGGGGCCACCATAAGAAACCAGCAATGTAGGTGTGTAAGCCATTTTACTTTGCCCGATTGTTTTGGTAACATCACTATACAAAGGAAAAACAGGAATGGAATGTTCATGACCGGGATAACCATCAAACAATTGTGTCATGTTCAACTTATAATCCAAACCACCTTCAGTAGTAGGCATCAACTTTTGTTCTTTCGCCGCCATAATGACCCATTGGCGATGTTGCCTGTTGCCCACCAAATACATTTTTATGTATTGTGTGTTGTAATACTTGCTGTATTGTTTTAATACATTTCTTGTTTGGTCAAGGTCTTTTAAATTGTACATCCAGAAACCTACACCGGGTCCGGTGCTGTACACACGTGGTCCGGGTATCATACCGGCTTCAACCATATCACCATACGTTAACACATCGGTTGTTCCTGTTTGAGGATCCCTGGTTGTAGTAACGCCATAGGCAAGATTGGCAGCATAAATCCACACACTGTTTTTATGCAAACCCCAGAAAGGCCACATGTGTGCGTGTGTATCAATAAAGCCCGGTGTAATTGTTTTACCCGTACAATCAATTTCTTTTGTGCCCGGCGGTGCACTTATACTTCCCGATTTACCAACCTGTTTGATGCGGTTATTTACAATGAGTACGTCGCCACCTTCAATTACCTCGTCATCTTTCATCGTTACAATGCGTGCATTTTTTAACAGCACAGTTCCTTCGGGTATATCTTTCGCAAAATATACTTTCACCTGGTTTTCCTGCGGCGTATATTTTTCTTTTTTCTTGAGCTCCACTTTTGCAATACTGTCCCGCTTTGCCAATGCAGTATCTGCTTTATAAATAGCAGCAATGCTGTCTGTTCTTTTTTTAGCTAATGAGTCAGCTAATTTTTTTGCATCGGGTCCGAGTTTTAATAAAGCGGCAACACTATCAGCCGTGCGCCTGGCTTCTATTTTCTTGGCTGCTTTTACAGAGTCTTCTACAAACTTTGCACGCTCTGTATCATATACCCAATGACCGTTACCCAAACTCCAGTGTACTTTCTTGCCATCGGCTTCCCATGCGGGCCATTCACCACCAATTTCAGTTAATTGTTTTGATGGAAATGCACTGAATGCAGGAGTACCTACATTGATAGCTGGAATTTTTCCTGCTTCGGGAATGGTAATCACGTACACATTATTGTTTATCTGTGCCACAGCCTGGTTACCTACCGGCGCCATCAAAATTGTTCCTGCAGGTGTGGGCATATTTTGCGGTTCACGGTTGCTGGCGCCCTGCGGCAACATGCAGTAATTAACCGCATCTGTTGTTTTCATGATGGGCTTGCCCATTACATATTTAATCGGGCTTAGTTCTGTTTCATCATTTGAATTGGCAGTACCGTGGCCGTGATCATCATGCGCATCTGCAACTGCACCATACGTGGTAATACCTGTAATGCGTGCATGTACTTTCAGATCTGTACCATCCCATCTTACTGAAATCAACGCACCATCGCCTCTGTTTAAAAAGATACGACCTGTATCTTTTGTAAAATGTACGTTACCGTAGTTGCCTGCATTTTCTACAATGTTTACTGTGCCGCCGTTGGCATTCATCCACACCAGCTCACCTTCTGCGCCATTAAAAAACGGGCCTTCAGCATCTTTAAATAATCGTTTGGGTGCTTTAAAAAATGCAATGCGGTTATTGTAACTCCAGGCAGGTTGCATGAATACACCTTCTTCATTCAGCAGTTTTGTAACAGATGGTTTTGCGCCGAGTGTTGCTTTATAAATGCCGCCGCCATCTGTTTCGCTCCACGTTACAAATGCAATTTGTTTACCATCGGTGCTCCACGCAGGCATAGCTTCTACAAAATTAAAATTGGTAACACGTTTTGCCGTGCCGTTTGGATAATCCATTACATACAAACGGTTCAACACCGTAAATGCCAGCTGTTTTCCATCGGGGCTGGGTACTGCATCACGTATTTGAGTTGCCAAAGCAGCACTTGTATCTTTTATAGGGTAGTTGAAATACAAACGTGGACCCATTTCCAACGCCACATCTACTTCAAACGGAATTTCAGTTGCCTTGCTTCCGTCAACAGGTAGTTTCCAGAGTTTACCGCCATAGCTTGCAATTAGAAATTTACTATCGGGTGTAAAACTCATGCCCGGCAATACACCTTGCGGCGCAATACTTTCCTGCTCATCACGCTGTACAGGATAGGCCAGCCATTTTTCATCGCCTGTTTTCATATTACGCAACACCAATCCTGTTTTGTCTTCGTAACGGCTGCCATATGCCATCCACATTCCGTCTTTACTGAGTGTGGGTGTAAATGCAGAACCGTAACGTGATGTGATGGTGTTGATAACACCACGCTTTCTGTCGTATGTACCAATCTGATATTGCGGGAGCAATGCATTATAGTTCCATGAACCAACACGCTGACTGTAATAAACGGTATTACCATCAGGACTCACAAAGGGGTCAATGGTTTTTAATCCACTCAATTGTTCATTCAATGAAATACCACCACCGCCATCTTTGTGATACATAAATAATTTTGGAAGACGCCGTCCTTTGGATGCGATGATGTAGTTACCATCGGGCGTCCACACAGCGGCAGGAAAATCTTCTGTTGCCTCTTTTGTTAACTGGATGGTATCCTGCTTTTCAAAATCCATATACCAGATATTGTCGCTTCCGCTTCGGTCGCTGGTAAATAAAATTTTCTTTCCATCGGGGCTGTAGCGTGGATGTGTTTCATAGCCCATGCCTTTGGTAATTTGAGTGGCTTTGCCGCCGTTGATGGGCACTGAATAAATGTCGCCCAGCAAATCAAAAGCAATGGTATTGCCGTCGGGGCTCACATCTACACTCATCCAGGTGCCTTCTTTGGTGGTGAATTGTACCTGCCGTTCCGGTTTAAGCGGAAGACTGGCAAACTTCGTATGCGGCACAGAATCATTTTTTGTGCTGTCGGTTTTTGGTTGAGCTGATGCTGATACGGTAAGAGACGCCATCAGCAACAGGAGCAGTAATCTCATAAATAAAAGTTTGGAGTAAGATAAAGATGATTTTGATGGGGAGTCAAATATATTTTTGGTTGACGGGCAGCGGGTACAATGGGCAGCGTTTTTGTTCAGCGAAGCGTACTCCCGAACGAAGCTTCGGGGGCGGAACAGGTGCGCCAGCGGAGTGGCTACTATAAGCAGACAATTTAGGCTTGCTTTAACAGCAATGCTTTCCGTTTTAGGATGTAATTTGTAAAAAAAAATATGAAATGTCCCAATTGTAATGAAACACTACTGATGTCTGAGCGTATGGGTGTGGAGGTTGATTACTGTCCGCAATGCCGTGGCGTATGGCTGGATAAGGGTGAGTTGGATAAGCTGCTGAACATTGCAGCGGAACAGTCAACAACAGCAGCACCACCACCACCTTCTGCACAGGCATACCAGCAGGTACCTCATCCGAAAGAGCATTATAAAGGATACCCCCCGCATCAACAGCACTACCCCAAAAAGAAGAAATCGTTTCTCAGCGACTTTCTCGATTTTGATTGAACGAAAATCGATTGCACCGGTTCGTGTATTCGCCGACGTGGCAGGAGAAGATCGCCAGTGTACATTACGTTGATTTCCTGTTTCGATCTGTCCTCTGCTGACGCACCTGTTCCTCCTTCAGGGCGGAACAGGTCCGCCAGGGGCAGCTCTTCGGGCCTTCGTGGCAAAAAACCCGGCACAACAAACTCCATTAACTTTTCTATATCTTGTCTGCATGAAAAAGTATGCACTCATTCTTTTAACGCTTGCAGGTCTGCACAGCGCTGCACAACAGGTAACCGTTTCAAAAAAGATACAACAGGCCATGAACCGGATCGATACCAATACGATCCGTTCGCACATTGCCTATCTGGCCGATGACAAACTGAAAGGCCGTTTACCCGGCACCGAAGGATATCAACTGGCGGTTGACTATGTGGTGGATCAATACAAACAAATGGGTGTTGCGCCCGGTGGCGATAACGGTGGTTACACGCAAAAATTAATATTGCGTCGTTCGTTGCTTCATAACAAATCGGCGGTGGCAGTACTGAAAGATCAGCAAGGCAATCGTGATTCATTGGATTTTGGCGTTGACTTTACCGCTGTACCGCATCCCTTGCAAACCAATGCAGCCACTGCAGGTCAGTTAGTATTTGTGGGCTATGGTGTAGAAATACCCGGACAGTATTCTGATTATGCAGGCATGGATGTAAAAGGAAAAATTGTGGTACTGGTAGCCGGTGCTCCTGATGGTTTGATTTCAACACTTACAGCCCATTTCTCCAATGGCGGCAATAAACTCAACACCGCTTTTGCAAAAGGAGCTGTTGGTGCAATACTTATTAATCTTTCGCAACGGTTAGGTGGTAATACAAGCCCGCTTATTCAAACAAACGTAGCGTTGAATCCTGCAAAAACAACGGCATACGGCCGTGCATTTATTGGCAATTTGCAAGTAGTGCTCAACAGCAGCAAAGCACTCCTCAACCGTTTGTTTATGCACTCCGGTAAAAGTATGGAACAGGTGTTAAGCGATATGAAGAAAGGAAAAGCTTCTTCGTTTGTGTTACCATACAGTATTGCAGCATCGTACCAAACCAGTCATACCGATTTTGAAAGTTATAACGTGGTGGGATTGATTCCCGGCTCCGATAAAACACTGAAGAATGAATACGTAGTGCATAGTGCCCATCTCGATCATGTGGGTATTGGCCGTGCAGTAAACGGCGATTCCATTTACAATGGTGCACACGATAATGCATCGGGCGTGGCTTCGTTGCTGGAAATTGCACGGGTGTATAAAACATCGGGTGCCAAACCCAAACGTTCGGTGTTGATTGTAATGGTAACAGGTGAAGAAATGGGCTTGATCGGTTCCTCTTATTTCGCTGCCAACCCTCCCGTACCCAAAGCATCCATTGTGGCCGATGTAAACACCGATATGCCCACCGTGATTGCGCCGTTGCTGTCGGTGGTACCCTTGGGTGCCGAACACAGCAGCATCATGAACCATGTACAATTTGCAGCTTCGTATTTAAAGCTGGATGTTGAAAAAGATCCCGAGCCGGAACAAAACCGTTTTGTACGCAGCGATCAATACAGTTTCGTGATGAATGGTATTCCGGCCCTGCACATCAAGTACGGCAACAAAACCAATATCCCCGGTTTTGATCTGGATGCATTTGTAAAGCAATGGCGTGCCAAATACTATCACCAGAGCGCCGATGGATTAGATGGTATTTTCAATTTTACAGCCGCCAAAACGTATGTACAATTAAATTTCCTCATCAGCTATTCCATTGCACAAACCACCGAACGCCCCACCTGGAACAAAGGTGATTTGTTTGGAACGGTGCAGCAATAAACGAACAACGATTTCAGACCCGGCCGAAGCGTTCTCAGGAATACGCCACGTCCCTTGCAGGTGACGTTGCTGATAACAAGGCTTAAGCTCCGTAGGAGCAAAAGCATCATAGGATGTTTAATGGTACAAGTAAGTAAGCTCTATAGGAGCGATATTATTCAATCCATTCAAACAAATATTGATCATCATAATCAACGTTAAATTTTTGTAACAACTCCAGGTATTCCTCTTTGAATGCTTTCTTCTGATGATGTTGTTCCTGGTTGTTAATGTATGCAATTACAGTATCCAGTTGAGATTGGGAGTAAGAAAAGGCACCAAACCCTTCCTGCCATTGAAATTTACCATGCACGAATCTGTTTTCATTGATCCATTTTGATGAATTTGCTTTTATATCTCTAACTAAGTCAGAAACAGCAATCGTGGGTTTTATACTAACCAATATATGTATGTGGTCTTCAATGCCTCCAATGGCATAAACTTTTTGTTCTTTTCCTTTTACAATGCCACAGATATATTTATGCAATTCGTCTTTCCATTTTTTTTGAATAAGATTTTGACGCCCTTTTACAGAAAAAACAAGCTGCAAATAAATTTGGGTATATGTGTTAGCCATGGTGTTTTATTTCGCCCCGCCAGGGCTGTTTCTTATTGAATGATCGTTTCCTATTATGATGTTGCCCCTACGGGGCCATTTTCGTTCTGTCTGATGCCTCGGTTTGTGACGCCACGAACCAACCAGCCCATTTTGTCAACTTCCTGAGATGTTATTGCTCTCAGTAATGATGCGGCAGATGTAGCCGGCGTTACTTGCTGCTGCGCAACTGGTGCGCCGCAGTCCATTAGCCCCGCCGGGGCTGTTTTTTGTTGAATGATCGTTTCCTATTATGATGTTGCCCCTACGGAGCCATTTTCGTTCTGTCTGATGCCTCGGTTTGTGACGCCACGAACCAACCAGCCCCTTTTGTCAACTTCCTGAGATGTTGTTGCTCTCAGTAATGATGCGGCAGATGTAGCCGGCGTTAATTGCTGCTGCGCAACTGGTGCGCCGCAGTCCATTAGCTCCGTAGGAGCAAAATCATCATAGGATGTTAAATGGTTCTGGTAACTAAGCTCCAGCGGAGCGATATTGTTGCCGAGTTCAATTCATTCAAACAAATATTGATCATTATATTCTGCCGACCCGGTTCCCGTCTCCACGAACAGCAATCGAAAGAGTATTCGGGGCTATCGTCATTCTCCCTCCACAATTTTTATTTCTGTTCCGGGCGATGGCTCCAAAGGGGACGTTGCGATGAATGATAGTGTTTCGCTTTTTCGGAATACCCACAATGGACCGTCCTGTACCAACACCCTATTCCAGCACATAAAAAACTTCGACCTCCACTTCAAACTTCATTTTTTTAAACTCTGTAAAAAGCGGATCGGCGGCACGGCTGCCATAAAGGGAGCTGGTACCCCGGATCATAAAACCGCCTGTGGCACCCGGACTTCCGTTGGTGAGTTTTACTTTGTCGGAGATGCGGATGGCTTTGCCTGTCTTCTGGTTCAGCACACCGGCCATTTCCTGTGCGGTGTGGTAGGTTTTTAAAACGGCCCTGGCTTTCAGCAGGCGGAGGAGTTCATCGGCCCGGGAGTATTCAATTTTTTCGATGGTAACGTTGGAAATACCAGCCAGCTCCAGTTCGGCCATCACTTTTCCGGCGGTGACCGCATCCCGCACCAGCAGGGAATAATTTTTCATTTTAATGATGTTCTGCCCCTTGATGAAATACTGTTTGTAATTGCTTGTTAGTTCCTGGAGCGACAAGTCGGTTTCGGTATTGATGTTCAGCTTTTTTAAAACAGCTTCCAGTGTTTTTTCCTGTTCTTCCACCGGAATTCTGTTTCTGCTGTCGGCTTCATTAAGTACAATAGCCAGGTATACCCGGTCGGGCACCACCAGTGTATCGGCCGTGGCTGATGTTTCCAGGTAGGGCTGATCAATAAAATTTTTCTGTGCCAGGGAGCCGATGCTGAACGAAAGAAACAGCAGCAGGTGCGTGATTTGTTTCATAGACAAACGATTTGATGAATAAAGACAACGGTGTTTGCAGTAAAGAACGTCGCTTTCGGAATGAAGTTAAAAAGAAAAGCCCAAATTGATCCGCCTTCGGGGCGGAACAGGTGCGGCAGAGGGAGTAGCGGAGAACAGGTAACGAATCAGCACAGGTCTCCCGACCTGCGCCAGTGTGGGTAAATTCCTGAACGATGCAGCAGCTTTTCAGCCGGGCAAAGAAAACTACCTTTTTTTCATTCTTTGTCCGGCTACTTGTTTAAATTGAAAGAATTATTTCCAGGTATAAATTATGCACCGCAGAAACTTCATCAAACAATCATCACTCACCGTAGTTGGTATGGGTGTTCTTGGTTCTTTCCTTTCTAACAACAGAAACAAGGCAATCAACCTAACCGTAAACGGCAAACGCATTGAAAACCGCATTTTTGAACTGGCAAAATTTGGTGTGGATGAAAAAGGCCGTGGCTACCGTGTTGCCTATACCAAAGGAGATGTTGAAGGCCGTGCCTGGTTTATGGAACTGATGAAAAAAGCCGGGCTCAATCCATCGATTGATGCAGCAGGAAATATCATCGGCAAACGAAACGGGAAAAACCCATCACTCAAACCCATAGCATTCGGTTCGCATATTGATATGGTGCCCGATGGTGGTAATTATGACGGCACACTGGGTTCTATTGCAGCATTGGAGGTTATTGAAATACTGAATGAAAATAAGGTTACTACCGAACATCCCCTGGAAGTCATCATTTTTGGAAATGAAGAAGGGGGCACGATCGGCAGTAAAGCAATGGTGGGCGAAATAACTGCTGATGGACTGAAACAGAAAAGCCAAAGCGGGTTAACCTTGGCAGAAGGGATAAAAGCCATTGGCGGCAACCCCGACAACATTCAATCCTGCATCCGCAACAAAGGCGACATCCATGCATGGGTGGAACTGCATATTGAGCAGGGGGGCATTTTAGAAAAAGAAAACATACAGATTGGTGTAGTGGAAGGTATAGTGGGTATTGTGCATTGGGAGGTAACGGTGGAAGGGTTTGCCAATCATGCAGGCGCTACGCAAATGAACATGCGGCAGGATGCATTACTGGCTGCATCAAAATTCATCATTGCAGTCAACGAAGTCATTACCAGTGTAAAAGGAACACAGGTAGGTACGGTAGGAAAAATTGCAGTACAACCGGGTGCTTACAATGTGATTCCCGGCAAAGTGGTTTTAGGTTTGGAGATTCGTGATTTATCTGCCGGTAAAATTGAAATGCTCTTTACAGAAATTGAAAAACGAGCAGCAACCATTGCTGCATCCAGTAAAACAAAAATCAGTTTTGAACGGCAGGCCAATGAATCAAAACCTGCATTAACAGATAAAAAATTACAGCAGCTGATTCATACAACCGCCAGATCATTGGGCTTTAGTACAAAGTTGATGCAAAGTGGCGCCGGCCATGATTCACAACACATGGCAGCTATTGCACCTGCTGCCATGATTTTTATTCCCAGTAGTGGCGGCATCAGTCATTCACCCAAAGAATTTTCTACTGCAACAGATATGGCGAATGGCGCCAACGTGTTGTTGCAAACAATATTGAAAATTGATAAAGAATAAAAATGAAACATACATCAATCTCAATCCTCCTGGCATTTGTACTGACGGCAACACTGCAGGCACAAATCAACAAACGGATTCATCAAATGGCATATGCAGATTCGCTCCGGATGGTGGAGATGTATAAAGACCTGCATCAAAACCCCGAACTGGGATTTATGGAAGTTCGCACAGCGGGCATTGTTGCAAAAGAACTGAAAGCGCTGGGCTATGAAGTGATGACAGGTATTGCCAAAACAGGCGTGGTGGGCATTCTGAAAAACGGAGACGGACCGGTTGTGATGTATCGTGCCGATATGGATTGCAATTCGGTGAAAGAAATCACAGGACTTCCTTATGCCAGCACCAAAACAATGAAGAAAGATGATGGCACAGAAGTGCCCGTGATGCATGCATGCGGACATGATGCACATGTAACATGGCTGCTGCAGGTTGCAAAAATGATGGTGGCACTGAAGAGTGAGTGGAAAGGAACACTTGTGATGCTTGCGCAGCCTGCCGAAGAACCATTAACCGGTGCCAAAGCAATGGTGAATGATAAAATGTATGAGAAGGGAGTGCCCGTACCGGATTATTTGTTTGGCATGCACACCTGGCCCATTGCAACCGGAAGTATTATTAATGGAACAGGTGAAAGGGCAGCAGGAAGCGACCAGCTCGATGTAACATTTTATGGTGTGGGCGGACATGGCTCTACACCCGAAGTAACCA
Source organism: Chitinophaga pinensis (assembly GCA_943368955.1). Classification (GTDB taxonomy): domain Bacteria; phylum Bacteroidota; class Bacteroidia; order Chitinophagales; family Chitinophagaceae; genus Lacibacter; species Lacibacter pinensis_A. The sequence goes on from CALRLY020000015.1 coordinate 10,614, forward strand.
AAGACCCAATAGTGATGGCCAGCAATGCAGTGATGCAGTATCAAACCATCATCAGCCGCAATATTGCCGCACAGGATGCGGCGGTGCTTACGGTTGGCGCCATACACGGAGGCGGTGATAACAATGTGATTCCTGCTTCGGTTATTGTAAAACTCAACCTGCGCTGGTTTACAGAAAAAACAAGAAACATCTTACTGGATGGAATCAAAAGAATCAATGAAGGGATTGCTGTTGCCAATGGATTACCGAAAGAAAGCTATCCATCGATCCTGATGAAGGGAAGTGTTTTTCCGCAGGTGAATGAACCTGTTGTAACGGCCCGGGTAAACAAAGCATTAATGACAGTGATTGCCCCGGAAAAAATGTTTACCAACACATTGCCTGTTATGGGTTCGGAAGATTTTAATCATTTGGTATTGGGCAATGGCAAAACGGCTTGTAATTATGTATTTGTTGGAACAGCTCATCCGGATGCATATGCAAAAGCAGTGAGCGAAGGAAAGCGGGCGCCATTTTTTAACCACAATGGAAATTACCAGGTTGACCTGGCTGCCATTCCATTGGGAGCAGAGATTGGTACAACAGCATTGCTGGAGTTGTTTAAAAAATAAAGGCTGCTGTCATGGTTCGTGAGGATACAACCCCTCTGACGGCGCAAGTGATCCGCCTTCGGGGCGGAACAGGTGCGGCAGTGGACGTAGCGGAGAACAAGTAACGAATCAGCACAGGTCGGGAGACCTGCGCCAGTGTGAGAACTACCGTTACTACCATCCCTGCCCGGTTGTTTATGCAAATAAGCTGGTTCGGGCATCTTTGATAAATGAAACTAAGAATCACCATCGCATGCTGTTTGTTTGTGCTTTTTGCAAAGGCCGATTTGCCTTTCATGCCGTTTCAGTTTGAATTAAGAACGGCAAAAGAAACCTATGAAGAAGGGGAGAAGGTTACGTTTCTGCTCAGCGTTACGAACCGGGATCAGGAACGTACATGGCCGCTGCTCATGCCGGGCACACAAAATGCAGGATTGAAACTCATTTACCTGGAAGTATATGACATAGCCGGCAACCTGCACCTGCTTCGTGCAAAAGAAGAACGGATGATGAACATGCTCATCAAACGGCCCGGAGTGTTTGTTACGCATCAATTGAAACCCGGCGAACAACTACAGTACACCTTCTATTGGAATGATTCAAGCTTGAATACCTATCAGCAGGTTGCATCGCATCATGTACTGGATGTGCCTTTGTTTACCGGTGCATATAAAGTGCGCATGCGTTATGATCCACAGGGTACCCAAATTGGAGATTCCCTGTATCAGTTCCTGACAAACACAGAAGCGGAACAAAGTTCAACCAAAGTAAATTTTTTAACTGGTGGTACAGCGGCCACCTGTGAATTACGCATTACCAAATCAACAAAAACACAGTTGACGGTTCAGCAATGGGAGTTGAACATAAAGCACGAACGGCAAGATGGTTATTTCTATTACCGGAAGGATGACAGCAGTAACTACATGCATTATATTGAAGCAACACCCGGCGCTTTCAAACCTTCAGGAAGGTATTATACATATGTAAAAGAAACGACGCTTGCCGAATTTATCACCCGGTTTGAAAATGGTGACATCCGTAACTACCGGCGTTACAGAAGCGAATGCCCCACGCCCGTATTGGAACGGGAGTTTATTGAAAATGGTGTACTCATTTATAAAGCCGACAGATTACCAACCGGTGAAGTGGTACGTATTCATTTTCACAATGATGGCAAACTAAATACCGAAGAATGGTATACCGCCGATGCGAAACTACGAACGCTCATCACGTATATCTATCATACAGATGGCCGTTTGAGACGAAAGAAAACAGAGGTATTTGAAGATCCATGCATCATGACCCTGCTCGAAGGGAAAGATGAACATAGCCCGTTATAAAATGAAAGAACCACAGCCGACCCCGCTTGTATCGGGATTCGAACCCACAATGGCTCAATAGTTCAAAGCACGCTCGGGCAAGCGGCTTGCCGTGCCGTCAACCAGTTTTTGAAAAGCAGTTTCTTTTTGTGAAATCCGGACACAGTCCGGCTGATTCAATCGGCATCAAGTGATCCGCCTACGGGGCGGAACACTTGCGATTTCTATGATTCTACCAAACAAAATTATAGTTACTGCTGTAAACCCTTTTTTGATTGACACAAGCAAAAATCCTGTGAAT
>CALRLY020000016.1:0-10365 GCA_943368955.1 Chitinophaga pinensis
CATGGAAGCTGGTGTATGTGGAGTTGATGGAGTCAAAGACAGCTGCTTTGAGGCGTGAAAAAAATCTGAAGAAGTACAGCCATGAAAGACTGGAAGTCTTGATACGTTCTCCGAAAAATATTGTAGTACAGTTTGGTTAGAATGCCGCCTTGTCATCCCTACCGGTATGGTAGGGACGGGTTCGTTCCGGTCCGCAAAGCCCCGAAACAATTCGGGTTTTTTTGCTGTTGTTGCGGTTCCACCCGGAAGATTGAAGTAAATGATGCTATCTATATAGAGCAACGATCGTTTCTGGGATCTCAGTTCTATGAAGTTTGCTTTATGAACATGGTTACATACGAGGGCTGGCTCCGGAATTGTATCTTTGCCCACTAAATCATTACTATGGACGAACAGCAATTACAACAGCAAAATCAACTCAATATCGAAATAACAGAAGAAGTGGCCGAAGGTGAATACGCCAATCTTGCCATTATTACGCACAGTCATGCCGAATTTGTGATTGATTTTGTAAACGTGATGCCGGGTACCCCTAAAAGCAAAGTGAAGTCGAGGATCATTCTCACTCCCCAACACGCAAAGCGATTGATGAAGGCATTGACTGAAAACATTCATCGGTTTGAACAGGCCAATGGTTCCATCCGTGACCTGGAAGAAATACAGATCCCTATGAACTTTGGCGGACCTACAGCCCAGGCCTGATTCCTGATTATTTTCTGAATCATTCATTAAACGGAATGGAAACTTATTTTCCTTACGACCAGTTATACGCTTTTTCAAACAAAATTTTTCTTGCCATTGGCTGTTCCGATGAGCAGGCTGCTCTTGCTGCCCGTGTTCTGCTGAGCGCCGATAAACGGGGCATCGACAGTCATGGCATTGCCCGGCTGAGTGGCTATGTGCGCCTGTGGGAAGTCAACCGCATCAACACTACCCCTAATCTTCGGATCATCCATGAATCTCCCTCAACAGCGGTGGTTGATGGCGACCGGGGACTCGGATTGGTGGTAGCTCCCTTTGCCATGCAGGTGGCAATTGAGAAAGCAGCAGTTGCCGGCAGCGGTTGGGTGAGTGTGCAAAACAGTAATCATTTCGGCATCGCCGGCTATCATGCGATGATGGCGCTGGAGCAAGACATGATTGGTATGGCCATGACCAATGCAAGCGCATTGGTGGCCCCCACTTTTTCAACAGAACGTATGCTGGGAACCAACCCCATTGCCGTTGCGGTTCCTGCAGGTACAGAAGCGCCCTTTGTGGCCGATATGGCCACCACTACCGCTGCTAATGGTAAACTGGAAATATTGCAACGGAAACACCAGGAAGCGCCGGTGGGATGGATCCAGGATAACCACGGACATGCCACCACCGATGCGCATGTATTGAAGCAGGGGGGAGCACTCCTGCCACTGGGCAGCGACCGGGAGCATGGAAGCCACAAAGGCTATGCATTGGGATCGGTGGTGGATATTTTTTCAGCCATTCTCAGCGGTGCCAATTTCGGGCCGTGGGTGCCACCATTCCCGGCTTATGTGCCCATGCCCGAAAATCAGCCCGGCAAAGGAATCGGTCATTTCCTGGGAGCCATGCGCATTGATGCTTTCCGCCCGGCAGACGCATTTAAACAAGATATGGACCTGTGGCTGAAGCGGTTCCGTTCGGCTCAACCGGTGGCAGGTGAAGAGCGGGTGCTGGTGCCCGGCGATCCTGAACGGGCCTGCGAGGCCGAACGGGAAAAAACAGGGATTCCCTTGTTGCCGGCCGTGGTGGAAGATTTGACAAAACTGGGACAGAAATTCAGCATCAATCTTTAATTTCGTGGTCCTTTAACTATTGCTTGCTCCGTGAAGATGAGAGAGTGGTTCTTTCTCACAATTATTTACCATTAACAAGCAGTCTGCAAAGACTGAACAAATCAAGTAGAATGAAAGTCATGAAATTTGGCGGGACTTCTGTAGGGAAGCCCGAACGGATGCACCAGGTGGCGGAGTTAATCACCAAAGACACAGAAGCAAAGATTGTGGTGCTCAGTGCTCTCAGTGGTACAACGAACACACTGGTTGCTATCGGTGATGCATTGGCGAAGAATGACAAAGCAGCGGCTCTGCAACTCATTGAGCAATTGCACGCCCATTACCAGCAGTTTATTAATCAGCTACTGGTGAGCGATGCGATGAAGGAGAAATGCCGTGGTATCATTGCCGAGCATTTCGAATTCCTACACATCATCCTGAAAATTTCCTTCAACGACGCACTTAACAAAGATATCCTGGCGCAGGGCGAATTGATGAGTACGAAAATGTTCAGTTGTTACCTGGAAGAGCAAGGCATTGATCATCTGTTGCTCCCGGCTCTTGATTTCATGAGTATTGATGCGTACGAAGAACCCCAGGTGAGTACCATTCAGCAAAAGCTCGGTGCACTGCTGCAGCAACATGCACAAACAAAAATCTTTATTACACAAGGTTATATCTGCCGCAACGCCCGTGGGGAGGTAGATAACCTGAAGCGTGGCGGAAGTGATTATAGTGCTTCATTAATCGCCGCTGCCATCAAAGCCAGTGTTTGTGAAATATGGACCGATATTGATGGCATGCATAACAACGATCCCCGTGTGGTGGGTAAAACCGTGGCCATTGAGCAACTGAGCTTTGAAGAAGCAGCTGAACTTGCTTATTTCGGTGCTAAAATTCTGCACCCGGCGTCCATCTGGCCGGCCCAGCATTACAACATTCCGGTGAAGCTGTTAAACACCATGCAGCCCGATGCAAAAGGAACATTGATTGTGGAAAGTGCAGGAAGTGAGGGTGTGAAAGCGGTTGCTGCAAAAGATGGCATCATTGCCATCAAAATCAAGAGCAGCCGCATGTTGCTGGCGTATGGTTTCCTGCGTAAGATTTTTGAAGTGTTTGAAAAATACCGTACATCCATTGATATGATTACCACTTCAGAAGTGGCCGTGTCAGTTACTATTGACACGAATGTGCACCTGGATGAAATTGTAAAAGAACTGGAACCCTTTGGAACGGTGGAAGTGGATGCTGATCAAACAATCATATCCATTGTAGGAAATGAAATTGCGAAAACAGATAAAATTTTAACCCGTTTGTTTGACAGTCTCGAAGCAATTCCTGTCCGCATGGTGAGCTATGGCGGCAGTCCGCACAACGTTTCCCTGTTGGTGCCTTCTTCCTACAAAAAGCAGACCCTGCAGGCATTGAACAAAGGTGTATTCGGATTGGAATAATTCGTTTGAATATTTTTTCGGTTACGGTCTGCAGTATAACTGCAGACCGTTTTGTTTACAGAAACCGTTCTGCTTTTTTCCAGAAAGAGAAGAAGGAAGAGAAGGTTCCCTGTACCTGCGGAAACATCCACGGATAAGGATCAGCTGTTCCTATGAAATGCTGGTGTAGCGGGTGTTGCAGATAGTACAGGATTTGCTGTTTGTTGAGCCGTTGCTGCAGTTGCGGAAACTCACCTGTAAATACCTGAATACCCGGTATCATTTCTTTCGACAGTTGTAGTAAAAACGAAAGCACCCGTTCACTCACCGGGAATTGCGCAAAATGTGAGGGCTCCAGCAACAGAATCCGGTTCATGGGTTCTTCGGTCCGCCACTGCGGATTCAACCAATAAGAAGTATAAACAGCTACCGGAAGTTGTTCATTCAACTGAAAGCTGTTTGCTGTCACCGGCAAGATTGTTTTCAACTCCGGCATAGTGGTTTCTTTTAATGCAACGGGCACCGATTGCTGCAGGATGGTTTCATAAGGCTCATCAAGATATGTTTTCGTTTGTGTGCTGTGGAGGTAGCGGTTGATGTTTTCCTGGTTGGCAATGTATTTTTTCGAGGAGAAGCTTCCTGCCACCCATTGCCAGCTGCAGGTATTGCTGGCAAGGTCGCCATCAAGCAGGTGATAATACATCCAGCGGCTGGGCTGCAGCCAGTGCGCCCTTGCCAGGTTACAGGTGATACCCGCAATGTACATACGCACATGATTGTGCAGGTAGCCGGTATTGTAAAAATTCCGGATTTGTTCATCCAATACATCAATGCCGGTGGTGGCGTTTAGTAAAGCAGCAGGCGTTTGATGATGGATTACATCTGCCTGGGGCTGCTTCAGGTCTTGAAACATTGCATTGCCTTTGTGCCACCATACCCGTTGGAAAAACTCCCGCCACGCAAGCTCCTGCAGAAATTTTTCAATCTGCCAGGGTTTGTATCCCTTTTCCAGAACAGCATCTCTCACCTGTGGCAATGTCAATACACCTCTTGAAATGTAAGGCGATAAGCAGGTAACAGATCCATCAATAAAGTTTCTTGTTTTGGCATACTTCAACGGATCCACTTTATTGAGCAATGAAAGAATAGAAGGGGTATCTGTCGGGAATTGCTGCATGACTAACGTTTAGAAATTTTATTCATACTGATGCTGCGTTGGCGGCTGCATTTAAAGCGGTTGACATCTTTCAGCCTTAGTTGTTGGTGTTTGGTGGTGCGACCACTCATCCGTTTCCGCCACATACGAAAGCTGGATGGTTTCATTTCTTTCCGTATCAGTTCAATCACCTCTTTTTCGGATAAGCCAAATTGAAACGAAATTGCTTCATACGGCGTGCGGTCTTCCCAGGCCATTTCAATAATACGGTCGGTTTGTTCCCCGTTGAGTTTGTTAAAGTTCATACTGAAAGTTCAAGGTTGATTAAACAATATCACAAGGGATTTGTTGATACTCTATGTTGAAAACAATGGAAACCTATCAGCCACTTGATGAAATGACTTTCAAACAAGCTGCACTTGAAATTCTGAAAGCCGTGGGAGAGCCCATGCATTACACACAAATCACCAATGTTGCCATTGAAACCGGATACTGGCGGCGGCAGGATGAAGAGTTTATCAAGCAGCACATGTACCAGGCTATTAAAAGCGACATCCGCAAGAAGAAGTATGGTTCTGTATTTGAAGAAGTAGCGCCCGGCACTTACCAGGTGAACAGGCTCATGGTGAAAGATTGATCAGGCCCGGATGATCTTTTTACTCCGCAGCACATCCAGTGTGAGTGGATGTCCTGTGTTTAGATTTTTCCAGGCGGTCAATTCACAGAGAAAGCCTTTATGATCACCTCCTTCAAATGCATGGAGTATGCGCAGGTGCAATACAGATACGGCTTCTTTTAAAACGGTGTAGCCATTCCATTCTTCAACCAATTTCCTCTTTTTCAACCGTTCTATTTTTTTCACCTTCTTTCCGCTTTGCTTACCCAACAGTGCCACCAGGTTGTATTGCTGCTCCGACAGCAGCTGTAAAACAAATGCACCTTGTTGCTCCACCAGTTCCAGTGTTTTTGTACCATGATAGACTCCCACAACAAAACGTTTAGGTTCCATGCTGATGGCTGTTACATAGGTGATGATGTGCATGTTGCTTTCCTCTCCGTTGGTGGAGCTGATGGAATACACCGGCAGGTTCACCCGGTTCCATGGTTTTTTACGCAGACTCATCGTTGATCCAGTTGGTTGAGAAATTGTTCGGCGTTCGACAGGTGTTCCTGCTGCCGTGCTTCGGGCATTTTATCGTAGGTTTTCAGCAACATACCCAGCCTTGGATTCTGCAGAAAGTAACTCCGGTGCACATGCATGAACCGCCAGAAGAGTCCATCCCAGGTGGCCGTCCAGTTGCCTTTGTTCCAGTCGCCCATCTTTAGCAGATAGTTGCTGCCGCTGATGTAAGGTTTGGTGGTCATCAGTCCGCCATCAGCAAACTGCGTCATGCCATACACGTTAGGTACCATTACCCAGTCGTAGGCATCAATAAACAATTCCATAAACCAGCGGTACACTTCGTCCGGGTCAAATTCGCACAGCAGCATAAAGTTGCCAAGTACCATCAGTCGTTCAATGTGATGGCAATACCCGGTCTTCAATACTTTTCTGATCACAATATCTATGGGTTCAATGCCCGTAGTACCTGTGTAAAACGAAGCTGGAATTTTCCGGTTGAATCCCCAATAGTTCGTGGTGCGTTGCCGCACACCTTCCCGTTCATAGACCAGCCGGATGAATTCACGCCAGCCCATAATCTGCCGCACAAACCCTTCCACCGAATTCAGCGGTGTGTTGTTGCGTTGAGCAGTGGCCAATGCTTTGTCGAGGATTTGTTGTGGATTCAGTAATCCGGTATTCAACATCGGAGTTAAAACAGAATGATGTAAGATTAATTCCGCTTTCACCATGGCATCTTCATACACACCAAAATCATGAAAACGTGTTTCCAGGAATTCTGTCAACCATTGTTCCGCTGCCGCATGGGTAACCGGATAAAAAAAGGGATCGGTGGATCCGTAGTTTGATTCAAAATGACAGTTTGTATAACTACGGGCCTCTGTAACAAAACGGTTGTCTTTTGGAAACGAAACGGGTGGAGCTTTTTTCCCTTTCGGAAACTTCTCCCTGTTTTCTGCATCGAAGGTCCATTTACCTCCGGCGGGTTTTCCATGTTCGTCCAGCAGAATGGTCCGTTGTTTCCGCTGCCACGTGTAAAAATCAGTCTGGAAATAGGTTTTGCGATTGCTGAAGAAAGAGTCGGTTGATTCTTTCGTATTCAGAAAGTTGGGAGTGGCTATCAAGTTGACGGATACCTGATGTTGTTGTGCCGACTGTACCAGTCGTTTGCGAAGCCAGTCGTCCACCACATCAATCACCAGCAATTCCTTGCATCCTTTTTTGGATAGATCCGCAACGAGTTGCCGCACATCACTGCGGGCATCAGCGCTATCAATATACTCCACTTCAAATCCTTCCTGCAGCAACCATTCTTCATAATACTTCATACTGGCACGGTGCAGCAGAATTTTGTTTTTGTGAAACGGGTATTGCCTGAAAAACAGAAACTCTTCCACCAGGTAAACAGGAACACCTGCACGCAATGCCGGGTTGGGTTTGAACAATTGATGTGGAAAAAGTAGAGTTGCAGCTTTCATATGCCGCTTCATCAACAATTCCACGGCCTCTTTGTTTATCTCTCTAAAAAATCAACATGGAATCAGTAAAGGGAAAATACATCCTGGTGGCAGGAGCTACAGGCGGCATTGGTGCAGAAACAGCCCGGCTGCTGGCAGGCAGCGGGGCACATGTATTTCTTGCGGGAAGGAATGAAAAAAAGCTGCAGGAAGTGGCGCAGCAACTGCAACTACCGGAAGGGCATACCTGCGCAATTGACATTAGTCAGCCGGCTGATGTGGCCCGCCTGCAACAACGTTATTTTGAAGTGTTCCCCACCATCGATATTCTCATCAACGCCACAGGTGTGGGCATCATCAAGCCCGTTGATCAACTCACGGAGGAGGATTTTCTCACATCCCTTCATACCAATTTATTCGGTTCGTTTCTGTTGGTGAAATCGTTTTTACCGGCTATGAAGGAGGCGAAAAAAGGACTCATCGTCAATATTCCCGGAGTGTTGGGCAAAGTACCTATGGCCGGGGCAGCAGCTTACAGCGCCAGTAAGTACGGACTGGTGGGCATGATGCAAAGCATCCGGGAAGAACTGAAGCGTACGGAGATCCGTATTACCAACCTCTTCCTCGGTGGGGTAGATTCACCGTTCTGGGATACCATTGATCTGCGGGTGCAAAAAGATAAAATGATCCGGTCAACTGAAGCAGCCAAAGCCATTTGGTTTTTGTGCCAGCAGCCGGCCAGCGGGGTAGTGAGTGAAATGGTGTTGCAACCATTCAATCATCAGGCGATTTAAGCGACCGTTTTCTTACATTTAGGGTGCTATGCACCGCTATCTTTTCTTGATCTCAGCTATTGTTCTGTTTGCCGGAACCCTGCGGGCACAGGATTTTTCCGGCCAATGGGAGGGACAAGTGCGTTATTTCCGTGGAAGCACGGGCGTTACGCTGAACCTGCGGCTGGAATTGATACAGTCAGAAAATACGGTGTACGGTGTGCTGTACTCCCGGGGGGCAGAGAAAGGAACCGTTTTTGGTTGTGATTATTTCATGCAGGGAACCATCCGCAGCAACCGTGTTCAACTCACCATCGCTGCAGTACAACGAAGTGTTGCCCTTTCAAAAGAAGATTGTTATGCGTTGGAACAAGTGGTGTTGCAATGGAAAGACAGTACCACAGCTGCCGGTGAATGGATATGGGTGGAAGAGTCGTCGAAATTATTTACGGTTACCAAAACCTCACCGGACATTTCCTTTTCTGCCGAAGAGGAAATCATAACTTATTTTCAACAGAAAACGGCTTTGTATGATTCGTTGGGGGTCATTGTACCTCCCTTTGAGCGGTTACGGATACTTGACCGCAAACTGGTTGTCAGCGAAGCATCGGTGGTGCTGGAAATCGGTTCCGGCGAAGCACAGGCGGGCGATTCGGTGAGTATGTATATGAACGACAACCAGGTGGTAACGCCCCGGAACGTCTTTCTTTCTCCCTTACGCATCCGACTCAATTTGCCGGACACAGGTGAAGTGGAATTAATGTTTGTAAATGAAAGTAAAATCAGGCCGGTTGCACGCATACGGGTTGCCGTTACTTCCAACGGCAAGAGAGAACTCTATAACCTCGAACTGACCGGAACAAAAAATCTTTACTGGCTGCTGGAATTTAAAAAGGAAGAACCGTAAAGTTCTGTTTTGAAGTATCTTTGTAGCCTAACGATTGTTCTTATGGCAACCAACTCAACCCTCTCATTCGACAACACGACGAATGCATTCGAATACAAATCCAATCAGCAATTAAAAAAAGCACATTTTCTCTTCACCTTCATGGGGTATAACTGGCTGGTTCAGATTGGTGCCCGTGTAACTCCCTGGGCTATCCGGGCCGGACTTCCCGTAAACGGCATCATCCGCAAAACCTTGTTTGAACAATTCATTGGAGGCGAAACCCTCGAGCAAACAGCAAAGGTGGCCGATATGCTGGAACAATTCAATGTGAAAGTGATCCTCGATTACGGCGTCGAAGGAGGCGATTATGGAGAAGAGGAGAAAGACCGCTCCCGTGACCAGTTTATCAAAGTGGTGGATTATGCCGCCACACAGGAAAGCATTCCGTTTATGAGCATTAAAGTAACCGGCATTGTGCGCTTTGGGTTACTGGAAAAAATGGATACGCTCATGCACCAGCAGGAAGGTACGCTCATCAAGCGCTATGAAAAAACACTAACGCTTTTGAGTGATGAAGAGCGGGCCGAATGGCAACGCCTGTGGGACCGGATGGAAATGATTTGCCAGGACGGTGCTGCTAAAAATGTAGGTGTGTTGATTGATGCGGAAGAAACCTGGATCCAGGATCCGGTGGATGCCTTGGTAACACTTATGATGGACCGCTTTAATAAAGAAAAAGCAATTGTGTACAACACCGCACAAATGTACCGGCACGACCGGCTTCAGTTTGTGAAGGATTGTTATGAAGCGGCTGTTCAGCGCAATTTTATTTTGGGTATGAAGCTGGTGCGGGGTGCCTACATGGAAAAAGAACGCAAGCGTGCAGCTGAACATGGTTATCCATCGCCCATACAACCCGATAAAGAAAGTACCGACCGTGACTTCAATGCCGCCGTTGAATTTTGCATTGACCATATTGACCGGGTGGCGCTCATCGTTGCATCTCACAATGAATATAGCAACCTGCTCACCACACAACTGATGGATCAGCGGGGTATACGGCACGAACACCCGCATGTGCACCTCAGCCAGTTGTATGGTATGAGTGATCATATCACCTTTAACCTGGCCAAAGCAGGGTTCAGTGTGAGCAAATATCTGCCGTTTGGTCCCATTAAAGATGTGGTGCCTTACCTTATGCGCCGGGCGCAGGAAAACAGTTCGGTAAAAGGACAAACCGGGCGGGAACTGAGTCTGCTGGTGAAAGAAATCAAGCGCAGAGGATTATAAAAATTACGGACTGCTAGCTCAGTTGGTTTAGAGCACTACTTTGACAGAGTAGGGGTCACTGGTTCGAGTCCAGTGCAGTCCACAGACCGGATAACGTCAGACTTTTGAACAGTTGTCTGCTTTTCTTTTGGTTGAAACCCTTATCCAGAGCAAGTATCAGCCGAACGTCCTCATTCAGTTCTGCGGTTCTGATTCCGTTTTTTGAAAATATGGGTTTTTGTGGTGGGAGCTTACAAATTTCCTTTTCGTAAAATACAGACACAGTCCGGCTGTTTTAATCGGCATCAAGTGATCCGCCTTGTAGGCGGAACACTTGCGATTTCTATGATTCTACCAAACAAAATTATAGTTACTGCTGTAAACCCTTTTTTGATTGACACAAGCAAAAATCCTGTGAATAATTTTGTTTTTAACTGCATTGAGGACATTCATTTTGTTCTTTCCTTCCCCA
>CALRLY020000017.1:0-10250 GCA_943368955.1 Chitinophaga pinensis
GGGGAAGGAAAGAACAAAATGAATGTCCTCAATGCAGTTAAAAACAAAATTATTCACAGGATTTTTGCTTGTGTCAATCAAAAAAGGGTTTACAGCAGTAACTATAATTTTGTTTGGTAGAATCATAGAAATCGCAAGTGTTCCGCCCCCAAGGCGGATCACTTGATGCCGGTTGAATCGGCCGGACTGTGTCCGGATTTCACAAAAACTAACTACTTTTCCAAAAACACCTCCTATGTCTTCGAAGTATAAGCCCGGCGATGCAGCCACTCCTCATTTCGTTACCTTTTCTGTTGTGGGTTGGGTGGATGTCTTCAGCAGAGAGCTCTATAAAGAAATCATGCTTGATAGTCTTCGGTATTGTACGGCACAGAAAGGACTCTGCCTGCACGCATGGATCATCATGACCAATCATATTCACCTCATCCTCAGCAGCGAAACGGCCAAAATCGAACACCTGGTAAGGGATATCAAAAAATTTACCAGCAAACAAATCATAAATGCCATTCGTGACAATCCGGATGAAAGCCGAAAAGAATGGATGCTGAACCTGTTTGCCTTTGTTGGCCAGGGCAATCACAACAACAAGGTGTTTCAGTTTTGGAAACAGGATTATCATCCGATAGAGTTAAATACGAATGAAAAACTGAATCAGCGTTTGCAGTATTTGCATGAAAACCCGGTGCAGTCGGGTTTGGTATGGGAAGCATGGCATTATAAATACAGCAGTGCGATTGATTACTATACAAGCGAAAAAGGACTTTTGACCATTGAGCGGTTGTAAGATCGAATCCCGATACAATCGGGCAGATTCAGTCGGCATCAAGTGATCCGCTAAGGCGGAACACTTGCGCCAGCAAAAGGACCGATATCTTTTTTGCTTCGTACATTCAGCCTGTCAATTCCAGGAAATGAGAAAAAAATTGCCCTCTCTTTTTATTGTTCTGTTTGTGATGCTCTCTGCAGCAGCACAAAAACAAAACCCATTACGGATCGGTGTCGTCGGGCTCACACATACACATGTACACTGGATTTTTGCAAGTGAAAAACGGGGAGAGATTACCATTGCCGGAATTGTAGAAAGCAATAAAGAGCTGGCGCAACGCTATGCCGAGCAATATCATTTTCCTATGAGTAACATATATGCTACCGTGGAAGAATTGATCAATGCCCAACATCCCGAAGCAGTAGCTGCTTTCGGAACCATTGCTGAACACATCAACGTGGTGGAAACCTGTGCACCGCTCGGCATTCATGTAATGGTTGAAAAGCCGCTTTCATTAAACAGGAAGCAAGCCCGGCGCATGAAAGCATTGGCAACAAAATATAAGATTCACTTACTGGTCAACTATGAAACCAGCTGGTATCCAACAGTACACAAAGCAAATGATTTTTTGCTGGCAGATAGTGTGGGGGCTCTTGTGCAACTCATCATCAGGGATGGACATCGTGGGCCGAAAGAAATTGGTGTCAACAAAGAATTTCTTGACTGGTTAACAGATCCTGCACAAAACGGTGGCGGCGCCATCACCGATTTTGGATGCTATGGTGCCAATATTGCCACATGGATGCTGCGTGGTAAACGGCCGTTGCGTGTAACAGCTGTCACACAACAATTACAACCGCAAAACAATCCGTTGGTGGATGATGAAGCAACGATTCTTCTTGCTTATGACAATTGTAGAGTAACGATCCAGGCATCCTGGAACTGGCCCGTTGGCCGCAAAGACATGGAAGTGTACGGAAGAAAAGGTGTGTTATATGCTGATAACCGTTACGAGTTGCGTTTGCGTATTGCAAATGGCTATGATGGTTTTACTGAAACGAAAACCAGGTTGACGGAGCTGTCTCCGCCCTTCGATGATCCCTTTGCTTATTTTGCTGCGGTTATCAGGAAAGAGGTGATCATGCAGCCGTATGATCTTTCCTCAATTGAAAATAATATACTGGTCATGGAAATTCTGGATGCAGCAAGAAAATCGGCCAAAACAGGAAAAACGATCAGACTTAAAAAATAAGGCCCTTGCTCTCAGCAACGTCTCCTGCAAGGGGCCCCATCTGGCGGAACACCTGCGCCAGCAGCCTGCAACCCCTGGAACAAACCCTCATTTCCCATTCTTACAATTTTCAGCGCCCATAGGCAAAAATTCAGCAATTTGCATCCCTTCTTATTTATGAAACCTCTATGCCAGCTGTTGCTGATCGTTCTGTTCCTAGCCTGTGCTTCCACCACAACGGGCCAAACCATCATTGATGGTACCCGGCACCAGGAGACTTACCGCCTTCCCATCAAAAAATCCAGCGAACCAATCAAGATTGATGGCGAGTTAAACGAAGCAGCCTGGAAAACAAAGGAGGCTGCTTCGGGCTTTTGGCAAAAATGGCCCATTGACACCGCTTATGCCCGCCGGCAGACAGAAGTACGAATGACCTATGACGACAAAAACATCTACATCGGCATCATTGCGCACGATACCAGCATTCATGTGATTCAGAATCTGCGGCGTGACTCCCGCTTTTTTGGAAACGATGCCGTTACCGTTATCATTGATCCGGTTAACCAACGTACCAATGGCTTTATGTTCCAGGTAAGCGCTTACAATGTGCAGAGCGAAGATTTGATCTTCAGCGGCACAGAAGATTTTAACCTGAGCTGGGACAACAAATGGTTTTCCAAAACAAAGCTCTATGACAGCTACTGGACCGTGGAAATGGCCATTCCGTTTAAAACACTGCGGTACCAGCAGGGAAAAAAAATATGGGGTATCCAGTTTTTCCGGGCCGATATAAAACAAAATGAATACAGCACCTGGACCCGCATGACGGCTAATTTTGAATTTAATGATTTAGGCTATACAGGTGCGTTGGTATGGGACCAGGAGCCGCCACCGCCCGGCACCAATGTTTCGTTTATTCCCTATGCCATCAGCACCAATACCATCAACAACCAAACCGATGGCAAACTGCTGAGCAACGCCAATGCCGGGTTTGATGCAAAAGTGGCTGTAACTCCTTCCTTAAATCTTGACTTAACGGCCAACCCCGATTTTTCGCAGGTGGAAGTGGACCGGCAGGTAACCAACCTCACCCGGTTCAGCATCTTTTTTCCGGAGCGGCGGAATTTCTTCCTGGAAAACGACGATGTGTTTTCATCCTTCGGCATTCCGCCCATCCGCCCGTATTTTTCCAGAAGAATTGGTTTGGATAACAACGGGCAACCCATACCCATTCTGGGTGGTGCACGCCTGAGCGGAAATATTACCAAAAAAACAAGAATTGGTTTGCTCAATATGCAAACCGGAAGAACAGATAATTATACACCCACCAACTATTCAAGCGTTGCCGTGAGCCAGCGTGTGCTGGACCGCTCCCTCGTAAAAGCCTATTTCAATAACCGCAGTTCGTTTATGACGGAGGATGAAATTGCCAAAGATCCGTTGAACCAATATGGCCGCAATGCGGGTGTGGAATTAAACTTTGTCGACAAGCCGGGGCTGTGGCAGGCCTGGAGCGGTTTTCATCGTTCCTGGAAGCCGGGCATCAGAGGTGACAATGTTTACTGGAATGCCGGTGGGGCTTACTCCGGCCGCCGGTTCCGTTCCGTAATTGATGGCGGTGAGCTGGGTACAAATTTTTATGCCGATATGGGGTTTCTGCAGCGTATTGAAAACTATGATGCGGCCAGAGATACAACGATCCGGCTTGGCTACCGTTCGCTTTATAATGAAAACAGTTATACCATTTTTCCAAAAAAGGGAGCCGTCAACCAGCACAACATCGAACTGGAAACCTTTCTTGTGTGGAACCCCGATGGGAGTTTTAATGAGCGTTTCAATTCACTCAGCTATGAAATGGGTTTGAAAACTACCGGCAGCTTTAATGTGAATGTTGATAACTGGGACATTAACTTGTTGTTTCCGTTCCGTTTTGGTGCGGGTGGTGCGCCCTTCCCGGTTGCCCGTTACCGGTATACACAGGTTGAACTCAATTATGAAACCGACGGGCGCAAAACAGTGGCAGGTGAAGCTGGTGTGCGTTATGGAAGTTTTTACAACGGCACCCTGTTGCAGTTAAGTGCAAGGGCTGTATACCGTGTGCAACCCTGGGGTAATTTTTCTGTGAATGTGGAGTATAACCGCCTGCAGTTCCCGCAGCCTTATGCCAGCACCACCTTATTTTTAATTTCGCCACGCATTGAAATCAATTTTTCCACGTCGGTGTTCTGGACTACGTTTCTGCAGCTCAATACACAAAACAACAACTTCAACATCAACAGCCGTTTTCAATGGCGATTTAAACCCATGAGCGATTTGTTTGTGGTGTACACCGATAATTATTTTACGGACCCGCTCTTTAAAAACAAGAACCGGGCCCTGGTGCTGAAGCTGCAGTACTGGTTGAATTTATAAGGCTTCCCCGGCGCAGACTGTTCGGTTGGCAGGGTGGCTGTAAAACAATTTATGCAACCGGACGTTTAAAAGAAGGACACATCATTCACTATTCAACGCTGAAACTTATGCATAGAATCCTCCATCGCTTCGCCCAGGCACCTGTAATCATGGTTTTGCTGCTGTTGTGGCTTTGTTCCTGTGCCAAAAAGACTAATTCTTCCGAACCTCCGCCTCCGGTGTTAACCGGCACTCCCGACATTATCACCACTACTGTGCTCACCAACCAGGGCATTATCTGGGGTTTTGATGCGTTGCCCAACGGCAACCTGCTGTACACCCAAAAATCAGGCACCCTGCAGTTGTATGATACCACCACAAAAACGAATACCGTTGTAACCGGGCTGCCTTCCAATATTTCAGCGGCGGGCCAGGGTGGTTTGCTGGATGTGGCAGTGGCCCCCGATTTTGCAACAAGCAGCCGGGCCTATATTACCTACAGCATCACTGGTGGCTTCCTGGTGCTGGCACGGTTTACGTTACAGGGTACTGTCGCCACCAACTGGCAGGTATTGCATACAACCGAATCGGCCTCCACCTGGAACGGTCATTTCGGAAGCCGGATTGTCTTTGGCCCCGATGGGAAGCTGTACTGGAGCGTGGGCGAGGGTGGAGGTGGTTCACTCGGAGGAGCTTCGAGTCCCCATCAAAACGGCCAACGCCTCAATACGCTCTGGGGCAAAATCCACCGGATGAATGCAGATGGAACGGTACCAGCCGATAATCCCCTGTTGCCGGGCCAGTCTGCACGTACCACCCTTTACAGTTACGGCATCCGTAACCCGCAAGGCCTGGCGTTTGAACCCGGCAGCGGACGCCTCTTTTCCACCGAACATGGACCCAGCGGCGGCTGTGAACTCAACCGCATTGAAGCAGGCGCCAACTATGGATGGCCGCTGTACAGCAACGGAATCAATTACAATGGATCAACCATCAGCAACGGGCACAACGCACCGGGCATTGTGGCACCGCTGAAAACCTGGACGCCTGCATTGGCTCCCTCCGGACTCACCTTCATCAACCACCGTTCGTTCCGGGACTGGAACGGCAGCCTGCTCGCCGGCAGCCTGGGGCGCCGCCATTTGTTGCTGATAAAAATGACCAATGGTATACCCGGCGATGAAACCGTTTTACTCAACAATGCCGGCCGCATCCGCAATGTGAAAATGGGTCCTGCCGGAATCGTTTATGTGAGTGTGGAAGACGGCCGGTTGCTGGCACTAACTGCACGCTGACACAAAACATATATATTTTCATCTAACTATCACAGACCTGTGCAGCAGTAGTACATCAACAGATCAATCAGGCAGCATCAATTTTTACTGACGTCATGGTTAATGAGCCCGCCACTGCCTTATCGTTAAACAGACTTACTTTCTCGTTTTTGTCTTTTAATGCCAGTGTGTACAACAGGGGTAAATAATGTTCGGGCGAAGGAATGGAAAGCTGAAAAGCCCGCCCCTGTTTGTGATAGTTGATGAGCGACGCATGATCGTCGTTTAGAATAAACTGTTTCATTTTTTCGCTTGCTTCAGCCGCCCAGTCCAGTGCAAAATTGTCGGCCTGTATTTTATCCCAACGGATCATTCCAAGATTGTGTACCATGTTACCGCTGCCAACTATCAATACGCCTTTTTTACGCAGTGCTTTTAATTCCTGTGCCAGTTCGTAATGCTGTTGCGGTGTTTGATAACGATCGAGACTCATTTGTATCACCGGCACATCGGCGTCGGGATACAGGTGTTTGATAACACTCCACGCACCATGATCGAGTCCCCACTTTTCATCTAAACCAATGTTGGTTTTTTTTACCAGTGCTTTTGTTTCGTTAGCCAGCTCCGGACTGCCTTTTGCCGGATATTGTACCTGAAATAACTCCTGCGGAAAACCAACAAAATCGTGTATGGTTGGCGGATTTTGCATAGCCGTAACAAAAGTTCCTTTTGTTTCCCAATGAGCCGATATGCAAAGGATGGCATTGGGTTTGGCAATTTCCCGGCCTACTTTCCGAAAGCCTCTGACAAATTCATTTTCTTCAATGGCGTTCATGGGGCTGCCATGACCCAAAAACAACACCGGCATTTTTTCGGTGGTACGGAAGGGTGTTGTGAGTTGATTGAGTTCGTTCAGTTTCATTGCTGCTCCTGCTAATGGTAATAAGGCCAGTGATTGTAAAAATTGTTTGCGGGTGCTCATGCCACTTAACGTTAGGCGGTTGAAAGAAAAATTGTTTGGCTCTGCCGGTAAACAAAGCCAAACAATCAGTTGCTTAGAGTTGATAGGCTTCTTTAAGGTAGCCTAACAGGCTGGTTACAGGCCGGCCCAGTAACTGCTCCAGGTCTGGTTTTACCACGTCAAAATCGTTGTGCTGAATAGCTGCTGAAAAGCCTAATGACATACCAATGATTTCTGCCGGCAAACCAAAGCCTTTCAACGCTTCTTCAAAAGCAGCAGGTTCGGGACTGAAATAGCTCACCGTTTTGTTGGCCAGCGAAGAAAGGGCCGCAGCCACATCTGCAAACGAATATGCAGCCGCACCGGTTAATTGATAGGTTTTGTTTTCATGTCCTGTTGTGGCAAGAATGGTTGCTGTTGCTTCGCCCAAATCTTTTTTTGCGGCAAAGCTTACCTTGCCTTCGCCTGCAGCGAAAAAGATACCGGTGTCAACTGCCTGCAGTCCTGCAAACATTGGAATTATCTCGGCATACAAACTGTTTTGCAAAAAGGTATGCACGAAGCCATTTTCTTTAATGTAGGCTTCTGTACGGAAATGATCGCTCATGAAGTCTTTTAACGGCGAGGTAGTTGCGTTTTGCATGGCAATGCCGGTATACAGCACGTGTTTTACGCCGGCGGTTTTTGCCGCATCTATTACATTTTTGTGCTGTTCGAAACGGTTGTTTAAATCGCTTGATGAAATCAACAGTACTTTTTCTATACCCTGCATGGCGGTTGTTAGTGCTGCAGCATCCTGGTAAGTTGCTACACGAATACTTACACCCTGTTGTTGAAAGGCAGCTGCCTTGTTTTGATCACGCACCAACACGGCAATGTTACCGGCGGGTACTTTTTTTAAAAGTTCATGTACCACAATGGTTCCTAACTGTCCGGTTGCTCCTGTTACTAAAATCATGATTTCCGTTTTTACGTGTGATTAATTTGTTTGATGCAACAAAACTACCTTACCTTTACTATATAAAATATAGCAGTATACTTTAGTATACTACTATCAAAAAGTATAGTAACCGTAAACAGCATGGCAGCAGTAACACTCAAGAACATTCAGAAATGCCCCACCTCGTATGTGTTGGCGGTACAGGATACGCTCAATGCGTTTCAAGGCAAGTGGAAGATGCCCATTATCGGAGTCCTTTTGTTTGGTAAAAAGCGCTTTAAAGAAATTGAACGGGAGATACCGAAGATTACGCCCCGCATGTTATCGCAGGAGTTGAAAGACCTGGAGATGAACGGTATTGTAAGTCGCACGGTATATGCAACTTCGCCTGTAACAGTAGAATACGAATTAACCAAATCGGGCAGGCAGTTGAGTAAAGTGGTGGAAGCCATGCTGGAATGGGGCTTGCAGCACCGCCGGGCAAATATGCTGGAGTTGCTGCCGGTGTTGCAATCGAAAACGGCGTAATGCTCAGATGAATTCAGCTATGCTTATGCAAAAACCAAGATGTAATTCTTATTGATTGAGGTTGTTTACAAAATCGTTTTCATTTTTTTGGATGAGAGATGTTAACAGCATTTTCATTTCATTCGCCTCCTGTTGAGTAACTGTTGCAGTTGGTTTACTGCTGGGTTTGTATCGGTTAAAAAAATCATCCCTGATGTATATGGCCAAGTTGCCCGATCTGTAAACAAGCCACTGTTGTGCAGCAATTACACGCCCGATGTTTGAGAAAAGATTGCTATTAAAATCAGCAGAAAATTTATGAAGCTGTTCCAGATTGTAGCTATCAAATACGACTGCATGGATAGCCCGGCTTGTTTTCCAGCGGTGAGGTGTTGATTCCATGAAGAGTGAGGTTGGTCGTAAGTTTTCTGTTTCTCTGCACAGTTAAATGTAGAATATACTCGTTTATAAATAAACTCAAGACTGGATTATTTTTAAAATTATATTTGATATTAAATTTTTTTATGAAAAGCAGCTTAATAACCCTTTTGCTTTTTTTCTTTTATTGTTTTACAGTACAAGCACAACAAACTACAGTTACAACCGGAGGCAAGGCTACAGGAGCGAATGGTAGTACAACATACAGTATTGGAGAACTTATTATTCCTTCCAATTCGGGTACTGGCGGTTCTGTAGGAAGTGGTTTGCAAATACCATTTGAGATATCGCTTATTACTTCATTACCTACTATTGATTTGATCATATCTGCATCTGTATTTCCAAACCCTACAGCTAACTCTGTCAGTTTAACTATTGGAGACCCTTCTTTAAATAATTACTGGTTTTATTTGTACGATGCAAAAGGAACCTTACTTAAAACGTCACAAGTAAGAAATAAAATAACTGAAATAGAATTGGCAAATTATCCGAAAGGTATTTTTCTATTAACGATTACAAAAAAGGGCCGTCAGGCAACTTCATTTAAAATAGTTAAAGCAAATTAATATGCGCTTCCTTGTTATCCTTTACCTGTTGTTATTGTGCACAACAAATTTAATAGCACAAGCTCCTCAACGCATCAGCTACCAGGCTGTAGTTCGTAACAGCTCAAATGTTTTAGTAAGTTCATCGCAAGTTGGTATTCGTATCAGCATTTTACAAGGTTCATCAACAGGAAATGCACTTTATACCGAACGACATACACCTACAACAAACGAAAACGGGTTGCTTACCATTGAAATTGGAGGTGGTACTGTTGTAAGTGGTGTGTTTTCTTCCATACAATGGGGAAATGGACCATTGTATATTAAGTCAGAAACAGATCCAACCGGAGGTTCAAATTATACCATTACAGGAACAACGCAATTATTAAGTGTGCCTTACGCTTTATATGCAAACACAGCTGGGAATGGTATGCCTCCCGGCACACAGGCAGGACAAATGTTGTATTGGGATGGAACGAAGTGGACGACTTTACCAAAGGGAACAAATGGGCAATATTTAAAGTGGTGTAACGATACATTAACATGGGGACCGTGCATACCGCAAGTACAAACAATTGCAATCGAAAATATTTATCACATTGGTGCAGATATTACGTTTGCAGTTATAAACGACGGGGGAAGTCTTATACAAGAATCGGGAATTATTTGGAGTGCCGGAAATAATCCGCAATATCCAAGTGATTCGATTAAATATACAAACGCTGGCAGCCAACTAGGCTTTTATCGTTTAGACGCAGATAACATAGAGCCACAAAAAATGTATTATGCTCGTTCTTTTGCTATAAATCAAGCCGGGATTTCTTATGGAAATATTTTGAGTTTTACGACAAGTGCTATTCCTGATGTACCATCCCTTGTCATTGATTCTATTAGAAACATTTCAAAAGTATCTGCAAACATATGGGCAAAGGTAACCAACACGGGAGGAGCACCTTTGAATAATCAAGGATTTGTTTGTGATACACTAACAAACCCAACAAAATTACGTAATTTAATTAATCTTAATAATAACTCTTTCGGTACCACAAACTTTACAGATCAACTGCAAAATCTTAAACCGGGTACAACATATTATGTTAGAGCTTTCGCTGAAAATGCAGGTGGAACTGGTTATAGCAATGAAGTTATTTTTAAAACTGATACAATTCCTGTTCCACCACCACCACCACCCCCTCC
>CALRLY020000018.1:0-8487 GCA_943368955.1 Chitinophaga pinensis
TCACAAGCACAACCAACAAATACGCCGAATAGGCTTAAGTATAACGGTTACGAACAGCAAAGCAAAGAGTTCAGTGATGGAAGTGGGTTAGAATGGTATGATTATAAACACCGTTTTTACGATAATCAAATAGGAAGATTTTTTGTACAAGACAGACTTGCTACTGATTATGTTTATTACACACCTTACCAGTTTGCAGGAAATGAAGTGCCTAATGCAATAGATTTGGATGGATTAGAGCCGTTATATGTGATTGATTCAAAAAATCAAGCTAACTACTCAAAATCTGAGGACCGTGAGGCTGCAATAAAAGCACTGGGCAAATGGGGTACAGTTCTTAAAGTGGTGGGTATTGGTCTGATTTCGATCGGACAACCCGAAATTGGTATTCCATTAATGATAGCTGATATTACTGGTGTTCCAATAACTCCTTCACCACAAGCAATCGCTTCTACAGCTTCAATTAACACAATTGATGATATAGTCGCTGGATCTACAATAGAAAGAAATGCTGCCAACGGTGCCGCATTTGAACAACAAGTTGGTAGTAGCCTAGCAAAGGCAGGAGATACAAAAATAGCTCCACAGATTACTATTAAGGCGGAAAATGGAGTGAAGACAAGGCTTGATTTTGTAAGTACGAATAAATCTGGGAAAATTGTATTAACAGATGCCAAATCTTCTTCAACAGCTCCCTTAACAGTAAATCAGAAGGCAGCTTATCCATCAATTGCTAAAGATGGGGGCGTTGTAGTAGGTAATGGGAAACCAGCATACCCGGGAGGAACTAAAATTCCACCAACTCAAGTAAACATTGTTCGCCCTATAGCTAAAGATGCAACAAATCTTAAACCTATAATTCCAGTTTATACTTTGCCTTCTCTTCCCAAATCTAATAACTAAATTTAAAACAATATTATGTCTGTTGAAAATCCAAATGTAATTGATTATGCAAGCATTGATAAAAATGGCAATGCTGTTCTAACAATTTCCGATCACTTGGAATGGAATGACGATAATGAGCATATACAAATCTTGCAGAAAAAAATCAATTCCTATTTAGCAGCTATTGAATCTGGACATTTTCATAGCAGTTACCCAGATGCTAAAGGCAGAAATATTATTATTAATGTGGTTGCTAAATATATTCCAAATAAAGAAGCAACAATATTTTTCGAAAGAGTTCGAGAAGCTTTGGAATCCGCAGGGTATACTTTTAAATATTGTTTTTTAAAAAGTGAATAAACTAAGGCAGATGCAGTGTTCCGCCTGATTGTTATCACTTGATTCTAGATAAAATTACTCCAACTGAATCAAGTTGCAATGAAATTATTACTTAAACAAGATCCCTCCAAATCAAAGCAGAATTCTACAAACTTGGACTAATAGTTCAGATTTTATCTGTAAATTCAAGTAAACATTCATTCCTTGAGGTTTCAGAAAGATAGTGGTTTCAAAAAGTTTCATTCTTATCCGTTCGGGTTACCAATGGCGGGGATCAGCAGTAAAGCCAACCAGTTTGGAAATCCATCTAACAAGTTTAAATACAACGGTAAGGAAGAACAACGGCAAGAGTTCTCAGATGGTTCAGGGTTGGAGTGGTTGGATTATGGGGCGAGGATGTATGATAATCAAATAGGTCGTTGGATGGTGATAGACCCGTTAGCAGATAGGATGCGAAGATGGTCACCTTATAATTATGCTTTTAATAATCCAATACGATTTATAGATCCTGATGGGATGTCCCCCGACACCTTACGTACATCTGGCTTTAATGTAGGAGATGTTTCAAAACAGCTTAATTCAGTTTTTGTTAACCTAGACAAAAGGCCGGGAGAAAATAAAGGTAAAATTAGTACTACGTCAGATATTTTCTATGAGCAAGATGGTGAGGTGCTAATAAATGAGAATAGTTATGAGAATTTAGGGTCAAATCAAAAAGATGTTGCAAATGGGATAAAAGGGGTTATAGATTCAGATATAAATTTTACAGTAAAAAGGAGTGAAGATGGTGATAAAATACCTGGATATATCTTACCAGATGGAGGCGAAGCAACGGTAGGTGACGCTGGTGGTGCAGCTACTGCTGCAAATTTGGGTACGGATGGCAAACCTGATTTTTCTGGAAAAAGCGGAGTTACAATTTATACTAATGGACAGGGTGGCACTACTCCTGACGGAACAGGTAAGGAACCACAATCTGTAGTTTTGTATCACGAAATTGGTGGACATGCCAATACACGATTCGTACAAAATATTCCTAATGTTCGGAGCAGAGGTCTTGCAATTGATTTTGAAAATAAAGTACGCTTCTTGATAGGATTACAGAATCGTGGATATGATGAAACTCATCCGAATCCCCACAAATAAACTTCATATGAATTTCAAATTATTTTTTTTAATCGGTCTCTATTTAGCAATTCTATCGTCAGGTTGTTTTGCGCAAAATGACCTTACTATAACGAAAGAGGTATTTTCTAAAGTAGACTCAATTACTTTGTATAAGCTTACTATTAAAAACAATTATTCAGATTCAATAGTATTGATTCCCTTAGCCCTAAAATATAATCTCGGTGAAGACACCTTATATGATATTGATTTTGATATTAATCACGAAGGTAAAATTCAAAGTTACTATATTAGTATTGATAAGTATACGATTGGTAATTTGGTAAAATACTATAGATTGGAGTCTAAAGGAAGTATTTCTTTTTTTATTTCTCTTCAAAATCAATGTAAAAATTACAGAAGTCAATTAATAATTTCATATTATAAATTTACGATGAAACAAATAAATACAACTGAAAGCTATATTATGCACAAACCATCGAATAGCAACTTAGAAGAAGTAATTGTTGTACTTAATTGAGGAGACGCATTCTTATCCGTTCGGGTTAACAATGGCGGGGATTAGTTGTAAAGCCAACCAGTTTGGAAATCCATCTAACAATTTGAAATACAATGGCAAGGAAGAGCAACGGCAGGAATTCAGCGATGGCAGTGGTTTGGAATGGTTGGATTACGGAGCGAGAATGTATGATAATCAGATTGGAAGGTGGCATCTGGTTGATCCATTAAGTGAGTTGGGAAGAAGGTGGAGTCCATACAACTATACATTTAATAATCCTATAAGATTTATAGACCCAGATGGAATGTGGAGTTTTGACGCTAAAGGAAATGCTAGCACAAGTGATCCACAAGAAATAAAGGCATTTATTGAAGGATTGAATAGATCAACATCCGACAATCAAAATGAAGAGCCAAAGTCAGAAAAAGAAAAGAAAAAAGTCGTAGAAATTAATAAGAAAAGAGCCGAGGCTTTTGGCGAGAAAGAAAAAAAGGAACAAGATAATAATTACAATTTTTTCTTTAAGTTAAAAGACGAAGTGTTCAGAAAGGGAAGCGAATTTGACGATAATGGGGCAAGCAGCAATACTATTGTAATTAATGCTCATGGAAATAATAACATTATAGGAACGCCGTACGGACAAATGAACGGTAAACAGCTACATGAATTCTTGCTTAAATATAATGAGCTTTATAAAAAGTCAATGGATGAAGGTTTGCCAATTACTGTTCGTATAGAGGCTTGCAAAACGGGAAATCTACTTGCTAAAGAATTTTCAAAGCATAATCCAAACATAACAGTAATTGCTCCGACAACAAACATCGTAACTAAATTTGGTTTCTGGGACACACTAAAAGATGGCGGTAAATATGTCTCTTTTAAAAATGGACAGCCTTTAAATATAAAGTAACATGAGAAAAACTAGTTTTTTGCTGGTGTTTAGCTTGGTGTTTTACTCCTGTGACCAAAGGAATGTAAATATTCAAGAAGCGAAGAAAAATGTAATTAAATATAGCGAGTTGGACAGTTATATGGCTCTTACAAATATTTTCGATAAAGAAGATAATTATTATGAAATAATGCCTTATGCTTTAAAAATGCAAAAAAACGGGGTTGGTCAATTTGAATTTTATGAAAGTTATTTAAAAATTATATTCGATAATAAATTTGATTCCAAAAATATTCTTAAGCTTGATAAACCAGAAGCAGAATTTCTTATATATATTTTGAATAAAGGAGCAAAAGCAGAAGATGTAAGGTGTAGAGAAATTTTAATCCAATACTACAGAAATGGTTGGGTTGTAACAAAGGATATAAAGAAAGCGGATAGTATTTTCAAATCTTTTGGTTATCCAGACACATACATCCCCTCAGCTATCGATAGTGTTTCAAACGAGTAAAGCTTTTAGTAGAAAAAAAAGAGCAAGGAAAAGAGCCTTCACCACCCTACAAATACCTCCCCGCCAATTCCAGCAACCCCCAGCAATGGCATTCCATTTTCCCCTCCGGGGCTTTGTTGAGCAGCTCGGCCGCCTGTTGGTGGAAACGGTGGCAGCGTGCTTCATCACGCTCAGGACTGAACGCACAGAGGATGTAATCCACCTGGTCAATGAGGGCTTCTTTATCGGGCACGGTGCAATTGAACACAAAGGCGGTTTGCTCGTACACCGAGGGGACGTAGTAACTGAACACATCGGACACCTCAGCCAGTAACTGGCCGGTTTGTGCAGCGGTGATATATTCCAGGAAAACGTCGTATTGAGGGCTTTCCGGGAGTTTGGAGCCCTTGGCAAGGGTAAACTCAAACTCATGACCTTCCCGGCTCATAAACAGCCGGTACAGGGCTTTATAATCGTAGGGCAAAATAATATCGAAGTCAACAGGTATGGGGTTCATTTTCGTTTGTCTTTGGTGGTGGAATCAAATGCGATGAGGTTGAACATTTCCCGGAGGCGGCTGCGCACCCGGTTGCCATAGGCCGCTTCCAGTTCGGTGGCCGACAAGTTGGTAGTGAGGTGCGTTTTGAGTCCGTGGGATACAAAAAGGTCGTACCGGCACAGGAGGATTTCAGCCATGACGTTGCATTCATTACCGAAGTATTTGAGCGACTGCTCCGTGCCCAGATCGTCGAAGCAAAAGACCGGCCGGTACTCCTGATCGGGGCCGTGTTTTGCATACCGGCGGATGACCTCGTAGCCATCCCGGATGAATTCAAAACTCACCTCCCGGCAGGATTTAATGAGCATTCGTTCGCTTCGGGGTTGCAGCAGGCGCATAAGCGACATGAGCGTTGTTTTACCGGCACCTACGGGACCGGTGAGCAGGATGCCTTTGTGCAGGCTAATACCGGTGGCTTCTGCGGCCAGCTGGTCGCTGAGTACATACGCCAGCAGCCGGAACAACAGCGGGTGATCTTCTTCGAAGATGGTAAAATGCCGTCCGTACAGCTCCTGCCCTTTTGCCTGCAGCCAGGCAAAGAGTTGCTGCGGATCGAAACTGCAGGGAATGACCTGGTCAGAGTGGTTCGCCATAGTTTTTCTCACGGGGTGTGTGCAATTGTTTGGGTTGTAAGCCGGTGACGGTGTTGCGGGCATAGTTGCCGGCATTGAGGATCCAGTTACGGGCGGCGGCTTTCCAGTCTTTCATGGGGGTGCGCCCTCCTACCAGCCAGCCGTTGGACTGGAAGTAGTTGTAAAACTTATCGGCCTCCACCTGGCTGGCTTGCTGCTGCCGGAAGAAGTTGTGGATATCGGCAGGGTCCGGCGGGGAAAACCGGCCGGCGGCGCCGGGCCCCTTCTTTGTTTCCTTTTTGGCGGCCGGCACGGGTGCCTTTACCTGTTCATTTTTTAAACCAGTTGTTTTTTGCTTCTGCCTATCTATGTTTTTGTTTATATGTTTTAGTTTTATATAAGGATCGTTTATTGATACGGTCTCCGAACGGTAGCTGTTCTGATCTGGCACAGCTACCGTTTGATTTTTAAACAGGTCATTTTCTGAACCGTTTGTTTTTTGAACAGGTACCGGCACGTTCAATTGCATGGTAACCTGGCTGCCCAGGAAGGGGTTGTAGGACGGCTGGTATTTGAGGTACCCATACTGTTCCAGGTTACGGATGCACTTGTGATAGGTGGCCGTGGAACTGATTTTACTGAGCTGCATGACCCGGGACCGTGACACGTGGAACGGGTTGCGGAAGTGGTTGCGGTTCCAGAACTGGAAGAGCGACAGGTACAGGCTCATATGTGAGGGATTGAGCCGGTCGTCGAGCGCCAGCCGGTCGAAAATGGTGTTGAGGTGTTTGATGTAGTTCATGCCCTGAGTTTTTACGGGTGTACGATTTTGTTTTGCTCCATGAGTTTTATGATATCCTGGTAACTGTAGTACAGGATACCGCCAATACGGGTGTACGACAGGGTACCGTTGATGCGGAAGTTCTGCAGGGTACCGGGGGAGATTTTGAGCAGCTTGCGCACTTCGGAGGATTTGAGCCATTGTTGCTGCGGTTCGGCCGGTTGGGTCTGCAGGAGTTTACGGAGATCATCGAGGAGGCGGTGCCGGAATTCGAGTAAGTCATCTTTGGTAACAACTTCAATTGCCATAGTCTTTGTTTGATTTGGTTTGGTGAAAGAATGGTGCAAATGTTTGAAACAGGTTTTACAGAAAAGCACCACGTGGCACCACGTGGGGTAAAAAAAAGTTTAATCCAGTTCATCC
Organism: Chitinophaga pinensis; assembly: GCA_943368955.1. Lineage (GTDB taxonomy): Bacteria > Bacteroidota > Bacteroidia > Chitinophagales > Chitinophagaceae > Lacibacter > Lacibacter pinensis_A. Next base: position 6,563 of record CALRLY020000018.1, read on the forward strand.
TGTACTTTTTGAGTGAGAGCTGCCGCTAGTTTGTTGAGGAATTTATCGGGCTTATACCGGTTTTTGATTTCCTTGTAGGTAAACCGGTAATCGGACAGATTGGTATCCAGGTTGATTTCAAAAGCTTCAGCAATGGCTTTGATGGTACCCTTTCCACTATTGATACTGCCATTGGCGTGGAGGGCATAGATCAGCTCCACCAGTTCTGTTTTAGTGCCGGTCCATTTTACTGAGGTTTCCAAATGCCTGGGCAAAGTGTAAGGATTTGTATCAGGCTTGCTGTTGGCATGTGTGCTTGCTTGGATGCCGGCTAACTTTTCCTGCAGGTAATGATGCAACATTTCGCAGGACCGGATGCTGGAGACCCAGTTGCGATTGATGGAAGAGTGGGAAAAGTAAAAAGCATCCTTGTCCGTACGCTTGTTGCGGAGATACTCAAACAGATCCTTGTTATGCTCGAAGATCCGTTCCAGTCGCATTTGCTCGCTGATGAGAAAATCTCTTCTGCTCCCAATACGACCAATGGGGAGTAAAGCTTCAATACGAACAACATGTTCCAGGAAAAGGACCTGACTGCAGACCTCAGGTTTCAGGTGTTTGTAATAGGTTATTTCATCATCGGTGTTTTTAAACGGTTTGGTTTCATACTCGGTTGTTAGCTTTTTCAGCGCTTCCTGCGCTTTGTTCAGTTTCCACTGGGCCCGTTCCAAAAAAGGGATGTTCTTCTGTTCAATTGCCTCGAGTTCTTTCCCTAAATCACGGACCAGTGATTCCAGGTACTTCCTCATGCATCAGTATTAGCGGTTGCAAAAATGAGAAGCCCTGGAATCAGTTATCCTGTGCCGTTACTGAAAGATAATCACGATTTATTCACAAAATCTTGCGTAAAGGGGTGTCTTGCTTCGTAAATTTCTCACGTAAAATCCGCATATCCTCACTCACCTTTTTGTCAAGAATCTTTGCGTAATGTTGCGTAGTACGCAGGTTTTTATGTCCCAGCATTTTGCTCACGCTTTCAATGGGTACCCCGTTGGATAACGTGACGGTGGTGGCGAAGGTGTGCCGGGCAATGTGGAAGGTGAGCTCTTTGGGGATTTCACAGAGGTCGGCGATTTCCTTGAGGTAGGCATTCATCTTCTGATTGCTGAGTACCGGAAGCAAGCTGCCATCGTTGAGGCACTGGGGATGGCTGCTGTACTTTTCCAGCAGCTCCTCTGCCATGGGCAGCAAGGGGATGTTGGAACGGGTATCGGTTTTCTGCCGGTTGGTGAAGATCCATTTTTCACCATCAATGCCGAGGCCGATGTTCTGACGGGTGAGCTTTTTCACATCAATGTAAGCCAGGCCGGTAAAGCAGCTGAACAGGAAGATATCCCGTACCTGGTTGAGTCGCTCGGTGCGGAATTCTTTGGCGGCCAGGATTTCGAGTTCTTCTTTGGTAAGAAAGGCCCGCTCCACTTCTTTGACTTTGGACTTGTAGTTGACAAAGGGATTTTTATCGAGCCAGCCGTTGGCGATGCAAAGCCGGATGATCTTGCCGAAGTTTTTGATGTATTTAACCGCAGTGTTGTTGTTGCACTTGCGGATGCTGCGCAGGTAGAATTCGTACTCGGTAATGAACGCATGATCAATCTTGCGGATGTCAATGTCGGAAACGTTGTATTTCCAGCGGATGAACTCACGGGTATGGCTGAGTGAGGTACGGTACCGCTCCAGGGTGCCGGGTGCGTATTCATCGTCCAGGAGGGATTCGATTTTGCGGTTGTGGTCCTGGAAGATTTCCAGCAACCAACGGGAACGTTCTTCAGTTTTCAGAATCTTCGATCGCATGTTACTTACCGTTACAGCCTGACCTTCAAGTATCAACTGCTTTTGAGACTCATACACTTCCTTTTTCAGCAAGTCGAGGTAACTGTTGATTGACC
>CALRLY020000019.1:0-6316 GCA_943368955.1 Chitinophaga pinensis
CCTGTTCAAGTAAGCGGCACAGGTCTAAATCGCAAGATAGGTCTTACCTGGCCAGTGGGGTAGTTTACCTGTGCCGCCAGGTTAACTTATCACTTACTAAGTTCCTAAATCCCTTGGTTAATGATTAATACAAACCTAAAGGCCAGAGGCGGGAACAACACTGGTTCCGGTGTTCGCATCCGGTGGGGCACCCGTCATTCACCTGGTAGTTGTTTACGCAAAAACTGTTGCATCCGTTTCCGGGTGAGTTGTTCCGGTCTGCCTACCCATACAATTTTATTTTCATCATCAATAAGTACGGTTCTGGGGAGGGCCATGAGGCCATTCACTTCTATTTTCAGGTTGCGGTGGGTTGTTTTTGATCGATCGCTCACTACAATGGTTTCAAATTTGAAGCGTTGCAGTATTCTGGTTGTTTCTTCAGGCCGTTCGTACGTAAATGAAAGAAACACAACGTTTTCCTGTTGAAACGTTTTACTCAGCCTGTTGAGGTGCGGTACGGCCCGCAGGCAGGGTTTGCACCAGGTGGCCCAGAACTCCAGCACTTTGAACTTCTTATGAAAGCTGGTATCGGCCGGTTTGTTCTGCAGGTAATCGGTAATGGTGAGTCCCGGGGCGGTAGTGCCCACTATTTCGGCTTGCTGTTGTAATAAATTGGGCTGTGCCTGCACTACACAGGGAAGCAGAAAGCCCATGAGGAGAAGGATGCGTTTCATTTTGGAAAGAGTTGTTTTGGGCAAAGCTATTGCATTTTCATTTCAACAAACTGTTCCTGCTTTGGCGGCATCATCAGCCAACAGGTAGTACCGGCAGCAGCTGTTCATGAATATGTCCGGCCTGCCGGATACTTCAACTGGCGCAAGCCTCTCGGTTGAGTTAAAAGTCAGTTTTTGAAAAGTGATTCCTTTCTGTGAAATCCGGACTGTATCCGGCTTAATCATTTGGCATCAACGGATTCTGCGGAACACTTGATGCTACAGTTGGCGGTAAACGCTTCTTAGCGGTGGTTTTGTATTCTGTCAATCATTAAATTTTGATTTTGCCATTTCAATGTAGGCTAATTCATTACCGTTCGTTTTTTTAATTCTATCATAATTATTATAATTCACTTTTTGTTCTGCTATTTGAAAGTATGCGTCTGCTGCACCATCAAATGTAAACCCGACAAGTTCACTCAGAGCTTTGGGAACCGCATTTACTACTGTTTTTATGCTGATTAGTTGCGTTTCCAGTTTGTGTCTTTTCAGTGATGTTGTATATTCTTTATACAAGTATTCAATTTTATCTTCTATTTCATTAAACGTGAAGTTATCTGGAATTTCATTAATCCAATTTCGTAATGAAGCGATTTTAAGTTGAGCTTCCGTGTCCTTTTTAAACTCTATGATTTGTTCCCAGGAAGTACGATCAGTTGGTACAGGCAGTTTTCGCAGAAGTATATTATAACCGTTTTCTTTACTGGAATGGGGCGTCTCAAATGTGCTTGTTGTAGTCAAGGAAGGAATTGCATAAACTGTCCTATTTGATATGTTTACAAGGATTGTCCAAAGTCTTGTAGTAAGGTCGTGATATTCAAACTTGGTAAGAACACTTTGTAGTTTGTCAATTTTTTCCAGTTCTAATACTTTTTCGTGCTTCTTTCGAACTTCTTCGGCTAAGTCAAGGGCTTCTTGGTTTAAATCTACAGCTCCGGGAAGACACAAATGATAAATGTCAACTAAAAATTCATGCTTCTTCAAATATTCGAATTCATTCAACACATACTTATATCCAGGAAATGTTTTTAAATTAAATTCAAGTGTTAGCTCTAGTTTTTCCAGGTCAATGATTCCTATTTTGTCGTAAAGAATCATATCACTCTTCAATGAATATACTTCATTGTTATTTCTTAAAAAGGAAGACCATTGTTTCGTTAAAATCTTACTCATTTATTTAAGTCTTCTTCTTTATTCCAGTTCTTTCAACGATTACCGCAACCTGCCACCAACAATTAATTTTGGGCATTCAATGAATATCAGACCGGGCCTTATGCGTTTTTTGATTGTGGGGTGCACACTTTCATACGTTCGTTTCACGGCTTACTTGAAGTTACAGCCGGCTTCCCATCCTCACAATAACCCGTTTGGGGCATTTTTTCAAGAAATCTAACGTTGTGTTTGCAGCCAGTGTGTTGTCTGCGTGCTGCCATCGGTAAAAGATAGTTCGGCCACTCTGTCGCCACCCCATTCCAGTGCAGCTCCCATCAAAAAGCGAACCGGCTTACCGGTGTTCTTCTTTTGCTGTGCGGTTACTGCTGTTACCATGGCGGTAATAAGCAACGCAGACCAATCAATAATTTTCATATTGTTTCTATGCGCATAAAATATAGAAAATTGATTTGAGCAGCACAGCTGTTTCATTGCCCGGCTCCTTGCCGGAAAAGCAGTTGTTGTACCGGTTGCTTTTGAACAAAGTGCTGCGTGGGGGGTATGCAGCGCAGAAAACCTGCAACAGCGCCCGCTATCAGCTATGTACTAGTATCTATTCCTTCAGTTACAGAAAACTTTATTTTTCTCAAAACGTTCCCCGATCCTGCGGCAGCGGGTAGAATAGGCCGTATCATTACCATCTGTTTCTATTGATCCAGATCCTAATCGTAAACCTGTTGAACCATGATGCAATCATTTACCCGGCCTGAAGTAACACCGTTGGCTCTTCACCCTGCCACTTCCTCATTTTTATACAACAAAACCTGATGGAAACGAACAGCCGCCGCTGACAGTACTTGTCCTCAACCTGTCATCAGCTGCTGTAATCCAACTACTCTCAAAAAACCAAAATCCTTTTTCTTATGAAACAACTATTACTCCTTTTTTTGTTTGGCTGCCTGGCGTTACAACTTCGGGCACAGGTAACCAATACCTATACCAATGCCGCTACATGGACGGTGCCTTCCGGTGTAAGCTCCATTACCGTTAGAGTGATCGGTGGTGGCGCTGGCCGGGGTGGTGAAGACTGCGGTGCCGGTTGCGGAAGAGCTGCCGCAGGACCCGCAGGCTATGTGTATGTATCCATACCGGTAAACCCCGGTGATGTGATTGGTATTTACCCCGGCGGCAAAGGTGCTGATGGAGAGAGCAATGCCTCTGGCACCGGTGGTGGTGCCGGTGGCGCCTCTACCTATACCAGCAATTATAACGGAGGGAATGGTGGCAATGCAGGACCCGTGGGCTCTTCGGGCGGCGGCGGTGGAGGCGGTGCTGCATCTATTGTAACCGTTAACGCTATTGTGCGCCTGGTTGCCGGTGGTGCCGGTGGCGGCGGTGGTATGGCCAATACTGAGAATTCTGGCTTACCGGGCAACGCAGGCACTTCACCCAATGGTACCAATTCATTTGGTGGCAACGGCACCAATGCCGATCCGTTTCGGGAAGATGGCGGCGGTGGTGGTGGTGGTGGCGGTGGCCATGTAGGATCTGTTGGCGGTAGTGTTTATGAAATCAACGGCGAGGCTGCCGGCAATGGTGGATTCAGGGGCAGCAACTTTGCTAACGGTGCCACACAAGTGTATTTCAACCAACAGGCTACCTGGAACAATGATGGATTGGTGGAAATTACCTACGGCAGCACGGCTGCAGGGGGTATTGTAACACCCGATCAAACGCTGTGCGGTTCAGTAACGCCCACAGATTTGTACCTGTCAGAGTTTCTTGGTACCACCCTGCAGTGGCAGTACTCAGATGACAACATCGAATGGATTAGTATTACCGGTGCTACCGATCCTGTGCTCAACAGCAGCCAGATTGGTACCATTACCGCAGCACGCTATTTCCGGGTATTGGTGAACGGAAGCATTGCTTCAACTACTGCAATCATCATCATGGCAGAGCTTCTTGCCAGCGAGGTGCCTGCCGGAAGCGGAACATCAGCAGATCCCTACCAGATTGCCACACCCGGCAACCTGCAATGGATGGTGGAAAACCAAGCAGAATGGGATAAGTTTTATTTGCAAACAGCTCATATTGACATGATTGCTACTACAATTCCCTGTTATAACAATGGTAGCGGATGGATATCCATTGGAGATTTTGCCGTACCATTTACCGGCACGTATAACGGCCAGGGATACCGTATCAGTAACCTGTATATAAACCCCGAAAATTATACGTTTGCCGGCTTGTTTGGTGTGTGCCAGAACACGTTGATTGAAAACCTGGTGCTGGACAATGTGCAGATTTCAAACGGTGCCACGTATACAGGTGTTTTGGCAGCCATTATGTCCAACTCAACGATCAGAAATGTAGGTGCAACAGGAGTAATACAAAAGAATATTTATTTTTCCGATGTACGTGTATCGGGCCTGGTGTACCATCTTGAAATGTCAACCATGGAGCGGTGTTATTCCTCCTGCACCCTGATCAACAGTATTCAAAACGGGTTTCATGTTTTGGGCGGTGTATTGGGAGAAGTCTACAACTCAACGATTCGTGATACTTATTTCAAAGGCTCCTTTATCTCCACCAACGCAGACGTTGTGTTTGCAGGTAGTTTTGGAGCAAGGGCTTTTGGAAATGTCTTTGAAAACTGCTATACAACGGCACAATACTCTATTGTAATTCCAGACGCCACGCATGTAGGTGCAATTCTGGGAACCGACGAGAACATGGGAGATAATACATTCACGAATGTATTGTTTGCTGATCATCTTCCGGACAATGGCTTTGGCAGCGCAATAGCGGCCAATCAGCTGCGGACCTACCCGGCAATAGCCAATGCAGGATACGATTTGCAGTGCGAAACCGTGAATGGTACCAATGATGTATGGGGCATGAACCGCAGCGATAACAACCAATATCCGTTCCTGGCCTGGGAGGCTTACCCGGCCGGTTGTGTTCAGTGGAACGGTAGTAACGGTACCGCCTTTGGGAACACCGGTAACTGGGATGGAGGTAATGTGCCGGGTGCAGATATGGACATCATCATCAGCCCCACTGCTGTATCAGACCTGGCGCTGTCCAATAACTGGAGTGCCAACAGCATCACGTTTCATGATGCAGGCAGAAAAATACAACTCGGCAATCACACATTAACACTGGCTACTGTAGTTGCAGGTGCAAATGCCAACAACTATATTCAAACCAATGGCAGCGGCTCTCTGCGGCGCAGTCTTGCCAACAATGAGGGTTTCATCTTCCCTGTGGGCAACAGTGCTTATAACCGCATGACCATCACCAACCGCAGCGGCAGTGCCGATTACTTCCAGGTGAAAGTGCGGGATGAGGTGCTCGCCAACGGAACCAGTGGCAGCCCCATCAGCGGAACTTATGTACAACGCACCTGGGATATCAACAAGACCAATCCCAATGGCGGTGGCGGTGTAGACTTTTCATTTTACTGGAACAGCGGCGAACCTACCGGTCCGCTGGCAACCCCTGCTTTGTTTCATTACGGCACTGCCTGGGAGCGCTTAACGGGCACCACCGGCAGTGGCGTGGGATACTTAGACTACCAAGGGTATACCGGTACATTTTCTCCGTTTGCTGTGTTAGACGGAAGCACCACCCTGCCTGTTACCTGGCTCAACTTCCAGGCACAACCGCAGGCAACTACGGTGCAGCTCAACTGGCAAACTGCAGCCGAACAAAACAGTTTGGATTTTGTGGTGCAGCATAGCACCGGTAATAATGTGTGGACCAACATCGGTAGTGTAGCAGCCGCAGGTAACAGCACGGTTACCAGCAGTTACAGGTTTGTTCACCAGCAACCCGTAACGGGCACCAACTGGTACCGGCTGCTGCAGCGGGATCGTGATGGCCGTGAAACCTTCAGCAAAACGGTAAGCGTTCAATTTGCGGCTAACCGTAACCGTATGCTTGTGTATCCCACACCGGTAACCAACGGAACGGTGTTTGTAAAACTGGAAAAGGCAACATTGATAACGCTGTTCAGCAGCAATGGTGTAAAAATATTGGAGCGGCAGTTGCAGGCGGGCACACAAACATTGCAGCTCGGTCACCTGGGTAAGGGTACTTACTACCTGCGTTCAGCAACCGAAACAGCGGTGATTGTAATTCAATAATTGTATCCAATGGTGCATAAAAAAAGAGGCCGGGGCTTTGTCTCCGGCCTTTTCATTCCGTTACTGACCCAGGACTGTCGCTTGTGCCGGAACGTAATTTCTTTTTGTAAAATCCGGACACAGTCCGGCTGATTCAATCGGCATCAAGTGATCCGCCTACGGGGCGGAACACTTGCGATTTCTATGATTCTACCAAACAAAATTATAGTTACTGCTGTAAACCCTTTTTTGATTGACACAAGCAAAAATCCTGTGAAT
>CALRLY020000020.1:0-3917 GCA_943368955.1 Chitinophaga pinensis
TGGGGAAGGAAAGAACAAAATGAATGTCCTCAATGCAGTTAAAAACAAAATTATTCACAGGATTTTTGCTTGTGTCAATCAAAAAAGGGTTTACAGCAGTAACTATAATTTTGTTTGGTAGAATCATAGAAATCGCAAGTGTTCCGCCTGGGCGGATCACTTGATTCCGGCTGAATGCTGCCCGATTGTATCGGGATTCGATGATTTTCTTACGCAGGTCTCCCGATCTGCGCCAATCAACAACTATTGCATTCCTTCGGGATTCCGGTGATCATAACTCAGCACTTCCCGCAGCAGCCAGCCGCCGTTTTCCAGCAGCCATACATGGGTGAATCGGGCGTGACTGGTATGCCGGTCTGGTTTCCCCTGTTCACGGATATAAAAATCATGTTCACCGGTTTGCAGCACGCCGTATAAACGGCCGTCCTGGTACAGCGGGAAAACGGCCAGGCTGCCGGCCACGACCTTACGGATGGGCTTCTGTGCCGGATTGCCACAGATATTCTGTTTCACCGCACGTATAAATTCCGCTTTGTGTTGAATGCCGCCCTGGTCATGAAAGAACACCAGGCTGGGGTGCGTGGTTTTGTCGAGGTAATCCAGGTCACAACGGTTGAAGGACCGTTCAAAAAAAAGACTGTCCTGTTGTTGCAGCACCTGGAAAAGCGAATCAGTGGTTGCGGTTTGGGCTCCTGCATTCATTGCCAGGAGCACGACGGTAAGTAGCAGCCAGCTTCGTTTGTACATACGGTTGATTGTTTAACAAAGATGATTTTGGAAAAGGGCATTGCAAGACCCGCTACTGTATAAACTCCACCTTCTGTATTTTGCCGTTTGTAATGGTGTAAATGGCAATGGCACGTAGCGGTTTTGGTCCGAAGCCACTCACACTTTCGTGATCAATCACCACATTGCCGATCACCATGCGGTTCACCAGCTCACAATGCAGTTGGGTAACCTGCTGAAACATGCCCGTGTAGCTCTGGCGCATGGCTTCTTTCCCTTTGCCCATCAGTTTGCCGGGATAAGCATACAACTCCACACTGTCGCTGTACGGCAATAAAAATGCATCAATATCCCGTGCATTGTACGCAGCCAGCTGCTGTTGCACCAGCAACTCCGGGGTAACGGGCAGCAGCGTATCTTTTTTAATCAACGTGCCCCTGTTCATCATAAAGTCGAAGTCGTTGATATACACCAGGCTGTCGAGCGGATTTTTATTGAGCAGTAAAAAACTCGCCAGTTTGTTGGGGGCAATCGTTCCCGTTTCAGCTTCTTTGCCAAACCCAACCGCTGCATTGTAGGTGCAGGAGCGCAATACCTGTGCATTGGTGAGTCCGCTTTTCCGCATCACCAGCAGTTCGGTGAGCATACTGGAGGCGTGCATGGTGCCGATATTGCCCGCATCGGTACCCGCCACGATGTTAATACCGGCATCGGTCACCCGCTTGATGTTTTCCCAGATGATGGTGTCTGACTTGTCGTGCAGCTGTACGCTTTTCGCATACCCTTTATAATCAAACCCGATTTCTTTCGGGTTTACATGTTTGAGATCAAACAACTGGTTCACGATAAACGGATGGGCATAGGTAAGATCATGGGTGCTGATCGTATGCTGCTGCGTAAACACCTCCCGGTATTTTCTCGCCACAATGGCGGTGGGGATGTACGTCACATTTTTTTGCTTCAGTAACTGCAGAAACGCAGCATCGAGCAGCTGATCGTCCACGCTGTGCACCAGTATATCGGCGCCGGCTTCCACCGATAGTTTGGCTGTTTCATACTCCGTGGCATGCACACACACTTTCAGGCCGTTTTTGTGACTTTCATCGATAGCGGCTTTTACAATGGACAGTGTGGCTGTTGCCGGTTGCCCCGGCAGTACGATGTACCAGATCTTGATAAAATCGGGTTTGTAGGGCAGTTGTTTGCGCACCAGTTCCCGTGCTTCTTCTTCGGTGGTGACTTTAATGATGGGCGGATCTTTTTTATCGAGGTTGGGCGGCTGGTAGGTGGAAATAAGCGGACCGGTTACCCAGGCAGCGGGACTGTTCCGGTTCTCCCGGTTCCTGTACCGCACATCGTAGTTGCTCATGGGCCCGCCCACATCGGCCACCGACGTGATGCCGCAGGCGAGGTAGCGGCGCATGAGGTCGTTGTGATTGTCTTTGATCCATTGCTGGTCTTTTTCATACGCATACACTTTGCCCAGGTTCAACGCATCGGGGCGGGTGTACAAACCGCCGCTCTGGAAAAAATGAATATGCCCATCCACCATGCCGGGCATCAGGAACTTACCCGTGCCGTCCACGACGTTTACACTGTCGGGCACTTTGGTTTTAGAAGTGTATTTGCTCACCTGCACAATGGTTTCGCCCCGCACCACTACGGTTTGCGAGGGTTGCAGCTTGCCGTCTTTGGTGTTGACGATGGTAACATTGGTGATCCAGGTGGTGGGCTGGGCCAGCAGCACGGCGGACAACAATACGCAGAGCGTAGTGAGAACAGATCTTTTCATGTGGAGGGGGTTGAAGAAGTAAGATAGGGAGAAAGAATGGGTTTTTTAAATGTATGCCTGCAACATCTCCCCGATTGGTTCGGGATTCGATGCTGCAACTGCTCAATGGTTACAAGCTTTCTGGCGCAGACGTTTTACCTGTGCTCTCAATCAGTTGTTCGAAAAGTAGTGATCGCTATGAAATCCGGACTCAGTGCGGCTGATGAAAGGGGCATCACGTGATCCGCCTGCGGGGCGGGAGACTTGTGACAGTGAAGTGTATTTTTATTTCATCAACCATTTTCTACCTTTTATTTCAAATGGTAAGTTCATTTTTCTTTTGTATACAATTGTCCCAAATACTGCAATAAGAACTGTTAGTAAACGGAAAATATTTGCATAAGTTCCTCCAAGTGCATTGTTGTCAACGTCAAAAATCAGCCAAAACAAATTCATGAATGTGTGCAAAAAAATTGCTGTCCATAAATTAAAGTTCCATTCACAGTAAAGCCAACCAAATAGTAAAGAACCAAGAAAAGTAATCGCAAAAATACCTGCAAGTTCTTCGCTGTCAGAGCTTTGGTATAAATGGGCAAGCCCGAATAATAAAGAACCCAAAAATACAGATGGCAAAAATCCTGATTTCGTTAGTCGGTAGATTGTACCGAATAAAAATGCTCTGTAAATTATTTCTTCAAAAAAAGCGGATGAAATCGTATTAATTATTATTGTATCAAGTGAAACATTTTTAGTGATACTAAATTTCAGGTAAAAACCAATTAGCATGGGCACTGTACAGATAAATCCAAAAGCAAGTCCAACTATCAGGTTGTTAGATAGTCCTAAATTTTCAAAAATGTTTTTATAGTCTTTATGTAAAAGTGAAACAGTAATAAGTAGTGGAACAAGGGTAACTGAATAAGCCAAAATGTGTCCGAGCGCTTTTACTTTTGTAAAAGAAGTGATTTCTTGTTGGAGAATAGAAAAAAAAGTTGCGTCTGCAAAGTAATAAACAACAAAACCTATACTAAAAATCAGGCCGAATTTTAGTTTATTCATTTTTGCTCGTTTTGCTTTTATACGTTTGATGACCGGAAGAAGTTACAATACTGTAAGGAATAATTATCGCTAACGTTTACCCGTTTGCGAGGGTATGGATACAGTGAAATATCAGCCTGTTGCAGACGTGTTACCTGCCCTCTAAATCAGTGGTTCGAAAAGTAGTTACGGCTGTGGAATCCGGACACAGTCCGTTTGATGAAAGGGGTATCAAGTGATCCTGCGGAACACTTGCGATTTCTATGATTCTACCAAACAAAATTATAGTTACTGCTGTAAACCCTTTTTTGATTGACACAAGCAAAAATCCTGTGAATAATTTTGTTTTTAACTGCATTGAGGACATTCATTTTGTTCTTTC